>CAZULC010000006.1:0-117725 GCA_964621165.1 uncultured Ruminococcus sp.
CGAGGACGTATTCTCCATCACAGGCCGTGGTACAGTTGCTACAGGTCGTGTAGAACGTGGTACAGTCAAGATGGCAGATACAGTTGAAATCGTTGGTCTTTCCGAAGAAAAGAAGTCCACAGTTATCACTGGTATCGAAATGTTCCGCAAACTTCTCGACTCCGCTGAAGCCGGCGACAACGTTGGTCTTCTTCTCCGTGGTATCGACAAGAAGGGTGTTGAAAGAGGACAGGTTATCTGCAAGCCCGGCACAATTCATCCTCACACCAAGTTCGTTGGACAGGTTTACGTTCTTACTGAAAAGGAAGGCGGCCGTCAGAAGCCCTTCTTCTCTGGGTACAGACCGCAGTTCTATTTCAGAACAACCGACGTTACCGGTACAATTTCTCTTCCTGAAGGAACAGACATGTGCCGTCCCGGCGATAACGTTGATATGACAGTTGAACTTATCACACCTATCGCTATTGAAAAGGGTCTTCGTTTCGCTATCCGTGAAGGCGGCAGAACAGTAGGCTCCGGCGTTGTTATCGAAATCGACGCGTAAGTAAAAACTTCATCGGGGCAGGATTCGTCTTGCCCTGATTTATTTGGCAATTCTTGGAAGGTATAGTATTCCTCACCGGTTCGGTTAGTCCGTTCTGCGGGAAGCCATTACTTTTACAAAAGTAAAATTCGGGAAATGGTGAAATTCCTTACTGGTGGTGAGAGCGGTTAGCTCAAGTCCACGACCCGTGTAATGCGGCTGAGCAGGCGAAATTCCTGCACCAACGGTAAAGTCCGGATGAGAGAAGAAAAAAGAGCGTATTAACACGTTTATCACGCAAATATTACGCATCCCGTCTTTTTACAAAAGCAATTGGCGGGATTTTTTCTTTCCCATGTAAATTTTTATTTCATTTGGGGGAAAATATTATGTCAAGAACTACTTATAAATCCGACAAGGTACACACATTGGTAGCCGTGGGCGTATTTTCGGCTTTTGCTTACGTCTGCTGCGTTCTGTTCCACTTCAAAGCCGCGTTTCTTTCCTTTGACTTAAAGGACGCCGTCATGACCGTGGGAGCCATGATTTTCGGTCCGGTCTACGGGCTGGCCATGTCGGTGATCGTCTCACTTATCGAGCTTGCCACCATCAGCACAACCCAGCTATACGGCTTCGTCATGAACGTGCTGTCGAGCTCCGCATTCGTCTGCGTGGGAAGCCTGATTTACTCCCGTAGGCGCACCCTCACCGGAGCCGTGGTGGGAATGGTATCCTCAATCGTCTCAATGACCGTTGTGATGATGATTGCCAACCTGATTATTACGCCGTTCTACATGGGTATAAGTACAGCTGAGGTTGCGGCGCTGATTCCGACCCTGCTCCTTCCCTTCAATCTGACGAAGGCCCTGTTCAACGCCTCACTGGTGTTCATCATCTACAAGCCAATTACGTCAATTGTAAAGCACTCCGGATTCTACAGAACAGATACACAGAAATCGGCGGAAAATCCGTCAGTAATAGGGGTAATCCCGGCAAACGGCAAGAAAATCGGCTTCTCACCCGTGGTTTTGGCTGTGGCGGCGGTCGTGGGAATATTGTCGCTGGTGTACTTCTTCACATCCCTCGGCGGCTCCTTCTCGTTGAGCTGATTCGGCAATACATACAAGAGTTCCCGCATTTTTTCACTTTCCGACAGCGATTTTCGTCAATTTTGCTATTGCAATCCTGCGCGGGATGTGATATACTATCAACGCTGAAAAGAATATGCTTATCAAGAGTGGCTGAGAGACTGGCTCTATGACGCCCGGCAACCTACCCATTAGGGCAAGGTGCCAATTCCTGACAGATGAGTAATGGTGTTCTCATTTTCTCGGGAAGGATTTGAGGACACTTTTTATTTGCCATTTTTATGATAAGCAGATACAGGAGGATACACAAATGAAGAAGCTTTTTACATCTGAATCCGTGACCGAAGGACATCCCGATAAAATCTGCGACCAGATTTCCGACCGCATTCTCGACGAAATGCTGAAAAACGACCCCATGTCAAGAGTCGCCTGCGAGACCTGCTGCACTACCGGACTTGTCATGGTAATGGGCGAGATCACAACCTCAGGCTACGTTGACATTCAGTCTGTCGTCCGCAAAACCGTGCTTGACATAGGATACAACCGGGCAAAGTTCGGCTTCGACGGCTCCACCTGCGCTGTCATCAATTCAATTCACGAACAGTCCGCTGACATTGCCTTAGGTGTGGACAAATCCGCTGAGGCAAAAGCCGGTGAGATGGACGAGTTTGAAATAGGTGCGGGAGACCAAGGCCTGATGTTCGGTTATGCCTGCGACGAGACGCCCGAGCTGATGCCCCTGCCAATTTCCCTCGCCCACAAAATGGCAAAGCGTCTGACTGAGGTCCGCAAAAACGGCACTCTTCCCTACCTGAGACCCGACGGAAAGACCCAGATTACGGTGGAATACGACGGAGATGTTCCCGTGAGAGTTGACGCGGTTGTAGTGTCGTCCCAGCATGACCCGGACGTAGACCTCGCCAACATTCGACGGGACATCATCGAGCAGGTAATCCGCCCCATCATTCCCGCCGCCATGCTTGACGAAAACACGAAAATCTACGTCAATCCCACGGGTAGGTTTGTCATCGGAGGACCAATGGGCGACAGCGGACTCACGGGACGAAAGATTATCGTGGACACCTACGGCGGATACTCACGTCACGGCGGCGGCGCTTTCTCCGGCAAGGACCCGACAAAAGTAGACCGTTCTGCTTCCTACATGGCGAGATACATCGCGAAAAACGTGGTTGCGTCCGGTGCGGCAAAGAAGGCTGAGGTTCAGCTGGCGTATGCTATCGGCGTGGCACGTCCCGTTTCCGTCATGCTTGACACCTTCGGCACCGGCAAAATCGACGACTCAGTCCTCGCCGACTTCATAAGCGAAAAAATTGACTTGCGTCCGGCGGCAATCATAAAGCGGTTCGATCTGCGTAAGCCGATTTACGGAAACCTTGCGGCGTACGGTCACATGGGGCGTGAGGATCTCGGCGTGGGTTGGGAAGTGCGCGACTTTGCCGAGGAAATCAGGAATTCCCTTAAGTTCTGAGACGGCGGCAGAGTTATTAATTAGTTAAAACTAACAAAATCAAGGCCGAAAATTTTCCTTATTTACTGATTGACAAAAGACTTCCGACGTTATATAATGATGACGTGATATAATGATTATTATATAACAAAAAGGAGGATCAGTTATGAAAAAACAAACCGCTCTGCTTTTTGCTCTGCTCATGACCATAGGAAGCATAGGCCTGACATCCTGCTCCGACAGCAAGGTAAACGAAGACGAAACCAACTCCGGCGGCGAATCCACGCCCACAGCCTCGACTGAATCAACGGAAGAGGGAACCGAGGCGGAGGAAAAGTCCGTCACGGATACAATAAAGGAGAAGTATGCCGACGTTGACCTCGGCGGAGTTGAATACAAGGTTCTGGCTCCCGGAGTCGGCGCGCACTTCAGCTATCCCGAGGTTGGCTCCAATGTAAACGAGGTCTGGGCTGACGAACAGGACGGCACTCCCCTGAACGACGCAATCTTCAACCGGAACTACGCCGCGGAGGAGTTGATCGACATTAAAATCGTTCCGGAGTTCGGCGACAATGACGAGCAGATCCGCGACAGGGTCAAGACCGAGGTGACGGCCGGAACCACCGAATATGACGCGGTCCTCAACCGTATGGACTACATAGGCCCCGGCGCTCAGGCCGGATACTACCTCAATCTGATGAACATCGGCACAATGGACGTGACCAACCCCTGGTGGGACAAAAACATAGTCGACACATTCACCCTGTTCAATTCCAAGCTGTACTGGATCAGCGGCGACATCAACGTATTCGACGACTTTGCGGTTGAGGTAATCTACGCAAACAAGACCCTGCTCACAAACAACGGCTTCACGGCTCCGTATTCCGACGTAATCGAGGGAACGTGGACAATCGAGAAGATGTACCAGATGGCTCAGGCCTGCCAGGTAGACTTGGACGGCGACGGCACTCTCACGGTTGGCAAGGACGTGATCGGTCACGTTGAGGCAAACGACCACATGAAACACTGGATTTACGCAATGGGCGAAAAGTCCTGCGATATAGGCGAGGACGGCTCACTTGAAGTAAACGTGCTGTCCGAGAGCCACATCAAGGCAATCGACACCCTGTTCAGCTACATGGTTGACAAGCAGATGACCTATACCGGCGGCTGGGATATGTTCATTCAGGGAAATATAGTTTTCGCCGGCGGAATGCTGGGACCGATTAACTCCTTCCGCGACATGGTTGACGACTTCGGCGTATTTCCCATGCCCAAGATGGACGAAACTCAGGAAAAATACGGCAACTACGTCTCAAACGGCTGGACCACAGTTTACGCAGTCCCCATGACCGTTGAAGATCCGGAGCAGGTAGGTACAATCCTCGAGGTGATCTGCGGACTTTCCACCGACACCGTGCGCTCGGCTCTGTATGACGTTCTCTTTGCGGCAAAGCTGGTGCGCGATACCGAATCCGTTGAGATGCTGAACATCATATTCGACACCAAATCCTACGACTGGGCGGTTGACTTCTCCTGGGGCGGAGGCTTCGCAAACCTGTACAACAGTCTCTACAACAATAAAGTAAACGACTACGTTTCCGGCGCGACAAAGTCTCTTAAGGCTATAAACAAAGCCATGGAAAGAGTTATCACCAACTTCCAGGAACTGGAATATTGATTTAATTTAACAAAGAAAAGCCGTTTCGCTCAGGAGACGGTTTTTTTCTATTGAAAAAGCAAGCGTTTTATGGTAAAATAGTACTACACTGAAATTTAAACGGATGTATTGATGAATAATAAAATCGAACAACAGCAAAATCTCAACGAACCCTCTCCACCACAGGAGGACGATGTTGTTTCCGGCATAGTGGATTCCATAATTTACCAGAACGACGACAACGGCTACGTGGTCTGCGAGCTGGAGGACTCCGAGGGCTATCCGGTGACAATCACGGGAATCATACCCTACCTGACCGAGGGGGACAAAATCACAGCCAACGGGAAATGGGTGAACCACAAGGTCTATGGCAGGCAGTTTGAGGTGAAGACCTACGAAAAAACACTTCCAGCTGAAGAGGGGGACATACTCCGCTACCTCGGCTCGGGAGCTGTCAAGGGAATCGGACCGAAAACCGCGCAGAAAATCGTGGAAATGTTCGGCACGGACTCCTTTACAATAATCGAAGAACACCCGGACTGGCTCTGCGAGGTTCCCGGAATCACACAGAAGAAGGCGCAGTCCATCTCCGAGAGCTTCAAGTCCATCTCCGGCGCCCGCAACGTCATGCTCTTCTGCAAGGATTTATTTACACCTCAGACCGCCATGAAAATTTACAAAAAATGGGGCGGCGCGGCGGTTGACAAAATCAAAAACAATCCCTACAGGCTCTGCGAGGACTTCCGCGGAATCAGCTTCAGCCGTGCGGACTCCATAGCTATGGCGAACGGAATGGATCCGGTTTCATACGACAGAATCGTCCACGGCGCACTGTACGTGATTCGGGCGGAATCCATGCGCTCCGGACACACATGCATACCCCTGGATGAACTGAACCGATGCGTCTGCGACCTGCTCTACTCAGGGGAAGCCGACAAGGCCCCACGGGTAGCTGAGGTAGTCGAGGAAGCCCTGAACCGTCTTGAGCTTGTGCCGGTGAAAAAGTCAGGGATCCGCTACATTTACGAGACGCGAACCTATTCCGCCGAGCTGTATATCGCGGAAAAACTGAAAAAAATCAGCTCACTCTGCCCTAAAATGAACATGGCCGACTCCAATCTGCTCATCGAAAAGTGCGAGCACCAGTCGGGAATCACCTACGCCGCCATGCAGAAGGAAGCACTGTTCACCGCAATGAGCGAGGGGGTCATGGTCCTCACCGGCGGTCCGGGAACGGGAAAAACCACAATCATAAAAGGACTTATCTCAATCTTCACCTCCCTTGACTACAAAATCTCCCTCGCCGCACCAACCGGAAGAGCCGCAAAACGCATGAGCGAAGCCACCTCCCACGAGGCCAAAACGATACACCGGCTACTCGAAATGGACGCGGGAAGCGTGGATCTTGACGGGGACGGGGCAAAATTCCTGCGGGACGAGAACAACACCCTCGAGAGCGACGTGGTAATCATCGACGAAAGCTCCATGATTGACGTGTACCTCATGCAGTCCCTATTGAAGTCCATCAAAAACGGCGCACGGCTCATTTTAATCGGGGACTCGGACCAGCTTCCCTCGGTGGGCTGCGGAAACGTGCTTGGCGACATCATATCCTCCGGCGTGTACCCAACGGTGCGGCTCACCGATATTTTCCGCCAGAGCGAGAGCAGCCTCATCATCACCAACGCCCACATGATAAACGATGGCGTCATGCCCATTCTCGACAGACGGAGTGCGGACTCGGACTTCTTCTTCATTAAGCGGGAAAGCGAGGAGGACATTGCCGCTACAGTTGTAGATTTACTCTGCCGACGGCTCCCGAAAACCTACGGAAGCGACCTCATCTACAAGGCGCAGATCATCACCCCGTCGAAAAAGGGACTGTCGGGAACGGACAACCTGAACAGCGCGGTGCAGTCAATCCTCAACCCGCCCGGAAACGGTAAAAAAGAAAAAAAGTCCCGGGACGTGGTGTTCCGTGAAGGGGACAGAATCATGCAGACCAAGAACAACTACACCGCCGAATGGGAAGCCGAGGACGGACGGGTCGGCATGGGAATCTACAACGGCGACATAGGCACAATTCAGTCAATAGACTTTGACGAGAACCAGATCAAGGCCAAATTTGACGACCGCGTCTACACCCTCGACTTCACGTCCCTTGACGAAATAGACCACGCCTACGCCATAACCATACATAAAAGTCAGGGAAGCGAGTACCCATTCGTCATAATTCCCCTCTACGATTGCGCGCCAATGCTCCAGACCCGAAACCTGCTCTACACCGCCGTCACCCGTGGAGCGAGAATGGTTATTTTGGTAGGCAAGACCAAAACCCTGTCTACAATGGTGGAGAACAACCGACGCGTCCCCCGATGCACCCTGCTCCCCGACTTCATAATCAAGCTGAACTCCGGCGGAAGTATGTGAAAAAATCCTGACGGCAGCTGAATCATGTAAACCATTGCGGTAATAAAAAGTACAAAAAGAAAAAATCCGCCATGTGCAGTTATGTAACGACGGATTTATTTTTTGTCAGATTTACTTTGTGCTGCCTTCTCTGTCCTTCTTGAAGATTACAGACAGTTCGCTCGAATATTTGCCGATCTTTTCTTTTTCAGCTTCGTCGAGGTAAGCGAGGGATGAGGTAACTTCCGCAGTTACTTCGTCCAGCATGGTTTCAAGATAAGCCTTGCCTTCTTCGCTGATTTCAACGTAAACCTGACGGCGGTTTTCGGTGTTGTGAATTCTTCTCACATAACCCTTGTCCTCAAGGTCGTTGACCAGCTTGGTGAGCTGCTGCTTTGTTACGCCGATTTCTCTGGAATAGTCGGTCATCGTGAGCTTTCTGCCCTCGTTCTCGCGGAGAGTGTACAAAAGGGAGAAGCTGTGTGAGTGGAGTCTGTACTGGTTTGACTCAACAATGTGACGACGAACGAGTGAATAATATTCAAGCATAAATGTCAGAAATTCCTGGGCGGTCTTTGTGTCGTTTGTGTTCATCTGCATATCCTCCTGATGAATCGTATTGGAATTTTATACTTTATATTATACCACCAATGTTCTTTTTTGTCAATTAATATGAAGAAATATTTTGTAAACTTTATTATTGAAATTCAAGAATATTTTATGATTCCATTCATACTCTCTTAATTATTGTGTCTGCTTCGGCTTCTTTTGCAAAATAGTAACAGTTACTAAATTTTTCTTTCAAAAATATCTTAGTTAAAAAGTGTAGTCATAGCTACATATGTAGTTATAACTTCCGCCGCGTATTTTTGTGCGTCAGTCCTTCAGAAACAGGTCCATAACAAGCTGGATGAAGGCGCCGAAGAGGAAAATCAGCCACGTCAGGTGCCATGCGTATGTATGGAAGCTGAGCAGGAAATACAGTATCGTCACGAGAATCCACAGTATGGGATACAGGCTTTTTCGTACGGCTTCCTTGACTGACGCGCCGCGCTGGAATTTCTTCACCCCGCTGAGTATAACCTGACCTGCCGCACCGAAAAGGAATACAAGCCAAGTAAGGTGCCACAATCCGGTGCCGAAGCTTATTATAATGTAGAATATGGTCAGAAGCAGCCACATTATAGGCGTGAGTCCTCGTCGGATTGTCTCGTCAAGAGGTGTGCCCCGGTTGTACTTCTTCACCATGTTCATGATGACCTGACCAACAGCACCCCAGAGGAAGATGAGCCACGTCAGGTGCCACTGCATTGTGATGAAGCTTCCGAGAAAGTAGGCGATTGTCACGAGAATCCACAAAGCGGCGCAGAGCCTGTTCATTTTCCTGTCATTGAAATTCCACCTGTATCCGTCATTCCCGCCGCCTGAATCCGACTCTGAGGACTTTTCCGCTTCACTATTTTTCTTCCCGTTTTTGTCCTTTTTAATCTTTTTGTCTCTTTTATCCTTTTTGGCCCTTTTTTCGGCTTTCTTCTCACGCCTGAGAATTTCTCCGGCTTCCTCGTCCTTCGGCAGGGAGTCGAGCATGGCTTTTATCTCGTCCACATTGGATAGAACGTATCGGTAGGCGTCAATCTCGCTCATGCCCTCGCTGATACGTTCGTCGTAAGCTTTTTCAGCGTCGTCGGTGAGGCTTTCCCGTATTTCCTGAGCCGCGGAAGAACCGGCTTCGTCGCACAGCTCTTTTATTTTCTTCTCGATTTCTTTTTTCATTTTTATTTACGTTTGTACGTCAAAAATCATTCCTTGAGGAACAGGTCGATTATCTTCTTGATGAACGCGCCTATCAGGAATACAATCCACGTGATGTACCAGCCGCCGGTCGCAAAGCTGATGAGGAAGTAGAACATGGTGATAAACAACCACATTATGGTTGATATTCCCTTGCGCATGAGCTTTTTCATGGGTGTGCCGCGGTTGTACTTCTTCACCATGTCCATGATTGTCTGCCCCACCGCGCCCCAGAGGAAAATCAGCCATGTGATTCTCCACTGACCCGTGGCAAAGCTGCCAAGGATGTAGGCAATCACCACAAGGAGCCACAAAGCCGAGCAGATACTGTCAAGCTTCTTCTCGTTGTACTTCCGGTCAGCCTCGTGAATCTTCCCGCGCTCCTCGTCCTCGGTCAGGGGAAGGGATGCGAGCATGTCACGTATGTAGTCCACGTTTTTGAGCACGTCACGATAGGCGTCAAGCTCGCTCATTCCGGACTTAACCCTCTCGTCATAGCGGGCTTCAAGGTCGTCGGTTATGCTCTCCCGTATGTTCTGAGCCGCCGCTGAGCCTGCTTCGTCGCACAGTTCTTTAACTTTTTTCTCTATCTCTTTTTTCATGTTGTATTACAGTAAATATTCGGTTTTCAGTTAGCCAGAGACGATACTACCCAGTCAAGTCCATAGCTGTCGTAGACGTAGGTGTCGTCGGGCAAAAACAGCGCGTCCTCAATGTCAACATCCCCTGAGCCGAGGTGCATGGAGCCATTGTACTTTCCCCTGTATGCCGCAATATGAACGTGCTTGCCGCTTGCTACGCCATAGTCGCCGCTGTCGTAGAAGTATTCCCCCTGAGTCAGCCCCCGTCCAACGTAAATATCGGAGATGTCGTTGTCGTGGAGGAAACACATGGTCATGTAGTCAAGTGTTCCGTCAGCATAGCGGACCGGGGATGCGGACTCAATCCACACGGCGTTGCAGGCTTCCTCATTGGCGTCAATCCGCACTACAGTCGCGTTGAACGGTGCCTTTACCGCCATTTCCGTGGGCTGGATGTCGAGGGCGTTCTGCTCCATGTGGGAATAGTCGTCGAATGCCCCCTGGGTCACAAGAAGCGAATCCGCCACGAACACCGCCAGCTCATCCCCGGCTGAGTTCATGATTCCCTGACGGGTGAAGTTCCACCGAACAGCCTTGCCCGGGTCGTCGGTGAAGATAAGACGGGATCCGTTTTCGTACTGGTTCAGGGAAGACAGGTACAGCCCATCCGAGTCGGATACCAAGGTCCATGTGCCGTCAGCAGCCCCGAGAATCCGGAATTCCACCGCCTGACTTCCCACGGAACGGTACAGCCCCGCGCTTTCGTCAGAGCCGCCGCGTCCTATAACCCTGCCGTAACCGTTTTTTGAAGCCGCCGAGTAGAGGTAGTAGGTCCCGCGCTCGGTTCTCTCGATACGGAATGTCTGGGTGATGTCGTCACTGGGGTCCCACAGTGTCACTCCAACCCCGTCGTAGTCGCTGTTCATTCCGGAGCAGGCTATGTTGAGCATCTTTCCGCCAACGGAATTCTGGATTTTGTAGTATCCGTTCGGCAGAATCCAGCTGTCGCCGTAGCCAACCGCACTGAGATACTCCTGTACCTCACTGCTATCCTGGTTCCAGATGAGGAATACCGCGTCGTTGTAGTCAATAATTCCCTTCTGAACCAAAACGTCGGAATAAACCCGGTCATGTCCCTTTGTGGTGGTTCTCATGGCGTTGTACATGGCAAGAGCCGCACCTCCACGGGTCAAGGGTTCGTCCCGTCCGGTCTCGCAGATTCCGATTTCACGGCAGTACTCCGCCGCTGTGTAAAAGGTGTAGTCCCCCTCATCAATGCGGTAGCCGAGTGCATACAGTAAATAACTCATAAACCTCTCGCAGCTCTCACCAAGCTGGGGATTGAACCGGACGACGCCATCGATTTCGGAAGTCTCGAGAATGTCGTCAAGAAGTCCGCAGGAGTAGATATAGCCCACGTAGTCGCTTGCCCAGTCGGGTACGTCGGTGAATGGATGGGGATAGTGGACGAGATTTGCCTCTTCCTCAGCACCCATGAAACGCACGGCAAAAACGGCGGACTCCACCCGGTTCAGACCGCGTTCAAGGGCAAAGTCTATGCCTCCGTTGATGTTGACCCCGCTTCCGGAAATAAGTCCGAGGTAATAAAGCCTCATTGCCGCGTCGTCAGCCGAGAGAGAAATTCCCGCCGCTATGTGGGAGTCCACGGTCTCGGGCATTGGTATTTCCGCAACTGAAGTCTCCGAGTTACGGGAATGCCTGCGGTCAAGGGTGTCGAGAAGGTTCAAAGCCCCGGCCGAGGTACATATGCAGGAAGCCGCCATGACTGAGGCAAGAATATAGGATAATGTTTTAATAGTCCTGTTGTCAGCGCACATAACGTTCCTTTAGTACAAAAAAAGAATTTTTTATAACATATATTCTATATTATACTCTTTTAATATTCATTTGTCAATCGAAAACTCATATTTCCGCGTAAATTTAATATTGCAAAAAGCCGCCGCTGAGATTTTTACCCCATACGGCAGCCTTGTGTATTACTTTTCAATTATAATTCGCTTATTTTTCGATTGCAGCTTTGCGTGAAAGGATTTTGTGCAGTCTTCCGAGGTCGAACTTTGTTCTGCGGTCGAAGGAGTAGATGCCGTTCTTTTCCTGATATACGTCGGTGAGCTGTGTGTAGCAGAAGGCGCACATCTTTGGGTTGTCAAGAAGCACGTTCACCAGCCCCTCGAATCTTGCGTAGAATTCCTCGATGTCCTTGGGTGCGTTTCCGTAGCCCCATGCCGCGCTGGGATCGTCGTCGATGTTCCAGTAGGTTCCGCCGAACTCAGAAACAAAGTAGGGCTGACCCTCGTATTTCTCGTGGCGTGGATTGTTGACGAACACGTTTCCCTCTCCTGTAATAAGCGACTCGAAGGCTTTTCTGAACTTCACCGGGTCCTGCTCGTAGTTGTGAACGTCATAAATGTCCGTGACGACGTGAACGTAGCCTGAGGTATCGATAATCGGACGCATGGGATCCACGGCTCTGGTGACGTTGTAGACGGTTCTGAACACCTGCTTGTTCCGTCTCTCGCCGGTTTCGTTGAAGGGACACCAACCCACAATCGACGGGTGGTTGTAGTCACGCTCAAGCTCACACAGCCATTCGGGCAGGATGGAGGTAAGAGACGCCGGATTAGATTCGTCAAGCCCCCAGTTCGGGAACTCGCCCCAGAGCAGATAGCCCATCTTGTCGGCGTGGTAGATGAACCGTGGCTCGAACACCTTCATGTGCATACGCGCGCCGTTGAATCCAGCCTTTTTCGAGAGGTAGATGTCGCGGACAAAATCCTCGTCTGAGGACGCCGTGTAGATTCCGTCAGGGAAGTAGCCTTGGTCAAGTACCAGTCTCTGGTAAACCGGCTTGTGGTTCAGTTCAATCGCGTACCCCTTGATGGCAACGCTTCTCATGCCGAAGTAGGATGTGACAACGTCCTCCCCTGCCTTGACCTTGAGGTCGTAGAGATTCGGCTCGTCCAGCGTCCACAGCTTTGCCTCGGGAACGGGAACCTCAAACACCGCCGACTTCCCGCAGACCTTGGCTTCAGCCGAAGACACAGCCTTGCCGTCAAACAGAACCTCAGCCGCGACCTTGTCGATGGCGGAATTCTCACCTGCCAGTGAGACCGTCACGTCGATCCTGCCGTTGTCGATGTCCGGGGTGATTTTTACGTTTTCTATGTAGTTTTTCGGTACAAACTCCATCCACACGGTCTGCCAGATTCCGGTGCAGCGGGTGTAGTGGCATCCGGAGTTGTAGTAGCTGTAGTAGACTTGCTTTCCCGTTGGCTGGAGGCTTGAGTGGCCGTTGTCCTCAGCAAAGACTGAAATTACGTTCTCGTCCTCGTTCAGGTATTCGGTCACGTCCACCGCGAAGGGAGTGTAGCCGCCGGTGTGGGTCCCCGCCAGATGTCCGTTGACCCATATTTCGCTGTAGTAGTCAACCGCGCCGAAATGCAGGAGAACCCGTCCGCACTCCACGCACCAGTTTGCCGGTATGGTCACGGTTTTTCTGTACCAGCACGCGGGAATGAAGTCCACGTACTCGATGCCGGATAACTTCGACTCAGGCACAAACGGCACGACGATTTTTTTGTCATACTCGGAACCTTCCCACATCTTTCTCTCGCGGCCGCTGTTTCCGAAGTCGAAAGCAAACTCCCACTCGCCGTTGAGACAGAGCCAGCTCCGCTCGTCACGGACAAGGGAAGGACGGGGGTATTCGCTTCTTGGAATGTTCATATTCTTTCCTCCTTGATAAGTATCAGGGTGATTTTTTGGCGTTTTCCGATTATTTTTTGTTGTTTTCCGCCATAATTCATCTTCAATACTATTATATATGAAAAAGCAAGAATATGCAATACTTTTTGTGATATTTCCCTCGGATTTTTGTCGGAAATGTTATTTTTCGTCCGTATGCCCGACAATGTCCGTGTAAACCCCGTAGATTCCCATGTCGAGGTACTTCCGCACTTCCGACGGGTCGTTTACCGTATGTACGTACAGCGGAATGCCCGCCTTCTTCATGCCGTCAACATAGCCGGGGACGCCGCACAGCTCGTAGGAAAAAGTAAAGCCAATGAGCTTGTGGTAGCGGGCGAACTTCACAAGAGAATCCACATCGGTCTTGGAATTCCAGTCAAGCTTGTACAGGGAGTAGATTATGTTGTCAAAGCCCAGTCCCGCGGCAATGTTGTACTCCTCCTCGGAATAAACCTGAATCACAACCCGGTCGCAGAGCCGCTTTTCCCCGAAAACCTCCATTACAACGGACGCCGCGTCGGAAAAACGCTCCTTTATGTCGGTGACGACGTACATGCCCGGGTGGCTTTCGAGAAATTCCGCCGCGTCGCTTATGTCAATTGGCGTGAAGTTCCAATAAATGCTCGACGACTTGAATTCGTCATATGTAGGAGCTTCACCGGACGTCAATGTGTCGATGTACTCCCGGCTCCAGTCGTGGATGCAGACAAGACGGTCGTCGGATGTAAAGCTCAGGTCCAGCTCAACGGCACTCACGCCACCCTCGGCGCACTGCTCAAGTCCCTCCAGTGAGTTGGAGCCGTCGAATGAGCGGTATGTCCCCTGACTGTCGTACCCCCAAAGCTCGCCTCCCGCGTGGATTATCTCCCTGAACTTCACAGGCACGTCCGTGTAATCCATGGAGTCCACGCATGAGTACAGGCTGAATCCGCTCAGCACAAAGGTTAAGCAGAGGGAGAAAATCAAGAATAATTTAACTTTGTTAAAGTGAAACTTTTTCATGGTTGGATTTTTACTCCCACAAAAAAAGCGGATATGCTCTACCCGCTCTTTTCGTTGATTTCTGTGAAATTATTCAGCGTCGCCGGATTCTTCAGCTGCTTCGGTTTCTTTAACCTCATCCTCATCGGTTTCTTCTTCCTCTTCTTCAAGGAGAGCGCGGATGGAGAGGCTGATCTTGTGGTTTTCTTCGTCGATGTTTGTAATCTTTACGTTTACAACCTGACCGACCTCGAGAACTTCCTCGGGCTTTGCGATCTTGTGGTCAGCGATCTGGCTGATGTGGATAAGACCGTCGCATCCGGGAACTACCTCAGCAAACGCGCCGAAGGGGAGAAGGCTTACAATCTTGACCTCGGCTGTGTCGCCAACCGCGTACTTCTGGGTAAAGATGTACCAGGGGTTCATTTCCTCAGTCTTGTAGCCGAGGGAAATTCTGCCTTTTTCGCGGTCGAAGGACTTTACATAAACGTGGATCTTTTCGCCAACGGAAACAACGTCGGAAGGATGGCGGATTCTTCTCCAGGACAGCTCGGATGTATGTACCATACCGTCAACGCCGCCCAGATCAACGAACGCGCCGAAATCGGTAAGGCTCTTGACCTCGCCGTCGTATTCCTTGCCCTCTTCGATGGTGGACCAGAACGCCTCTTCCCTTGCCTTTCTCTCTTCACGGAGTACGGCGCGGATTGAAGCGTATGCTCTCTTGCGTTCGTGCTTGATTTCGATAATCTTAACCTTCTGGGTTGTGTTCATGAGGGTTGCGAGGTCGCCGTCCTTCGGAACTCCTGTAAGGGATGCGGGGATGAATACTCTCACCGAGTTGATGGAGATGATAACTCCGCCCTTTACAACCTCAACAATCTTGCCCTCGAGGGTTTCCCCGGAGTCGCAGGCTTCTACGATTTTCACCCAGTTTGCCTCGGAGTCGACTCTTGTCTTGTCAAGGGTAGCAATGCCGTCGATGTCGCTGACCTTTACTACCTTTGCTTTGATAACATCTCCAACCTTATACAGTTCGTCGAGCTTAGCCTGGGGGTCGGTTGTAGCTTTGTCGTGAACTATAACGCCTGTAGTCTTCGTACCAAGGTCGAGATGAATCTCGTTCTGCGATATGGACGTAATAACGCCTTCGACGATATCTCCTGTATTTAAAGTTTTGAGTGAATTTTCGAGAAGCTCAGCAAAATTTTCTGTCTGCTCATTCATTGTTTTATATACCTCCTGTATTACACTGTACGGCGTCGATGCACCGGCAGTTATTGACACTTTTAAATTTTTGACGTCAACGTGCGGGCATTCGTCTTCCCCTTCGATAAAATATACCCGGCTGCATATCTGGCGCGAAATGTCGTACAGCTTCCTTGAATTGCTGCTTTCCCTGCACCCAATCACGACCATGACGTCGCTTTCTTCGGCAAGGGCGGCGCTTTCCTTCTGCCGCGTTTCAGTCACATTACATATTGTATCAAAAATTCCGGCGTTTGTATAGACCTTTTGAATAAAATTTACGGAATTTTTCCATTCATCTAAATTTTGTGTAGTTTGTGCGGCCAAACTTATGCGTTTTGCACAATTTTTGTGGCTATTCCACGAAAAAACGGCTTTTTCAAGTTCCGCCGCGTCCGCGAAGACGTATTTTTCACCCTCGGCGCAGCTCATTATTCCCTCAACTTCAGGGTGGGAAGCCTTCCCGATCAGGATGAAAACGCACCCTTCCCCCGAGTTTTCCCGGGCTATGTCCCGCACTTTCTTCACGTATGGGCATGTTCCGTCAATCAGCGTGAAGTTCGGGTTCCGTCCGCTGCAGGCGTAGAGCTTGTCCGAAATTTTCTTCAGCTCCCCGTGAGCGCGGATTACAAGGGTGATTTTCTCCCCACGGTCAGCACGCGAGATGATTCCGTCCACGTCATTCCGGGATACAATTTCCGCCCCGCGTTTTTCAAGTGCGTCCGTGTACCTGACGTTGTGTATAATCCGCCCGAGGGTGTACACCGCGCCGCCGTCAGATTCAGCCTTCTCCAGTGCCGACTCAAGCTGCTCGCATGCGCGTCTGACTCCCGGACAGAAACCGGCGTGTTCCGCCACCTTTATCATGTGAATATCTTTCTCCTTTGTTTAAAGTAAAGAGAGCGTTTCTGCGTTCATGCGTTCATGGAAGCTGTTTTCCGATGGGTTCGCCGAGATACACCGACGGGCCGTACTTCATCTCGCAGATTCTGTCGAACACTATCCGCGAGGCCTTCATGTACTGCTCACGTCCGCCGGAGGTCAGCTCCAGTTCATCAAACGATATGCACCTGCCGAAGGTCACGCGGTTTTTGCGAAACATCCCAGTCTTCATCCGCGCGTTCTCGATCAGCACCGGAAGAATCTGCGCCTTTGAGTGATACGCGATCATTCCCACTCCGGCTTTGATTTCGCTTCCCCGCAAGTCCTCGCCGCCATGCCTGTGTCCCTGCGGAAATATGCCTACAAGATCCCCGCTTTCGACAAATCCGATTGCGGTTTTTATGCTCTTCACATCAGCTCCGCCGCGGTCGACAGGATATGCGCCCAGAGCCGTTATCAAAGGGGCTAGCGGGGTCTTGAACAGTTCCTTTTTCGCCATGTAGTGAATCTGCCTGCCGCCCATTGCCGCCGAGAGAATTATAACGTCGGAGAAGGCCGTGTGGTTCGCCGCCACAATCGCTCCGTCTGACGGAATGTTCTCCGCCCCTGCAATTTCAACCCGGTACAGCGCCAGCACAAGGGACTTGAACGTTTTGTAAATCCAATCGTAAAACTTCATTCTGTTACCTCAAAGAATTAGCCGCCCGAGCCGAACGCCAAACGCCGGTTATACCGCACAATCGCTCAGGCAGACAAGCCAAAACTGCCGCAGGAAAAATATAATCATACCATCACTTCGGCTGCTTCACGCATCAGGGAAAGGACGAACTCCGCTGACTCATCCACGGTGCGGTTGTCATTTTCAAGTCTCACCGCGTCCTCAGCCGGCTTCAGGGGGGCGATTTCACGTTCGCTGTCCTGTTTATCCCGGGCAATTATCGACTCTAAAACGCCCTCGTAGCTCACCTCAAGTCCTTTCGCCGCCTGTTCGTCATACCGCCGCTTGGCCCTTGTCTCAGGTGAGGCTTCCATGAAAATCTTGACCTCCGCGTCGGGTATGATGACCGTGCCGATGTCCCGACCGTCCATTACGACCCCGCCGTTATAAGCCAGCTTTTTCTGAATTCCAAGCAGGTACGCCCGCACCTCCGGAATTTTCGATACAGCAGACGCGTAAGCCGACGCCTCCTCAGTCCGGATTTTCTCCCCCACGTCATTACCACAGAGAAGCACAGTCTGCCGCCCATCCCGGTACTCGAGCTTCACGTCAATTTTATCGAGAAGGGCCACGATTCCGGCTGCGTCGTATTTGTCCACGCCGTTTTCCATTGCGTAAAGTCCCACAGTCCGGTAGAGCGCCCCTGTGTCCGCGTAGATGAAGCCGGCTTTTTTTGCCACAGCCTTGGCAATGGTGCTTTTTCCGGCTCCGCTGGGTCCGTCTATGGCAACTCTGATTTTTCTGAATTTTTCTTTGTCAAGCTCAATTCCGCTCATTGAATCCAAATTTCCTTCATTATATAGTTTCGCCGCGTCCGGCATATGAATTATCCCACCCCGCGCAAAGTTTTATTCACCGAGGACGAACTCAGCCGCGCTTTTTCCGGCAAGATGACCCGTGCAGTACGCTATCTGTAAATTGTACCCGCCTGTGTACGCGTCCACGTCCAAAATCTCCCCTGCCGCGAACAGACCCGGGTGCGATTTGATTCCCATGGTCTTCGGGTTAATCTCCCGTACGTCAACCCCGCCGCAGGTGACAATGGCCTCTTCAATGGGACGGAAGGACTTCACGCCTATCTCAAACCTTGTCAAAGCGTCATGAAGCCGACCCCGCTCCTCACGTGTGACCTCGCCGGACTTTTTGTGTTCCGGAATTTCCGACCGCTCCACCACATATTTTACCATCTTCTGGGGCAGAAGATCCCCGAGGGAGTTCACAAAATCCTTTGCCGCGTATTTTTTGAGGTCGGCAATCACCCGCCGGTCAAGCTCATCCCGTGACAGAGCCGGCTTCATGTTGAGGTACATCCGATATTCGTTCGGCGCGTATTTCTGCATGTTTGAGGACGCCGACAGAACCAATGGTCCGCTGACACCGAAGTGAGTGAACAGCATCTCACCCATCTCGGAATAAACCTCGCCGCCCTTCTTGTCGACAGCCGTCAAAGTCACGTTTTTCAGGGACAGTCCCGACAATTCCGAGTAGTCCTCAGCCGTCACGATCGGCACCAGCGAGGGCTTCAGCGGAGTCACCTTCACTCCAAGTCCGGCGAGAAGCCTGTGTCCGTCGCCAGTGGAGCCTGTGAGGGGATATGAAACCCCGCCCGTCGCGAAGATCAATGCACCCGCAAGCACGGTTTTCTCCCCTGACGTGATTCTGTAGAGCGGCCTGAGCTTCTCCTGCGCGTTTTCGTCCGAACCATCGACGCTTCCCACCGCTTCAACCGAATCCACGGGGCTGTCGTACATCACTCTCACGCCGGACTTTTTCAGCATCCGCTCAAAGGCAAACTGAATGTCCGCCGCCCTGTCCGATACGGGAAACACACGCCGTCCCCGCTCAGTTTTCAGCTTCACTCCGGCTGACTCGAACATGGCCATGGCGTCCGATGGGGTAAACTTTGCCGCCGCGCCCCATAGAAATTTCGGATTTGTGCGGACGTTTTCGAGAAACTCAGCGGTCGTGCAGTTGTTCGTGACGTTGCACCGCCCTTTTCCCGTGATTCCGATTTTCCGTCCGGTGTAGTGGTTCTTCTCGAGGATCAGCACGTCTGCACCGGATTCAGCCGCAGACACAGCCGAGGTCATTCCGGCCGCACCTCCGCCGATTACCGCCACGCCGACGGTCAATTGCGATTTCGTCATGTTAAATCAACCTTTACTTTTCCGCACTGGTGTAGACGTTGTATTCCTTCCATACTCCCTCGAGCCGGGTGAGTGTCTCCGTTACCTCAGTCTGCTTCACCTTGCCGATGTAGGCAATCATGGCGTTGATTATGCTCATGGGAGCCACAAGGGAATCCACAAAGGACGCCATTTCGCTTTTGACAATGAGAGCCACACTGGAATGAGGCACGATCGGCGAGGAGTAGCTGTCGGTTATGACAACCACCTTAGCCCCCATGGACGAGGCAAACTCAGTGGCGTTGACGATTGTCGTAGTGTATCTCGGGAAGCTGATAGCGATGAACACGTCGTCGTTTTTGATTTTCATAATATGCTCAAAGATTTCACTCCCGCCCGCGCGTATGAGCCGAACGTTATCGAACAGCAGACCGAAGTAGTAGCTCATGAATTCAGCCAGCACAGCCGACGAACGCATGCCGAGGATGTAGATGTTCTTTGCCGAGAGGATCATTTCCATGGCTCCGGCGAAGGCGTCCCGGTCGATTGACTCAAGAGTCGCACGTATTTTATCCGCGTCAGCTGACAGAACCATGTCGAGGACTCCCGTCTTGTCCATTCTTGTGTTTGCGGCGTTGATCCTCTGAACCGTAGTCATTCTCACCCGCACGGTTTCCAGAATCTGCTGCTGGAGCGCGGGATAGCCGTCGAATCCCATTTCGTTGGCAAACCTCACCACGGTCGATTCCGATACGCCTGCCTCAGCCCCGAGAGTTGACGCCGTCATGTACGCCGCCTTGTCGTAATTTTCGAGAATGTACCTGCCGATGAGACGCTGGCCTTTGGAAAGATTTGGAAGTGAGCCGTTGATTTTAGCGATAAGGTCGCAGTCCTTTGTGTTATTCACTTTATACCATCCATTGCACTTTTCAGAGTGAATTGAAATTAATACAGTAGAGTGCCATTGTACCGGAGAAAAACTATAATTCCTATCCTGTATATTATACAACAAAATCCGTCCGCCGTCAATTGTTTTGCACCGGATATGGAAAAATATCTTTTTAAAAAACAAAAACCGTCCCCTGTTAAGAGAACGGTTTGATTTTTCAGCTTAGTTGTCGTACCAGCGTACGCACAAACTTAGTGCTTCTTTGCTACAGCGTAACCGCCAAGGGATACAACTGCTGTAACTGCTGCGATGATGCCCATGTCGAAGGTCTGAGGAGCAGCTTCAGCGGGAGCTTCAACTGTTTCAGCTTCAGCGGGAGCTTCTACTGTCTCGGGTTCTTCTGCAGGAGCTTCTGTAACTTCTTCAGCCGGAGCTTCTGTAGCTTCTTCAGTCGGAGCTTCTTCAGCGGTAGCAGCTTCGCCTGTTGTTGTGCCGCAGAGAACGAGTTCGGAAACCTGGAAGCATCCGGACAGAGCGCCTTCGGACTGGAAGAGAACATACTGTACGTTTTCAACAGGTGTTACTGCTGCAGGATAGTACGTGTAGTCTGTTTCAGCGAAGAAGAGGTCGTCGCCGTAAGCGATAGGAGTCCAGTTTTCACCATCAGCAGAACCGTAGATGCACCATTCGTAAGGAGAACGGTTGTTGTAAGAAGAGTTGTCGTTGGCTGTAGCCATGATGATACCGTCGATTGTGGCGGGAGCAGGAAGCTTAGCCATGGAAGAAGTGGGGAATGTGCCTGTGCAGAACTTTGTAGTGGTATCGTTGTCCCAGAGATTTTCCGGTCCTTCGTCACTGTTGCCTGTGGAGCCTGCGAGGAACGTGATGCCTTCGGTTATTGGAGTCTTGCCGATGGATTCAGCAGCTTCTTCAAGTGTAGCAAAGCCTGCGTCGTCGGGTTCAGCAACTAATTCCATATCCGGGTAATCGAGATAAGGAGCTTCTGTTGGATCGTCTGCGCTTATAACAGCGGCGAGAGATACGCAAAGAGCGCCTGCCATGAGAAGAGAAAGAAGTTTTTTCATGTTTCTACCTCTATAAAAATAGATATTTAACAGATCGGCGGGCACGTTTTTCACTGCTTTCCGACTTGTTATGTGGTAATTATAACACATCCATTTTCAAATGTCAATATCACCAACTAACTTAATTACGCAAAAATAGCCCCAAAAATGTTTATTTACATTTTGTTCATAAATTACTTAATAGTGACCTGAAGGTAACGTTTTTGTTATTTTAATGTAAAATCCATATGTTAAAGACAGCGACATAAACAAAAGCCGCTGTTCGATGCAAAAAAATCGCCGCTTGCTCATTTCTCATCTGCCGCAGTTACCCGTGATGAAATAATGGATGTCGGCGGATGTCACCGGCGGTGCGGGAAAACAAAAAAAGATCCGGATATTTCACCGGACCGTTTATATTCAAGTAAAATTCGGCACAACGCACAACCGCACACCATTCACCAGCCGACGGGATTATGGCTTCTTTTCGGGAATGATGATGCCGTAGGAGCCGGAGTTGCGCTTGTAAACCACGCAGGTCTCGCCGATGTCGGAATCCTCAAAGGCGTAGAATGAATGACCGAGCAGGTTCATCTGAAGAATCGCCTCTTCCGGGGTCATGGGCTTCAGCGGGAAGCTCTTTACACGGATGTCGAACTCGCCTTCCTCCGCAACCTTGTCCTCAGCGTTGGCCAGTGCAGCCTCAGCCGCCGCAAAGGAGGATTTCATTCTCTTCTCAAGTCTGGTCTTGTTCTTGCGGATCTGACCCTCGATGGTGTCCACGCAGCGTACAAGGGACGTTCTGAATTCCGGACTGCTCTCCTCCGCGCGGAGGAGAGTTGAGGCAACTGAGATGGTTAGCTCCACACGTTCTTCGTCACGTATCCGTCTGAATGTGACTACCGCGTCAGCCCCCTTCGGGAAGTACCGGTCGAACTTGGCCAGCTTCTTCTCAACAAGGACCTTCATATCATCGCTTACGTTTACCTGTCTTCCGATAATATTGATATTCATGGTGTTACCATCCTTCTGTGAGTATTTACCGGATTTTCGGGAGCCGAACTCGCTTTCGTTCATCTTTCCCTTCCGGCATTATCATTATACCACACTGGAGAGAAGAAAAATACATACATTTTGTGAACATTTATGTATAAATCCAACATTTTCGCGCCGGAGTTCATGCCAAATGCACTATTATAAAACCATCTAAAAAAATATTCCCTCTCCTGCAAAAACAAGTCCGCAACATGCGTTTTGTCATATTTCGATAAACTTCTCCCATTCAAAATGAGAATAATTTGTCGAAATTTTATTTGACACTTTTCCACCGCAGTGATATAATAGAAGATAAGGAAGGAAATAATTACAGCAAAAGGCAAAGACGTTTCTGCCGATCAAGAGGAGATTGCAATGAGAAAGAAATTAAACTGCGCGGTAATCGGCGCGACGGGCATGGTGGGTCAGCGGTTTTTGACTCTGCTCGAAAATCACCCGTATTTTGAAGTTTCAGCAGTGGCGGCAAGCTCGGGCAGCGCGGGACTGACCTACGAAGAAGCCGTTGAAGGAAGATGGAAAATGAGCTCCACCATTCCCGAGAGCGTTAAAAGCATGAAGGTCCTCGACGCTTCCCATGTCGACGAGGCTGCCGACTCCGCTGATTTTGTTTTCTGTGCGGTCAACATGCCGAAAGACGAAATTCTCGCGCTCGAGGAAGCCTACGCAAAGGCAGAGCTGCCGGTCATATCAAACAACTCCGCCAACCGCTGGACCGCAGACGTTCCCATGGTCATACCGGAAATCAACCCGGAACACCTGTCAGTCATCGGGAGCCAGAGAAAGAGGCTCGGCACAAAGCGGGGATTCGTCGCGGCAAAGCCAAACTGCTCGATCCAGAGCTACGTTCCCCTGCTGACCCCCCTGAGAAAATACGGAATAAAGCAGGTTCTCGTCACCACTTACCAGGCGGTTTCAGGCGCGGGCAAGGTTCTCTCGGAATTTGACGAAATACAGGACAATATCATACCCTACATCGCCGGAGAGGAAGAAAAGAGCGAGCTTGAACCCTTAAAAATCTGGGGTGAGGTCAAGGGCGGCATAATAGTCCCGGCGGAAGGACCCACAATCTCCACCCAGTGCCTAAGAGCCCCGGTCAGCGACGGACACACGGCGGCGGTTTTCGTATCCTTTGAGAACACTCCCCCAAAGGAAACCATCATCGACGAGTGGAAGCATTTCAGCGGACTGCCACAGCTTCTCTCCCTGCCCTCAGCTCCGGAAAAGCTCATCACCTACTTTGACGATGACGACCGCCCCCAGCCCAAACTTGACAGAGACATCGAACGCGGCATGGGAATCTCAGCAGGCAGACTGCGCCGGGACACGATTTTCGACTACAAATTCATAGGCCTGTCCCACAACACCCTCAGAGGAGCCGCCGGAGGAGCCGTACTCACAGCCGAGCTTCTCTTCCGTGAGGGGTACCTCGACTGACGACCAACGACCAACGTATAACCAAGCCGCCGCAGATCAAATTAAAACGGCGGTTTTTTTTGCGTGAACAAAGATGTTTTAAGCTGGAATCCGCGTGCGTTTTCAATTATTTGCGACTTATCACTCTTCGCCGCCTGACAGAGCCTTCCACACCATCAGGGAAATTATGGCAAAAATCATTCCCGTGATTCCCGAAAGCCGCAGACCGCAGTACATTACCGCCAGCATGACAAAGGGATTCACCCCCGCACGCCGTCCGATAAGCCTCGGCTCGAGAAACTGACGCGCCACCCAGATTACGCCGTACAGCACAAGAATTCCCACTCCGGCAAAGGTTTTTCCTTCAATTAATTCAAACACACCCCACGGCAGAAGTATGGTTCCGCAGCCGAATACCGGAAGCGCGTCTATCAGGGAGATAACCACCGCCTTCAGCACCGCTCCATCAATTCCTAATATAAGAAAGCCAAAGAGCAGCATTGCCGCGACAATCACCCCAAGCTCCAGATATGCCCGGATGTAGTCGAAGACCGCCTCAACCCCACGGCTGAACACACGATTGACCGAACCTCGGTGTTTTTCCGGAATAAGCGCCATTATGCCCGCGCCGATTTCGTCCATGTCGGCAGTCATGTAGACAAAGCTCACCGCCCCCGCAGCCAGCGACAGCATAAACGCGGGCAGAGCCTTTGCCAGATTCCCCACGGCGGATGCAAGAACGTTGCCGAGGTAGAGTGCCATGTTCTCAGCCGCTGACACAATGAACGAGCGGATCCGGTTCTCGTCCCCGAAGAGGTGGAGGGGCAGGCTGTCGAAAGCCGAGAGAATCACACCCCACGCCGACCTGACCCCACCGCTGATTGCCTCCATGTCGCCGAACCGGCCTATAGCGTCAGCTGACAGCACGATAGCCGAATATACCACCGCCACGCAGATGAGTACTGCCAAGACCGCGCATCCCACCTTTTCCTTCACCCGGCAGACTTTCGACAGCTTAAGTCCCACCGGACGGAAAATGCGGGCGAAAATATAGGCCAAAAGGAACGGCAGAATCAGGCTTCCCAGTGATGAGCCGGCTACCTGAGCCAAAAAAATCCCCGCCGCCACCGCAAAAATCAGCTTCATAAATCCCCCTGAACCCGCGCGGAAGCCACTTCCGGCAAAAACAGCGCTCCCGCAGATCATATCAATAAATATTATGCCCGAGACGCAGGATTTTTTTCATATTCATTTGACTTTCCGCCGCTTTTCTGGTACAATATATGAAAACGCATGACATCAAGGATAACTTATGAATCCTGCAATCACACAGACCGACGGGGGAGTTCTGTTCGTCCATGCCCCGGCCGTACTTGACGAAAAGACAAAGTCCGCACTTCTCGACAAATGGGGAACTGGAGACGAAGACGGGGACGGAGAGATTCTCGCCCTCATTGAAAAATGCGAGTCCGTCGCTTCCCCAAAGGGATTTTTGCGTCCGGCTGAGGTAACTTTCCTCTCGGCAAAAGAAAAACGTGCCGTCATAGGCGGGGTCAGCTTCTACGGCTCCCTGCTTCCCGACAAGCTCCACTCGGTTTACGAAAGCGAAAGCCCCACGGTATACCCCTTCACCGTCACATGTGGCATGGAACTGCACCAGCTGTCCCAAACGGAGCCGGATCTCTTCCTGCGGGGGATAATCGACGACGTTTCCGTGGCTTACATGAGGCTTGCAGGGGCGACAATGCGGGAGTACGTTCAGGAGAATTACTTCAAAGGCAGACACTTCTCCACCCTGAACCCCGGCTCGCTAAAGCAGTGGAACCTCAAAAATCAAGTACCGCTGCTCGAACTTTTAGGCGGCGGGCGTAAAACAGGAGTACGTCTTACGGATTCCTGCCTCATGGTGCCATTCAAGTCCGGTTCGGGAATTTACTTTGAAACGGAACACAGCTTTGAGTCCTGCATGTTCTGCGGCAAGCTGGACTGTCCCAACAGGCGCGCACCCTTCGACAAAACCCTCCCCGAGGACTGACACAAAATCAACGTACGAGCGCGAAAAAACATCAATTCAGGCAAAAATTTTAAAAAAAGAAAGGCTTTATCCGTATGAAAAAAACAATAATCCTGCTCACTGCCGCACTGGTTCTTCTGACGTTTGTCGTAAGCTCTTGCGGCAAATCCAAAGGGACGGATGAAGATTTAGGTGAAACCGTTATGGTACAGATTGAAATGGAAAACGGCGGCATAATCAAGCTGGAGCTTTACCCCGAAGCCGCGCCGATTACAGTGGAGAACTTCCTGAAATTGGTAAACGAGGGCTTCTACGACGGGCTGACCTTCCACAGAATCATCAAAAACTTCATGATTCAGGGCGGGGACCCGGAAGGCACTGGCATGGGCGGCTCCGACGAGACAATCAAGGGAGAGTTCAAGTCAAACGGCTGGGACAACCCCATCACCCACACCCGGGGAACGATTTCCATGGCAAGAAGTCAGAATAAGGACAGCGCGTCATCCCAGTTCTTCATCTGCCACGCCGACGCCCACCATCTCGACGGAGACTACGCCGCATTCGGTAGAGTAGTTGAGGGAATGGAAGTAGTAGACGAGATAGCCTCAGTCCCCACGGACAAATACGACTGCCCCACGGAGAAGGTAGTGATTAAGTCGATTACAGTAGTCGATGACACAGCCGATGAATCCGCGAAGTAAAACGCAAATCCTAGAGAGCCTGTAGTAAAATACGGGTTCTTTTTTGTTGGTGTTCTACAGCTAAGCACTGCTTTATTTGTTGAATAAACATATTGACTATTTTTAGTTTTATGTTATAATGGATTATCCCACTAAAGGAGGGAAAAAAATGATACAGAGCAAAAAACTCCGCGTCACCCTGCACATTCTGTTCGCATTTTACATGACCGCCCTTCTTTTGTTCTACTTCGGGATTTTAGGCAGCGGACGAGGGCAGATTGTCCCGATAAGGTTCCCAAAATGGAGTTATATCGAGACTTCAGTCAGTTTCGTCCCCTTCAGGACAATGTTATCAATGATCGACAAACTGAGCCTGAAACACATTAATACTGACATTGTAATAAACTTTTTCGTCGGCAACCTCATCAGCTTCATCCCCCTGACCGTTTTCATGAGACTTATCTATAACACCCGACTTTTCCGAATTCTGATCACAGCAATAGCAGTGTCCGTCCCCCCTCGAAATGCTCCAGCTCTTCATTATGGCAGGAGTATTCGACGTCGACGCAATAATCCTCCGCTGTAACGGAGCGGCTGTGAGATACGCTGTAATCTCCGACGTTGCGTACATTGCAACCAAGTATAAACCCACCCTGCCCCAAAAGAAATCCGCGGCGGCAAACTGAAAAACAACAAAAAAGAAGGGCTGCATATTACTGTAGTCCTTCTCTATTTTATTAAGGATGAAAGCTTACTTTATCAATACATGCCGCCGTTCATGCCTGCCTCGGGAGCTGCCGGTTCGGGTTCGGGCTGGCTCACAACAAGCGCTTCTGTGGTCAGAACAATGGAAGCAACGGATGCGGCGTTCTGGAGTGCGTAGCGTGTTACCTTTGTGGGGTCCACGATTCCGGCTTCGATCATGTCAACATATTCCTCAGTAGCCGCGTTGAAGCCGTAGCCCTTCTTTCCGGACATCTTGATCTTGTCAACCACAACGGAGCCTTCGAAGCCTGCGTTTTCGGCAATCTGGCGTACGGGAGCCTCGAGAGCCTTTACAACGATGGAAACGCCTGTCTTTTCGTCGCCTTCTGTAGTGTCGAGAAGAGCCGCAACGTCGTCGATAACGTTTACATAAGCCGTGCCGCCGCCTGCTACGATGCCTTCTTCAACAGCCGCGCGGGTTGCGTTGAGTGCGTCCTCGATGCGGAGCTTCTTTTCCTTCATTTCAGTCTCGGTAGCCGCGCCAACCTTGATTACTGCAACGCCGCCGGAGAGCTTTGCAAGTCTTTCCTGAAGCTTCTCTCTGTCAAAGTCGGATGTTGTTACCTCGATAGCGGACTTGATCTGTGAGATTCTTCCCTTGATAGCGTCACTGTCTCCGGCGCCGCCTACGATGATAGTGTTGTCCTTGTTAACCTTAACCTGACGTGCGCTGCCGAGCTGGTCGATTGTGGTGTCCTTAAGCTCGAGTCCGAGTTCGTCGCAGATTACCTCGCCGCCTGTGAGGATAGCGATGTCTTGAAGCATTTCCTTACGTCTGTCGCCGAATCCCGGAGCCTTTACAGCAACGCAGGTGAATGTGCCGCGGAGCTTGTTGAGAACCAATGTGGTGAGAGCTTCGCCTTCAACGTCCTCTGCGATGATGAGGAGCTTCTTGCCGGCCTTGAGAATCTGCTCGAGAAGGGGAAGAATGTCCTGTACATTGGAAATTTTCTTGTCGGTGATTAGGATGAGAGCGTCGTCGAGAACCGCTTCCATCTTGTCGGTGTCGGTAGCCATGTAGGGGGACAAATAGCCGCGGTCGAACTGCATTCCTTCAACAACCTCGCTGTAGGTTTCAGCGGACTTTGATTCCTCAACGGTGATAACGCCGTCGGATGTAACCTTTTCCATAGCATCAGCGATAAGTGTGCCGATGACCTCGTCGGATGCAGAAATTGTGCCGACTCTCGCGATGTCTTCCTTGCCGTTTACGGTCTGGGACGCGGTCTTGAGGGAGTTAACCGCAACGTCAACAGCCTTCTGGATACCCTTGCGGATTACCATCGGGTTTGCGCCTGCGGCAACGTTCTTCATGCCCTCGTGGATGAATGCCTGAGCGAGAAGGGTTGCGGTTGTTGTACCGTCGCCGGCTGCGTCGTTTGTCTTGGTGGCAACTTCGCGTACCAGCTGTGCGCCCATGTTTTCAGCACCGTCCTCAAGCTCGATTTCCTTGGCGATTGTTACGCCGTCGTTTGTGATCAGGGGAGTGCCGTACTTCTTGTCGAGTACTACGTTTCTTCCCTTGGGGCCGAGGGTGATTTTAACCGTGTCAGCCAGCTTGTCGACGCCCTTGATGAGAGCGTTTCTTGCGTCTATACCGTAAAGAATATCTTTAGCCATAATATATCAAACTCCTTCATGTAAATTTTATTTTAATACAGCCGATTATTCAACGATTGCGAGGATGTCGTTCTGCTTAACGATGTTGTACTCAACGCCGTCGCACTTTACTTCAGTTCCCGCGTACTTGCTGGTGATAACCTTATCGCCGACTTTTACGGTCATTACGACTTCCTTGCCGTCAACCACGCCGCCGGGACCTACAGCGATTACCTCGGCAACCTGGGGCTTTTCCTTAGCCGCGCCGGGAAGAACGATGCCTGTCTTTGTTGTTTCTTCAGCTTCAACGAGTTTTACTACAACTCTGTCTGCAATAGGTTTTAATGTCATAATAAACGCTCCCTTTCATACTTTATATTGGATTTGGTTTTATGTGATTTTCAAGTATCCGCCGGCTCTTCGATTTTTAGCACTCGATTGACCGGACTGCTAACTTTCGAGTATATTGTAACCCTTTTAATGGAAAAAATCAAGAGGTTTTGCGAGAGTTTACAGATTATTAACAAATATTTTTAAAGCACTCCCCCGCCGACTTTGCTAAAACCGGAACCACAGAAAATCGGGCCAAAAAAGGCATGAAATCCGCTGCGGTCAGCTCAGGAGAGCGCAAAAAAGGCAGCCAACCATGTCCGTCGACTGCCTGTTTATGCTATAATGCTATTGCTATATTTTATTCAACCGAAGCTCAGCCAATGTAAGGACTGCCGTTTATCGTGACTGAACAGTCGGACTCATGAGCCACGTCAGCCGCGTCGAGAGCGTTGTCCTGTGCGTCAATCGCAACGCTTCCGCTGTTGAAGTAAATCTTACCGCCGCACTTGATTCCGTTATTGGTGGACTGGATGGAAACCGTGCCGCCGTTGATGTTGATGGCAGAGACCGCCTGAATTCCCTCGTCCTCGGAGTAGATGTTCAGCTCGCCGCCGTTGATTGTCAGGTAGCCCACAAGCTCAGTCTCGGTGTTGGTTGACTTGATTCCGTCGCCCAGCGCGTGGATATTGAACTTACCGCCGTTGATTACGAGGTAGTCCTTTCCCTTGATTGCGTGAGCCGTGGAGTCAAGCTCGAACTCGCCGCTCTCGATGGTCAGGCCATCCTTGGAGTAAATCGCGCCGGCGTAATTTGCGTCCACAATGAGCTTGCCCTCACCGTTGATAATGAGGTCTTCCTTTGAGAACACAACCGCGTCAGGTTCGTCGTCTCCCGCATTCTCGAAGGTGTAGGATGAGCCGTCGGATAATGTATTGACCGTGCCGTCAAGGATTGTGAGAGTGGCGCCAGTGGCCTTCTTGATGACGATAGCCGCGCCGTCGCTGTTGTTGATGCTTGCGTTGTTGAGCACGATATCCACGTTGCCCGAGTCCACGCAGTCCACGTAAATCTGGCCGTCGTCAAGGGTGCCTTCGATTGAATAGGTTCCCGCCCGGGTTATGGTGATTTTTCCGTCGGCGGCGACATAAACCGTCTCGGATTCGCAAGACGCGGTAGAGCCTTCGAGACTGATGACCGTAGCCCGTTTGAGAAGCTCCTTAACCGGATCCGATTCGCTGCAGGATGACAATAAAGCAGGAGTGACGGCCAGAACAGCCGCGAGTAAAGCTGAAACAAACTTTTTCATATGTAGACAAGCCTTTCTAATATATAAACTGGCTGACTGAAGACACCTATGAATTATATTAACATACAAACAATTCAGAGCCGTCTTCAAGCGAAAATATCAATATACAGATTATATACTAAAAAGCGAGAAAAGTCAAGCGAATATATGCAAATTTACAAATCATTTAATAATTTTTAGGGAGACGGGGGTACGGGGGATGCGGGACGCTTCTTGGAATGAAGCTCTAACGAACAAGTTCGTTTGCAAAAACATCAAACAAATGATTTTTGGGATTGGGTGCTGCCAATATAGGGTAGCTATAGTTTATAGCGATTGCTACCAGTGTTGCTGACATGAGGAAATTCAAAACGTTCGGGATCGAAAGTGGAGTTAGTTTATGGACATAAAAAAACCGTATCATGCGGTAATGAATACACGACACGGTTTAATATTACAGTAGCTTATTCAGCCTTGGCTTCTTCGTCAACGAGCTTGATCAGAGCCATTTCGGCAGCGTCGCCGCGTCTCGGACCGAGCTTGAAGATCTGGGTGTAGCCGCCGTTTCTGTTGGAATACTTGGGAGCTACCTCGTCGAAGAGCTTCTTAACAACGTCTTCCTTGGTTATATACGCAAGAGCCTGACGACGGCTTGCGAGAGTATTCTTTTTGCCAAGGGTAATCATCTTTTCGGCAACTGAGCGTACTTCCTTCGCTCTGGTGAGAGTTGTCTCGATCGAACCGTTTTCGATGAGGTATGTCACCAAGCCGCGAAGCATAGCGTTTCTGTGCGCCGTCGGTCTGCCGAGTTTTCTGGTACCGGGCATTTATCCCTACCTCCTTGTGCTAAATGATGCCGCAAACATGGAAATGCAGCTTCTATCGAATTTTAGATTGATATTAACTAATGTAAGCTTCTCCACTAAAGCCGGAGTGCGGTTTTGAGCGCAGAAATACAGCCTCCTGAAACCGACCGCTTTACGGAGCAGAACCTGAATTGAGCCTGAGTCCGCCGCAGTCCGATGAATAAAACAAGCCTTAAATAAGCCCTGACTCATCGGAACCCGCGCAGGAATTACTCGTCGTCCTTTTTCAGGTCCAGACCGAGGGAGTGCAGCTTCTGGATAACTTCTTCCAGCGATTTCTTTCCGAGGTTGCGGACTTTCATCATTTCATCCTCGGTTTTGTTGATGAGATCCTCTACAGTGTCTATGCCGGCACGCTTCAGGCAGTTAAAGCTGCGAACCGACATGTCAAGCTCCTCAATGGTCATCTCAAGTACCTTTTCCTTAATAGTTTCCTCGCGTTCAACCATTATTTCCGCGTTCTTTGCTTCGTCTGAGAGATCGACAAACAAATTGAGATGTTCGTTGAGTATCTTGGCTCCGAGTGAAATCGCTTCTTTGGCTAAAATTACACCGTTCGTCAATACTTCCAGCGTGAGCTTGTCGTAGTCCGTGCTGGAGCCGACTCTTGTGTTTTCAACCGTGTAGTTTACATTATGAACAGGAGTGTATATCGAATCAGTAAATATAGTGCCTATGGGCGCGGATACTCCCTGACTGTTCTGCTGAAAAATCTGCTTGTTCTTTTCCTGAGAAACATATCCTCTGCCGTGGTCGAATGTCAGCTCCATGTAGAAGCGCACATTGTTTTCGACGGTGGCGATGTGAAAATCAGGATTAAGGATCTCGATGTCAGCGTTCTGCTTGATGTCTCCGGCTGTGACATCGCAGGCGCCCGTCGTGTCTATCATGACAGTCTTGGGTCCTTCGGTGTGCAGCTTGGCTACAATGCCCTTTACGTTCAGCACGATCTCAGGCACGTCTTCCTTGACTCCGGGAATGGTAGTCATTTCGTGAAGAACGCCGTCGATTTTGATGCTTGTTACAGCAACGCCGGGCAATGAGCTGAGAAGAACTCTGCGCAGTGAATTTCCGAGGGTAATACCGTAGCCTCTCTCAAGCGGCTCGATAATAAACTTTCCGTTTCTTCCGTCTTCGCTTAAATTTATAGTCGCAATATTCGGCTTTTCTATTTCAATCATTTAATAATAACCCTCCGTCTTTATTCTTTGCCAAATCCACATCTTTTTCGTCCGGCCGGATAATAACTCAGTGTCCTTCTGAATCCTGCCGGTGCCGTAGGTTTTTGCAAATCTATGCGGGAATGCCTGCTTGGAAACTTTTATACTGCCCGAGAAATTCCGCAAAATACTCCCGCAGCAGGTTATTACTTGGAGTAAAGTTCGATGATGAGCTGTTCTTCGAACGGGAAGTCCACGTCTTCTCTCTTGGGGAGAGCCGCAACCTTAACTGAAAGGTCAGCTGTGTTTACTTCGAGCCACTTCGGAACAACTGCAGTTTCCATCTGTTCTGCCAGAGCCTTGAACTTTTCGCTTCCCTTGCTCTTGTCCTTGAGTGCGATTACGTCGCCGGGCTTGCAGAGGATCGAGGGGATGTCAACCTTTTTGCCGTTGAGGGTGAAGTGAGCGTGACGGACGAACTGACGCGCTTCCTTACGGCTGGAGGCCAGACCCATTCTGTATACGATGTTGTCGAGACGGCATTCGAGAAGTGTGAGGAGGTTTTCGCCTGCTACGCCTTCCTTCTTGTCAGCCATTTCGTAGTAGTTGAGGAACTGCTTTTCCTGAACGCCATAATAGCGGCGAGCGGTCTGCTTTTCTCTGAGCTGGAGTCCGTATTCCTTTACTACCTTTCTTCCTGCGCCATGCTGGCCGGGAACCGTAGTACGGCGGGCTACTGCACACTTGTCTGTCAGGCAGCGGTCGCCTTTGAGGAACAGCTTCTTGCCTTCTCTGCGGCAGAGCTTGCATGAAGGACCTGTATATCTTGCCATTTTCTGTAAATCCTCCTAAAATTAAACTCTTCTGCGCTTGGGCGGACGGCATCCGTTGTGAGGAATCGGAGTTACGTCTTTGATAAGCGTGATGTTGAGTCCTGCTGTCTGGAGTGCGCGGATTGCGGCTTCACGACCGTTGCCGGGACCCTTTACATACACTTCAACCGTCTTCATGCCATGCTCCATAGCTCCCTTGGCTGCTGCTTCTGCCGCTGTCTGAGCCGCATAGGGGGTGTTCTTTCTCGAACCCTTGAATCCCTGACCGCCGGAGGATGACCATGCTACGGTGTTGCCCTGTACGTCTGTGATTGTTACGATAGTGTTGTTGAAGGTCGAGCGGATGTGTGCGTGACCGGCTTCAATGTTCTTGCGGTCTCTGCGCTTTTTGATGACCTTCCTTACTGCTTTAGCCATTTAATCCTCTCACTCCTTTTACTTCTTCTTGTTTGCGATAGTCTTTGCAGGACCTTTTCTTGTTCTCGCGTTTGTCTTTGTTCTCTGGCCGCGGACGGGGAGACCTTTTCTGTGTCTGATGCCGCGGTAGCAGTTGATTTCGACCAGTCTCTTGATGTTGAGAGCCACTTCTCTTCTGAGTTCACCTTCAACGGTGTAGTGGTTTTCAATCTCGTCACGGAGCTTGGCGATATCTTCTTCTGTCAGATCCTTTGCTCTTGTATCGGGGTTGATCCCGGTAGCCGCAAGAATGTCTCTCGCGCTCTTGGGACCGATTCCGTAGATATAAGTCAAAGCGACCTCTACACGTTTAGCATTGGGAATGTCAACGCCGGAAATACGTGCCATACTTGTCCACCTCTCTACAAATTTTTAACCCTGTCTCTGCTTGTGCTTCGGATTCTCGCAGATGACCATAACATGGCCATGACGCTTGATGATCTTGCACTTTTCGCAGATTTTCTTTACGGAAGGCTTTACTTTCACAGTATTTTACCACCTTTCTTGTAATTGCTGAGTAGTAACTATTGGCTCAAAGCTCAGCCCTTTGTACGCCATGTAATTCTTCCCTGGGACGGATCATATATCGAGACTTCCACCGTGACCTTGTCGCCCGGCATGATCCTGATAAAGTTCATCCTTAGCTTGCCCGAAATATGCGCTGTAACGATCATATCATTAGGCAGCTTTACTTTAAAAGTTGCGTTCGGAAGTGCTTCGACTACGACACCTTCAAATTCAATAACGTCGTCCTTCGGCAAACTGTATCCTCCCTTGATCGTATATATATTTCGGTGAAAAATACACCGTCTTAATATTATATGTCCAAAACCCCTTTTTTGTCAAGAGGGTTTTACAATTTTTTTCTTAAAACATCGTATTTTTCACAAATTTCAGCAATTTGCACATCATCGAGCGTTTTAGCGTCAACTCCAATGTTTATTTTGCCTATTCTCTCTGGGTATGCAATATGCTTGAAATTTTTGCGCTTGCCGTCCGTTTTTTTGTGCAGTTTTCCGTCTGCTATAGTCGCGCAGGGGACGGGGGAGTCAAGATCTACGTCCGTCACTAAAAAGATTCTGTACCTGTCCCGCCCCTGCTTTGACTCAACCACATCCCCCGCCCGGGGAAAAATAATTTTTCTGTCAGCTGGCATGTCAGTCCTCCATCAGCCCGTGAAGCAGGCCTTTTGCCGAAGACCGGCCGGGCCATCTCAGGCAGCAGAAGCAAAATCCCGCTGTGCCCAAGCATGCCTCACGCGCGTTTTACGTCAGTCAACCTTTGTCAAAAGCTCCACTCCGTTGTCAGTCAGGGCAATCGTGTGCTCGTAGTGAGCCGACAGCGTGCCGTCCTTTGTTACAACAGTCCAGTTGTCTGAAAGCTCACGCACTTCAGGACCGCCCACGTTCACCATTGGCTCGATTGCTATGGTCATGCCCCGGCATATTCTCGCGCCGCGTCCTGGAGTACCGTAGTTCGGCACGTTGGGGTCCTCGTGAAGGTCATGGCCTACGCCGTGTCCAACGTATTTCTTCACCGTGGAGAAGCCGTTTTCCACAACGTATGAATCTATGGCGTGACCAACGTCTCCAAGCCGCGCGCCTTCTTTTCCGGCAGCCTCAACCCCGAGGTAGAAGCTCTGCTTTGTCACTTCAATCAGCTTCTTCGCAAGGTCGGAAACCTGTCCGCAGGGGAATGTGTTTGCGCTGTCCCCGTGATAGCCGTGGATGAACGCGCCCACGTCGATTTTCACTATGTCCCCCTCCTCGATAATCTTGTGGTAGGAGGGTATTCCGTGGATGATCTGCTCGTTCACTGAAATGCAGGCCGCACCCGGGAACCCGCCGTAGCCGAGGAATGACGCCTTTGCCCCGCACTTTTCGATGTAGTGGCGGATTTTGTCGTCAATCTGCTTGGTTGAGACTCCGGGCTTTACCATTTCTCCCCCCAGCAGGAGAGCTTCACCGGTAATACGTCCGGCAATGCGCATATTCTTTATCTGCTCGTTGTTTTTTAATATAATCATTAATATCAGATCTTTTCTATATATAATATTGAAGGAAAATTTCATTCATCTCCGGATTGTACAGAAAATATCACCCGAACTGAATTTTTATTCGCTGATTTTGTATACCGGTTATCTTTCGAGAGCCTTGAAGGTGAGGTCCGTTGTGTCCGCCAGCTCTTCCTGACCATAGACGATTTTGAGGAGTCCCTTGGCCTTGTAGAAGTCCTTGAGAGGTTCGGTCTGGTCGTGGTATACCACAAGTCTGGACTTAACAACCTCCGGGTCGTCGTCAGCACGTCTTGTGAGAGGCTCGCCGCATACGCAGTTGTCACCGTTGGGGGACGGCTTGTAGACGGTGTGATAGGTTGCGCCGCACTTTTTGCAAACACGTCTGCCGCTCATGCGGAGCATAATGTTCTCGTCGGAGACCTCGATGGAAATAACGTCTGTGATCTCCACGCCCATTTCGTCAAGGGCAGCCGCCTGAGGTACAGTTCTCGGGAATCCGTCGAGGATGAATCCGTTTTTGCAGTCGTCCTTTGCGAGGCGGCTTTTGATTATGTCAATGACAACGCCGTCGGGTACAAGCTCGCCCTTTGAGGTGTATGACTTGACCTGCTCGCCGAGAGCCGAACCGGAAGCGATCTCCTCGCGGATAATCTGGCCGGTGGAAATGGCAGGAATACCGAACTTTTCGGAAATAAGCTCAGCCTGAGTTCCCTTGCCCGCACCGGGAGCGCCGAGAAGGATAAGATTTATTTTATTCGACATCAGTTTACTCCTAAATTATTGGTAAAAAGTTGATTTTCTGTTGTTTTATGTCAATTTGCGCTTCAACAACGAAATGGGTAGCGATTATAAAAACCCTGCCCATTCCATGTGAAGCGCTGATCTTCAATTATTCAAGGAATCCTCTGTAGTGACGCATGGTCATCTGAGCCTCGATTTCGCGGATTGTCTCAAGAACAACTCCGACAACAATTATAATCGAGGAGCCGCCAAATGCCAGACCGTTGAGATTTCCGCCAGATATCAGGTTGAGAATCAGGGGGAGAACCGCCACAACGGACAGGAGAATAGCGCCGACAAATGTCACACGATTGAGAATCTTTGTAATATACTCAGCCGTAGGACGACCGGGACGGATTCCGGGGATGGAACCGCCGTTTGTCTTAAGGTTGTTCGCAACCTCTACAGGATTAAAGGAAATCGAGGTGTAGAAGTAAGCGAACGCGATAATGAGTATAAAGGTGAGAACCGCGTAGAGAACGCCGTCTGTGTCGAAAATTCCGAAGAACTTGTCCCAGAAGGAACCGTCTGCGGGGTTCGCAAACATCTTGATTGTGGGTATGATGGAGCAGATGGAAGAAGCGAAGATGATGGGCATAACACCGGTCATGTTAACCTTAATAGGAAGGTTGGAGGACTGGCCGCCGTACATCTTTCTTCCCACAACTCTCTTTGCATACTGAATCGGGATTCTGCGCTCGCTGTTGGTCATCCAGACGATGAACGCAATCATTGCGATGGAGAGAGCCAGCGCAACTACAGCGATAATGATGCCTGCCCAGAACGGAACCAAGTAGGATGTGCCGTCACCTCTTGTGAATGAGGTCTTTCCTGTAACGAGGTTAATGATCTGGAGAGCAAAGCTGGGGAGACGGGAAATAATGTTGGCAAAAAGGATAATAGAGATACCGTTTCCGATACCGTCTTCATTGATCTTCTCCGACAGCCACATAACGAGAGCAGAACCTGCGCAATAACAAGCGATAATTACGATTGCAGCAAACAAGCCCTCGTCAACGAGGAGATTGTAGGATTTAAGAAGCTGGTAGTAGCCGATGGCAGTGATGAGGCCGAGACCTACTGTTACATAACGTGTAATCTGGTTGATTTTCTTTCTGCCTTCTTCGCCTTCCTTTGAGAGGTTCTCGAGATAAGGAATGGCGATGCACAACAGCTGCATTACAATGGATGACGTGATGTAGGGGTTGATACCCAAAGCAAACAGCGTCGCATTGGCAAATGCAGAACCTGTTAAAATGTTGAGATATGCGAATATGGAGCCGCCTGTCGCTAGCATTGACGAGCTGAGGGCATCCGAATCAACATAAGGAATCGGGATTGCTGTTCCGACTCTGTAGAGAATGACAATAACTAGCGTAAATATCAGTTTCTTCTTCAGGTCAGCTATTTTCCATGCGTTTCTTATTGTCTTGAACACTTATACCACCTCGGTCTTTCCGCCGGCAGCTTCGATCTTCTCCTTAGCGCTTGCGGAGAAAACGGACGCTTGAACGGTTAATTTCTTGGTAATTTCGCCGTTGCCGAGTATCTTAAGACCGTCGAGGGGCTTGTTAATTACACCCGTTTCCATAAGTTTGTCAAGATTTACCGTCTCACCATCAGCGAATTTGTCAAGTGTGGCAACATTAACGATTGCATATTCGGTCTTGAAACGGTTTTTAAAGCCTCTCTTGGGAAGCTTTCTGTAAAGCGGAAGCTGGCCGCCTTCAAATCCGGGACGAACGCCGCCGCCGGAACGGGCATTCTGACCCTTGTGTCCTTTGCCTGCCGTCTTACCGTTGCCGGAACCTGCGCCTCTTCCCTTGCGGAAGCAGTCCTTTTTGGAACCCGGAGCCGGTGAAAGTTCATGGAGCTTCATGGTTAATCCTCCTGTACGAATTTTTTTGTTTTGTCGAATCTTCGGAGGGCGTTAAGCCTTCTCCACGGATACAAGGTGAGATATCACCTTTACTTTGCCGTCAAGCACGGGTCCTGCTTCATGAATGATTGAGTCGCCAATCTTCACAAGTCCAAGGGACGCCGCTGTAGCCTTCTGGTTCGGCTTAGCTGCAATGAGGCTTTTTGTAAGTGTAACTTTAACTTTCATTTACTTAAACCTCCTCAGTCGTTTAACTGCTCCACAGAAATACCACGGGTTCTTGCAACCTCTTCGGCAGTTCTGAGGGAAGCGAGTGCGTCAAATGTAGCCTTGACTACATTAACAGGGTTGTTTGAGCGAAGGCTCTTTGATCGGATATTCTTGATTCCGGCAAGGTCAACGATTGCACGTACTGTCTTACCTGCGATGATACCGGTACCTTTTGCAGCCGGCTTCAGCAGAACGCGTCCCGCACCGTATTCGCCGAGAATCTCGTGAGGAATTGTGCCGTCCTTGAGAGATACCTCGATCATATTCTTCTTTGCGTTTTCGATGGCCTTTCTTGTAGCCTCGGTAGCTTCAGCAGCCTTGCCGAGACCGTAACCTACGTGACCGTTTCTGTCACCGACAACCATAAGAGCCGCAAAACGACGTACACGACCGCCCTTAACGGTCTTTGATACGGCGTTGACCGTGATAAGGTTGTTCTCGAGTTCTATTCCCTCGGGATTGAATTTCTTTACCATTTTTTATCCTTTCTTAACTACGGCAAAAGCACCGCAGTCCTGCCTTTTCGGCAGATGATGTTTAATTAATCCGCGCGACACGCGCATTTTTTAATGAGAACTGATCGGGATATTTTGGATAAAACCAATTATCTCGCCAGACCTTTGCGGAAACGAGCCGAATTGACACGGGTAAGCCGAACAATGAGTCACCCCACGCTCAGCCATGTTCCCAGGTCAGTTTCAGGCCCCCGCGTTAATTAAACAGTGTACAAACCGGATTTCTCCGCCGGCTGCAGTCGAAAATCAGAACTTAAGTCCGACTTCTCTTGCGCCTGCTGCAAGCTCCGATACACGTCCGTGATAAATATAACCCCCGCGGTCGAATACTACTTCTGTAATTCCGTTAGCGAGTGCCTTTTCAGCGATCTTCTGACCAACCTTCTTTGCGGCTTCCTTGTTGGAACCGATTCCTTCGAATCCGGCTTCGGTGCTGGAGGCTGCGCAGAGGGTCACGCCCTTGACGTCGTCGATGATCTGAGCGTAAATGTGAGCATTTGAACGGTAAACAGCCAGACGGGGACGTTCGGTTGTTCCGGAAATTTTAGCACGAACTCTCGCATGTCTCTTAAGACGCTGAGCGTTTTTATCTCTTTTTGAAACCATTTTCTACGTCTCCTTTCATTATTTACCGGCTTTTCCGGCTTTGCGGCGGATGTGTTCTCCGGAGTACTTGACGCCCTTGCCGTGATAGGGTTCAGGCGGTCTCTTGGAACGGATTTCCGCTGCTACCTGACCGCATACCTGCTTGTCGTAAGACTTGACGATGATTGTGTTTGCGTCCGGCACGTCGAACTTTACAAGGTCCGTCTCCTCGAAGTAAATCGGGTGGGAGTGACCGAGGTTCAGCGTGAGCTTCTTGCCTTCCTTAGCGGCTCTGTAACCAACTCCGACGATTTCCAGCTTCTTTTCGTAGCCTTCGGAAACGCCTACAACCATGTTGTGGATGAGGGAGCGGGTCAGACCGTGTACAGCGCGGCTTTCAGCTTCGTCGTCAGCTCTTGCGACTGTAACGACAGCACCGTCAACCTTGACCGTCATGCCCGGGTGTGCTGTGTATGTGAGAGTGCCTTTCGGACCCTTTACTGTGATAAGATTATCTTCTCCTACTGTAACGGTAACGCCTGCGGGAACCGTAATGGGAGCTCTACCAATTCTTGACATTGTGTTCCTCCTCTTCCCTTACCAGACGAAAGCGAGAATCTCGCCGCCGACGTTCTCATGTCTTGCCTTCTTATCCGTCATGATGCCCTTGGATGTGGAAACGATTGCAATACCGAGACCGTTCAATACCTTCGGCATGTCCTCGCAGCTTGCGTAAATACGGAGACCGGGCTTTGATACTCTTCTCAGTCCGTGGATAACCTTGGACTTGCCCTGACCGTACTTGAGCGTGATCCTGATAACGCCCTGCTTGCCATCCTCGATAACCTGCACGCTCTTGATGTAGCCCTCAGCCAGAAGAATGTCGGCGATCGCTTTCTTCATGTTGGAAGCGGGAATATCAACTGTTTCGTGCTTTGCGTTATTCGCATTTCTGATTCTCGTCAGCATATCGGCGATAACGTCTGAAATCTGCATAATAATTTTCCTCCTGTCATGCAAGTAATAATTAAATCTTGCTGCCGCGCAGTTCCGTTTAAGTTCGGCTTTGCCCGGCTGCTACCGATGGTAAACCGGAGTTAACTACAGCTGTCAGCCCAACGCGGCTTCTCACCTGCTAAGCTGAATTCTGTAGTTTCGCACCCCTGTTCCTGTCGGTATTGACTATATACTGTCGGTGGGGGTAGTAGAAGTTACCCTTGCCGCACCAGTCCTTAATAAATTTCCCTGCTCATGTGTCAGCCCGCCGGATTCACCGCGACTCCTCATAGAAGCACCGCTTTTTCCGAGTCAGACCCGCACCCGAGCCGGATTTTCCGCCTTAAATTGATGGAATTACCATGAAGCCTTCTTTACGCCGGGAATCTGACCCTTGTAAGCAAGCTCACGGAAGCAAATACGGCAGATACCGTACTTGCGGAGATAAGCGTGGGGACGTCCACAGATTTTGCAGCGGTTGTACTCTCTTGTGGAATACTTCTGAGGCTTCTGCTGCTTTAAAATCATTGATTTCTTTGCCATATTATATTTCCCTCTTAATCCTTCTTATTATTTAGCGAACGGAGCGCCCATCAGTGTGAGCAGCTCTTTTGCTTCTGCGTCGGTAGTTGCCGTGGTAACGAAGCAGATGTCCATGCCGCGGATTTTATCTACCTTGTCGTATTCGATTTCGGGGAATATAAGCTGTTCCTTCAGGCCAAGGGAGTAGTTTCCGCGTCCGTCAAATGCGTCGGGATTGATACCCTTGAAGTCACGTACTCTCGGAAGTGCGAAGTTGAAGAGTCTGTCGATGAATTCGTACATTCTCTCACCGCGAAGTGTTACCTTTGCGCCGATCTTCATGCCCTGTCTGAGCTTGAAGTTAGCGACGGACTTCTTCGCGTATGTGGGAACAGCCTTCTGACCGGAAATCAGTGTAAGGTCGCTGATAATGGAGTCGATAACCTTAGAGTTTTCCTTGGCGTCGCCTGCGCCTACGTTGATTACAATTTTCTCAAATTTGGGAATCTGCATTACGCTCTTGTACTCGAATTTCTTCATAAGAGCGGGTGCGACTTCCTTTGTATAAAGTTCTTTAAGTCTCGCAGCCATCGTCTACCTCCGATTAAAGCTCAGCGCCGCACTTAGCGCAGACGCGGGTTTTCTTGTCGCCGTCGATCTTGTTTGCGGCTCTTGTGGGTTTCTTGCACTTGTCGCAGTAGAGCTGAACCTTGCATGCGTACATAGCGGCGGGAGCTTCGATAATGCCGCCCTGTTCCTGCGGAGGTCTTGCCTTGACGTGCTTCTTGACAATGTTGGCGCCCTCAACGATGACCTTGCCTTCCTTGGGAGACACTTCGACTACCTTGCCGATAGTTCCCTTGGAGTTGCCGGAAATGACGATAACCTTGTCGTCCTTCTTTACATGAAGCTTTTTTCTCATCTTATCCTACCCCCATTAAAGAACTTCCGGAGCAAGGGAAAGAATCTTTGTGTATTCATGCTCTCTCAGCTCTCTGGCTACAGGGCCAAAAATACGCGTTCCCTTCGGGTTCTTGTCGTCACTGATGATAACCGCTGCGTTTTCGTCGAACTTGATATAAGATCCGTCGTTTCTGCGGATACCTTTTCTGCTTCTTACGACTACCGCCTTAACTACGTCGCCCTTCTTGACAACGCCGCCGGGAGTAGCCTTCTTGACTGCGCAGACAACTACATCGCCGATGTTGGCATAACGCCTTCCGGAACCGCCCAGAACTCTGATGCACATGAGTTCCTTGGCACCGGTGTTGTCCGCAACCTTCATTAATGATTGCTGTTGAATCAATGTAAATTCCTCCTGAATTAATCTTCGGCGTATTCTTTGACACGCCAATTCGAGGAGCCGCATCCGGCTGTGCCGCTTGTCCCACGCAGCAGTGAAACGGTTTTATGCCGCCGCTTCTTTACTGCCCTTTGGTACACTACGCGCTTTGGTGACGCATAATACTACGCCGAATCACCTCAGAGCCGCACCCTCAAATGTTTCTGTATATTTAAAATTTGTATTGCTGACTATAAATCCTTTGAAAAAACTTATTTAGCCTTTTCAATGATTCTGACAAGTCTCCATCTCTTTGTCTTGGAGAGAGGTCTTGTCTCCATAACCTCAACGGTGTCGCCGATTCCGCATTCGTTGTTTGCGTCGTGAGCGTGAATCTTTGAGGTTCTCTTGATGATTTTACCGTAAACGGGGTGCTTAACGTGGTCCTCGATAGCAACGGTGATGGTCTTGTCCATCTTGTCGCTTACCACTTTGCCCACTCTGGTCTTTCTGAGAGCGCGTTCTTCCATTTCTTTCTACCCCCTTATGCCTTCTTTTCTCGGATAACGGTCATAACCCGAGCGATATCCTTCTTGGTATCTGCAATCTTATGGGGATTGTCAAGCTGGTTGATAGCATTCTGGAAGCGAAGTGTAAAAAGCTCGGACTTGAGATCCTTGAGCATTTTTTCCAGCTCTTCGCTTGATTTTGTTCTGAGTTCTGTCGCCTTCACAGCTTAACCCTCCACTTCTTCTTCGAGTTGTGCCTTGGTTGCAAAACGGCACTTGATCGGGAGCTTGTGTGCGGCAAGACGCATAGCTTCCCTTGCAATGTCTTCCGTTACGCCGCCCATTTCAAACATTACTCTGCCCGGCTTTACAACGGCTACCCAGTACTCGGGAGAACCTTTACCGGATCCCATTCGGGTTTCGGCAGGCTTTTCTGTAACCGGCTTGTCGGGGAATATCTTGATCCAAACCTGACCACCACGCTTGATGTAACGGGTCATGGCAATACGGGCTGCCTCGATCTGGTTGGAGGTGATCCAAGCCGGCTCAAGTGCCACAAGTCCGTATTCGCCGTTGGAAATTTTGTTGCCGCGGAGAGCTTTACCTTTCATACGGCCTCTCTGAACGCGTCTGTATTTAATCTTACCGTTCGGCTGTAACATTAGTTAGCTCCTCCTTCTTCTTTCTTGGGTGCTCTGGGAGCGCGGTTGGAGCCTGCGTTGTTTACGACTCTGTCGCCCTGACCCTGACGTCTCGGTCCACGGTTGTCGCGATTTCCGTCACGTCTGTCACCGTCGCGTCTGTCACGTCTCTGACTACGGCCGTCACCGCGTCTGTTGTCTCTCGGACGTCTCTCGTCGCCTGCTGACTTTGTGCGGGATACCTCGGAGAGAACCTCGCCCTTGTAGATCCAGACTTTTATGCCGATTTTACCGTAGGTGGTGTTTGCTTCCCAGAAACCGTAGTCGATGTCTGCACGCAATGTCTGAAGCGGGATTGTACCCTCGTGATAATGCTCGACTCTCGCGATTTCAGCGCCGCCCAGACGACCGGATACCGTGATCTTGATACCCTTTGCTCCGAATCTCATTGTACGGCTGATTGACTGCTTCATGGCGCGGCGGAAGGATACACGTTTCTCCAGCTGAGAAGCGATGTTTTCCGCTACGAGCTGAGCGCAGAGTTCAACGGGCTTTACTTCCACAACCTTGATGTTGACGGGAGTGCCTGCGATCTTCGCAACCTCAGCCTTAAGGTTCTCGATTTCAGCGCCAGCCTTGCCGATAACCATACCGGGCTTTGCGCAGCTGATTTCAACCGTTACCTTGCCAGTGTTGTCTCTTTCGATTTCAATCTTCGGAACGCCAGCCAGAATCAGCTTCTTCTTGAGGTATTCTCTGATTTTATAATCCTGAACGAGGATGTCGCCGAACTTTTCATCAGGAGCATACCATCTGGAATCCCAGTCTTTAATTACGCCGACGCGAAGGCCGTGCGGATTAACTTTCTGTCCCATTTATCGACTGCCTCCTCATTCCTTTTCAGCCACTGCGATTGTGATGTGGCTTGTTCTCTTTAAAATTCTGTCAGCTGAACCCTTGCCTCTGGGCATAACTCTCTTGAGAGTCATGCCGGGAGCCACGTAGCACTCGGAAACATAGAGCTTTTCGGGGTCCATCTGGAAGTTGTTCTCAGCGTCTGCCGCAACCTTGTTAAGGAGCTTGAGAACGTGTTCGCTTGCGGCTTTGGGTGTGTTTTTAAGAATGCCGACCGCTTCTCCGATGTCTTTGCCTCTGATAAGGTCGAGAACGATAGTAACCTTACGGGGGGAAATGCGGATATACTTCTGCGTTGACTTTGATACCATTTTTATGTCCTCCCTCCGAATTACTTACCGTTGTTCGAGGTCTTCGAGCCTGCGTGACCCTTGAAGGTTCTTGTAGGCGCGAACTCACCGAACTTGTGTCCGACCATATCCTCGGTAACATATACCGGAACATGCTTTCTTCCGTCATGTACGGCTACTGTGTGACCGACGAATTCCGGGAATATTGTAGAGGCTCTCGACCATGTCTTGAGCACCTTCTTTTCGCCCTTTTCGTTCATCTCGCATACTCTCTGGTAGAGCTTTTCTTCAATGAACGGTGCTTTTTTCAAACTTCTGCTCATTTAACAGCTGCCTCCTTCCTTATTTAGCGTTTCTGCGCTTAACGATCATCTTGTTGGTGCGCGCCTTCGTGTTACGAGTCTTGTAGCCGAGTGCGGGCTTTCCCCAAGGTGTAACAGGTCCGGGACGTCCTACAGGGGACTTGCCTTCACCACCGCCGTGAGGGTGATCGCAGGGGTTCATGACGGAACCGCGGACGGTAGGTCTGATGCCCTTGTGACGGGTCTTGCCGGCTTTACCGACCTTTACGGTGTCATGCTCGATGTTGCCGACCTGACCGATTGTGGCCTTGCAGTCTGAGCGGATGTATCTCATTTCACCCGAGGGAAGACGGACCATTGTGAGGTCACCCTCGCGGCCCATGAGCTGAGCCTGAGCACCTGCGGAACGGACGAGCTGACCGCCCTTGCCGGGGTTGATTTCGATGTTGTGGATGAAGGTACCAACGGGGATGTTCGCAAGAGGAAGGGTATTGCCGGGGATGATGTCAGCGTCCTCTCCGGTGTGGATAACCTGACCGTCAGTCAAGCCTACGGGAGCCAAAATGTAGCTCTTCTTGCCCTCTTCGTTCTGTACGAGAGCGATGTATGAGGTTCTGTTGGGGTCGTACTCAACGCCGATGACTGTCTGAGCGCCGGTGTTTTCTCTCTTGAAGTCAATGATGCGGTACTTCTGTCTGTTTCCGCCGCCCTTGTGACGAACGGTGATTCTGCCGTAGGAGTTGCGGCCACTGTGCTTTTTCTTTGTGGCAAGAAGGCTCTTTTCGGGGGTGAACTTTGTGATTTCCTCGAATGAAGGAACGGACATATGTCTTCTCGCCGGAGTAGTCGGCTTATATTTGATTGTAGGCATTATCGTATTCCTCCTCTATCAGTTCATGCCTTCGAAGAACTCGATTGTCTTGGAGTCTTCGGTCAGCGTGACAATTGCTTTCTTCCAAGAAGAAGTCTTTCCTTCGACATAGCGGAGTCTCTTCTTCTTCGCTTTCATGTTGATGGTGTTGACGGACTGAACCTTTGTGCCTTCAAACATTGCTTCAACTGCCTTTGCGATCTCCGGCTTTGTGGCGCCCTTGGCAACCTCAAAGGTGTACTTTCTTTCAGCGATGAGGTCGTTTGACTTTTCGGTGATCAAAGGTCTTCTGATGATATCCTGAACGAACTTCATTATGCGTATACCTCCTCGATTTTTTCTGCCGCGGTCTTAGCTACGATAAAGGAGTCGCAGTTGAGAATGTCATAGACGTTTATTGTGTTGTAAAGAGCAACCTTCACGCCGGGGATGTTGGAAAGGCTTTCACGCGCCTTGAGGTCGTTGTCCGCGAGAACCACGAGCGCCTTCTTCTTCGCACCTACAGCGGCGAGCATCTTCACCATAACCTTGGTCTTGAATTCTGCCGTTTCAATCTTGTCGATAACGATCATGTCGCCGTCCTGAACCTTTGAGGAGAGAGCTGAGAACATAGCGAGGCGCTTAACCTTCTTGTTGATCTTCGCTCTGTATGAACGGGGCTTGGGTCCGAGAGCAACGCCGCCGTGAGTCCACTGGGGTGAGCGTGTGGAACCCTGTCTTGCGCGTCCTGTACCCTTCTGCTTCCAGGGCTTTCTTCCGCCGCCGGAAACTTCGGTTCTTGTCAGAGTGGACTGAGTACCCTGTCTCTGGTTTGCGAGGTAATTCACCACAGCCGCGTGGAGGACTGCGCCGTTTACGTCAGCCGCGAAAACCTTGTCTGAAAGGCTGATGCTTCCAACGCTCTCGCCGGCCATATTAACTACTTTTAATTCGGGCATTTCTTTATCCTCCTTCCGTCTTATGCTTTGACGCTGTCACGGATAAATACGATTCCGCCCTTCGCTCCGGGAACTGCTCCCTTTACGGCGATGAGGTTCTTTTCGGCATCTACCTTGACAACTTCCAGATTCAGAACCGTAACCTGTTCGTTACCGTACTGACCTGCCATGTGCTTGTTCTTGTATATTCTCGACGGCGTGGAGTTTGCGCCCATTGAACCGGGCTGACGGTGGATAGGTCCAGTACCGTGAGTCATTTTGAGAATGTGTGCGTTCCATCTCTTTACAGCGCCCGTGTATCCGCGGCCCTTTGTAATACCGGTAATGTCGACCTTATCGCCTGACGCGAAGGTATCGGCGGCTACTACATCGCCAACGTTGAGAGCGGAGATGTCTTCGAGACGGAATTCCTTGAGGTGACGCTTCGGGGAAACGCCAGCCTTCTTGAAGTGGCCTGCGGCGGGCTTTGTAACGAGCTTTTCGCGCATGTCTTCAAACGCGAGCTGAACGGCTTCGTAACCGTCGGTCTCGCAGGTTTTCTTCTGTGTAACCGGGCAGGGACCTGCTTCGATTACTGTCACCGGGATGACGCTACCGTCTTCGGCAAAAATCTGAGTCATTCCCAGCTTCTTTCCGATGATTCCTTTTTTCATCGTGTTCCTCCATAAAAAATAGGTTATTGGTTGACGGAATGTTTTCCAGCGGGAGAGCGTTTTTCGAAAGCACGTTTTCCGCTCTTTGTCCGCTCGTAACGGCAGCCGACCGAGACCGTCAACATGACCTGACCGTCATCAAGCTGTGAGTTAACTCTGAAATAATTTGCGTTTTTGAGTGAAAAAACTTGACTATATGACATTTTTTCTCAAAACTTCCTTAAATCAAAGTTTCCCGGGTTTTGTGTTGGAGACACTCGCCTTTTCCGCTCTGTACGGCTGGTATGGCTTCCGGCTTGTCCGACGTGTGTTTTTCACGCCTGACTCCGGTTTTTGATAAAATGATGTTTCCCGTAAAATCTGACCGATTCCTTCCCCGGACAGCACCGCCCGGACGAACCGCCTCAGATCAGCTTACAGCTTGACGCTGATGTCTACGCCGGCGGGAAGTTCAACGTGCATGAGAGCATCGACAACCTTGGCCGAGGGGCGCTTTATTTCGATGAGTCTCTTGTGGGTTCTCTGTTCAAACTGCTCGCGGCTGTCCTTGTTGACATGAACGGAGCGGAGGATGGTGATCACTTCCTTGTCAGTGGGGAGCGGGATGGGACCGGAAACTTCGGCGCCGTTGCGCTTTGCGATGTCAACGATCTTTGCCGCCGCCTGATCGACAAGTGAGTGCTCATAACCCTTGAGCTTTACCCTGATCTTTTCCTGAACTGCCATGTTTTGCCTCCTTAGTGGAAATATTTGCTTGACGTGAGGCTTGACACGCCCCCGAGTGTGCCTTTATCCGTCTGAAATATCGAGCGCACAGCCCTCACACAGGAGAGAGCCTGCCGCCCACAGGATTCATGCGCACCGGAAAACCGGAGGGAGCGCGACTTTTTTCGCCCGATTTAATCGGACATACTCCGCGGAAATTACCCGTCCTCCGGCAGTTCAAACCGTACAGGGCGGCAACCTTTCGCATCTTCGCACATCAAGTGGTTTTATTATACCACATTTGACTAAAATATGCAAGGGTCTGACGCACACTTTTTTCGCGCATACATATAGAACTTTCGCCGAATTTCACCACTCCCGTTTGGTATTTATGCACAATTCTTCCCGAGAAGTCACGCAGGAGTAAAATTCCACTCGTTTTTTCGCCCGATTTTACGCCTGTTTTTCCCAGTCCGGCGATTTTTCCAGATTAAATTTTACGAAAAATTTCACTCTTCCTATTGTCTTTGAGCCGTATTTGTGGTATTATATATAATGTATGATTATTTCCACCAAGCATTGCTCAAAGGAGACACATGAAAGACTTTTTAAATAAAAAATACATTTTGTTCCCGCTCGTTTCACTGGTTCTGGCTCTTGTTACGGCCGTTTCGCTGATTCTCGCCCTGAAATACAGCTTCGACTTCACCCTTGGCTACTTCGACTATTCCTCTCCGGCTTTCGTTGTGCTTGAGACGTCGGCGGTTCTCGGCGTGATTCTGGCTCTGGCGGCTGCTTTGACCTCGAGGAACTATGTTCTAGCAAAACGTCCGGTCGAGAATATTGCCACGGTTTTCGGCGGAACTTTCGCCTCGGTGATATGCCTTTTCAACATATTCGGGCAGGCGTCGGACCTTGCAAAAGGCGGCTTCTCTATCGGGGAACTTGAAAACACGGCCAAGCTGAACCTGCTCACCGCGCTGCTACAGATTTTCATTCCGGTGTTCTTTCTTCTCGTACTGTCGAACAAGACCCGGGTCAGCCGTATCCGCGGCGCCGTGGGAAGTCTGGGGGCCATGTCGTTTGTAGCGTACCTTTTTGCCTCCTACTTTGACTTCACCCTGCCTATAAACAGCCCGATGCGCTACCTCAACGTGATTGCCACAGGCTGCTGCGCCCTGTTCATGCTTGGGGAGAGCCGTCTGGCATTCCCGAAAACCGCGAACCGTCCGCCATACAGACTCAGCCTTGTCTCATCGGCTCTTTCCACAGCGGTCTGCCTCGGAATCAGCGTGGGATTTATAATCTCATCCTATTTCATAACCGGAGCGGCAGAGATCAACCCAAATCCGCCGATTCTCTTCTCAGCCCTCTACGCCGCCGTGTCAATCACCTCAGCGGGAAGGCTCCTTTCACTGAAAAGCTGCGGGAAATTCTCTCCCAAGCCAAAGGACAAGCCGGAAAATAAGCCGGAAGAACCAGCCGACGAAAAAACAGAAAATAATTGATTGTACATAAAGGAGAACCACAATGGATAACGAAATCAAACTCACACTCGACCCGAACGCAGGAATTTCACCCGAAGCAAAAGCGGCGGCAGCGGCGGCAGAAACTCCCAAGGCTCCCGATCCGTCGGCAATGTTCGGCGCGTCCGCTGAGGCTCAGGCTCAACCTCAGCAGGCACAGGCCCAGCAGCCGCTTCTTGACGAGTCACAGTTTACAGAGGTCGAGCGGAAGATGATAAACGACTTCTCAAAGCAGATCGACATCACCGACTCCACTACAATCCTCGGCTATGGTTCAGCCGCACAGAAGAAAATCTCCGACTTCAGCGACACGGCTCTCGGCAGCGTGAAGAACAAGGACTTCGGCGAGGTGGGCAACATGATAACCAACCTCATCGGCAATCTCCAGTCCATGAACGAGGACGCTGAGGACAAGGGCGGCTTCCTCGGAGTCTTCAAGAACAGCAAGCGCAAAATCGAGAACCTCAAGACAAAATACGAAAAATGCGAGGACAGCGTGAACTCCATCGTTTCCATACTCGAGCAGCACCAGATTACTCTTCTCAAGGACGTGAAGATGTTCGACGAGCTGTACGAGATGAACCTGAGCTACTTCAAGGAGTTGTCCATGTACATAGTCGCCGGAAAGAAGCGTCTCGAAGAAGAAAGAGCCACCACCCTTGTAGAAATGAAAGCAAAGGCGCAGAAGTCCGGACTCCCTGAGGACGCGCAGGCAGCAAACGACTTTGAGGAACAGTGCGTCAGATTCGAGCGCAAGCTTCACGATTTGGAGCTGACCCGCATGGTTTCCATCCAGATGTCCCCACAGATCCGCCTTGTCCAGAACAACGACACCATGATGACGGAAAAAATCCAGACTATCATCATGAACACCATTCCCCTGTGGAAGAGCCAGATGGTAATTGCCCTCGGAATCGAGCACTCACGTCAGGCAATGGAAGCCGGAAGAATGGTAACCGACATGACAAACGAGCTGCTGCGCAAGAACGCCGAATCCCTCCATCAGGCTACCGTCAACGTGACCCGTGAAGCCGAGCGCGGAATTGTGGACATCGAGACCCTCACCCACACCAACGAACAGCTCATCAACACCCTTGACGAAATCCAGCAGATCCAGAAGGAAGGACACGACAAGAGAGTCGCGGCTGAGGCTGAGCTTGGAAGAATCGAAAATGAACTCAAGCAGAAGCTCATCAACATGCGCTAAGCTGAACCGCGGTTTTCAGTCGGTTTTCAGTCAAGTGGGAATTCTTTCAACATTTTACACGCCGCTATATGGCAATGGAGTATGAAATGAATAAAAAACGAAAATATCTGACCCGAGTCCTCGCCGTCATGCTTCTGACTCTGACCTGCATCCTCTGCGCCGTTCCCGCATTGGCCGCCACCTATCCCAAGCCAAAGAACAACGTGGCCGACGAAGCGGGAATCCTGTCCGAATCAACCATAAACTCCCTGAAAAAGGCAAACGAAACCCTTCTCAGCGAAACAAATACCCAGATCGCAATCTGCACCGTCGCCACAACCGGAGACGTGGACATAGCGGACTACGCCCGGGGTGTATTCACGGAATGGAAGCTTGGAGAAGGTGTTCTTCTGCTCATCGCAAGCGACGACAAGAACTATTATTTCGTTCCCAGCGAAGGTGTTGAAAAAATCCTCACCGACGAGGTTCTCACGGAAATACGCGACACCTATCTCGAGGAATATTTTGAGGAAGGAAACATCGACCGAGGCGTGAACATGTGCGTCACCAAGCTGAGCAACACCCTGACCAAGGGAATCACAGACGCGGCAGACGCTGACGAAGAAGACTCCGCGAAGGACGAAGAAAAAGGAACCACAGCCGGCGGGGTTATTGTGGGAATCTTCAAGGCCATCCTCTACATAGTTATAGCAATAGTCGTGATTTTCGTGGGATTCTTCATCTTTGCCATGTTCAACGACGAAGCCGCCGCCATTTTACAGAAGTACATCTTCCGCAAAAAGCAGCCCTACAGAATGCCGGAGGAATACTACGACGAGCGTCTCTACGGGCGGCCCGGAACCAGCGCAAACCGCCGTCCCAATCAGCAGAACCGACTCCCGCAGAACAGACCCCAGAACCGGCTCCCGTCAGGTCAGCAGAGACGGCCCCAGAATCAGCAGAGCAATTACAACGGACAGCAGTACAGGAACAGATATAACGCGCCCCAGAATCAGCGTCAGGGCTACAACAACGGCTACAGGAACCAGAATCAGCCAAGACAGGGCTACAGCCAGCCGCAGAATCAGCAGAACCAGCAAAGTCAGCCCGCCCGCCGCAATACCTACTACAACGCCGACGGCACAGTAAGACAGCAGAGCCGTCCCCAGCAGACCGGACAGAACTACAACAGCGGCAACGAAACCCGCGCCTTCACCATCCCGAACAGGAAATAAGGCCGCGCCGGCTCACGGATAAAACCAAAAAATCATGCGTATATTACAACTCACGCCGCCGTAATCAACACACTGCTGATTCAAATCCCGCTGTGTTTTTGCCGGATAAGACAGCATCACCGGACGCACGTTCGTCCAGACTCAGGCTCTCATCAGCTGCGTACCTCTTACAGCAGGACATTAGTCCAATCTTAGATTCAGCCTGACGCCACAGAAATTCCCTGTATATAATATAAGGAAAGAAACTCATGATATCCATCAGCACAAACAATTTAGCATACCGCATCGGGACCAACAACATTCTCGAGAACGTCTCCTTCGCCATTGAAGAGGGTGATCATCTTGCGGTGGTGGGGGTCAACGGAAGCGGAAAAAGCACACTCCTCAAAATGCTCAGCGGGGACTACGAGCCGGACGAGGGCAGCGTTTTCATCGCGAAGGACAAGACCCTCGGCATGCTCCATCAGGACGACGCGTTCAACGTATTAAAAATCGACCTGCCCGAGGGGGATGTTTCTTCAATTGTCAATGAAACGGTTCTCGGCCAGATGTACGCGGTGTTCCCGGATCTGGTTCGGGCGGAAATGAAGCTTGAGCGGCTCCAGAACGAACTCAGTTCAGCATCCCCCGACGACCACGACCGCATCAATCAAATCACCACCGAGTACAACGCCACAAACAACCGCTACATCCGGGACGGCGGACTCCACTATAAATCCCGCTGCCGGAGTATTCTCGTCAACTTAGGCTTCCCCGAGGAGGTTTTTTCCTCCCCCGTAGCCCAGCTCAGCGGCGGACAGAGAACCAGACTCGCACTGGCACGGCTTCTTTCACGCGAGCCTGACATTTTAATCCTCGACGAGCCGACGAACCACCTTGACACCGAGACAATGGAGTGGCTTGAAAGTCACCTTGCGGCTTATAATAAAAACAAAACAATAATTTTAGTCTCCCACGACCGGCTCTTTCTCGACCGCGTGACCAACAAAACCCTCGACATCGAAAACCGCACCGCCGAGCTGTACAAGGTTTCCTACTCCCAGTACGTGCCGGAAAAGGAAAAACGCCGTCGGGAGTGGCAGAAGAAATACGACCTTCAGCAAAAGGAAATCGCCCGAATCGAAGCGTACATCGAGCAGCAGCGTCGCTGGGGACGTGAGAGGAACATCATAGCCGCCGAATCCCGTGAAAAAGCCCTCGACCGCATGGTAAAAATTGCCAAACCCACCGAGCTTCCCAAGTCCATCCGCTTTACCCTTGAATCCTCAGGAGAGAGCGGCAACGACGTGGTTGAAATAAAGAAGCTCACGATGGGATTCGACGGCAATATGCTGTTCAGAAATCTGTCGTTCCTCGTAAAAAAGCACGACCGGCTGTTCATCTCCGGACCCAACGGCTGCGGAAAATCCACCCTGATCAAGCTTCTTCTCGGCTTCCTCGAGCCAATTTCGGGGGAAATCGAGTTCGGATACAACGTGACGGTGGGGTACTACGATCAGGAGAACCAGAACCTCGACGAAAACTCTACAGTCATCGACGAGTTATGGAACGCCTACCCCAACCTGACCCAGACGGAAATCCGGAACACCCTCGCCCTGTTTTTGTTCCGTGGGGATGACATCGAAAAGCAGGTGTCGGTTCTCTCCGGCGGCGAGCGTGCGCGTCTGACTTTGGCCAAGCTGATTCTGTCCCGCATGAACCTGCTGATCCTCGACGAGCCAACGAACCACCTTGACATAGAATCCCGTGAAGCCCTCGAGACGGCACTGCGGGAATTTGACGGAACCATCATCTGTGTATCCCACGACCGCTACTTCACCCGTCGGCTTGCCACACGTTTTGTCGACATAGGCGCAGGAGGTCTTGACTTCCGGGGCAGCTACGATGACTACGAGAGCTACAAAGCCGCAAAAAAATCCGGAAACGGGGAGAATTCACAGGGGAAGTCAGCGGAATCCGCCCAAAAGGAAGAATATCTCGAGCGGAAGAAAGCCAACGCGGAAAAACGCCGTGCGGAAAAGCACAAAGCCGACGTTGCGAAGGAAATCAAGAAGCTTGAAGTCGAGCTGGTTGACCTCGACAACTACCTGACCAGCGACGAAGCCACCGCCGATTACGTCACCGCCGCCGAAAAATACGACCGCAAAATCACAGTAGAAGACCGCCTGATGCAGCTCTACGAGGAAGAAGAAACCTTCACCCGCGATGAGTGCGAGGTATAAAAAATTCTAAAAACAAAAAGACGCCGGAAAGATAACCTCAATCCGACGTTGTGGGGAAGCCCCGACTGGCTGTCTCGGCATTTCTTCAGTTTGAATTCTTAAAAATCCCACGATTTTATTCTACAGCTCCCGCAAATTTGAAATTTTCTCCGCTAAAGCTCCTGCCATGGGTCATTTTTCTCCCAAAAACCGCAGAATTTTTTCCCTGACCGAATCAAAATCCATTCCCGCATAGCGCATTATTGAATCAATGCTGCCGTGTGGGATTTTTTTCTGCTCCACACCGCAGATTTTTACGTCCGGGTGGAATCTGCGTCCCATCAGCTCAGCCGACAGAGCCTCGCCAATACCGCCGTGGACGAAGTTTTCCTCAATCACCAGAACCTTCCCCGCTCCACAAGATTCAATTTCGGCGAAAACCTCCTCGGGAATGGGGTAAATCCGCATCATAACAACAGCCCTAACGCCATCACTCCTGCTTTGCGCAAAAATTTCATTCAAAGCCCGCAGAACCGTCACGCCAATCCGCCCGTAGGTCACGATAACCCTGCCGTGAGCCTTGCCGAAGTCCCGCTTCATGTAGCTTCCATAAACTTCCAGTTCAAGCTCCGACGACACGTCAACCGGACACTTGTCTTTGGGGTAGCGGATCACCGAAATATTGTTCGATTCAAGCCCGTGCTCCATAGTTTTTTTCAAAGTCGCCGCGTCAATCGGCGAATATATGTTTACTCCCGGAATCTGGGAAAACAAACCCACGTCGAACAGTCCCTGATGCGTGACTCCATCCCCAGGCACAAGTCCGGCATGGCTTATCATCAGAACCAGCGGCACACCTTGCAGGAAAACATCATGCCACAACTGGTCAAACGTCCTCTGTGCAAAGGTTGAGTACAGCACCAAAACCGGCTTCATTCCGCCCAGTGACAGCCCGCCAGCCATTGTGACAGCGTGTTCTTCGGCGATTCCCACGTCAAAAAACCGGTCAGGACAGCATTCCGCGAACTTGCCCAGTCCGCATCCGTCAGTCATAGCCGCAGTTATGGCGCAGATTTTCTCGTCAGCACGTCCGAATTCGCAAATCAAATCTGAGAACACATCGGTAAACGTCCGCTGATGTTCTTTTTCGAACGCGAGCATCCGGTGCATTTGTTCGTTATCAGAATCCGCACTTCTGTTCTTTCGGTCGTCGTTTGGTATGCATTTCTGTTCGTCTTCCCAATTTAAAGAGAACGGAGCGGTGCTGTGGTATTTTTCCGGATAACGCTCGGCCGGAGGATAACCCAGCCCCTTTTTTGTCCGCATGTGGACCACAACCGGCGAGGTCTTCTGCTTTGCTTCCTCGAGGACCGCCGTCAGCCTGTCGATGTCGTTTCCGTTGACCGGACCGATAAACTCAAGCCCGAATGACTCAAACCAAGTCTCGGAGCCGGTGATTCTCTTGAAAAAGTCCCGTACCCGACGTGCGCCGGAAATCATGCCGTTTCCAATCAGTGGAATACACGAGAATATTTTCTTGAGTATAATTTTTAATGCAAAGTAACCTTCACTTGTCCGAATGTAGGAAAGGTATTCCGACAGCCCGCCGACGTTTTTTGAAATGGACATTTCGTTGTCGTTGAGCAGGATGACCAGCCGCAGTTTTTCACAGGAAACCTGATTCAAGGCCTCGTAAATCATGCCGTTTGTGAAGGATCCGTCGCCAATCACAGCCACTACCCAGTTTTTCCGTCCTGCAATCCTGTTGGCCTCCGCAAGTCCTACAGCGGTCGAAAGTGAAGTTCCCGAGTGTCCGGCTGTAACCGCGTCGTAGGGCGATTCCTCCCGGTTTGTGAATCCCGATATGCCGCCGAACTGCCGCAGGGTGGAGAAATAGCATCCCCGCCCTGTCAGAAGCTTGTGAGCATAAGCCTGATGCCCCACGTCGAAGATAATTCTGTCGCCGGCTTTATCGTTGCGGCAGTCAAAAGCCCGGTGAAGTGCAATCGTCGCCTCAACAATGCCTAAATTGGAAGCCAGATGCCCGCCGTTTTTCGCGCATGTTTCAATTATCACCGACCGAATTTCCGCAGCCAGACGGGTAAGCTCGTCACCGGTCATTTTTTTAACGTCGTCAGGGGAGCTTATTTCCGAAAGAAGCGGGCAGCTTGAAAAGTCACGATTGTCTCTGTCCATCTCAGCCTTCCCCTGCCGCTTCCGCCGCGAGATTGGTAAATTTTGTAAACCGTCCGATCCAGCCCAGCTTCACCTTGTCGAGGGAGCCGTGACGGTTTTTCACGATCAGGACCTCCGCCACCGACTGATCCACGGTTTCTTCCTTGTAATATTCGTCACGGTAGAGGAACATTACGATGTCCGCGTCCTGCTCGATGGCGCCGGAGTCACGCAGATCCGACAGCATGGGACGCTTGTCCGGACGGTTTTCAGGTCCACGGTTCAGCTGAGCGCAGCAGATTACCGGAATCGCCAGCTCTTTTGCCAAAAGTTTCAGTCCGCGGGAAATTTCGCCCACTTCCTGAACACGGTTGTCGTTGCGTTTGTCCCCCTGCATGAGCTGTAGGTAGTCCACAATAACCAGCCCCAGGTTCTTCACCCGCCGCAGCTTCGATTTCATTCCGGTAACAGTAATGCCGGGAGTATCGTCGATGAGAATTTCGGTTTCGGACAGTCTTGACGAAGCGTAGGCAATGGCGTTCCAGTCTTCCGGAGAGAGAGTTCCCGAGCGCATTTTATAGCTGTCGACCTGAGCTTCACTCTGGAGCATACGGTTGGCAAGCTGTTCCGCTGACATCTCAAGCGAGAACACGCACACGGTTTTTTTCGTCTTGATTGCGGCTTCCGTGGCAATGTTCATGGCAAAGGCCGTTTTTCCCATGCCGGGACGTGCGCCAATCAAAACAAGGTCAGCCTCGTCCATGCCGACGATTACGTTGTCCAGCGCCGTGAATCCCGTGGGAGTACCCTTGAGCGCGTCCGGGTCCTGCGAAAGCTTTGTCAGACGGTCGTACACCTGTAAAAGCGCGTCCCGTATATGTATAAAATTCTTGTTTTCCCGACCTTCGGCAATGCGGAAAATCTTGCTCTCGGCAAACTCGACAATGTTCTCCGCATCGTCGTCACCTGCGTAAGCCGCTTCGCTGATTTCATCCCCCGCTTCGATAAGCTGGCGCAGCATCGCCTTGTCCCGTACGATCCCGGCATAATCAGCCACGTTTACAGCTGTGGGAACTGCCTCGGCAATGAGCTTGAGGTACTCCCGTCCGCCGGATTCGTCGTATGTTCCGGACTGAACCAACTCCTCGATAAGCGTCACCGCGTCAATGTTCTTCGACTTGAGATACATGGACTGCATGGCGCGGAAAATTTCCTGATGCTCGGGCATATAGAAGTCCGAATCCTTGACAACCGCCGCAATTTCGTCCATACAGCTGGGGTTGATTAAAATCGAACCCAAAAGAGACTGCTCAGCTTCAAGGGAAAACGGCATCCGTCTGTCAATGTCGCCCGTCACTTTTCGCACCTCCATGAGGGTATTTTAAACGAATTATAGGTGTCATATGCTGCATTTATTCCTACAACTTCAACAATTTTGGTCAAATCCAACCTCAGCCGCATACCAGCACATTCAGCTTGCCGGAAATTTCGGGGTACAGCTTTACATCCACCGAATATGTGCCGTATGCCTTGATGGGGTCGGCCAGTACGATTTTGCGCTTGTCCACGTCGATGCCGAACTGCGCAGAGAGAGCTTCCGCAATGTCCTTTGTCGTAACGGAGCCGTAGAACTTGCCGTCAACTCCTTCTTTTACCTTGATTTTCACAAGAATAGAAGTCAGCTTTTCGGCGGTTTCACGTGCAGCCTGCTTTTCAAGCTCGATTCTGCGAAGACGTGCAGCCTCCTTGTTTTTGATGTCGTTGAGAATCTTTGCGTCAGCCTCAACCGCCAGCTTCTTCGGTAAAAGGAAGTTCCGCGCATAACCGTCGGACACGTTGATTAAATCGTCCTTCTTGCCCTGACCCTTTACATCCTGTAACAATACTACCTTCATTTTGTTTTCCTCCGTATAAAAATATTGTTTCACCCAAACTGGATTCCAGCCGGATATGAATTGACCTGTTTAAATAATCCAAAGGTTACAATTGTCACTCTTCGTCAATCACCTTGTCAATCGCACGCTTGAGCGACGCCGCAACTTCACTCATGGATTTGTCCCTGCACTGACCGCCGGCTGCATCAAAGTGACCACCGCCGCTGCCCATTGTCTCGAGGATGAGCTGGACGTTGATTTTGCCGTTCGACCGGGCTGAGATGTTGATCACGTCGCCAAGCTTGATCAGTGCGAAGGACGCCTCGATTCCGCAGACCCGAAGCAGGTTGTCCGCCGCCTTTGCCGCGACAATCGAATCCCCGCCCACGAAGTCGCTGACCATTGTGATGGCGCAGAACTCCCGGTAAATCTCCACGTTCTGGCGGAATTTTGCTTCCTTCAAATAATCCGCAATGGTCTCCCGGGACAACTCCTCAACATCAGCCGGTGACGCACCTCGGTCTCTGAGATACATGGCCGCCGAGAAGGTTCGGGTTCCCACGTTTCGGGTGAACTGCTTGGTGTCGAGGGTGATTCCCGCAAGCATGACGCTGGCCTCAGCCGCCGACAAATCGTCCTTGGGTAAAACCTGCTCGAGCATTTCCGCCACAATTTCGCAGGTTGACGAAGCCGTCGGCTCGATATATTCTACATCCGGCACGTTGACGAACTCCGACATCTTCCGGTGATGGTCGATTACAACCAGCTTTTCCGTCCGGTAAGCCAGCTCCGGAGCCTCGGTACGCTCGAGATTGTTCACGTCACAGCAAATCACAAGGGAACCGGTTTCCAAAAGGTCAAGCCCCCGCGCACCGTCGATGAAAACGCCCGAGTAATCTTCGTCGTCAGCCGAACGCAGCAGTTCAAGGCATCCCGCAAGGTTCCGGTCGGTCAGGTTCAGTACAATATTGACCTTGACCCCGCAGTGACGCACAATTTTCGACAGTCCCACGCATGCGCCTAGAGCGTCAAAGTCCGCCCATTTGTGGCCCATGATGAGAACATTTGTCGACGACTTCACCGCGGAAATCAGCTCATTTGACACGACTCTCGCCCTGACGTTGGTGCGCTTCTGCACGCCCTTGGTCACTCCGCCATAGAAGTCAATGGAACCGTCGCCCTTGACCGCAGCCTGATCCCCGCCCCGCTGGAGTGCCATATCGAGAGCCGCGTGCGCCGCCTTTTCCCGCTCAATGTAGGGGCCATGGATGTTTGAGACTCCCATGGAGATGGTCAGGGGAAGGTTGGTGTCTCCCGCTTTTACCGCACGGACCCGGTCGAGGATGTTGAACCGCCCCGCAATCAGCTCATCCAGCACCCGTGATACCGTGATGAAGATGTACTTGTCCCGCTCGTATTCCTTTAAAATTCCGCCGTATTCCTCAGCCCACGCCCGCATGATTTCGTCAATTTTCGCCGCCGCGGGTCTGTACTGCTCGCTGTCGTACTGCATCATTTCCGAGAAGTTGTCGATTATGATGTAGCACACCACGGTTTCGTCCCCTGCCATTTTTTCGGTCATTTCCTCAAGCTCCGTCACTTCCGAGGTCATGATCAGGGCAAAATCGTTGTCGTCTGTCTTGATGTGGTTGTATTTTGCCAGAAACGTCCGCCCCTCGCAGGAGATTTTCGCACCCTTTTCGCTTCGGTCACTGCGGATGTCGGCCAGCGTCACCCCAAATAACTCCGACACCAGCTCGCCGTAGAGTTTGTTTTTTGTGGAATACAGTTCCTCCGTAGCGTTGTTGTACCAGATAATCCGCTCGGAGGAGTCGCAAATGAAGACGGGCGTGTTCATCTTCACCACCGCGTCAAACATAATCCGCCCCATGACCGGCGACAGAACCTCGCTGCCCGACTTGCTTTTTTTAAATCTGTCGAGAAACAGGTACGCCAGAACGCAGATTATTATATATAGCACAAGTGTACAAATTTCAATAAACAGGTGGTTCACGCCGCTGACCGCACCGGACAAAATATATACTCCAAAACACAGCACAGCCGCCGCGAAGAAAATCACAGCCGCCTCCCGGCGAATCAGCCTAAGCTCAGTTTTCTGCTTTCCCTTTGGCATCTCTGCCTCCTATATCTGTATTTAATAATTTCAATCTATTTTATAAGCCATTTTTTTGTGCGTCATGTGCAAATTTCAGTTCAAATCGCTGCTTTTCGTCGGACTTGACGGACGCTTCGTGCAGATGACAACCGCTGCACCGCCGAGGGACAGGAGAATCAGCGACACATTAAGTCCGAGGGACATAAACACCAGCGCCGCCAGAATCAGGATCGCAGCCTTTTTTCGCGTCATGTAGAAGTACTCGTCCCGCCCTTTTCTGAACAGCGATGTCAGCCCCACCGCCGCACATGGCAGCATCATGGAGTAGGCAACGTTTTTGCACATGACGTAAATCAGCGGATTGTACACGCGGGACGTGCTTATTGCCGTGAAGAACACCGTCGCGTAAATGATGGCGTAGGACTTGGGAATCACCACCGAAGACGAAATTTCAGTGAAATACTCTCCGCAGTCGAACAGTCTGAAGAGGCACCGCACCAAAGCGTCGCTGAGAATCGACACCAAAACCGCGCCAATCATCACCATTGCGGGCAGGGACGTAACCATGCTTCCGGCAAAACTCACCGCCGTGGTTTCCGTGATTCCCTGACCGGCAGAAGCATAGAACATCTCAGCGGCAGAGGCGATAATCCCGTTCAGGTCACAGACGAATCCCGACAGCGAACCGGAGAAAAATCCCGCGTAAGCCATGAACGCGAGAAACGCGCACAGAGCCGACGTCACCACAACACTGGCCGACCGCCTGAATTTTTTGTCTCCGGAAATGACGGATGTAGCGTAAACATAGGAGAGAACCAGCACCGAAGTGAGGTAAACCACCGCCGAAAACAGACTGACGCCGAAAACCAGTGCCAGAGCCGCCGACGCCGGAGTCACAAGAAGGGACGCCACCCTCCGCCAGAGCAAAATCACCGATGAGTAAAGGCAGATTGCCATGGGAACCAGCAATAAAGCAACGCATCCCGCCGCCACTGACTCGCAAAGTTCAGCGAGAGCCTCGTTTGAGCGGATCACACCGGCCACGTCAATTCCGCGAACCGGTTCCAGTGACAGTCCCGACGCCCCGCTCTCGAACAGGCTGATTGACGAAGACAACAGTTTTGCTCCGCCGCAGGAAAACAAAGCCGAGACTGCGATCATCAAAACAGCCAATGGAAGGGTCATCTCAGGCAGATCGTCCCGCTTCCGCATAACCGAAAAAATTCTCTTCAGCATGTCTTCCTCCCCTGAAATACAGCGCGATATAATTATAGATATTATATTATAGCACATCCGTCGGCCGACTTCAATAACAAGAGTTAACTTTAAAATGAAAAATTATATTTGTTTACACTTTTTTCGCCGAAATCCCTTGACAAAACCCCGCCCGACTGATATAATGTAACATGTAATTTAATACAACAAAGGTAATGACGGGAAGGAGTAAGCGCAGTCCGGCTCACAGAGAGAGACTGGTTGGTGCAAAGTCTCAGTACAGCCGCGCCGAAGTAGTCCCCGAACCCCTTCTTTGAACATTGAATTTGCGTCTTCTTTTGTCGAATAGTAGAGTCTATCCGGCAAATCCCACAGATTGACCAGTAGAGGAAGGCGGCGTCCTCCGTTATCGGGAATGGAATTTTCAGCTGAATCGGCTGTACAGTTCCGTGAGTGCGCCCTCATGGGTGAATTCGAGTGGTACCGCGCTTGTGCGTCTCGTTCGGCTGAATATCAGTCCAGCGGGACTTTTTTAGTTTTACGGAAGTGAAATCCCGCAAAATCAGACTCCACGCAATCCGTGCCGCCCATAACTAAACCTTACCTTTTCATAATCCGAGGTGATGTCTATGTCACTTGTCATCGCAGTATCCGGCGCGTCCGGGTCGGGAAAGTCCACCCTGTCAGCCGAGCTGAAAAAATATCTCGAAGCAAAATCAAAAAAGGTCGAAATCGTGCCCGCGGACCGTTATTTCAGGAAAAATTTGCCCGCAATGGTCTCCCCCGCCGACGGTCAGACCTACCCCGACTGGAACTCCCCCGATTCCGTTGACATGGACGCCCTTGCCGACGAGGTTGAGCGGCTGAAAAACGACGGCGATCTTGACTACACAATCGTCGAAGGGGTCACAATATTCCTGTCGGATCGCCTGCGTGAGTTGGCTGACGTGAAAATTTACACCGACGCCACAATAGAAATGCGGATTTTCCGCCGGATTCGCCGCAATGTGGTGGAGAAGGACCAGACAATCGACTTCATAGGCGGCTACTACCTGAAATGCGCCCGCTACCGTGAAGCCGAGTACTCCCTGCCCTCTGCGAAATACGCCGACTTCCACGTAGACAACGAATGGGGATTCGACATTGAGGAAGTAGCAAAAAAGATTCAAAGCACACTTAAAAAATAGATTTTTCTTATGGGGACACCCCCGAGGGTAAAATCGGCTATTCTACAGCTGAAATCGAAAGCAATCCCACGACTTTATAGATTTCCTTTCTTATTATATATAAGGGAAAATCAACTTCAAACATAATTAATCAATCATACGCGGAGATTCACAATGAAAAAAGAAATGCCAAAGACCTACGCGCCGTCGGAGTTCGAAAACCGAATCTATAACGAATGGTGCGAAAATAAACTCTTTACTCCACAAATTGACAAAACTAAACCCCACTACTCCATCGCTATCCCCCCGCCGAACATTACGGGTCAGCTCCACATGGGTCACGCCCTCGACGAAACCTTGCAGGACATTCTCATCAGATACAAGCGCATGAGCGGCTTCTGCACCCTCTGGACCCCCGGCACGGACCACGCCTCCATCGCCACGGAATCGAAAATCGTTGAGAAAATGCGCGAGGAAGGTCTCACAAAGGAGTCAATCGGCAGAGAAAAGTTCCTCGAGAGAGCATGGGACTGGAAAAACAAATACAGCGGTACTATTGTAGAACAGCTGAAAAAGCTGGGCAGCTCCTGCGACTGGACAAGAGAACGCTTTACAATGGACGAAGGCTGCTCCAAGGCCGTAAAAGAGGTGTTCAACCGGCTCTACGAAAAGGGACTCATCTACCGGGGTGAGCGCATCATCAACTGGTGTCCCCACTGCAAGACATCCATCTCCAACGCTGAGGTTGAGTACGACGAGCAGGACAGCCACTTCTGGCACATCCGCTACCCACTTGTCGGCGGCGGCGGTTATGTTGAGGTTGCCACCACCCGTCCCGAAACACTCCTCGGCGACACGGCAGTAGCAGTTAACCCTAATGACGAGCGGTATAAAGACTTAATCGGCAAATACGTAGTTCTCCCGCTGGTTGGAAGACGGATCCCGATTGTAGGTGACGAACATGCACAGCTTGACAAAGGTACTGGCTGTGTAAAAATCACACCCGCCCACGACCCCAACGACTTCGAGGTAGGCAAGAGACAGCACCTCCCCATGGAAGTATGCCTGACTCCCGACGCGAAAATCACGGACAACTACCCGAAATACGCCGGAATGGACAGATACGAAGCCCGCAAGGTAATTGTAGAAGATCTCAAAGCCGGCGGCTATCTCTGCGAGATCGAGGACCTCAAGCACGAAGTCGGCACATGCTACCGTTGTGGTACAACAATCGAGCCAATGGTTTCCCTCCAGTGGTTCGTGAAGATGGAGCCCCTCGCCAAGCCCGCAATCGAAGCCGTACGTGACGGAAGAATCAAGTTCGTCCCCGAAAGATTCGACAAAAACTACTTCCACTGGATGGAGAACACCCAGGACTGGTGCATTTCCCGTCAGCTCTGGTGGGGCCACAGGATTCCTGCCTACTACTGCGACTACTGCGGCGAGATGGTAGTGTCCCGAGATGAAGTTACAACCTGCCCCAAATGCGGCGGTCACATGACCCAGGACCCGGACACCCTCGACACATGGTTCTCCTCTGCCCTCTGGCCCTTCTCAACCCTCGGCTGGCCTGACAAAACCGAGGACCTCGAGTACTTCTACCCCACCAACACCCTCGTCACGGGCTACGACATCATCACCTTCTGGGTTTCCCGCATGATTTTCTCCGCCCTCGAGTACACTGGCACCGTCCCCTTCGACACCGTTCTGATTCACGGACTGGTTCGGGATTCGCAGGGACGTAAAATGTCAAAATCCCTCGGCAACGGCATAAATCCCCTTGACATCATCGAAAAATACGGCGCGGATGCACTCAGATTCTACCTTGTAAACGGAGTCAGCCCCGGAAACGACATGCGCTTCTCCGAGGAAAAGGTTGAAGCCGCCCGCAACTTCGCGAACAAGCTCTGGAACGCGGCGCGCTTTGTCCTCATGAACCTGACAATTGACGAAATCAAGACTCCCGACCCGTCTACCCTTGCCAAAGAGGACAAGTGGATCCTCACAAAATTCGAAAACTGCGTAAAATCCGTCAACCAGAACCTCGATTCCTACGAGCTGGGCGTTGCGCTGACCTCGATTTACGACTTCGTCTGGGACTGCTACTGTGACTGGTACATCGAGCTGACCAAAACCTCACTCATGGGTGAGCAGACCGAGCGCAGTCTCACCGCACAGAACACCCTCGCCTACACCCTCCGCGAGACACTCAAGCTCCTCCACCCCTTCATGCCCTTCATCACGGAGGAAATCTATGGTTCACTCCCCGGCGAGAGCGGCTACATCATGACAAAGGACTTCCCAAAATTTGACGAAAGCCTTACCTTTGCCGAAGATGAAGCGTCCATGCAGAGGGTTATCGACGCCATTCGGTCAATCAGAATCCGCAGAGCCGAGATGAACGTTGCGCCCTCCCGCAAGGCAAAGCTCTACATTGAGACAAAATACCCCGACGCCTTTTCTGATTCCACAGCTTTCTTCACAAAGCTGGCATCCGCTTCAACCGTCGAGCTTGTGTCCGAATACGAGGACGAAACCGCGGTAAAAATCATCACCGACTCAGCGACCATCCACATCCCCATGGGTGACCTTGTTGACTTCGAAGCCGAAAAAGCCCGCCTGAACAAGGAACTCGCCCAGATGGAAAACGAAATCAAACGCGCGGAAGGCAAGCTCAGCAATCAGGGATTCATCAACCGCGCCCCGGCAAATGTAGTGGAAGCCGAAAAAGCCAAGCTGGAGAAATACAAGGAAAAGAAGGAGTCAATTCTCGCCGCCATCAGCAAATTAAAGTAATATATGATATGGAAGGAAACCTCGCAGGACGCTGTCTTCGTGGTAGCCCTACAGTTTTGGCTGAAAAATCGCCGATTCTGCCCGCGGGGCTTCCCCGCTAATAAGGAAGGAAACTTTCGCGGGAACTGCGTTTTATCATTCTGAAATCATCAATTTCAAGGAATAACAGTGACAGTTGCCCCCGCGGAAATTCCCCTAAAATTTAATAATCATGCAAGACTTTTCAAAAGTATTCATCACACAAAAGGGCGAACGTCACGCAAAAGGCGGTCATCCGTGGGTTTTCGGGGGGGAAGTCACGAAAATCATCCCGGCATACGGCGAAAATGTTATCCCCGACGGCTCCCTCGTCAACGTTTTTTCGAAATCCGAGGACAGTCCCAAGTTCATCGGCACGGGATTCTACAACTCTAAATCAAAAATCCGCGTCCGCCTCATCTCCGACAACGCCAACGATAAATTCGACGCTGACTTCTACTGCCGCAGAATCAGTTACGCCATCGACTACCGCAGGACCGTCATGGGTAAGGACTTCCACGCCTGCCGCTTGATTTTCGGTGAAGCCGACCGTTTTCCCGGGCTGACGGTAGACCTGTTCGAAAATATTCTCGTCTGCCAAACATTGTCCCTCGGAATTGAAAAAATCAAGAACATGCTGTTTTCAATTTTAGTGGAAGTGCTGGCGAATTCTGGCGTGACTATAAGCGCAATTTATGAGCGCAATGACGTGAACCTCCGCTTAAAAGAGGGCATGGACGAATATAAATCCTACTTCAAGCCGGAGATTTACGGCCAGCCAGACTCATCGCACGTCAAAATCAGCGAAAACGGCATAATCTACGACGTGGACTACGCTGACGGACAAAAGACCGGTTTCTTCCTCGACCAGAAGTACAATCGTCAGGCGGCGGCAAGGTTGGCGGAGGGCAGAACGGTCCTCGACTGTTTCACCCACACGGGAGCATTTGCCCTGAACTGCGCGAAATCCGCAAAATCAGTGACAGCTGTCGATATTTCCGAGACCGCCATCTCTCAGGCTAAGTACAACGCGACCCTGAACGGGCTTGAAAACCGCATAAATTTTGTAGTTCAGGACGTTTTTGCTCTTCTGACCACCCTCGCCGAGGACAAATCCCACCCCTACGACTATATAATCCTCGACCCGCCGGCGTTCACCAAGTCCTCGTCAACTGTCAAAGACGCGTATCGTGGCTACAAGGACATCAACTATCGGGCAATGCGCTCACTTCCCCGGGGCGGATATTTGGCGACCTGCTCATGCTCCCACTTCATGCCGAAGGAGCTGTTCAGAAAAATGCTTCTCGACGCCGCGAATGACGCGAAAGTGACGCTTCGCCAGATCGAAGAACGCACCCAGTCCCCTGATCACCCGATTCTCCCCACGGTTCCCGAGACGGATTATCTGAAATTCTACCTCTTCCAAGTGGTGTAGTTTCCCTGTATTTCCATCTATTTGCCATAAGTCATTTTTTATATTAACGAGTTTATCTTAATCAATTCACGACCTTTTGCTTTATATAAGTTCTATAATTTTATTTTAGGTAACAGATTTTGAAAAAACAACATTCCTTTGCGTTTTCCGCCGTCCTCATGGGCATAATAATCCTGATTTCCAAACTCATGGGGATGCTGCGCGATGTTTCTGTCGCCCGAATCTGGGGGAGCAGCGAGTACGCAATCGCCTATGAAACCGCCTCAAAACTTCCGCTGACGGTATTTGACTTTGTTTTGGGCAGCGCGGTGACGTCGGTTTTCATCCCGATTTACAATTCCATTTTAGTGAAAAAGGGTAAAAAATCAGCATTGGACTTCGTTTCGTCCTACATCAATCTGATCCTTTTGATAACTGCCGGAATCGCACTTCTCGGTGAAATTTTCGCGCCGCTTCTCGTAAAATTCATCGCACCCGACTTGGCCGAATCGACGTCCGCACTCGCCGTCAACCTCACCAGAATCATGTTTCCGATGGTGATTTTCGTCGGTTTAGCCTTCACTTTCGTCGGTTTTCTCCAGTCAGAAGGAGAATTCAACCTTCCAGCGGTGATTTCACTGGTGTCGAACCTCATCATGCTGTGCTACCTCTTGTTCCTTTCCGACAGGTACGGCGTGACAGGTTTGTCTGTTGCAATGCTCGTCGGATGGGCGTCCCAGGCTTTGGTTCAGCTCCCCTCCGCAGTCAAGCGAGGTATAAAATATTCACCATTGTCGCCAATCAACACGCCGGAGATAAAACGCGCCGCCCGCAACACTCTTCCCATTCTCGCCGCCACATGGACCACCCCGCTGTGCAGCCTAATCAATACCCGCGTCGCCTCAGGAATCGAGGAAGGACGTGCAATCGCCGCGCTTGGATACGCTAATAAGCTTTACATTATAATCGTTGGTTTATTTTCCTTTGTGGCAACCAATCTTCTGTTCCCGCACTTTGCAAAATCCGCGGCATCCGGCAACACTGACGAGTCCGACAGGCTGACCAGACTGTCAATCCGCACTCTCGCGTTCATAATTCTTCCGATTTCCGCCGGAGTTGCGATTCTGTCCCGCCCGTTCATCTCCTTGATTTATGAAAACGGCGTGTTCAACTCAACCGACACCGACATGACCGCCGCCGCGCTTGCCGCATATTCATTCGGGATGGTTTTTTCTTCGATTTCAGAAATTCTTACCAAAGCATTTTTCGCCGTTGAAAAAACTAACATTCCAATGTATTCTTCACTCATATCGGTTGGTGTTAATATTTTAGCAGTGGTTCTTTTCAAAGACAAACTGACCGTCAGCGGAGTCGCAGGAATCACAGCAGTTGTTTCAGTCGTCAACATGCTCGTTAATCTGATTTTCGCAGTAAAGCTTAACCTGATTAACCCGCGGAAATCCGGTTTGATTGATCTTTTTAAGTCCCTTGCGTCAACCGCAATCATGGGATGTGCAATAATCGCTTTTGTGCATTTTATCCAGTTTGATAGCAAGTTATTCTCTCTTATTTTACCAATTTTTATAGGAATCGTAGTCTACAGCGTTGCATCCATCCTACTGAAAAGTTCAGAAATGACCGCATTTCTTCAAGCCGCGAAGAACATGATTCATAAGTCGAAGGAGGGAAATGATGATTAAGGTTCTCAACATTTTAACCGACACGAACATCGGCGGAGCAGGCCGGCTTCTTGTTAATTATCTGCACAACTTCGACCGAACTAAATTTGACATAAAAGTCGTGCTTCCCATTAATTCCCAGCTTAAGCCGTTTGTCGAAGCGGAACACTGGGAGGTTCTCGAAACCGAAAGCGGCGCTGACAAAAGTCTGGACTTAAAAGCCGTGAAGGAAATTTCCGCAATCATCAGGCAGTACAAGCCCGACATCGTCCACACGCATTCGTCGTTTTCAGGAAAATTGGCTTCATATTTATGCAAAATTCCATGCAGATTCTACACACGTCACTGTGCTTTTCCCCAGGCCAAAAGGCTGACTACCTTCCCCGGCAAGCAGATCAACGGCTTCATCAACAACACTTTGGCCACCGACATCGTTGCTGTAGCCCAAGCCGCCGCCGACAACCTGACCGAAACTGGCGTTGACCCTAATAAGATAACGGTTATAATCAACGGCGTCGAACCAATACGCAAGACCACGCCCCATGAGCAATCTGCACTAAAATCATCTCTTGATATTAGTGATAACGACTATATCTGCGGCATTTCCGCTCGTCTTGAGTCCTACAAAGGTCACAAATATCTTCTTGAAACCGCAAAAATCGTGTGCGAAAAGTGCAATAATATCAAATTCCTTATAATCGGCGGGGGATCCGAAGAGCAAAATCTTAAAACCCAAGCGCAGCAGTTGTCCATAGAAAACAACGTTATTTTCACCGGATTCGTCACCGACGTCGCCCCGTTCTACAACATAATGAATCTCAATCTTAACTGCTCCATCGGCACGGAAACGTCATGCCTCGCGCTGTCCGAAGGGATGAGCCTCGGGATTCCGGCAATCGCAACGACCTACGGCGGCAACCCGTACATGATCACCAATGGTGTCAACGGATTTTTGGTTCCGGAGCGTGACCCGCAAGCCATGGCTGACAGAATTTGCCAAATTTACGAGTCGCGTGAGCTTCAGAATCAGCTATCCGACGGTGCTTTTCAAATGTACAAGCTGAAATTCACAGCCTCGAGCATGACCCGCCAGCTTGAGGAGCTGTACGAAAAGTCCTACTTAACGCACAAACGTTAATTTTCTTCACCTCTTAAACCCAAAGAATAAACGGACCTATATTTTTTATAAGTCCGTTATTTTTTATATTCGTCTGTTGAAAATTCAGTCCAACGCAATCTTTTCAACAAAGTTTTCCACAGCCTGTTCAAAACATTTGTCGATTTTCAAAACGTACAATTCCCGCAATGTAGAGCAGCCTGTCGACAGCTTTGTCGTAATCATCCCTGTCAACGAGATACGATTGCGCATGATGACTAGCGCTTGATGTTAACAATTCCACATTCACTTCTTTTCCGCGTTCTCTACGTTTGAGACCTGCACAATAGTTCGCATCGCTCATATAATATGGAACAAAATCGTCGTTGACTCCATGAACCAGCAGAATCGGTATGTCAGATTTCGCAATCGCCGGACGCGTGTCACCTTCTTCAATGTCGTATTTAGCTAATACTTTTATCAAGAAACGAGCCGCATAATACACGGGAAACGGCGGGAGCTTGAACCACTTTTTTAGTATTCTTTTACAAATAGTACCAGCATTATAGTATCCGCAATCAGCAATAATAGCCGATACTCTTTTAGGATACCCGAGCGTACAGCCCATCAACACAGTCGAAGCGCCCATTGAAACTCCATCCAAAATTATTGGCAAATCCCATCTTTCCTCAGCGAACGCCGCCCAGCGAACAATGTCGTCCCGTTCTGTCACGCCGAATCCAATGTGCCGACCCTCGGAGTACCCGTGAGCGCGCTGATCAATCAACAACAACGAGAAGCCACGTTTGTAAATCTCATGCGCACCAACCGAAAAATCGTAAACAGCATGTGAACGGTAGCCATGAGCCAATATGCAGACTCCTACCGGATTCGGGTGTTCGATAATATGTCCTACAAGGGTCAAGTTGTCAAAGCTTTTGATTTTCACCATTTCTGTCAGATTTTCCTTGATCCACTTGGCCCCATCCGACATCAATTTATAGTTTTCTTCGGATAAACTTTTACTCTTCGGCAAATCTTCTTCCCACAGATTTTGCTGCCGTTTTCCACTGTAGTCCCGCAGAATCGCAAACCGGTACATATAATAAGCCACAGCTAATGTTAATATTGTACACCCCGCTATAATAAAGAAAATCACAATAATAATTTTTGACACTTTACTCACCTCCAAGCATAGCTTTGAATTCATCTTCGCTGATGATTTTTAAGCCTAATCCTTCCGCTTTCGCCAGCTTTGAACCCGCGTCCTCGCCTGCCAAAACGTAGTCCGTCTTCTTCGAAACCGAACCGGAGACCTTTCCACCGTTTTGCTTGATAATTGCCGAAGCCTCGTTTCGCGTCATTGTCGGAAGCGTACCCGTCAAGACAAAAGTCAATCCCTTTAACTTTTCTTCCGTTTGAACTTTTGCCTCTGTTTCAAGCTTGACCCCCGCGTCCGCAAGCTTGTCAAGGAGTTCCCGGGTTTCGTCCAGCGCGAAGAAGTCTACAATGCACGCCGCTGTGACCTCGCCGATGTCCTCGATTTCCGACAGTTCCGCCGCCGTGACGCCGAAGAGATCCACGACGGTTGTATATTTATTCATTATTGACTCCGCTGCCGATTCGCCCGTGTTACGGATTCCAAGCGCAGTCAAAACCGAAGCCGCTCCCTTTCCTTTGGATGATTCAATGGATCTCATCAAATTTTCCGCTGATTTTTTACCCATTCTCGGCAGTTTCGCTATATTTTCTTCACTTATATAATATATGTCACCGTAATCTCGAATCAACTTTTCATCAATCAGAAGCTTCACGATTGCCGGACCCATGCCGTCGATTCCCATGGTTTTGGCAAAATGAACCAAACCCCGTTCAAGCTGAGCCGGGCACGCAGGATTCACGCACCGCACGGTTCCGCTGTCGCACAACTCTGATTCCTCTCCCTTGTCCGAGCCGCCGTCTTCCTCAAATTCCCTGAACAACCGCTCGCCGCAGGACGGACATCTCTCGGGAAATGTGAATATTTTCTCCCTTCCAGTTCGTATATTCTTTACTGATTCAATTATTTCCGGTATGATGTCCCCAGCCTTCTGGACCACCACCCTGTCGCCGATTCGTATGTCCTTCTCACGGATTATATCAATATTGTGAAGCGTGGCTTTAGAAACAGTTGTTCCCGCAAGACTCACCGGCTCAAGAATCGCAAGAGGCGTCAGAACCCCCGTTCGCCCCACATTCACCTCTATATCGACAAGCGTAGTCTCTTTTTTCTCGGGCGGATACTTGAACGCCGCAGCCCATTTCGGAACCGACGATGTTTCGCCGAGGATTTTCCGCTGATCCAAACTGTTAATTTTTACCACTGCGCCGTCTATTCCATATGGTAAATTTTCCCTTAATCTGCCGATTTCGCGGACCGCTTCGACAACCTCGTCGTGACTTGTGGTGATCTTCATAATTCTGACTGCATGGAAGCCGAGATCCGCAATCCGCCTGATGGTCTCCTCGTGAGTCTTGGGATTTCTGCCGTCGGAGTACAGCGAACCGGTCTGGTAGTTGAACACAAAAATGTCCAGCCGCGCCGCTTTTGTCTCCTCCGCGTTGAGTCTGCGAAGGGATCCAGCCGCTGCGTTTCGTGGATTTGCCAGCAATTTCTCGCCGTTTGACTCCTTTTCTTTGTTGATTTCAACGAACACATTTCTCGGCATGTACACCTCCCCTCTGACCGTGAGATTCAGCTTCTCCGGAAGTTCGTGCGGGATTCCGGCTATTGTCATGATGTTTTCCGTGACGTTTTCCCCCACCATTCCGTCCCCGCGAGTCGCACCTAAAACCAAACGGCCGTCCTCGTAGGTCACTGACACCGACAGCCCGTCAATTTTCGGCTCCACTGAATAGTAAATTTCACCCGCGTCAATTCCACGGGACGTAAGCGTCGACCTGCACCTGTCGAGAAACGCCAGAAGTTCCTCCTCGGAAAAAACGTCCGACAAACTGCCCATCTTCACCGGATGCGTGACCTTCACGAACTTCTCCGACGCCCGACCGCCGACCTTGTGGGTTGGTGAATCCGGAACATCCGCCTCGGGAAATTTTGTTTCTATTTGCTTGAGTTCCTCGAACATCATATCGTATTCATAGTCGGAAATTTCTGGATTATCACGATTGTAGTACAAGTCCGCCGCACGGTTTATTTTACGCCTAAGCTCCACTGCGCGTTTTTTTGCTTCTTCCACACGCGAAATCTGATATTCATTATTATACATATTTATTCAACCTCATGTTAATTATTTATAGTTTTGTCGAGCAGCCGCATTCACAGCGTTCTCATAAAAATCCAAAACTGTACCGGTGAAGCATAGCCGCCGCCGGACGCCACGTTAATTATACCATATTTTAGCGGTTTTTACAACCGGAATATCATTATTAACAGAAACATCATGAGAAATACTTGACTGACGGACAATATTATTGTATAATTGATTGTTAAAGAAGTATCTTCCCACATGATGTTTGTCATTCTGCAATTTTTAAAATCACAAGAGGTTGATTATATGAAAAAGTTAATGCTCGGCAATGAAGCTGCTGCACGGGGGCTTTACGAGGCCGGAGTCAGGTTCGTCTCCAGCTACCCCGGCACGCCAAGCACGGAAATCACGGAATTTTCGGCAAAATACCCTGAAATCTACAGCGAATGGGCGCCAAACGAAAAAGTCGCACTGGAGGCCGCACTGGGAGCGTCAATCGGCGGCGGACGTTCCTTCTGCGGAATGAAGCACGTTGGCCTGAACGTCGCGGCTGACCCAATGTTCGTTACGGCATACACCGGAGTCGGACGCGGATTTATCATTGGAGTGGCTGACGACCCGGGAATGCATTCGTCACAGAACGAGCAGGACAGCCGCCATTACGCCATCGCCGCGAAACTGCCCATGGTGGAACCGTCAAATTCCGCCGAATGCAAGTCCTACATCAAGGAAGCCCTTGATCTTTCGGAAAAATTCGACACCCCCTTCATCTTCCGCCTGACCACAAGGGTTAGCCACAGCAGAAGTCCGGTTGAGGTGGGCGAGAGAGTGGAGCTTGACATTCTGCCATACGAAAAGAACCCCGGCAAGCACGTCATGATGCCCGCCAACGCGAAAAAACGCCACTTCGTCGTGGAAGACCGGTTCGTGGAGCTGAAAAAGTTCGCGGAAACAACGTCCCTCAACCGCGTGGAGTTAAACGGTTCGTCCGTGGGAATCATCACATCCGGTAACTGTTACAACTATGCAAAGGAAACCTTCGGCAAAAACGCGGACTACATGAAGCTCGGCCTCATCAATCCCCTGCCGGAGAAGCTCATCACCGACTTTGCCGCAGCCCACGAGGTGATTTACGTCATCGAAGAGTTGGATCCGGTCATCGAGAGCCACTGCAAGGCCCTCGGCGTGAAGGTCATCGGCAAGGATCTGCTCCCCATGTGCGGCGAGTACTCGGAGGAAATTCTGCGCACCCGACTGCTGGGCGAAGAGGCGGATTTTGTGAAGCTTGGCGACGCTATTCCTGCCCGTCCGCCGGTTCTGTGTCCCGGATGTCCCCACAGAGGCGTGTTCTACGTTTTACATAAATTAGGACTTCGCGTGTCCGGCGATATCGGATGCTACACCTTGGGCGCGGTTGCTCCATTGAACGCACTTGATTCGGTTTACTGCATGGGCGCGTCAATCTCCACCCTCCACGGCTCGGCAAAGGTCCGCGGGGAAGAGGAAAAATACGTCTCAGTCATTGGTGACTCCACCTTCATGCACAGCGGACTTACGGGACTGGTCAACGTGGTGTACAATGGCGGCAAGACTACCAACATCATTCTCGACAACAGTATAACCGGCATGACGGGACATCAGGACAACCCCCTAACCGGCAAAACTCTCATGGGCAATCCCGCACCGAATCTGTCACTGGTCGACATCTGCGCGTCTCTTGGCGTTCCCCGTGAGCACATCCGTGTAGTTGACCCGGCAAACCTCAGCGAAGTTGAAGCGGTAATCAAGGAAGAGACCGCCGCCGATAGTGTATCCGTGATAATCTGCCGCCGTCCATGTGCGCTTCTCAAGACTGCCGTGAAGAATCCGCCGATTCAGGTGAAAGAGGACAAATGCGTCGGCTGTAAGAGCTGCATGAAAATCGGCTGCCCCTGCATTTCTATTGTAGGAAAGAAAGCCGTCATTGACGAGAGCATGTGCGTGGGCTGCGGACTCTGCTCACAGATGTGCAAAACCGGCGCACTTTGATGAAAACTCACAAAATTTCTGATACATGTAATAAGGAAGGTTTTTGTATGAACATAATGATAGTAGGCGTCGGCGGACAGGGAACTCTGCTTGCATCGAAGATTCTCGGAAAAGCCGCCATGGACTCGGATATGGACGTAAAAGTTTCCGAGGTTCACGGAATGTCCCAGCGGGGCGGCTCGGTTGTCACATATGTACGGTACGGGGACGAAGTATATTCCCCGGTAATCTGCGAGGGCGACGCGGACGTAATCCTCAGCTTTGAACTGCTTGAAGCCGCACGCTGGCTCCCTAACCTGAAGATAGGCGGAGTCATAGTCACGTCCACACAGCGAATCAACCCCATGCCGGTCATAACAGGCGCAGCCGAATACCCCGACGACATTCTCGGAGACATGAAGACCCTCGGTGTTGACGTTCGTGCATATGAAGCGGCAGAAATCGCAAAATCCGCCGGAAACATAAGGACCTCAAACACGGCTCTCATCGGACTTGCGGCTTCCGTTTTGGGCTTTGACCACGACACCCTCCGTTCGGCTGTGGCAGCCTGCGTTCCCGAAAAAGCGCTGGAGGTCAACCTGAAAGCCTTTGACTTGGGATATGCTGAGTCACAGAAATAAAGTCAGCACAGGGTTACAGTATAACCTGATTTATTGAATGGAGTATTATGTTGGATTTACTTTCACTGCAAAAGTCGTTCATCCTGCCCCACCTGCACGAGGGTGACGCGGCTGCGGACTTCACAATGGGCAACGGCTACGACACCGTGTTCCTCTCGAAGACTGTTGGCGCGTCCGGCAGAGTTTACGCCTTTGACATACAGCCCACCGCCCTCTTCTCAACGGAAGCGAACCTGAAAAAGAACGACTGTCCGGACAACTGGCGGCTGATATGCGCGTCTCACGATCTGGCAAAGGACTACATTCCGGAAAAAATCAAGGCGGGAATGTTCAATCTCGGCTACCTTCCTGGAAGCGGAAAGAAACAGCTCACCACCCGTCGGACAACCACCCTTCCCGCAATCAAAAACGCCATGGAAATGCTCGGGGAGGACAGTATTCTCACGGTAGCAGTATACCCGGGCCACGAGGAAGGCGCGCTAGAAGGACGGGAAATTGAAGCCTATCTCGCCGAAGTCTCCCGGTTCCGGTTCAATATAGCCGAGGTAAAAATGGTGAACTCACCTGAAAGCCCTTTTTTCATGGTGATTGAGACGAAATAATAGAGTCACGCAGATTTTATAGGCAGTTACGTTTGATATTTATGAAAGGTTGGTATAAATGAACGGGGGAAACAACAGCGGCGGCAATCGTCGGGGTCAATCCAATCGGAACCAGAAAAGCAGCAGTCCACAGATGAGCGAGGAAGAATACCGACGCAGAGCACAAGCCGCCGCACGACGAAGAAAAGCCGAAGCAGAACGTGCGCGTCGTGAAGCATACTACAAACAGCAGGAAAAAGCCCGACGCAGGGCTGAATTCAGGGACGGACTGCGGGTTCTCGGCGGACGTATTTTGGTATTTCTCGCGATTCTCGTGTTGGTGCTTCTGATTTTCGGCGGAATTTTCTACCTCTTCTTCCGCTCGGCTCCCGACAAGGACAAGGACTCCGGCAAAATCGCCTACTACTACGGCGGTGCGAAGTTCCGTGACGCGGAGGCTGAGACGGTAATCGAGAACGGAGAGGTTTACTTCTGCTTCAACGACCTCGCCGACTACATCGGTTTCTACGAAAGCGGAAGCGCGGCTGAGATGAAGTTCATCCTGCAAAACTCCGTAGAAGCCAGCGACAACGCCTCAGGTGACGGAAGCGAAGAGATAATCGTGTTCTACACGGACAAATGGAAGGTGTCAATCAACGGTCAGGAAGTGAATCTCGATTTGCCGAACAAGCTGATCGGCGAGGAAATCTGGACTTCCACGTCATTTGTCGAGGACTACATGAACAACGTTTCCGTAACCTACGACGAGAAGAAGTCCGAGGTGCGCTTTGCCCGGGTGAAGGACGAGGAGAACTCCGACGACAACATTACAGTGTACCTGCCCGTGTCCTTCAGGCTCAAGTGGGCTGAGACAATCGAGCCGATCGAGGAAGACCCGCTGGTAGGAGATGTGACCTACTCCCATGAAGACGGGACCGACGAAGACGGAGAGAAAACAGTGGATCTCGGCTTTGCGACGGACCTGTCCGACTACGAGGAATACATGAACCCCACAGGAGACTTGCGTGACGCGTTTCTGACGCTGGTCAACCCCACCCACACCCTGACGGAGGCTGATGTGCCGGACGACCTCATGGACTGCAAATACACCGCCGCCTCAAAGAACACCCAGCAGCTGCGGGAATACGCCTGCAAAGCTCTCGAGGCTCTCTACGCGGAAATGCACGCGGCAGGATATTACGACATGGCAGTCTACAGCGCGTACCGTACCTACTCCTATCAGGCAGTGCTATTTGAAAACTACACCCAGAACGAGATGAACGCCGACCCGTCCCTGACCCGTGAGGAAGCCGAAGCGATAGTGCTGACCTACTCCACCCGCCCGGGTACCAGTGAGCACCAAACCGGACTTGCGGTAGACATGGACACCCTCGGCACCTTCACCACGGATTTCGAGTACGAGCCGGAGTACAGCTGGCTGCAGGAGAATGCATGGAAGTTCGGTTTCATCCTGCGTTTCCCGAAGGACAAGGTGGACATTACGTCAATTCAGTTTGAGCCTTGGCACTACCGCTACGTAGGAAGATATCACGCGCAGAAAATCCACGACAGCGGGCTGTGTCTTGAAGAGTACGTGGAGCAGTTATATTGAGACGTGAACCCCTGCGGGTTAAAATGGCATTTCATCAGTTTAGTAGCTGAGCAATCCCACGACGACCATTTTTCAGCTTCCGCAAAAAAACAAAACCTTCTCCTATGGATACAAAAATCCATACGGGAAGGCTTTTTCTTTGGTATAAATCCATCACCAGTCAATCACGGTCTCCACGCAGAGCACGAATCCCTCAGCCGCTTTTTCGGACTCAAGGGAGAACACCCGGCTGTCATTCACCTGCGACGGCATATACGGCACATGAATGAACCCCGCCGGAATCCCATTCGTCTTATGTAAAAGCGCGAACATAACGTTGTTGCAGACGTAGGTTCCTGCGGTAGTTGAGACCCATGCGGGAATCCCGGCTTTCTTCATGGATTCAACCATGTCATGCACCGGGAGTCGGGTCAGATATCCGTCAGGTGCGCCGGGTATCACAGGCTGACGATTGCCGAAGATTCCGTCGTTGTCTGGGATTGACGCGTCGCGGAAGTTCACCGCCGCAAGCTCGGGTGTGATGCCTTTACGTCCCCCTGCCTGACCGAGACATATCACCGCGTCCGGCCGGATTTCGTCAAGCAGGTTGTCGAGCACCTTGATAGAGCCCGAGTAGGTCACGGGAAGCGTGCGCCGAACCACATCCCACCCGCCGATTGACTCAGGCAAAAGTTTTGCGGCTTCAAATGAGGAATTTTCCGTATCGTTCCCGAAAGGCTCAAAGGTTGTAATAAGTATTTTCATATTCCACCGGATTTAATTATAAAGTCTGCCGAATTCCCTCTCCACAGTCCTGTACTCCTCATCGGTCAGCCGGATCACATACCCATGCCGCGGCTGGAAGTCAAAGGAATACTCGCTTTTCGAAAGTTCACGGTAGTTTTTGAAGTCGGAGGTTTCAGCCACAGCATAGCGGTGCCCGTTGAAGGGAGTCCCGTCCGCGTCGATAATCCACCTGTCCTCGCCGATGAGCTTGTAGATGTTGCTGCCCTCAACCTTCATGTACTCGCCCCTGTCGGTCAGAAACGGCACTTCCTCGCCCCGGTAGACGAACTTTTCCGTCAGGGTGGGAGCTTCGGCAATCATTCGACCGTTGAAGAACATGACGTACCGCCCGTTCACCGAATCAAAGATGATGTCCCCGTCGATTGCACAGCCGCGGCAGTTGTCGTAGTCCACCATCAGCTCAGGCCCGCCGTAGGTGGAGATGTCCATCAAATCCCGGGCGTACTGGCGGAACATGGTGATTCCCTTTGATTCAGCTGTGGATTTTTTCTGTAGAGCCAGATAAATCATGTACGCCCGCTTCTCGGGACACCATATTGCCTGAGGCGCCCAAGCCCGGTCGCAGTCCTCAAATCCCGGGTAGTTCCGGTACTCGACGAGAACCCCGTTGTCCATGTGAATCAGGTCGGCAGTTTTGTAAATCACAATGCTCGACTGGGAAGCCCATCCGTCAACGCACCGCATGTCCGTAGCCACAACGTAGAACGCCCCGTCCTCGCCCCGGAAAATGTAAGGGTCGCGCAGGGATTTTTTGCCAAGTGTGGACACAAACACCGGCTTGTCTCCTAATTTATGGAAATTCATCCCGTCCCGGCTCAGGGCATAGAACAGCTGCTCTTCCTCAGGGGAGTTTCCGGCGAAGTAGCAGAACAGGTAGCCGGAGAGATTATTTTCGTTTTCTTTCATGTCATATACTCCTTATTCAGTGAATCAATACTTCACCGGAACTGTCACGCCGTCGAGGGATGCGCGAACCGGCTTGATTGTGCCGTCGGGGTTGAACTCAAGCCTGTCTATGCAGATCTCCCGGTGGTTTCCGGCCTCGTCGCTGAAATCGTTCACGTCGCCGTACTTTTCGATACCGAAACGGTGATAGCATATGTACCAGTCGTCAGTCCCGGGAACGTTCAGGATGCTGTGATGTCCCGTGCATTTGATCCGTCCGTCCTCGGCGTTCTTTCGGTTCAGGATGACCGTGTCTCCCATCGGCTTGTCCAGCGGATTCAAAGCAACGCCATAGCGGACCTCGTAGTCAGGCGAGCGTGTGTCGTTCCAGCACCAGGTGAAGTAGTAGACCCCGCGCCTCTTGAAAACGCACGAACCCTCGCAGAAGTGGGTTGGAGTTATGTCCCGAACCCCGTCAAGTCCTCCCTTGATGCTCAGCATATCCTCGCCAAGCTCCGCCGAGTACATCCGCCCGTTGCCCCAGTAGAGGTAAGCCCGTCCGTCGTCGTCAACGAATGCGTCGGGGTCAATCATCTGCCCACGGAAGTCCCTCTCCTCAATGAGCGGCGAACCTTTGTCCGTGAACCTTCCCACAGGGGAGTCACAGTAAGCCGCGCCGATATTACGGTTGCCGCTGTAGTAATAGTAATACTTTCCACCCTTTTCAGCAATCGCCGGAGCCCACGCACGAACCCCGCTGGTCCACTTCACGTCAGCGAGGTCGAGAATGACCCCTTCGTCAGTCCAGTTCACGAGGTCAGGGGACGAGAACGCCTTGAAATAGGTTGAATTCCACCCCTCGCCGCCGTCAGTCGTAGGATAAATGTAGAACTTCCCGCTGAACGCCGCAATGTCCGGGTCAGCGTAGTATCCCTTGATAACAGGATTTGCCATAATTTTTCACTCCTAAAAAAATTTTGCGTGCTTTAGCATGACTTAATTATAGCAGATAAAAATGTAATTTTCCATATTTTCTGAAATTTTTCCACGATTGTTGCATATTTCATATTTTTTATATATAATAGAGCGAGAACCAAGCCAGATTTTACATGGATTTTACATTCCCCGTCTTCAGAACTTTACTTCGCCGGCGTATGATATAGGCGTAATAAAAAATATATAACTACAAAAGGAGTAAAATTCATGAAAACAAAAACATCGGCAATAATTCTCGCGGCAGTATTGGCAGTCGCGGCCCTCACCTCATGCTCGTCAAAGGACAACACGGTCTCCACCGACGGCTCCACCTCAATGGAAAAGGTAATCGGCGCACTGGGCGAATCCTTTCAAGAAAAAACCGGCGCGTCCTTCACCTACAACCCAACAGGCTCCGGCTCGGGAATCACGGCTGTATCCGAGGGACGATGCGACATTGGTCTGTCATCCCGCAGTCTCAAGGATGAGGAAATCGCCGAGGGCCTCACCGCAACCACCCTTGCCTATGACGGAATCGCGGTGGTGGTGAATCCCGAAAACCCCGTCTCCGACCTGACTCTCGAGCAGATTGCCGACATCTACACTGGTAAAATAACAAACTGGGCTGACCTCGGCGGAAATGACGCGGAAATTGTACTCATCGGCCGTGAAGCAGGCTCCGGAACCCGGGACGGATTTGAGTCAATCACGAAAACCGAAGGAAACTGCGCCTACCGTCAGGAGCTGACCTCAACCGGAGATGTAATCACAACAGTGTCGTCAAATCCCGGCGCCGTAGGTTATGCCTCACTCTCAGCCGTAAAGGACAGCGTCAAGGAAGTCTCAGTCGGCGGAGTATACCCAACCGAATCCACAGTCAAGGACGGAAGCTACACCCTCCAGCGTCCCTTCGTTCTCGTCACAAAGACCGGTACAGCCCTTTCCAAAACCGCAGAAGAGTTCTTCAACTACATAACCTCGGCCGAAGTGAACGACATCATCACCTCAGCCGGCGTAGTCCCCGCTAACTGATATGAAAAACACAGCAAAATCAAGCCGTGGAAGATTCACCGAGTCGTTTTTCCACCGCCTGTTCCTGATTCTCGGACTGGTAACGGTAGCCTGCGTACTGCTCATAACCGTGTACCTCGTCATCTCTGGAATTCCGGCAATCATGGAAATCGGACTGTTCCGGTTCCTGTTTGGCAAAACTTGGAAATCTACCGGTGAAAACCCATCCTTCGGCATACTCCCGTTCATTCTGTCCAGCGTCTACGGCTGTGCTGGAGCGATAATAATCGGCGTTCCCGTGGGATTCTACACAGCAGTGTACCTTGCGAAATACGCGCCGCCCAAAGTGAAATCGGTGATGGAAAGCGCCGTCGGACTTCTCGCCGGAATCCCCTCAGTGGTATACGGACTGGTGGGCATGATAATCCTCGTCCCGGGAATCCGGAAAATTTTCAGTCTTCCAGACGGAGCAAGCCTTTTCGCGGCAATAATAGTACTGGCGGTCATGATTCTTCCTTCAATCATAAAGGTATCCGTAACCGCACTGGAAGCCGTACCCCGGGAATACGAGGATGCGTCATTGGCTCTGGGTGCGACTCCAACCGAAACATATTTCCGGGTGTCCGTGCCCTGTGCTAAAAGTGGAATCGCGGCGGCTGTGGTTCTTGGAGTGGGCCGTGCAATCGGGGAAGCAATGGCGGTGATGATGGTGTCAGGCAACGCAGCAAACATGCCGTCCCTCTTCGGAAGCGTGCGTTTTCTTACCACAGCCGTAGCCAGCGAGATGTCCTACTCAAGCGGACTCCAGAGACAGGCGCTCTTCTCCATAGCACTGGTGCTGTTCCTCTTCATCATGCTGATCAACGCCACGCTGAACTTCTTCCTCCGGAAAAAGGAAAAGGAGTAGATTATGGATAAAAGTAAAGCTTTATTAAACCTGCTCAAAGTCCGGATAAAGAAAAAACACTCCACTGCACTGACCCGCCGTCCGTCTGCAAAACGCAAAGCCTACTGCGGCCTGATGAAGCTTCTAATGTATGCCTCTGCGGGAATCACATCTTCTCTTGTGTTTGCGATATCCGCATATATTCTCGTAAAGGGACTGCCCGAGGTCACATGGAGCTTCCTCTCAACTTCACCAAGCTATCTCTCGGGAAACATCGGAATCCTGCCCGATATACTGAACACCCTCTACGTAATCTTCGCCACCCTGATTGTAGTTCTCCCTCTCGGAGTCGGAGCGGCAGTCTACCTCACCGAGTACGCGAAAAGCAAACATCTCACGGGAATCATCGAATACGCGGCTGAGACCCTCTCCGGAATCCCCTCGATTATCTATGGACTTGTGGGAATGCTTCTCTTCTCCAACCGAATGGGAAGCTGTCTCATGGCCGGCTCGCTGACACTTGTAATCATGAACCTGCCTACAATCATGCGCACCACACAGGAGAGCCTGAAAACCGTCCCCCAGAGCTACCGGGAAGGAGCATTCGGACTTGGCGCTGGAAGATGGCGCACTATCAGAACCGTGGTCCTGCCGGGATGCATAGACGGAATCACAACGGGCTGTATCCTCTCAATTGGCCGGATTTTAGGCGAGAGTGCCGCACTTCTCTTCACCGCAGGATTCGCCCACTCCCTCAACGGATTCTTTGACGGCCTGTTCAGCTCCGGCTCCACCCTGACTGTGGCACTCTACGTCTACGCAAAGGATCAGGGTGAGTTTGAAGCCGCCTTCGCCATAGCCGCAATCCTGATGATACTGACTCTGCTTCTGAATCTGGCGGCAGGCCTTGTCGGACGGTATTTTAAGAGGAAAAACATATGAACATAATCGAATCAAAAAACCTGCACCTTTGGTACGGCGCCGCAGAAGTTCTCAAGGGAATCAACGTTGCCATACCCGAACACTCCATAACAGCGCTCATAGGTCCCTCAGGATGCGGGAAGTCAACCTTCCTCAAGACCCTGAACCGGATGAACGACCTTGTTCCCGGGGTGAAGATCGATGGTCAGGTGAACTACTGCGGCGAGGACTTATACTCCCCCGAGGTTGATGTAAACGAGCTGAGGCGTCAGGTGGGCATGGTATTCCAGAAGCCAAACCCCTTTCCCATGAGCATATACGACAACATAGCCTACGGCCCACGGACCCACGGAATCAAATCAAAGGCACGCCTCAACGAAATCGTGGAAAAATCCCTGACCGGAGCCGCAATCTGGGATGAAGTCAAGGACCGGCTGAAAAAGAACGCCCTGAGCCTGTCCGGCGGTCAGCAGCAGCGAATCTGTATCGCACGGGCACTGGCAGTGGAGCCGCAGGTTCTGTTGATGGACGAACCCACCTCAGCCCTCGACCCCATTTCCACCTCAAAAATAGAGGAGCTTGCACTGTCTCTGCGTGAGAAATACACAATTGTCATAGTCACCCACAACATGCAGCAGGCGGCGCGAATCTCGGACTACACGGCTTTCTTCCTACTCGGGGAGCTGGTGGAATTCGGGGAAACCGAAAAAATCTTCTCCGCTCCGGCGGACAAGAGAACGGAAGACTACATCACGGGAAGATTCGGATGATTATATTTATCAGGAGATAAACATATGAGAAGCAGACTTGACGGCCAAATGGAACAGCTCAACGCGGAGCTTATCCGGATGGGAGCCTTGTGCGAGGAAGTTATAGACTTGGCGGCGGAAGCTCTTGTCAGCGGAAAAGTCGGAACTGCCGAAAAAATAGCTCCCCTTGACCACGAAATCGACAAAAAGGAGCGGGAAATCGAAACGCTGTGCATGAAAACCCTCTTGAGTCAGCAGCCTGTCGCACGGGATTTGCGCCAGATATCAGCCGCCTTGAAAATGATAACGGACATGGAGCGGATCGGGGATCAGGCTGAGGACATCGGCGAGATTATAACCTTCCTCAAAGGACGGGTGACTAACGGATGCAGCAAAATCGCGGACATGGCCTATTCCGTGAAGAAAATGGTGAACGACAGCGTGGAGGCCTACGTAAAGCGGGACCTCACCTTAGCCGGCGCCACCGTATCATATGACGACGTAGTTGACGGCTATTTCAGCGACATCAAAGGGGATCTGATAGGCGTGATACACGAAAACCCCGACGACGGAGAGTACGCGCTGGATTTATTGATGATAGCGAAGTACTTCGAGAGAATCGGCGACCACGCGGTAAACATAGCCGAATGGGTCATGTACTCCGTCACCGGAACCCACGCCGACGACTGATGCAAAGCCAATCATTATTATACAGAGGTAAACATATGAATTTGTGTGTGTGGTGTGTGGAAGACGCCGCCGCCATCCGCGACATTGAAGTGTACGCCCTGAATTCGACCGGCTTCGCGGCACGTGGATTTGAGGACGGAGCTTCGGCATGGACGGCAATGCAGGAGGAAAAGCCCGCTCTGCTGGTACTCGACGTCATGCTTCCGGGTATGGACGGGGTGGAACTGCTGCGAAAAATCCGCTCTTCCCCCTCACCGGAGCTGACCCGTCTTCCCGTGATTATGGCAACGGCAAAAGGCGCGGAGTACGATAAAATCCAGTCCCTTGACCTCGGAGCGGACGACTACATAGTCAAGCCATTCGGCGTAATGGAGCTGATTTCCCGAATCAAGGCAGTCCTGCGCCGGTGTGAGCCTGAGAGTGGGGACAAAACCGAGCTTCGCTGTGCCGGAATCGTGCTTCGCCTTGACGAGAGAACCCTGACGGTTGACGGAGTGCGGGTCCAGCTCACATATAAGGAGTTCGAGCTGCTGCGCCTGTTCATGAACCACCCCGGAGTGGCCTTCACCCGGGATCAGCTTCTCTCCGACGTTTGGAATATGGACTACGCAGGCGAAACCCGAACCGTGGATATGCACATCCGCACACTCCGCCAGAAGCTTGGGGACTACGGTGACCTAATAGAAACCGTGCGCCACGTGGGCTACAGAATGGAGGCGGCAAAGTGACAAAGAAAATCTTCCGCTCCATTTTATTCACTTCCCTTGCGGTCCTGCTCATCGGAATGGCGGTTTCCGTGGGATTTTTGTACCGCTACTTCACCGAGGTACAGGCTGGGGAGCTTGGCAATGAATTGAGCCTTGCTGTCAGCGGAGTTGAGTCAGCCGGACTTGACTGCCTTGAGCGCATCGAACCGAAAACCGGACTGCGCCTGACCCTTGTATCCCCCGACGGAACAGTCCTCTACGACAACGAAGCCGACCCTCTTTCCATGGAAAACCACGCCGACCGCGAGGAAATAGCCGAAGCCATGGAGTCAGGTGAGGGCGAGAGCTTCCGGTATTCCTCCACCCTGACCGAAAAGACAATCTACCGCACCCGCCTGCTGTCCGACGGTAACGTACTGCGGATTTCCGTGAGCCAGAAGACCGTCCTGTCCATCATAGCCGGAATCACACCGTGGCTTGTTCTGGCGGCCATGGTCTCGTCAATCCTGTCGTGGGTCCTTGCAAAACAGCTCTCCCGCCGGATCATAACACCGCTCAACAGGCTCGACCTTGAACACCCCCTCGAAAACGACTCCTACGACGAGCTGTCCCCCCTCCTCAGCCGGATCCAGAAACAGCACGAGCAGATTGACGCGCAGATTCTCGAACTGAAGCAGAAGACCGACGAGTTCGAATACATCACCTCAAACATGAAAGAGGGCCTGATTCTACTCGATAAATCGGCGAAAATATTGTCCATCAACCCCTACGCCGCGGGAATCTTCAAGGTTCAGACAAAGTCGGCTGTGGGTGTGGATTTACTGACAATAGAGCGGAGCCGGGAGCTTGACATGGCGGTCACATCAGCCATAAACGGTGGCCATGGCTCAGCGAGACTTGTTCGCGACGGACGAAGCTGCCGCTTTGACATAAGCCGAATTGAGAGCGGCGGTAATACGGTAGGGCTTGTGATTCTGGTGTTCGACGTGTCCGAGGAGGAATATGCGGAGCAGACAAGGCGTGAATTCTCGGCAAACGTCTCCCACGAACTGAAAACGCCCCTCACATCAATAATAGCCTCAGTGGATCTCATTGAAAATAACCTTGTGGCAAAAGAAGACCTGCCCCGATTCATAGGCCACATTCACAAGGAAGCCGAACGCCTTCTCAGCCTCATAGAGGACGTGATCCGCCTGTCCCAGCTTGACGAAGGAACGGAAATGCCTGCGGAGGAAATTGACGTTTCAGAAATCGCACGCGATGTGGTTTTACAGCTGTCCGACAAAGCCGCGAAAGCAAGCGTAACCCTCACCTGCTCCGCTGACGAAAACTGCACCCTCACCGGAGTTTCCCGCATGATGAACGAAATTATATACAACCTGACGGACAACGCGCTGAAATACAACGTATCCGGCGGAAAAGTCGGGGTCAGCGTGAAAAAAACAGACGGAAAAATCACTCTGACCGTAGCCGACACCGGAATCGGAATCCCGCCCGAGCATCAGTCCCGGGTATTCGAGAGGTTCTATCGCGTGGATAAAAGCCACAGTAAAGCATCAGGCGGCACAGGTCTTGGTCTGTCAATCGTGAAACACGCGGCAGCCAGCTTCGGAGCCGAAATAAAACTATCAAGCGAGCTCAGCAAAGGAACAACAGTAACGGTGGTGTTTCCGGTGGAGAAGGCTTGAACGTGTGAGCAACCCTTTGTGATGAAAAATAGTTTGATTTAATGAGAAGAGAAAGAAAATCTGCCGTAATCGGGAAAAAGCTCGACTGCGGCAGGTTTTTTATTTTTTGTTCGGACAATCGGGACGGTCAGATACAAGTTAAATCGCGTCACTTTCGAAATTCAGCTGATTATTAGCGTCTCTATACATCAGCGTAACATATGGCATGTTGGATGTGTGGATATAGGCAAGTCGAAGAATAGCAATCACAAATATAAAATCTTTTGGGTACAAAGCGCAGTATTCTTTCCTGATTCCATCCTGTTCGATTTTTTCAACCTCATCGAGAAATCCTGCGTGTCGTAATTTTACTGCAGCATTGATGACAACGTCCTCCGTCAACGATGTGACTTCCGAAAGCACTTGCGGCGAAAACTGTGCCGCACCTTCCCCTTCTGAAATCAATCTTTCATAAATGGCTTTCAAAACCTTGCGCGCGTTTTTATCGCCCAAGACAGTTAACAGTTTTCCCGCCTTATCAAGCTCAAAAAGCAGCGCGGAATCCGAGCCGCCATAGCTGCGATCGACAAAAGAAAGGGCGTCGGAGAGAAAAACAGAGCTGTGTTCAGGTTCACCTTCGACTACAACGTATGCGCATTTTGGCAGTGGAAAGTCAAAATCATTTTTTAATACTTCAATTCGTTTATCAAGCATTTCATTAGTCAAAACCTTCTTTCCGCCATGATAAAATGTAAACTGAGCTTCAGCAAAGAGAGAAACAAGAGCGTCATATCAACGGTTGGGCAGCTCAGACAGCTTTATTCCATATGGAGCGGCAGGAGCTTCTTCAAACAGCGAATTAATATCAACGCCAAGAGTCTTTGCCAAGTCAGGCAGGAGAGAGATGTCAGGATTCGAAAGCTCATTCTCCCATTTGGATACCGACTGTGCCGTCACACCGAGTCTTTCTGCCAACTGTTCCTGTGTATATCCGCAAAGTCTACGATAATAAGCGATGTTTTTGATTCAAATACATAAATTCAACCTCCTTCGAAATTGTACGAGTTTCCACGATGCTGAAGTTAAGCTCCCGCATATAGCGTGGAAGCCTCTGTATATATTATACCATATTCAAAAACAACATCCAATATATTTATTTGATAACAGAAAAGAATTTCGCACAACCTGAGGTTGAAATTTGATTCCCGAAAAAATAATCGCTGTTAATTACGAGCAAAATGTCGATTGACGAAAAAAAACACAGCCCAAAACATAAATCTCGGACTGTGTTGTCATACTCAACGCGCCTGGGGGGATTCGAACCCACGACCTACCGGTTCGTAGCCGGGCACTCTATCCACTGAGCTACAAGCGCATCTCTTGAGTACCCTTATATAATATCACATTTCCCCGGCTTTGTCAAGTCCTTTTTATAATTTTTTTTCTGATTATTCTTAATCCCACTGAGCTGCTTTTTCAAGCTCCTGCTTTACCCTGACCCCGAACCACTCCGTTGGCTCATAACTGTACCCCTTTATCAGACATGGCCCCGCTGCCGGATGAAAGTCCCACGCAAGCCAGCTGTAGCCGTGACCGTTCACAAAGCCGAACAGCCGCTCAAGCCATTCTCCCGCCGGAAGACACTGCCTGCCCTCACGCGGATTCGCGTCGTCCCCATAATGCCCAAACTCGCTCACAATCACCGGACGAACACGGTCAACCACGCAGACGTCCCTCTCCCACTCAAGCCGCTTCCATGGATATATGTGACAGTCGTAAATCAGGTTTTCCTCATCCAATCCGCCAACCGACTCAGCCATCCCCTCAAAGGAGTAGGCCCAGTCAAGACCGCCGCATACAATCACGTTCTCAGCCCCGACCTCTCGAATCACACACACAAGCTCATCCATACCAACCGCGTCGTACCTGACCCCATCTTCCTCCACCGAGCCGCCGTTTTTCCACACGTCCCAGCTCGCGTCATGAGGTTCGTTGTATAAATTGAACAGTACATTCCCGCAATTTTTGTACCGCAGAGCCGCGTCGTTCCAGAACGCAACCGTGTTTTTGTCCGGCATAAAGTGCTGACCGATCCTCTCGCCCCATACACCCGCGTCCGACCAGTGCATGTCGAGAATCACATACGCCCCGCGCGACCCGGCTTCTTCAACGATTCTGTCCACGGCTTCACGGTAGGCGGCAAAATAATTTCTGTCCCCACTCCGCTGCTCAGGCGCGAACCCGAACCACCTGTCCTGACATACAGGAATGCGCAGACAGTTTGCTTTCCATAACTCCAGAGCCGCCTCAGCCGCACTAACAACCCGCTCAAGCTGCTCATACGACGAGTCCCACTCAAGCCCGGCACAGTTCACGCCCCGCAGAATAACCTCACGCCCGCCGTCAACGAGCCTGTTTCCTCTAACCTTAAGCATAAGTCTGCCTCACTTTTCAAGCACTCGCACGCCGTATGGCTCAAGGGGAACACGGCCGTCAAACTTTTCTCCTGTGAGAACGTCAACCACACCGCAGCCGATGTCAACCCAGCCCTCGCGGTTATCGACCTCGCAGACCACAAAGCCGCGCTCATCCCTCGGCGACACGACAACGTTTCCGCTCTCCTCATACCGCACAGCCCCGCTTTCGTCAAGGGCATACCGAATCAAACGGTCCATATCCTCCTCCTCAAGTAAAGTTCCGCAGAGGATAACCTTGCCCTTTCCAAAGGTGTGAACGCTGATTATGCTCTCGCCGACCAAAGCCGAGTGGCCGCCTGTAACATTTGCAAGACTTTCCGACCCGCCGCAGAGAGAATAGCACTCAACCCATCTTCTGCACTTCATCTCATCCCCGTCAGCCCACGCCGCACGAAGATAAGCCCCGTCTGTAGGAACTGAGTAGTCAAGCCGTACGCCAAGCATATCCTCGATCATGCCCATAGCCCGGTCAGTGTAGTGCGCTCCGATTGAGTTGCGGATGTCGGTCATTGGTCCCGCAATCCAAACGCCGCCGTTCTTCACGAATTCCTTGATTTTATCACCCAATCCGCCTTCCAGAGTCATCGTAAGGGGAGAAATCACGAGCCTGTAGCCGTCAAGCGAATGAGAAGCTTCAATCACGTCGGGTCTCACGCCGTTTGCCGAGAGCCGCTTGTGAATCCGCTGAACCTGCCATACATAGCTGTTTCCGTCGAAGATAGGCTGAACCTCAAAGAGCCGCCAAGCATGGGAAGTAAAATGAAGTGCCACGTCGGACTTCACTTTCGTGCCGGATATTATCTCCGAAGCCTTGTCGTAATCCGCCGAAGTCCGCTGAACCTCACCGAAAACGTGCGCCGGTCTGCCCTCGGGGGAGATGACATAGCCGTGATTCAGCTCATGCCCCGCCCAGTGCTGTCTCCAGAGCCAGTATGAGTTAGACTCGCCGCCTAAAGCCACAGGGAGCCAAGAATTAAGACGGCAGTACCCCTCGGGCTTCAGCTTCTGTCCAATGGAAACCGAGCCGTTCCAGTTTGTGGCAGTCTCCGTGTTCCAGAAAGGTCTGTCCTTGAGGGTCCGCAAAAAGTCGAACCAAAACACCTCGTCCGTTATGTTGCCGGGTTCGTTGTAGTGGTTGTACATGACAACGTCAAGCTTTCGGTTCATCTTCTCGTAAGCCATGCCGTTGATTGGCATCATGTCCGTGCCGATGGGAGCGGTAGTGTACCGTCTGAGAATGTCCGCCTGTCTCTGGATGAAGCGTATGTCCGCGTCATAATGGGAGTCCTGCCACTCGAGCTGTATGTGGGGATTGTGCCATGCGTTGACCGGGGAAGGAATTTCATCAAAGCTGTCGTAAGCCTGACTGAACAGATTCAGGTTCCACGCCTCGTTGAGCTTTTCAACCGTACCGTATTTTTCCTCAAGGTCACGGTGGAACTTCGAGAGGCAGTATTCGCACTGGCATCCCCCGCCCCATGTGTAAATCTCGTTGTCGATCTGCCAGCCGATGATGTTGGGGTCGTGCCCGAATTCCTCGCCCATTTTGTGAACTATGGCGTCGCATGCGTCAAGGTAGTGGGGATTTGACGAGCAGCAGTGCCGACGACCGCCGTGCTTTGTTCTGACTCCGTTCTCGCCCAGCACCGTCACATCCGGGTATTCCCGTGACAACCAGATCGGCGGAGTAGCGGTAGGGGTCCCCATAATCACCGCAATGCCGTTTTTCGCAAGCTCATCCACCACATGGTGAAGCCAAGTGAAGTCGTACATCCCGCGCTTCGTTTCCATCTTCCGCCATGCAAACTCGCCGATTCTCGCACATGTAATTCCGGCTTCCTTCATTTTTCCAATGTCGAATGGAATCTGATCCTCGCTCCAGTCCTCGGGGTAGTAAGCCGCTCCGAGAAACGGAGTCTTGATTTTAACCATAATTATACCTCGCTTTACATTAAATTTCAGTATCTTTGCAAATATTATACCAGATTTCCGGCTAATAGTCCAGTGATTTTTGTACTTTTTTGCGGTATTTTCGCTAAAGTATCGCTTGACTTGTCACGTCAGTTATGCTATAATTAATTTTGCGGTAATTTATACCGTGCGAAAATTCAATAGAGGCAGTTCGTAACCATCCTGCCTTGTGTCGAAGCTGTTTCAACATTTTTTCGGCTTACTAAATCAAAACTAAGGAGGATTAAGGGGAGATTTATACCTTCCCGCAGACACCTTAGAAGGTGTTTTTTTATTGCTTATGGAACGATACAGTATCATCACGGACAAAAATCCCCGTGAAATCGTGCTTCTGCGAGGGCGGGGGTGCGTGTGGCAACGATGTCCCTTCTGCGACTACCACACCGACTCATGCCAAAATGAAGCCGAAAACTTCGACCTGAACCGTCAGGTTCTCGCAAATGTCATCGGAAAATACGCCGATCTCGAGGTCATAAACTCAGGCTCCGTCTTCGAGCTTGACCGACCTACCCTTGAGCTTATCCGGCAGATCACCCGGGAAAGGGGTATAAAAACCCTGCATTTCGAGTCCCACTACCTCTACCGGGAGAAAATTCCGGCTCTGCGGGAGTACTACAGTCCGGTAGAGCTGAAAATGAAGCTGGGACTTGAAACCTTCGACTTTGACTTTCGGGAAAACGTACTTCGCAAGGGAATTGACGAGCGCGACCCCGCCAAAATCGCCGAACACTTCGACGAAGCAAACTTTCTCTTCGGACTCACGGGACAGACGGCAGAATCCATGCTCGAGGACATACGTCTGGGACTCAGTCACTTTTCCCGAATCTGCGTCAACATCATGTGCGAAAACACAACCCAAATCAAGCCCGACCCTGCCATAATAGCCGAGTTTATGGGGAAAGTCTACCCCATCTACAGGGACAACCCCCGGGTGGACATTCTCGTGAACAACACCGACTTCGGCGTAGGTGACTGACTCAAAATCAAAACCGAACTAATATTTTTCGCAAAACATAAATTTTCATAAATAGCAAAAGGAAATCATATATGTTCAACAGTATAATTCTATTTCTGTCACTGGTGTTCATCTTCGGAATGACCCTGCTGGCATACAAATTCTTCGGCAAAGCCGGACTTTTCAGCCTGTCCGCAATCTCAACAGTCCTCGCCAACATCGAGGTAGTGCTCATGATTCGCGCCTTCGGCATGGACCAGACCCTCGGCAACGTCCTCTTCGCCATGACCTTCCTGACCACTGACATTCTCAGCGAGTGCGAGGGCAAAAAGGAAGCCAACAAAGCGGTCGTCATCGGCATATTCTCGTCAATTTTCTTCCTCGTGCTGTCCCAGAGCTGGCTGATTTACGACTCCATATCCGACGATAGCGTCAACTCCGCCTTCTCCACCATCTTCTCCCAGACTCCACGCCTTGTGCTGGCTTCCCTCCTCGTCTACGCCGTAAGCCAGTTCTTCGACGTGTGGATCTACCACAAATGGTGGGATTTCTCCTCGAAAAAGTGCGGCGATAAGCGGCGTTTCCTGTGGCTGAGAAACAACGGCTCCACTCTCATAAGCCAGATGATAAACTCCTTCCTGTTCACCCTGCTTGCCTTCGGGGGACAGTACGACTTCGGCACAATCATGTCAATCTTCCTCTCAAGCTACGTGATTTTCATCTTCACCAGCCTGCTTGACACCCCCGTCCTCTATATCGCCCGCCGAGTGCATGACAAAAAGGTCGCCGCCGTAACAGCCGACTGACAAACATAAAGACAAAGCTCCTTCACCCCGGGGGAGTTTTTTAGTCTCCGGCACTGGACCCACGGCTCACGCTTTGATGGCGCACCTGCCCGCATTTTTTTGGAAATTTCACGCAAACTCCGTCATGCCTCACAAATACGCCTTGATTTATGACATATTCTCTTTAACGAAGGATGATTTTGTGATATAATTTATGTACAGAAAAGGAAATTCGCACCGGCAGAACAATTAGCAACAAATGAACTGCGTAAAAATAACCGACGCCCTGCTGCTGTCACTTTCATTTTTCGCCGTAATGCTTGTCTGCACCCTGCTTGACATGGCAGTCTGGCGCAAAGCCTTTCCGAAAATCGAACCGTGACTCAACGTCGGCTCAATCGTGCTTTTGGCGGCAGCATTTCTCACGGTCCTCAAACGGAACGGATATACAGTCCGCCCATTCGACAACGTAACCCCCGTGGGAATCACAACCGCACTCGCCTGCTCGGTACTGTTTTATCTGACTCTCGACCGACTTCTCAACCCAATCATCGCATGGGCTTTCCCTGCAAGCGAGAAGCTGTTTCAGGAGTCAGCCGCCGCCCTCACCGACTCCCCCGTCACCGGATTCATCCACACCTGCATAATAGCTCCTGTCATGGAAGAATGCTTGATGCGGGGCATCATAGCCGACGGAATGAACACAGCCTACGGAGCGTTGACGGCGGTTTTGTGTCAGCCCTGCTCTCTGCCCTGCTCCACTTCAACATGGTGCAAACCGTCTAAGCCTTCATCTGCGGCGTGGTTCTGAGCCTGCTCTATCTAAAAACCGGCTCAGTCCTGTGCTGTATCATAAGCCACAGCGGGTACAATATGCTGTCGTTGTTCATCACACCGCGTAATATAAAACCGAGATAAATGAAGCAGCATCAGCTTAAAGCATGAATCCCTTATTTGATTCTCACCTTAACTCCACCCTCGTGTGATTTTTTAAAATTCCAGATGAAAAAACGCCGTGTTTGCCTGTCGGGGCTCCCCCACCCCACCCCGACCATATTTTACATCAACATTATTGACAAACACCGCTTGATTATGCTATAATATCATATTATATAAAATATATCCAAAAAAAATCTTCAAAATATACGCCGTGTTTGATATTTTCAATCAAGCATTATGGAAAAGTGGTGAAATCATGAAAATTATTGTTTGCGGATGCGGTAAAATCGGGTCCGCTCTCATCGAAAGCTTGGCCGCCGAAGGTCACGACGTGATTGCACTTGACCGCGACGGAGACATAATCACCGAGCTGACCAATATCTGCGACGTCATGGGTGTGGTTGGCAACGGCGTTGACTGCGAAACCCTAGAGGACGCCGGCGTTCGTGAATGCGAGCTTTTTATCGCCGTGACCGGTTCGGACGAGCTGAACATGCTCTCCTGCTTCCTCGCAAAACGCATGGGCGCGGCTCACACCATAGCAAGAATCCGGACTCCAGAATACAACGACGCCTCCCTCGAGTTCATGAAGCACGAGCTGGGACTGTCCATGTCCATCAATCCTGAACTTCTGGCCGCACGGGAACTGTACGACCTGCTCAAGCTCCCCTCAGCTGCGAAAGTTGAGACCTTTGCCGGACGCGCCTTTGAGGTTGTGGAAATCAAACTTAGGGAAAACTCGCCTCTCGACGGGGTTGCGCTCCGTGAGCTTCCGGAAAAATACAAAACCCGAATTCTCGTGTGCCTTGTTCAGCGCGAAAGCAGCTACTACGTCCCCAACGGAAGCTTTGTCCTGCAAAACAGCGACCGGGTGGGAATCATAGGCTCACCGACGGAAATCGACAGCTTCCTCCAGAAAACCGGGCTCATGCAGAAGCGCGCAAAACGAATCATGATCCTCGGCGGAAGCAGAACAGCATACTATCTCGCAAAAATGATCAGCTCAAGTGCAAACGTAAAAATCATAGAACAGAACGAAAAAACCGCGTCGGAGTTGTCGGAGCTTCTGCCGGACACCGTTGTAATCCACGGAGATGGAGCGGAACAGGAACTTCTTCTCGAGGAAGGACTTCGCCAGCACGACGCTTTCGTAGCCCTCACCGGCATGGACGAGGAGAACATCCTCATCTCAATCTACGCCCATTCCCAGAACGTTCCCAAGGTCATCTCAAAAATCAACCGGCCGCAGCTTGTCTCCATCGCGGAAAAACTGGGTCTCGACACCCTCATATCCCCGAAAAACATCATTGCGGATTTGGTAGTCCAGTACGCCCGCGCCCTTGAAAATTCCCGGGAAAGCAACATCGAGACCATGTATAAGCTCATGGACGGCGCGGCGGAAGCTCTGGAGTTCAAGGTAACGTCGGAGTCCGAGATAACCTCAGTGAAGCTCAAGGACCTAAAGCTCAAGCCCGGCACCCTCATAGCGGGAATCATACGCGGCAGACGAACCATAGTCCCACGAGGAAACGACGAAATCCTCCCCGGGGATAAAGTCATAGTGCTGGCAGCAGGAATGCGGGTGCGTGAGCTTGCGGACATCGTGAGGTGATGGCATGAATAACATAATTCTCCCCAACTGCATAATCCCACGTAAAAACAGACGGCACAATACCGCACAGCCGGAGGACGTCAAATGAACCGGAAAATGATTCTCTACACCCTCGCCCAGCTTGTGACTCTCGAGGGCTTCCTCCTTCTTCTGCCGGCCGTGACCGCACTGATTTACGCCGAATACTCCTGCGCCGTCTCTTTCTTCTCCGTTTCGGCAGGAGCCTTGCTTTTCGGCATGCTGGTGCTGATATTCCTCAAAACTCCCGACAAAACCATATATGCCCGGGAGGGATTCATCACCGTGGCACTGGCGTGGGTCATCATCTCGGCAATCGGCGCGCTTCCCTTCGTACTCTGCGGAGACATCCCATCCTACACCGACGCGTTTTTCGAGACAGTCAGCGGAATCACAACCACCGGCGCGTCTATTCTCCGTGACGTCGAGACTCTGAACCACGGCTCCCTCTTCTGGCGCAGCTTCACCCACTGGATCGGCGGAATGGGAGTTATAGTGCTGATGATGGCGATTATGCCCTCCGGTGGAAGCGGCGGACGGTCAATGCACATCATGCGCGCGGAAATTCCCGGGCCAAAGGTGGACAAAATCGTACCCAAAGTCCGCGGAACGGCAAAACTGCTCTATGTGATCTACATTACCCTGACCCTTGTAGAGGTTCTGTTCCTCATGCTCGGCGGAATGAGCTTCTTCGAATCACTGATGCACTCCTTCGGTACAGCCGGAACGGGCGGATTCGGGGTTCGCGGGGACAGCATCGGCTCCTACTCGCCGTACATCAAGTGGGTCATCACCATATTCATGCTCATCTTCGGCGTAAACTTCAACCTGTACTACCTTATACTCACCAAAAAGTTCTCGCAGGCTTATAAAAGTGAGGAACTGCGAAATTACCTCGTCATCGTAGTAGTGTCCGTTGTACTCATCGCCGCAAACACCTACGGCTTGTACAATAATATCGGCGAAACACTGACCGAATCCGCGTTCCAAGTCTCGTCAATCATCACCACCACGGGCTACTCCACCGTTGACTTTGACCAGTGGCCGGAGTTTTCCAAAGCCGTGCTTCTGACCCTGATGTTCGTCGGCGGATGCGCGGGTTCAACGGCGGGCGGACTCAAGGTTTCGCGTATCATCATCCTTTTGAAATCCGTGAAGTCCGAGTTCACCAAGCTGCTTCACCCCCGCTCAGTAGTCACCGTAAAATTCGAAGGCAAGCCCCTCGAGGACTCAGTAAAACGCGGGGTCATGACCTACTTCGCCTTCTACAGCTTCATTTTGGCTGGATTTTTCCTGATAATATCCCTCGAGCCCTTCTCCCTCGAGACAAACCTGTCGGCGGTCATCGCCTGCTTCAACAACGTAGGCCCGGGATTCGCTAATGTTGGACCAATGTCGAGTTACGCGGACTACAGCAGCTTTGCGAAGGTTATGCTGTCCATGGCGATGCTCCTCGGACGGCTTGAAATCTACCCCATAATGCTGACCCTTGCTCCGTCCACATGGACCGGCAAAAACAAGATTCAGCTCCGGAACCTCTTCGAGAAGGACAGCGATTGATTCTTCTTTATTCAAAAGCAAACAGAAAAATGCACATAAAGGCTTTATCCGAATATCTTCAGCAGAACAAAGCGGACTTTGAAATCATCCCCCAGACAAGCCAAATCCTGACCTTAGCCGACGCCGCGGAGTACTTCCCAATCGAACAGGCCGCACCAACCCTTGTCACCCAGACCGAAGGAGGCTTGCTGGCGGTGTTTTCCAGTCCAACCGGCGGAAGAGTGGACTTCAACCTGCTGAAAAACATCTTCAGCTTTCAGAAAATGAAGATGGCTGACCCCAAGCGCGTTTTCGCTGAAACCGGATAAGAAGCCAGCTCGATTCCCCTCGTCGGACTGTTGCTCCCCTGCCTGATGGACAAAAACCTCTTCCGGATCAACTGCATCTACGGTGGAACCGACGACCCAATGTACACCCTGAAAATCTCACACGATTCCGTCAAAAACTCAACAATATAATCCAGCTTTACTGACCCGTCACAAACAAAAACCCCGGGACTGCTTCAATCGGCAAATCCCGGGAATTTTTTATTAAGTTGGCTTTAGTCGGCACCCTTAAGTCGTCGCCCTTTAGTATGTACCTTTTAGCCTGCGTCCTATTACTGAGCTGTCAGACCGGAGCTTTCGATACCCTGTACGATGTACTTCTGTCCGAAGAGGTAGAGCACAATCAGCGGAGCTATAATCAGGATACCGCAGGTATTGTTGATAGCAGTCGTGTACAATTGCTGTCCGGCGTACTGCGTATCAAGTGACTTAGGCGTCTTGATTATATCAGGCAGGAGTAGGTCACCCGCTGTGGTGTAGAACAAATCGGTGTAGAAGTTGTCGGTCCACTGCCAGCAGAAGGAGAACATGAAGACTGTAACCATCATTGTAACTGACAGAGGAAGGATGATGCTGATGAAGGTTCTGAATACGCCCGAACCGTCGAGGTATGCGGACTCTTCAAGTTCAGCAGGCAAATTGCGGAAGAACTGACGAAGCATGAAGATGAACAGTCCGTTCTTGAATCCGAGACCAGTAATTGACAGGATGTAAAGTGGTATGTTCGTATTGATCAAGTTTATGGACGTCACCCCTCCTGTCAGGTTTACCGCGTCTATAAGTCCGCCTCCAAGGAAGTTTACAATTCCAAGGATGTCGAAATATCTGAACTTCATGAACATTGAAAGCTGGAGTGTGGTATGCGGTACAACCATCGTGAAGATTACACAGAGGAACAGGAGATTGTTTCCCTTGAAGTTGAATCTCGCGAAGCCGTATGCGATGAAGCAGCACACGAAAGTCTGGATCAAACCACAAGTCAGGGACAGAATGAACGTGTTCAGCAGTGCGGTGAAGTAATGGTTATCTTTGATAATCGCCTGATAAGTGGACAACGTGGGATGTTTCGGAATAAGTCTTACCGTTACGTCAACGAAGTCTTCCTTAGCCATGAAGGATGAGGAAATTTTCGAGAAGAACGGGAAGAGGATTACGTAGGAAATACCGAGGAGAAGGAGGAATCTGAAGAGATACCATACAACCTTCTTTAAGGTATAAAGGTTGATGAGTTTTGCTTTGACTCTTTCCCAGAATGGGGTGCGATCAAATTCAACTCTGATTTTATTTTTTGTTTCCTTTGTTACTTTAGGTGAAGTCTGTGCGCTATTCATAAATCGTATCCTCCTTTCTCAGTCTCTCTTTTGATAGAACACGAATGCGCTGAGCAGTCCTGAAACAGCCGCGATAATCAGGATAACGATGAGGAAGTACATCCATGACATTGCGGAGGAAAGAACGTTTCCGTCAGCCTGCTCGTAAACCGTGTCGATGTAGGCCATAACATTGTTGTCAGATGACGTGAATGCGTCTATGATTGTATAAACTGTATTTACAAGAATCTGAGGGCTTACCATTGGGAGAGTGATTTTCCAGAATGTTTCCCATCCTGACGCACCATCGATGGAACAGGACTCGTAAATAGAGGGTGATATGGACTGAAGAGCAGAGAGGAAGATAAGCATCTGTACACCGCAGCGGTTGACTATGTTAAAGATGTTATTAACCAATGATACAACATACTCAACAATTTCAGTACCTATCATCATGTTGTCGAATAATCGTTCAACATCCATTACAGACACAATCTCGGAAGCCGTGGAAGACTGACTGGAACCGTTATCGATACCAGATTCACTTTCCATGTAGGACTGGAGTGTGTTCGCCTTGTCGATGTCCGCGATAAGACCGGTTGTGAGGATTACAGGAATGAAGAATATAGCACGGAATGCCGCACGTCCTGCAATCTTCTGGTTCAGGATAATCGCGATAAACAGGGAGAAGAGAACGATTGAGGGAATGTCGAGAACAAGCTGCTTCAGACCGCTCACAAGGGTTGTTACATATGAAGTATCAACGAACAGAGCGTCCGAGTAGTTCTTCCAGCCGACGAAAGTCAGTTTGTAACCGCCGCCGACCAGAATGTCGATCTCGTTGAAGGAATACTTGATTGAGTCAAATATAATTGGAAGATAAATCAGCACAAATCCGATTAAGAAGGGAAGAATGAAGAGCCATCCAGCTCTCGCTTTTCTTGCTTCAAGGGACGCGCCGCGTTTTCTTTTCTTACTGGGGGCGTTGACCTGAATCTTCTGTTTCTTTGCACCTTTTCCGGCGTCAATGTTTAAATTCATGAATGCACTCCCCTTTCTTAATTAATTCTGATAAATCCAAGAGGATCTATTTCGTATGTCTGTCCGTCGTATTCAACCGTTACTGCGAATGAATTGTAGTTCAGCAGGAAGTTTACGTCGCCTTCATATTCAACGCGTACAACGGAACCAACTGTGGTCTTGTACTTGTCGAGAACAACCGTTTCCTCTTCTTCGGCTGCTTCTTCCTCAACCTCTTCTTCATCCTCGTCGGGAGTGGTTTCGGTATCGGTGGTTTCAGCCTCATCGAGTTCCTCGGTTTCGTCTACCGGTTCGCCAGCTTCTGCCGCGAGACGAGCCGCGAGTCTTTCAGCTCTTTCTTCCTTCTCAAGCTGAGCTGCAGCTTCTGCTTCTGCTTCTGCCTGAGCCGCTTCTTCAGCGAGACGGTCAGCCTCAATCTCGTCTTCGTCGGGAATACGTTCAGCGTCTATGAACTCGTGATCAACAATGTATGATGTCTGGAGATCCTTGATTGCTTCATTCAGAGTGGTGTAGTACTCTGCAACGTCATCCTTCCAAATTTCATATGATACAGAGTAGTACTTGCTGAGTTCGGTGTTTTCCTTAAGTTCGTTGGTATTCTGGTAGGACAGTATGAAGTACATTCCCGCTCCGTTTTCAATAGCGTTAAGAATGGCTTCATCGATGTCGCCTTCCATGTTGGTTGCGCTTCCGGTGAATACCTTGGACGCATGGTAAACCATACCGAAGAAAGGAATTGACTGGCTTGCGTTAGAGTTGTTGGAGGACGTCAGGGAAGCGTTCAGAATAACGTCAGCGTACTTTATGGCGTATGCGTTTCCGCCTTCGATCATGACGCTGGAGTAGTCCTCGTCAAGCTTTTCAAGAAGCTCTACAGTGAACTCCTTGCTATCCTCACGGTGGTATGGATCATCCTCGTCGAAGTCGGAGTTAAGATCCGTACCAAGAGTAGATACTGAAATTGCATCGTTTCCATATTTGAGATAATTGGGAGCGAACTTTTCGTAGAGGGTCTCATAGAACGCTGGAGATACTGCCATAGCCATGCTTCTGTCGAAGGACTGTGTCGCAGCGTCGTATGCTCTTCTGGAAGAATAACGGTCGTCGATTGTACGAACCGCATGCTTCTTGAGACTTACACCGTCGAGTAGCTCCTGCGAATGTATGTATGCAAAGTCGAAGTCCGGATAAATTTCGAAGTCGTTCTCAGCTGCGTAAGCTGCAAGGTCTTCGAATCCCTCATTGCCGCCTACTACCTTTGTCCACTTGAGCTTGCTCGGGTAGGTAGGCTGCAAACCACCGTTAGCGTAGCCGTTGAGCTTGAAGTTTACATTGTTGACGCCCAATTCCAGAAGCTCACTGTGCATGGTCTTAATATCTTCAAATGTAGTAAGAGGAGTATCAACCGTTACAGGGAATGTAGCAATTCTTTCTGTTGTCTCGATTGATCCAAAAGTTTCTATGTACAGTGGAATGTCATCCTTTACGTCGGTTAGCTTTGTAATGTCTCCATTCTTAGTCAAATATTCACGGTAGGCAGTAGCCATTCCAACCCAGTCAGCTGTGTAGTAATCGGTAACGTTGTTTTGCTCAGCGAGTCTTTCGTCGTCAAGGAAGATATACTGAATCTTGTAGCTTCCGGTGTACTTTCTCTTGGATGTAACAGTCCATGTTGCGTTTCCGCTGACAGAGATAGAATCCGCCAGGTTGTATTCATCGGAAGGACGCGGCGTGAACATTGCATAAACCGTGTTGTAAGGGTGAAGGGATCCGCCGCAACTTGCCATGAGTCTAGCCAGTGAGTCACCTTCGGTAATAATAGCCAAGAATCCAGTCGTAGTAGAAACGGGTTCTTCTTCCACAGGTTCGTCTTCCGGTTCTTCTGCCGGAGGAATATACTCTTCTCCGTTAGCCTCAGCCTCTGCCTTTTTAGCTGCTTCCTCAGCTTCCTTTAGAGCTTTTTCTGCCTCGGCTGCTTCTTCAGCGGCTTTTGCTGCTGCAATGTTGTTAATTGAAAGCTCTTTATCAACCGTGGTGACAATACCGTAAACCGGCATTCTCATACTTTCTGTGTGCTGACCTTCGATTTCGTGGTAAGCGTAGTCGGAGCCGTACATGTTGTTTGCGATGTTAACGCTCTGACCCTGGAAGTCCTCGTATCTGATTATAGCACCTGATCCATCGGGAATCATGAGATAACCAGTGTTTTCATTGCTTCCTGCACCGAAGTAGGGGAGAATGTTAACAGTCTCGAACTGATATGCACTTTCGTCGAACTCAATACCGTTGGCGGGAAGTCTGACTTCAAGTCCGTCCTCGGTAAGCTTGTATTCGAGCGCCATACGGAATCTCGGCGGAGCTGCATCGTCACCGGTGTATCCTGTGAGTTGGTGGTCGTAGTCGAGTTCTTCGTATGTGTAGTTGGGGCAGTATTCCTTGATGTAGCCTTCAAGCTCTTTAAGCTCTCTGGCCTTGATATCAGGGTCGCAGACGTAAACAGCCATTTCCGTTGTTATCGGGAATTTGGACTGCATTTCGATAACGCCGCGCTCTGTCAGTGTCGGGTCGTCCTTGTCCTTTAATGTATAGAAGGAAGTCAGCTTTGAGAGAACCCATTCGTCATCTACCTGGCTGAGGATCATCTCTTCGTATCTTTCTTTCTTGATCATTCTCGGTACAAGACGCGTAGTCTGCTCTTCACCGAGGGTATATTCAACACGGATACCACCCTTGATGTTCTTCATGACGATCTGACCGCGGAGAGCTGCCTCAGTGTAGCTGTCCATGGTCTTTTCTACGTCGTTTTCAAGGTAGCTGATTCTAAGCTGAGACAGAAGCTGCTGCTTTGTCGAGTCGGAAATTGCCTGATAACCGGAGTTCAGGTCGTAGGGGTTTGAGAACCATGTCTGACCTGTAGTTGTGTCGACTACGGCAACCTCACCTGTGAATTCTTCGAACCAGAGCTGATAACCGTAAGCTTCGGTGCAGAGAACCATATCTGCCAGCTTTTCTTCAGGGGAAGAGTAAACCTGGGTGAGGTAGCTTATGATGGGTTCGCCGTCATTGTCTACCTTGTCTTCCCATGCAGCGTCCACGGATATCACTACCGAACCAAGAAGCATAACCAGAGCTAAGAACGCTGATATAATCTTTGTAATTTTCATATCTAATCTCCTTCTCTGTTTTACAACCGGTACGTGATTTCTTCGACGATGTTTGTCACAAAACTTACAATCTTAGACATTAAGCTGGAGAACAGGATGCCGATGAACATTATGAATGCCATGCCTACGATTGTTGCGACGCATGTTAGTACATTCTTTCCGATCGAGTAGTCGTGAGTTACCATCATACCGAAGAATATGAGAAGTCCCATCCAAATGTACGCAAATGTTGTAAGCATTGTGATAATGCCGGATTCATTTGCCGTGAGTATGTTTGATGCGATTGTCACGGGTATGATAATAAGCGGAAGAGGAGTGAGGGAGTAACATGAGGCTATGAAGATGTCGCTCATGCTTCCTTCACCTTCAAACAATGTGGTAAGGCACCAGTTTGCGATAACCCAGAGGAGCAAAGGAGCCAGAACCGCACTGACCGCACCCATGATGTTGAAGGCGGTCGACGGACGGGGATTGAATATATAACCCTGACCGATTGTGTTGTAGAAGTATGCGATGATTGTTATAATAAGTATTATGAACGCACTTCTTACAGAGCCTCTCTTTTCATGCTTGAGGTCCCAGAAGCCGTCGAATGGGTGAATTATAACGTGGAATGCATATAGCAGCTCTTCTTTCAGACTTCTGCGTCCAACCTTAAGAGCAGCGCGCTTGTTGACCTTGCCAGCGTAACCGAAGAACTTTGCAAGGAGAACACAGACTACAATTATTACAATTGGGATAATCCAGAACCATGTGTTAGCCCATTCCTTACGGACTTCCTTGAAGGAATCGGAGTAACCTGAGGTGTTGTACGCTGACTTGTAGTACTCCATCGAACCTTCGTAGTCGCCCTGACGATAGAGTGAAGCGCCTATCTGGATGTAAGCCGCGTCGAAGTTGTTGTTTCTCTTAAGAATTTCCGTCCAGTCATCGATTGTCTTGTCGTACTGTCTCTCATTGTCATGCTGTATTGCCTGAGCGAGAAGGTCGCCGTATTCTGTACGTCTGTAAACCACAATGTTGTCGTTTGTCTTATCGAGAAGGAGAATCTTTTCTCCCTGATATGCTATTGCTTCAACAGAGTCGATGTTTCCTATCTGTTTTCCTTTGTCGCCAAAGGTAAAGAGAAGCGTACCGTTATCGTCGTAGGTAAAAACTTTTGAACGCTTTTCATCAATGATTGACCATGTTCCTTCAGGACCTATGGCTACGTCGATAATCTTTGATGCTCCTGTGATCGTGTCGCTGCTGGTGGAAGAAGTAACTACGCTAACCTCTCCTGACGGAGGATAGAAACCATTTCTCTTCATTACGTCAGCACCTGACGCGTTGAGCTTTTTAACGGGAGCATAGTCGGATGAAGTGGACTTTGATCTGATGGCGTTCTGCTGATCGTTTTCGTCAATTGACGAGGTTGTTACATAAATGAAGTTATCTTCGTCGATTGTGATGTTGTTGAATTCAGTAGAGACATATTCCTCTGACATTTCTCTCTGCTCGTCACTCTGGATTGCTCTCCAGATGATCTGAAGAGCGCTGATTGAAACCTTTTGAGCGCCGATGAATCCGAAAAAGTCACCATCCTCGTTCAGAACGATGATGCCCTGGTATGTTGTGGAGGATACCACGAATATACGTCCGTACGCGTCAACCGCACATGCTACCGGCTTATAGATGGAGCCTTCCTCAAAGAGGTTTGATTCCGGCTTGGGTACAATCTTGATGTAATTGCCTTCCAAATCGAACATTACGATACGGTTGTTGTCCGTGTCGCAGACGTAGATGTACTCGTCATTTACGAATACGCCAGAGGGGTTGGAGAACGTGTCGGGTACGCCGTGTTCGTTGGTGAAGGAGTTAATCTGGAAGAGGAATTTGTAGTATCTGTCGAGGACGATGACTCTTGCGGAAGCCGCGTCAACTATGTATACTTTCATGTCCGGACCCACGAACATATCCCTGGGGTCGTCTATCGTGCCTGTGATACCCATGTATGTTGCGTCTACTACGGTATCCGGAACATATGCCGCGGGGGATGTCAGAACGTTTCCCGTTGACGAATATGTATAGGTTGCGTAAGGCGTTCCAGCGGATACTGCGAGGGGGAGGACCATGACGACACATAAAGTGAGAAGGATAACCTTAATAAATTTTTTCATTATTTCCTCCTTAGTCTTTCATACCGCTGGATCCCATTGTTTCAATGATATTCGACTGAGATACAACGAATACCAGAATAGGAACTATCATCATGACAACGGTGGAAGCCGCAACGGCACCTGAACGTGCGACGCCGCCTGCTGTAATCTGGCTGATTGCGTAGTTTAATGTCTTGAGCTGTTCGGAGTAGATAAATGAGGACTGACCCTGGTTCCAGAGCCCCTGGAATGAGTAGATGATCAGCGTCAGCCACGCCGGCTTAACCATAGGCATTGCAATTGACCAGAATGTTCTGAGCTCGGACGCGCCATCAAGTCTTGCGGACTCCAGAACCTCAGTTGAGATTGAGGATTCCATGAACTGCTTCATCAGGTAAAGTCCGAGAGTGGAGCACCATGCGGGAACGATGATTGCAAGGTATGTATCAATCCAGCCAAGCATTGACAAGGTGATGAAGTTTACGATACCTGTTACCGTTGCCGTGAACATCAGGGACTTCTGAATGAGCCAGAAGCAGCCTTTTGCTCCAGGGAAGTCGATTTTAGCCAGAGCGTAAGCGCAGAGTGACGAGAGAACCAGGTTACCGAACGTTCCGCCGACTGAAATAAGAACAGTGTTGAAAATGTAGCGTGAGAAGGGAACCCAAGAGTCGCCCATCAAGTTGAAAAGGTCTGCGAAGTTATCAAGCGTCGGTCTTACAACATAGAATCTTGGCGGGAAGTAGAACAGTTCATTTAGGGGTTTGAGCGACTGAATGATAGTGTAGTACATTGGCAGGAACATGAATATACCGAGAATTGTCAGTATAATTGTAATTCCTACGTCGCCTCCAGTGGATCTGTTCAGAACGACCTGATGCTTTCTTGTTCTTAATTTTTTCATGACTGACCCACCTTTGAAATAAGTTTCGTTACAAGAACGTTACAGCCTATCATCATAAGGAAGAGAATGAACGAAATTGCTGAGGCATAACCTACCTCCCAACGGTTGTTCTGATATTCTTCCAGATGGTGAGTCAGCGTATATCCTACATAGTCTACAGGGGGGTTTCCAGCAAGAGCAGTAACGATGCCGCCGAATCCGAATGAACCTGTGATGGAAAGAATAGCACCGAACATCAGCTGAGGCTTCATTGAAGGAAGAGTAATGTACCAGAGTTCCTGCCATCTGTTCTTAATACCGTCGATTGCTCCCGCTTCAAACAGACTTCGATTCAGACCCTGAAGACCTGCGATGAAGGACAGGAAGGATGTGCCAAGTGAAGTCCAGAGAGCGACGATTATACATAGAGGCATAATGTAAGACGCATTCTGGAAGAAGAGGATCGGGGAGTCTATGATTCCCATATCCATGAGAAGACCGTTTGCAATACCGTACTGGTCGCTGGAGAAGAGGTACTGCCAGATCAGGTAAACGTTACCTGCGATTGACGGTGCGTAGAAGATAAGTGTTACGATTGCACGAATCTTCGGGGAAAGCTCGTTGATGAACCAAGCCACCACGAATGAAATAATGTAGGAAGCAGGTCCGGTTACAGCCGCGAAGATCAGAGTGTTCTTCAGAGCCGTGATGAAGAGGTCGTCATCCAGGAACAACGTAATGTAGTTGTCAAGGAAGATGAACTTCGGGAACTCGAGCATGTTGAATGAGGTTAAGCTTAGAACAAGGGACATTGCGACGGGGATGATCGTGAAGATTGTAAACAGGATCATGAAGGGGGCGATCATTAAGTACGCCGTCTTGTTCCGCTTGATCAGGAACCACGTCCATTGAGCCTTAGTCATTTCAGAACGGGTCTTAACCTGTTTTTCTGTATTTTTAGACATGAACTCTCTCCTTTACAAGATTTTTACTTTATAACAGGGTAATATTATTTGAATCCAACCTGTACTCGTCAGAACCGTCTCTGTACGGTTGACATCCGGCCAGCTGAAGGATCAAACTGTCCGATATTTTGCTGCCACTTAGGATTCAAGCTAATCCAAAAAATTATAGTTATTAATCGTAGGTTTCAAGAGCGGCTACTGCATCGTTCAGATAGGACGCTATTTGAGCCATATCCGGATCGGATGTGTTGAGTCCGGCTGCAGCAGCACTAATAGCCTCGATATCATCACCTGTCGCTATCGCTTCACTTACGGAGGTGAGCGAAGCTTTTACAGTATCGTCAAGTCCGTCTATGATCTCTGCCGCCTGAGAAAGTCTCTTTTCGGCAAGCGTCTGACCTACATCAAGCGTTTCGAGATCAAACTCGGTTCTCTTTCTCGTGATTTCCTTGTTGATCGTGTTAATGTAAGACAGGAGCGAGTCAACCGGGTCTGCATTGTTGTTGTAAGCCGCGAGGAATGCGAAGTTTGTGTAACGTGAAAGGATGTAGGAACCCGGGTAGTTTGTAATAGCTGCGGTGGAATCCATCTGCTTCATCAGCTGCTGATACTCACGTGATGTCCATGGCAGCTCCTCGAGTGCCTCCTGGTTAGCTGTAGCGTTCTTGCCGGCAGGACCGAGGATTGCAACAAGCTCGTTGGAGTAGTCAACCTGGAACTTGGTGTCGGTGTACCATGACATGAACTCCCAAGCGGAAGCGATGTCTTCACAGCCTGACATCATAACCAGAGCGGATGTACTGGACATTGCAGTGTTGTTGATTGTGCCGTCTTCCTGTTCGATTCCGGGGATAGGTCCAAATTCCCACAAACCTCCGATTTCGGTAGCAAAGATTACGATATCATTATACGTTGTATAGTTTGCGATCAGAATGGGCATTTCACCTGTTCTGAAACGGTTAGCCGCGCTGTATGAAATCGGGAGAGAGTACTGTGTAAACATGTTGCACATCGTCTCGAATGCTTCAAGGGATTTGTTGGAGTCAAGGTTGATTCTCATGCCGTCGTCAGCCCAAAGCTCCTCACCCATCTGGTACATGAAGATCTGATAGTTCTGAGTCATACCAATTGTCATGTTGTTGAACTGAAGAACAGGAATCAGAGCAAGAAGGTCATCCCATGTTTCAGGAACTTCAAGACCAAGTTCAGTTAGAATATCCGTGCGGTAAAACATCATATCCCATGACTGTGTATCAGGTAGACCATAAACCTTGCCGTACAGTTCCAGCGGAACGAACGCGGCGGATGTGAATCTGCTCTCGACCTCGTGGAAGTCAGCGAATATTTCTCTTCTTTCAGCGTTAAGCTCACGTGTCTTTTCGTCGTCACCCTCCTGATCCTCATAGGCCTCAGGGTTGATGGCGTAAACGGCGGAACGTATAGCGTACTGAATCGGGTCAACGCCTGTACCTGGGAGCGCCACGTCAGGACCTACGCCTGAGAGAACCGACGGAAGAAGTGTACCGGACGCAACAAGCTTAAGTGTGGCGTCAATGCCGCTTGAAGGACCGAAGTCGTTGTCCATCAGGTTACGGATAATCTGAGCCTGGTCACGACCCGTTGTTACCCATACTTCAATGGATTTTTCGTTTTCACTGTCTTCACCGGAAGAACCGAGTGAGTTGTAGTCGGTGAAGAAGGAAGCCGCGAACTGTCTGATTTCATACCAGAGAGCCTGGAAGAAGTTTGCGTCAGCCTTGGGCTTATCCGCGGAAGCGGGCTGAATGAGAATGTAGTCAAGCTCCAGAGGCTGGTTCTGTGCGGATGTTACCCAGTCGCCGAGGTTTGCCACATTGTCCTTAAGGTTGGACAAGTTGCGGGCGATATCGTCCTCGTTTGTACCCATCTTTAGAAGCAGACGAGCCGCTGTTTCAAGCGTTGACGAGTTCTCCGATTTCAGACCCGACATGCCCTCGATATAGGAGATAACCTCGTCAAGAGCGAGAGACTGAAGCACAAGGTCCTCGATTGTATCGGGAAGCACACGGCCGAAACCGTAGTCACGGTACTTGTCAGGGGAGGAGCCGGTCAGCTTAAGTATTGCCAGATAGTCTTCGTTTATGGCGTCGACGATTTCGGAAACCTCACGTACAATCGTGCCCATCTCACCGAGAGTTACCTCAAGAGTGAGCGTGTGCTCGCCGGGAGTCAAGTAGAACTGGAACGTGTCAGCTCCGTTGTTTGCGGAACTGATCTGCCAGTTCGAATCATAATTGAACTTGCAGTAGTTCGCTTCTTCAAAAGGAACCTCACCGTCTATGAGAATTTTTCTCGAGACGTACATACCGGATTGTTCGTTCTGCCTGAAGCGGAACACAATGTCGTACAAACCTTCTGTTTCAACGTTAAAGGTGTACTCAATCCACTGTCCGACAGTCTCCCATTTTTCACTGCCAATGGTGTTGAGCATAATCTTGGCAGAGTCCTGAGGTTCTGTAATAGCCGACTTCCGGTCGTAAATCGGGTATATAGTGTAATCGGAAGTAGCGCTGGGAAGTTCCGCGTCAATGTAAATAGACTCGGATGTCGCAGCTTCCTGCTTTCCGCTTACGTATTCCTCATATGAGGGAAGATCCTCGTAGGGGAATATTTCGATTTTATTGAGAACCATGGATTCACGGACAGCCTCGAGGGCGATAGTGTTTTCGCCTTCCTCGAAATAGAATTCAAACGGGTTGGCATAATAACCGTTGGAGTCTATAACCGTGTATTCCTTCCATTCATGCTCGATTGTGGTGGTGGGGCGAAGCTCGTTTCCGTTGGAGTCCTTCTCGAATCTTCCGTCAACATAGTTATTCACCCAGGTCTTCTTCATAAGAAGATAACGAGCCTCCGAGAATGGCACCGCGCCGTTGATCTTAAGCATACGTTCGATGGAGTTGTTTTTCTCCGATGACGAGCAGTATGTCAGACGGATCGCGTACTTGCCGGTCTCGGGGATATTCACATCCCATGTGACATCGCCGGCGTCGCCAATCAAAAGTGACTGACCGCTCATGCCCTCGTAATCGCTCACAACGCTGACTTCCGCGTCCGTCTTTTCCGCGTCGTAATCAACGGCGTTGATAGTTACCGTTGCTGTTCCGCGGGGGACGTCCGCATAGTTTCCCATGTAATCGGCGTATGAGATCGATTTAAAGGATTCGCTGATTTCGGCGAGCGTGCTCTTTTTCTCCTCAGCCGAATCTTCCCCGGCAGCCCACGTGGGCAGAACGAGAGAAGACGTCACCATGAGCAGAGAAAGTGCAAAGCTCATCAGCTTTTTGCTTGTGGTTTTTCTCATAGAACCTTCCTCCTGCAAATTTTTGAGACACACCGCTGATAACGGAGCGTCCCGACGCCATAGTCCGGCACATCATAAACCCCACGCGATGGCGCGCATGCTGAAATATGAATACACCGCGGCCGCGGCAGTTATAACGAGGTCATTTCCCGCGCGTTTTACAGCCAATTTGTGGAAATTTCCTCTCGGGAGCGCAAAAATACAACGTGTCCCGATGTTTATATGCCATTATAATAGCACAAACGCACAAAAAAGTCAAGCGTTTGTGTTTTTGTATCATGCACCTTTAATGAGCAAATCCTCTCAAAATTTTCGATTTTCCGATTTTCTGAAAAAGAAAAATTCGCGCCTCTTAATAACTCCCGCGGGAAGCCGGTTCAGCCCCGTTTGTCAAGGTATATTTTACTTACCTTCCGCGATTATTTTTTGTTGTTTTTAAGCTCATTTTGTTAAATTTCTGTCGTGTTTGACCGTTGTTTATGAACAAACGTGCATGACGTAAATCACATTTACCTACTCCGGTGATGATAAAATTAACCCCCTATGGTGAGCCTGTGAAGGAGGGGTGAATTTCGTTGTATAAACTGCACAATTTTTGGCCTTAATTTTCTACGCTTATACACAATGCACAAATTTTTCTTAACTTTGCCAAATTTTGCCAATTCCGCCAAAACAAAGGAAATTTTTCCCGATTTCCGTCCCGAAGTTTTGTCCGGCTCCCCCCAAACCCCCAGCTGCAAAAAATCCCAGCCTCCCGCCCGAAAATCCCCCTGAATCCGCCGTCCAAAACTCAGACTCCCAGCGAATCCCAATTCACCCCACTGGAACAGTCGCAGTAAAACAAAAGCTAAGCCGCGCCAAAGAATCAGCATAACCCAAAGTTCAAACTCCCCGCATCTCCGCTGGAACAGCCTCCGCCAAGCCAAATCCGCCACGAACAGCCTGACTCCACCCCACCCCCACGCCGGAGCGGCAGTCCGCTTTAACGAAAAAGACAGCAGCCATATCAAGCCGCCGTCTGATTCAGGTGCGATTCATTTACTTGCCGAGCACAGCCGCACCGATGATTCCGGCGTCGTTTCCAAGCTCAGCCACAACTATCTTCGTTCTGGGAGTTCCCGCACGGGAGTATGTCTCGCCGAACACCTTCTCGATAAGGGGCTTTGTCAGGTATTCGCCCTCGTTGCAGATTCCTCCGCCGATTGAGAGAATGTTTGGCTGGAAGATGTTGATGACGTTTGCCACGCCGCACGCCAGATAGTTGATGTACTCGTCGACAACCTCGGCTCCAAGCTCATCTCCGGCCTTCATCGCCGCAAACGCGGTTCTTGCAGAAACCTTGTCGAGATCCCCGCCGATCATCTCTTCCATCGAAGTCTTCCGTCCGGCCGCTCTCGCTTCCTTCATTCTGTCCTTCGTGATGTTCACAAGCCCCGTAGCCGAGCTGTAAGCCTCCCAGCAGCCTTTCCGACCGCAGGTACACTGACGACCGCCCCTTTCGATTACGGTGTGTCCAAGCTCAGCTCCCGCGAAGTTGAAGCCGGAGTAAACCTTGCCGTCAAGGACAATTCCGCCGCCCAGACCCGTGCCGAGAGTTATCATCACCGAATATTTCGCTCCCTTAGCCGAGCCTGCGAAAGCTTCAGCTTTGGCCGCGGCGTTTGCGTCGTTCTCGATGTACACCGGCTTGCCGGAGAGAAGGGACGACAGCTTCTCAGCCATTGGGTAGTTCAGAAAGGGGATGTTGTTCGAGTACTCCACTATACCGGTCTCACTGTTGGCTGTTCCGGGGGTTGCAACTCCGGCGTACTCGATGTCGTCAAGGGTAAGCCCGCACTCGTCAACCAGCTTCAGCGCCAGAGCCGCCATGTCTTCCATGATAGCGTCGCCGCCTCTCTCTGGTTTTGTGGGAACGCTTCCCTTCTTCACGATTTCATACTTTTCGTTTACAATGCCTATAGCGATATTCGTTCCGCCAAGATCAACACCAATGTAATACATAAGTCCTCCGTATACAGCGGTAAAATCCGCTTAAATTATACTATATTATATACGAAAGAAGAGGTCATTGTCAAGTATGATGTTGTAAATATTTCAGCGTTTTTGTTTATTAACCGATTTCACACCCCCTGAGCGTTCCCCCAAAGCCAAAGACACCAGCGTAAACCCGAGCACGCCCCGCCCGCAGCTGAAAGTTTACATTCCGCTCCACCCATGACGTACTCCTTCCCCCGAAAAAATCCGCCTAAGCCGCGTCATATCACGTACAAACCGCCGTTTCCCACAGCCGGACAGCCCAAACGGAATTTCTTCTCCACATCCCACTGACTCTCGCCCTCGTCAGCCGCGTAAACCGTAATCACAGCCCGATCCCCGGCAGATTCACCCACGGGACTGATTCCGACAACAGCGTCCTCGGACTTTTCCTTCATTATAAACGCAGACACCGCCGCTTCAGCCGAGAACACAGCCTCATCCCCATCCACACGGGGAATAACGTCGCATACCCGAACCTTGTACTTTCCCCAGAGCCGGTCGTCAGCCGTCACGTCAGCCTCACATTCGGCCTCGTATTTCAGCGGGGACGCAAACTCCTCCGACACAATCTCACCGCCGCAGTCAGCCAGAGCCACGATTTTCACCCTTCCCGTGAGGACCATCCGCCCGCCGGACAGCACAGCCTTGTCAATATACCCCTCCCCCCAGGAATAAAGGATATCAGATGACGGCTTGATGTTCTTCAGTTTTCCCGAGACCTGCGCCGTAATCCTGCCCGAATGAGCCGCCGCGCACTGGTACAAATGAAGCTCCGCCCGCTCAATCTCCTCCGATTCAGACGAGGGGATGTATGCGTCCTCAGTCATCTCGGAGACCGATGAACGGGTCAGGTCCGCGTCAATGGAGTACTCAGCCCGCCACGAAACCAATCCGTCGTCGGAAATTTCAGCCTCAACCAGGCGCACATCCGCAAAGGCACAGACGGAAACCTTCCCGTCCTTATCCTTCAGGAACCGCTCCGGTATGGGCAGGGTAACGTCCACCGGAACCCTTGACTTTGCCGTGACGTATTTCTCCCCGTCTCCGCTTCCCTTGAGCAGAACAACCGCGTAAGCGTCCCCCTTCACCGAGACGTTCCCCCCGCTGATTCTCACGTCAGAGGCACATATTTCAGCGTAGGCCGACACAAGACTCATGCCCTCGCGCTGGCGGATCTCCCCTTCCACAACGGAACTCCCCCGAAGCTCCATAATTTCCGCCGAACACACTTCCTTCACCTTACGCCGGACCACAGCCTGAGCTGCCTCGTTTGTCCCGTCCGCCGCGTAACCCGCGTAATCTCCGACCGACTGCACGATTGTCGAACGAGCGTTTGTCTTCACCTTCGACGACAGCGTGATCTTCCTCGGAGCCGTCACCCGGCACACAACACCGTCAGCGGAAGTGTCGAGAACAATACCGTCAGGGGAAGCGCCTTCCGAGCCGATGTTTTTCAGGGGCAGTCCGGCGGTGTACTGAGTCGTCTCCGAAACCTGACAGATTTCCCCGTCCCCGTCGGTGTAGAGAACGGTGTAGGTCACGTCCCCGTCAGCCTCGATTTCGTCCCCTGAGACATACTTTCCCTCAGCCGCGGCAGTACACCGGACCCCCATAATTCGCCGTATTTCCGGGTAGTAGTCTGGAAGAACAAAGTCCTCCGAGCAGTCGTTGACCGCCAACGCCTGAATCTGCTTTGTGTACAGCATAATTTTACCTCCAGTATATGCACGCCCCTGCACCACTCCGCATAAGCTGTCAGCAAGGCGGCGTACACGAATGTTATTCAAAGAATAATATGCACGCCCGCACCGATATATGATTAATCCGGACCCCCGCCATATTGAGATTAACTGAAAAACAAAGGAATATAATATAAAAAACCAACCGGAAAGGCATAACAATGGACAAAAACATAACTCTCCCGCAAAAACCGCCGCAAAACTCCGCACAATACCAACCCCTCCCCGCACAAATGGAGAAGTACGAATCCGTCCTCCTCTCCCAAGTCCCCCTGACATCCCTCACGGGATCCGGCATAGTCTGTGGTGTGTCCCCATCCCTTGAGCAGCGAACCGCGAACCGGCTTGAGGATTTAGGCTTCACACCCGGCGAAAAAGTCCGGCACATGATGAAGTCCCCGTTAGGAGGCGGCGCCGCGTATATAATTAAAGGAAGCATAATAGTCCTGCGCCACACAACCGCCGCAAAAATCAAAATAATTCCCGTACAAAGTCCGGACGAACCGGAAAAAGCAGACGAAGAATAACCGAAAAAACGCCGTCCCCCGAATACAGTTCGGCCAAACCCATCCCAATTCAAGCAAAAAAGCACGCCGATTTTAACCAGTTTTAACCCGATAAAATTTCTGCCACAACCACTCCGCCTGTAGAGTAAACCGCGATAAAGCGCCAGCTTCAGCAAAGGAGGCCTGACTCATGCCTGAATCACAGGAAATAATCCTCGCCGGAAACCCAAACGTTGGCAAAAGCACCGTCTTCAACAGCCTCACCGGACTGAACCAGCACACCGGCAACTGGTGCGGCAAAACCGTAAGCGCGGCAGAGGGATTTTTCGACTCCGACGGGGTGCGCCTGAAACTCGTCGATCTCCCCGGAATCTACTCCCTGCGGTGCAACTCAGCCGAGGAGGAAGCGGCCTATAGCTACCTGAAATCCCATCTGGAAAGTCCCGTAATCTACGTCTGTGCCGCCTCCGCTCTCGAGAGGAACCTGCTTCTTCTCCACCATATAATGAAGCTGAACCCCAACGGCAGGATTCTGCTGTGCGTAAACCTGATGGACGAAGCCCGCGCCAAAGGAGTTGAGATAGACTTCACCGCGCTTGAGAAAGCTGTAAACTGCCCTGCGGTCCCCGTAACAGCCAAATCCGGCGAAGGCATGGATGAGCTGAAAAAAGCAATAATAAACCTTGTCCAAGCAAAGCCGGAACACCAAAAAGTCAGCACCACCCCCGATTCAAGTAAACCCACCACCACATCAACTGAATCCCAGCCAACGCCTGAATCAACTCCAGAACACCAAAATATCAACACGCCCCCGCCGACCGAATCCACCCCCGCCTCAAACCCATGCACAGCCTGCGGACTCACAATGGGGTGCCGGCTCTGTTCATACTGCAACCACGACACCGCCGCCGATTTTTCCCGACGCGTCGTCAAACAAGCCGTGAGGTACACCCGAGACGCAAATTCACGGGAAGCGAAAATCGACCGGATAGTCTGCGGGAAGTACACCTCCGTGCCTATAATGCTGGCGCTTCTGCTTATCGTACTGTGGCTGACCCTCGAAGGAAGCTCCTATATTTCAGCAGTGCTCGAGTCCATGTCGGCGTGGATATTGCAAAAAACCGGCGGACTCTGCAAAAACATAATGACCGACTGGCTGACGTCCCTGCTCTGCGGTGGAATTCTCGCCACGGTTCTGAAGGTCATTTCAGTTATGCTCCCGCCCATGGCAGTGTTCTTCCCCCTCTTCACCCTCCTCGAGGACTTGGGCTACCTTCCCAGAGTGGCCTTCAACCTCGACGGAATGTTCGAAAAATGCGGAGTCTGCGGCAAACAGGCACTCACCATGCTCATGGGACTTGGCTGCAACGCCGTAGGAGTCACCGGATGCCGGATCATCGACTCACCCCGGGAACGACGCGTGGCAATGCTGACCAACACACTCGTGCCATGCAACGGCCGATTTCCGCTGATTCTCGCCTGCGTCAGCACACTCGTTACCGCAAAAGCCGCGTCCGCACTGGTTCTTACCGCAGTCGTAGGTCTGTCCGTTGCCGCAACCCTCGCCGCTTCAAAAATCATGTCCGTCACCATATTCAAGGGCGAGCCGTCCTACTTCACCCTGGAGCTGCCGCCATACAGAACGCCGAAGGTCGGGGAAGTCCTCGTCCGCTCACTTCTTGACAGAGTTGTCCACGTTCTCACCCGGGCTTTGTCAGTGGCAGCTCCCGCCGGTCTGGTTATCTGGCTCCTCGGCCGGATTCATGTGGGCGACGCAAGCCTGCTTCTTCACGCGGCTGATTTTCTCGACCCCCTCGGACGCGTTATGGGACTGAACGGCGGGATTCTTCTTGCTTTCATCGCGGCTTTCCCTGCGGCTGAGCTGATTCTCCCAGTCATGTTTTCCATAGGATCATCCGGTGCTTTCGGAACCCTTGAAGACGCGTTCTTCGGTCATTCCACCGCAACACTTGGGTATTACTTCGCAGGCAGCAGCCTGAGTTCCGTCTCTGCCGTCTGCCTCATCATCCTAACCCTGTTCCACTACCCCTGCGCCACAACCCTGCTCACCATAAAACGGGAGTCCGGACGGTTGAGCGACGTCATCCTCGCCGCAGTCCTGCCAACAGCCGCCGGAATCATTCTCTGCGCCGCCGTGAACCTCATCTCTTCACTGTTTATCTAATCCGCGCAATTTAATATGCGCAAATTTTTCAAAAAAAATTAAAAAAGCACAAAAAAGCCCGACTGATTCAGCCGAGCTAAATTACACATTGGTGATTTGTCTGTATTATCGCTTATTTTTTACGCATATTCACTCTTTTACTATAGCATATAGATTTTGCTATATTGTGTATAATGTTGATATTAGCGTTACAGATATAGCGATAGAACATACGTAAACGAAAGCATCTGGAAAGAGAAAATAGAGTTACCGAATGATTTTGAGAAAATTGTAAAAGCATGGAGGAATAAGGAAATCAGCCTTGATGAGGTACTGCAAAGGTTGTCAGTTAGCCGTTCATTTTTTTACGCAAAGGTTAAGGATTTGAATTTGTAGAGAAAGA
>CAZULC010000007.1:0-86551 GCA_964621165.1 uncultured Ruminococcus sp.
CTTCCCCACGAAATGGAGGCGCCATAATGAACAAAAGAAATCTGATGGTTCTTTGCCCCCGCTGCCGTCAGAATTTGCAGAATACGGGAGAATACTCTATCCGGCGGGCAGATTATTTACAGGCTTCTAAAGACATCTGTACATTCTGTCAGACCAGATACGGCTTTGACTATTATGTGGAGCCGTTGAGACGGAAGGAAAAGAAATCATGGAACAGGAGGGAACCACATGACTGACACATTCAGCTTTCAGAATACAGACATCCGCAGCATTCGAAGCCGCACGGGAGTAAAATATAACAAAACCCTGAAGAATAAGCTGAACTCAGCCTGCCTTCGGGATTTTTTATACATTTGCTCATCTTCCACAGCGGAGAACATCGTGCGGCCTAAAAATCAGCCTGCTCCGGTAATTCAATCCACAACCATCTCATAATATTTTTCCCCCACGCGCCTGTGTATGGTACGGCATAAAACCGTCTCCAGATAAGCGTACGCAGCTTTTGTATATCGCCGAGCTCAAACGACTCGAACTCCTGATAGCATATTTTTTCGCTTGCTTCATTCAATTCATCATAAAAGTCCGTCACAAATGCGTCGAATTCATCAAAAATTCTTTAAATGGGATCTGCGGCATATCCTTGGGCGAGGCGTTTTATTCACCGTACCGTTCCGGCTCAAACTCAAAAGCGAGGGACGTGACGTAAATATCCTCCTCATCATAATCGGACAAGTGGGTTTTGTAAATACCGTCTTCGATTTTTTCGTAGTCACATCCGGCATATTTCTCGGGTGTGAAATTTTTAAGGTTTTTCATCTGTATCTCCTTTTGCCACAATCGATATTATAAAAAACAATAATCCAAACCTCACTCCCGTCTACGGAAGATCCGCTTGGATTATTTTCCTGCAGGTAACAGGACTTGAACCTGCACGGTTGCCCGCAAGATCCTAAATCTTGTGCGTCTGCCAATTCCGCCATACCTGCGCTGATATTTTTTACATTATATATTATAACACAGGAACAGCGGTTTTTCAAGACCTAATTTTATTTTATTCCACGGATTTCAGCGATTCCGCCATGTTGATTTTCTTCAGCTTGATGTTCATGAACAGGTTTACCGCAAGGGTGAAAGCCATTGTCAGCACCGCCGAGTATACATACGACATGGGTAAAACCTGAGTCTTGAATGACACCATGTCAACGTTTATTTGACTCATTACAAAGCTATGGAGAAGATAGCCGCAGGGAAGCCCGATTACCGTTCCCATCAGGGTCAGGACGATGTTCTCACGGAAAATGTAGTTCGATACCTCGAGAGGATAGAATCCCAGCACCTTCAGGGTGGCAATCTCACGAACCCGCTCTGTTATATTTATATTAGTCAGATTGTACAGCACCACAAGAGCCAGAGCCGCCGCGCTCAGAATCACAAGGAACACGATTCCGCCGAGACTCTGCATCATGTCGTTGACCATATCTTTAAGGTCCTCGATAACCAATATACTGACCGTGTTGTCGAGGGATAGAAGAGCCGCCGCGTTTTCGTGTACGTCAAGTCCGTCCTTCACTGTAATGTAAACCGTTTTTTCCTCAGGCAGGGGCAGGTAAGAGTACTCATATGCCTCGGGTGAGATAAAGCCCGTGTAGTTTACATAGTTCTCGCACAGACCGGACACAACGCAGGACAGAACCTCAGTCTCGCTCAGGTGAATGTCAACCGGATCCCCCGTTTTCAGTCCGGCTGTACGGGCAAGCTTGTCGCACAGTACTATCTGATTCCCCGTTGGATAGTCGATATGCACGCCGTTTACAGTGTGAAGGTCAATGAGCTGCTCAATGCTCTCATCGGAACACGCGGCAAGCTCCACGCTTTTGATTCCGGCGTCGGTGTAAACGTCAGCCGTAACCTGCCCCATAAACGCAAAGGTTTCCACGTAGTCAGCGGTTTCCTTTTCAAAATAGCTGCGATAGTCGTCGTCGGCGCCGTCGGTCAGGGTCAGAGCCACGTCATAACGCATGATTTCGTCGTACTGCAGATCCACAATGTCGGAAATGGAGTCGTTGATCCCGAAGCCTGTCAGAACAAGTGCCGTGCATCCTCCGATTCCGAGAACCATCATGAACAGCCGTTTCTTGTACCGGAATATGTTCCGCAGCGACACCTTGTGAATGAACCTGAACCTCTTCCAGATGAAGTTCATCCTTTCGAGAAGTATCTTCTTTCCGCTGACGGGAGCTTGGGGCCGGATTAGGCTTGCGGGAGCGTCACGGGCTTCCTTCTTCACCGTCACATATGTAACGCCGACGGAGCATAGCAGTGAAGCCGCCAGTGACAGCACGCAGAGAAGAGGCGAGAATACCACGTTCAGCTTATCCGAGAATACGTACAGCATCTTGTAGGCCTGCCAGATTGCCATGGGGAACAGCCACGACCCCGCAAAGAATCCGATGAGGCATCCAAGCACAGCTGACGAGCCGGAGTAGCCGATGTACTTCATCATAATCTGGGACTCGGAGTAGCCGAGAGCCTTGAGTGTGCCTATCTGGGTACGGCCGTCGCTGACCATACGCGCCATTGTGGTTGAGCAGACCAGAGCCGCCACTGCAAAGAAGAACAGCGGTAACACACGCGCCACACCGCTGACGATTGCCGAGTTGTTCTTCACGTTCACGTAGCTGACGTTGGCTTCCCGGGTGAGAACATAAGTCTCCGGCTTTTCAAAGTCCTCGAGTTCCGCCCAAGCGTCATCGATCTCAGCCCTTGCGTCAGCTAATTTTACTTTATTTTCGGCGATTTCAGCTTCCGCGTCAGCCAGTTCATTCTCGGACCTTGTAATTTCAGCTCTCGCCTCGTCAAGCTCAGTCTCACGTTGAGCAACCTCATCCCGTGCCGCATTAATCTCAGCCTGGCCCCGATTCAGCTCAGCCAATGCCGCGTCAAGCTGCTCAGCAGTTCCCGGTAGAATTGGATATCCGGCAGAGAGCATCATGTTGTACTGCTCAAGGGATGCGCTGTAGTCCTCGAGTCCCGCATCAAGCTCCGACTGCTTTTCTTCTATTTCAGCTTTTGCGTCCTCTATAGCCGAAGCGCCCTCCGACAAATCCTGACGCGCCTGTTCAAGCTCATCTTTGGCGTTGGAAACCTTGTCCTCAGCTTCCTCAAGCTCAGCCATGCCGTCGTTGTATTCATTCTCGGCGTCGTTGATTTCGGCGAGAGCCTTGTTGTATTCGTCGTTGTAGTATCCGTCAGCCAATTCCTGCGCCAGAGTCTCGAACCTACCCGTGCTTTCGTCGATTTTGTCCTTGTATTCGTCCGAGTGGATGTACTCGTGTCCTTCGAGCTTGACATAGGCTTCAGTGAAGTAGTCGTAGCTCATGCCGCCGTCGCCGAACAGGACGTATGCCGTAATCGTACCCCCGCCTAACTTTGACGTAGGCCTGACTCTGTCTATGTACAGCGGAGAGGTGACAATACCCACGATTGTATATTCGTCTTCCGTGAAGTATTCCAGGGTTTCCTCGTCGTTTATCTCCGCGATTTTTATGATTTTGCCGATGTCGTCCTCAAAAAAATGCAAGGAATCGACCACAATCTCGTCCGGGTTTTCGGGTAGACGGCCGTACTTCACCTCGGGTATGTTTATTTCCCGGCTCAATGTGCTTCCCGCAAAGACGAACTCGTCCCCGTCAAAGTCTCCAATGAAGTCGGCGGAGAACACACCTTCGGTGGATACAGCCCCGTCTTCAGCTGAAAGAGCGTCTATGTCGCCGTCACGCAGGCCGAGGGTGGAGATGACCTTGTAGTCGTACATTTCCGTTTTCTGTATGTAGTCGTCGGCGGTGTTCATCATGGCGTCTTCCGTTACGGTGAGTCCGGAGAAGAATCCCACTCCAAGCATGGTTATGGCGCCGATTGCAATGTACCGCCCGAGAGAATTTTTTATCTCCCGAACATTGTTCTTGAATAATGCCTTCATCTGCTCACCACTCGATATCTTCAACGGGAATTATGTCGTCATTCTTCCGCATGCCCTCGATTGAGCCGTTCTTTATGGTGACGACGCGGTCAGCCATTTTCGTCAGGGCGGAGTTGTGGGTGATGATGACCACTGCCATGCCGTCACGCCGCGCACACCTCTCGAGAAGGCCTAAAATCTGCTTGCCCGTGTTGTAGTCCAGCGCTCCTGTAGGCTCGTCGCACAAAAGAAGCTTGGGATTTTTGCATATTGCACGTGCTATTGCAACTCTCTGCTGCTCTCCTCCCGACAACTGAGCCGGAAAGTTTGACTTCCTCTCGGACAAACCCACGTCGGCAAGAACAGCCTCAGGGTCAGCCGGATTTGACGAGAGCTGGGACGCCATTTCCACGTTCTCGAGGGCTGTCAGGTTTGGTATAAGGTTGTAGAACTGGAACACAAACCCGATGTCATGCCGACGGTACTTCGCCAGCTCCTTAACTGAAAAATTGGATATATCCTTCCCCTCGACGATTATCTCACCAGTTGTGGGGGTGTCCATTCCGCCGATTATATTGAGCAGCGTTGTTTTTCCCGCACCCGACTGCCCCACTATTACGCAGATTTCACCCTTGTATAGCTCAAGTGAAACGTCATGAAGTGCAACTGTATCGACTTCTCCCTGATGATAGGTCTTGCCGACATTTTTTATACTGACAAAAGAATCCATATATACCTACCGTTTTCTACTATATTTATAATTTATAGTATAGTAAAAAAACAAAAACCAGTAAATACGGATTCGTTAAGAATGTTTTGTTATTTCGTAAAAAGATTAAAAATTATTTAGAAAGTACTTCCGGACGCTGTCTTTCCCGCTCAAGCAGGCTTTTTATAAAGTAGAACGACTTTTTCGGAATACGGTCCATTGTGCCGCTGCCGTCGTCCTGCAGATCCACGTAAATCAGCCCGTACCTCTTCTTTATCTCCCCGCCGGACGCTGAAATCAAGTCAATCGGCGACCACATGGTGTAGCCCATCACGTCAACCCCATCGTCTATAGCCAGCTTCATCTGCTCGATGTGGGAGCGCAGGTAGTCGATTCTGTAGTCGTCCTCCACTGTAAAGCTTCCGTTTGGCATAGTCGTCAGCTCGTCCACGGCCCCGAGTCCATTTTCCGCGATGAACAGGGGGAGCCGGTACCTGTCGTAGAGCCGATTCAGGGTGTACCGCAGTCCCACCGGGTCAATCTGCCATCCCCAGTCAGTGGACTTTAAATAAGGATTTTTGTACCCTCGGGAAATGTTGCCGCCAGTGAGTTTTTTTTCGGATTCATCCCAGGCAGCCGACTCGCAGATTGATGAGTAGTAGCTGAACGACACAAAGTCAACGGTATGGGTCAGCGCGTCAAGGTCGGCGGGAGTGATGTCAACCTTGATTCCGTTTTTCTCGAAATACCGAAGAAGGTACGCCGGATACTCACCGAAAACCTGCACATCCGAGAACTGGTACGTCTCCCGGTCGCGCATGTACGCCGCAAGACTGTCCGACGGGTCAGAGGTGAGAGGGTAGATCGTGACTCCCAGCACCATGCACCCAACCTGACTGTCCGGTATTATCTCATGCGCCCGCTTCACCGCAACAGCCGATGCCACAAGCTGATAGTGCATCGCCCGGTACAGCGTTTCCCCGTTGAGCTCTTTCCGAGGGGTCATGATTGCCCCCGACATAAAGGGAGCCTTCGGAAGTGAGTTGATCTCGTTGAATGTTATCCAGTACTTCACCTTGTCCTTGTACCGTGCGAACACCGTCTCCGCATACCTGGTGAAGAACCCAATCATCCGCCTGTTGCTCCACCCGTTGTACTTGAGTGCAAGATTCAGCGGTGGCTCGTAGTGGGACAGGGTAACAACAGGTGTGATTCCATATTTTGCCAGCTCGTAGAACACCTCGTCGTAGAACGCCAGCCCTTCCTCGTTCGGGTAGTCGTCGTCCCCGTTCGGGAAAATCCTGCTCCACGCTATTGACATGCGCAGTGTGTTGAGTCCGGCTTCGGCGAAAAGGGCGATATCCTCACGGAAGCGGTGGTAGAAGTCCACTCCGGCGAGCTTGAGATTGTCCTTTGTGGGACCGTCCGATATTCCTCCGGCGAATCCGTGGGGAAGCACATCCTGCACCGATAGCCCCTTTTTGCCCTCGTCGTAAGCCCCCTCGCACTGATTAGCGGCAATGGCGCCGCCGAACATAAAGTTTTCCTTGAACATAATTTTTCCTCCGATTTAAATAAATTTCGCCTGAAATCCTGCAATTTCAGGTTGTTTTCGCACTCTTCAGCACCATGAACGGCAGCTTTTCTATCGCCTGCTCAACAAGCGTCCGAATTTCAACAAAGCTGTCGGGATTCGTGATAATCACGGGAGTTGTCAAATCGTATCCTTCCTTCGCGATGGCGTCACGGTCGAACTCAATCAGCGGGTCTCCTGCCTTGACTCTGTCGCCGGAGGAAACAAAGGAGCGGAAGTGCCGTCCGTCAAGTTCCACCGTGTCGATTCCTATGTGCATGAGAATCTCAGCCCCCGAGTCAGCCGTCAGCATTACCGCGTGGCAGGTGTCGGGAACGGACTCCACAACCCCGTCAGCCGGAGACACAAGCAGTCCTGAGTCAGGTACTATGGCGCTTCCTTTACCGAGAATGTTTTCCGCAAAGGTGGGGTCGTTTACGCTCGACAAAGGTACGACATGCCCCTTCATAGGCGAGAGAATCGTAACCCCCTCCGTCGTAACATCAGCCCCAGCCGCACCCGCATTCGAACCCGACTCTTCCTTGTAATCCGAAACCGTAACCCTGCTCTCCTCCGGCAAATCAATCTTCACAAACAGCGTGCCGATAAAGCTCACCGCAAAGGCAATCGCCGCACCGATGCAGGCATTCAGGATATTCGAAAACCCGTTTTCACCGATATATCCGGGAAGAGCTAAAAGTCCAGGAGAGCCGGTGGTGTAACGTCCGACCCCCATGATACCCATGTAAAGCCCCGCAAGTCCGCCCGCAGCCGCAACGGGAATCAGGGGAGTTTTCAGCTTCAGGTTCACACCGTACATCGCAGGCTCCGTTATTCCACATACGGCAGTAATTCCCGCCGAAACCGCAGTCTGCTTGAGTTCGTCGTTTTTCGTCCGAAGAGCCACTGCAAAGGAAGCCCCGCCCTGAGCAATGTTCGACCCCAGCATACCCGGACCGACGATTGTATCAAATCCCGACGCGGCAATGTTGTTGATGCCAATGGGAATCAGTCCGTAGTGGGTTCCCGTCATGACCATAAATGGTGTGAGCGCACCTACAACCAGCGGCACAATCCACGGCGCGAATCTGTCGAGGGCGTCAATTCCGTCAGCTATCAAATCCCCTGCAAGAGTACCAAGCGGACCGATTACCACAATCGCCGCAAATCCCACGACCACCAGCGTAATCAGGGGCTTGGTGAAAAACTTGATGGGCTTCCACGAAATCCTGTCCGCTATTGGCTCGACAAACGACATAAACCACACCGTCAGAATAATCGGGATAACCGACGAGGAATATGTGGCGGAAATCACGGGAATCCCGAAAAACCTCACCCCGCCCTCGCCTCCGAGAAGTCCTATAAAGTTGGGGTGAAGCAGTATCCCCGCAATGGACAGAGCTAAAACAATGCTGCACCCGAATTTTTTCGCCGCAGAGTAAGCGAGCAGGAAGGGCAGGAAGTAAAACGCCGCGTCAGCAAACACCGACAAAACCGAATAAGTCTGCGAAGCCGGGTCAATTAGCCTGAATGTGGTGAGAAGCGCCATGACCGCCTTTAAAATACCGGCTCCGGTGATTGCCGGAATGATTGGTGTAAATATCCCTGCAATAGTTTCAAGCACCGACGAAAGCGCACCTTTTTTCTCCCTACCGCCATCGGATTTTGCGGAGACGTCCCCGTCCGTCAGCCTGAGAAGAGCGGAGTACACGTTTCCGACCTCGCTGCCGATTACAACCTGATACTGACCGCCGCTGGATACGACTCCCATGATGTCCCGCACGTTTTTTAGTCCCGCCGTGTCGCACTTTGACTCGTCCCGAAGATTGAACCTGAGCCGCGTGGCGCAGTGGGTGTATGAAATAATGTTGTTTTTTCCCCCGACTTTTTTGAGTATGAGGTAAGAGAGTTCATCAGCGTTCATTTTTTTCCTCCATGAAGATGATTTTTATTTATTCTTCCCCCCGAGAAACTAAAATAATCCGCGAAAACAAAAAAATCCGCCGGAATCGGACTGAAACCAGCGGACTTTACTGTTAAAATATGGAAAAATCAGAATTTGGGGACAACCGCGCCGTCGTATGTGCTGTTGATGTAGTCGCGGATTGCGTCTGTGTTGATAACCTCAACGAGAGCCTTTATCTTATCGCTGTTCTCGTTGCCTTCCTTACATACTAAAACGTTAACGTATGTTTCAGCGGCCAGTGAGTCGGGAGCTTCTGCGGCAATGGCTTCGGAAACCTTAAGACCTGCGCCGAGAGCATAGTTGCCGTTGATGACACCTACTGCAACCTCGGAGAGTACATTGGGAACGAGAGCCGCTTCCATTTCACGGATATCGAGGTTCTTCGGGTTAGCGGTGATGTCGTTCTTTGTGGCGTTCAGACCTACGCCGTCAGCAAGTTCGATAAGACCGTTGTCTGCGAGAAGAAGGAGTGCTCTTGCTTCGTTTGTCGTGTCATTTGGAACTGCAATTGATGCGCCGTCGGGAATTTCATCGAGGGAAGAACAAGTGCCAGCGTAAATTCCAAAAGGTTCGTAGTGAACTTTAGCGACGGAAACAAGATGTGTGCCGTTTTCCTCGTTGAAGGAATCGAGGTATGGCTGATGCTGGAAGAAGTTTGCGTCAACATCGCCGCTTTCAGTTGAAGTGTTGGGCGTGATATAGTCGTCCATAACCTTGATTTCGAGAGTGTATCCTTTTTCCTCAAGGGGAGCCTTGCACTGCTCGAGAATTTCAGCGTGGGGTGTGGAGGAGGCCGCAACGGTAATGGTCTTGTCCTCTTCATTGGAGGAGCAGGAAACCAGTGATAGAGCCGCGAGGGCTGCCGCCAATACAAGTGTGAGTGTTTTTTTCATTTTTCTTTCTCCTTAATCTGAAAAGAATTTTTTTATATTAATCATTTGCCGCGAATCCGCTTATCGCATTTCTTTGCGAGGAAGGATAATCCAACCTGAATAATCTGGACAAGAATAATAAGCAGCAGTGATGCAATATACATGATGTTTCCGATTCTGCGGTATAAGCCGTACTGGATTGCAATCTGACCAAGTCCCCCTCCAGCTATAAGGTAGGTCATGGGAGTGTAGCCCAAAATTGTGGTGGTTGCGATGGCACATCCCGTCAGTAGGGAAGGCTTAGCCTCGGGCACTAGAACTTTCACTATAATCTGTAAATTGTTGGATCCCATTGACTGCGCCGCTTCGATGACTCCACGGTCAACCTCACGTAGGGAAGACTCTACCATTCGGGCTACAAAGGGTATTGAAGCGAGATCCAGATAAAAGATGAAAGCGCTGTCGCCGATCATTGTTCCCATTACAGCCTTTGACAGGGGCTGGGTGATTATGAGCAGGATTACAAATGGGATTGAGCGAACCATGTTCACGATGAACCCGACCACACTGTTCACGGGAGCGTTTGGAAATATGCCGTCCTTTGATGTGCCGTAGAGGATAACCCCCAGCGGAATCCCGAATAAGTAAGCAATGGCGGTTGCGATTACCGTAATTTTCACGGTGACGAGAATTGACTCGAGATACATCTGACCCCGTCCATCGCCGAAGCATTCAGCTAAAAAATCAAGCATTGCCGTTCCCTCTTTCTATGATTTCCTCATATGTCAGCCCACTCTGCTCGAGGTAGTTGAGAATCCGCGAAACCGAACTCTCGTCCTCGGGAAGCCTGATTAGCATCTGGCCGTAAGTCTTTCCGCCGATGTCCTTTGTGTTTGCGGTCATTATACTCACGCTCGCACGGCAGTCCAGCGAAAGGCGGGAAATAATCGGCTCGCCCGTCTCTTCTCCGTTGAACACAAGACGTATAACACGACCACTTGGAGTGGACTTTGTGTCCGCGTCCTTCGGCAGAATCAGCTCCTTTGCAATAGCCGACTTGGGAGCGAGGAAAATATCCTTCACTAGCCCTTCCTCTGCAACCACGCCTCCGTCGAGAACCGCCACTCTGTTGCAGATCCGCTCAACCACACGCATTTCGTGAGTTATGACTACAATCGTAACTCCCATTTCACGGTTGATTTTCTCAAGCAGCGCAAGAATTGCCGAGGTGGTGTTGGGGTCAAGAGCGCTTGTGGCTTCGTCACATAAGAGAACCTCGGGATTTGTGGCAAGAGCACGGGCAATGGCGACTCTCTGCTTCTGACCGCCGGACAGCTGGGAAGGGTAGGAGTTCATCCTGTCCTCAAGCCCAACCACACCGAGCAGTTCCTTCGCTTTCTTCACTGCGTCCTTTTTCGGGACTCCGGAAATTTCCATGGGGTAGCACACATTGCCCAGCGCCGTTCTCTGCGCCAGAAGGTTGAAGCCTTGGAAAATCATGGTAATGGACCGGCGGGTTTGGAGCAGCTCCTTTTTCGATAGTGTAGCCAGATTCACTCCCTTGAAGCGGACCTCGCCGGACGTGGGGACTTCGAGGAAGTTTATGCACCGCACAAGGGTGGATTTTCCCGCTCCCGACAGGCCGATAATGCCATAGATGTCGCCTTTGTTTATGGTGAGCGAAACATCCTTTACGGCTTCCACCGCGTCGTGGTCGGTTTTGAAGGTTTTACAAACATGAACAAGCTCTATCAAATCTATCCTCCGATTTACCGCATAAAAAACAAGCCCGAAACCGCCATATGTGCCGTCCCGGACTTTATAGTCAAGAAGTTAATCCGCACCCTGTCAATACGTGCGCGAAACCAACACCCGACGCTGAGTCCGGGCGGAGTACATTCGTATGCTGGCATTGATGACAGTGTTTCTCACGTTTCTTCTCCTTAAATTCCTGCTTGATTTCTCTTTGATGTGTTGTATAAATTATATCATTCCAAAATCCCCTTGTCAAGCGAAATATTTTTAAAAATCCGCCAATCTTGCACCATTATCCGCCGCTTATTATTGTAGTATATTTACATGATGTAAAGAAAAACTAATCATGGAATAAGATAATCATATCGCGAAACTGATTTTTCAGTCATAACTGATGAATAAAAATCGCAACTCTGTACAGCGTAAATTTTTCTTCCGCTTGACAACAGGGATAAAATGTTGTATTATTATATGTATTATTATATAAGATAAGAAAAATTTTAGAAATTCATCGGATATCACATTATTATCACGACAAAGGATTATAACATGGCACTCGGAGAATTACTTAAAAAACGAAAAAAGCACGGCGACGTGGACATGACCGAGGGAAACATCAACTCCCAGATCATAACCTTCGCAATCCCGCTCCTCATCGGAAACATATTCCAGCAGCTCTACAACATGGTCGACACGTGGGTTGTGGGGAACTACGTCAGCAACGAGGCTTTCGCGGCAGTTGGCTCGGTGGGACCCATCATCAATATGTTAATCGGCATCTTTCTCGGGCTGTCAAGCGGCGCGGGAGTTGTCATTTCCCAGTACTACGGCGCAAAGGACGACGGCAAGGTCAAAGAGGCCGTACACACCTCAATCGTGCTGACTTTGATTTTGGCCGTAACCATCACCGCCGTGGGAATCGCGATAGTTCCGTTCATGCTTGACTTCATGAAAACCGACCCCACCGTAGTCCCGGAGGCAAAATCCTACCTCACAATCTACTTCGCCGGAGTAATAGGACTGATGCTGTACAACATGGGAGCTGGCATTCTGCGGGCTGTGGGCGACTCCGAGCGGCCGTTCTACTACCTTGTGGTGTCGGCAGTGATGAACATAATCCTCGACTTGCTGTTCGTTCTCGCGTTCCACATGGGAGTTGAGGGCGTGGCTTACGCGACAATCATCTCACAGGGAGTCTCAGCCGTCCTCACCATGATTACCTTAATCAAAGCAAACACCTGTATCAGACTCAGGCTGACCGATCTGAAAATATCTTTCCCCGTACTCGGCAAAATTTTTATCGTGGGAATTCCGGCGGCGGTGCAGATGGCGATAACCGCGTTTTCAAACGTGTTCGTCCAGTCCTACATCAATTACTTCGGCGCTGACGTAATGTCTGGCTGGACTGCGTACTCGAAAATCGACCAGCTCATGTTCCTCCCCATGCAGTCAATAGCACTGGCTTCGACTACGTTTGTCGGACAGAATCTCGGCAAGAATCAGGTTGAGCGGGCGAAAAAAGGCGTGCGCAACTCGCTGATCATGTCCTTTGTCTCCACAGCCGTACTCATGGTCCCTGTCGTCATATTCTCGCCATATTTAGTGGAGTTCTTCAACAATGAGCCGGCGGTTGTGGAATGCGGAACCCTGCTACTGAGATACATCACCCCATTCTACATAGTCTGCTGCGTCAATCAGGTGTACTCGGGCGCACTTCGCGGAGCCGGAAACAGTCTTGTCCCCACAATCATCATGCTTTCGTCATTTGTAGCGTTCCGTCAGATTTACCTCTACATCATGGCCAACTTCATCTCAAACGAAATCCTGCCAATTGCAATGGGATACCCCGCGGGATGGCTTGTGTGCAGTCTTCTGACCTTCATAGCCTACCACAAAGCCGACCTGTCAAAGACCAGAATAACCAAGTGAATCATGGAAAAACCCGACTCAATCATCTCATCAATCGTGAGCCTGAACAAAGCCGTATTCAAGGACAACCTCACCGGCGTGTATCTTCACGGTTCAGCGGCTCTCGGATGCTATAACCCAAAGAAAAGTGACGTGGACTTCATTACGGTTGTCAAAGCCCCGCCGTCAGCTGAAGAAAAGTGCGAATACATCAGGGGTCTGCTTGACATCAACTCAGCCTGCTCAAAAAAGGGACTCGAGACCAGCGTGGTTCTTCTTGAATACTGTAGAAATTTCACCCATCCCACGCCATATGAGCTTCACTTCTCAAACTTATACCTGACGGAAGCAAAGTCCGACCCGTTATCATTTGCGGCAGGAATACACGGACTTGATTTTGATCTGGCTGCTCACTTCACTGTAATAAAATCAGCCGGAGTGACGCTGTATGGAAGCCCGACAGACGAGGTTTTCGGTCCGGTTCCACGTCGAGACTATATTGACAGCGTGATGTACGACATTGACTCAGCCGTTAACGAAATTCCCTCATCATTTGTCTACACCACCCTGAACCTGTGCCGGACCCTCGCTTACTCGATTGACGGAAAAATCCGCTCGAAAAAGCAGGGCGGGGAATTCTGCCTGAGTCTGCCGGAGCTGACAGAATACTACCCAGTCATCGCCGCCGCGCTCGGGGACTACACCACCGATAAAACTCCGCCCACACCGGACAAAGAAAAGTTGCAGGCTTTCGCCGGACATATGCTTGACGAAATAAAACATAATCTCGCCAAAAGCGGGGAAGAATAAGAAAGAAATATTTTATAAGGCGACACCGCACAGTTCTGATGGTGCAGATGTGCCATCAAGGCGTTAGCCGTGGTTTGTGCGGTGGTACCATAAATTAAAGGAGCAAAAAAATGGCTGTAAAAACTCTCACAAAAGCAGAATTCGAGGATGTTGTCCTCAAGTCAGACAAGCCCGTTGTAATCGACTTCTGGGCGCCGTGGTGCGGACCGTGCAGAATGCTCTCCCCTGTGGTTGACGAAATCTCCGAGGAAAGAGATGACATCCTCTTCTGCAAGGTAAACGTCGACGAAGAAAAGGAACTCGCCGAAAAGTACGAGGTCATGTCAATTCCGCTGCTTGTCTACATTGAAAACGGCGAGACCGTGAAGACTTCCCTTGGATACAAACCCAAGGAAGACGTCCTCGACTTCATAGACAACGACTGACCCCTGCCGTAAAAAGAGAAAAAGCCGCCCGGAAAATCATACCCGAGCGGTTATTCTTTTGATTTATCTTATTCCGGCAGAAGTTCCGTTTCCGGATGACGTGCCTGTTGATCCGGAGCCGACACCTGAACCACCGGTCAAACCGCCGGAAGAGCCAGCCGCACTGCCGCTTACAGAACCGCCGCCGAATGATCTCGCGTTGGCATTGTTTTCACCCGTCGCCGAGTTGCCGCTGTCGGAATTTGAGCCATTTGAAGCGTCAGATCCGTTCGTGCCGCCCGAGCCGTTTGTGCCGGAGCCGCCGTCGTTTCCGTCATCTATAATCCCGTCTCCGTTGTCGTCCCCCAATGTGTTGTTCCCGTCGGTGGTGTCAGTCATACCTGTGCCGCCGCTCGCGCCTCCGTTTACCGTGCCCCCGTTTGTGCCGGAGCCGCTGTCACCATCGCCGCTGTTGTCGGTCATGTTTGTGTTCGAGCCGCTGCCTGAGCCGTTGTTGTTTCCGCCGTCATCTCCGCCTGTGCATGAGGTCATCAGCATTGACAGCGCAAGTATGGTCAAAAGTAATTTTTTCATAATACAATACTCCTTGATTACGCATGATTTTTTATGGCTGCAAACGTTAGTATTGACCGACGGAATAAAAATATACGCTGTATTTATAAAAACTATTGATTATATCACTAATTTGAGTTATAATACATCATATAAAAATCATAATACATGCGGGAGAATTGAATGATAACCTTCAATGATATAAAAAATAACGATTCGGTAAACAAATACATCAAAAAAGCTGACCAGTCGCTTTCAGTTCTCGGGTATACCGAATACTCCTTCGCACTGTGACAAAGGAGGCTGAAACCGCAGATTATATTCTCTCCACTCTCAATTACAGCGGACGTGAGGCGGAGCTTGTGAAAATCGCCGGCTACCTCCACGACATAGGCAATCTCGTCAACCGACTGTACCACTCACAGAGCGGCGCGGTTATGGCTTTCCGGATTCTCGAAAAAATGGGAATGGACCCCGACGACACAGTTGACGTGGTAACGGCAATCGGTAATCACGACGAGGGAACCGGAACTCCGATCAACGATATTTCAGCCGCCCTGTTTCTGGCAGACAAGTCCGACGTGCACCGAATCCGGGTTAGAAACATAGAACCCTCGAAGTTCGACATCCATGACCGCGTGAACTACTCGGTGTTCTCGTCAAGCCTAACCGTTGAGCGGGAGACGTCCGAAATAACCCTGAATCTCGGAGTTGACACGGATTTTTCAAGCATCACCGACTTTTTTGAGATATTCCTGCAGAGAATGATACTGTGCAAGAAAGCCGCGGAAAAGCTGAATTCGACTTTCCACCTCATAATAAACGGCCAAAAATTCATGTAAATCCGGCCGGAGGGATTACAGGAATATCCCGCCGAAAACTCCGCAGAGCAGAATCAGGACAATTGGTGACACCTTTTTCGTCCGGCACAGCAGAAACGCCGACGCGAAAATTCCCCCCGCCGCAATGTCCACGTGAGCTGAGGCAAGGTCGAGAATTGACGTGATTCCAAGCACATTCGGCAGAAACAAAGTCAGAAACGCCGCAAACACCAGCGAGCATACGGCAGACTTTATTACAGCCATCACATGGGCCACTCCGTCAGCTGAGCGGTATTTTGTATAGATATAGGTTAAAACTGCCATAAATGCGCATGGAACCGCAATACAGCCGAGAGTGGACAGAACCGCACCCAAAACTCCGCCGGACACGTATCCCGTGAATGAAGCGGCGTTGAGCGCAATGGGTCCGGGAGTTATTTCCGAAAGCGTAACCACGTCATAAAGCTGCTCCGGCGATATCCAGCCGTATTTTCCGACGGCAATGTCCTCGATTAGGGATAAAGTCCCGTATCCTCCGCCGAAGCTCAGCGCACCTATCAGAAGGAAGTTGAAAAACAGCCGCAAATAAATCAACGCTCCACACCTCTTTTCCAGAATCTGTCAATCAAATAGGAGATGATTCCCAGCCCGATCGAGGCGAGAACAATGTACACCGACCCCACGCCGAAGAAAATCTGAGCCGCAACCGCCGCGATAAGCGTAACAGGCTTGAAAACAACAAGCGACGCCGACGGATTTTTGGCACTGATTTTGTTTTTCAGTGCGCACACCGTGAGATTCAGAGCCGCGTCAAGGACTACTGCCGAAACTCCGGCCTGCATTCCACGCATGACTCCGGAAATGATATGGCTGCTCCTGAAGTCCCCGAGAAGTCCGTAAAGCACGGATATCACGGTCATGATTACCAGCGGCGGAATCACGGTCCCGCAGACGCAGACAAAAGCCCCTCCGAATCCGGCTATTCTGTATCCAAGAGTCAGTGAAGCGTTGACGGCTACGGCTCCGGGAGCGGACTGAGCCAGAGACGTAATCTCAAGCATGTCATCCTCGGAGATAAGCTTCAGCTTTTCCACAAAGATTTTGCGTATGACCGAGATAATCACAAACCCCCCGCCGATTGTTGTGGCGGAAATATAAAGCGAATAAAGGAACAAATTCATCTTCTTCATTAGAATCACCTGAAAATAACCAAAAAAAATTTTTATCTTATTATATTATACCACTTGAAATATAATTTGTAAAATGTTATAATTTAATATTGAAGATAAGATTCAACTTATAGCGCTCAAATGGCGCGGAAGTATCTGTCCAAATATAAATTTTAAACAGCCGTGATATAAACGGCAGACGGAGGAATTAAAGATATGACACTCAGGCACATCAGAATTTTTGAAGCGGTATGCGAATGCGGATGCAATACCACAAAGGCGGCGGAGAAGCTTCATGTTACCCAGCCGGCTGTGAGCCTCGCAATCTCGGAGCTTGAGAACTACTACGGAATCAAGTTGTTCGACAGAATTTCACGCCGTCTCTACCTCAGCGAAGCCGGAAAGACCTTCCTCGAGTATTCAAAGTCAATCACTCTCATCATGGACGACCTCGACAAGCACATCCGCTCATGGGAGTCACAGGGAGTTCTGCGGGTTGGCTCCAGCATCTCCATCGGCTCCATGCTCATGCCGGAGTACGTGAAGAAGTACCGAGAAAACCATCCGGACATCAAGGTCAGGGTAAAAATCGACCGCTCGGACGTGCTTCAGACCATGATAGCCGCAAACCAGCTTGACTTCGCCCTTATCGAAGGAACGGTTCACGACTCATCCCTAAAGTCCGAGAGCATCATGGACGACCGACTCTCGCTCATAGCTTCGCCGGACTACGAAAAGGATGTTATCGGCAAGCAGGACCTCTACAGCATTGACATGCTTCTTCGTGAAAAGGGAAGCGGCACACGGGAAGTGTTCGAGACCTCTCTTTCCTCGGCTTCATATCCCGTACCCGATCCGCTGTGGGAAAGCGTCAGCACTACCGCACTTATCAACGCGGCACGTGAAGGCTTCGGAGTTGCGGCAGTTCCTTACCGTATGGCGAAAAAGGTAATCGACGCAGGCGAAGTCAAGGAAGTGAAGATAAACGGCGTGGAATTCAAGCGCAACTATAAAATAATCTACCACAAGGACAAGCGCTTCACTCCCGCCGCACTGGAGTTCATAGATATTCTGAGACAGGAACAAGTTTAACTTTCTGCCAAGCGGAGTTTTCTCAGACCAAGAGAATTTCGCTTTATTGCATATACTACTATAGGAAGGTGACAGAATGTCGGTTATAAAACGAGCAATTTCATCCGACGGCGGAATCAGAATCATTTTCTGCGACAGCACCGATATAGTCCGCCGCTCATGCGAAATCCACCATACATCAAAGACAATAACGGCAGTCCTCGGCCGGGCGCTGACCGCGACATCCCTTATGTCATGCCTGCTCAAGGACAAGGACAACACTTTGACTCTTCAATTAAAGGGAGACGGACCCTGTGGAAGCGTGGTTTGCGTGGGTGACTACGCCGGCAACGTGAGAGGTTACGCCGACGACATGACTGTGGAACTTCCCCCGAACAAATACGGCAAGCTTGACGTAGGGGGCGCCGTAGGTCAGGGAACGCTCTATGTCATAAAGGACATGGGCATGAACGAACCATACGTAGGCATGTCACCCATTGTATCCGGCGAGATAGCGGAGGACGTGACGGAATACTTCGCCCACAGCGAGCAGACCCCAACCGTATGCGCACTTGGCGTGAGAGTGAATCCGGACAACATGTGCTTCGCTGCCGGAGGGTACCTGATCCAGCTCATGCCTGGCTACACTGACGAGGAGGTCGACAGAATCGAGACAAACGTCAACATGACCGAGTCCGTGTCAAAGCTCATCGCCGACGGCCATAATGGGGACGAGATTATATCCATGCTGTTTAACGGAATCGAGTACCAGATGTTTGACGAGTTCGACGTGGAGTACCGATGCGGCTGTGAGCGGGACAAGTACCTCAGGGCTTTGGTGAGCCTTGGGGAGGACGACATGAACGAGCTTCGCGAAGGCGGTGTTCCCGTTGAGACCTCCTGCCTTTTCTGCGGAAAAAAGTACACCTTTGAGCTTGCGGAAATCGACGGGGCAAGAAAAGCGGCAAAGAAGGCAAAAGAAGAAGCCGAAGCAAATCGGGAATAAATCCGCACCCGCACGCATAAAATCAACCCAGACGCACTATTGAAGAAGGAATAATAATGATTAAAATAGAACGCACGCAGGTGATGAACCTGGAAAACAGCATAAGGGGCGCACGCAATCCCCTCAATTCATGGGCGCGCTCCGACAGCCATTGGGACGAGAACGGCAACTACATCCTCGGCGAGAACGATTTAGGTCTGGCACGCCGCCTTTGCAGAGCCGGAAGCGACGACCGAAAGTTCATGCGCATGATTTTCGTCTCAGTGGACGTGACAGCCCCCCTCTATTGGTGGAAAGAATACGACACCTACAAGGTGGGAACCGTCGCAAACTCAACAAGCACCATGCACAAAATCCATTCCAAACAGTTCTCCCGGGACGATTTCAGCCACGATAGAATGTCACCTTTCGCCCTCGCCTGCCTTGACCAGACAATCGCCGCCCTTGAGGACAGACGGCTGAAATTCCTCGAGACAAAGAACAAAGCCTACTGGCACGACATGATTCAGCTGCTCCCCACGTCCTATAACCAGATGAGGACCTGCACGCTGAACTACGAAAACCTCGTCAACATATATTACGCAAGACGTAACCATAAGCTCCCCGAGTGGCACACCTACTGCGAATGGATAGAGACCCTACCATACGCAAAGGAGCTCATCACCACTATAAAAGACCCAGAACCGGAGAGTAAATAAGACTAACTCATGAGGGAACCATAGAATAAAATCGTGGGGTGTCCCACAACTCCGGCTGAAGAAATGCCGTATACACCCGCGGGGGTTTCCCCGCAAGAAAGGAATGATTACCCTAATGCAGAACGAAATCACAGCACAGAACCGCGCAAAAATCGGACGCAAAGCCGGAATTATCGGAATCGGTATAAATATCGTCCTGTTCATACTCAAGCTCACGGCTGGCGTTCTCTCCGGAAGCGTGGCAATCGTGGCTGATGCCGTGAATAACCTGACCGACGCCGGCTCGTCCATTCTCGTACTGCTGGGGTATGTCGTCTCGGCAAAGCCCGCTGACCGGGAACACCCCTTCGGACACGCGAGAATGGAGTACATCTGCGGACTGTTTATCTCGGTAATCGTGACCGTCCTCGGAATCGAGCTTTTCCGCTCGTCAGTGGAGTCGATCTTCTCCTCAGACGACCCCGCCAACTATACTGCCTTGTCAATTTTAATCATGTTCATGGGTATTGCGGCGAAAATCGGACTTGCGATGTTCTATAAAATCACAGCGAAAAAAATCGACTCCGAAACCCTTTCAGCCTCAGCCGCCGACAGCATAGGGGACGTTTGCGCCACGGGAGCCGTAATCCTCGGCATATTCCTGACTCCAGTCATCGGCAGATACACCGATGGCATATTCGGCGCGGTCATAGCTGTGTATATTTTCATCATGGGTGTGAAGCTCATCATCGAAGCCTCGAATACACTCATCGGCAAAGCCCCTGACGTGGAGCTGGTGAAGCAGATTGTAGGAAAGCTGAAAAGCTACGACGGCGTTCTCGGAATCCACGACCTCGTCATACACAGCTACGGAGTGGACAATTTCTTCGCCACAGTTCACCTCGAGCTTGACGCGGCCCGGGACGTTCTTGAAAATCACGACATAGTGGACAACATCGAGGTGGACTTCAAGGAGCAGATGGGAATCCAGCTTGTGGTTCACATGGACCCCGTCACCCTGAACGACGAGCATGTCAACGCCCTGCACTCGCAGATTCGGGAAATCATAGATTTAATCGCGGCGGAATACTCAGCCCCCATGTCCCTCCACGACTTCCGCGTAGTTTTCGGCGTGACCCACTCCAACATAATCTTCGACATAGCGGTCAGCGACGACATCTCCCTGACAAACGAGGAAATAGTGGAACTTATCCGCACCGAGATAAAAAAGCGCATGGGCGAGGAATACAACGCCGTAATCACAATAGACCGGGATTATACAACCACACGGTATCAGAAATAAGCGGGGAAGCCCCCGCGGGCAATCACGGCACCTCTTCGGCTGAAACCGTTCAGACAACCCACGATCTTTTTCCCAAGCTCCCGCAGAACGTAATAATGCAATAAATTTAAAATATTATTGAAGGTAAATACCAATGGAATATCAAATCTCAAATAAATTAGCGTCCCTCAAGCCGTCGGCAATCAGGGAAATCTTCAAGTCCCTCACCGACCCAACCATCATTAGCTTCGCCGCCGGAAACCCGTCCCCACTCTCCTTCCCGGTTGAGGAAATGGCAGAAATCACAGCCGACATCTTCAAGAACAACTCTACCGCCGCACTCCAGTACAGCGTTACCGAGGGATACCCGCCACTGAGAGCCGCCGTATCCGAGAGAATCAAAAATAAATTCGGCATCGGCGGAGAGGGTGACGAACTTATCATCACCACCGGCGGTCAGCAGGGAATAGAGCTGCTCTGCAAGGTCATGTGCAACGAAGGCGACGCCGTAATCTGCGAGGAACCCTCATTCATCGGCGCACTCAACGCCTTCCGCTCAAACGGCGCAAAACCCGTGGGAGTTCCCCTGAGAGACGACGGAATCGACGTAGCCATCCTCGAGGAAAAGCTGAAATCCACGCCAAACGTAAAAATGATGTACCTCATCCCCACCTTCCAGAACCCCGCCGGAATCACCTCCACCCTCGAGAACCGCAAAAAGGTCTATGATCTTGCGAAAAAGTACGGCGTGGTAATCCTCGAGGACAACCCCTATGGGGAGCTGCGCTTTGCAGGAGAGGACGTTCCCACCTATAAATCCTTCGACACCGAGGGACTTGTTGTGTACTGTTCATCATTTTCAAAAATTCTCTCCGCCGGGATGAGAATCGGCTTCGTCTCGGGCCCTGCTGAAATCGTCACCAAGATGGTTGTGGCAAAGCAGGTTGAGGACGTTCACACAAACATCATGTTCCAGATGATATGCCACAAATACATGACCGAGCACGACCTCGACGGACACATCGAAAAAATCCGCGCACTCTACAGACAGAAGTGCAGCCTCATGCTCTCGGAGCTTGACAAAAACCTGCCCAGCTGCGTGAAGTTCACCCGTCCCGAGGGAGGCTTGTTCATCTGGTGCACACTCCCCGGCGGCGTTGACTCATCGGAATTCATCAAAAAGGCCCTCGAGCGCAAGGTTGCCGTAGTTCCCGGAAGCGCGTTCATCTGTGACGAAAACGGAAAGTCCGACTCCTTCCGCCTCAACTACTCCATGCCATCGGACGAGGATATAGTCCGCGGCGTGAAAATTCTCGGAGATCTCGCCCGCGAAATGTACGGCGAATAAGCGCAAAGAATAAATAAAACGAAAGAGTGAGGTAAATAATATGAATATCTGGCACGACATGAACCCAGCCAAGGTAACACCCGAGTCATTCCCGGCGGTCATTGAAATCACAAAAGGAAGCAAAATCAAGTACGAGCTCGACAAAAGCACAGGACTGCTCCGGCTTGACAGAATCCTCTATACCTCTACCCACTACCCCGCGAACTACGGCTTCATCCCCCTGACCTACGCGGATGACGACGACCCGCTGGACGTTTTAGTCATCTGCTCCGAGGAAATTCTGCCCCTGACAATCGTCGAGTGCTATCCCATAGGGGTCATGAAGATGATCGACAACGGCAGACCCGACGAAAAAATCATTGCAATCCCGAAAATGGACCCCTACTACAACACATTCAGCTCCATGTACGACCTGCCGCGCCACCTGTTCGACGAAATGCGCCACTTCTTCACGGTGTACAAGCAGCTTGAAAACAAAGACACCGCAGTAGACGAGCTTGGCGACGAGAACGTTGCGCGGGAAATTATAGCAAAGTGCATAGAAAATTACAAGGAAAACAAGGATTATTTACTGCATCATGTTTATTGATAAAATAAAAATCTACGTTAAAGCGGGAAATGGCGGAAACGGCGTAGTCTCATTCAGGCGTGAAAAATACGTTGCAAAGGGCGGACCTGACGGAGGAGACGGCGGAAACGGGGGAAACATAATCTTCCGCATAGACGAAGGCTCAAATACACTGCTGGCGTTCCGCTACAAACGTAAATTTATCGCGGGAAACGGAGGAGACGGTGGAGGAGCGAAATTCCACGGAGCAAACGGCGAGGACACTGTGATTTTGGTCCCCCGTGGCACCGTAATCCGCGACGCAGAATCCGGCAAGGTCATGAAGGATATGTCGGGAGACGAAGACTACGTCATCTGCAAGGGCGGACGGGGAGGCTGGGGAAACCGCCACTTCGCCACACCGACCAGACAAATCCCGCGCTTCGCAAAAGCCGGACTCCCCGGAGAAGAACGTGAAATCATACTGGAGCTGAAAATGATAGCCGACGTAGGACTCGCGGGACTCCCGTCAGCCGGAAAATCATCCCTCCTCGCCGCACTGTCATCCGCCCGCCCGAAAATCGCCGACTACCACTTCACCACCCTTGAGCCAAGCCTCGGAGTAGTGTCCACAGGAGGTGAGTCCGGATTCGTGATGGCTGACATCCCCGGGCTGATTGAAGGAGCGTCGGAGGGTCTGGGTTTAGGTCACGACTTTCTCAGACATATCGAGCGGTGCCGCATGCTGGTTCAGGTGGTTGACGTCTCCGGTCAGGAGGGAAGAGCACCCGCCGACGACTTCAGGACCATCTCTGCCGAGCTTGAGAAATTCTCCCCAGACTTAGCCGCACGCCCGAGAATCGTAGCCGCAAACAAATCGGACATGCTGGTCAACTCCGAGGAAGAATTTTCCATGATTCCCGAGGTCAGCGAAGAGTGCGCCGAACTGGAAAGAGTCTGCCGCGAAGCCGGATACGAGGTGGTCTATATCTCAGCATACCAAAAAATGGGACTCAAGCCCCTTGTGGACAAAATAGCGGAAATGCTGCGTGACCTTCCCCCCGTGACGGTGTACGAGACCGAATTCACCCCCGAGGACGAAGCCGTGGACCTCAGCGGTGTGGAGAACGTGCGCATATTCCGCACCGACGACGCGGCGTTCAATCTTGAGGGACAGTGGATAAACGCCCTCGTCAACCGCGTCAACTTCAACGACCGTGAATCCATGATGTACTTCGAGCGCTCCCTCTCCAAGTCAGGACTGATCGACAGACTACGTGAAGCCGGCTGCGACGAAGGCGACCTCGTGAGAATAGGCGACATTGAGTTCAGCTTTGTAAACTGATTAAATCAAGCTGCGGCGGAAAGGATTAACATGAGCTTCTGGATTTTTCTCGCGGCTGCTGTGCTGATAATACTGCTCTTCCCATACCTCCGCATAACCGTCAAGCGAATCACAATGACCACCAAACTGAAAAAACTCTGCAAAAAACTGAACTACACCCTGCACCCCACCCACCTCTTCTGGTTTTTCGGGGACAAATACAATAACTCCTGCGACTGCCACATCGAAACGCCCCACGTAATCTATTCCGTCAAGATGTTCAGCATGAAAAGCCGCAACGCCGAGCTTGTTTTCAAGTGGAACGGGGTTGACAGATACTACGAATACTTCATACGTAACTTTCTCTGCTTCACGTCAAAAACCAAGCCCCTCCAAGCCTATAACTACGACTGTGGCTATAAACAGGAGTGGTACGCCAAAATCCACCGCAGAATCCTCCTCGTCAACCCGGTGTGCCGTGAAATCCGCCTGCAGACCAAGCACGACACGGAAGTCCTCCGCGGCTCAGGTGAAATGGTAAACGGCGCGCAGATCTACTCCCTCTCCCGCTTCCTCGGTGAGCTTGAACACAACGAGGACTGGGTGTCAGGAAAGCGGTACATAAGCTGAAAATGCAAAAATACCTCCTTCGGAAGAATAATCTTCACCCGCGGGAGGTATTGTTTTGTTTAAATCATTCGTTGTAATTTTCAAGATATTCGCATACAGTAAAGCATTTTTTGTTTAAAAAATACATAGCTACAAGAACCATGTACGCCGCAATTTCCGAGTGGCCGCTTATCTTGTATCCTCTTACTTACGCTGGATATTCTCGCGTCGGAAACAAACTCGATAATCCCGTTTTCCATAAACAGCTGCAATAACTCGTTGAGCCGGTGAAGCTCAATCCCAGCCGCCGCCCAGATAAATTCGGTCCCCAGCTGTTCGATTTTGTCCGCCACATTGTCAATATCGCTGTCATATTCCGTTTTAAGAAGCACATCCGCCGATAGATTGTAAATATCGCAGATAGCCTTGAGGTTGAAGCAGTCCGGAAGACATTCTCCGGATTCCCATTTTGAAACAGCCTGCGCGGACACCCTGATTTTCTCCGCCGCTTCCTCCTGCGTCATCCCGATATTTTTCCTGTGCCGCCGGAGCTTTTCGCCGAATTCAGTTTGATTTAACATTTTTCTTCTCATTGTGATAAAAATTATGAAAGCCGCTTTCTGATTTTCTTATACCAAACCCGAATTCAACTTACAATAGTATATATTTTGAATTATCAATTAAAAATTCAACCTGAGGTAGAAAAAACGGAGAGAATACAATAAAAAATAACGTGAGCCTATATAAAACTCACGTTAAATTTCTATAACTTACTTGTTAAGATTCTTGACAATGTTTTCCGTATCGGAAGCAATCATCAGCTCCTCATTTGTCGGCAGAACATAAACCTTAACCTTTGAGTTCGCTGTGGAAATCTCAACGGTGTTGGGCTGATGGTGGGTCTTTGCGTTCAGCTCGCGGTCAATCTCGATGCCGTAGTATGCCATGTCCGTGCATGCTCTGTCGCGAAGCTCGGGATTGTTCTCGCCCATGCCGGCTGTCCAAACCACCGCGTCAAGTCCGTTCATTGCTGCCGTGTACGCGCCGATGTACTTCTTCACCTGATATGCGAGGGTGGAGGCGGTCATGTACGCTCTCTTGTCCCCGTTCAGGATTGCGGCTTCGATGTCGCGGCTGTCGGAGGAAATGCCGGAGAGTCCGAGGAATCCGCACTTCTTGTTCATGTATTCGTTCATTTCCTCGGGAGTGTAGCCTTCCTTTTCCATGATGTATGTGACTACAGCCGGGTCAATGGAGCCGCACCGTGTACCCATGATAACGCCGTCGAGGGGAGTGAAGCCCATGGAAGTGTCGATGCACTTGCCGCCCTTTACCGCGGAAATAGATGAGCCGTTGCCGATGTGGCAGGTGATAATCTTCGTATCCTCAACTGGCTTGTCAAGCAGTTTTGCCATCTCGCGGGATACAAATCTGTGTGAGGTTCCGTGAGCGCCATAACGGCGGATGTGGTACTTCTCGTACATATCGTAGGATACGCCGTACATGTAAGCCTGTTCAGGCATGGTCTGATGGAATGCGGTGTCGAACACCAGAACCTGCGGCTTGTCGGGCATTACCGCGAGGCATCCCTTGATGCCCATGATGTGGGCGCCTGTGTGAAGTGGAGCGAAGTCCCGGCAGAGTTCAAGCTTTTCGAGAACTTCGTCGGTGAGAAGTACGGACTCAAAGAAGTAAGGACCGCCGTGCACTACTCTGTGACCTACGGCTTCAATCTCGTTCATGTCGGAGATAACTCCGCACTCGGGGCAGGTCAGGTACTTGATTACAACCTGCATTGCGACGGCGTGGTCGGGCATGGGGATTTCAGCTTTGATTTTCTCGCCCTTTTCGCCCTTTCTGTGCTCGATTCTTCCGTCGATACCGATTCTCTCGCAGATACCCTTAGCCATAACGGACTCGGTTGATGTGTCGAACAGCTGGTACTTCAGTGAAGAAGAACCTGCGTTAACTACCAAAACTTTCATTTGTATATTTTCCTCCAATATAATATTATTGACAATTGACACAACATCAGCTATAATTATATATGATTCAGCCGAAAATTACAAGATATTTCTAAGACTTTGTAGGATAAAATAAAAAATCATGAAATCAACTGCGTTAATTTGTGAATTTAACCCGATTCACTTCGGACATAAACATGTTCTCCGGCGGGCAAGGGAAGAGTCAGGTGAGGACGGAGCCGTAATCTGCGTCATGAGCGGCAGCTTCACTCAAAGGAGCACTCCCGCCGTGTACGATAAATACACCAGAGCCGCCTCAGCTGTAGTAGAGGGAGCGGACCTCGTGCTTGAGCTGCCGTTTCCGTGGTGTTCGTCGGGTGCGGAACAGTTTGCCCTTGGAGGGGTAACGATATCCTCGGCCGTTGGAGCGGACAGACTAATCTTCGGCTCGGAGTCGGGAAAGCCTGCGTCAATCGAAAAAACCGCACAGGTCAAGTCCTCCCCTGAATTCAGGGAGACAATCCGCGCCCTCGAGAAGTCAAACCCCAACTCCGGCTCGGCTGAAATTTACGCCAAAGCTTTGTACCAGTCAGGTATAACCGCGCCAATGGGACCCAACGACCGACTGGCGACAGAATACGTCCGATATGGCAGACAGGCGGGAATCCAAAACTATACCGCTGTAAAACGGCTCGGAAGCCGCAAATCCGCCTCGGAAATACGAAAGCTCCTGTTTGATTCTGGCTTTAACCCAAGCTTGATACCGGAAAAAGCTGCGGAAGTCCTCGGATCCAAGCCGATTATGAACGAGACCGACTACAACAGCCTCCTCTTTGCCCACGCCCGCCTTTTCCTCAACGAATCCGACAATCCCATCCTGCGATACGCCGCGAAAGCTGCCGCAGACTCCCGCACAGCCGAGGAATTCATCCGAAACCTACCCCAGAAGAAGTACACCGCCGCCCGAATCCGCCGGGAACTGCTTTTTTCCATTCTGAAAGCCCCAACCGAATCCGACTCAGCCCCAGCCTTCACGGTTCTTCTCGCCGCGAACAAACGGGGACGGGAATATCTTAAGTCAATTAAAAAATCCGTCGGGATTGAGATAATAACAAAGCCTGCCGATTACCCGAAAAGCCCTCTCGCCAAAGCCCAGTACGCTCTTCATTTGTCCTCGGACAGACTTTATTCCTATTTAATGGGAGAAAAATCCGACTTTTTCGTCAGGTCCTCGCCGTTTATCGTTCCTTAAATATCCCTCACAACGAAGCCTGCGCCAAGCTCGGAGGCAATGCCGGAACACCGCTCGATATCCGCGTCGGAAATGGTGCCGCGGTACACCGTCAGAATCACGTTCGGCACGTACTTTGACACCTCCCGGGCGAACTTTATCACCCCGATGAACGCGTCCTCGCCGAACTTGGGCTGACACAGCTTCATGTATGTATCGGCGTCCGCCGCCATGAGATTTATGGAAACCGTGTCCACAAGCCCCTTGAAATGCACAGCCGTGTCCTCCTTGTAAATCATGGAAGCCTGACCGTTGGTCTCAACCTTTATGGGAGTGGTCGTCCGCTCACGGAGCATTTTACAGGTCTCAAGCATGTCGTAAAGACGGCAGGCAGGCTCACCATGACCGCACCCGCGAAAGACTATCTCGTTGAAATTGTCGAGATTGTACGCGGACAAATCGGCGATAACCTCCGAAAGGGTACTCTCCCGCTCGGGTTTTATATCCGTAAAGTTTTTTCCGCCGGAACCTTCCCGGGCGCAGAATCCGCACCTGTTTGTGCAGTGATTCGTGAGATTCACATACAGGACGTTTTTTGTCACGGAAGTTATTGCCATATTACTACCACGCGCCAGAGCAGTCACCCGCCGACGCTATCCTCTCATAAGTTTATCGTTCTTTAAGGTACCACCACACAAACCACGGCTTGCGCTTTGATGGCACATCTGCCTGAATCTTTTTTAGGCTGCACGCAAACTCCATCATACTTCACAAATACGCCTTGATTTATGCCTTAACTATTCAATCGAATAAAATTGTTTTGCGTTTTTTAATGTCATCTCGGCCGCACTTTCCGCACTGATTCCCCGGATTTCACCAAGGGAGGCAGCTGTGTGGACGAGATAGCCGGAGTAGTTGATTTCTCCTCTGTGGGGAGTTGGCGGAAGATAGGGACAGTCGGTCTCGATCATGATTCTGTCACCGGGGACGACAGCGGCGCTTTCCTTCACGTTTCGGGCGTTCTTGTAGGTAATAGGTCCGGAGAAGGACAGGTACCACCCCATTTTCACAAGCTGACGGGCAGTTTCCGCGCTTCCGCTGTAGCTGTGCAGAACCCCGTGTGAGTCCGGCATGGAGCGAATCAAATCAAACGTATCCCCCGCCGCGTCACGTGAGTGGATTATAACGGGAAGATTGACCCGATGAGCTATCTCCATCTGTGCGCGAAAGAAATACTCCTGTCTTGCCTTGTCAGTGCCGTCATAGTGGTAGTCGAAGCCGATTTCCCCGATTGCCCGGACTTTTTTCTCCTTTGCCATCGATTCAATCTCATCCAGCGCAGAGTCCACCTCACCTGCGGGAATTTCCTGCGCGTCAGACGGGTGAATCCCAACGGCGGCGTAAAAGAATGGGTACTTTGCCGCAAGACTAATGGAATTTCTGCTTGAAGAAAGATTGGAGCCGACGTTTACGATATACTCAACTCCAGCTTCACGAGCCAGCTCAATTGCCGCTTCCCGTCCGCCGTCAAATTCCTCGTCAAATCGCCGGTCGTCGTAATGTGCGTGAGCGTCAAACAGCCGCATATTCTAACCTCATTCCAAGAAATTCAGTCATACCAAGCCGTTTATCTTACTCTCTCGCCTAGAGGAGTTTCAGGGTCAAGGAATACCACCCGCACCTGCTCTTCACCGGAGGCCAAAATCATGCCGTTTGACTCGATTCCGCACAGCACCGCCGGCTTAAGGTTTGCGACAACTATAATCTTTTTTCCGACTAAATCCTCGGGAGCGTAGAACTTCGCGATTCCCGACACAACAGTTCGCTGTTCGTAACCTAAATCCAGCTTCAGCTTGAGTAATTTCTTAGCCTTCGGAACCTTCTCGCACTCCAGAACCTGAGCCACTCTCAGATCCATCTTCATGAAGTCGTCGATTTCTATCTGCGCAACACCCTCGGGCTTCTCAACCGGAGCTTTAGCCTTTTCAGCAGCTTCAGCCGCCTTGATTTTCGCCTGTCTTTCCTCTTCAACCTGCCTGAGCATAGCTTCCTCGTCAACTCTGACGAACAAAGCCTTGCCGTCGCCTACAGTTCTGCCGGATTTCAGTGTACCGAAGGTGAAGATGCTGTCGTAGCACTTTTCTTCCTCCGAATCCGCGCCAATCTGTGCGAAAATAGCCGCACATGTCTCAGGCATAATCGACGTGAGCATTACCGCGCCTACCCGAATGACCTCGAGAAGGTTGTAAATCACACTCTCCAGTCTCGGTCGGGTGTTCTCGGATTTAGCAAGCGCCCACGGCATTGTCTCGTCAATGTACTTGTTCGCACGACGGAGCATTGTGAACACATCCGCACAGGCGTCGGCTATATGCAGGCTGTCCATGTCACTTGTAAAGCTGTCAGCCGCGTTTTTCACGCATTCCTTAAGTTCGCCGTCAACGCCCTCGTCCACGTGAGGTGAGGGAACCACACCGCCGAAGTATTTTTTTGTCATAGCCACAGTGCGGCTCACAAGGTTGCCGAGATTGTTTGCAAGGTCCGTGTTGTACCGCCCGATCATTTCCTCATAGGTGATGGAGCTGTCGGATGCAAAGGACATCGCAGCCAAAGCGTAATACCGCACACCGTCGACGGAGAACCGGTCAGCCAGCTCGTCAGCGTAAATCACGTTGCCACGGGACTTTGACATCTTGTCCGTGCCGAAGTTGAACCACGGATGAGCGAAAATCTGCTTCGGAAGGGGAAGATCCAGAGCCATCAGGAAAATGGGCCAGTAAATTGAGTGGAAGCGCAGAATGTCCTTGCCGATAACGTGTAAATCAGCGGGCCAGTATCTACGGAACTTCTCCGGCTGAACCTCAAGGTCCGGGTCGTAGCCTAAAGCCGTGATGTAGTTCACTAAAGCGTCAAGCCATACATACACCACATGGTCCGTGTCAAAGGTCTTGATGCCCCACTTGAAGCTGGTTCTGGATACGCACAAATCCTGAAGTCCGGGCTTGATGAAGTTGTTGATCATTTCCTTCATGCCGGACTTGGGCTGGATGAACTCAGGATTCTCGTCGTAGTATTTCAGCAGTCTGTCAACATACTTGTCCATCTTGAAGAAGTAGGATTCTTCCTTCTCCCGGTGAACCTCGCGACCGCAGTCAGGGCACTTGCCGTCCTTGAGCTGGGAGTCCGTGAACCGCGCCTCGCATTCAGTGCAGTACCACCCATCGTAGCAGCCCTTGTAAATGTCGCCCTGCTCGTAGAATTTCTTGAATATCTTGGCTACGGTTTTCTCGTGATGCTCGTCAGTTGTCCTGATAAAGCAGTCGTAGGACGAATTCATCCTGTCCCACACCTCCCGGATTGTGCCGGAAGTCTTATCCACATATTCCTTCGGCGTGATTCCCGCAGCCTTAGCCTTTTCTTCGATCTTCTGTCCATGCTCGTCCGCACCCGTGCAGAAGTAAACGTCGTACCCACGCTGTCTCTTGTACCGTGCAAGACAGTCCGTAGCGATAATGTCGTAGGAGTTGCCGATGTGGGGCTTGGCCGAAGCGTAGGCTATTGCCGTAGTTATATAAAATTTTCCCTTGTCCATAATATCACCTTAAATCTACTAAATTGAATTAAACCCGCTCACCACAGACGTAAACGTAATCCAGCGAGGGATTTTCCCGGTCGTGGGTCATAATGAAGTCCGCCCTCAGCCCGACCTTGATGGAGCCGCAGGAACCGCCGATTCCAAGCATAGACGCAGGGTTGGCCGTAGCCATGGGGATTACTTCTTCAAGCGCCGCGCCTGTGAACTTCATGAAATTCTTCACCGCCGTGAACAAATCGAGGGTGCTTCCCGCCAAAACTCCGTCACTGTTGACCGCACGTCCGTTTTTGACGTACACCGGAAGTCCCGCAATGGAGTACTCCCCATCAGGACAGCCCGCGGCTTCAAGGGAGTCGGTTATAAGGATAATCTTATCATGGGGCTTAGCTCTGTAAGCCAACTTAATCATAGCCGGATGGGAGTGTTCGCCGTCGCAGATGAACTCGGAGTAAGCCTTGTCACACAGAAGGGAAGCTATCATGTTGCCCGGCTCGCGGTGGTGTATCGGTCTCATCGCGTTGTAGGTGTGAGTGAAGGAGGTGACCCCATGCTCAACCGCGTTTACAGCCTCGGCATAGGTGGCGTCGCTGTGTGCAAGTGAGCAGGTCGCGCCGAGTTTTTTCGCGGTTTCAAGGAATTCCTCCCCGCCCTCAAGCTCAAAGGCTGACGAAATATGCACGGGAAGCGGCGACATTTTGCCGATTAAAAACTCCAGCTCGTCGGACTTCAAGGGAGCCAATAAGTTTTCCGCGTGAGCGCCTCTTCTCTTTGGGTTCAGGTACCGCCCCTCAAGATGGATTCCCGCGAGAGTCGCAAGTCCTGACTCGGGCGTGCGGTTTTCGTTTATGATTTTAGCCGAATTCAGAAGCGAGTCCATCTCTGCAGACGCAAGGGTAGCCATGACCGTTGTGGTTCCGGCTTTGGCGTAGGACTTTCTCATCTCTCGCACGGTATCCCTGTCGATGAAGTTGAAGTCATGTCCGCCCCGTCCATGGGTGTGGATGTCGACCAGTCCGGGAAGAATGTACTTTCCCCCGCAGTCAACCACAGCTTCCGCTTCGCTTCTGTCTATATTTTCTCCGATTTTTGCTATAACTCCGCAGTCCGAGAGAATGTCCTTCTTTTCGAATGTTCCGCTCTCTGTCAGATATACATAACCGTTTGCAAATAAAGTTTTCATGTCGGGTACCACCTCTTGATTTGATTTAATGGGTCACGACATACCCACTGTATATAGTTTTGCCGTTTTTTACCCGTATATCCAATTATATCAGAAAAACGCCTCTTTTACAAGACGTTTCTGATATGCAATATTGACAGTAAATTGTAAATTTTACGTCAAAGTTCTGATGAAATTTGACAAATTGGTCCAACCCTTGTTAAAAAAATAAATAAAAACTATGTTCTTGGCCGGTCAGACGCAGGATTTTTTCCGTTATACGGAGTCATTTTCCGAGTCCCGCCTGCCACTGGACCCAACCTGACGCAAAGGGATCTCCGCGCCGTTTCAGCTCGTCAAAAAGCATCCGTCCAAGTTCAGCCATGACCTCTCGGTAAGCCGGATTTTCCGCCTGATTTACCTTTTCGCCCGGGTCTTTGTCGAGGTCGTAAAACTCATCTACATCTGTAAAGTTCCAGATGTACTTGTACCGCTCCGTTCTGATTCCCCGCTGTGTGAACAGTCCGAACTGCTGACCGTTTGACGTAAACACTGCCGAGCTTGATTTGTACCCGCTTATATATTCGTGGACCGAATGACCGTGGCGCACACCCTGAGGTGACAGTCCGGCGGCGGCTTCGATCGTTGGGGCAGCGTCAAGGGATGAGCAGGCAAAGCTGTCGATTACACCGCGTCCAAGAGAGGGATATCGGACGATAAACGGCACATGAACCACGCTGTCGTATAAAATGTAGTGCTTGTCCATCATGCCATGGTCGCCGCATGTGTCCCCGTGGTCGGACAGCAGTATAATCAGCGTGCTGTCGTACTGTCCGGACTTTTTTAGGCTGTCAATAATCACGCCCAAAGCCGCATCGGTTTCGGAAATCATGCCGAAGTACCGGGCGACAGTCGGGGAAAAGTCATCCCATGTCATGCCGCTGAGGCGCCAGTTTTCAACCTGCTTTTTCTGAATGTACGGCTTTCCCTCGAGTGAGTCCCCGAATCCGTCCCACGGAACCATGTCCTCCGGTTTGTACATCGAGTCAAAGGGAGCTGACGGACGGCATGGCAGGTGAGGGTCGGTTATGTCAACCCAGATGTGCCACTTCTCATTTTTGTGTTTTTCGATGAAACCGGCTGAGGAGGAGCATATCCGGAAGGTCTTAGTGTCCTCGAAGGCTATTGGACTGGAACAGCCGAACCAGCCGCCGGTATAGTTCACTTTGCCGTATTTTTCACATATCTCACTGTCATAAGCATGTGAATCGAACACTGTTTCGTATCCGAAGTCACACTCGTTTCCGTGAGGGGAAGCGTCCCACTTGCCGGCGAAACCGCAGATATATCCGGCTTCCTTCAATTCCGAAACCCACGTTGGCTTTTTCGGGTCGGCTCCGTCGGTATTGACGAAATTGTAGTTGAACAGCGCGCCAATGGAATCCGGCTGAACTCCGGTAAGCATTGCCTGACGTGAAGGAGCGCAGACGGGAAGGGGAGTGTACGCGTTTTTGAAGAACAGCCCGTCCTCAGCCAGCGAGTCAATGTTCGGTGTCTTAATGTCATACTTTCCGCTGAACCCTATCGAGTCATACCTGAGTTGGTCCAGAACTATGAACAGTACGTTCGGTGAGGATTTTTCTCCCATATTGATTTAAATCAGACGTTCTCGAGGATGTATCTCGCGGCGGCCATACCGGTTTCGCTTCCGATTTTGCCGTCTTCCATTCCCTCGAACTCAACGGAAACATAGCCGTCGTAGCCTGAATTCTTGATGAAGCCGAGGGTGCGCCATACGTCAAGGTCGCCCTGGGCCAGAATGGAGCCGCGGAGCATGTATTCTCCGGAGTTGGAAGAAAACCAGCAGCCGGAGTCGCATCTGAACAGTCCGCCGTTGCCAGTGAGTCTGTCGGCGCGTCTGATGTAGAAGTCCTTCAGGTGAACCATCTTCGCGTAGGGAGCGCACTTCTTAACCGCGACAGCTGTGTCCTCGTCCACGCAGATGAAGTTGCCGGTGTCAAGCAGCATGCCGAAGTTGTCCCGGTCCACGGCTTCAATGAGTCGGATGATCCTGTCGGAACCGTTTACAAAGAATCCGTGGTTCTCAACAAGTGTAGTAATACCGTACTGCTCAGCGTACTCGGACAGTTCACGGCAGCACTCAACCGCAATGGGGAACTCCCGCTCGAAGGCAACGGGTGTGTTTGACTCAAGGGGACGGCGGAAGGAGGAAATGTCGTGGCGCATGTACTTGAGATGCAGTTTTGCCGCAACGTCAATGTGCCGCTTCAATCTCTCAACCTCAGAACGTCTAGCGTCCTCGTCGGGCTTGAGAAGGTCACCGAGAACCGCGTAGTTTGACAGTGGCAGGTCCAGCTCAGCCGCGGTGTCGAGAATTTCCTTAATCAAAGGCTCGTTGAATTCTCCGGTCTGGTCATCGTGGAGTGTGAAGCCGAAGGGAACCAGCTCAAGGCATTCCGCTCCCTTTTCCTTTGCGAAGCGCATAACCTCAGGCACAGTCATAAGCCCGCCCTCGATGTAATTGTTCATAGAATAGCTCGTAAGTCCGATTTTCATAATGAAATCCTTTCTTTTTGTGAAATGTTGTATGTGAAAATTATATTTTTTTCTGAATCAATTCAGGATAATCACAAATCCAGAACCAGCTTGTAAATGTCGTTCTTTCCGACCCCGCGGGCTTTTGCGCAGGCCTTTACCGCGTCCATTTTCGACATGCCGCCGTCCATCAGAAGCCGCACATGCTCAACCGGGTCGTCAGGGTAGTCGGGAGTCACCTCATCCTTAGCTTTCCCCGCCACAACAAGAACATATTCTCCCCGTGGCTCTTTTTCCTCGTAAATTTTCACGGCCTCTGCGATTGTGGTGCGGCAGACTTCCTCGTTCAGCTTAGTCAGCTCACGGCAAAGGGCGATCTGACGGTCGCCGAAGTATTTTAAAAAGTCGTCGAGGGTGGTCCTCAGCCGGTGGGGAGCCTCGTAGATAATCATGGTGCGCACTTCCCCTGCCAGCTCCGTGAGTCTTTCATTCCTCTCGCTTCTTGCGGTGCTGACAAATCCTTCAAAGGCAAAGCGGGAGGTGGACAGCCCGGATAAGGTCAGAGCCGTTATGGCCGCACAGCACCCGGGAATGCTGTAAACTGTGATTCCACGCTGGGCGCACAGCCGGACAATATCCTCACCCGGGTCGCTTATAGCCGGAGTACCCGCGTCGGTTACAAGGGCGCAGGATTCCCCTGACTCAATCCGATCCGCGATAATCTCACCCCGTTCGCGCTTGTTGTGCTCGAAGTAGCTTATCATGGGCTTGGAAATCCCGAACCTCGCCAGCATGGAGCCTGTGTTACGGGTGTCCTCAGCCGCGACGAAATCCACCTCGGTTAGAACCTTGAGAGCACGCTCGGATATGTCGGACAGGTTGCCGATAGGGGTAGCCACAAGGTATAAAACTCCGCCCAGCACCGCGTTTTTGTCCTCCGACGATATGTTTCTCTTCTTCTGACAGCTCATTTTTGTTCCTCTGTAGTAAAACCTTTGCTTTTCACGTAAACATCCGGCGAACTTTCGGCTTAAAACATGTGTTCCAGCGAAAAATTGTCGTAGACCGCCTGCATGTCCGGGGTGTACTTTCCGCCGTCGCCGTAGATTATTAAAGGCCGCGCAAAATTAAGCCCTTCACCCGCGCCTTTTTTGCCTTCCACAAGCATAAGACACGGCTTCGACTTCACGGTGGGGTAGAGCAGCACAAGCCGCTTTGGCTCGATTCCGTTCTTTTTCATGGAGTGCAGCAGCTCAGCTGATCTGTCAGGGCGATAGACGACCGTAAAATATCCGCCGAACTTCAACAGCCTTGCCGCGCATGAGCAGAAGTCGTCGATGGTTCCGTTTTCCTCACGCCGGGCGGTGTTCATCTCGGGCGAATCACTGCTTTTGCCGGAAGACAGCTTCATGTAAGGTGGATTTGACAAAACCGCGTTAGCCTCGACGCCGAAAAAGTCCCTATCAAGCCCGCGTATGTCCGCGCAGACCGGAATTATCTTATGGCAGAGTCCGTTCATTGCGGCGTTTCGTCCGATGAGGTCGGCAAAGTACGGCTGAATCTCCGCACAGTAATAACGTGAGTACTTTTCACGGGATACCGCAAGACAGGCCACGACTCCCGTTCCTCCGCCAAGCTCCACACAGACGCCGTTTTTCTTCTGTCGTGCAAACGCGGCCAAAAGATAGCTGTCAGTCCCGAAGGTCAGCCCTTTTTTCAGCTGAATCAGACAGACGCGCTCGTTTATTTCGTCAAGCCGCTCGGTTTCGGGGTCAAACAGGGGTAAATCAAACTTTAAGTCCGGCATACAAACTCCTGAAACGATGAAATTCTCTTGCGGCCACAAAAGAAGACGCCGCTTCGGCTCCACTGTTCTTGATAAATCTGATTTTACATATGCAAAGTAAAAGGAGAAGACAATACCGTCCTCTCCCCCCTGCTTTTTCGGGAATCCGCTTTTTTTGGGATATCCCTATGTTAGCTTGCCGCGGGTCTGAATTATTCTTCAGGCTTCGGAGCTTCAACAGGACATACGCCGGCACAAGCGCCGCAGTCGAGACATTCGTCAGGATTGATAACGTACTTACCGTCTTTTTCGGAAATAGCTCCTACAGGGCATTCGGAAGCGCATGTACCGCAGCCGATGCAGTCGTCGGAAATTTTGTATGCCATTTTGATTACCTCCATTTCAAGATGTTATAATTGTATCATAAAATCACGGCAAAAGAAATAGGTTTTGCGAAATTTCTTGAAAAAATTTTGGGCTTTTCCGGATTTCAGTCAATTTTATGGCTGTATATGATCCGCGTACGCCGCAACAGTCCGGGCTGGGCTGGATAACTATAGAATATTATGTTAACAAAACCCCGCGTGAGGTTTATTTTGTACGCTCCGGTCTTTCGATTTCACCGGCTTCGCGGAGTACTGCTTTGATTACAATAACATCTCGGCGGTTGTACTGCTTCACGCTTCCGTCGGACAGCCTTACCTTGATCAGTCCCTGTAAAGGAGTGATTTCAACGACAGTGCCGACTCCGTCGCTGGTTTTTACGGTTGAGTCCAACGGCGGGGTTTTCGCGATTTCAGCCTCGTATGTGTCGTGCTCGTACCTCAGGCAGCACATGAGACGTCCGCAGGTTCCCGAGATTTTCGACGAGTTCAGGGACAGGCTCTGTTCCTTTGCCATCTTAATTGACACCTGTACAAAGTCCGACAGAAAAGATGAGCAGCAGAAGGGACGGCCGCAGACTCCAAGTCCGCCCATCATTTTGGCTTCGTCACGGATTCCAATCTGCCTCAGCTCGATTCTTGTGCGGAACACCGAAGCCAGATCTTTCACAAGCTCACGGAAGTCCACTCTCACCTCAGCCGAGAAGTAGAAGAGCAGCTTGCTGTTGTCAAAGGTGTATTCCGCGTCAATCAGCTTCATGTTCAGCCCGTGTTCCGCGATTTTCCTCTTGCAGATTTCAAAGGCCTCTCTCTCGAGCCGCTGATTTTCTTCAAATTTGAGCCGGTCGTCTTCGTTTGCCGGACGGATTACTTCCTTGAGGGGCGGGACGGTTTTTGATACGTCAATCATCGAGTTGCCCACCGTTACGAAGCCGTACTCAACTCCGCGGGCTGTCTCCACGATTACGTTGTCACCGCTCTCGAATTTATGCACGCCGGGTGCGAAATAGTATACCTTGCCGGCGCCCTTGAATTTTACGCCGATTATCTCAACCTGCGTCTCCGGCGAGGGAATTTTGTTTTCGTTGTCCATGTTTTCTCCTGTATCTATAACCTGCATCTAAAATATATTTCCTATTTACATCATTCCTGTGACGAGGGAAGTCAGCACTGTGAGCCTTGAGCAGTTGGCGTTGATGTCGTCCTCCGCTGAGGTGAGGGCCTGACATGCTGCGACTGCGCGCTTCGGCGAGATTTTCTTCGAAATTTCCGGTATGGTTTTCTCGCTGTAGAAGAGAAGCTCCCCACCTTTTTTGGCCGCTAAAATGTCCCGTACGGCGTTTCTCGCAAGGGATAAAATCCGGCAGACCTTTTTCCTATCGTCGGGGATTTCCGTCCTGACGAACGCCACAGCCTCCGACGGTTTGCCTGAGAGAAGAAGCTCGGCCAGCTTTCCAGCGGCTCTGTACAGCTTCATCTCGTCCTCGCCGGAGTTGTACAGCCCGAGTGCGTACCCCAGACTTCCGCCGGCCACATGGGAAGCGTAGATGATTTTCTCTTCATCCCCAGGATTTTTCACGAGATGGCGGCGCCTCAGTTCCTCCTCGATAAAGGCAGAGCGGAACTTTTCCATTTTCAGAACGGGAGCGCGGCTTCTGACAGTCTCAAGCAGGGTTGACGAGTCGGTGCAGAGAAACAGGAACATCACGTACTCCGGCGGTTCCTCAAGAGAAAGAAGAAGCGCGTTCTGTGCTTGTGGAGTCATAAGCTCAGCTTCGGGAATGACGTAAAACTTGCGCTCACCGTCGTTGGGCGGCTGGTACAGCGTGGACTTCACCGCACGTATGGGGTCAACTCCAAGGGACGCCTTATCTTCCTCACGGCGGACAAACATCACGTCCACTGATGAGCTGGAGAGTATTTTCCTGCATGACTCGCACTCTCCGCAGGGCAGGGGAAGATCGCCGCTCTCACGGTTCTCGCATGAGATTGCCGCGCATATGTCAAGAGCCGCCGTATGCTTTCCCGAGCCGTATGGTCCCTCGATGATGTACGCATGGGCGCACCGGCCTTTTTTTATGTCAGCTTCCATTATGTTTTTGAGCCGCTCATTGCCGATTAAATTTCTGAAAAAATTGTCAGACATCTGTTTTCTCCCGTCGCCGAATAAAACCTCTGAAAAACCGTATGATAATCACAGTGTCTTAATTATATCACACTTGAGCTTGGTTTGTCAAATCAAAGGTGCGGTATGAATGTAAATAAATACGGGTGAATTATGGAAAAAATTATTTTTTTGGGCGAGCGGGGCTTGAAATTCAGGCTTACCTATGCCGTGACGGTTCTTTCGGTCATTTGCGTATCAATGGCGGCGTATATCGGAGCGGATTTCATGCGTGACGCGGACCGAGCGGCTTACTACGAAGGACTGAACGCGGCTGAGATGAAGAACGCGGCGTACCTGCTCATGGATGAAGCGGAGTCCGGAAATCTTATAGAGGCGTATCATCACGCAAAATCAGCGGCGGAATACGCGAAAAAGGCCGGACGGGGTGATACAGGCGTGAAGTTCGACTCAATTGCACAAAAGCTGTCGAACGGCGGAGTGATCGGTGAAGAGGAGCTTGAGACAATACGCAGGACTGCCGGAGGGGATGACTTTTCGGACTCTGAGTCTGCCTCGATTGCCGCCGGACTTGAAGTTTTGAATCAGTGGAATACGCGGCGGGGAGTGCGTGAGAATGAGCGGGGAAGCGAGTACATTACACGGCGGGTGCGGGAGACGGCTGAGGAAAATATAAAGCGGCTGTTCGGCGTGAAAAAACTGAACCATGAGCCGGTTGTGGTGGACGACATGATTCTCTACAGCTGCAAAAATGCCTACGCGGCTTTGAGTCTCGGGACGGGACAGCCCATTGAGTTTGCTTGGTTTCTCCCTCGCAAGCCGGCGGTTCTCGGAGACGAGGAATGCATACTCGCAGCCAATGAATTTGTCAGGGAATACTTCCATATGATGAGGGCTGAGTCGGAACTTGCGGGAATATCGTGCGAGGACGGCTGCGTCAGGGTCAATTACGCTTCGTCAGCGGGCAGAATCACGGTTTTGGTCGAGCGAGGGGAAGGCAGAGTCGTTGGTCTGGCCTCGGTATAAAAAATCCGTCCCATTTTGCGTGAGACGGAAATATTGTCTGTGATTTACTTTTTCCAGTTCTTCATGATTCCCTTGTACTCGAGAAGCTTTATGAAGTGTCCGCCGACAACTGAGCGGTGCTGGAATCCAACCTGCTGTGAGGTCACTGTGTCGTACCAGTCGGTTGCGGGTACTCTCGATGGCGAGCAGTCGTAGCTCTTCCACAGCGGCTCAACGTATGCTTCAAAGTCGCGCTTGCTCTCGGCGAGGGTTCCGGTCCACATGAGCCAGTCGGACTTGGTGTAGTTTGCCCGGTTGTCAAGTGGCATACCGTAGGCGTTCATGCGGCGGGTGTAGCTGGTGAACTCGGAGGCGATAACGCCCTTGTCCATGACGTTCGTACCCATGAGCTTGTCCCAGACGATATTGTACTTCATTGACCATGTTCCCGCTCTGTCAAAGGCCAGTCTGTAGCTTCCGTCACCGTTTGACGCGCGTTCAGCCCAGCCTTCAGCCATTTTGCGTGCGGCGGTCATCATCTTTTCGCAGTCATCCTCGCGTCCGATAAGATGATAGATTATGCCCAGCCCGCTGATTCCCATGATTGCTTTCAGGGATAGGTTGCAGTTGTGGGCGAGATGTCCGGCAAAGTCGTCGGTGCAGAGCTGGTTTTCCGGGTCGTCGCCGTGTGCGATAAGGTACTTGACCCATGCCTCGAGCAGGTCGAGATTGTCCTCGGCGAATTTTGTGTCACCGGAGGCGATTGTGGCGGCGGCTGTCATGACCAGCATGTTTCCGCATTCCTCAACGGGCATCTGACCCTCGATGTTGTTGCCGGAGTAAACCTGACCGTGGAGCAGGGGGTACTGTCCGCAGTCGTGGGGCGCGAAGTCGAAAATCCATCCGTCGGTGCGGGCGTATTTGACAATGGGGCGCATCATGCCGAGAACCAGCTCAGGGTTGTAGAGCAGGTACAGCGGAATCGAGGGGTAGCTTACGTCCACTGTAGCCGCGCATCCGTTGGAGAAGCACTCCTTTGAGATGAAGAGAATCTGCCCGTCCGTGTCCACTGCAACCTTGTGAGCGGCGATTGACTGGCGGTAGGACAGCTCGCAGATTTCGGCGTACTTTTCCCCACCGGCCCGGGTGCAGTCGAGAAACAGCTTGTCGGAGAACTCACGGCATTCGACTATTCTTTCGTCGTAGTCGGCGTAGGCTTCTTCTATTGCCTCCGTGATGGTCTTGCCGCCGCGGTTCCAGTAGGATGTCAGTTCCTCGCCGAAGTATTTGATGGACTTCACGTCGTCGTAGGAGAATGTGAAGAGCGCGGAAGGGGAACATTCTGTACATAAGTCGGCTTCGGCTGTGACAAAGGTCATTTCTTCACGGAAGTTCTCCGGCGGGTTGTCGTTCCGGTGGCGCTTACGGTAGGGGACGGCCTTCTTTTCCACGGATACGGAACCCTTGTCCACGCCGAGGTAGAAACAGCCCCAGTTGATGCGTATGTCGTCGCCTGAGACCGCGAGAACGGGCTGTTTTACGCTTCCCATTTTGACGGCGGTGTAGTTTCTGCCGGTGATGGTTTTCGTCACAACCTCATCTTCCCCGCGCAGGTTGAGGCAGATTTCCTCGGACACGGAGAGTTTGATTTTCACGCTGTGCGCCTTGCCGTCGGATGAAGCAGCTGTAATATTTAGGTAGCTGACGGGGCGGCTGAGTACGTCGAGGTTGTCAAGCAGGAGCGGGGTCGTGAAGGTGAGGAAGAGGGTGACTCCGGCTCCTTCGAAGGTATAGCGGGTCGAGAGGGCGTCGCAGTCACGTCCGGTCTGGGGGATTACTTTCGAGTCGTCTCCGTTTACCTTACCCATGAAGCGGTAGTTTTCGCCGTCGATTTCGGCATATCCTACGATAGTATTAGGCTTGCCGGTCCAGTGGACTGTGGTTCTGTCGGTGAGGGTATCGGCGGGGGACCAGACTGAAAAATACGGGTCAACTGTAATCAGCGGAGTTGACGGAGGTCTTAATATCATATAATTTATCTCCTTGCGTTAATGAAATTCAAATTTTTTTACATAATTATAATACCATGAATAAATAACAAAATCAATAGGAAAAAATAGATTTTTCCCGCCTTTTTTGTGCAGTAAATTAACATTACATGCTCTTTCGGCAAAAGTCCGGAGTAAGGACGGCTACGGGGGATTTTGTGTCGCGGCTGAATCATGCGCATATGCTGTATAAGGAAGCCGGAATATCGGCGGCAGGATTAAATCATCAGTGCGGAAGGTACGGTAAAGCTTGATTTACGGCTTTTTCGCGCAAAGGTATTTTTGCTTTATATGAATATGGAGATATATATGAAAGAGAAAAAGGCCGCGCTTCTCGGTGGAGATAGGAGAATGCTGGCGGCAGCGCGGTGTCTCTCGGAAAAATACGCGGTTTCTGTGTGGGGATTCTCGTCTCTATACGGAAAGCAGGAATCAAAGCTGTTCGGAAACGCGGTCTGCTGTGACACATGGGAGTCGGCGGTTGATGGAGCTGAGGCTGTGATTCTGCCCCTGCCCATGAGCCGTGACGGGGTCAGGTTAATTCTGCCCTTGTCTGAGTCGGGGGAGGATGTGCGGCTTGCTGAGCTGATTGAAAAAATCAGGCCGGGCGCACTTCTTCTTGGCGGAAACATACCATCTGCCATATCCGACTGTGGGGTGAAGCACGGTTTGACCGTTGTAGACTACTATAATGACGAGTCGGTGCAGATTTACAATTCCGTCATATGTGCCGAGGGAGCCATTGCCGCCTGCATCGATACTCTTCCCGTGACCATATCTGGAATGCGGGCTGTTGTGACGGGCTACGGCAGAATCGGGCGGGCTTTGGCTGTTCGTCTGGTTCTCCTTGGAGCCGAGGTCTATGTGGCTGCGAGAAGCAGGAGGGACTTGGCCTACGCGAAGGTCGACGGATGCGTTCCCGTTCCACTCGAGGAATACAAGGCCTATCCCACCTTATGCGAGGCTGTTTTCAACACTGCTCCGGCGGAGATATTCACGGAAGAGGTGCTGTCAAAAATGTCGGGCGGCGAGGTCATATTTGATCTGGCGGCAAAGGACGGACTCATTGACAAAAAAGCCGCCGCAGAACTGGGTATACGCCTGATTTCACTTCCGGCCCTCCCCGGGAAGGTTTCTCCCGACAGCGCGGGTGAGATAATATGCCGTGCGGTGAGCGAGAGGGCGGAGGAGTTCTTTGAGTCCGGCGAATGACGTCCATTTAATTATAATCTAAATTAAAATCAGCCGAAGGCGGCGGAAAGGAAGAAAACAATGGATGGCAGAAAAGAGAAGCTTGGGTTTGCCATGTGCGGGTCGTTCTGCACTCATCACCATGCTCTTGAAATCATGAAAAAACTGTCGCAGGAGTACGATATATACCCGATTCTCTCCTACAACGCGGCGGGGGAGAACACAAGATTCGGCTCGTGCGCTCTGCTGAAAGAGAAAATCACCGGCATATGCGGACGTGAGCCAGTCGTCACTTTGACGGAAGCGGAGAAGTTTGGGCCGTACAACCCACTCGACTATATGCTCATATGTCCCTGCACTGGAAACACTGCCGCAAAGCTGTCCCTTGGAATCAGCGACACACCGGTCACTCTGGCGGCAAAGGCCCACATGAGGCAGTCAAAGCCGATTCTCATCGCACTTGCCACAAACGACGCTCTGTCCGGCAACATAGAGAGTCTGGGACGGCTGCTGCAGCGGAAGGGAGTGTATCTCGTTCCCATGATACAGGACGACGTGAATAACAAGCCCCACTCCCTTGTGGCTGACTTCGAAATGTGCGTGGAATGTTTGAACCTCGCGAAAAAAGGAGAGCAGGCGCGTCCGCTTTTCAGGTAGGAATAAGGGGATTATTAAAAATCTTTGATTATATATCTTGAAATATATCCCGATATGTGTTAAAATAAGTATGATACAGCTTATTTAGAATACGGGATGCAGTGATGAATATAAAATCAAAGATAGCGGCGGAGAGAACTGCTTTTGTTTCCGCCATGATTCTGGCAACCACGGCGCTGATTGCGCTGTTTTCAATACTGAAAGGAAGCTCCAGTTATGCCCCGGGACTTGACAAAGCCTCCACAGCCGAGCCTGACGAACCAATCGAGGAAGCGGTCAGCATAGTCGAGCCGGACTACTCCTACAGGGAAGTGAAGCTGACCTTTGCGGGCGGGGTGAACCTTGGCTCCATGCTGGGAAGCACCTCCTATGGCACAATAAACGGACTCTACGCCGACGAAGGAGCGGAGTATTTTCTCTCGGGTATATCCGGCGTGACGTGTGAGGACGACATGACCTTTGCGTTTCTGAACTCGGTCTTCTCCGACAGCGAGCTTGAACCGGTGGAAAAGGCTGAGGACGAGGCAAAGGAGTGGTACAAAGCTCCGTCGGAATCGGCTTCCGCTCTGTCTCTCGGCGGGATTGACGCGTTGTCCATAACGGGAGAGGGAGTCCGGGACTATGGCGACGGAGGATACGAGGACACAAAGGCGGCGCTTGAAGATCAGAATATAATCTGGGGCGACTCGGGCAGGGCTGTCTACTACGACACAAAAGCCGGAATACGGGTGGCGGTTTACCCATGCTCATACAAGCCCGAGAATGCGCCTGGGGTGATTTCATGGATCGAAGGCGCCGTTGAAAAGAGCGACTTTGTAGTCGTCTGTATTGGCGGAGGTGCAGGTGACGGCGGGGAAGAAGAGCGGGAAATGTACCATTCATTCATCGACAGCGGAGCGGATCTTGTGGTCGGCACAAACTATAGTACAGTCGGCGGACAGGAAGAATACGGCGGCGGGTACATTGCCTACTCCCTCGGTTCCCTCATTAATGGCGCTGACAAGTACGACGAGGACAACTCCTGCCTGCTCACGGCCGACATGAAGGTGACGGACGACGGTATTGTTGAAATCACGTACACCCCGCGTCTCACCGAACCATACGCCGGAGAAGAGTCATGGAAGCCGGTTTTCGCTGAAAGTGAAGCCGAGGCTATTGTAATCAATCCGATTAAAGAATAAAGAATAAAGAATAAATTCTGGGCGGGGCTGTGCGGCTCTGCCCTTGTTGGTACGGAGGAAAAACATGTTAGCGGAAGTCATCGAAACAGAGCGGCTGATTCTGCGGGGATTTACAAAGGACGACGCACGCTTTGCCATAAGCATATGGAACGATCCTGAAATGGGGGAATATCTTCCCGACGAAGCCATGGATGAAATTTCGCCGGAGTACCTCGCTGAAATTGAATCACTGGGCGACGACAGCGAGTGCTGCTACATGATTGCGATATCCAAAAAGATCGGCGAAAGAATCGGGACATGCAGCTATATTCCGGAGAACGGCGGGAAGTCCTACGACATTGCCTACTGCGTCCACCGAAATCACTGGCGTCAGGGATACGCAACTGAAATGGCCGGCGGGATGATTGAGTATGCCCGTTCAAAGGGAGCCGACAAGGTGACTGTGCGGGTGAACCGGGAAAACAAGGCTTCAAACAGGGTGGCGGAAAAGTCGGGATTCCATGTAGTCGGTGAGAAGAAGTACCAAAAGCGCGGGACTGAGCGGGAGCAGGTGGATTATTTATATGAATTGAATTTCTGAACCGGCTTAAAAAATATCTTCCTTACATAAATTCCGGGATCGTGGGAATGATACTTTTGCGGGCGCGGCGATTGAATGAAGATTTCACCCTTTCGCTGTGGCTGTGATAATTCTACAATCAGGGAGAAAACCAAAATGGAAGAGACAAAGAAACCAAATCATTCTATTTCATGCAGCGTAAAGCAGTGCGCAAACCACGCGAAAACCTGCGACTACTGCGCTCTCGACAAAATCAGCGTAGGCACTCACGAGAAGAACCCCACCGTATGTCAATGCACCGACTGTGAGTCCTTCATCCTTGACTCCGCTTGCAAGTCCGGATGCGGATGCGACACAGTCTACGGCACGACAACCAAGGGCTGAGCGGATATCCTGACGAACAGGTAATTGAATTGAAGAAAGCCGTGTGCTGATGGTATGCGGCTTTTTTGTGTGTTATGCATATGTGACCGACGGCGGAGTCCGCAATTTTGACGGATTTTACACAGACCTTACTTTAACGTAAAAGTTTTAAAATAATTTGAAATGGATTTCACCGTATTTTAACAAAAGATTTAATTTTATATCACATTTTGTCGGGGAAGAAGTGATATATTAATGATGTATAAGTATATTTTAATTCAAGGGATCCGGTACGGCTCGCGTTATTCGCATGGAAGTTTGGCTGACGGAAGCCGGATCCGGTTTTATGGGAGTAAAACATGACAATCTTCAATCTGATAACCCTGCTTGGCGGACTTGCTATGTTCCTCTACGGTATGGAGGTTATGAGCGACGGCCTGAAGAATGCCTCGGGAGCCACCCTGAAAAAGGTTCTCGAAAAGGTAACGTCCAACGCCTTCATGGGAGTTTTGACCGGAACCCTCGTCACGGCTGTAATCCAGTCATCCACCGCTACAATCGTTATCACTGTAGGCCTGATCACCGCCGGAGTTCTCAACCTCAAGCAGGCGGTCAGCATCGTTCTCGGCGCAAACATCGGAACCACAATCACGGCACAGATTATCCGGCTTATGGATATCGACTCAAAGGGCAACATGCTGATGGAGTTCTTTAAGCCCTCGACCCTCGCTCCCCTTGCAATGATCATCGGAATCATCCTTATTATGTTTGTAAAAAAAGGCAGTTCCAAGCCCGTGGGAGGAATCTTCTGCGGATTCGGCGTGCTGTTCACTGGACTTATGTCAATGACCGCGTCGGTTGAGCCTCTGTCCCAATCGGACGCATTCATCAACATCATAAAGAGCGTGTCCGACATACCAATTCTCGGAATACTCGCCGGACTGGTCATGACAATGCTGATTCAGTCCTCGTCGGCTATGGTCGGTATGCTTCAGGCTCTGTCAGTCACGGGAGTCATGACAATGGAGCTGGTTTACCCCATCATCATGGGTATTAACCTCGGTACCTGCGTGACGACGGCTATGGTCTGTTCCATCGGCTCGTCAAAGGACGCAAAGAGAACCGGTATCGCGCACATTGTGTTCAACGTGGCCGGAACCATACTGTTCATGATTGCCATAACGATTCTTAGAAGTGTCGGCGTGTTCCCGGAGCTTTGGAGCAAAATCGTTGACAGCGGAGACATCGCAAACTTCCAGACCGTGTTCAACCTCGTTACAGCTGTAGTACTGGTGCCGTTCACCGGACTTCTTGTAAAGCTGACCTACGTATTCATCAAGCCCGACGAAAAGAAGGTCGAGAAGGACGACTACAGTGCGCTTAACACACTGGACGAAAAGCTGTACCTCGTGCCGAAAATCGCCCTTGCCGAAGCAAAGAACGCCATAGGAGTCATGGGCGGCATCGTAATGAACAACTTCGACGACAGTATAAAGCAGCTCGAGAGCTTCAGTGAAGAGGTCTCCGTAGGAATCAACACCCGGGAGGAAAAAATCGACGCGTTCACGGACACGGTGGAGAACTACCTTGTTGACCTGTCAAAGAACGACGTAGGCGACGAGGTCAACGAAATCATCAACTCCATGATTCAGACCACAACGGACTTTGAGAGAATCGGCGACTACGCAACAAACCTGAACGAATACGCCGAGCGGATGAAGAACGAAAAGCTCAGCTTCTCACCACTCGCCACTGATGAGTTGCACATGCTTCTCGCCGCAATAAACGAAATAATCGGCATGACAGTCCAGGCTTTCAAGGACGACGACGTGGAGCTTGCCAAAAAGGTGGAACCCCTCGAGGAAGTCATCGACGACATGGTTCAGTACCTCCGCGAGAGCCACATCAACCGGCTCAAGACAGGCAAATGTACCGTTACTGCAGGAATTGTGTTCATTGAGATGCTGACCTACCTCGAGAGAGCCAGCGACCAGTGTTCAAGCATCGCCATATTTCTGATTTCCCGTACTGACCCGAGAATACGCAAGAATCACCACGAATACATTGCCGAGCTTCACAAGGAAACAGACTCCGCGTACAAGGTTGAAGTTCAGTCAAGACGTGCGCAGTATCTCGCTCCGCTGTTTGCGTTGAAGGAAGAAAAAAAGGCGTGAAGCTGACTGTTCCGGCAGGGAATCGGAAACAGCTTTAAATTCAGGAATATCGGAACACAAGGTTACTTATAATATAAAGGAAAGGCATTAAGAGATGAAGTTTTCAGCAGCCGGCGGATGGTGGGGAAGCGATTGGTATGACAGGGTTAAGCTTGCGGATAAGTACGGCTTTGACGGAATAGAACAGCTGTCGTGGCTTGGACTCGATTTGGAAAGGGCGAAAAAGGTTCTCGACTACACGGGAGTAATCTCCACAGCCGTAATCATGGAGTCGGAGAACGCTGACGTCATGCGGCTGATTTCAAATTCGCATGGCATGGTTTGGGAGGACTCCCGGGACGCGTTTGTTTCGGCTTTTCGTGAGACGGTGAAGGCGGCAAAGGCTCTCGGAGTGCCGAACATCATCGCTACTGTCGGAAACGAAAGGAAAGACACGGGACGTGACGAACAGATGGAAAACTGTGCGAAAACCCTGCGCGCTCTTTCCGACATAGCCGAGGACGAAGGAATTACAATTGTAGTAGAACCTCTCAACGTAAAGGTTAACCATCCCGGGTATTTCCTCGTGACAACGGCCGATACGGTTAAGCTTCTCGGTGAGGTTGGAAGCACATGCTGCAAAATGCTGTTTGACATTTATCATCAGCAGGTGTCCGAAGGGGATGTTATCCGGAACATACGGGAAAACATCGGCTGGATCGGACATTTCCACATGGCGGACAATCCCGGAAGACTCGAACCCGGCTCAGGTGAACTGAACTACAAAAACATCCTTCGTGCAATCAGGGAAACGAGCTACGACCGTTGGCTGGCTTTTGAATGCGGAAGCAGTCTCGGGGTTCGGGATCTGGTGCGTGAAATGCACGTTCTGATTGATGAGTTCAGATGACGGACTCAGGCGTTGAGCCGAAGTTTCGCATGAAAACAATATGAAGCCGTGCTTGAAAAAGGCCGGCTATAGTATTTTTAGGGGAATCGGGTTCACAAAAAATGCATACAATTGTAATTATGAGGTAACACATTAGCATTCTGATGAGAAAAATATTAACAACAATTATCTTTTTTACCCTGGTATTTACGGCAGTGTTATCGGTATCAGCATCCGACCCTATTGATTACAGCGTTGAGAATTACAGAGAGGCATACACTGCTCTGTATGTGGCTGTTGCCAGTCAGAAGAAAACCGTGGATCTGACGGAAATGAACATAAAGCGAAGTGAAATCGGCGAGATTTACACCGACCTCTTGCGCACATGTCCCGAGTTTTTCTACCTCGACGAGAACATAAAGTACTACTACGAACGCCGCGGTGGCGAAGAATACGCCACAGTTGTAACTCTCGCTTACACCATGACCGGAACCGAGCTTGAGGCGGCCCAGCTTGAATACGAGAGCGAGATTCAGTACATAGTTTCGCAGGTTGACGCAGATCTCAGCGACGCGGAAAAGGTTCTGTGGGTCCACGACTACATAGCGGCTTCCTTTGAATACGACACCGATGAGGAAAACTACGACGTATACAGCCTGTTCAGGCAGAGGAAGGGCGTATGTCAGGCGTATGTGCTGGCCTATATCGCCGTGCTGCGGGAACTGGGTATCCGCTCGATTATGGTGGCTTCCGACGAGATGAACCACGCGTGGAACCTTGTGGAGATTGACGGCGAGTGGTACAATGTGGATTTAGTCTACGACGACCCTCTTCCGGACAGAGTCGGACGCGTATCCCACGATAATTTCCTCCTGTCCGACAGCGACTTCGAGAAGACCCCGATACCGCATTACGGCTGGGTGAGCAAATATTCCTGCACTGACAACCGGTACAGAAACTCGTTCTGGAAAAACGTCAACTCGAGGATTACTTTTGTCAATGGGAAATGGTACTACATCGACGACGCGGACTGCCTGCTTCTTGCGGCTCAGGTGGAATACAATCCAAAGCTTGAGGGCGCGTTTGACTTCGAAGCCGAGATAATTTATAACTTCAAGGACAAGTGGTACATCGACAGCCGTGAACTCAGTTACTGGATGGGAATCTACTCCGGAATATCGGACATTCTCGGCAATATTTTCTTCAACACGCCATATGCCGTCATGACCTACAACACCGAATCCGGCAAGACTTCAGTCTACATGGAGGCTGACATAGGTGAGAGGATATTCGGAATCAACATATACAAAAATATGCTCGAATACCTTGTGGCGGACTCCCCGAACTACGGCGCGAACAACCGGATAATGTATTTCAAAATCATGGACTATGTTGAAAACGGAAAAATCACGATATTTCCCTTCAAGGATGTGCCGAGGAGCAGAGAGTCATATTCGGCTATCCGATATGTGTACGACGCCGGCCTGTTTCAGGGAGTGTCGCGTGACCGTTTCGCGCCTGACTCAACTTTGACAAGAGCCATGTTTGTCACGGTCCTCGGGCGGCTCTGCGGAGTTGACGTAACCCAGTTCACCGGAGTCAGCTATACCGACGTCAGCGCGGGTCAGTGGTATTCGCCCTACATCGAATGGGCAAGCATTACAACCGTAGTCAACGGCATTGGCGGAGGGATGTTCGACCCGTTCGGTGAGATAACCCACGAGCAGATGTATAAAATTATTGCAAAATGCGGACAGCAGCTCAAGGTTCAGGCCGACGTGAAAGTCGAGGAGAGCGCGAAATACAGCGACGTCGATTACATTGCGGTATGGGCTGAGGACGGGTTCAGCTACTGCATAGAGAACGGACTGCTTCCTCTTGGCGATTCCGAGCAGAGTCTCAAGCCCAAACAGGCTGCAACAAGGGAAGAAGCTGCGGTGATTATCGCAAATTTCGCAAAGCTGCTTGGCGAGAGGTGAGCCTGAAACAGCTTGATACGATATCCTGAGCCGGATTCAGGTTCGCTTCACAGATAATGGAGACAAAATTGAGAAAGAATAAAATTATTGCTTTTGTTATGGCTGCGGCGGCGCTTCTTTCGTCCTGCGGGAAGGATAACGATCCTGCGGAAGCCGACGAGACTGAAACTCCTGCCAACATGTCGGACTATGAAGTTCACGACGACTACAAAAACATAACATACTCCGGTGAGCATGACGTGAGAGTGATGTTCGTCAACGTGGGAAAAGCAGACTCTATAATTATAGAAATAGACGGCAGACTGTTCATGATTGACACGGGAACAAGCGAGAGTGTGCCTTACACCTATGCCGCCCTCGATTTGTTTGAGGAAGAGAGCATAACCGGCCTGTTCATCACCCACCCCGACCGGGACCACATCGGCGGCTACCCGTACATCCGGGAGAGAATGACGGTTGAGAACACCTATGCTCCCGCAATCTGCAAGGACATGTACGTAATAGACCGCGCCGCCACCGACGATAACCTGACAAAGCTGGAACCGGGGCAGGTAGTTGAAGCCGGAGACGGGGTGTGGTTTGAGGTTTTAGGTCCCATACGGTACAATCCCTTTGACGACAACGACAACTCCCTCGTTCTGAAGCTGGTGGTGAACGGGAAGTCGATGCTGTTCTGCGGAGACATGAAGGAGCAGGAGGAGAAAAACCTTCTCGACGCGGGATATGAGCTTGACTGCGACATCCTCAAGGTTGGATATCACGGAAGGGACGAGGCGAGCACGCCTGATTTTGTAGCCGCTGTATCCCCTGAGTATTCGGTGATTTCCACATCACGGGACGAGGAAAAAGACACGGCTGACGAAGCGGTTATCGGGCGGCTTGAAGAAGTCGGAAGTGAAGTTTTCGTCACGGATGAATATTCGCTGGGGATTATGATTACCGTAACACCCGACGGAATTACCCTTGAAGACGTGACGTGCGGAGATGCAGAGTACGACAAAATAAAGCTCGACAAGGTTTCAAAGACGGACCAGACGGCAACGCTGATCAATGAAGGAAAGACGGACGCCGACATCTCCGGCTGGTGGATTACCTCTGACAGGGGCGGCGAAGTTTACCGTTTCCCAGAGGGTACTGTTGTTCCGGCTGGAGGAAAGCTGGTTCTTGTATGCCGTGGTTCGAACGCGCAGGGGGACTTAATCTGGGGCGAGAGCAAGGTCTGGCACGAGTCAAAGTCCGACATGGCTTCGCTGATTGACAACTTCGGGAACCTGATTGACACGAAAAAGAGTAAATGAATGTTACGGCACCATCGCCCGATCAATTCAGAAGTGGTTGGTGTCGCATTAGGCGGGGTCTGAAATTTTATGCGGATTCCCGCCGATTTTTTATGGATTATATTTCTTGACTTTGTTTGAGGGAATGTGCTATAATAGGCGGTGGTTTTGACATGTTGATAATATATGGCTTAACTGATATAGGACAAGGTGAGGCTTGATATGGATAAAGATAGTACTATAAAAAAAGAAAAAAAGTCAAAGGACAGCGACATAACCATGGGGCATATGACCTCGAAGATTATACGGTTCATTATTCCTCTCATGCTGACCGGTATTTTGCAGCTGCTCTACAACATGGCGGACAGCGTGGTTGTGGGACGGTACGACGGAAAAAGCGCTCTTGCGGCAGTCAGCTCGGTGGGAGCCTTAATCAACCTGATAATAAACGTGTTCATGGGGCTGGCGGTTGGTGCATCGGTTGCGGTGGCTCACGATTACGGGGCTAAGGATTACGACGGGGTGAGCAAGACCGTACATTCGTCCTACCTCATCTCAATCGCTGGCGGAATCCTTGTGGGAGCATTCGGCATGGTGTTCTCACGTCAGTTTTTGATATGGATGTCAACCCCCGACGACGTTTTACCCCTGTCGACGGAGTATCTGCGGATTTATTTTGCCGGAACTCCCGCTAACATGGCGTACAACTTCGGAGCGTCGATTCTGCGCTCGGTGGGGGATACAAAGAGGCCGCTGTACTTTCTCTCGATTTCGGGAATCGTCAACGTGATTCTCAACGTAATTTTAGTAAAGTACGTCGGAATGGGGGTTGCTGGAGTCGCATATGCCACTGTGATTTCTCAAGTGCTGTCCGCCGTGTTCGTCATTGTCTACATGATGCGCTCGGGGAGCTGTATTCACTTCGACTGGCGGAAGATGAGGATTCACGGGGACAAGTTCAAGAAAATCCTTGTGGTCGGACTTCCTGCCGGATTCCAAGGGACCGTGTTCTCGCTGTCAAACGTGGTAATCCAGTCCTCGGTGAACTCCTTTGACTCGTCCCTAATTATGGCCGGAAACGGAGCCGCCGCTGGACTTGAGGGGTTCACTTACACCGCGATGAACTCGGTATACCACGCGTCCCTTACGTTTGTAGGACAGAGCGTTGGCGCACGGCGGCTTGACCTCATCAACAAAATCATGGCGAGATGCCTTGTGACGGTTATCGTAATCGGGCTTGTGTTCGGACTCACGACCTACGCTTTTGCTGAGCCGCTTCTTGGTCTGTACCTGCCGAACGACCTCGACGCAATTCCATATGGAGTCACGCGAATGACCTACATTATCATCCCCTACTTTCTCTGCGGAATGATGGACGTGATGTGCGGCGGTCAGCGGGGCATGGGAATGTCGGTAATCCCAATGGTGAACTCCCTTCTCGGCTCCTGCGCACTCAGAATCGTATGGATTGCCACGGTTTTTGCCGCAAACCACACCCTGTTTGTGCTGTACATGTCCTACCCCATTTCGTGGGCAGTGACGTTCCTCGCTCATACGGCGTTCTACTTCGTGCGATTACATAAGCTGAAAAAGCAGGCACGGCTTTACGGGGACGCGGCGGCATAAATATGTTCGGACTGTAAACAATTTACACGGTATTTAAGATAGCTGTTGCAATAAACGTCCGCATGTGATATAATTGCATCATCAAACTATATATACGAGGTTTACTGTGGGTTACAAGTTTTCTGATTTGCTTTCGTTTTTCTTCATTTACGCATTTGTTGGCTGGTGCTGTGAGGTGATTTTCGCCGCGTTCCAGCAGAAGAAGTTCGTCAACCGGGGATTTCTTTTGGGTCCCGTGTGTCCGGTGTACGGATTCGGAGTCGTGGCGGTGCTGGGTATGCTTGAGCCGTTGAAGTCCCAGCCCGTGTCGGTGTTCATTCTGTCAATGCTGGTCACGTCCGCTGTGGAGCTTTTGGTCGGGGTTATCGCGGAGAAGCTCATGCATGTGAAGCTGTGGGACTACGAGGGACTACCGGGGAATTTAGGGGGCTACATATGCCTGCCGTTTTCGCTGATGTGGGGCGCGGGGTGCATGATTGTGGTGTACCTTGCCCATCCCGTGATTTACAAAACCGTGTCCCTTATACCTGACTTGGTGAAGATTATACTTCTGTCACTTTTCTCGGCGGCGATTGTCAGCGATACCGCGATTACCGTGTTCCATGCCCTCAAGATTCAGGCGAGAATGAAGGCGATCGACGAGCTGTCGACTGCTCTCCGTGACGTTTCAGACAGGATAGGAAGCCACCTGTCCGAGAGAACGCTGAAGCTCATGGAAAAGGCTGAGGAGTCGGAGAAGCTCCAGAAGAAGCGGGAAGAGCTGGCGGAAAAGCGGGATGAGATTGAAGCTAAGTATGAAGCTATTGTGGCGAAGCGGAATATCGTCCACGACCACTTATTCAACGCGTTTGGCAACCTGAAAAAAGGAAAGTACGAGTCGGCTTACGCGAAGATTGCCGAAGCTAAGGTTCGGATTAAAGAGAATATAAAAAAGAAATAAGCATAAAATTCCCCGCCTGACGATAAACTGAACGCATGACGGGAATGTTTATATAAAAAAGCAAGGTGTATTTCAACCCTGCTTCTTTTTTATTTTATCCTAAGTTTACTTTTTGCCTGCTTCACGCCTTGAAAATCTCAAACATATTGATTCTGACTGTGGGGTCGCCGCCCTGCGTTGCTTTGGTGATGTAGAGACGGAAGTAACGTCCGGTTACGGGAGCGAAGGACTTGTATGTCACGTTCTCCTCGTTGCCCTTGACTTCATCCGCAACCTTCCACTCGTCGGCTTCGTTTGACTTGTACTCAATCTTAAAGTCGCTTGTGTTCCAACCGCGGGATTCGTGTACTCCGGCGTGCATGATGAAGTATTTGTCAACGGTTACTTCTCCTCCTGCGTCAACCTCGAGCCAGCTGATGTTGTCCTGAGTTGCCACGCACCACTTGCTGTCCTCGTTTCCGTTGATGGCGTTGTCGGGGGTTTCTCTTTCGTTGAACGCACCGTTGGCTTTGCATGGCTTGTTCATGAGCACGCCTTCGCCTAACTTTTCAGCGATAACACGTGCGGTGACGTCGTGGTCGGGCATCTTTACTACAGCCTGATTGCCGCACTCCACGGAAATGCAGTCGCAGTCCCACTTCTTGAAGACGTAGCCGTTTTCGTAGCAGCCTACGCTTACAAGAAGGAGCTTGCCCTCGGGGGCTTCAACGGTTTTCTGAATCTCGCCGTCTGCACTTACAATTGTGAGGGTGTGGGTGGGGTTGGTGTTCTTGTCGGCCACGTCGTAGAGGGGAGCGAGAGGTGATGCCTTGCCAGCTTCCTTTACGACTGTAGCGGCCATGACGAGAATGTCGCTGTCCTCGGGTAGAGTTACTTCCTTAGCACCCTTTATGTCGATAGCATACTTGAAGAGGTAAGCGAAGAGGTAGAGTCTGTCGCCGTCCTTGTCGTGGGTGTGGGTGTAGTTTACGGCGATTTCGTCCCGCTTGATGAGGCAGGAGCGTCCGTTCACCAACTGCTCCCATGCGCCAACGTCCTCCTTGAAGTCCTGTACGGTGACCTCAACCGGCTTTCCGTCGACGGTAAAGGTTACAGTCTTGTCCCCGTGTGCGCTTGCGGCGAGGATGTAGAGTGTGTCGTAACCCTCAGGAAGCGTGATTTTCTGACCTGCGCATACTACGGCGTTTTCGGCAACAGCGGGGTTGAGCTTAAAGCTGATTCCACCTGCCTTTACGTTTTCCTCGTAGATTTCGGAGGGAATTGAGATTCCGTCAGCGAAGTCACGGGAGCCGCGGGTGGTGTTGGTTGTGGTCACGCGCTTGTTGCAGGGAAGTGTGATGATCTGCTGTTCGGACTTTACGAACTTCTTCTCGGGTTCGGCGAGGGTGAGGGCGAAGGTCTTGACTCCGTAGGGGGTCAGGGTGAAGGTGAGTGTGTCGTCCTTGTACTCAGCCGCGCTAATCTCGTCTTCGTAGCCGTTTGTCTCAACAGCGGAGGTGATTGCTGTCATGAACTTAAGAGAGCAGTTTTCGCTTCCCTTGCCGGAGGTTTCCTGTACTCTCACTATAATCCGCTCGCCCTTTTCTTCCTTCTTCACGGCGCGGACTATTACGTGCTCGTCGCTTATGGAGAGGAGGGAGATTGCCTTTGTCTCGCCGGTGTGCTTTGCTGTGGTGAAGGGAATCATGGGCTGGTTCAGCTCGGCGGCTTCCTTTGTCGTGCCGTCTCTGAATCCTTTATGTCCAGTGATTGAGTAGGTGAAGGTGTTGGGACCCATGTCCTGCCAATCCTGACCTGACTGGGGCATGAACGCTCCGAGAGGTGTGTGGATTAGGGTGAGTCTTAAGGTGTTGTCGTTCGGCTTATCCATGCCGTACTTGCAGTCGTTCAGTATGGACACGCCGTAGCTTCCGTCCTCAGCGGTGAGGTCAGCCCATTGGTGCGTGCAGTGCTGGTAGTAGGGGAAGGAGTCGGTGTTGCCGCTTTCGATTGCACCCAAGCCTAAGTCGAATACAGCCTTGGGGTTGGATACGCTCATGTGGAACGCGGCTCTCAGGTTGGACTTCTGCTGGTACCACTCAACGTAGTTTGCCACGTCAACTCGCTGACCGCCGTCCCAGAGGGAGATTGTCTGCGTGAAGGTGGAGCCTTCGTAGGTTCTTGTGACCTTCAGCGAGATTACAGCCGCGCCGTCGTCCACGATTTCAAAGGACGCGTTGTCCTTCACGATTGCGGGTTCTTTCAGCGCGTCATCCCATACAAGCTCCCATGAGGGCCATGTTGTGCTGTTGTCGGGACCGATTTCAAGCTGGGAAGGCGCGGAGAACAGCTCGGTATTTCCGTTTTGTTTGTCGATGATGCTTGCGATGTCGCCGTCGTTGTTCAGCGTAACCTTGTATCTCTGGTTCTCGAGTGACCTTGTGGTGACGGTGAGGCTTGACTTAAGCGTGCTGGGGGTCTCGCTTTCCTGAACGTCGAATACGGAGCAGCTTACAGGAGCGACATTTGCCGAGAACTTAACGAAACACTTTCCGTCCACTGTTGAGAGCTGAGCCGGGACTTCATTGCCACGGTCATCAAACACGCGGACGTAGGGGGTTTTCACGTCGATTCCGGCGCATACAACGTCGTTTCTCTCGTAGGATACGGGGTTGTAAACCACAACGGGCGTGCCTTTTACGTTTGTGTCGAGAGCCGTAGTCATGCCGCCCACAGCATTAGCAAGCTCGGACGCGAACATGTTCAGGGCTATAACGTAGTCGTTGTAGGTGAAAACGTACGCGGAAGCAATTGATGTTCCGGGCAGGTCGTCATGGAACTGGTGCCAGAGGAAGGTCTTCCATGCGGTCTCAAGTCTCTCAGCGGGGTATTCGTCAGCCCCAAGCCATGCGGAGACAACAGCGGCTCTTTCAGCGGAGTCGGCGAGAAGCTCGTTCTTGCGGTTCCATCTCTTGTTGATTGTGTGGGATGTGAGTGCGCCTGAGCCGTGGGGAATGAGAAGTTCTCCGTCGTATGCGGGCAGCCGGTCGATTTCTTCCTTCGTCAGCTCGTTGAAAATCTGGTCGGTGGAAGCGGCGATTACCTCGAACTTCTTGTCGGGTCCGTTTGCGTCAACCGCTTCGCTTACCATTCTGCATGAAGCTTCCTTGGGGGCTCCGCCGTAGTCGCCGGTGCCATAGTACATGCTTCTGACGGGACAGCCCGCGAACTTCTCGTTGTGTTCGATTGCTCTGAGGTATTCCTCTCTGTCGTGAATGGGAGTGTTGTTGCCGCTGCGGTTGAAGTCGTAGGTGTAGTCGCCCTCGAGAAGGGAGCCAACAACGTAGTTTCCGTCGGGTCCAATCCATTTGCCCAGGTCCATGCGGGGCTTGCCCTTAACCGGCATTGGTTTGGTGACGGAACCGTCTTCTTCATACACGGGACCGCCAACGCCCCACACCAGCTTCTGGGTTGAGAATCCGTTCAGTCCCATGTGAGCCTCGATTGAGGGGAGAGCGTAACGGAAGCCGAAGCAGTCGGTGAGGAAAATGTCGGTGCTTTTTTTGCCGAATTCCTTTTCAAAGAAGCCGTTGCCGAGAAGAATTTGGCGCATGAGGGCTTCCGATGAGGGAACGTTCACGTCCATTGCGTCCCATGTGCTACCGGATACAGTCCAGCGTCCGTCGGCTATGTACTTTTTCAGCTTCTCATAAAGGTCGGGGTAGTATTCCTTCGCCAGCTTGTAGCGGAAGGCTCCCTCGAAGTTCATGCGGTAGTTCGGGTATTTTTCGATTAGCTCGAAGTTTCTCTCGAGTGTAGTCTTGACGCAGTCTCTGATAGTGTCCTGAATCGTCCAGTTCCACTGAGTGTCAAGGTGCGCGTTGGCTACCACGTAGAGCTTATTTTTGTTTGCCATTTGTACCTCCGTAATGTTTATGAAATTATGGATTTAACCATGTTTTATCAGTATAATTATAACGCAAAAATAGTCTCAATATGTTGCGGGAATATTAATTTTTAGCAAGTTTTCATCTTGAAGATGGAGCCGGGCAGTAAAGAGTTCCCACGGGTCGGGAAGCCCCGACAGGCTTAAACGGCGTTTGTTCAGTTGAAATCGTAAGCCAACCCATGACCGTATTGTTTGTTTCTGTACTGACACGAAAGTCTCTGTCCACTTTTCTGCCCACTTTTTGGGCAAGCCCACTTTTTTCGCCGAACGGGACTTCAAATGGTTAAAAAACAAACTTGTTGCCCACTTTGCCCACTTGTTTCCGAAAACTTTTTAATCCAAAAAATCACTTATATATAAAAGGTTTGGGAAAAAAAGTGAGCATTTGGCCAGAGACTTATTTCAGGCTTCCCGACAGAATCTTCCTTGCCACAAAGACTCCGCTGGCTGAGGCGTGGGAGAGGGAGTGGGTGATTCCGCTGCCGTCGCCTATGATGTACAGCCCCGGGTACTTGCTCTCGAGGTTTTCGTCCACGTCCACTTCCATATTGTAGAACTTGACCTCAACCCCATAAAGCAGTGTGTCATCGTTTGCCACACCGGGGGCGATTTTGTCGAGGGCGTATATCATCTCGATTATTCCGTCTAGTATCCGCTTGGGTAGAACGAGGCTTAGGTCTCCGGGAGTCGCCGACAGGGTGGGGACTACAAGACCTTCCTCGATTCGCTTGTCATTGCTCCGCCGTCCACGGATTAAGTCACCGAACCGCTGGATTATGACCCCGCCGCCCAACATATTTGACAACCGTGCAATGCTCTCGCCGTAGCCGTTGCTGTCCTTGAATGGATCGGAGAAGTGCTTTGATACCAGCAGCGCGAAGTTTGTGTTGTCCGTCAGCTTGGACTTGTCTTCGTAGCTGTGACCGTTTACCGTGACGATTCCGTTTGTGTTTTCGTTGACTACGATTCCGTGTGGGTTCATGCAGAAGGTGCGCACATTGTCCTCGAATTTTTCCGTCCGGTAGACGATTTTGCTCTCGTACAGCTCGTCAGTCAAATGGGAGAACACCACCGACGGAATCTCAACCCGCACACCTATGTCAACCCGGTTTGATTTCGTCTCAATCCCAAGCTCCCGGCAGGTCGACTCCATCCATTTGCTTCCCGAACGTCCAACGGACACCACGCATTTGTCCGAGGTCAGCTCGTCCCCCCGCTCGGTAACAACGGTATAGCTCCCGTCGCTGTTTACCCGAATATGCTCGACGGCTGTATTGCAGAAGATGTCCGCCTTTTCCGAGAGAATTTCGTAGAGGTTTGAGAGAACCACGTAGTTTTTATCTGTTCCCAGATGGCGCACGGACGCGTCGAGTAAGTTCAGCTTGTTTTGCAGGCAGAGCTTTTTGAATTTCGTCCCAGCGGTGGAGTACAGCCGTGTTCCCTCGCCGCCGTGAGTCAGGTTTATTCCATCCACGTATTCCATCAGCTCGAGAGCCTTTTTCTTGCCTATATGCTCGTACAGCGTGCCGCCGAAGTTGTTTGTGATGTTGTATTTGCCGTCGGAAAAAGCACCCGCCCCGCCGAATCCGCTCATGATGGAGCAGTGCTTGCATCCCACACAGGACTTGATTTTATCCCCGTCAATGGGACAGCGGCGTTTTTCAAGTGGGTTTCCCGCCTCGATTAGGGCAGCTTTTATGTCTGGGTTTTGTTTTGTCAGCTCGAACGCCGTGAAGATTCCCCCGGGTCCCGCGCCGATTATGATAACGTCGTATTTCATTAGATTACCGCCTTTGGTTTGGTTACATATATATTATACTATATTCCGCAGGGCAAAGTCAAGAGGCTGTAATGTTTACGAAATATGCGGGAGCTTTAGTTTGTCGTCGTGGGATGACTTATAATTATGACTTAAGAAATGCCGTATTTGCCTGCGGGGGCTTCCCCGCAAAGTCAAGAGGCTGTAATGTTTACAAAATATGCGGGAGCTTTAGTTTATCGTCGTGGGATGACTTATAATTATGACTGAAGAAATGCCGTATTTGCCCGCGGGGGCTTCCCCGCAAAGTCAAGGGGCTGTAATGTTCATAAGATATAGGTAGAAATACCGCTGAATTTGTGGTATAATTAAAGAAAATATTGAAACATGGTGAATTATAATGAATATTTGCGTTATCAACGGCTCGCCGAGGGGGGAGAGAAGCGTTACCTTGCAGACCGTGCTGTATCTTGAGAAGCTCAACCCCGCTCATGAGTTCAGATACATCAACGCCGGAGTGAAAATCAAGGTCTATGAGCGTGACATGACGGAAGCGAAGGACGCGCTTGAGTGGGCGGATATGATTCTGTTTTCCTATCCGGTTTACACCTTCCTCGCGCCGAGTCAGCTTCACCGGTTCATTGAGCTTGTGAAGGGGCTGAATCTCGACATGTCGGGGAAGTTTGCCACGCAGATTACCACATCAAAGCACTTCTACGACGTGACCGCACATAAATATATTGAAGAAAACTGCCGGGACTTGGGCTTGAAGTATGTGCTCGGGCTTTCAGCGGACATGGAGGATTTGCTCACGGAAAAGGGTCGGCGGGAAGCGGAGTTGTTTTTCGCATACCTCTGCCGCTGTGTGGAGGATGACGTTTACGAGACCGGGGCGGCTCAGGTTCAGGCTTTGGCTGGGGACGCGTTCGTTATGGATGAAGAACATTTCAACGCCGCGTACGAATCCGACACCTACGACACCGTTATTGTAGCCGACCTCGCGGAAGATGATGTTAAACTCAGGGCAATGATTGACGCGTTCCGTGAGAGATTCCCCTACCATACAAGGCTCGTGAACATACGGGAGTACCCTTTTGCCGGGGGATGTCTTGGCTGTCTCAGGTGTGCGGTCAGCGGGGCGTGTGTGTACAAGGACGGGTTTGATTTGTTCCTGCGGGAGAAAATCGAGTCAGCGGACTGCACGGTCTATGCCTTTACCATATCCGACCACAGCATGGGCGCGAGATTCAAGATGTTCGACGACCGCCGATTCTGCAACGGACACAGAACTACGACGGAGGGGCATCCGGTGGGATATATTATCAACGGCAAACTCGAGTGCGAAGCGAACCTGAAAACCGTCATCGAAGCCCGTGCGTCCGTTGGCAACAATTTTCTCGCCGGGGAAGCCGTGGACGGGGCTAGTATGTCCGCTATGATAAAACGGCTGACGTATGCCCTCGAGAATGGGTACAATCAGCCGAGAAATTTCTGGGGTGTGGGCGGGATGAAGATATTCCGTGACCTCATCTGGGGCATGCGCGGAATCATGACAGCCGACCACCGCTTCTACAAAGAGAAAGGGATGTACGACTTCCCCCAGAAGAAGCGCGGGAATATGATAAAGATGGTGATTCTGGGGAAGCTTTTGCGCAGTCCGCTGGTCAAAGGTAAAGCCGGTAAGCTGATGGACAAGGGCATGGTCGCGCCCTACAAAAAGGTGATTGAACAGGCCGTGAAAGAGAAATAAGTCTCAAGAAATTGCAAATGGACAAATGTACTGTGCGGCGGTGGTTTGCGCTTGTCCGGCTTTGGAGTCGCGAAAAACTATGGTTATTACTTTACTTTTGTATAGTTTTCAGCTTTTGCTTTTGCTTTTGAAGATTAAGGATGACAAAAGTCCAAAGAACAACGCGGCGGTGATTCCTCCGGCTGAGGCTGTGAGACCTCCCGTCAGCGCACCAAGCAGTCCGTCTTTGTCAACGGCTTCACGTACGCCTTTGCTTATGATGTAGCCAAAGCCCGTTAAGGGGACTGAAGCTCCAGCTCCGGCGAACTCAACGAAGGGCTTGTAGACTCCGATTCCCCCGAGAATTACCCCTGCCACCACATAGCAAACGAGGATTCTCGCGGGAGTTATAGCGGTGCGGTCGATTAGAATCTGTGCAAAGGCACACAGCAGTCCCCCTATTACGAAAGCTTTAATATATGCGAAAAGTATACTCATTGTTGTTCTCCTGATTTCATGATTTCTGCACGGGACGCGGCCTTAATTTCCACAAGGTGTGCGATTCCTGGGATTGTCTGACCCTGATTCACGGACATGGTGTTCATCAAAGCTCCGGTTGCCATGAAGAGGACCTTTTTCAGCTTGCCCGAAGCTATATTCGGCAGAATGTTCGCCGCCATGACGACTGCACTGCACCCGCAGCCCGAGCCTCCCGCGTGAGTGTCCGAGTTGTCCGGTGAGAAAATCATCATTCCGCAGTCGGCGTGGTTTTTTCCTATATTAATTCCCCGTGACAGAAGCAGGTCAAGGAAAATCGCGCTTCCTTCACGTCCGAGGTCCCCTGTGAGGATGAGGTCGTATTCGTCGGTGGAGTGGGTGGTCATGTACCGCTCGATTGTGTCAGCCGCCGCGGGAGCCATTGCCGCACCCATGTTGTTGGCGTCTGTGATTCCACGGTCAACGATTCTTCCGGGCATGACTGAGACGATTTCTGGGATATAGTCGGTTTTTACGTTTTTAACGTCCGACCGCAGGGATGAATACACGAACGCGCCCGAGCCTGTAACCGTCCATTGGGATGTTGGGGGACGCTGACCGCCGTACTCGAGGGGATAGCGGAACTGCCTTTCAGCCGAGCAGAAGTGGGATGAAGTCACCGACGCGCACCGGCTGTACACTCCTCCGGCGAAAACCGTCGACATCAGCATTCCCTCAGCCGCAGTGGAGCATGCCCCGAACAGCCCTAGAAAGGGTATATCGAAGGAGAGAAGCCCGAATGAGGATGAAATGCACTGGTTTATGAGGTCCCCGGCGAAGAGAACGTCAACCTCGCTTTTGTCAATCCCAGCCTTGCCGAGAGCCAGAGATAGTGCAAGCCTCTGCATTTCACTCTCGGATTTTTCCCATGTGTCACGTCCGAACCTGTCGTCTCCGCTTATGTCAAACAGGCGGCCGAGAGGTCCGTTTTTTTCTTTCTGACCTGCCACCGAAGCCGAAGATATGATGTAAACCCTCTTTTTTGGGCTGATTGTTGTGTTTGTCACGTTGATTTACTCCAAAATTATACAGTTTTTCCCGGACAGAACCTGATTTTTTATGCTCGGGACTTTTATCATAACTATTATTTGCTGTTATATATAAATTATTCAGTATAATGTTGGCAAAAAACATCTTTGAGAATTTATGTTCGAGCAAAAACCTTGCCTGATTGTCCGGTCTGCAATTGTAAAATGGTTGATATGCACAAGTTGCGTTCATTTTAGTTGTGCAAAATCACAATGATAATTGATTTGAATCAACCATAATCGGTCAAAACATAGAACATTCATTTTACCCCTTGACACCGGCAAAAAAAGGAGTATAATATAGGCGTCGGCAGGAAAGAGAAGCTGATGACTTCAACCGAGCCGGAAAAAATCAAATTTATTTAATAAATTGGAAATTGTACAGGAGGTACAGCCATGATTTGCAACAGCAAATATCTTTACAAAATCGAACTCGTAACAACCAATGACATTCTTGAATTTGCGCGGATTGCAACGAAGTGTCCGTACGACGTTACTCTTGTAAACGGCAAGCACAGACTCAACGCCAAGAGCTACCTCGGTGTAACGCTTGCAAAGGTTTCATGGGATGAAATGTATGTCGAGACAGACTTCGACTGCTACTTTGAATTCGAAAAGTTCATCAGGTGAGAAACATACTCTTTGATGAGAGCGGATTTTAACAGTCAGCGAAGTATCCGGTGAATGAAATCTATTTCAGCTGAGAATATTGTGAATTAAGATATAGTCATAGTATAGGTTCTGATTAAAAAAACAACTCGGATTGCGGCACATACCGTTCTCGCGGGTTGTTTTTTGCTTTTCAGTGAATGACCTGAACGTTAGTCAGCCCTCCTGGGAGCGACAGACGTGCTTCACACACAGCCTCGCCTCCCTGCGGGGAATGAATGATTACGTGTCTGCCGTCGATTTTGCCCAGATACAGCATGACATGCCCCTTTCGATGAACCGCGGCGGGACCATAGACTTTGTCAAGGCGCGCACTCATCTCGGACGCCGACAGACCCTCGAGGGTTATGTTTTCGCCGCAGGAGTGTTTTGACATCTCGCCTGTGTTTCTCGGGAGGTAGATTCCGAATGAGCGGAAGACGGAGCAGACAAATCCTGAGCAGTCCACGCCCCCGTCAGCACCTCCCCAGCCGTACATTGTGCCGAGGTACTTGAATGCCTGATTGTAGTAGTTCGCCATTGTGTAAGGAAGAGACATGTATGCCGCGTCGGTTTTGGCTATGTCCACTTCAACCGTGGTCAGTTTACCGTCAACCGGCTTTGGAAGAACCGCACAGTAAAACTCCCCTTCGTCGGAAGCACAGGGAAGCCGGCACCCCATTGACAGGGTAACTCCGTCAGCTTCAACCTTTGGCTCGGTTATGGTGACGTACTTCACGGGATCGGCGAACGTGAGGTAGGATTCCTGTCACACTCGGCTGTTTTTGACTTCTCCACCCATCCGGCGTAGTAGTATGATTGGACGAACAAAAACTCCCCGTCACGGCTCTCGTGAAGGATGAACACCGGGAAGCCAGTGACCAGCTCTGTCTCCTGAATGGCGCTGTAGTAGTGGTTCGGGTCTTCGGCGGAGTAAAAATCGAGGGTTGTTGGGAATCCCCTCAGGTCGCACAGGTCGGTGACAATTCCCAGCCGGACTTCAACCTCTTCTCCTACCAAATCCATGGCGGCGTTGTTTATGATTCTGCTTTTTTCTTCCGGAGTTATCCGCTCCCCGCGTTTGTTGAATTTGTCTCCGGCCGGCAAGGCGTATTTTTTCATCATGGCGATAACGTCCTTGCCCGGGATTTTCTCCGGCGGCAGGGTCATATCAGTCACAGTCGGACTTGACTTTATGATTCTGCCGTTCAGCTCTGCAATCTGCTCCGGAGTCAGGATTATCTCGTCCGCCTTACCTTCGCCGTAGGTCATGTTGTACCGCTTTACCCACATGTCTGCCTCCTCAACAAGCTTTGTCTTTGACATTTCACCTTCATATTCTATGATTTTCTTTGGCAGAATATAGCTATGTTTATCGTCCTTGTCCGGCTTTTTCGTTTCGCTGACTCCGGAATCGGTTTCGCGGCTGACTTCGCGCAGGGAGATGGAGCATGAAGGAAAAAAGCACATGCCGAGAACAATCGCGAGTGCGGGAATCATTTTTTTAATTCGGGAAAAATAAGGCTTTTCTTTCATAATATTATACCAAACGGAAAAGAAATATTCTTGATTTTTCTGACTGCGTCACAACAATATATTATCATATTTTACGGCAAAGTCAAGTGGTAATTCTGTATTTTCTGGCGTAATCAGGCACAGCCGCAAAAATAATATAGCCCAGCCATAAAATCATAAGTTTTTTTTCATTCTCAGCCGGATAAAATAAGAGCGAACTTGAAAAGCGATACAGAAAGGATTGTTACTGTAATGATAAGGAAAACAATAGCTTTGTTGACAGCATTGACGCTTGCTCTTGCTCCGGCTTCAGCTGAGTCCGTGCAAGCAGGAATCGGGGAGAAAATCCGCTCACTAATTCCCGGCGGAGAAAACGACAAACCGGAAGAAACAGTTGAGGAAAACGACTTTACACCGAAGCGGGGAGATGATTCTCCGGGAAAGCGTCACTGCAAGGAAGAGAACTGCCACAGGCCGGAGAAGTTCAAGTGTGACGAAAACTTTGGCATGCCTGAGTCAAAGAATCCGGAGAAAACAAAAACCACAGGAGCTGCGTCAGTCCCCACTTCAGCTGAGTCGCAGAGCTGGTACTGTAAACACATGAAAAGCTCCGCCCGACCTCCGATTCCCCCGGAGATGAACTATATCGAAGACTGCGGCGGGTATTTCCTCGGACCTGACGAAAAGGTTATCTACCTGACCTTTGACGCGGGGTATGAAAACGGGAACGTGGAGAAAATCCTCGACACTCTGAAAGCCGAGCAGGTTCCCGGTGCGTTCTTTATCCTCGAGAACCTCGTCACCTCAAACACGGCTCTTGTAAAGCGCATGGCTGAGGAAGGTCACACGGTCTGCAACCACACCGCACGGCACAAGGACATGACGAAAGTCACATCAAAGGAAGAATTCTCGGCGGAGCTGGACAGTATGAACGAAATCTACAAAGATAAAATTGGGGTGGACCTCGCGCCATACTACCGACCGCCGGAGGGAAAATTCAACGAGCAGAACCTGAAATGGGCGCAGGAACTGGGCTACAGCACGATTTTCTGGAGCTTCGCCTACGCCGACTGGGACAACAGCAGTCAGATGAACCCGGACAAGGCAGTTGAGAAAATCATCTCCAACACACACAACGGCGAGGTAATTCTGCTCCACCCCACCTCCGCCACAAACGCCGAGATTCTTCCGACCCTAATAAAAAAATGGAAGGAAATGGGCTACCGGTTCGGGACCCTTGACGAGCTGACGGGAAAGAATTCTCAGGGAGCGGGAGTCAATGAGGATTAAGAAACTACTGTTGTCAATATGCGCCGTCGCGGTGCTGACCTCGTCCACGGTTCCGCTGTATGCACAATCGTCGGACATCGTCTATTCATGGCACAACGACACCAAAAACATCGCTCTGACCTTTGACGACGGTCCCCATCCGGTGCATACACAGGAAATTCTCGACATCTTGGCTGAATACGACGTGAAGGCTACCTTTTTCGTCATCGGGCAGAACGCGGAGTGGTACGGCGACCTTGTTAAGGCTGAATACGAAGCCGGACATGAAATCGGCAACCACACCTACTCCCACCCCATGAACCTGAAAAAGTACTCCTACGAGAGTATAAAGTCCGAGTTCAAAAAGGCTGAGGACGCCATAAACAAAAATGTTGACTGTAAAATCAAGCTTCTCCGGCCGCCGGGCGGGATTTACGGGGACACCTTGTGCAAAGCCGCAGCTGACCTCGGGTACACTATAATCTGCTGGTCAATCGACACCCGGGACTGGGCGCACACTCCGAAGGATGTTATCGTTAAAAATGTTCTGTCATCAGTGAAGGACGGGGACATAATCCTGTTCCACGACTATGTGGCGAACGAATCCCCCACGCCGGACGCGCTCCGTGAGATAATCCCGGTTCTTCTTAACGAGGGGTACAATTTTGTCACGTTGTCGGAGATGATGGAAGCGGAATAAAAAACAGGGCTGCACGGTTAATGCAGTCCTTTAGTTTTGGTTTATTTGTTTGGTTTTATTCAGTGCTCGATTTCATATACGGATTTTTCTCTTTTTATAATTTCAGCCGTGTCCTCGTACCGTCCCTTGTCTGTGGAAGAGCCGAACACGCCGATTATCATCCTCAGTTCGCCGTCGTCGTAGAGGGTTATGAGGGAATAGCTGTCCTCGAGGCTTCCGGTTTTCAGCCCCACCACGTTTTCGTCGTAGTATTTTGATTCCGGGTCCAGCATTTTGTTGGTGTTCACCCATGTGTTGACGTGGCCGCTGGCATATGTAACGTCGTCGGTATGAAGGGCTGAGTATTTTGCGATGATCTCGTTCTCCGCTGCTCTTTCGGAAATCACAGCCATGTCGTGGAGGGTTGAGTGGTGTTCTTCTCCCGCGTATCCGTCGGGAACCGTGAATTTCGTCCCGGTGCAGCCAATTGAAGACGCGTATTCGTTCATGTATGAGACAAACTCGTCCACCGCGTCCTCGGGAGTGAGGTCGTCATCTTCGGCGAGAGCTTTACCGCATGCCGCTGAGAGAGCGTAAGCCGCGTCGTTTCCAGAGGGGAGAAGCATGCCTTCAATCAGCATTTCCACGGTGAGGGTGTGATTGGGGCGGACATAGGCGAATGAGGACCCTTCGCTGACCATGTAGACCTCATCCCCGGGAGTGACAAGAGTGTCCGCTGGCATAACATCAAGTGCGCACAGGGCGGTCAGGAGCTTTGTTGTGCTTGCGGGACGGACGAATGTGTCTTCCTCGCCGAAGTAGGATGTTTCCCCGGTGGTCACGTTTACCACAAATCCCGAGGTGGAGTTCATGTTTTTGATGACGTAGGATGCTGAGACAAAATCCTCGTTTTTGTGACATGACGGCAAAAATAGCAGAGTAACAATAATTAACACTGATATGATTCTTTTCATATTGATTTTCCTTACGTTTTTGACATATGAGAAAATTATATCAGAAACGCCTGTGAAAATCAATTAAATTCAGATTAAATTCCGCCCCTCGGGGCAAAAGCTTATCGGTAAAGTCCGACCTATAGCAGCATTATTCCCGCTTTTTCGCACTTCTCCACGGTTTCACGATCCCACACCGACGCCTGAACCTCGCCTATGTGGGCAGTCTGCATCATCAGCATGCACAGCCTTGACTGACCGATTCCTCCGCCGATTGTCAGGGGTAGCTCGCCCGAGAGCAGCATTTTGTGGAAAGGAAGGGCGGCTCTTTCCTCGCATCCGGCTTCCTTCAGCTGACGTGCAAGACTTTCGGCGTTGACCCGGATTCCCATGGAGGAAATTTCATACGCCATTCCGAGAACATCGTTCCAGATTAAAATGTCGCCGTTGAGGTCCCAGTCGTCGTAGTCGGGAGCGCGTCCGTCGTGGGGGGTGCCGTTTTTCAACTTCCCGCCAATCTGCATGAGGAACGTAGTGGGATGATCCTTGACGTAGAGGTTCTCCCGCTCCTTCGGTGTTTTGTCCGGGTACATTTCCTCAAGCTCCGATGTTGTGACAAAGGACACCTCCGGGGTGATTCTGCACTCCAGCTGGCTGAACTCGTACCTCAGGGCGTTGTTCGTCGCCACCACAGCCGACACGATTTTCTTCACAACGGACTTGAGGTAATCCACGTTGCGCATTGACTGGTCGATGACCTTTTCCCAGTCCCACTGGTCAACGTAAATCGAGTGGATGTTGTCAAGCTCCTCGTCCCGCCGGATTGCGTTCATGTCCGTGTAGATTCCCTTGCCCACGTAGAAGTTGTACCGCTTCAGGGCCAGTCTCTTCCACTTTGCGAGTGAGTGAACCACCTGCGCGTCCTCGCCTACCGCAGGAATGTCAAAGTCAACGGGACGCTCAACCCCGTTCAGGTTGTCGTTTAGTCCGGAGTTTTCCTTTACAAACAACGGAGCCGAGACCCGCCTCAGGTTCAGTTCAATTGCGAGGTTCATCTGGAAAGTGCGCTTTATGTAGTCGATAGCGCGCTGGGTATCGTAAACCGACAGACGGGGCGTGTACCACTCGGGAATTGTAATCATAGCTTTCTCCTTTTGATTTAAGAATATTTATTCTGAAATTATACCAGAAAAAATAGCCGATGTCAACTGAAAAATGAATATTGGAGAATAATAATTCTATTTTTTTGAGAGCAGCCGTAGGTTTTGCCCGGACTGAAAAGAAAAGTTGTCAGGCTAAAGCGGCAGTTGTGAATACTTAGTAAAAATGCTGGATAATAAAACGGTTTTTCGGGAAAACTGACGAAAAGAATAAAAAGTTCAAAAACCTCTTGACTTCTGTAGTAAAGCGGGGTATAATAGACTCAGATTATGTCCTTGCGAAATCCAAATAAACTGACAGGAGAATAAAAATGGCTGACAAAAAAATAATTAAGCTGCCTGAGAGCGAGCTTGAAATAATGCAGGCAATTTGGACTCTCTACGACGGCGGTGAAACACACGTTACCGCGAGCATGGTTATGAAGGGATTCCCGTCCCTCACAAGACTCAAGCTCACCACAATCCTCACGCTTGTGACAAGACTTCAGTCCAAGGGATTCATCACAACCGAGAAGGTAGGCCGCTCCAACTGCTACACACCTCTTATTTCATCCGCTGAATACAGAAAGTTCGCGTCCGACGACTTTGTAAAGAAAGTTTACATGGGCGACAAGATGGGTCTGATTTCCGCACTCGTTTCCGACGAAAGCCTCACTGCTGAGGAACTGAACGAAATCAAGGAAATGATCGCGAAGAACGAGAACAAGTAATTTCACTGCGGCATTAAGAAACAGGCAATAGAAACAGAACTACAGGAAAGGTTTAGGGAGTAAGATGGAAAACAGAGTATTTATGCTGTTTTTTGTCCTCGTCGGCCTTTCTTTGTTTTTCTCCGCGTCCTCCGCTGTCATTCTCTTCGTAAAGCGGAATCTGGGGATGAGATTCAGTCCGTTTGCATGGACTGTTTTCTTTTTGTCCTTTTGTGTTCCTCACGTGCTGCCGTTCCATAAGTGGAAAGTGAATATGTACGTCAACTATTCGGGCGGCGTCAGGCTTGTGGACGTGGAGGCGGAACAGGATGAACAGGAGAATAGCGAGGCTTCATGCGAGCCTTCATGTACGCCGGAGGAGAATGTCAGACCCGGGATTTACGTCAGCCGCGACGTTCTGTCGGTACTGTTTGAAGTCAGCCTTATCTACATCGGAATCAGAGACGCAAAAGCCGCCGCGTCGCTGTATCTGAACTTTTCATCCTACTTCAACACCCTGCATTTTCTGACGAAATACTCAACCGAATGCAATGACGAGCATTTTCTGGTGGTGTTCAGGGAAGCCGGAAGGAAAGCCGGAGTCAGGCGGAACATACCTCTGTTGGTGATGGACGATGGAGTCATGATATTCCCATGCACCTGCGGCACGATTCTTCCATCGGTCTACATCGGTCGTAACCAGATTGAAAACTACGGCGACGATTGGACGATTGGCTTGAGCTTCTCTTCATCCACGAGCTCACACACATACGTCACAGGGACTCGCTTCTCAAAATCGCGGCCAACCTTGCGCTGTCGTTCCAGCTGTCATCCTTTGAAAAGAAAATCCGGCGGGAAATTTATGAGGACGGAGAATATTTATGCGACAGTGCCGTTCTGCATGGCGAATGAAGGGAATGTCTCGGGGAATATATGTCAATGATTATAGAGACGGCTGAAAGCGGCTTGGGAATCCGTGAGAGATGTTATGTCTCTCCAGCGGTGGACAAAAAGCCCGGGTTCATGACAAGGCGGTACAAGGCCATGCTTGCCAGTGTGAACAACAGGCGCGGTTTTGCCCTTCCGACTCTGGCGGCGGCGATTCTGCTGAATATGACCCTGTTATCGGCGGTTACTGTGGTGAACTACTCAGACCATCTTCACCCCGCGGACGAGAGCGTTTTATCCTCCGACAGTTAAGCGGTTATTGTGCGTAATCAGTGATAAACACGGCTCACGCAGGACGGCAGAGTTAGAAAAATACACATAATCCTTTGAAAAATGAAGCAAATCGGGAAGAAATCGTAAATTTTCTTGGTTTTTTCAAATATGTCCAATAATTTAAACTTTAAGTGTTGAAAACCGCGGCTTCATATTATATAATAAATATAATAGTGATATGCGAAAATCAGAGGTGTTACAATGACGTCGCCTGACAAGGACACAAAGGAAGTCGGATTTTTGACTTCCCTGGTAAAAGGAAGCATAATTCTCTCCTCTCTTGACAGATTTACTTCTTATATATATTATCTTCTGAAAAACGGCTTTTTCGGCTACCTGTTTACAGGTTACAAAAACCGGCTCCACTCGTCGTTTGGCGAAAGGCTCAGAAATTCCCGGTTCAAATCCCACGCGGCGGAGTTCCGCTACGGTGTATGCCGCAGAATCGAGTCAAGCATGCTGATTGCCGGAGCATCGTACGTGATGAAGCTTCTCCTCGGGTGCAGACTCAAGGTCTTCGGCGTGTTCACTCTTTCATTCGGATTATATACGGCGGTGGTCACGTTTATTACGGCGGCGGCTCAGGGACTATACGTAAGCCTTTTCGACAACGGGAGAATGATATTTGCCCTTGCTCTGGCCGTGGGGTCCGTTCCGATGATATCATCAAAGAAGCGGCTGAACGAGGCTTTGACTTCATCCGTCGTAGGGCGGTTCATTTTGAAATTCACGGGCTTTGACGAAAGCGACCTTGAGGACATACGCGGAAACGGGGGCCACATCAACTCGGCCTTCCTCATAGGAATAATCTGCGGTGCGCTGACCTACAAGCTCTCTCCGGTGCTGATAATCGCGGCTTTTGCGGCTGTAGTGCTTGGCTACCTTGTGCTTATCCGTCCGGAGATTGGACTGCTGTCCATGTTCATACTGATGCCGTGGCTTCCCACAATGGCTCTCGCCGGAATCACAATCTACACCACAATCTGCTATATGATAAAACTGTTCCGCGGCAAGCGTATATTCACGTTCGAACCGGTTGACATAATGGCGGCGGCGTTTATGATTATGATGTTCTTCGGCGGAATAGTGTCCCTTTCGTCTTCGTCCCTTAAGCCGGCTCTCCTTATGGTGTGCCTGATGCTCGGGTACTTTCTCACAGTGGAGCTTCTCGGCAGTCGGGAATGGCTCATCAAAGCCTCGGTGGGATGTGTGGCGTCGGCTGTGCTCCAGTCAGTTTACGCCCTGTACCTCTACTTCACCGGCGGGGGATATTCCTCAAAGGCGTGGCTTGACGACGAGATGTTTGATACGATAGGCGGCCGTGCGGTTGGCTCCCTTGAAAACCCGAACATGCTCGGAGAATACCTGATTCTAATAATTCCCGTAGCGCTGGTCATGCTCATCGGACGTGGCGAGGGAATGAGAAGGAGCAGTGCCTTTGTCTCGCTGGCGGTCATGGGTGCCTGCCTGATTCTGACGTGGAGCCGCGGGGCATGGATCGGCCTGATTTTGGCGGTGCTGGTGTTCCTGCTAATGTGGCACAGACGGGCGCTTTGGCTGATTTTCGCGGGAATTCTGTCCCTGCCCTTTGTGACGTCCGTTATGCCCGAAACAATTTTACAGAGATTAACAAGTATCGGGAACTTATCCGATTCTTCGACGTCTTATAGAGTACACATCTGGCACTCCTCGGTACAAATGATACGGGACAACTTCTTATCCGGCATAGGAATCGGAGAGGGAGCATGGCAGCAGATTTATCCTTTGTATGCCCTGATGGGCGTTGAGGCGGCTCCGCATTCACACAATCTGTACATGCAGATATGGCTGGAGCTTGGAGTACTCGGCCTTGTCATGTTTCTTGCCTTCATCATAAACCTGTACAGAAGCGGATTCACCCTATTCGCTCAGCTGTCCGACAGCGGGGTCAGCATAAAGAGCGAGCTGTCAAACAGTCTTCTGTCATCCTCAGGCGGCAGGGAGGAGCTGAACACCGAACGCATGAAGACTCAGCTCAGACTGACATCAGCCGGACCTCTCTGCGGAATTTTCGCGGTTCTGGTTCAGGGGCTGACGGACTACTCATGGTACAACTACCGGATTTTCCTGATGTTCTGGCTTGTGGCCGGACTAGCCTCGGCTTATATCAGGAACGGGCGTAAAATCGTGGAAGAAAACAACGCCGCTCCAATTGGCGACAAATACGGCGGGGCCATGAGAGTGATTCTCGACCCTCCCAAAAAGCGCAGGAATGTAAAAGACGTACCTGAAAAACCGGAGTCAGGTTCCGGCGCGGCACATGAAGACGCGAAAAGAAAAAACAGTTCCGGCAGGAAAGCGCGGATGAAACAAAAGCCGGCTCGGCTGAATAAAGATAAGGAAGAGATGCAATGACAAAACGGAAGCTGAAATTCAACGCGGTGGATGCGCTGATAATACTTTTGATTGCGGCTGTGATTTTTGCTCTGGCTTATATTTTCGTCCTGAGTGATAACAATAATGACGGCACAGCTGTGAATTACAAAACCATACAGTATGTTGTTGAAGTCAGCAATATAGAGGAGCGGTTCGCCGAGTCCGTCAAGGAAGGTCAGACCGTGCAGGACGCGGTTGAGAGAAAGAACATCGGCACGGTTGTGGGAGTACAGTCCGTACAGTACCGCAAGTCCGGCTTTGACTACACTACAAACACCGAGACAATATCATCGGTTGAAAACAAAATCGCGTTGAAAATCACAATCGAGGCTCAGGCTGTTGATACGGAGCGTGCGTTTATCGTCGACGGATGCGAAATCCGCGTGGGACAGCAGTACAGCCTGATTCTGCCTGAAATGTACGGCGTAGGCTACTGCGTTGATTTGATTGACATTCAGTGACGTAGGGGGAGACAAATGACGAAGTTTATATTCGGCATAATAGCTATAATCTGTTCCGCCCTTCTCGCCTATACCCTGACTCCGCCGGTTAGAGTGCTGGCGTTCAAAATCGGAGCGGTGGATGTTCCCCTTGACAGCAGACGGATCCACAACAAGCCCATCCCAAGAATCGGCGGACTTGCGATTTACCTAAGCTTTACCCTGACCACGCTTCTTTTCTGCGGGACTACCCCACAGCTCTTCACCATTTGGGTCGGCGGCGGGATTCTCGTTATTCTCGGCATACTTGACGACATATATAGGCTTAACGCATGGCTCAAGTTCGCGGTGCAGCTCATTGTGACGGGCTTTGCCGTGGGAAACGGGTGCATTATCGATCACATCAACTTGGGCGGGGTGTACATCAACCTCGGTGTGTTCTCGATTCCCCTGACCGTTTTGTGGATTGTGGGACTTACGAACGCCATAAACTTCATAGACGGCCTCGACGGACTTGCCTGCGGAGTTTCGGCCATATCGTCGCTGTCCCTGCTGTTTGTGGTTCTGTTCCACGGGGACGTGCTCAGCACAATCGTCTGCGGAATCCTCTTCGGTGCGTGCATGGGATTTCTCCCCTTCAACTCAAATCCGGCGAGAATTTTCATGGGCGACACAGGTGCGCTGTTCCTCGGATTCACACTGGCTGTGCTGTCGGTGAGCGGAGTCTTCAAGCTCCACGCAGTGCTGTCGTTCCTGCTCCCGCTGGTGATATTCGCTTTTCCCATATTCGACGCAGCCTTTGCCATATTCAGACGTATTCTCGCGGGGAAAAGTCCCTTTGCAGCTGACCGTGGGCATCTCCACCACAAGCTCATCGACATGGGCTTTTCCCAGAAGGAATCGGTGCGTATACTCTATGCCATCTGTGGAATCCTCGGACTTGTGGCGGTGTTCTGTACAGAGTCCATGTTCGAGCAGAAGCGTGTGTTCAAGGCAGCCTGCATTGCGGTCATAGCAATTGTTGTGTTTATCATTAATTTCATAATAATGAAGAATCCTGCACTCCGCCGCCACTCTGGACTGACCGGGGACGACATGACGACTATCGACTATATTAGCGAGCTTGCACCGGACAAAGCAAAGAAAATCGAGGTCCACAACGGTGCGACTGAGGAAGACATACGGAAACTGGAAGAGCAGATAGTTGAAAACGCAAAAAAGTCCGCTGAAAACGCGGAAAAACCGGACGAAGCCAACATCGGCACGGATGAGCATAAAAATGAGTGAGGACAGAACCAAAAAAAAAAGGACGGTCATTGAAATAACTGCCGCCTCGGTGGTTGTGCTTGGAATTATCGGCATTTCTCTGGCGTTCTACTTCCGGCTGATTCCAATGCCCCGGTTCATGCGTGTGATTTTTGGTACGGACTACAGCGAAGACGGGAACATAAAAGAGCCGGAGGACGACATTCCCGACGTGACAGGGCTTCATTCAGCCTTCGACGGGGATGAGGTTTACTTTGATTTAAGTCCGGCAAAGCTGTTCGATATGCTTGAAGAAGAGGAAAACTACACCTGTTTTCTCCGAATAACCACGGTATGGGAAGGACGGAGCGGTTCGGTCAGGTGCAGTCTCGAAAAGGACGGCGCAAGGTTCCGGATTGAAAGCGAGGACAGACTCACAATATTTAACGGATGCGAACTGTACACACTCGCCGCCGGACATGATTACTTCGCAAGTGTCACGGACTGCGACTGTTACACCGAGCTTGGAATCACATCCCTCGACAGCCTCAAATCCATGGACATAAGTGAAGAAAACCTGAGTCTGTCGTCGGACTACAAGACGCTGAGCGCCGCTATATACAACGACGAGGGCAGTCTGACGGATGAGTATAAAATTTCAGTGGAGAGCGGCATAATCACGGAAGAATACCACTACGACGGCGGTGAGCTGTATCGTTCGGCTGTGTGTGAGAACATTGTGCTGAACGGCGCTTCTGATGAGGACTTCACCGTACCGGCGGAATAACGGCATGATAGGAGAAGAAAAATGGAAAACATGGATAACTTTGACAAAAACGACAAAAAAGAAAAGAAGAAAATCGGAGCGTTGGATGTAGTGATTATTTTGGTTGTTTTGGTGTGCGCACTCAGCGTCGGATTCAGGATTTTCTCCGACTATACGTCAGACGTAGGCGAGGGAGTTCAGCTTGACAACTACAACGTTACCTTCAAGGTTATGGGAATACGCGACTCTTCCGCCCGCAACTTCATCAAAAAAGGCGAGAAATTCTACTTCACCGACTCAAAAACCCTTTTGGGTGAAATAAATGACGGAAGCATAACCATAACCGACGCCCTGAAGTACTACGACGCACTGGACGGCCAGACAGTCACCGCAACCAACACGGGCAATGGGGATTTGTACAAGGTTGACGTTGAGGCTTCCATGGACGTGAAGGGAAGAGTCGACGCAGACGGAAGGTTCTTGGTTGACGGAAACAAGTTCCTCGGAGAAAACCAGGAAGTGCAGATTCACAGCAAGTATTTGTCAATTGTAGTTCTGATTCTTTCAATCAACAAAAGCTCGTGATTTTCGTATCCCCTGAAAAATGAAGAAAATCATAAGGATTATCCTTGTCCTGCCGCTTGCGGTCTGACTGATTTTTCTGCTGATACCGATGACGGACAATTATAAATATGACTGAATGCTCAGCGCGGAATATGAAGAGCCTCAGAAAGAGCGGTTGTTCAGCGGCGAGGTCCACGTCACGGCGGATTTGAAGACGACGACTGTCTTCAACACAATGTTTGTTGACGGCAAAGTAACAGTTCAGAATTGGAAATATAACGTCTCCGAGAAACAGTATGTTCCGCGCTCCCTGCTGGCACGTCTGGATCAATCGTATGAAGCGGCAGGAACAATGACGCTGGATTATTTCAACACTTTTTGGTTTGAATTCAACTTTCCTGAGCCTGAGTCCGGAGAATACGGAATGTGGATGGAAATATCGTTGTCCCGCAGCCGGATTTCGATTGATGTGAGCCGACCCGAGAAAAGAGAAATACCGCTTGCCCATTATTCCGGCAGGCTTGAATGAATTTGAAAAAAATACAAAAAAGCGGAGGTAAATCTTCACTTTAGTTTTGAGTGGAGATAAACCTTCGCTTTGATTTTGAGCGGAGGTTAGCCCTTCGCTTTAGTTTTATTCATCTTATCGCATATAAAGTCAGGTCCCACATGGGGATGCAGTCCGGACGGCGGAGATACAGGCGGTGGCGGGGGAGTAATCCGTGAATCCGCTTGATCAAATAAAACAAATCGTCGGTCCGGTGGTACAACGAGACTGCCATGGACGGCTGATTTTTCCGTATTAAATCCTCTCCACCATCAAGTGCTTCTGACTCCGCGCCTTCTATGTCAAGCTTGATGAAGTCAACTGGTATTCCCGCGAAAGCCGTGTCCAGCCTCACTGACTTAACTAAGGCGGACTTGGCTCGTCTGTTTTTACCGGATTCACCGGCACCACGGCTTCCGGACTGGGAGTAGTCGATCGTGCCGTCCTCGTTCCACAGCGCACCTTGAGTCGGAACAACTTTACATCTGTACTCGCTTTCTGCGTAACCACACAGCTTCGTAAATGTTTTCACGTCGGCTTCAATGGGGTAGATTACGTCGGGGGCGAGAGTGCGGGCGAAAATTTCCGTGCTGTCCCCCTTGAAAGCCCCGCCGTCGATTATTGTTTTCACCTGAACGCCGGAGAAAAGCTCATGCAGAGTGGAGTCAGTGTCGTCAACCCGCCGCAGGTACTCCATTTTCCCGCTGAGCCGGAAGTTCACCGCGTCGTCAAACAGCAGACGGGATTTTTCGTCAAACAACAGTTCCCGCGCGGAGTCAAGCTCATCCCTGTGTGCGAGAAAATATGGGAAGTCGAACAGCTCTCCGCCGTAGAGGGGTACGTCGGGAATGAAAAAATCGTGGCGGGAGTCTAGCTTTTCTATAAATTCGCGAACCGAGGGCAATGTTGTGCCGAAAGCCAAAAGCACCGCTACGTCGTCCCCGTATTCGGCTGTTACGTCGGAGGATGAGCGGACGTGGAAGGTGTGGAAGGTTCTGTCCCGCACAAATCCGTCGGAGGCGAAAACTCCCTCCAGCTTCACGCCGTATTTTTCGAGGGCTGAGATGATTTTATCCCCGCCGTTTCCTGTGCCGTAGAGGAAAATGGGCTTGCCGATGGTGCCGAGCCTGTCCCAGAGTGAGTAGTCGAGATACATTTTATTTCTCCAATTGTGAAATAAGATTATGTAAAATCAAGTTACACTATATATTTCACACGTTATTCTTCTATCCCGAGGAAACGGACGGCGTTGTTCCAGAGAATATCCTCGCGGACCTCGTCGGACAGCCGCAGTGCCATGAACCGCTTAAGCTCCTCCTTCGTGTTGACCACGGGGTAGTCGGTGCCGAACATGATGTTCTCATAACCCAGCTTGCTCATGATGTCCTCAGCCTTTTCCCGGGACATAGCCCACAGTGCGCTTGAGGTGTCGTACATTACGTTTTCACGTCCGGCAAGAAGGGGAACGGCTTCATCCCACGCCTTGTAGCCCCCGAGGTGAGCCGCTACAACAGTAAGATGAGGGAAGCTCTCCAGTGCGTCAACTAACTTCGCGGCTTCAGAGTAGCGGTATTCGGGACGGTCGTCGCCCATGTGCAGGTACAGCGGGAGATTTTTGGACTCAAGGATTTCGTAAAGCGGGTAGAGGCGGTGGTCGTTGATGTCCACTTCCTGTATGTCCGGGTGGATTTTGACCCCTTGAAGTCCCAGCGAAACACAGCGGTTGATCTCACCCTCGAAGTCGGTGAAGTCCTGATGCATTCCGGCGTAGCCTACGGTTTTGAATCCGTGTGAGCGTGACAGCTCCGCCAATGCCGCGATTGAGGAGTTGACCTTCTCCACCTGATGGGCGTTTGTGGCCACGGAAAAGAGCAGGTAGCCGCAGACGTTGTTTTCCTTAGCCTGTGACTCGAGGTGAGAGTAGGTTCCTTTGCCCTCCACTGTGAAGTTGTAGAATTTTCCCAGATTGTCGCAAGCTTTTTCCGCGATTTTTTCCGGGTATGTATGTGTGTGAACGTCAAATACTTTAAACATAATCTTGATTTTTCCTGCCTTTTGTGATAGAATGATATTGTATAAAATTATGGGAGCTTACCTGCTTTTGCGGCAGCTCAAGAGTAAATTCGTGGGTTTGTTTATCTTACAGTTTAGGCTTGAGAAATGCCGAGACTCCCCGCGGTGGTTCCCCGTATGAGGTAAATTGCAATGGATTGTCTGTTCTGCAAAATTATTAAAGGTGAAATTCCTTCCACAAAAATCTACGAGGATGAGAACATTTGCGCTTTCCGCGACATCAACCCGGAGGCGCCCTGCCATGTTCTGGTAATCCCGAAGAAGCACATCTCTTCAATTGACGAAATCACGCCGGAAAACAGCGTGTACGTCGCCAAAATTTTCGAGAAGATTCCCGAAATCGCGAAAATCGGGGGCTGCACAAACGGATACCGGGTCATCTCCAACTGCGGTGAGGACGCGGGTCAGTCGGTGCACCATCTCCACTTCCACGTAATCGGCGGAGTCAAGCTGCCCCTGCACGTTTTCCCGGAAAAGTAATGCTGACAAAATCCGACATTATCGAGGTCGCAATGGCTCAGTCAGCGGTGGATCTCGGCTGTAATCCCGCAGATTTTACATCAGGTGAGGACAAAATTGTCACATCCACCGCGAACCCCAACGCACGGCGGTACCTGACCCTTCCGTTTCCAGCGAATCTCGTCAGCTACGGAGGAAATATCGTGGCTTCGGTCAGCGAACAGTTCCGGAAGATAATCGCGGGCTACATCCGTCGCTTCCACCTGTACGAGTGCTTTGAGACTCCCGCGGTGAACGTGCTTGCCGACCTGCTCCAACCCCTCGGGTATGGGGTCTGCTTCATGGCGGAATACTGGCTCCCGGACCTCTCTCGGCTGACTCCTCTGCCTTGCAAATACAGAATCGAACTCCTCACAAGCTTCGACGGGCTGTATCTTCCCCAATGGAGCAACGCGCTGTGCGAAAAACGGCGGGAGCTTGACGTGCTTGGCGTGGGTGCATACGACGGAGAGCGGATGGTTGGTCTTGCTGGATGCTCATCCGACTGCGAAACAATGTACCAGATTGGGGTAGACGTTTTACCTGAGTACCGCTGTCAGGGAATTGCGTCCGCTCTCACGTCCCGTCTTGCCGTGGAAATTTTATCCTGTGACAAGGTCCCGTTCTACTGCTGTGCGTGGAGCAACGTCAGGTCTGCGAAGAACGCCGTCCGAAGCGGATTTTTCCCGGCTTGGGTGGAGATGACCGTGAAAAGCATGAAATTCATCGACAAAATGAACAATAAAATCCCTGTGCAAATGAATGGGAATTGTCAGCTTTGATGATTACTTCACGAACTCGTGATAGATTCCCCGGATGGAAGTCTCGAAATCCGCCTCGCTTACGCCTAAAATCAGGGTGAATTCCGACGAGCTTTGGTCGATCATGCGGATGTTGACTCCGGCTTCGGTGACGGATTTTATGATTCTCATCGCCGCGCCAATTCGTCCAACCATTGCCCGACCAACTACAGCGATAAGCGCAAGTCCGTCCTCTACGGAAATAGAATCCGGATTTACGAGGGCGCAGATTCGGTTCATCAGCTTTTCCTTTTTGCCATCCAGCTCATCCCGGCTGACGATTACGCTCATTGAGTCGATACCCGAGGGGATGTGCTCGAAGGATATGTTGCTCTGCTCGATTGCCTCAAGCACCTTGCGCCCGAAGCCCTTTTCCGCGTTCATCATAGCCTTTTCAATTGTAATCACCGAGAAGCCCTTCTTTCCCGCTATACCGGTGATTACATTTTTTTCGTCAAAATAGTCCGTGCAGGAGAGAATCATGGTGCCGGGGTCGCTCTCGTCGTTGGTGTTGCGGATGTTTATTGGGATTCCGGCAAACCGAACGGGGAAAATCGAGTCCTCGTGGAGTACGGTTGCCCCCATGTAGGACAGTTCCCGAAGCTCACGGTAGGTTATATACTTTATGGTTTTCGGATTTTCAACCACGTTTGGGTCAGCCATGAGGAAGCCGTTGACGTCGGTCCAGTTCTCATACAGATCAGCCAGAACCGCACGGGAGACAATGGAGCCGGTGATGTCGCTGCCGCCCCGGGAGAAGGTTCTGATTGTGCCGTTGGGGTGGGAGCCGTAGAACCCGGGAATCACGCCGTTTGAGTGGCGGTCAAGCTCGGCGGACAACAGCTCGTTTGTGGTCTCCGAGTCAAATGTTCCGTCGTCGTTGAACCTGATGAAATACGCCGGATCAATGAAGTCAAAGCCTAAATACTCGGCGAGGATTATTCCGTTCAGGTATTCTCCACGGCTTGCGGCGTAGTCCCGTCCGGCGTGGTGGGTCATAGCCCATTTTATATGGTAAAATTCCTCGGACAAATCGAGACTTAAGCCAAGCCCTTCAATTATATCGTTGAATCTCGCCTCAACCCGGGAGAACAGCTCGTCAATGCTCTCTTTTGCCTCAACTTTTCTGTAACAGCTGTAGAGCAAATCCGTGACCTTGTCGTCCCCTGAATTCCGCCTGCCAGGGGCCGATGGAACGACAAAATGTCGGGATGGGTCGGCATGGATGATGCCGGCAGCCTTTTTGAAGTGAACCGCGTCCGAGAGGGAGCTTCCCCCGAATTTTACAACCTTTGTTTTTATTCTTTCTGTATCCACTTTATACTCCAGTGATATTTATCTAAGTTTTAAAGCCATACCTTAGTAGTATAAATTATATGCAAAAAACGGTTTTGTGTCAATGGGTTATTTGTTCAAAATACCTTTGCATTTGCTGAATTTTTATGTAAAATTTTCATCACAGAAATAAGCCCCGATTAACTCAATGAGCTGAAAGCAGAACTCTCGTCCGCCGATTTCACTGAAAACGACAAGCACTATATAGAATTGGCGGAGAAACACCTTGGAATGCCAGACACAAGGGAGAACAGGATTGAGTTTATTATGGATTACACAGACTGCTCCCGTGAAATGGCGGAATTGCTTTTCGCGGAGTATTATCCGTCAGGCTTGGACACTTGATTTCATCCGTACGCAGTAACAAAAACATAATCCGACCACCTTCCCCTGTCAATCCGGCGGGGGAATTTCACTGTACGTCAGTTTTTTACATAAACTTCAAAAAAAATTTCAAATGATTCTCGAATAAGATATTTACTTTCGGCAAGTTTTGCGCTATAATATAGTATATATGATTTGCCGTGAGTTTTTTCGCGGTTAAGTCAGGCCTGCCTGAGTTTTTTGTGGGTCTAGGCGTGACTTCATATTTGCTTTATATATTTTATATGGAGGATATAATAGCATGGCAAGAAAAATGGTTTCCATGGATGGCAACACAGCTGCTGCACACGCTTCCTACGCGTTTACCGAAGTTGCAGCCATCTACCCGATCACTCCTTCTTCCGTTATGGCTGACGTAACAGACACATGGTCCGCCGGCGGATTGAAGAATATCATGGGAGACACAGTAAAGGTTATCGAAATGCAGTCCGAGGCAGGAGCTGCCGGTGCGGTTCACGGTTCTCTGGCTGCCGGAGCACTCACCACTACATACACGGCTTCTCAGGGTCTTCTCCTGATGATTCCGAATATGTACAAGATTGCGGGTGAACTCCTTCCCTGCGTTATCCACGTATCCGCAAGATGCGTAGCTTCCCACGCGCTCAACATTTTCGGAGATCACTCCGACGTTTACGCATGCCGTCAGACAGGCTTCGCTATGATGGCTGAATCCAACCCCCAGGAGGTTATGGATCTGGCCGCAGTAGCACACCTCTCCACAATCAAAGGACGCGTTCCCGTGCTGAACTTCTTCGACGGCTTCAGAACATCCCACGAAATCCAGAAGATTGAAGTCTGGGACTACGATGACCTGAAGTCCATGGTTGACAAGGACGCTATTGCCGCATTCCGCGCACGTTCCCTCAACCCCGACCATCCTGTACTCCGCGGCTCCGCTGAAAACGGCGACATCTTCTTCCAGCACAGAGAAGCATGCAACAAGTACTACGAAGCATTCCCGGCTATCGTTGAGGACTACATGAACAAGGTCAACGAAAAGATCGGCACCGATTACAAGCTCTTCAACTACTACGGCGCACCGGACGCTGAAAGGGTTATCGTTGCTATGGGCTCCGTTTGTGACGTTGCTGAGGAAGTTATCGACTACATGCTCGCACAGGGCGAAAAGGTTGGTCTCGTAAAGGTACGTCTTTACAGACCTTTCGTAGCGGCTAAGCTGGCTGAGGCTATCCCTGCAACCTGCAAGAAGATTGCGGTTCTCGACAGAACAAAGGAACCCGGCGCTCTCGGCGAACCTCTCTACCTCGACGTTGTTACATCCCTCGCTACAACGGGCAGAGGCGACATCAAGGTTGTGGGCGGACGTTATGGTCTCGGCTCCAAGGATACTCCTCCGCAGTCCATCTTCGCTGTATATGAAAACCTCGCGCAGGCTGAACCCAAGAACAGCTTCACAATCGGTATTGTGGACGACGTTACAGGTCACTCCCTCGAGGAAAAGCCCGCTCCCGACACTGCGGCAGAAGGCACAATCGCGTGCAAGTTCTGGGGTCTCGGCGGCGACGGCACAGTTGGTGCAAACAAGAACTCCATAAAGATCATCGGCGACCACACCGACAAGTACATCCAGGCTTATTTCCAGTATGACTCGAAGAAGACCGGTGGTATCACCATCTCCCACCTCAGATTCGGCGACAAGCCCATCAAGAGTCCCTACTACATCAACAAGGCCAACTTTGTAGCATGCCACAACTCCGCTTATCTGACCAAGTATGACATGGTTGAAGATATTAAACCCGGCGGAACATTCCTTCTCGACTGCGCATGGGACGCCGCTGAGCTTGAAGAACACATTCCCGCAAAGGTTAAGTCCTATATCGCAAACAACAACATCAGCTTCTACACAATCAACGCCACCAGCATTGCTTCCAAGAAGATCGGCAACGCTAAGGTTAAGAATACCGTTCTTCAGTCCGCGTTCTTCGCACTCGCAAACATCCTTCCCAAGGACGAAACTATCGAATACATGAAGAAGATGGCTTACAAATCCTACATCAAGAAGGGTCAGGCAATGGTTGACCTCAACTACGCCGCAATCGAAGCAGGTGCTGACGCGTTCACAAAGGTTGACGTTCCCGAAGCATGGAAGACAGTAGCTCCCGAAGCTCCAAAGGCGCCTTACGAAGCAAAGAGAGAAGACCTCGTGAAGTTCGTCAACAGCGTAGTTGAACCCGTTGGCGCAATGCGCGGTGACAAGCTCCCCGTATCCGCATTCGAGGACTACGTTGACGGTACATTCCCGCAGGGCGCAGCAGCATCCGAAAAGCGCGGTGTTGCGGTTTACGTTCCCGAATGGATTCCCGAAAACTGCATCCAGTGCAACAGCTGCTCCTTCGTATGCCCGCACGCCGCAATCCGTCCCTTCGCTATGACCGAGGACGAGGCTGCCGCTGCTCCGGCTGACACAAAGTTCGCGGCTAAACCCGTTATCAAGACAAACTACAAGTTCACAATCGCCGTATCTCCTCTGGACTGCATGGGATGCACACTCTGCGTCAAGGCCTGCCCTGTAACCGCTAAGGCTGCAAAGGACGGCACAGACAAGGTTGCGCTCAGAATGGTTCTCCAGGAGACACAGCACGCTCAGCAGGCTCCCTTCGATTACGCTGTTGCAAACGTATCCGAAAAGTCCGAGCTTATCAACACCACCGTCAAGGGAAGCCAGTTCAAGCAGCCCCTGCTCGAGTTCTCAGGCTCCTGCGCCGGATGTGCCGAAACATCATACGCACGTCTTATCACACAGCTCTTCGGTGAGAGAATGTACATCTCCAACGCTACGGGATGTTCCTCCATCTGGGGCGGATCCGCACCGGCTACACCCTACACCGTAAACAACAAGACAGGTCATGGTCCCGCATGGGCTAACTCCCTGTTCGAGGACAACGCTGAGCACGGTCTCGGTATCTACCTCGGTCAGAAGACCATCAGAAACCGTCTTATCGGCAAGGTTGAGGAAATCGAGAGCTGCGACAAGGCTTCCGACGAGCTGAAGGCAGCCGCTAAGACCTTCCTCGACACAAAGGACGACGGCAAGGCTAACACTCCCGCAGCTGAAGCACTCATCGCAGAGCTTGAAAAAGCCGCAGCAGCTGGATGCGAAACAGCAGCCGAAATTCTCGCTGATAAGGACTACCTCGCTAAGAAGTCTATCTGGATCTTCGGCGGTGACGGCTGGGCTTACGACATCGGATTCGGCGGTCTCGACCACGTTATCGCATCCGGCGAGGACGTAAACATCATGGTATTCGATACCGAGGTTTACTCAAACACAGGCGGACAGGCTTCCAAGGCTTCCAATA
>CAZULC010000008.1:0-81171 GCA_964621165.1 uncultured Ruminococcus sp.
ATACCACGGTTATAGGACGTGACGGAATCCCCTTTGAGGTGCAGATCCGTACCCGAGAAATGCATCAGATTGCCGAATACGGTATCGCGGCCCACTGGAAGTACAAGTCCGGAGACAAGAGCAAGGAGGACATCGACAAGAAACTCCAATGGATATCAAAGCTCATTGACACTGAAAGCGGCGCAATCGACAGCGAAGACTTCATGCACGCCTTGAAGATAGACATTTTCAGCGACGAGACCTTTGTTTTCACACCGAAAGGCGACGTCATAGCCCTGCCGCAGGGAGCAACACTCATCGACTTTGCCTACTCCATCCATTCGCAGGTGGGCAACAAGATGATCGGCGCGAAAATCAACGGCATGATTGCTCCAATCGACCGGGCGCCACAGACAGGCGATATAGTCGAGGTCATCACCTCAGCCGCGTCAAAGGGACCAAGCCGGGACTGGCTTAAAATAGTCAAGACAAGCGAAGCCCGCTCAAAAATCCGTCAGTGGTTCAAGAAGGAACAGCGTCCCGAAAACATCAAAATCGGCATGGCTGAAATCGACGAAGAGCTGGCTAAATATCCCGTCAAGCCCACGTCTGCCCAGAAGGCTGAAATCATGGCGGCCACTACCAAAAAGCTGGGCATGAATGAGGTAGACGACCTTTACAACGCACTCGGCTACAACGGTATCGCCATGACAAAGGTTGCGGTGAACCTGAAACGTGAATACGACCGCATAGTTAAGCCCGACGAGCATCCCATGATAACCGAAACGGATCAGGTGCAGGTCCAGAAGTCCAAGCGCATCAAGTCCACCGGCGGAATTATCGTTGACGGCGAGTACGGATGCGACGTAAAATTCGCCAAGTGCTGCAATCCTCTCCCGGGAGACTTGGTAATCGGCTTCATCACAAAGGGCTACGGAATCTCAATCCACAAGCGGGACTGCCCCAACGTTATAAACGGACTCCAGAATCCGGACCAGATCGACCGCTGGGTCAACGCGGAGTGGGATGTTGCGTCCCCGGCTGAGCAGAAGCCCCTGTACGAGGTAATGCTACAGGTCTACGCGGAAAACGACATCACGCTGCTTGCCAACATCACCATGGCTCTTGCCGACATGAAGGTGACGCTCCTTTCCATCAACACCAAACGCCGCACGGACACGGACATAATCATCAACCTGACCATAGGTTGCAAAAATATCGACCACTTCAACTCCATCATGTCCCGCCTCAAGAACATCAAGCACATCCATTCAATCCAGAGAGGATTCTCGTAATAAACAGCGTGAAATATATAGTTTAACTAAATTTGCAGTGAACTGATTTCACGCAAAGGAATTCCATGAAAAACAGGAACCCACTATTTTTCATCGGCTTTCAGACGATCGGAATTCTTTCAAAAATTTATTTTTGCAATCACAAGGATATAATAAAGATAAAATGACAGCAGTAATTCAAAGAATAAAAAAGGGAAGCGTTACCGTCGAAAACGAAACCGTCGCCCGGTGTGAAGCAGGACTGTTCGTGCTTCTTGGAGTCACCCACGAGGACACGGAGGAAGATGCACGGCTTCTCGCCGACAAAATTGCGAAGCTCCGCATATTTTCCGACGAAAACGATAAAATGAATCTGTCAGTGGCGGACGTCGACGGCGGAATCATGGTGGTGCCCAATTTCACCCTCTATGCCTCCTACCGCAAGGGAAACCGTCCCGACTACATGAACTCAGCCGCCCCCGAAAAAGCCGAGCCGCTGTTTGACTACTTTGCCGACAGACTCCGCAAGGTCTATGACCCCGATAAAATTTCAACGGGAGTGTTCGGCGCACACATGATAATCGACGTGACCTGCGACGGACCCATAACGATTCCAATGTACTCAGACGTGCTGAAACAGCCGAAAAGACCAAAATGATACTGAAAATTAACGGAAACATAAAGCCCTACTACATTCAGACCCTCGCCATGATTTTCTTCCCAGGGGTGAAGTTCCCCGAAAACGAGGCAGAAAACGACGACACCATGACCTCTTTTGTGGATGTGAAAACCGAAAACGGTTGTGTTTCGGCAAAAGTGATCCTCACCCAAGGGAACAGGTGCGAGACCGCCGAATCAGAAAAGAAAATCGGTGACATCTACGACAGCGAGAAAGCTGAAAAAATAGCCGCAGGGGAAGCCTTCATGAAAGCCGGGGAAAAATTCACCCACTTCACTCCACCGTGGGGAATCCTGACCGGTGTGCGACCCGCAAAGGTAGCCTCGGAGCTGCTTGACAACGGCAAAACCCCCGAGGAAGCCGCAGAAATCATCTCCCGGGACTATTTAGTCAGCCCAATAAAATCCAGTCTGGCGGTGAATGTCTCCCAGTGCGAACGACGGCTCATCACAGACAACGTGAGAAAATCGTGCAGCGTGTACATCGGAATCCCCTTCTGTCCAACAAGATGCGCCTACTGCTCCTTCGTCTCCTACACCTCGCCGAAACTCCTTTCCTTAATCCCCGACTACCTCGCCGCACTGACAAACGACATAAACGGCGTTTTCTCAGTCATACGTGAGCTGGGGATGAAAATAAAATCGGTCTACATCGGTGGTGGCACGCCTACGATACTTGACGAAGGTCAGCTCGATACGCTTCTCTCCTGCGTGAGCCGAAACCTTGACGGGTACGACGCCCCCGATGAATTCACCCTCGAAGCCGGACGCCCCGACACTATAACCCGGGAAAAACTGAAAGTCGCCCACCTCCACGGAGTAAACCGGGTCAGCGTGAACACACAGACTTTGAACGCCGAAGTACTTGAGAAAATCGGACGCGCCCACACCCCTGAAATGTTCCTGCGGGCATACGACGAAGCGAAAAACAGCGGAATCGAGAACATCAACGTCGACCTCATAGCCGGACTGCCCTACGACACCACTGAATCCTTCACGCGCTCCATTGACAGAATCATCGCCCTCGACCCTGAGAACATCACGGTTCACACCTTCAGCGTTAAAAAATCGTCGGTCTTCAAGAGTGAGGGAATGTTCGACGCGTCATCAAAAACCGCCTGCGAAAGTGTAGCCTACTCACAGACCGCCCTCGACAAATCCGGCTACCTCCCATACTACATGTACCGCCAGAAGAACACCGTTGGCAACCTCGAAAACGTTGGCTACGCCAAGCCGGGTCACGAGGGACTCTACAACGTCTACATGATGGAGGAGGTCCACTCGATTTTCGCGTCCGGCGCGTCGTCGGTGACAAAGCTGGTCTCACTTCCCGACAGCGAGGGAAAAGTGCGAATCGAGCGTTTCTTCCGCCCCAAATACCCCTATGAATACCTGCGGGAGCTTGAGGGAGAGGACGAACGTCTGCTTGATATGCGAAAAGCCGCACGGGAGTTTTTTGGCAAACAATAATTTTTGATTAATCATAATCTGAAACCGCATAATTTGAATGGTATAATACTATGGTAAAACTTCATAATAATTTCAACACAAAAAAAGAAGCCGCGGACTTCATCACATCCTGCGAGAATTATTTCCGCGACGAAATCAACGCGACTCTTGCGCAAATTACCTCGAACCACGACAAAAAGCTCATCATGCTCTCGGGTCCCACATGTTCGGGAAAGACGACCACCGCAAGTCTGCTGACCCGCAAAATTACCGAAAGTGGCAAGCACGCCGTTGTCCTATCAATCGACGACTTCTTCATTGACCGGCACGAAAAAAACATCGTTGGCGATGAAATCCCCGACTACGACAGCGTGAAAGCCATGGATCTGGACTATTTCCGCCTGTTCATCAACCGCCTGCTGGAGGGAAAGAGCGTTCTCGTGCCGAAATACGACTTCACAAAAACAGCGCGGGTGGGCTACAACGAATATATTCCCGATGAGGACGATATATATGTATTTGAAGGAATACAGGCGGTCTACCCCGAGGTGACGTCCCTTCTCAAGGACAAATATAAAAGCATCTTCATCTCCGTCAGCGAGGACGTGGCCATGGGAGGGCGCATTGTAAACCGTAACGACCTGCGGCTGCTGCGGCGTATCGTCCGTGACTACCGCTTCCGGGGCGCGACAGCTGAGTTCACTCTTCATCTGTGGGAAGGTGTGCGGGAAAACGAAGAGCGGTCAATCTTCCCCTACGCGGACGGATGCGACGTTCACATCAACTCATTTCTCGACTACGAGCCGTTCATTCTGCGCCGCTGTGTGAAGCCAATCCTCGAGGGCGTGCGGGAAGAGAGTCCGTATCGTGCAAAGGCGGATGAGCTGCTTTCGCAAATTGACCCCTTCGACAACGACAACTTCGAGGACAGCATGATTCCCTGCGATTCCGTATTCCGCGAGTTCATCGGATGAAATAATTAATTTATATTAAAATTTATGGGAGGGCAATGCTTGAAAAAATCCGACGCTGATTCTCTGCACGTGAAAAAACGCTCGGATGTCAAAAATACCTTTCTAGGCGGGGTTGTGATTCTGACCGTGTCGAATCTTCTCGTCAAGATAGCCGGACTGCTGTTCAAAATCCCCATGAACTACACCATAGGCGATGCGGGAATGGGGTACTACAATTCTGCCTACTCGATTTACACTCTGCTCTACATGCTGTCGACCTCGGGTCTGCCCTTGGCCATATCGGTCATGGTGTCGGAGAAAAAGACCGAGGGAAACGTGCGTGGCGCGAAAGCCGTGTTCCGTATGGCACTATTGATTTTCGCCGCCGTGGGACTTTTCTGCTGTCTTGTGATGCTTCTTTTCTCAGAGGAGCTTGCCGGAGTCATAAAGTCCGACAAATCCGCCCTGTCCGTAGCAGTCGCCGCACCGACAATGTTCTTTATCTGCGTGTCCAGCGCCTATCGCGGATACTTCCAAGGCTGCGGAAACATGGTCCCGACGGCAGTATCCCAGCTGATTGAAGCCCTCGGCAAGCTGATTATCGGAATCGCCGCGGCTGTCTACGCTGTGGGAATGGGCTTTGCGGTTCACGTGGTTGCGGCATACGCTGTGGCAGGACTGACAATAGGTTCCATTCTCGGCGCGTTCTACCTCGCACTGACCTCGTTTTTCCGTGGCGACCGCGACCTTGTTGACAGTAGCGTCCCCATAAACAGCGCCGACTTCCGCAAAGGGGATATAATCAAGCGGTTCCTTACCATCTCCATCCCCGTGACCGTCAGCGCGTCCGTCATGAGTCTGACAAATATAATTGACACCGCAATGATTCAGCGGATTTTACTGTCCTCGGGAATCAGCGAAGAGTCCGCCGCCGCAATGTTCGGAAACTACACCTCCCTCGCCGTGCCAATGTTCAACCTCCCCCCGGTTTTAGTCTACCCCATCGCCTACTCCCTCGTTCCCGTTGTTGCCGCGGCTGCCGGAGAGGGGAAGATTGAGTCAGCCCGGGAGAAAATCTCGCTCTCCCTACGATACGCCGTGATAATCGGACTCCCATGCGCCATCGGTTTATCGGTGTTGTCCGACCCAATACTCTGCCTGCTGTATAAGGAAACCTCCGCCCACACCGCCTCCCCTATGCTGTCCTGCCTAGCCCCATCGTCAATGCTGGTCTGCATCTTAGCCGTGACCAACTCAATCCTCCAAGGCTGCGGAAAGGAGCGGATGCCGGTTCTGTCCATGCTTGCGGGAGCGTTGGTGAAAATCACGTCGGGATGCTTCCTGCTTCACCGCTACGGCATGGTAGGTGCGCCCGTCTCAACGTTTCTCTGCTACTTCACTGTGACACTACTGAACCTGTACTTCGTGACAAAATACACAGGCGTCGCGCTTGACGTAAAATCCCTCGCCATGCCGCTTTTGTCCTCAGTCGTATGCGGATTCACGGCGGTTTTTACAAACAACTCACTGGTTTTGTTCTGCGGAAAACGTCCGGCGTGCGTAATAGCCATATTTGTGGCGGCTGTGATTTACGCAGCAATGATTGTGATGACGGGAACTGTAAAAATAAATGATATTAAACAAATGCTGAAGAAGAAAAGGAAGACGGCATAATGACAATAGACGAAAAAAAGACCCTCCTGAAAACCGAATCCCGCCACAGCATGGACTCCCTTCTCACCCTTGTCGAGGTTCTGCGCAGTGAGGAAGGCTGCCCGTGGGACAGAGAACAGACTCACATGACCATCCGCAACGACCTGATCGAGGAAACCTACGAGGTAGTCGAAGCCATAGACAAGGACGACCGGGAATTGCTCAAGGAAGAGCTGGGAGACGTGCTGTTTCAGGTGATATTCCACGCCCAAATCGAGCGGGAGAAGGGCAGCTTTACAATTGACGACATAATTGGCGGAATCGTTGACAAAATGATCCTCCGCCACCCTCACGTTTTCGGCGATGTAACAGTCAGCGGCTCGTGCGAGGTGCTGGAAAACTGGGAGCAGATTAAAAAGAAGGAAAAATCCCGTAAAACTGTCCGCGAGAACATGGAGGCAGTCCCGAAGGAGCTTCCGTCCCTTATGCGAGCGAGAAAAATCGCGAAAAAAGCAAAAAAGGACGGCTATAGCTTCAATATCACCGACGACAGCCTTGCCGACCTCATAGAAAAGCTGAAAACAGCGGCGCCCAACGAGAGAGAAGCCGTCCTCACCGATATAATATTTGCGTCAGTAGTTTTAGCCGGAGACGAGGGCGACCTCGAGCGGAAGTTAGGCGAAAAAATCGACAATTTCATAGAGGATTACAAAGAAACAGGTGAACAATAATGAGACTGGATAAATTTCTTAAAGTATCAAGAGTAATCAAACGGCGAACCGTAGCCAATGAAGCCTGCGACGCGGACCACGTCAAGGTCAACGGCAGACAGGCAAAGGCATCCTACGAAGTGAAAGAAGGGGACGTAATCGAAGTCTCCTACGGCGGAAGAACGCTCAAGCTGCGGGTTGCCGACGTAAAGGAACACGCACAAAAGGCGGACGCGGCTTCCATGTACGAAATCATAGAATGATTAACTGAGGCAATAAACAGAACGAAAACGGAAAAGGCATATATTCCGGATTTTTTTCATATAATCAAACAAATGAGTAAGGAGCGTTTGATTATGGATCAGGATGTATGCCTTTTTTCACGTAAACGGATGGAGCTTAGCGGTATTGACGAGGTTGAGAGCTTCACGGAGGAGCAGATCACCCTGTCGTCGTCCATGGGGATGATCGCGGTTGAGGGAAGCGGTATGAAGATCGAGAGCTTTTCCATAGAGAGCGGGAAGATTGTGATTGTGGGACAATTCGACAGCTTTTACTATTATGCGTCAAAGGAGAGCGGAGTAAAAGGCGGAATTCTGTCGCGGCTTTTCAGGTAATGGAATTTTTTATTGAAAAACAATTGTTAAATATCGTATATTCCGTGATTTTGGGGTTGATTTTTGGCGGAATTTACGATATAATTAGAGTAGTGCAGATTTTATGCGGAATCGCGTCGTATTCTGACGGCATGATAGTGATGAAGCCTGTCAGGCACGGTAAAAGACCCACGCCCGCGTTCTTTATTTTTCTCGTCACCGATTTTGTATTCATGCTGACCGTCATATCCGTGTACTCTTTTTTCAACTACTGGGCGGAGTATGGCAGAGTGCGGTTCTATCTCATGTTCGCAGCCGCCGCAGGGTTCTACATCTACTACAATACGGCTGGCAGACTGGTCATGCTATGCTCCGACTTCATAGTCCGGTGTATCAGGTGGGTTTTTATGACGGTGGTAATCAGGCCGGTGAGGTTTATCCTGAAACTGACAGAACGGGCACTGTTGTTTATTATGAATCATACGGTGCTTCTTCTTCTCAGGCGGATTGCTGACGGATTCAGACAGCGGAAAACGAACGGATATTTAAAACAGCTCGCCGACGACATAAAATTCTGCGAAACCAAAGGAAAGCAGGTGGGGATATAGTGAAAACCGTCTTCAAAAATACAATAGTACGGATGTCAATCCTCGTTGTGGCGCTTTTCTGTGTGGTAATGTTTGTATCCTTCAGACTTCGCCAGAATGAGCTGAGATTGCAGGCGGAGGAATTGCAGGCGAAAAAAGACGCGCTGAGCGAATACATAATCGAACTACAGTCCAACCTCGACCGCCCCTTTGACGACGAGTATGTGGCAGAAATCGCTCACCAGAAGCTTGGACTTCGTTACCCGCAGGAGATAATCTACTACAGCGGAAGTGAAGGAAAATAATCTAAGGCACATCTGCATCCTTAGAACTGTGCGGCGTAGCCTTAAAATTCCTGCGGAGTTTTTCGCAGGTTTTCTTTTATAATGAAACATAAAAATCAACTTATATTAATAATAACCCTGACCCTGACGTCCCTGTTTTTCTCCTGTGCTTCCGCGAATGAAAACGGCGTAAAGTCTGACTTTACTTCAAATCCTACTCCGGAAGCAAGTGAAAACGAAAGGGACTTGCCGCTGGACCCTCTTCCCGAACCGGACGACGAACCTGCGATGGAATCATACCACCGCTCCGAGCCGTCAACGGAATACTTGCCTCAAGTGGAATCGGACGAAGAAAACGAACCGGAAACCGAGTCCGAATCTGAATCTGAGACGGATATCGCGCCCGAGTACGAGCCGGAGACAAAGTCACAGCCGGAAACCGAAGCCGAACCGGACGTGGACTTGTCAGACATGACGCCGACCGAGAGGCTCTACTACCTCTACGAGGAGAAAGCTCCCCTGAGATGGAAGAAGACTGACGACGGGGATTTTGTCAAGGTCTATCCGGAGCTGTCATTTGCCTACTACGACATAGACTCCGGCGAGAGCCTGACCTACAATTCGGGTTCCGTGTGGTATTCAGCCAGCATGATAAAGGCCCCGTATGTCTATTCGGTGTTTGAAGAAATAGACGCGTTTCTCGCACTTCCGCATGATAAGGATGAAAACGGCGGCATAATTTACGAAAAAGATGAAGAAAAATACAATCTCGACGAAAAATGGTTCTACGACTCCGAGAATATGTTTGAGGAAGGCTCCGGCGAGATACAGAATGAAGAGGACGGCTTTGAACTGAGCTGGCTTGAGCTGTTCGACTACACGCTTCTCTACAGCGACAACGTGGCATTCAGACAGATACGGAACCGGTTCGGATATGATTCCTTCTACAAAAAGTCAGCCGAACTCGGAATCAGTGGTACGTCAAGCGGATTCATGAACCTGTCGGCTGACGACTGTGTCGTATTCCTGCGCCAGATGTACGACTACTTTGAAGGCGGAAGCGAGCTTGCGGAACACATGAAGGACTGCATGATCAAGTCAAAGAGTAACGGCATGATTGCAGTCAGCTATCCTGCGGGAACTGTCGCCCACAAATACGGCTGGGACCTCGGCGCGTACCATGATATGGCAATAATCTACGACGAGCATCCGTACATACTAGTAATCATGACCGACTACGAGGACGGCGGCGCTGAACCCATGAAGTTTTTCAGTGACACGGTTGAGCTGATAAAGGAAATCCACGCTGACTACTACGCTCAAGCCGAAACCGAGCCGAAGCCGGAAACTGACATGGAAACAGAATCAGAGACGGAAACTACCATTGAAGCTGAAACAGAGACCGAAATTATAATTGAGACAGGATCCGAAACTGCAATTGAACCTTAGACCGAGTCAGAGACCGAAACAACAGCTGAACCTATGACTGAGCCGGAGTCAGAATCCAAGTCAGAACAGGCGCCGTCTTTCTCTGACATGGAAAGTGAAATTCCTGAATCTGAAAATGAAGGGAATGTTTAGTAAAAATTAAATAAAATCGACTAAACAGGCTGGATTCAAAGGAAAACTCATACAAAATAATGAAATACCGATTAAGAAATATTACACATATGTTTCATTTGACCAAAAAACGTTGACAAAGAAAATCTTCTGTGGTATCATATACTCGCGGCGGACGAAAGAGAAAAAACGAAAGAAACAACCGCCAAACACAGGAGGAAAACGAATGAATAATTTTAGAAGATACTTTGTACCCACCCTTGCGGCTCTTATCCTTGCAAGTACAGGTACATCGGTTCTCGCTAAAAACTTTGACGATGTAAAAGACGACAGCACCGCCAAGACTGAAATATCGATTCTTTCCGATATAGGCGTAATCAAAGGCACAAGCGATACGGCTTTCACCCCCGACGGAAACGTAACAAGAGAGCAGATGGCGACATTCCTGTTCAGACTTATGCTTGGCAGAGACGACGCCGGACGCGTGAACACCACAAAATTCACCGATCTTTACGAGCCTTACTACAACGGCGCAATCTCATGGGCAAACGCAGCCGGATACATCCTCGGCACAAGTGAAACCACATTTGAGCCTGCAGGAGGCATCATGAAGCAGGACGCCATGGCAATGCTGGTTCGCGCTCTGGGTCAGGACAGCGAAAAGATGAACGCCGGCTACCCCTGGTCCTACATCAACGCGGCAGTGAAGCTGGGTCTTGACAAAGGACTTGAGAACGTGGCATACGAGGAAACCCTCACCAGAGCCGAAACTGCGCAGATTCTCTACAACGCGCTCACATCCGAGTACCTTGTAGCAAGAACCACAATCAACGGCAACGTCTACTACGAATCCACCTCGATTATCGAAGAGGTATTCGGCTACAGCATGGCTGACGCTTCCATCGAGGCGACAAACGACTACTCCCTCGACGGCGATCCTGTAATCAAGAACGGCTACGTAACCCTTCTCTGCAACGAGGATGGCAAGAGTTTCAGAATGACCATCCCCTTCGCTGAAATGAACCTTGAAGGAGAAGCAAACGACCACCTCGGCGAGAGTTTCAAGGTAATCTACAAGGCTGACGGCAGCAAGTATCAGGTGCTCTCCACTGTGGAAAACACCAGAGTTGAAGTTTACGACGAAGCAAAGGTGGACAAGGACGGCAATAACTTCGTGGAAATCGGCGGAAACAAGTACACCCTAGTAGAAGAGTACTCCGACGAGCTTTCCACTAACAACAACGAAATCAAGCTCTACGCGTTCGACGGAGACCAAGGACTTGAGCAGATTACGGACATCAAGGATTTGAAGGACCTCCTCGGATTCTACAGAATCTCCCTCATGTTCGACGGACGGGATGAGACAGCACGCCGCGGAATCATCAGAGTGTTCGAGATGGAAAAGCTGGAAATCAACTCCGAAGGCAAAATCAACATCGCTGGTGGCAAGAAGGCAGACGAAATCAACCTGAACAACAAAGCCGAGGCGGAGGACGGGGACTATGTTCTCTACTACTTCAACCCGGAGACAAGCGAGCTTGAAATAGCTGAGCTTTTGGATATCGACTACGGTACTGTAAAGAGAATCACAAACACCACCGTAAAAATCGGTGATACAGTATACAACCTCGGAAATGAGACCGCCGGAATTACAGCGGAATCCCTGAAAAACAAGCTCACGCTGGGTCAGTCCGCTTCTGTTGTACTCTACAAGGATACAGTAGTGGCTGTGGTTGACGGCGTGGCGGCTTCCGATTCGTCGAAGTACCTGCTCTCACTCAGCGACGCTTACAGAGTGTACGAAAACGGCACATTCAAGTACGTTATGACCGCGTTCGTTGACGGCGAAGAGCAGAACATCTACGTAAACGACTCCGGTGCGAAGGAAGGTCAGATTTTTAGATACACCGAAGTCGGCGGAACATACAGCCTCATCAGACCCGAAGTTGAAGACGGAATCATCCTCTCCGGCAAGAAGCAGTTCATTCAGAACTCCGGCGGCGTGGACGAAATCGCGTACATTGTGAACAGTGCTGACTCCACTACAATCCAGCTCAGCGGCAGAAACTACTACACTCTCAACAATGGTAACGCAGAAGCCGTATCCTCAGTGGCAGGACTTGCTGACATGCGGTTTATCTGCGGCAAGGACTCCGTTATCGTGATAAACGACGGCGGCAAAATCATGCAGAGAACCGGCGCTTACTCATCCACAATTGAAGTAAATGACGGCGCACAGGTTGTGGCGGTGTTCGACAACGAGGTCGGCTCAACCGAAACCCTCAAGTACCTCTACATCTCCGACGGCTCCCTCGGCAACTACGACCTTGACGCAGGCTTTGTGAGAATCCTCGCGGTGAACGGCTCCGTATTCGAGGACGGCACATACTACTCCGAGTACATTGTATATAACTTCTCCACAGGCAAGATTGAGACAATGCTCTCCCGCTCCTTCGAGCTTGAAATTGGCTCGGACTACAGATGCGGTACCGACGATACAATCACCGCCGACAAAGCTGACGTTGTGGTAAGCGGCTTCGTAAACGGCTACACCGGCTCCACTGTATCGGTTGACGGATACACATTCACCCTCGACAAGGACGTAAAGATTATCAGAATCAACTCCAAGCACGAGATTGAAGAAGTGAAGCTCGCCGACCTCTACATGAGAAACATCGAGTTCATCTCCGAAAAGGGAGTCGTAACCCTCATCATGGACGCGGGTGAGGCTGAATTCAATACAGTATCCGACGGACAGACCGTTACTGTTACCCCCGACTTCGACCTCGGCAACTTCATCGACAGCAAGCTCACATCCGTGAGAATCGTAAAGGACGACCATGAAGTCATGACAGCGGAAGACGGAATCACAGCCGAAAAGGGCGAGAGCAACACTCTCCTGTTCAGAATCGCCGAGTCCAAGGCTCTCGAGGAAGGCAAGTACACCCTGACCTTCAAGTTAGGCTCCAGCGAGTTCACGGTTGAGTTTACGGTAGTAAAACCTGCAGCTCCCGAGAATCCGGAACAGCCGACAGACCCTGAAAATCCCGACACACCCGTAACTCCTGAGAATCCTGACAATAGCGACGGCGAATAATCAAAATTAAAAGCTCATTCCAGCCCGGAATGGGCTTTTTTATTTAAAAATTTACAAAAAACCTATTGAATGATCATGATATTTATGGTATACTTAAAAAAGTTTATTAGTTACCTTGATTGTTTTCTAGGAGATTAACGTGAAAAAGAATCATAAAATAATACTCATCTGTACAGCGGCGGTTTTGGCGGCAATGCTTCTCTCAGGGTGCTCGACTGTTGACGAAGCCGAGCCCCAAACCGAGATTGAATCCAATGAACCCGCGACAGAAGCAGAAGAATCAGTCGGTGTGACTTTTAAATCCGGCTTTACCTACTCCGGTCTGCAAAGACCTGTGGTTGTGGACGACAGCCAACTTTTGCCTGAGGATGGCGTGTCCAAGCCTGAGGACGGCAGGATTATATACACCACAAACAGTAAAGCTGCTGGTACGGTCGAGGGAAACGTGTCCCAACCGGCAGGAGTTGAGTCTGGAAAAGTGACAGCCGTGCCAAACCTTGGATATAAATTCGTTAAATGGAGCGATGGAAACGCCGACCCAACTCGCTCAGGCGACACTGAAGAAGGTCTTTACACCGCCATATTCGATTATGATATTTTAGATATGCCGATTATGGTTATCAATACAGACGACGGAAAGGCTATTACATCAAAAACAGAATATGTGGATGCCACCATGTCACTCCTTGGGTGCAAGGATAAATACCAGATCGAAAACCTATCCTTGCAAATCAGAGGACGAGGCAACAACTCATGGACTTACCCAAAAAAATCATACAAATTGAAGCTGTCGGAGAAGACAAATTTTTTCGATATGGCAAATGGCAAAGAAAAAGTGTGGGTCATCCTCGCCAACCAATGCGACCGATCGCTCCTGCGAAATCAGGTATCATTTGAATACGGCCGGTATATGGACGGATTGGACTGGGAACCCGCCTCAACATCAGTGGAAGTTTATCTCAATGGCGAATATGTGGGAGTATACCTACTTGCCGAGGATATAAAGATATCGAAAAATCGCGTTGCTATAGAAGATAACAATCCCGACGAGCTTGATACTTGCTATCTTCTTGAACTGTCGAACTACTCTACAGGAACTGTAATCAACGCAGCCGGACGGACATACATGATTCACAGCGACCTCTCAGATGACCGCATCACAAGTGTCAAGCAAAAGTTATTTATTGCTGATTATGTGAACAGCGCATATGACGCATTGTCTTCCGGCGATAGAGCGGCTTTTGAGGAACTTGTGGATCTTGATTCCTTCATCGACTCATACCTGACCGAGGAAATCGTGAAAAACCTCGACTCACAGTGGGACAGCTTCTACCTCTACAAGGACGCGGGCGGAAAGCTCTTCTTCGGACCTCTCTGGGACTTCGATTTGGCTCTGGGTAACGCAGACGATGGCGCGGAAACCATTGACCAGATTTTTGTGGGCAATGGAAGCGGAAGCGGCGGCGGATCAGGTACATGGTTCGCTGTAGCAATGCTTCAGGAATGGTTTCGGCAGGAAATCCATGACAGATGGAATGAAATATACAAAGATATCTGCGTGATGCCTGAATACATATATTCTGAAGCTGAGGCAGGACTTCGATCATATGAAAGAAACTTCAAGAAGTGGCAGATTTTCGGCACAGTTCAGAACCGTGAGACCGAAAGTATAATCAAGTTGAGTACATATACCGAAAATTATGAATACCTCGCAGACTGGCTGACGCAGCGGCTTGAATGGCTGAACAGCGCGTTCAATGACGAAAAATTTGTATCTGAGGGTGAGGGACTGTACTATTTCTATTCCACGAAAGTGAGGGAAGAGCATAATCAGCAGAGGCAGAACAGCTATGCCGACGATAATACAACAGAAATCGCTGGCAAATACGAAAATCTGACTCAGTACGTCAGCAGCAGTTCAGTTGAGGGTCCTGACGGATATCCGGGAGAGGATGCGGTTAACCTCTTCGACAGTGACAAGAACACCAAGTACTGTGTTGAAATGAATGGCGAAATTGACGTTACATTCAGGCTGAGGTCGACGCTCACTTTGAAAGCCTACATGTTGCGAACCGGAAACGACACCTCTGAATACCCTGACCGAAATCCCGACAGCTGGATCATCTACGGTAGCACCGACGGCGAGAACTGGGTAGAAATCGACTCAGTTGATAAGGACGACAACCCACTCGGTGCACAGAATCAAATCTGGTACGGCTTCGAAACTGACAACACTGTCGCCTACAAGTACTACAAAATACACTTTGAAAATAACGGAACAATGCAGCTTTCCGATTTCCGGCTCCTCGGCTAGAAATAAAACTTAAAATATAACGCCATGATTACAGTAAAGTTCGCTGTGATCACGGCGTTTTTTATTTCCTCCATATCCGGAATAATCGGACCTCAGTGCGCATATGATTTACCAAAGTGAGAATCACGGTGAATCCGACATGGAGTAAAAATGACCGAATCCGAACTGAAAGCAATGTCCTACATACCTCTCTCAGCCGCGGAAGCAGTTGCAAAGGCCGCCGACGGACGTACGCTGAACGAAATCCGACTCAGGCTGAACGGGACTACGTCCGTAACTTCGCTTGGTGACAATCTGCCGGTGGACTACGTCTGTACAAGAGCCGACATCGACTTTACAATTGACAGACTGTGCAGAAACTCCCTTTACGCCCACGCTGAGAATATACGGAACGGCGTGATTCCGGCTGATATGGGAATCCGTGCAGGAGTGTGTGGGCGTGCGGTTGTTGAGGACGGGCAGGTGATTTGTGTGCGAGATATTACGTCTGTAGTGCTGCGAATACCCCATAGGTTCCCGGGAGCCGCGGATTTGATTTTACCATTGTGCGAAAAACACACTGGAGTCCTGATTTATTCAAAGCCGGCCGGAGGTAAAACCACGGTTCTGCGGGAGCTTATTCCGCTTTTGTCGAAGAAATACCGGACATCGGTAATCGACACCAGATTTGAGCTGTGCAGTGACTTAAACTCAGGCGGAATGATTGACGTTTTCTCAGGCTATCCAAGGTACTCAGGCATGACCTCAGCCGTCCGCACCCTGTCGCCGGAATACATAATCTGCGACGAAATCTCAACCCCCGACGATATTGAAGCGGTGCGCTATGCCTATTCATCAGGGGTCAGGATTGTGGCAACCACCCACGCGGACAGCCTCGACAGTCTGTATGGAAACAAGTCCATAATGGAGCTGATTAAGTCCGGTATAATCGGATGCCTGTACGGACTCTGCGGATTCGGGAAAGCGCCCATCATCACAAAAACGGAGGACATCTATGACTGAAAAGCTGATAGGCGGACTTGTCGTCATTGTCTCTTCGGCCATATGGGGAAGCCTTCGTGGAGCTGACGAGAGAAAAAAGCTGTCGTCCCTCGGTGAGTTCATAGACCTTGTAAATTTTATCGGCGGCAATATTGATCATTTCAGAACTCCACTCTGCGAAATCTATCGACAGTATGCTTCAACTGGAGAAGAAAACCACAGGCACAGCGCGGAAATGGCGGAATTCTTGAGTACTGCGGAGAGGGAAGGAATCGCGTCGGCGTGGAATAATGAGATTCTGACGCTCCCTGACGAAGCCAAGCCAAATGTCCGCAGGTTCGTGACTGAAATAGGACGGGGATACGCCGAAGAGGAGGCTGAACTCTGCCGCTTCACTGCGGAAAATCTGACGTCAATTTTTGACATGCTGAAAGAAGATATCGGCGGAAAAGTAAAAATGTGGCGCACTCTGCCCCCTCTTCTCGCCTCCTCCGTGATGCTGATATTTCTGTAAACGTATTTCCAAAGTAAATCTAACATAAAAATGGCGGGATGAAAATGGACGTTTCTTTGATTATAAAAATCGCAGGTGTGGGGATGCTTATTGCCGTGACCTACCAGATTCTGCAAAAAGTCGGGCGTGACGAGCAGGCTATGCTTCTTTCGCTTTCGGGAATGGTGCTGGTTCTGCTTCTGATAATCGGTGAAATCGGCGAGCTGCTTAGCCGGATCCGCAGTATTTTCGGCATATGACGGATTATGGCGCGGTTATACGATTTGCCGGAGTGGGGATTCTGGCAACTTTTTCCACCGCAATCATCAGGGAAATCAAAAGAGAATCCGCGCAGGGGGTGTCTCTCGGCGTGTTCGTGCTGATGCTGTGCTTTACCGTGCCGTTTGTTGCCGAGATTGTGAACTATACCTCATCCCTTGGGGAATACGTCGGCGGGGAAGAGGGAGAGTACATACTGCTTGTGGTGAAGGCGCTGGGAATCACATACCTGTCCTATGTTTCAGCGGAAATCTGTAAAGCCGCAGGTGAGGGAAGCGTCGCCAGTCAGATTGAGCTGTTCGGACGGCTTGAAATTCTGATCATGTGCCTGCCGTATTTCAAAAAGCTAATCAGCCTTGCGTTATTGTGATAATGAAAAAGATAATAAAAATTGTATTGGTGATTTTTACAGCTGTAATATTTACCGTTCCCGCACAGTCGGACGAGTTTGTCTATACTCCGGATGAGGTTGGCTCACATGCGGCGGTGGAAAAATGGGAGGACTTGACCGACTCGCTTCCGGAAGAAATACAGGGCGAGGTCGAAAACATGACTCCGGACAAGCCTGACGAAGCTTACAGCCAGCTGAAGGAATCCGCCAAAGCCGAATACTGGATTGATAAAATCACAGACGCCGTGAAGTCCGCTCTTCCGTCGACGCTGACCTCCGCTGTACCGATACTCGCCGTAATTCTTCTGAACGCCGCCGCGTCCTTCATCCTTCCCGAATCACCTCGGCTGACGGAAGCGTTCTCTACCACAGTAAAGCTGTCAGCGGCTATAATTTTGTTTTCCCTCACCTCGGGAGTCATCAAAAAAGCTTCCGCCTACCTCGAGAACCTGTGCGGAGTCATGAATCTGCTGCTGCCGGTGATGGAAGCCGTGACTCTTGCCGGCGGGAACATCACAGAAAGCGGAGTTCATTCGGCGTCAGTAACCCTCGGCGTCACCATAATCGGCAACTTCAACACTTTCGTACTCACACCCCTGACCTCGGCAATGTTTTCCCTGAGCGCTGTATCCATGACGGCCGGGGACTCGGGAATGGGAAGCGCTGTGGCCATGTTCCGGCGGTTCGTCAATCGGCTGTGGCAGATCTGCACCATATTTTTCTCATCCCTGCTTGGATTCCAGACCGTTCTCGCAAAAGGAGCGGACAACCTTGCCATCAAGGGAGCAAAGTTCGCCATAGGTTCATTCATTCCGGTAGCCGGCGGAATTTTATCCGAAGCCTACACTACAGTCCGCGAAGGACTGAGCTTCATCCGTGGCGTGTGCGGTGTGGGCGGAATCCTGATACTCGCGCTTATGACCGTACCTACCGTAATTCCCGTGCTGATGTATAAAATAACGCTGTCCCTGACGAAAACCGCCGCGGAACTGCTGAAATGTCCGTCAACTGCCGCATTTCTCGGTGAGTGCGCCGGAATCGTGGATTTTCTTCTCGGAATCATGCTGTCCGTGGACTTGATGTTCTTTTTGTCGGTGATACTTTTCGCAAAATCATGGTAACAACGCCTAAAACAGAGAAAAATCGGTTTTTTTAAATATTATAAACATGATAAGTTACTACAATACCTTAATCATAATGATGACTGCCGCGGAAATCTGCACGCTCGTCTCCCCTACAGCTGACTCGGCAAAGAAAATCATACGCCCCATTTGCGGACTGTTCCTGCTTTTGGTTCTGCTCACTCCTGTAAGTGCGGTTTTAAAAAATCCGGATGTCATAAATTTCAGCACAAACATAACCGATTCAGTTGAAGAAAAGGACGAATACGCCGACGAAGCCTGCGCGGTTTTTGAAATTTTGTCGTCGCAGTACGGTGCGGAAGCCGAAAAGGTAGTGTTTATCACAAATGAAGCGGGAGAACTCAGCGAAGTCCAGCTCTACCTAAAGCCGCCTCTCGAGTTTTCCGCCGGTGTGATAAAGCTGAATTTGGAAAAGGAAATCGGCGTGAACGTGATGGTTTTCGTCTCCCAGTGACGCATAAATCCGAAAAAGGAAGAAATAATGGAAAACAGCGAAAAAAACAAAAAATCCCGCGTGACAGCGTATTTGCTCACCCATAAAAAGGAAGCCGCGCTCATGCTTCTATGTGTTCTCGGCGTGCTTCTCATAATAATCGGGGACTTGATTCCAGCTGAAAAAGCAGGGAAAAACAAAGCCGAAGATGAATATTTCGCAGTCGGATACTATACCGAATATCTTGAAGGTAAAATCGAGGAAATCGTGCAGAGCGTCGGCGGAATAACTGACGCAAAGGTTCTCCTGACGCTGGACTGTTCCGCTGAATACATATATGGAGACTCCGCGGCGGATTACGTGATTCTGCAAAACGACAGGGAACAGGAAGCAAAAGTACTCCGCGAAATCTATCCCCGTGTCCGTGGTATTGCGGTGGTCTGCACAGGCGGTGACATCCCGAGGATTCAGCAGACCGTCACTGACCTTCTCTCAGCCGCCATGGGAATTTCATCCTCAAAAATAACGGTAGCTGGAAACTAAGGAATATAGCGGCTGCGTTGAGCATATGATTAAGTAGGTTCTGAAACAATCATGGTTTCAGCTGAAATAATATTATATAGTTATAACAGTAAACGACAGGGAGGTACAGCTTATGAAATTCAAAGAATTTTTACAGAAGGTGAAAGAGCTGGGCAAAAAAGCAGGAGTCAAGACTCTCGTCGCCGTGTGTGCCGTAGTGGTACTTGGCGGCGTGGTGGTGTTGAATTTCGTCCTAAGCAAGAGTTCCGACGATGACGGCTTCAAGCTGAATTTGGCAAACGCACAAGCAAACATCGCCGACGGGGATGACGTGCAGTCCACCCTTGAGCCTGACGAGGTGGAGGACTACTTCGCGTCAATCTCACTCCAACGGAAGCAGGCGCGGGACGAAGCCCTCGAGGTTCTGCTGTCCGTAACCGAAAGCTCCACCGCTCTCGAGGAAGCAAAGCAGTCGGCGTACACTGATATGAACAAGCTGGCGGCGGAAATCGAGCAGGAAGCCAACATCGAATCCCTGATTCAGTCAAAGGGGTTCAGCCAATGCGTGGCGGTGATCAGCGACGACAAATGCAGCGTAATCGTCGAATCCACAGGACTGTTGCCGGGCGAGTGTGCGCAGATCTCGGAAATCGTCTACGAGCAGGCGGGAATCATCCCCGAAAATCTGAACATAATCGAAAAAACCGCCGAATAACCACGCTTCCATACCAAACCCACGAAAAAAGGGCAGTCAGCTCACCTGATAGAGCAAAACTGTCCCTTTTTGTTATATTTCCATCACGACCCGGTTCCCTGGAAATGCCGCACTCCAATCCGCCAGATGATGTTGCACGGAACCAAAAACACCACCGACAGAAACGGCACAAACATCAACAGCACATTGTCGCTTCTCCCCAAAATGTACAGCAGGGGATAGTACTGACACAGGGCAAGCGGCACTACAAAGGTATAGAATCGCAGAACCGCCTTGCCGTAAATCGAAAACGGGTACGCGCCGAACTCCTTTCCGCCGTCGGTAAAGATGTTCATGAATTCCAGCCCCTCCGTCGAGAAGAAGCACAGTCCGGCGTAAATCACGAACAGCCCTGCAAAGACCGCCACTCCGCCGAGAATCATGAGAATCAGCGTAAAAATCCTGTCAGCCGTCCAGTGAACGCCGCACCTCGGGATAACGAAAACGAAAATCACCGCTGATTGCAAAATCCTGCCCAGCCGCGTGAACTCCACCTTTGTGGCGAGAACCTGAAAAATCAATGGTCGGGGTCGGGTAAGAATCCGCTCAAAGGAGCCGTTGCCAATCATGGCGGAGAACTGGTCGAACCCCCGGAACACCCCCTCTGCAAGGGAAAATGACATAAGCACCGCCGCAAAACAAAGCAGCACCTCCTCCTTCGTGAACCCCTCTACCTCGTTGAACCGGTTCATCAGTAAATACACCCCAAGGAACGCCGCAAATGAAGTGCAGAGCTGCCCGAACAGAGTCAGGAAGAACGAGGTCTTGTACTGCATGACAGAGCGGACCTGAATCGAGAGGTATTTAAAGTATAACTTTATCAAATTCATAATGCACCTCGTATAATACTTTGAAAGAATCCGGTCGGCTGAAAGCCGATGAAAAATGGTTGTGTTCCGCGAATGAGCACACTCATTCATTCAAGGAATTCTTTAGCGTGAAATCAGCTGACTTAATTTTTATTATAACTATATATTTCACGCTAGCCTCCCTGCACCACAATTTTTTTCTTCGTCGCACTCATCCAAGTCTTGCCAATTAGAATCATCACCGCACACCAGAAAATCTGCAACGCCAACTTCTCCCACAGCTCAGCCCCCGCGATGTTGCCGCTGTAGATTCGGTAGGGCAGGTTTTCCATGGCTCCAAAGGGGGAACACTCCGTAAGAGTCCGCAGAAATCCCGGCATGAAGGGAAGGGGTACTATTTCCCCGGAAAAGAATCCCGAGATGTTCTGCATGACAATCCGCACGCCCTGTCCGTTTATGGTGTGACAGCACATGACGTAAACTATTAGATTGTATGAACAAACGCATACCAGCGCCAGTATCAGCGAGAGCATGAACATCACGGCGTTAGTTGGGTTTGCCGGAAGTGTGATTCCATAGGGCTTTGGTAAAATGAACGCTATAATCAATATTGGCGCACACCGCAATGCAGCCCTCGCAAGCCTGACCGACGCCTGCCGCACGAACCAGACCCAGTAAATGTCCATTGGCCGCACCAGCTCATATGCAATGCTTCCGCTTGAAATCATCTCCAGAACCTCGTTGTCATTAGACCACGTGTTAAGCAGTGCCAGAAACGCCTGCCTGAGCCATATGTAGGCGGTCATCTCGTGAAATTCCATCGGAAACGCCGCCGGATTAACCCGGTAGAACGCGTCGTAGAGTAGAACATTCATTAACCCCCATGCAAACTGGGTTGAGATTCCGGCAAGGGCGGCGGCGCGGTACTGCAGATTTTTGAGGAGGTACATTTTGAATAAAGTGAAGTACTTTTTCATATTTCAAACTCCCGATACAGCGACACCACAAGCTCCTCCGCCGACGTCCCCTCCACTGACAAATCCGTGATTTCAACATCCCCGGATAAAAGATCTATTGCCCGCGACACGCTTAAGACGTCCGTGTTTACAGTACATACCGCGTGACCGTCAACGTCTTCTCCGGCTTTGTCGAACACAATCCCCTCGTACTGCCCGGGCTTCCCTGAGGAATACTGGATTTTCACCCGCCTGAGTGAGGATTTTCTCGCTTTCAGGTCGTCGAGGTTCCCGTCCAGCAGAATTTTGCCGTTGCCGATCAACAGAATCCGGCTCGTCAATGATTCAATGTCCTGCATGTCGTGGGTCGTGAGAATCACTGTCGTCTCACGCTCACGGTTCAGCTTCTTGATAAACTCCCGCACCGCGATTTTCGACACCGCGTCAAGCCCAATCGTAGGCTCGTCCAAAAATAAAATCCTCGGCGAGTGAATCAAAGACGCGGCAATCTCGCACCTCATCCGCTGACCCAAAGACAGCTGCCGCGTGGGAGTCCGCAGAATTTCCGATAGATCCAAAAGCTCAGTCAGTTCCGTCAGGTTTGATTTGTAGGTCTGCCCGTCAACTCGGTATATATCCCGCAGCAGCTCAAATGAGTCAATCACCGGCACGTCCCACCATAACTGCGACCTCTGACCGAAAACCACGCCTATGTTTGCCGTATGCCGTTCACGCTCCCGCCACGGAGTCAGACCGTCGATTAAGCATGTGCCTGAGTCGGGCGTGAGAATCCCGCTCATTATTTTGATAGTGCTGCTTTTTCCGGCTCCGTTAGGTCCGATGTACCCGACCATTTCCCCGTCGTCGATTGTAAAAGAAACGTCCGAAAGCGCGCTCACCGTGTTGTATTCACGCCGGAACAACGCCTTCATGGCTTCCTTCATACCCGAATTACGCTTTGCAACCCTGAACGTCTTCGTGATATGGCTGAGTTCAATCATTTTTTCACCTTCTTTATGAAAAATATTGAGAAACTGAACTATAGTATATCATAATTTCAGCTGAATGCCAATAAAATTGTAAGAGCTTACAAAAAAACTGTATAAATAAACAAAAAGCAGCACCCGTTTTTGTGAACACTGCCTTATGTGATTTATCTCGTTGTTTGCGCTTCCACTAAGGATTTCTTGCAGTAACGCTCCCTCAGCTTCGGCTTTTCTATCTTTCCTGTGGGATTGCGGGGAACATCCGCGAAGATTATCTTTCTCGGACGCTTGTATCTCGGCAGTCCAAGGCAGAATTCATTTATTTTCTCCTCGCTTGACTCAACTCCGGGTTTCAGCTCGATTACCGCCGCCGCAATCTCACCCAGCCTCTCGTCTGGCAGACCGATTACCGCCACGTCCTTGATTTTGTCGCATCGCCTGAGGTAATCCTCAATCTGAACGGGGTACAAATTCTCGCCGCCGGTTATGACCACGTCCTTCTTGCGGTCCACAAGGTAGATGAACCCGTCACAGTCCCGCTTTGCCATGTCTCCCGTGTAGAGCCAGCCGTTTTTCAGGACTTCCTTCGTCGCTTCCTCATTCTTGTAGTAGCACTTCATCACGCCCGGACCCTTCACAATCAGCTCGCCCACCTCTTCAGGTGCACAGCTTTTGTTGTCGGAGTTGACGATGTCCGCTTCCCACAAATAACCGGGAATTCCGATCGCGCCGACCTTCTCCACGTTCTCCACACCGAGGTGTACGCATCCGGGACCGATTGACTCGGACAGGCCGTAGTTTGTGTCGTACTGGTGATCCGGGAACACCTTTTTCCACCGCTTGATGAGTGACGGCGGAACTGGCTGTGCTCCGATGTGCATGAGCCTCCACTGTGTCAGGCGGTAGTCCGATAGCTTAACGTCTCCCCGGTCGATTGCGTCAAGAATGTCCTGCGCCCACGGAACAAGAAGCCATACAATTGTAGCACGTTCTTCCGACACCGCACGCAGAATCCAGTCCGGGGAAACTCCCTTGAGAATCACGGCGCGGCTTCCGCTGATGAGACTGCCGAACCAGTGCATTTTCGCACCCGTGTGGTACAGCGGCGGAATACATAGGAAAACGTCGTCCCGTGTCTGACCGTGGTGATGCTGCTCGACCCTGCATGAGCTGATGAGGGACATATGCGTGTGCAGTATAGCCTTCGGGAAGCCGGTGGTGCCTGAGGAGAAGTAAATCGCCGCGTCGTCGTCCTCGTCGTATTCCACAGCCGGAGCAACGGAGGAGCAGAATGTCACAAGTCTGTCGTAGCTGTCCGCAAACTCTGGAACATCCTTGCCTACGAAGAATAAATTCTTTAAGAGCGGCAGATCGAGGAACACGGACGCAACCCGTTCGGTGAATTCGGGACCGAAAACCAGAACCGAAACGTCCGCCAGTTCGGCGCAGTACTTTATTTCCTCCGCTGAATAACGGTAGTTCATGGGAACCGCGAGAGCACCCGTCTTTAAAACTCCAAAGTAAATCGGCAGCCACTCAAGGCAGTTCATGAGCAGTATAGCCACCTTGTCGCCCTTTTTCACGCCCCGGGTCATGAGCAGATTGGCAAAGCGGTTCGCCTTTGTGTCAAACTCACGCCACGTCATCTCACGACGGTATTTTTCACCGGGAGTCGCCTCGATCAGCGAATATTCCCGCCATGTCAGGTTGGGGTCGGGCTGATTCGCCGGGTTTATCTCCACGAGAGCCACATCATTCGGATACAGCTTCGCGTTTTTTTCAAGTAAATCTGTAATTACCATTTTCCCTCCGCACTGTATTGCAGTACAACTTTATATCATTTTGAATGTCCGTAATTTATTAAAATCCACCAAATTTTAGTCCTGTCCGAACCGCTTGATTTCTTCGTTTCCTTCAACCAAAGCGCCGCAGAATCCCGCTTCCTCGAGCTTGGAGTACAGCTTGCCCAGCTTCTTCACAGCCGCGAACAGAGCCACGTCGTACTCGCCCCGTAGCTTCTCCGCGTGAACCAGAGCGTCGGTGAAGTTTTCTTCATTGTAAATCAGGGCCAGCTTCGGCTTTTTCTGTGGAATCGAGTACTTTCCCTCGAGCAGAATCATTGCAATCCGCTCAAAACCTATGGAAAATCCCACAGCCGGAATTGATTCGCCGAGGAACTTGCCGATGAGGTCGTCGTACCGTCCGCCGCCGCCGATTGCACCTTTGAAGTCCGGGCTGGAAATTTCGAACACCGTACCCGTGTAGTACCCCTGACCGCGTACAAGTGTCATATCGTAAACCACATTGTACTTCCGCTTGCCCCCGCCGGAGTCCGCAACCTTTTCCGAAGCCGCGATAATTTTTCTCAGGTTGTCGATTGACTCGCACTGCCCGCATAGCTCCTCCGCGTCCTCCAGCGTAAACGGAGTCTTGCTCACGGATGAAATAAGACCGTCAACCTTTTCGGGATCGTAACCTTTACCGTATAGCTCAGCACGAATTTCGTCAAAGCCAATTTTGTCCAGCTTGTCAAGGGAAATGCAGATTGAATCGCAGTCGCCTTCACCAAATCCGGCTTTCATGATGATTGCTTTGAGCAGCCGACGGTCGTTGATACGGATGTCGAACCGCTCAAAGCCGATGTTTTCCAGAGCCTTCGCGGTGGTGGAAATCAGCTCAACCTCAGCCGTCCAGCTGTCCGAACCGATGATGTCGATGTCGCACTGGACAAACTCCCGCATACGCCCTTTCTGCGGACGCTCAGCCCGGTAAACCTTGTCAATCTGTATAACCTTGAAGGGACTGGACAACTTGGCACGGTTGTTGGAATAGTACCTCGTCAGGGGCAGGGTAAGGTCGTAGCGCAGTCCCATGTCGGAAATTTCCCGCTCGTCACCGCACTTTAAAGCTTCCTCTAACTTGTCCCCGCGCTTCATTATTTTAAAAATCAAATTCAGGTTCTCACCGCCGTCGCTCTTGTCGAGGTTTTCGATGTCCTCTATAATAGGCGTTGTAATCCGCTCAAATCCGCATGAACGGTAGGTCTCGAGAATGGTGTTTTGCAGGTAGTCGCGAATCAAAACTTCATTCGGAAGATAATCCGCGCAGCCTTTTACAGGGGTAATTTTCATATTTTTTCCTTCAATTTAGTCTAAATTATAAATAATATTTTACAATATTTCCGCCGGTTTGTCAATAGGTTTCGATCAATCTTGCGCTCATAACTCCTCTATTATTTTGATGGATGTTGTGATTAAATCATACCGCACATTTTTCTGTCCGTTCCAGTCCTGGGAGTCCCATTTTTCGCCGCTCACGTTGTCTCCCGCGTAAAGAAGCTGTGCCAGCGGAATGCCGTAATACTTCGACACCGCAAAAAACGCCGCCGTCTCCATTTCAACCGTAACGCAGCCCTCGCCTCGCCTTAGCTCAACCATTTCCGGTGTTTCCCGCTACATAGCGTCAGTCGTCCATGTTTTTCCGGTTGTGAACGGTATTCCAAATCTCTCAAGAACCGATATGACGGAATCCACGGTTTCACTGTGACACTCAACCTCGCGGGATGGTGGTAAATAATGGTATGACGCCTCTTCATCCCTAACGGCGGAGGTGGGAACTATATATAATCTCCCCAACCTTTGAGTCATGTTTCAGCGATCCGGCAGCACCGCAGATGATGAATTTTTCGCAGCCCATAGCGTGTAATTCTTCAATTGTACCAGCCGCACCGGGAGAAGTGGAAAACGGCATCGTTATACAAATTTTCCCAACGGATGAACAATACTCATATATGGGAATGTCCAAAACCTCCGAATGTAAATATCCGATAATGGGAAGCTTCTTTTCTTCGGCAAGCTGCTCAAGTTCCCTGCGGGGAAACGTGATAACGCACCTTTCGTGAAGGGTTTTTGCCAAAAAATCCCCGGGTTTTATTATAGGATTCCTGCCTGTGTCGTACTCGCAAACAGGATATTCGTGTCTGATTATCATATTTTACTATCTAATTTTTCCGATTAGGCAGGTGGAACAGCCAAATCACAAAATCTCCTCCATAAACTGCCGCTGTGGAGCCATACCCATGCTTTCGTAAAACCGCCGCGCGTCCTCGTTGAAGTACCACACGTTCAGCGTAATGTTGTAGCACCCGCACTCCTTCGCAAATCCACGGACGTAATCGTACAAAATTGAGCCAATGTGACAGTGACGGCAGGTCTCGTCCACGCAAAGGTCATCGATGTATAAGGTTTTCACGTCGGTCATCATCCCGTCGCCTACAAACTGCCTGAACACGCAGAACGCGTACCCGGAAACCTTGTCGTTCTCATCAACCGCTACAAACACGGGAGTCTTTTCACTTGATATTATGCCCACAACCTCGTCCGGCGTATATTTTGTAGCAGCCTTAAATAAATCCGGTCTGCCGTTGTGGTGTATCAGATTCACCTGACTGAGCAGGTCGAGAATTTTCGGAATATCCCGCTCAGCCGCTTTTCTCACAGTATAGTTCATAAGTCCACCTTCATCTTATCTTTGTTTTTATTTTTCTCGTTTGCCGCCAATAATTTTAACGCGTCGTAAATGCCGGATAGCGGAATTATCTCCACCCCGGACTCCCTCAGCAGCTTCTCATTTTTTAAGGCTGACCGCTTCGGCAGTGCGATTTTCGTAAATCCCAGCCTGTACGCCTCGTTAACCCGCTGTTCAATGGACGCAACTGCTCGGAATTCGCCGGATAACCCAACCTCGCCGAATGCTATCACGTCGTCAGGCACCGGAATATCACGCAGGGACGAAATCAGCGCGAGACATGCGGCGGCGTCAATTGCAGGCTCGTCCAGTCTCAGACCGCCGATCACGTTGAGGTATACATCAGTCGAAGAAAACTTCAGCCCCAGCCGCTTCTCAAGCACCGCCAAAAGCAGGCACATGCGGTTGTAGTCAAGTCCGTTTGAGGTTCGGCGGGGAGCGGGGAAGGTTGTGGGTGACACAAGAGCCTGAATTTCCGCAATCAGAGGCCGACTTCCTTCCATTATGCACACCGCACAGCTTCCGCTCACACCAACGGGTCGTCCCTCCAGCAGCATGGCAGACGGGTTTGCCACTTCCTCAAGTCCGTCCTCGCCCATGTCGAATACGCCTATTTCATTTGTAGAACCAAACCGGTTCTTTATCGCACGGACGATTCTGTGAGGCTGACGTCGGTCCCCCTCGAAATACAAAACCGCGTCAACCATGTGTTCCAGCACTTTCGGACCCGCGATTCCGCCTTCCTTGTTCACGTGGCCCACGATAATCACGGAGGCGCCGTCGGTTTTCGCTTTGTCAATCAGCAGGGACGAACACTCCCGCACCTGAGTCACGCTTCCGCTCATGGAGTTTGACGCGTCGGTGTACATGGTCTGGATGGAGTCCACAATCATCACATCCGGCTTGATTTTGTCATACTCCGCGATAATCTCCGATATGTCGGTCTCCGTCAAAACGTAGAGGTATTCGGCTTTTACACCAAGTCTGTCCGCACGCATTTTCAGCTGACCCTTCGATTCCTCGCCGGAGACATACAGAACCTTGCAGGAGTCGCCAATCTGCCCACATAGTTGCATGAGAAGCGTTGACTTTCCGATTCCTGGTTCCCCTGCTAATAGAACAACCGACCCTTCAACCATGCCTCCGCCCAAAACCCGGTCAAGCTCTCCGATTCCGGTGCTGTGTCTGAGGTAGTCCGGCATGGTAAAGTCACCGAATTTCACCGCGTGCTCCGGCTCCCGACCCCGTACTCTTGTGCCTGAGGATGACTTAAGCCCGCTTTTCGGTGCCGTTGGGATTTGGGTGTAGGTCTCCTCGGAAAAGGAATTCCACGCCCCGCATGATGGACACTTGCCCAGCCATTTTGCGCTTTGGTAGTCGCACTCACTGCAAACGTAAACTGTTTTTGACGATTTCATTTTTCACCTATAAAAAGTCTATTTGTATTATTATAACTCAAAACTCACTCTGCGGCAAGTGAAATATGTGAATTTTTGTCCGTATTCATTTATTTTTGCAGGAAAACTCGAGAATTGACGAGAAAATCACCGCCGCAGTCTTCTCCCGGTATACGTCTGTCGAAAAAAGTGCCGATTCCTCCGGGTTCGAGAGAAATCCACACTCAACGAGAACCGCCGGCAGGGTCATCCGCTTGAGCAGGTATATCGAGTGATTTGCGCATTTGGTCTGGCGTTCGTTGTCCGGCGACAGGTATTTTTTCGCGTAGGTCTGAATCATGTCCGCCGCCGTCTGACTGGCCTCGTTGTTTGGGGAGTAGTACACCTGAAGTCCCTTGTACTGCGGTTCGGTGAACTTGTTCATGTGTATGCTGACGAACAGCGCGGGGTTTGCTTCTTCCGTCATTCTGAGCCGGTTTCGCAAGTCGTAGGTCTTCTTCTTGCCCTTATAGGACTCCAAATCGTGGTAGTAGTCGTAGAGAAGCCGGTCATCCTCACGGGTCAGCTTATACTCCACCCCGAAAAGCGTACAAAGCTTGGCTATGTTTTTGCTGATTGCAAGATTCACATCCTTTTCGATGAGATTTTCCGAGCTTGCGCCTCCATCTTCTCCGCCGTGACCCGGGTCAATGACGAAAACCACGCTTTCCGCTTCATTCGGCGCAGGAGTGGCGTTTGACGGCTGGACCGCGTTTCTTCCGGCTTCGTTCATCCCGAACAACACGCAGAAGCTGAAAAACAAAAACGAAAAAATAACGTAATTGAGAATCTTTCTCATGGCAAAGTCCTCCGAACGTTTTTATAAAATATATGCGCTCCCGCCGGAAGTATGAACCAAGAGAAAACGCCGAAGTACATAAATACCTCAGCGTTAATATTAAACTGCATTAAAAATCAATATCCCTGAATGGTCTTCTTTGTTCCGCCGATGTAGTCCCGTTCCAGTGAGAGAATACCGTTGTCCATGCGGAAGATTCTGTCTGCGTGGTCGGCGATTGACAGGTCGTGCGTTACCATAATCAGCGTCTGACCCATCTCTTCCCGGGTCTTGAGGAGGAGCTTGAGAACCTCGTCGGCGTTATTCCGGTCAAGGTTTCCCGTAGGCTCGTCGGCGAACACGATGTCGGGCATGTTTATAAGTGCGCGTGCGATTGCGACTCTCTGCTGCTGACCACCGGACAGCTCTGACGGCAGGTGATTCAGTCGTTCAGTGAGCTGCAATGTCTCAACCAGACGGCGGAGGGTCTCCTGATATGACATTTCCGGCTTGTTGCACATCATTGTGGGAATCAGAATGTTCTCCAGTGCCGTGAACTGTGGAATAAGATTGTGTCTCTGGAACACGAATCCCATGTTCATTCCGCGGAACCGGCTCAGTTCATCCGCTGACATTTTTGTGATGTCCTGACCACGGATGATAACACGTCCCGCGTCGCAGGAGTCAAGACCCGCGCAGATGTGCAGGAATGTGGATTTACCGGAGCCGGATGTACCGATGATTGCCACGAACTCTCCGGGTTCAACCTTGATGCTTACACGGTTTACGGCGGTGATTACTGTGTCGTACTGCTTGTACTGCTTGATAACGCTCTCAGTTTGCAGCATATATTCTATTGTGTCTGCCATTTATATAAACCTAACCTTTCTCTGTATTTATGTGAATCATTCGTCAGCGCCGTATTCCGCACCCGCACCGCCGTTCTGGAGTGAGTAGCGGTTCTTGTAGTAGCTGCGGAAGGGCAGATATGTTGAGAAGAATCCGCAGGCCACCGACATTACAATGCTCGTCAGAATTGCGTACCAAGGCATGTAGAACATGTAGCGCACGTTTTCGTTGGTGAAGTAGGGCATAACCACGTTGTATATGTAGAACAGCAGATAGCTTCCCGCGTAGCTCAGGACGATTGACACAACCAGCGACATCGCAGCCATTGTAAGACCGCCTTGGAGGTAAATCTGTTTGATCTCCTTCGCCACCGCTCCAATGGACTGTAGAATATTGAACTCCTTCTCACGCTTTGAGTAATACAGCGTCTGGGAGAAGAACCATACAAGCGGCGAGATGCACAGAATCATGATGGAGATAGCGATGTACAGCTCGTTGTAGTGCTTGTCAGCGGCGATGGTGTTTGACAGGGTGATGTCCTTGTTCGATACCTTAACGTCGCCGTAGGTGTGGCTCCATGCTCTCACTTCGGCGTAGAGCTGATTTACCTCATCGGTCGTGATGTCCCGCTCAACGTAGATGTTGAATGACGTTGCCTTGGGAGTCTTGTCCGTGATTGTATTGTAGTCCTCGAGATTCATGAAAATTGGAGTTGAACCCGAGGGAATATCCTTGATTATTGCGCCGATTATGAAAGGATAGTAGTCATAATGGAAGTATGAAATCTGGTTTTTCAGGAGCGCACGTCCGGTAACATTGCTGTCCACTGCCTTGATTTGACCGGTTTTCTTTGAAATGTAAATCACGTCGCCTACGTTGAACTTGTATGTGGGAACGTTTGATATTGCGTCGCCTATAACTACATATCCAGGCTGGAGCACGCTTGTGATGTCGCCCTCGTAGTCGTAGTCCTCGAGAATTCTCACCTGCTCCTCAGTCATGGCTTTGAATACAATGTCGCTTGACACACGCCAGTTCTTATCGCCCGTGTCAAATTCCGTGCCGTTGTAGGTCACAAGATTTTTCAGCGCACGCACATTCTTGGACTCCACAATCATGTGGGACGCCACTTCATAAGCCTCGGTTGAGTTGTCGTTGATCTCCACAGCCCGCACTCCGTCAAGTGAATACAGCTCGGAGGACATCAGCTCGTCATACTCAAAGCCGGACTCGGCGAGGTTCACTTCAAACTGCGGACGGGGATAGTATAGGTCGGTGGTGTAAATGTCCGCCATGTACAGACCCATGATGAACAGCGCGCAGAACACGATAGCCGTGGTTAGAAGCTGAATATTGTACTTTCTGAATCTCCAGATGGAGTAGAACTCGTACTTTGTCGGGAACTTCTCCGCGAAAATGTTGAAGGAACGCATTGGGGAAGTGACAAGGTTTGAGTTATCCTCGGTGATAATCAGGGACATGGGGTTCTTCACCGACATGACCTTCATGGGAGTCCAAACCGACGCTAAAATTACGATGAGCGTAAACAGGAATATCTTTAGTATGGACAGTCCGTTGAAGATAAAGCCGTAGCCCGACTGACTGTAGATGAAGTATGAAATCAAAGTTGATATAAGGATTGACGGAATAAACGTCACCACAAATATCACAAACAGTTCCCAGAACGCCGTGGAGAAGAGCATCTTGAAGTCCGCTCCGAAGGTGAGGTAAACGCCGTACTGGAACTTGTACTGGTTAATACGAATGTTGTAGAGTGATGTCAGCAGGAATATTGCCACAACAAGTAGCACCAGCGTTATAAAGACAAACGTCACTGTGTTAGCCCTGATATTGTCCTTGAAGTTCATCAGCGGAGTTGTGGCCTTGCTGAATGTCTTGTCAGCGTCGCCGAGAGCCGCCAAATCCTTCTGATAGCTGTCGTTGAATCTCTTTAAGCAGAAGTCGAGATCTCCTGTGAAGTAGAGGTAGACGTCGTATCTTTCCTCTCCCGTGAACTCGTTGGTGTACTGCTCCGAATCAACTACATTGAATATAACGTCACTTTTGAAGACCGTGCCTTCGTCCGCGATGAGGTAACGCGCCTGGTCCTCGTTCAGTCCCTTAAGAACCATGTGATAGTTATACTCCTCCGTGACGTGCTGATATTCGACGTTGTTGTTGTTGTCCGCCGAAATCGACATAATACCGTACAAAACCTGAACTATGATAATTGCGATGAAAAAGCATACGTACTGCTTGAAGTTGAAGAATACGCTTTTCCACGAGATAGTCAGGCTTCTTTTTAAGTATTCAAATACCTTTTCCAAAACCGAAAAAACGACAGCCTGCCGGGTCTGCCTTCCTCCTTGTAAAGTTGAAAGTTTTCTTATTAATTATACCATGAAACCGGACTAAAATATATTACATTTTGTGAACAACCAAATTACGGGTAAAGATTATTCGTAAAAAAATATGTGCAAAAATTGTTAAAACTATACAAAAACCCGTAAATCCTCCTAAGGAAATACGGGATAGACCTCATTTGTTGTCCCGGAGCCACAGAATGGCTTCAGCGTATCCATCGAGTCCGTGTCCGGCTATAGTCTTCTTTGCAGCGAGTGAAACATAGGAGAAGCGTCTGAACTCCTCCCGGGAATTTACGTCGGAAATGTGTACTTCAACCGTGGGGATTCCCACAGCCTTTAGCGCGTCCAGTATCGCCACGCTTGTATGGGTGTATGCCCCGGGATTTATAACAATTCCGTCGTACTTGCCGTAGGCCAATTGAATTTCGTCAACAATGTCCCCTTCGTGATTTGACTGGAAGCATTTGTACTCGATTCCGCCGTCTTTGCAGGTTCTGTCAATCAGCTCGAGAAGGGCGTTATAGTCCTTTTTTCCGTAAATATCCGGCTCGCGGATGCCCAGCATATTTATGTTCGGTCCGTTTATGATAAGCAGTTTCATATGTATCGCCTCAATTCAATTGGGATTTTAAAATGTCAATGATTCGGGATGAATTTTCCTCCGGCGTTCCGTTCATCTCGTAAACCAAGTCCGCCGCCTCGGTGTAATATGGAAGCCGTGACTCATACATTATCCGCAGGTCGTTCTTCTGTGACAGCGGACGGCCATTTTTCGGCAGGTAATCAAGGTCCCGTTTCATGAATACCACTGTTCCGTTCTGACGTAGGCTTCGTCTGTTGGACTTACGTAAAACCGCGCCGCCGCCGCAGGAAATGACAGCAGCCGATTCTTTTGCCGCGTCTTCCAAAACCCGGCTCTCGAGGTCACGGAAATATTCCTCCCCGTCTGACGCAAAAATCTCGGGAATCTTCCGTCCGCTGACTCTCTCCGCTTCTTCGTCAAGGTCCACAAAACGCCGCCCCAGCTTTTTTGCGATTTTCATGCCGTTTGAAGTTTTGCCCACCCCCGGCATGCCAACGAGAACTATGTTTTTCGTGTCAAACTCAATCTGAGTGGTGATTTTGTCGATGACCGAGTCGTCGATCTGCTCCCCTGTGAAGATTTCCGAAGCCTGCTTAGCCTGAGCCACAAGCATGGGAAGCCCCGATATGCACCTGACCCCCGCTTCCTCAGCGTCAAGAATCAGCGCGGTTTTCGACGGATTGAAAATCATATCCACCACACCGGAGAGATTTGCGAATTTCTCAAGGGGAGTTCCGGCCAGCGGGGAAACCCCATTCTTCGGATACATTCCCACGGGGGTGGTGTTGATGATCACGTCCGCGTCGTAGTGCCGCTCAAGATTCGAATAGTTGTCATCGCCGTGACGGGATATAATCACAATTTTCCGCGCACCACGGTCAGCCGCAACGGTTCTCGCCGTCATTGAAGCCCCGCCGCTGCCGAGAACCAGCACTTTTTTCCCGTCAAGCTCAATCCTACCCTTGTCAAGCATGTATGAAAAGCCGTAGTAGTCCGTGTTGAACCCGTTAATTTTGCCGTCGCCTGTACGGATTATGGTGTTCACCGACCCGATTCGTCCCGCTTCCGGGGAAATTTCGTCCAGATACGGCATGACGGTCTTTTTGTATGGGATTGTCACGTTGATCCCGTCAAAGTCCCGCCGAAGAAGAAATCCCTCCACCGCGTCCTCCTCCATGGGGAAGAGTGAATAATCGTAATCAACCGGCAAATATTTTACGAGTTCCGCGTGAATCCGGGGGGAATAACTGTGTCCCAGAGGATTGCCGATAAGCCCGCATGTCAAATGTTTGTTTTCCACCATTTCGTCCGCCTTTATGTGAATTTATTGTAAGTTGATGTAGTACCGCTGTATGACACCGGACTGCCCAAGACCCGCGTCGTCCGCGACTTTATTCTCAAGCACCCCGCCGCAGGAGATAATTGTCCTTTTCGAAGCCTCGTTTTCCTTGTCGCAGGTGACGAGAACTCTGTCCGTAATTTTGTTTTCCCTCAGCCAGTCCAGCAGTAAAGTCAGCGTTTGTTTACCGTAACCACGGCCTCTCTCGGACAACTTCACCGAATAACCCGACCTGACCGCCGTATTTCAGGAGAAATTCCGACAGAACATGACGTTAGTCTATTATCCCCACAACACAGCCGTTGCACTTCCGCACGGACATAAACACATCCGAGGGGGGAGAAATTGTCCCCGTACATTTTGCACAGAAGCGCGTCCTGATCGAGCCATTCCCCATAAGTTTCGGCCTGTCTCAGCCCGGAACAGCCGTCAAACTCCTCGCCATGCTAAAGAAATTCTGCCCGAATCTGCCACACCTGCCCGCGGTACGTCTCATCCGGCTTCACTAACATCAGCTCACCCGAGATCGCGTAAATTTTTCCGTCCATCTCTATTTCTCCATCTCTCCGCCGTCAAGGGAAGCGTCAAATAACGCAATAGCACAGGCGGCTTCAATCACCGGGACCGCACGGGGAATAATACACGGGTCGTGCCGTCCTTTAATCTGAATCTTCACGTTCTCGCCCGTCGTCAGGTTCACGCTGTCCTGTTCGCGGCTGATTGACGGAGTTGGCTTCACTGCACAGCGGAAAATCAGCGGCATCCCGTTCGTCATTCCGCCTAAAATTCCGCCGCAGTTGTTGGTCATTGTGCGCACAACACCGCCGTCATAATAAAACGGGTCGTTGTTTTCCGAGCCGAACATGCCTGAGGACTTAAATCCCGCGCCGAACTCGAGTCCCTTGACCGCCGGAATCGAAAAGACAATTGACGAAATCCGCCCTTCCATACCGGAAAACATGTGCTCGCCAAGTCCCACTGGAAGCCCCACAGCCGCGCACTCGATGACCCCGCCCACGGAATCCTGAGCCATCCTCGCCGAGTCAATGACCTCAGCCATTCTCATACCCGCTTTTTCGTCAATCACCGGCAGGGAATGGGTGAGGATTTTCTCAAATTTTTCCTTATTAATACGCACCGGATCAAAGCTCTCGTCCTCCACACCCTTCACCGACTTTATGTGCGCACCGATGAAAATCCCTCTTTCCTCGAGATTCTGCCTGAAAATTCCGCCGATTGCGCATAAGGGAGCCGTGAGTCTGCCGGAAAAATGCCCGCCACCCCGTAAATCAGCCCGTCCGTGTGACTTCACGTAAGCCGGATAATCGGCGTGGGAAGGACGGGGAGTGAACTCAAGGTTGGCGTAATCCGACGTGCGGACGTTGGTGCTTTTTATGGCAATTTTTAACGTCTCCCCGTTGGTTTTGCAAAAGTCCCCGTCCACGTCAATTCCCGAGACCAGCAGTGGAATGTCCGGTTCCTTTCGGGATGTGGTGAGTCTGCTCTGACCCGGGGTGCGCCGCTTCATGAACTCGCAAAGCCGGCTGTAGCTGAACTCAATTCCTCCGGGAATATTTTCGGCAATCACGCCGATTTCATCGTCATGAGAGCCGCCGTAGACGCTGATTTTTATATTTTTTCCGTATGAGGTCATAAAGCCTCCTTATAGTACGATTTTCGATAAATCCTCAAAGAATCCCGGGTAGGACTTGGACGCGGCTTCGCTTCCGTTTATTGTCACGCTGCCGGAGCACAAAACCGCACCCACCGCCGCCGCCATGACGATTCTGTGGTCGTTGTATGAATCCACGCAAACGTCACCTGACGACAACCTTTTCTTTCCGTGAATCGCCAAATCGTCCCCGTCAACCGCAATCTCCCCGCCGAGGGAGCGAATCATGGCGCAGGTGGACTCGATTCTGTCGCTTTCCTTGAGCCGGAGCCGACCGCAGTTTTTGATGACTGTGATTCCCTCAGCCCCAGCCGCCACAACAGCGATAATCGGCACAAGGTCGGGAATGTTGCCCGCGTCCACTGTAATCCCGTGAAGCACGCCTTTTTTCACCTTAACCGAGTCCCCGTTTACGGAACATTCCGCGTCAAACTGAGATAAAATCTTAATAATAGCTTTATCCCCCTGAGAAGAACCTGCGTCAAGTCCGCTGACCTCCACGCCGGAGTCGGAAAAAGCACCCGCACATAGCATGAACGCCGCGTTGGACCAGTCCCCTTCAGTGACAACCGTTCCCGGAGACTTAAGCCGTCCCACAGGAGTATACACATTGCCGCTTTTTATCACGTCCACGCCGAACTTGCCCAACACCGACCGGGTCAGTTCAATGTATGGCTCGGACTCGATTTTTCCCTGAATCTCAACGTACCCGCCCAAAGAGCCGATTGACAGTGCCAGCAGCAGTCCCGTGGTGAACTGTGACGACACGGACCCGTTGATTCTGTAGTCCCCGCCGCCGATTTTACCGCGTATCCGAATGGGATCATACGAAATCTCAGCCCCATGACGCACAAGTTCGTCAGATAAAGGGGACAGCGGACGACTCGCAAGCCTTCCCTGAGCCTCAAATGCCGCGTCAACTCCAAGTACAGCCGCAATGGGTAATAAAAACCGCAGAGTAGATCCGGATTCGCCGCAGGGAAGGAAAGCGGTTTTCAGCGGATTTTTGACCGGATTCACCCTGAAGTACCCGCCGGAATAGTCAATTTCCGCACCCAAAGCCCTCAGACAGTCAGCCGTCGCGTCAATGTCCCGGCTTGTCTTTTCACACTTGATTACGGTAGCCGAATCGGCAAAGGCGGCGCATATCAAAGCCCGATGAGCGTAGGATTTTGACGGAATCGAGTCGACCTTCCCGCCGAAGGATGAAATTTTAATCGTCCTGTTCATCTGTCAAACCCCGAACGCATAAATCTGCGCATCTCTTCGAATTCCATGGGCAGAAGCTCGCACTTCCCGATACCTGTCGGAATTACAAGCGTAATCCTGCCGCCGGATTTCTTCTTGTCGTGGGACGCGGCATCAATGAGTGCGTCAAAGTCAAATTTTCTGTAGAGGTAGGGGTCAAGCCCGAACTTGCCGAGCAGAGCTTCAAGCCGTGTGAGATTTTTTTCCCCGCACAGCCCGTTCGCGACGGAAGCCTTCATTATTAAATACATCCCCGAGGCAACCGCATGACCGTGGGAAATCGAGAAGTCTGAGAGCAGCTCAATCCCGTGGCCCATCGTGTGACCAAGATTCAGCTTTGCTCGAATCCCCTTGTCCGTCGGGTCCACAGCAACAATGTCCCGCTTGTCCTTTATGCATGAGGTGATTATCTCGTCAATGTCCGCCATACCGTCGGTTTTTTCGAGCAGTTCAAACAACTCTCGATTGCCCAGAACCCCATATTTTATGACCTCAGCCATTCCGTCAGACACAAACTCATCCGGCAGAGTCGAGAGCACGTCCGGGTCGGTGAGCACAAATGACGGCTGATGGAACGCGCCCACTAAATTCTTCCCCTCGGGGATGTCCACAGCAGTCTTCCCGCCCACGGATGAGTCCACCATCGAGAGAAGCGACGTCGGGCATGAGGCGTACTTTATCCCCCGGAGATACACAGCCGAAGCGAATCCCGCCATGTCCCCCGTGACCCCGCCGCCGAGAGCGATAATAATGTCCCGACGGGTCAGCTTTTCCTTCGCCGCGTGACGGAGAATCTGCGTCAGAGTATCGAGGTTCTTGCTTGCCTCGCTGTGAGGGAAAACAAAATCTACCGCACACTCAAACCCCGCCGAAATCAGGCTGTCCCGGACTTTCTTTCCATAAATCGAGTAAACCCGGTCGTCCGCCACAAGCAGAACCCGGCATAACCCAACCTCATCCCTAAGATATTCCCCAAATGAGCCGGCGGAGTTCCGTTCAACCACAATCCTGTAGCCGCCCGCGTCGATTACTTTTTTGTTTTCTTCAATTATATCAGCCATCGGCGTTCTTTTTGGCGACGCAACCCTCGTGGAGCAGCTCTTTCAGCTCAGCCGCGTTGCCTTCGTCTATAGCTTTTCTGTACTGACTGAGGGAACCTATGATGAGGTCCAGCTCGTTTACAAGGTTGTCCCGGTTCTCGATGAACAGCTCCGTCCACATGGGTTCGTTGAGCCACGCCACTCTCGTCAGATCCTTGTAACTTCCCGCGGAAATTCCCATGTGATGCTGTGCGCGGGGGCTTTTCACGAACGCGTTTGACACAACGTGAGCCAGCTGTGAGGTGTAGGCAATCATCTCGTCATGTGCGTCAGCTGTGGTGTATGTGAAGTGACCGAACTTTGCCGGAGCGAACGCTTTCTTGATTCTGTCGTAAAGGGCGATGTCGTCGCGGCGGGAAGGCACGATAACCATGGTCTCCTCCTCGTAAAGGTTGGCCCGGGAGTTCTTGATTCCCGACAAGTGGGAACCTGCCATTGGGTGACCTCCGGCGTAGGTAAAGCCGTATTTTTCAGCTAAAGCAAATCCCACGGAGCAGATGTACCGCTTCGTTCCACAGAGATCCACGACAAGTGTAGATTTATTGATTCCGGCAGCGTTTTCTTCCAGCCACTTAGCCGCAGCCTCGGGAGTTACCGCAAGAAGAATCAGCTCGCACTCGCCGAGATTGTCCCCTGTCAGAACGTCCGAGATGATGCTGTTCAGCTTGGCCCAGTTCAGAACCACCTCGTCCGTGTCGCAGCCGTAAACTGTGTGCCCGTCGTCAGCGTAAGCCCTCGCCATAGAGCCGCCGATGAGACCGAGTCCTATAATTCCAACTTTCATGTCCGTCACCTGTTATATTGTTTTGTGGTATTCGCTTTCAAGAGCGCCGAGTACCAGCTTTGTGGATTTCATAACATCATCAAACTGTGCGGGAGTGAGAGACTGAGGACCGTCGCAGAGAGCCTTTGAGGGGTTGTTGTGAACCTCGATCATAACTCCGTCTGCCCCCGATGCGGCTGCGGCAAGAGCCATGGGCTTTACAAGTCTCGAAACACCTGTAGCGTGGCTAGGGTCGATGATAACCGGCAGGTGGGTCAGCTCGTGGAGCATGGGAACGGCTGATATGTCGAGTGTGTTTCTCGTGTATGTTTCAAAGGTTCTCACGCCTCTTTCGCAGAGGATGACGTTCTCGTTGCCGCCAGCCATGATGTATTCCGCACTCATGAGCAGCTCCTTCAGTGTGTTGGCAAGACCGCGCTTGAGAAGAATCGGCTTGTTTGTCTTGCCCAGCTCCTTCAGCAGCTCAAAGTTCTGCATGTTTCTCGCGCCGACCTGAATCACGTCAACGTCCTCGAACAAGGGAAGATGTGCCGCATTCATGATTTCAGTGACAATCGGCAGACCGGTTTCCTTTTTTGCCTCGAGAAGCAGTTCGATACCGTCAGCGCGGAGCCCTTGGAAATCGTAGGGTGAAGTACGCGGCTTGAACGCACCGCCGCGGAGCATTGTAGCACCGGAAGCCTTCACTGCACGTGCGACCTCGAGAATCTGCGCCTCATTTTCCACTGAGCAGGGACCTGCAATTACCGCGAAAGTATTGCCGCCCACCGTGGTTTTGCCGGAGATGTCGATTATCGAGTTGTCCGGATGGAATTTTCTATTGGCGCTCTTGAAAGGCTCGGTGATTCTCTTTACTGTTTCGACAATGTCAAGCCCGTTGAGCATTTCCTCGTCAATCTTTGTGGTGTCGCCGATGAGTCCGATGACCGTCTGGAACTCGCCGTTGTACACGTGAGTGCCTACTCCCTGAGCTTTGATCCACTCGCAGAAGCTGTCGATCTGTTTCTGGGTTGTACCCTGCTTCAATACTGCAATCATGATTTTTACCTCTTGTGTAAATAAAATTTTTATTGAAAACCAAGAAACCGTATGAATCCGACAATCGTACAAAAAAACGGGATTCCCAGTGTTGATACTGAAAGTCCCGTTTAAGATTTATCTGGTTCTAAAACAAAATTTCGGCACAAACACTCTTACTATTTAACAATCGTAAAAAAGTAAGAGTAATAAAAGTATTCAGCTGCAAAGCTAACATTTGCCGAATTTGTTTTCATGTCCGCAATTCCTTTGTTTTAATTTGTCGATATTCTATCACAAACGGGAGCAAATGTCAAGCCGTAATAATCATTTTTTCAGATTTCGTCTGATTATATAAAATCACGTACATAAATCACATAAAATCATATTAAATTAACAACAAATCCGGCTATCCCATAAGGTCAATCCATTCAAGTATTTCTTGGGCAGTCTCGATTCTCGCTTTTTTCTTGTCGTCCCCGTCAATCACATACCATGGAGCGTAGGGCGTTTTCGTCTTCTCAAGCATATCCGCCATTGCCTCGTCGTATTTTTTGCGGGAAGAACGGTTGCGCCAGTCCTCATCCGTGATTTTGTGCTGCTTCTTCGGGTTTTCCATCCTTTCCTTGAACCGCGCGAGCTGTACGTCCGGACTCACGTCAAACCAGAACTTTATTATAACCGCGCCGTCGTCGAACAGAATCTTCTCGAATTCATTTATCTCACGGTAAGCCCGACGCCATTCTTCTGCCGAACAAAATCCCTCAACCCGTTCGACTAACACACGCCCGTACCAGCTCCGGTCAAACACCGCACAGCATCCGTATTTAGGTAGAGCCTTCCAGAACCGCCGCAGGTAGTGGTATTGATATTCCTCCGACGTTGGCTTTGACACGGGAACCACATTGCAATTCTTGTAATCAAGCTCCCGAACTAGCCGGCGTATGCATCCGCTTTTTCCCGACGCGTCAAGACCTTCGAAGACCAAAATCAGCGACTTTTTTTCTTCCCCCAGACGCGCCAGAGCTTCCCCGAGGAGGGAGCTGTACTTTTTCATAACGTGGGGCTTTTCTTTTTCCTTTACTTCATCCACCATAACTTCACCGACTTCTTTTTTATGTATTATTGCCGGGAAGTGAAAAAATATTCTATAAACACGCTTGTATTTTTGCTGTATTTATGGTAAAATTCTACCATAATGATATAATCAGGATAAGTACAATGGAAAAATACGAAAATCTTCCCCCGCTTGAGAGACCTGTTTCGGTAATCCGTGGGGTAGGCGAAGCACGTGAGGCGGCGTTGTGCAGAATCGGACTCGAAACCATTGGTGACGTACTCAGCTTTTATCCCCGGGCATACCAGAACCGTGGGAAAATCAGCACTGCCGCTGAGGTGAAGGAGTCCGCGATGGAAGGAAAAGCCGGACCATACTCGATGATTCTCACCGTAGCCGTGGAGCCTGAGGTGAAGATGATCCGCCGTGGCATGGTGCTGATGAAGCTTAAAGCATTCGACGAAACTGGAGTTGTTCACATCACATACTTCAACCAGCAGTATCTCAAGCCGAAAATGCCAAACGGCTCAACCTTCCGCTTCTTCGGCAAAGTCACATATGAACGCAGTAGTCTCCAGATGAACAGTCCCATAACTGAACCATACTATGACGGCGCAAAGCTCGATTCAATTGTTCCGGTCTACCCGCTGACCACCGGACTGAGCCAGAAGTTCATGGTAAACCTCGCCCGGGAAGCTTTGTCTCTAGCCGCATCGGAGCTTAAGGAATACCTGCCCCTTGACGCACGTTCAGAATTGTCACTGCCGTCATACTCCTACGCCATAAACAACATCCACGCCCCCGAATCGGTTGAGGCAATAGACAAAGCAAAACGCCGGCTGATTTTCGACGAGCTGTTCATGCTGTCTCTGTCAATGAACCTGCGGGGAAACAAGGCGAGACGGGAGAATTACATGAAAACCCCCGACTGTGGACTCGAAGATTTCTACAACCGGCTTGAGTTTGAGCTGACGGGAGCGCAGAAGCGGTGCATTGCCGAGATTTCCGCCGATATGTCCGGAGAACGTTTGATGAACCGTATTCTCACAGGGGATGTGGGAAGCGGAAAGACAGTCGTAGCCGCCGCCGCCGTGTATATTGCAGTGAAAAACGGATACCGAGCCGCGATCATGGCTCCCACGGAGATTCTGGCAGAGCAGCATGCCAACAAGCTGGCAGAAATTTTCACTCCCCTTGGAATCAACTGCGCCCTCCTGACCGGCTCCACTGGAAAGAAAGCCCGCACCCTCATCTGCGAAGGACTGACCGGTGACAACCCCATGAACAGAATTGACATAATCATCGGCACTCATGCCCTGATAACGGATGACGTGCGGATTGAAAACCTCGGACTGGCGGTAATCGACGAACAGCACCGGTTTGGAGTGAAGCAGAGAGCCGCACTGTTTGAAAAGGCCGAAAACGTCCACTGCCTCGTCATTAGCGCCACACCGATACCACGTACCATGACCCTTGCAAACTACGGCAGCATCGATCTGTCCCGCATAGACGAGCTTCCGAGGGGACGGCAGACAATCGAAACGTTCATTGTAAACGAAAGCTACCATGAGCGGCTCCTCGGATTCATACACAGACAGTCGGCGGAGGGACATCAGATATATGTAGTATGTCCGGCAGTGGAGGAAAAAGAAAAAAAGAAGGAAGACGACCCCGAAAACATAGGCGACATCAGCCTGTTCGACGACCTTTTCGTTGAGGAAGAGGATTCAACCCTCCCCATAAAAGCCGCCGAGTCCTACGCCGTTCAGCTTGCCGCCGAGCTTCCCGAGCTGAAAATAGGCCTGATTCACGGGCGGATGAAGAGCGTTGACAAGGATCTTGTGATGAAGGCCTTCAAAAACCGCGAAATCGATGTGCTGGTTTCCACTACGGTTATAGAAGTGGGTGTTGACGTGCCAAACGCGACTTTGATGATTGTGGAAAATGCTGAACGGTTCGGACTGTCCGCTCTTCACCAGCTCAGAGGTAGAGTTGGCAGAGGTCAGTTCAAGTCCTACTTTATCCTCGTGTCCGACACAAAGAGCAAAAAGTCAAAGGAGCGGCTAAAGGCCATAAAAAGCACGAATGACGGCTTCAAAATAGCGGAATATGACTTAGAGCAGAGAGGACCCGGCGATTTCTTCAACGAATGTGGCGTCATACGTCAGAGCGGGGAAATGAGCTTCAAGCTGGCCGCGTCATGCACCGATATGGATTTGATTGAAAAAGCGGCATTCTACGCCAAACGAACGGCGGAGGACGATCCGGATATGCAGAAACCGGAAAACCGTCAGGCCTTTGAAAAGCTCGTGAAATTCACAAGGGACAACGAAAAAATGGCAAACTAAAAAAGCGGGAACTTTGGCAAAATAAGCTGAAGCTCCCGTTGTTTTTGTTTAATTATACCAAGTCAGTCCCAATTCAATGCCGCCGACTTGTGAATCACAGCCAGCCCATGTCGCAGAGCCAGTTCTTGAGAAGTCCCGACCACTGGGCCACGTGAGGGCATTCCTGCGCCAGTCCCAGTCCGTGATGACCTGACGGGAAAACATGCAGCTCATGCCTGATTCCATGTCGGCGAAGTGCCGCGGCGTATAAATAGCTGTTGCAGACGTTGACTCCCCCGTCGTCGGAGGTGTGCCAGATGAAAGCCGTGGGTGTGTTATCGCTGACCAAAAGATCCGGCGAATACTTCTCAGCTTCCCCGATTAATTCCTCCCCCAAAAGGTTCTGGAAGCTGCCGACATGTGCTACATATGTCTCGTCCGGCATGTGGATCACGGGATAGCATAAAATGGTGGCGTTTGGCATATAGTCAAATCCGTCGATTTCGTCCGCGTCCCCGAGGAAAATTTCGTCCGTGTAGGTCGACACCAGAGCCGCAAGATGACCGCCGGCTGAGGATCCCATGACGGCAATCCTGTCGGGATTCACGCCGTTCTTTTCCGCGTTTGCACGGACATACTGAACGGCTCTTCGTGCGTCAAGAAGCGGGAGAGGAAAGCGGTGGGGGCTTACCCGGTACTCGCAGACAAAGGCGTCCATGCCGATTGAGTTGAAGTAAAGAGCGTACCCCTGACCCTCGTGACCCGCGCGTCCCACATATCCGCCGCCTGGATAGATTACAACTGTGGCGTCGGTCAACTTTTTCTCAGCGGGGTAATATTCGAGTACAGGTTCTTCCTTGCACAGTCCGGGAACATTTTCCCACAGTTTGATAGTAGTCATATTTTTCTCCGTTCTATTACGTATAATGTTGTTTTTAGGTACAGTAAATCCTCTGACCGAAAACAACCCTCAGTGATGGTACCCGGTCATTTTTATATCGTATTCATTGTAGATAACAAGAAACCGTCTATAGTCTTTGTCCTTCAGCTTCCCGCTCTGCTGGTATTCCTCTAACTTCGCGCCCAGCCGTTTCAGCTGATCCCGGGCGGCGTCCTTGTAGTTGTTCTCGAGGTTCATCTGAAGCTCAAAGATAATCCCCTCAATTTCCTTCATCGCCGCTGATTTGAACAGGGACATCTTTATACCTCCATTCGCCGGATAATGGCATACATGCGGATTTGACAGGACTCCCGCTGGGATAAACCGATGAAAAAGGGCGGGGCTTTGGATGAGCACGATTATTTGTCTTAAGGAATTTTCCTTGCAGGTTATTGTAGGTTGGGTTTACGATATATTTTGTGTTATTCATCTTTGTCGACAACCGTGATTCCAAGCTCAGCGAGGGCTGTCGGGTCGGCGGGAGCGGGGCATTTTGACATAAGCTCTGAAGCGTTCTGCACCTTCGGGAATGCCACAACGTCTCGGAGATTGTCGCATCCGCACATGATCATCGCCAGTCTGTCAAGTCCGAGGGCTGCTCCACCATGCGGCGGTGCTCCGTATTTGTACGCGTCAACGAGGAAGCCGAACTTGCGCTCGATTTCTTCTTCGGTCAGGCCGAGGCGGCGGAACATGTGCTGCTGTAATTCCGGGTCGGTGATTCTGATGGAGCCGGATGAAATTTCAACGCCGTTGAGAACCAAGTCGTAGCACTTCGCTCTGACTTTACCCGGGTCGGTGTCGATATAGTCGAGGCATTCGTCAAGGGGCATGGTGAAGGGATGGTGCATTGCAAGCCATGTACCGCTTTCTTCATCCCACTCGAAGAAGGGGAACTCGGTAATCCAGAGAAAATTGTAAGCGTCGGGGATGATTCCGAGAGCCTTTGCCATAATCTGTCTCAGTGCACCGAGGGTGGGAAGGGTTACGCTGTCTTTATCCGCAACGATGAGAGCAACGTCGCCCTTTTTGCAGCCGATTTTTTCCATAATAGACTCAAGCTCGCCCTCTGCCATGAATTTAGCGAATGAGCAGTTCGGAGTGTCGTCAACAAAGCGGATGTAAGCCAGACCCTTCGCGCCGATTCCCTTTGCGTGGGCGGTCAGCTTGTCGATTTCCTTGCGGGTGTACTTTGCGGCGGCGTTCTTTGCCACAATCGCGCGCACACTTCCGCCGTCAGCTACAGCCGAGGAGAATACGGAGAAGCCGCTGTTTTTCACGAGGTCGGAGATGTCCTGAATATCCATTCCGTAGCGGGTGTCGGGCTTGTCGGAGCCGTATCTCTCCATTGCTTCCTTGTAGGTGAGGCGGGGCAGAGGAAGGGGAATTTCGACGCCAAGGATTTCCTTGAACAGGCGGGCAACATAGCCCTCGTTTACCGCCATGATGTCCTCCTGGTCTACAAATGACATTTCAAGGTCAATCTGTGTGAACTCCGGCTGACGGTCGGCTCTGAGGTCTTCGTCACGGAAGCAGCGGGCAAGCTGGATATAGCGGTCAAAGCCCGAGAGCATGAGAAGCTGCTTGTAAATCTGGGGGGACTGGGGAAGTGCGTAGAAGCTGCCCTTGTGGATTCTCGAGGGAACAAGGTAGTCCCGTGCGCCTTCGGGAGTGGGCTTTATCATCATGGGGGTTTCTATCTCAATGAAGCCGTTTTCGTAGTAGTATTCACGTGTGACCCGGGCGATTTCGTGGCGCATGAGGATGTTTTTCTGGAGGGAGGGTCTGCGCAAATCGAGGTAGCGGTATTTCAGTGCCAGCTCGTCCCGGACGTTGCTCGAGTCGCTGATTTCAAATGGAGGGGTCTGTGCGACGGAGAGAATCTTTAGGTAGTCGACGAAAATTTCAATCTCGCCGGTGGGTAGGTTCTTGTTGATGGCACCTTCGCCTCTTGAGCGGACAACGCCCTGAGCGGAAAGCACGAACTCAGCCCTCACGCCGAACGCCTTATCGAAAATTTCAGGGTCGGTCTTTTCGTCAAATGCCAGCTGAACAATGCCGGTTCTGTCGCGCAGGTCAATAAAAATCAGGCTACCGAGGTCACGGGTTCTCTGCGCCCAGCCGGAAACGGTAACTCTTTTGCCAATGTCAGCGACGGTTAATGTTCCGCAGTAGCATGTGCGTTTATCTTCTTTGGTAAATACTTCCATATACTATAAAATCCTTTCTTGATGTCTATATTTTAGAAAAGCGGGTCAGCATCTGCTTCGGTATAGTCTTTATACCACATTGTATCACATCCAATCGGGTTAATCTATATTAATAAAATGTAATTCTTTATTTCTCCAGCCACTCGGGGAGGGTGAGAAGATCCGTTGTGATGTAGTTGACGCCTACCTTTTTGTAGATCTCTTCGCTGAGGCGGCTTCTCACGGCTACGGTTTTGATCCCCTTTCTCTGCGCCAGCTTCAGTGCGACGGACGAGGACGAGCAGACCACCGTTTCCTCCGGCTGAACACCGCAGTCCTTCATGGCGGTCTCGTAGGCTTCCGAGTAATGCAGGGACTTTATGATTTTGTGGAACGAGCCTGAGTCAACGTTTCCGGCTTCGAGCATGGAGGCGGCCTTCTTTTCGTCAAGGTCCGTCACGATGTCCAGCTTTATGTCCGTGTGGCTGAGTATTTCCACAAGTCTTTCCGTCCAGCCCAGAACTTCGCTTTCGTGGACAAGGGTGCCTTCCATATCGAATATTATAAGCTTTGCATTATTTTTTTCGTACATTATATTATTTTCACTCCAGTTTCTGCCGAGGTTGCGGGAGAATTTTTCGGCGTAGGCGGCGGTGAACTCGTCGGAGGTGATTCCGTAGGCGTTCATCATGTCAAAGAGGTACATAAAGGTGTCAGCCACCTCTTCAATAAAATGAGCGCGGACGGCGGCGTTGTTCATGATTTCATTCCCACCTTTTTTCTTGATGATGGCAATGGCTTCACCAAGCTCATCTATTGACCAGAGAATCGAAAATGGAGCGCCCTCAGGAGTCCTGTCCTTGTCCCAGCCTTTTTCATGAGCGAGAAGTGACTGCATTTCAAGAAATTCCGCGATTTTTCCTTCCATATGAAGAACCTCCGGCAGGTAAATTTTTTCACCCCATAGTATATCAAAAAACGGAGAAATATTCAAGTGGGAAACGCGAGATTTTTGCGCTTTCGGCGATATTTGTGCGAAAAACAAAAAAATACGCTGTCGGAGACGAATTACATCAGCGGCGGCGTATTATATTTTTATTACAAATTCACGCACAGGTCGTCGTAGATTGCACGCATGAGACGGTCCCCCTGACGGCATTCGGCAACTGTAGTGATTACTGCGTTCTTCTCCGGCAGTACTATTGAAAGCTGGGAATATTTGCCGTCGGCTCGGTAGGAATTGTACTCTCCCATCCAGAAAAGGTAGCCGTAGGGGAATGAGGACTGCGCTCTCGTACTTTCCTCAATCCATGACTCCGACAGAAGCCGTTTTCCGTTCCAAACTCCGCGGTTCAAGTAGAACAGACCGCATTTGTGCAGCTCGGTGAGGGTGATAAACAGTCCTCCGGCTCCGAAGGTTCTTCCGAGAGGGTCGCATTCCTACGTGGGGCGTTTGATTCAGAGATGCTTGAACAGCCGCGGGGTGAGGTAGGACACAAGGTCGCATTCGGCTCTCTCCTGAACCAGAATCCCGCAAGGTAGGGTCCGACGTTATTGTAGACGAAGCGGGTCCCGGGATTATAGTCGAAGGGGATTGACAGGCTCAGCTTCACCCAGTCGTCCTCATCGTAAAAGGGCCGCTGTTCGCCCATAAGACTGCCCTTACTCTGACGAGGCACATGGTGAGAAGATCCCGCACTTTTGCCAAGGCGAGGTTATCGCTGACCTTATCAGGCAGGGAGTTGGGGAAAACGTCGATGAGCCGCTCGTCAAGGGAGAGAAGTCCTTCCTGTACGGCAAAGCCCACGTCGCAGGAGGTGAAGCTCTTTTAGGCGGAGTAGATATTGCGTCTGCACTCGCCCTCAGATTTCCATTCAGCCGTAGTTGAGCCGTCCTTTGTGATTTTTATTCCAAGCAGACCCAGTCCCTTCTTTTTTTTGATGAATCCGTCTATATTCATGACTGCTCCTTTTATTTTTGGCTGTCGCGGTTCTGCCTCATGACCTCGTACCCCAGCATTGCCGCCGCGGAGGACGCTGACAGGGAGCCGCCGAAGCCTTTCGCGTAGTCTATCCGCACGATTTCGTCAGCTTCCGCCAGAAGTGAGGCTGAGATTCCGCGCTTCTCCCCGCCGATTATGAGAAACAAGGGCTTTTTCAGGCAGATGTCAAAGGATGAGGTTGAGTTGCGGATTCCCGCGCAGATTACATGGTATCCACGAGTTTTAAACAACTCCGCCGTTTCCCGTGGGTCGGACTGGAATAGGGGCAGGTATTCCGACGCTCCGGCTGAGGACTTGCAGACAACCCCGGCGGCACTCATCCAGTTCCGTGGGGAGAGAATGATTCCGTCGGCCCCGCAGGCGTTGAGTGAGCGGATGCTGTAGCCGAAGTTGTATGGGTCTTCCACTCCCTCCACCATTGCGTAGAAGCCGTTTTCGCGGATTTTGTCATGGGTCAGGGGTGGGATTGTGCGGCACGTGCATTCGGCTATGATTCCACCGTGGGTTGTGCCGGTGGTTATGCTGTCGAGGGTCTCGGGTGGGATGTATTCGAGCGGGAAGCCCAGCTCCTTTGACTTGAATTCAAGCCAGCCAAGCTCCTTTGCTTTGCTTTTCCGGCGGGTTTCGTCAACCAAAAGTCGGATTATGCGTCGGTCGTTGAAGTCCCCGTCATAGGCTGACAGAACGGCGCGGATTGAGGTCATGCCCTCGAATACAGTACAAGAGCTGACCCCGTCGGTTTCTTTTTTCATTTTATTATGCCTGAGCCGCGTTCATTTTCAGGTAGGCGTTGATGAAGCCGTCGATTTCTCCGTCCATTACCGCCTGAATATTGCCGTCCTCGTAGCCGGTTCTCGCATCCTTGGCGAGGGTGTAGGGCATGAACACGTAGGAGCGGATCTGCGAACCCCATTCTATATTTGTCTTGATTCCCTTGATGTCCTCGATTTTTTCCAGCTTTTCTCTCTGCTTGATTTCCATGAGCTTGGATTTCAGCATTTTCATAGCCGTTTCCTTGTTCTGGAGCTGGCTCCGTTCGGTCTGACAGCCTACGACAATACCCGTGGGAATGTGGGTAATGCGGATTGCGGAGTCGGTTTTGTTGATGTGCTGACCTCCGGCACCTGACGAACGGTGAGCCGTGATTTCGAGGTCTTCCTCCTTGATTTCAATGGAGTTGTCGTCGTCGAACTCGGGCATTACTTCGACTGAGGCGAATGAGGTGTGACGTCTGCCTGACGCGTCAAAGGGGGAGACTCTCACGAGACGGTGGACGCCGTTTTCTCCCTTGAGATAGCCGTACGCGTTGTCTCCCTCGATCATGATGGTCGCGGATTTAAGTCCCGCTTCTTCGCCGTCAAGCCAGTCGATGAGCTTCACGTTGTATCCGTGCTTTTCGCTCCAGCGGGTGTACATGCGGTAGAGCATCTGCGCCCAGTCCTGAGCTTCCGTGCCTCCTGCTCCGGGGTGGAAGGAGAGAATTGCGTTGTTCTGGTCGTACTCGCCTGAGAGAAGGATTTCGATTCTCTGCTTTTCCTCCTCGGCTTCAATGGCGCGCACGTCGGCTTCAACCTCGCCTATCAGGGATTCGTCGTTTTCTTCTATTGCAAGCTCAGCCAACGTGATGGTGTCCTCGAGCTTTGCTTCCAGCTTCTCATACGCGCCGATTTTACCTTTCAGACGCTTGATTTCCTTCAAAACCTTACTGGAGTTTTCCTGATCGTTCCAGAATTCCGGGTCGGTGGTTTCTTTTTCAAGCTCCGCTGTTTTTGCTCTCAACTCGTCCACACGAAGAGCCGAACCCAGCTCGGCTACATTTTCACGGAAATTTTCAAGTTTGTATTTTGCTTCTTCAAGTGCGATTATCAAGTCTTTTTCCTCCGATTATTTATGATGATGTAATTTTGACTTAAATTAATGTATATATGGTATTAAATCTTCATATTTGTCTAAATATCCACGTACTCGAGGGCGGGCGGGTCTTTTTTCATTTTCGGCTCGCGTTTGAGGGGGTCATATGTAAATCTGCGGCACACATGGGACGAGCTGACCACGCCGTACTTTCTGCACAGCATAACATCCCCGTCGGACAAAACGCAGGCTTTTTCACAGAATTTGCAGTATTTTTCGATTTCAACGTCTTTTCTCATGCTCTTACCCATATACAGCAGTTATTTTGCATGACAGCCGGAGAAAATTCCTCTTACAGCAATCATACCCACTATATTATATATAATATAGGCGGAAAAATCAATACTTCATACGAAAGTTTATTTTTTTTGAAACAATTCCTGATATTATTGTGATGACAGCGACCACTGCAAGGGGTAAAACCGCGCCCGATACAGCCGAAAACGCCGGAACCTGAGCTGATGGCGTTATGGTTGAACCGAAGAAATACCAATACACGGCGGAGTAAACCACGCACAGGACGACGCTCATCAGCTTGGAATAAAAAAACGGCTTCATCGACAGTTCCGGTGCGGAGTTTGCACTCTGCAAGAAGATTGAGAGGGAAGAAAAGCCAATGGCGAGTCCCGTTATTATAAACCCGCGCAGTCCCTTTACAATTGAGCCGTAGTATGCGCCGTAGGAAAACTCAAACAGAGCCGAGGTGACGTCGCGGACTACGGTAAACGGAAGCATGGCTGAGACGATATTCCGCATGACTGAGAAAAATGTGATGTACGCCGTTATGCTGAGGCAGGTCAGTCCGGCTCTGTTCACGGATTCGCACATTGCGCGGGTGAAGTTCATCTTGGGCTGGGGTGGGGCTTCGGTAAAACGGGGAGCGGAGTCCATGCTTTTTTTCGTAATTACGCCGAACAGCAGGCAAGACATAACTGAGGTCAGGTAAAGCCCCGCGCCATACGCTGCATTCGAATAGTACGCACCCACAGCTCCAATGAGAAACGCCGGAGACGGGCAGGATGAGACGGCAAGCAGTCGTTCGGCTTCGTTTTTTGTGATTTTTCCCCTTGAGTAAAGATTGTTTACAACTGTAGCTCCAACTGGAAAACCGCAGAGCAGTCCAATGAGTACCGCCTGAGAGGAGTATCGGCTGAGACAAAACAGCTTTTCCGTGGGAATTTTTCTGTAAATCGGCTCAAGAAGGTCGAGGGATGAGATTACTCCGGACAGTGTGATGAAGGCAAAGAGAGAGGGAATAACTCCAGACGCTGACTGTGACAGTGCCGACTTCACTCCCTCCGCGGTTTCGGTCCGGTAAATCAGCACGAGAAGCAGAAGAAAGACCGATAGAAATGAGGCGAAAGTGCAGATGATTTTATTTTTCATGTTATCCGCCGGGTTTTTACGGCATAAATATAGCCTGAAATATTGATACATTATATATCCAGGAGGCTGTTTTTATGAAAGAAGCTGAAAAGAAAAAGCCGGGGCGGGGTAGAGCTGTGAGGCGGCGGAATCTGACCGAGGTGACGGCTGATTTTTTCGAGGTTCCCACGGAGGCTGTGGGTTCTTTCCCGATTTTTAAAATTCGCGGGAAGCGTGAGATCGAGGTGGAGGGCTGCGACGGAATACTCGAGTACCGGGACGACATAATAGTTCTCTCGGCCGGAGGAGACAGATTCACGGTTCGCGGGGATTCCCTTGAACTGTCGGACTTCAGAAGCGGTGTCCTTTTGGTTCGGGGAAACATAAAGTCGGCGTCGTTCGGGTGCGATTTTAAAGAAGGAGGAGCGGGCAATGCTTAAGGGACTGAAGCGGTTTGTCTGCGGCTGGCGGGACGTGGAGGTGGGACATGACTTTCGTGCCTGTGTGGCGGATATAATCTACAGAAACGAAGTTATATGCGACCGGGAGAGAATCACCGGCTGCGGCGTTGTGTTCACCCTGCGTGAGAGCGCATACCGGAAAATCAAGCCGGAGCTTGACTCATGCGGGATTGAGTACTGTGCCGGCGGACTTTGCGGAATACCCAGCGTCGTCTCTTTCATGAAAAGGCGTCCCATGATTCCCGCGGGATTCCTTTTGGCTCTGGTGTGGCTTGAGTATTCGTCAAATATCATATGGAATGTGCGGATTGAGGGGAACGACAAAACGCCGGAGAGCAGAATCATCGAATCCCTTGCAAATCTCGGCTGCGGAGTGGGGGACTGGTATCCAGACATTGATTTCAATCAGCTTCACGCGGACTACCTCGCTTCACAAAAGGACATTGCGTGGCTCAGCGTGTACATGAACGGAACAGTCGCCGAGGTTCAGGTGAGGGAACTGTATGCGCCGGACAGAGATGTTCCCGATGAAGGAGTTTACGCCAATGTCACAGCGTCACGTGACGGTGTTGTGGAAGAAGTCAACGTCATCGAGGGTCAGGCTGTGGTGAAGAAGGGGGACGTCGTGCGGGAAGGTCAGGTGCTTATTTCAGGGATTGTGCCGGGAAAAGAAGAAGGCGAGTTCCGATACGAATACGCCGCAGGAGAGGTTATTTGTTCAGTTCCTGTGAGCCTGACGGAAAAAATTGAGCTTGAGTATGAAGAAAAAGTGTACACCGGACGGGAAAAAACCGAAAAAACTGTAAAATTTTTTAAAACTCCGATAAATCTTTTCATAAACGGTGGAATTATGTATGACAAATATGATAAAATAAATAGGATGGAACAGCTATGCCCGCTGGGACTGGTAAAGATACCGATATTTGTAGAAACAACTGTCTACAGGGAATACAAAACAGTGGAGGCTCGTCTTGAACCTGAGGAAGCTGTGGAGAAGGCAATGTATTCCCTGAGCCGGAAAATCAAAAACGAGGCGTCGGCAGGGGAGCTTGAGTCAAAGGAGATACGGACAAAATTTGAAGATGGTGTGTATGAGGTCCGGTGTCTTCTTTACATGAGAGAGGACATAAGTGTGACGTCGGAGTTCCGTGAGGGTCAGGCCGGGGATTAGCTCTTCATCGGATTGACCATAACTTGGATTAATAAATATAATAGCTGCATAAAGAGGATTAATCAATATATGGCGACAAAAAAACTGAATACAAATTCATCAGAAACGACAGCTAAGCTGTTCGGAAGCTTTGACAAAAACATAATGAGACTCGAGAATGAGTTCTCCGTGCGAATTTACAACATCCAGAACCAGAACGACGACGGGGACTCAATCGTAATCGAAGGAGACGACGAGGGAGTCAGGTGTGCGTACGACGTTCTCGCGTATCTTAAAAAAATCGCGGCAATCGGTGACGAGATAACCGACCAGAACGTGGACTACACCATTACAATGGTAAAGGAAGGGCGGCTGGATGAGCTGTCGGACTTTGACGACGACTGCTTTTTCGTCACAGCAAAGGGAAAGCCGGTGAAGCCGAAAACCGTTGGTCAGAAGAAGTACCTCGACGCCATAAAGAAGAACACAATTGTAATCGGCGCGGGTCCTGCGGGTACGGGCAAAACCTATCTTGCGGTGGCGGCTGCCGTGAAGGCTCTGCGGGCGCACGAGGTGTCGAGAATTATTCTTACCCGTCCGGCGGTTGAAGCGGGAGAGCGGCTTGGATTTTTGCCGGGGGACTTACAGAGCAAGATCGACCCTTATCTCCGTCCTTTATATGACGCGTTGTATGAGATGCTGGGGGCTGAGTCCTGCGGGAAGATGATTGAGAAGATGACGATCGAGATCGCACCCTTGGCATACATGAGAGGGCGGACGCTGGACGACTCGTTTATAATCCTCGACGAAGCACAGAACACCACGCCTGAGCAGATGAAAATGTTCCTGACCCGACTTGGCAACGGCTCGAAGGTTGTGGTGACGGGGGACCTGACCCAGACGGACCTTCCCCGGGGAACGAAAAGCGGACTTGCGATTGCGGTGCAGATTCTCAAAAACATCGACGACATCGCGGTTCACGAATTCAACGAGCGGGATGTGGTGCGGCACAGGCTGGTGCAGAAAATCATCATGGCCTATGACAAATACGACCGTGAGCGGCAGATTAAGTCAAACGAGCGGCGGGACAAGGTGAGATTCAAGCCGGCTGGGTACGGTTCTGACAGACGTCAGGGAGAGAAGAAATGAAGCTGAAAATTGACTTTTCAAATGAGCAGAGTGAGATGAAAGCAGGGTGGACTCTGCGGAGATTGATTAAGAAAGCGGTTAAAACCACCCTCGAGTGCGAGAGCTTTAACCACGACTGCATGGTGTCGGTGACGTTCACGAACAACGCTCTGATTCGGGAGAAGAACCGTGAATTCCGGAATATCGACTCGGCGACGGATGTGCTGTCGTTTCCTATGTACGACATGAAAAACGGAGACGTTCCCCTCGAGGGGGAGGTGTGCGAGCTGGGAGACATAGTTCTGTCACTTGAACGGGCGAAGGAGCAGGCGGAGGAGTTCGGTCACAGCTACGAGAGAGAGTGCGCGTTTCTGACGGTTCATTCAGTTTTGCATTTGCTTGGGTACGACCACGTCAACAACGAGGAAGAGGAAATGGAAATGCGGGAGCGGCAGAGAGTCGCAATGAAGGCAATGGGGCTTGAGGTTAAGGAAGAAAAGTAAGCGGTTAAGGCGTGGCAGTATTAACTGATGGATAGATTAAAATGATATATCAGGAAATAGACGGCATAACATTCAAGATGGGGAAGCAGTTTGACTTCGGCTTTCTGAAAAAATACGGAAGGGTATTTAAGGTTTTTGACAGCTCGGTTAAGCAGAAATCCTTAGTTAAATACATAAACTCGGAGAAAATCGGCGGAGGATTTGCCATGATTTTTGAATGGGCTGACGGGGAATGTATGGGCAGAATGTATGAAAGATCCCATGATATGATTATGAAGCTGCCATTGGACGAAAAACTGCATATTTTTGAGTGCGTGATAGATTTTCTGATTGATATAGCCGCGGCGGGGTATGTGGCTGTCGATTTATATGACGGAAGCGTCATGTATGATACAGTCCGAAAGACCGTTACAATCTGCGATATTGATTTTTTCAGAAAAAGTCCCTCGGTCAATGATATGGGGCGAATATGGGGAAGCTCGAGATTTATGTCACCGAAAGAATACGGGTTTGGGGAGCGAATTGATGAGATAACCAATGTTTTTTACGATTGGGGAAATGGGCTTTGCTATTCTGAAAGACAATGATTTGAGCCTTGAGCATTATCCTTTATCGGAGGAAAGCTATCGTGTGCTTGAAAAGGCGACCAGTCCTGACAGACGTGAAAGATATGCGGGTATCACAGAGTTCAGAGAGAGCTGGCTCAAATCAATTTGAAAAAATACGGTTAAATATGATTAAAACAATAGATAAACAGAAACTGAGGTAAAAAATGACAAGAACAGCATTTATAGCTATAGTAGGCAGACCGAATGTGGGCAAGAGTACGCTGATGAACCATCTGCTCGGCGAAAAAGTGGCGATTGTGTCGCCGAAGCCCCAGACAACCCGCAACCGCATTGCCGGAATTCTGACGAAGGGCGAGGACCAGTATGTTTTCCTCGACACACCCGGGGTTCACCGTGCGAAAAACAAGTTAGGTGAGTACATGATGAAAACAGTGCGCTCCTCTGTCGGGTCTGCGGACGCGGTGATTCTCATTGCCGAAGCCGGACATCCCGCGGGGGAAATTGAGAAGAATTTAATCAATCAGATTAAAAAGACCGAACTCCCGTCGATTCTGGTGCTCAATAAAATTGACCTTGTGAACCGGGAGAAGCTGGCGGAGACCATCGCGAATTACGCCTCCCTTCACGACTTTGACGCGGTCGTCCCCACCTGTGCGGAAAACGGGAAGAATGTTGAGGTTGTACTCGTGGAAGCGGAAAAGTTCCTGTACGAGAGCGACTGGATGTTTGACGAGGACAGCCTGACCGACCAGCCCGAGAGGCAGATTGCGGCGGAGATAATACGGGAGAAGCTTTTGCGCACCCTCTCCGACGAAATTCCCCACGGTACCGCCGTTGTAATCGAGGAATTCACCGAGGATGAGCGCATGATTAGGATCCGTGCTGAGATTTACTGCGAAAAACAGTCCCACAAGGGGATAATCGTCGGCAAAAACGGCGAAACTCTCAAGCGGACCGGCACCTTTGCAAGAGAGGACATGGAGGCGTTTTTCTGCACGAAGGTGTACCTGAATCTGTGGGTGAAGGTCAAGGAAAAGTGGCGTGACGATCAGCTGAGCCTGAACAATTTCGGGTTCAAGCCCGAGGAGAAAATGTAAACCCTGTTCGCGCAGAAAATTCTAACCTTAAAGGTAAAGCCATATGGATGAAAGCTATATCGAGGTCAACGGGCTTGTCATACGGGAGGTAAAGTACGGGGAGAGCGATAAAATTCTCACTCTTTTAACCGCCGAGAATGGACTTATAACCATATCTGGCAAGGGTCTGACAAGCCTGAAAAACAGGTACGCCGCCTCGTCACAGATTTTTTCGTACAATACCTATCAGCTCCGGAAGCGGAAGGATTACTACTACATCGCCGACGCTTTTCTCATCGACAACTTCATTAATATCCGCTACGACATAGAGCGGCTGTCCGTGGCAAATTATGTCTGCGACGTGGCGTACGACCTTGCGCTCGAGGGTGTGGGGGACGAGGAGCTTGTGTCGCTTGTTTTGAACACTCTCTACGCCTTGGCGAACAATACCGACATGCCCCTGACTCAGATTAAGGGAGCTTTCGAGTTCCGTGCGGCTGTAATCGAGGGCTTCATGCCGGATTTGTCCGACTGCGGAATCTGTCACGGGGAAATCTTCGGAGACTGCTCACTTGACGTGATGAACGGGCGTCTGGTGTGCAGAAAGTGCAGGGGTATTCTCGAGAACACGCCGGAGTACATAGCGGACGAATCCTCGGCGAAAATCATGATTCGGGTGTCCCCCACGGTTCTTGCGGCTCTACGGTTTATCGAAGGCTCAAGCTCCAAGAGATTTTTGTCCTTTGCCATAGATAAAACGGAGCTCGGTCTGTTTGAGGTGGTGTGCGAACGGTATCTTTTGAACCATCTCGAGCACGGATTTGCGTCACTGGAATATTACAAAAAGATAAAAATAAACTGAGTATGTTTTTTATAAGAAAAAAGTATTTGTCGTAAAAAAGAGGCAGTTCAAGTAGGTTTTTCATAAGCCGGATCATATTATTTACAACTAATAAATATATGGAGGAGTCAGGTTCTGACAAGTTGACTTATGAAAAACAAAGACACAATACAGCTGTCCGACCACTTTGACTACAGGCGGCTGCTGAGGTTCACTTTTCCGTCCATTGTGATGATGGTATTCGCGTCGATTTACGGCGTGGTTGACGAGCTGTTCGTATCGAATTTCGCCAGAAAGACAGCTTTTGCTTCAATTAATTTAATAATCCCATTCTGCATGCTTCTCAGCGGCGTGGGATTCGTGCTTGAAACCGGCGGAAGCGCCCTTGTGGGAAAAATCCTCGGAGAAGGAAAAAGGGACAAAGCGAACCGCTGTTTTTCCATGATAATCATAGTAACAACCGCTGCCGGAGTGGCTCTGTCCGTTGTCGGCATGCTTGTCGTACGTCCTGTAGCTGTGCTTTTGGAGCAGACGAAAACATGATCGAGGGATGCGTGGTTTACGAGCGGATTACGCTGGCGTTCGGCGTGTCGTTAAGCTGCAAAACGCCTTTCAGGGATTTCTCATCACGGCGGAGAAGCCGAAATTAGGAATTGCGGCAACAGTGGCGGCGGGAGTTACCAACATGGTGCTTGACACGCTGTTTGTGGGAGCTTTCCGCTGGGGAATAGTTGGCGCGGCTGTTGTTATGGGGCTGAGTCAGTGCGTGGGCGGAATTATCTCGCTGGTGTACTTTCTCAGACCAAACGACAGTCTGCTCCGGTTGACTAAAACCAAAATTGAAGTCAGTCCGATGCTCAGAGCCTGTGCCAACGGGTCGTCGGAGATGGTGTCGAATGTGACCGCTTCCGTTGTGGGGATGCTCCACAACATACAGCTGCTGAAGTTCGCGGGAGAGGACGGCGTGTCGTCCTATGGAGTTCTGATGTATGTACAGTTCATCATTGCTGCCATATTCATAGGCTACTCAATCGGATGCGCTCCCTTGGTCAGCTACCACTTCGGCGCGGAGAACAGAGAAGAGCTTAAAAATCTGCGGAAAAAGAGCGTTCTGCTCATGTCGGCGTTCGGAATCGCGGCGTTCGGCTTGGCTGAGGCTCTCGCGTACCCTCTTGGGAAGATTTTCGTGGGCTACGACGGGTGACTGCTTGAGGTGACGTTGCGGGCGTTCAGAATCTCGTCTGCGGCGTTTGTCTTCTCAGGAATCAACATTTTCTCCTCGTCCTTCTTCACGGCTCTGAACAACGGCGGAGTCTCGGCGGCTATATCCTTTCTGCGGACGTTTATTTTCAAGCTGTCCTCGGTTCTGGTTCTGCCACTCATACTGGAGCTTGACGGAATCTGGCTGTCGGATTTATGCGCGGAAGCTCTGGCGTTCGTTTTGTCGGTATTCTTCCTGATTTCAAATAGAAAAAAATATCACTATTAATAATAAAAGTTTAAAATAAAATCACAGAGAAAAATATCATTGAGAATATTATCATTTGAGGTAAAATAATGAACAGTAAAGTTTTATATACGCTTGAATTCAATAAAATTCTGGAGCTTCTCGCGGAAATTGCTCCCACTGACGGTTCGGCTGAGCTGGCGAGAAGACTTGTGCCGTCGTCGGATATCGAGAAAATCAAGCTTAACCAGCAGCACACCACCGACGCGAAGACGCTAATAGGCATCAAGGGAATCCCAACTTTCGGAAAAATCAAGGACATCCGTCCCAGCGTGGAAAGAGCCGAAAAGGACGCGATTCTGTCTCTCAGAGAGCTGCTTGACTGCGCGTGTGTGTTCAGAACCGCACGGCTGCTTCTCGATTACGTGAGAGGGGAAAGAACTCCCCAGACTTCCCTTGGCGAGATTTTCGAGCGGCTCATACCCAACCGCAGTCTTGAGGAAAAAATCAACCGCTCCATTTTGGCCGACGATTTTGTAGCCGACGAGGCAAGTCCGCTTCTGGGCGAGATCCGGCGGAAAAAGCGTGCCACCGACAACAAAATCAAGGATTTGTTACAGAAATACACCTCAGGGCAGTCGAAGTATTTGCAGGAGAACATTGTTACAACTCGCGGCGGAAGATTTGTAATCCCGGTTAAAGCCGAATACCGCAACGAGGTCAAGGGCCTGATTCACGACACATCCCAGTCTGGCGCGACCCTGTTCATTGAACCCATGGCGGTGGTGGAGGCAAACAACGAGCTTCGGGAGCTTGAGAGCAAGGAAGAGCACGAAATCGAGCGGATTTTACGCGACCTTTCTGCCGGAATCGCCGTGTCGGGGAACTCACTGATTCTCGACTACCTGAACATAACCGAGCTTGCGTTCATCTTCGCCTGCGCGGATTTGTCCTACAAAATGAACGCCACTGCCCCAGAGATCATGGACAAGCCGGTGATTGAGATTATCAAGGGACGTCACCCGCTGCTGGACAAGGCTAAGGTTGTGCCGATTACGGTGTCCCTCGGCGAGAGCTACAGGATGCTTGTGATCACGGGACCTAACACCGGCGGCAAGACTGTTACCTTAAAGACAATCGGACTGTTTACGCTTATGGCGCAGGCGGGGCTTCACATTCCGGCGGACGACCACTCGAGAATCGGCGTATTTGACGAGGTGTTCTCGGACATCGGAGACGAGCAGTCAATCGAGCAGTCACTGTCCACCTTCTCCTCCCACATGAAGGGAATCGTCAACATTATAGACAAAATGACCGACCACTCCCTTGTGCTGTTCGACGAGCTTGGTGCGGGAACCGATCCGGTTGAAGGCGCGGCTCTTGCTACGGCAATCCTTGAGGAAACACGGCTCACGGGAACACTCTGCGCCGCAACCACACATTACGCCGAGCTGAAAGCCTACGCAATCGAGACTGACGGTGTAATCAACGCCTCCTGCGAGTTTGACGTGAACACCTTAAAGCCCACCTACAGGCTCATAATCGGCACTCCCGGCAAATCCAACGCCTTTGCCATTTCCGAAAAGCTGGGGCTGTCCCCGACCATTGTAAAGCGGGCTGAAACCTTTGTGGACACAGGCTCCCGCAGCTTTGAAGCGGTTATCGAAAAGCTTGAAAAGTCCCGTATTGATTTGGAGCGGGAAAAAGCCGAAGCTGAGCGGTCCCGCCGTGAGTTTGAAGAAAACCGCAGGAAGATGGAGTCGGAGCTTGAAAAGAAGCTTGCCAGTGCCGAAAAGGACGCGCAGAACATGAGAAAAAAAGCTCAGGAGCTGCTTGACGGCGCGAGAGCTACAAGTGAGTTTGTATTTGACAAGCTTGAGGAAGCGAAAAAGATGGAGGAGGCCGACAAAATCGCTGAGGCCAAGAAGAATGTGCGGGCGAAGGTCCATGCCTACAGCGACCAGGTGAATCCCATCACGGATCACGTCGACGACGAGGATTATGTCCTGCCGAGACCCCTTAAAAAAGGCGACGCCGTACTCCACCGGAATCTGGGAACACAGGGAATCCTACTCGACGACCCGGATAAAAACGGCGGGGTCAACCTGCGCATGGGTTCGGTGAAGATGAAGGCAAACGTGAAGGATTTGAAGCTTGAGGAAGACGCGGAATCCGTGAAGAATCGCGATGAGAAGAAGCAGTCGTCCCTCAAAGCCCAGGTGAAGAAGAACTTCAAGCTCGAATGCGATGTCCGCGGAATGACCGGCGAGGAAGCGTGGTTCGTCGTGGACCAGTATATCGACGACGCGATAGTTGCGAAATTCCACACCGCGACAATCATCCACGGCAAGGGAACGGGAGCCTTGAGGGCGGCTTTATGGAACAGATTCAAGACTGACAAGCGTGTGAAATCCTTCCGTGCGGGGGCTTACGGCGAAGGAGACTACGGCGTGACCGTACTTGAGCTGTGAACGAAAAATTAACATCATGTAAAATTTTGCTGTAAAAGCTCGGTTTAAGGCGAAATTTGAAAAAAAATTTTTTCTTTTGCGCATAAAATCTTACAATTTGGATTGCAATATCAGAGAAAAAATGATATAATTATTATATTGAATAAATATAGGGTTGTACAATCGACTTTTATTGTGAAAAAAGAAAATATCAACAATAATAAAATATCATTAGATGATAATCTAAAACGAAAACGGAGTATACGCCAATGGTAAAGTTTAAGTTAAGCGCATTTTCGGATGAATATTCGTCGTCACTGGACGAGCAAATAGAAGGACTTATCACAAACAAAATCAGAATGACCGAACTGAGGGGCGTCGACGGAGTCAATGTGTCCGACCTCTCCCCTTCACAGGTGGCTGATGTTCACAAGAAGCTTGACTCCGCCGGAATCTCACTTTCCGCTGTCGGTTCGCCAATCGGTAAAATCAGAATAAACGACCCTATTGATTTACATATTGACAAGCTTAAAAACACCTGCGAGGTGGCTTTGACCTTAGGCTGCGACAAAATCCGCATGTTCTCCTTCTACATTCCCGACGGAAACTACGACGAATGCAGAAACGAGGTCATCGACAGAATGGGCGCAATGCTCGACGTGGCTGACGATTACGGTGTGACATTATGCCATGAGAACGAAAAGGGAATCTACGGCGATACTCCCGAAAGATGTCTCGATATTCTCGAGGAATTCGGCGGACGTCTTGGATGCGTGTTCGACCCTGCCAACTTCATTCAGTGCGGATGCGAACCCTTCGAGCATTGCTACAACCTGCTGAAGTCCCACATCACCTATATGCACATTAAGGATGCTCTGTCAAACGGTTTCGTGGTTCCCGCCGGAATGGGCAAGGGATGCATACCTGAACTTCTGGCAGTGATCAACCGTGAGTTCTCCGGCGAGTTCATCCTTACAATCGAACCGCACCTGAGAGTGTTCAGCGGACTTGAAAAACTGGAAGAGTCCGGAAACACAAGCGTAATCGGAAGCACCTACAAGACGTCCGAGGAAGCGTTCAGAACCGCAGCGGAATATCTGCGCTACTGCATTCCGAAGACCGCACAGCTTGGCTGAGCTTGAGCGGATTTGTGAGAAAACCGCGTGATTTTATAAACCCCTTTGGGTCCAGACAATTTTTAGAAATATAGGAGGCATGCTTATGAAAGAAAAAAAGGTTCTGGCTGTAGACATAGGCGCGTCAAGCGGACGTGGCATTATCGGCTCATTCGACGGTGAAAAGCTGACTCTTGACGAGATACACCGCTTTTCCAACGATCCGGTCAGCATGCCCGGAGGATTTTTCTGGGATGCTCCGAGACTTACCCACGAGGTGAAGCAGGCGGTTCTCAAAGCGTCCCACACAGGCGAAATTTCATCCATGGGAATCGACACATGGGGCGTGGACTACGGTTTTCTCGATAAAAGCGGTGCACTGCTGTCAAATCCCTACCACTACAGGGACAGCCGCACCGTCGGAATTCAGGAATATGTCTTTGAAAAATACGCTCCAAAGAGTGAGATTTATTCAAAAACCGGCATTCAGTCGTTGAATTTCAACACACTGTACCAGCTGGCCGCCGATCTGCGGGACCGTGAGTGGATTGTCGACAACGCCGAGTGTCTGCTCCACATGCCCGACCTTTTGGCGTACTTTCTTACCGGTGTTAAGTCCAGCGAGTACACCATAGCGTCCACTGGAATGCTTCTTGACGCGGTTGACAGAAACTATTCGTGGGAGATAATCGAGAAGTTCGGAATCCCCAGACGGCTGTTCTGCGACATTGTAGAGCCGGGAAGCGTATGCGGCAAGCTTACTTCATCTGTGGAAGAGGAAACCGGAAACACGGACCTCACCCTGATGAAAATAGCGTCCCACGACACGGCAAGCGCGGTTTTGTCCGTTCCCGCCGTAAAGAAGGACTTCCTCTATATTTCAAGCGGGACATGGTCGCTGATGGGTACGGAGTGTTCTGAGCCTGTTATAACCGACGTTTCGGCAAAATATGACTTCACCAACGAGGGCGGAGTCTTCGGCACAATCCGGCTGCTGAAAAACATCATGGGTCTGTGGCTCGAGCAGGAGTCCCGCCGTCAATGGAAGAGGGAAGGCAAAAGCTACACCTTTGACGAACTGTCGGAAATGGCGCTGGCTTCAAAGCCACTGCAGTCGCTCATAAATCCGGACAGCATCCTCTTCTCTCCCGCCGGAAACATGCCAAAGCGAATCTGCGAGTACTGCGAAAAGACCGGACAGCACGTTCCTGAAAATCCCGGCGAGATTGTGCGGTGTATTTTCGAGTCGCTTGCCCTCTGCTACAGAGCCACGGCTGAAAGTCTCGAGGCAATGACCGGCAAAAAATACGAGGTCATCAACATTGTAGGCGGCGGAACAAAGGAAGAAATGCTCTCGAAATTCGCGGCAAACGCGTCCGGCAAGACAGTCTACGCCGGTCCTGTTGAAGCCACGACTATCGGCAACTGCATGATGCAGCTTATCGGCTCCGGCGACGTGTCCGACATGTGGGAAGCCCGCCGCATAATTAAGGATTCCTTTGAAGTCAAGATATACGAGCCTGACCTCACCGAAAAAGCCGCGTGGGACGAAGCATACGGGAGATTTATCACACTTCAATGATTTAAGCCTGAAATTGCATATTGTACAGATATACATACTGATAAAAGAAGAATAACGAATCCGAGATTTATCTGAGAGGAAACAAAAACGGATGAACAATAAAAAGGTTAAAAGAAATTTACTTTTGCTCATGAGCATTGCCGCCTCGTTTTCGCTTACCTCCTGCGGTGAAATAGAGATGCGCGACGCTGATTTGTATGAAAAGAATCAGTGGGAGACTGAGGAAGCTTCCGTGAGAATGCTCGCTCCCGCCGAACGCGAAAACACAGTGAGCGCTGCTCCGGAAACCGAAACCGAAGAGGAGCCGGAAGAACTGACAAAGGTGCATCTGTCCTTCTGCGGAAGAGTCACGACTGACGAGCAGGTCATTACCGACGCGGCCAACCGTGCGACTGAGGGCAAAAGCTACAGTTTCCTGAAAATGTACACTGGCGTTTACAATGCCGTCAACTCTGCGGATCTGTCCGCATGCTCATATGCTCCCGCGAAAACCGAAGAGGGCGAGGCAGTTACCGTACCGGTTGAATCAATCGGTGCTCTCTACGATATGGGCCTTGACATGGTGAACACAAGCTCCGAGGTCCAGATTGGCGAGTACCTCAGCGACTATGACATGGTTGAGCTTGGCACAAAGTCCGAAGCGGAATACGAAGATATAAACGGACTCAGGTTCGCTTTCCTCAGCGTGGGAGGAGCTTCCCCCATTGCGGCAGACGGCGACAACCTCAAGTCCGAGATAGAATACGCTGATTTTCAGTCTGATGTGGTGGTGGTTCTGGTCAACTGGGAAGAGGGAACCTCTGCCTCCGATATGAAGAAAATCTCATATGACATCGCCGCAGCAGGCGCTGATATTGTTGTAGGAAACGGCACGACTCTCGGCGGCGTGGAATGGGTTGATACAGGGGACGGAACTTTGACCCTTGCGGCCTATTCCCTAGGAAATCTGATCGGAAACTCAGACAGCATAGAGGGACTTCTCGGCGGAGTTTTGGAATTTGACGTGGTGTCAAATGGCGAGTCCATTGAAATCAGCGGCGCCTCCTTGAGTCCTACAGTTGTACAGTACACGGAGGAAGGCGCATATCAGGTGTTCGCTCTCAAGGACTACAGCGACGAGCTTGGCGAAAAGCATGCGGTCAGCGGAGTCACGGAGAGCAGACTTGAGACGGTTGTGAAAAAAGCGGTGAGCGCGGAATTTCTTCCAGATTGGCTCAACGACTGAGGATTCCCGGACAGATTTTATTACAGCAGGAAAGCATAACCCATGAATATAAACAAGAAAAAACTCGCCGGTATATTAAGCGGAGTGCTGGCCGTTCTGATTTTGTCCTCATGCTCAGGCAAGGATGGTGAGGAGAACAGCGGCGTGGAAGACAAGATTACTACAATCAAAGCCGCACAACCGTCTGAACATGGAGTCGGGCGCGAAATGAACGGCAAAAAATCCCGTCCGTCCTCGTCAAACGGCATAATAATATGCATAGATCCGGGTCACGGATTCATTGACGGCGGGTGCGGTGAAGGGGTCTGGGCTGACGGAACGGTGGAAAAAGATATAACAATGGCCATCTCCAAGCTGCTCGAGGAAGATTTGCAGCATTTGGGCTATGGCACGATTATGACTCACGACGGTGTGACTCCACCTGAGGGCGGCGACGCAAATTCCGACGGTATTTTCAATGCAAGCGAGCGGGTGGCATATGTGAATCAGCTTGATTATGACTACTTTGTGTCGATTCATGTGAATTCTTACGAACAGGATCCAAGTACTTCCGGCATACGCATTTATTATGAAGACGACGCGAACTGGCGCAAGGCGGGCAAGGACTCCGATAAGTTAGCTGAGGAAATATCCACTTCTATCCTGACGGAAATGAAGCCAACAGTTCCACCGATGACCTGTGACCAGAATGTTGTGTCCTACGCCGTGGTTCGCGAAACAATGGAAGCGGCCTGCCTGATTGAGACGGGATTCTGCACCAACGAAACCGACGCCAAAAATTTAGTCGACGAAAAGTGGCAGGCAGAGCTGGCTCAGGCTATAGCTGATGGAATTGACGCGTATTATTCCGCGAAAGCTGACGACAACGGCATATAAACGGTTCTACCGATTTTGGAGTGACAATTGTCATTCTTGATTTTGAGGAGTGATTATGCTTGAAAATCTGCGGTACAGCGTGAACGCCATACTTCCCATATTCATCCTTGTGTTAATCGGCGCGGGGCTGAAAAAATGGGGTGTTGTCAACGACTCCTTCGTGGAAGCAGCGGACAAAATCGTTTTCAAACTGGGACTGCCGGTGATGCTTTTCTGCGAGGTCGCAGAGTGCAGAATTTCCGACAACCTCGACTTAAAGCTGATTAAATTCCTTCTCATATCTGTGACGGCGGTCTTTGTCATAGTGTCATTACTTTGCGCGGTATTTGTCAAGGATAAAACAAAAAGCGGAGCATTGGCTCAGGGAATCTGCCGCTCGAATTTTGCAATACTTGGCGTTCCCTTGGCAGTGAACATGTTCGGAGAAGCCGGAGGTGCCGCTATAGCTATTGCCATGCCCTTTGTGATTCTCATGTTCAACTCATATTCCGTGGTGATTCTGTCGATTTTTTCCGGACGGGAAGAGAACAGATTCAGCGCAAAGACCCTACTCGGCATATTAAAAAATGTAGTTACAAATCCGCTGATTATCGGAGTGGTGCTGGCGCTTCCGTTCATGATATTTGAGCTGAGCCTGCCTACCGCCGCCGACAAAACCCTGAGTTATATCTCAAATATTACGACGCCGCTTGCGCTTTTCAGCCTTGGGGCAAACTTCAAGACGGACAGCCTCAGGGGACGAGTAGGGTACGCCGTGGTGGGAGCCGTGGGTAAAACCGTTGTGATTCCTGCCGCCGCACTAACCATTGCCGCGCTTGTGGGTCTTCGCGGAACTTCACTTGGGGTGGTTCTCATCTGTTTTGGTGCGCCTACGGCTGTTTCAAGCTATATCATGGCGAAAAAGATGGGCAACGACCATGAGCTGGCGGCTCAGATTCTGCTGTTGTCGACGTTTGTCTGCGTGATTACTATATTTGTGGGTATATTTATTTTGAAAACGCTTGAACTGATATAGAACTGCGGCAGAGCAAAGTTTAAATTATGAAAAGCAGCCGTGCGTGAAAGATAAAGCATGGCTTTAATTAAAAAACGACTCTCACTTAGGAAAATAAAAAATGGCTTTTGATTTCAAGAAAGAATACAAGGAATTCTATATGCCGAAGGACAAACCGACCATTGTTGATGTTCCGACGGCAAACTATATCGCGGTCAGGGGAAAAGGCAATCCCAACGAAGATAGCGGTGCGTATCAACAGGCTGTCAGCATTGTGTATGCCGTGGCGTATACTCTGAAAATGAACTATAAGACAGACCATAAAATAGACGGCTTTTTTGAATACGTGGTTCCGCCGCTCGAGGGCTTTTGGTGGCAGGATGGCGTTGACGGCGTGGATTACAGCAATAAATCGACCTTCAATTGGATTTCCGTCATTCGCCTGCCCGATTTTATCAAAAAGCAGGATTTTGATTGGGCTTTCGACGCCGCTTCGAAGAAAAAAGGGCTTGACTGTTCCTCAGCTCAGTTTTTGACGGTGAATGAAGGTCTGTGTGTGCAGATCATGCATGTGGGTCCTTACGACAATGAGCCGGAAACGGTTGCCCTCATGGACCGATATCTTTTAGAGAACGGTTATGCCAACGATATGACGGACGACAGATTGCACCATGAAATCTACATTTCTGCCCCCAGAAAATGTGCCGCGGATAAGCTGAAAACGGTGATCAGGCATCCCATCAAAAAAGTGTGAGCATTCACGTTTTGTCAAATAGCCGCTCATGTAATGCCGAGTGAGAATTTTTTATGAATATAAATACGCCGCTATGCGGCAAATGGAGGAATAACATGATTAATCTCGAAACCGAAATCAGAGAGCAGCCTTCCACGATTGTCAACACGCTTGACATCAATCTCGGAAAAATCCGTGAGGTTGTGGAAAAAGCCAAGTCCACCGGAATCAAGCAGGTTTACTTTGCGGCTCGCGGAACATCCGACCATGCATGCGTGTACGCACAGTACCTCTTTGGAATCCTCGCCGGAATCCCCTGCGCATTGGGAACGCCCTCTGTTTTCACAAAGTATGGATCACATGTGGACCTGTCCGGAAATTTAGTCGTAGGCGTGTCCCAGTCCGGTAAAGCCGAAGACGTTTTGGCTGTGCTTGAGTCCGCAAAGGCTGACGGAGCGATTACCGTTGCAGTAACAAACAACACCGAGTCCCCCATGGCAAAAGCTGCAGAGTACCACCTCTATTGTGGATGCGGATTCGAAGCAAGCATTGCCGCTACAAAGACATTCACATCCCAGATGATGATTCTCGGACTGATGGCAGCCGTATGGGGCGGACGTGAGGATGTCATTGCCGAATACCGCACGCTTGGTGCAAAGGCTCAGGAACTTCTCGATACAAAATTCGACGAAATAAACGCGCTTGCCGAAAAATATCAGAACATCCCTGGCGCAATTCTTTTGGGACGCGGCGTTTCCTACTGCATTGCCCTCGAGGGTGCGCTGAAGATGCTGGAGACCAACAAGATTAAGATGAAGGGCTATCCCACATCCGACTTCCACCACGGACCTATCGCACAGGTGAAGGAAGGCGATCTGGTGTTCGTCATCTCTCCCAAAGGCATGACCGAGGACGACTCATCGGCAATCATTGAAAAACTGCAGAATGTCAAAGCCGACGTGGTTGTCATCACCGACAGCGCGGACGAGGTTCCCGCAGGCACACACGGCGTGATTCTTCCCGCAGCCGGAAGCGAACTGACCTTCCCATTCATGGCGGTTATGTTCTTCCAGCTTCTCGCCTGCCGCATGACCGTAATCCGCGGAATCGACCCTGACAAAGCCGGCGTCATCAACAAGATTACAATCACAAAGTAAAATCAAAAGTCAAAGCAGAACCTCGGTGGATTTACGCTTGGGGTTCTTTTTTTTGCGTTTTCTGGCAGAAAAAAGTTTAAAATAGTTCGAAAAAAGTTAAATAAGTGAGATAAAGTGAGATTTCATTAAGCTAAATTGAAATAACCGCTGTATGCGGCTGATATTTGACCAACTTTGACTTTGACCTTTTCTAATTTTGATGATATAATATAGGCACAATGAAGGTTAAAGAAAGTCAAAGACAAATGGACAGTGAAAGTCAGACCTGCATGAAAGGATGAAGCAAATGATACTATCGGATCACATAGCGAACCTGATTGAGGAAATGCTCAACGAGGGCGGCGGGAGTACGGAGGTTCGGCGGAATGATTTGGCCGCGAGAATCGGATGCGTACCAAGCCAGATAAACTACGTAATCACGTCAAGGTTTACGCCGGAGAGAGGTTACGTAATCGAAAGCCGGAGGGGCGGCGGCGGGTACATCAAGATAATCCGCGTACAGATGTCAAAAAACGACTACCTGATGCACTTCTTCCAGGCAATCGGCGATGAGCTTGACGAAAACACGGCCCGTGCGTACCTTGGCAATCTCGTGGGACAGGGAATAATAACAGAGCGTGAAGGCAAAATCGCCGCGGCAATGCTGTCCCAGCCGTCACTTGAAAAATGCCCAACCGAAAACCGGGATTCAACCCGTGCGGAAATGATGCGGCACATGCTTATGCTGCTCATGATGTAATTTGTACAAAATCTACTAAAATATATTGGAGGAATTTATTATGCTTTGCGAAAAATGCGGAAAGAATGAAGCTACATTCTATTATCATGAAAATGTCAACGGTACACAGAAGACTTACAGACTCTGTCAGCACTGCGCCGAGGAAATGCAGAGGAGCGGCGAAATCAGCACAATGGACAGCGACAAATTCTTTGAAGGACTGGATTCCTTCTTCGGCGACCCGTTCTCACACATGAACTCACTCCTGTCCGGACTCTTCGGCGAGGGCGGAGTCAAGCAGTTAGGTGAGGCAAAAACCGAGAAGAAATGCCCGGCGTGCGGTACTACATTCAGAGAATTCGCCGAAAACGGAATGGCCGGATGCCCGAAGTGCTACGAAACCTTCGAGGATGAGCTGAAGCCCACAATCGGCCGAGTTCACGGACATACGTCCCATGTAGGCAGAGCGCCGTCCAGATTCAAGGAAAGATTGGACAACAAAAAGAGAATCGCCGCCCTCGAAGAAGAGCAGAAAGAAGCGGTCAGAAACGAGGACTACGAAAGAGCTGCACAGATTCGCGACGAGCTGAAAAACCTGCGTGGTCAAAATTAACGGATATTCAGGATGTATTAATTGAATTGGAGGTAAAATTTATGTGGTATAACAATAAAGGTATTGACAATGACGTTGCGGTAAGCTCGAGAGTGAGACTTGCGAGAAACCTCGCCGACTATCCGTTCTCGGAAAAGCTGAACGAGGCTCAGGCGAAGGAGATAATTGAAAAAATCAAGGCGGTCTTTGACGGTGATGACGAATGGAAAGCCGTGAACATGACAGGGCTGAACGCCGTCGAGAAGGGGGCTTTGGTCGAGAAGCACATCATCAGTCGGGAATTTGCCGAAAGAAAGGCTCCCGCGATGCTTCTCGAAAACGAAGAAAAATCGGTCTACATCATGGTTCTCGAGGAAGACCACCTGAGACTCCAGTCGGTTGTAGCCGGATTTGACCTCAAAACTGCCGCTGACGCTGTATTTGAAGCCGAGAGCAGAATCGACGAAGCAGTGGAGTTGGCGTTCTCGGAAAAACTGGGCTACATCACCCACTGTCCCACCAACCTCGGCACCGGCATGAGAGCGTCGGTTATGCTTCATCTTCCGGCGTACACAAGAGCGGGCTACATTAGAAACCTCGCCTACCAGCTCTCGAAAATGGGCTTCACGGTTCGCGGAATGGGCGGGGAAGGTTCGGCTGCCGACGCGTTCCTGTACCAGATTTCAAACGAAGTCACCCTTGGCATGAGCGAGGACGAGACAATATCGAAGCTGGAAGGCGTAATCCGTCAGATTATCGCGAAGGAGAGAGAAATAAGAAACTCCATCAGCTCCGACCAGAGAGAAGAGCTAATTGAGAAAGGCAGACGGGACATAGGAATCATGATGTACGCGGGCAGGCTGTCATCCCGGGAGGTACTGTCCATGTACTCGGAGCTACGGTTGTGTGCGGCCATGAACTACATCCCCATGCCGGCTGAACTTCTTGACGAACTGCTCATGTCATCCATGCCAAACGTTATCGCCGCAGGGGAAAGTGAAATCAAGACTCCGGCTGAGCGAGACCGCAGAAGAGCTGTTGTTGTTCGCGGAATTGTGGGAAAAATTAATTTACATCAAGGCGGATCAAACTGAATTGAAAGTGAATAAACCGCGTGTAAAAACAATAGAATAGTATAATGAAGAGAATATTGTTGTGTTGGGATAAATATGGAAAGGGGTGCCAGAAATGAACATTGGATTTACGAAAAAGGCGCAGAACGCTCTTAACCGGGCTTTATATATATCCTCCCAGATGGGTCACACCTGCGTGGGAAGCGAACATTTACTCCTTGGACTTTTGTCGGAGAGCGACGGAATTGCCTCCCGTGTGCTGAACGAAAGAGGGGTCAGCTACGAGAAAACCCGTCAGCTTCTCGAGGAAAACGTGGGAATCGGACAGCCCACTGCACTGACAGCCGCAGACATCACGCCGAGAACGAAGCGTATTATCGAAACTTCAGCCGGAATAGCAGTACAAATGCAGAACGGATACATCGGAACGGAACACCTGCTTCTGGCGCTGTGTGAGGAAACCGAGTGCTTTGCGGTTCGGCTCATCACGGAAGAGGGCGCGTCCTGTGCTGATATAAGGCGGGATGTGATGTCCTACTTCGGGCAGAACGACGAAAAATCATTTGTCAACGCAAAGAATAACGACAGCGATTTGAAGGAAGCACCGAACTTGGCTTCATTCGGACGGAACCTCTGCAAAATGGCGCGGGAAGGCAAGCTGGACCCGATTATCGGCCGTGACAACGAGACTCAGCGGGTGATTCAGATTTTATCCCGCCGGACGAAGAACAATCCTTGCCTGATTGGCGAGCCGGGCGTGGGCAAAACCGCGGTGGTTGAAGGGTTGGCGCAGAAGATTACCGAGGGCTGTGTTCCCGACACCTTGAAGGATAAAATCATCGTGACCCTCGACATTTCTGCAATGATTGCAGGTGCGAAATACCGGGGCGAGTTCGAGGAACGCATGAAAAACGTCATGGACGAGGTGAGAAAGAACCCGAGAATCATACTTTTCATCGACGAAATCCATACGATAATCGGCGCAGGCGGTGCTGAGGGAGCTGTGGACGCGGCTAACATCATCAAACCGGCTCTGGCGCGTGGGGAGATGCAGGTTATCGGGGCTACGACAATTGACGAATACCGCAAGCACATCGAGAAGGACGCGGCACTCGAGAGACGGTTCCAGTCGGTTATGGTCGGCGAGCCTACCCCGGACGAAGCGGAGCAGATTCTCTTTGGGCTGCGGGACAAATACGAGGCGCACCACAAGCTGAAAATTTCCGACGAAGCCATCAAAGCCGCCGTGACCTATTCTGTGCGGTACATCAGCGACCGTTATCTGCCGGACAAAGCCATAGATTTGATCGATGAAGCCGCAAGCAAGAAGAGAATAGAAGCCTTCACCGCCTCACCGGACGTAAAAGCTCTCGAGGATAAGCTGAAATCCGTGACCGCCGAAAAAGAGGAAGCCATCCTCGGTGAGGATTATGAAAGCGCGGCGAGACTGCGGGATGAAGAAAAACGGCTCAGCGACGAGCTGAAATCCATGAAGGAAACGCCAAACGAGGGCAAAAAGTCGCCGGAGCTTGTGATTCGTGAGTCGGACATTCAGGAAATCGTCACCAGCTGGACCGGAATTCCCGTGAAAAAGCTGGCGGAAGAGGAAAGCGAGCGGCTTCTCAACCTTGAGTCAATCCTAAAGGAGCGGGTTGTGGGTCAGGACGAAGCCGTGGAAGCTGTGGCAAGGGCAATCCGCCGGGGCAGAATGGGACTCAAGGACCCGAAGCGACCCATTGGTTCCTTCATTTTCCTCGGACCGACAGGCGTGGGCAAGACGGAGCTGTCGAAGGTGCTGGCGGACGTTATGTTCGGCGACGAAAACGCCATGATTCGCGTGGACATGTCGGAGTACATGGAAAAGCACAGCGTGGCGAAGATGATTGGATCCCCTCCCGGATACGTTGGCTACGACGAGGGCGGTCAGCTGACGGAGAAGATAAGGAGACGCCCCTATTCGGTGGTGCTGTTTGACGAAATCGAAAAGGCGCACCCGGACGTGTTCAATATTCTGCTCCAGATTCTGGAAGACGGAATTTTAACTGACGCACAGGGCAGACGGGTGGACTTCAAGAATACCGTAATCATCATGACCTCAAACGTTGGCGCAGGGGCAATTGTAGAGCCGAAGAATCTGGGATTCACCGCAAGCTCTGACTCGGGTGAAGAAAAGACGAAATCCGACGTAATGGACGCGCTGAAACGCACCTTCAAGCCGGAATTCCTCAACCGCGTGGACGAGATAATAGTGTTCAACAAGCTGAGCGACGAGAACATCCGCGACATTGCTAAAATCATGCTGGGCGAGGTTGAGGGCAGAATCAACACCCTTGGCATGACGATTGAGTTTGCTCCCGAGGTTATCGCGTCTCTCGCAAAGGAAGGATTTGACCCGGTTTACGGCGCGAGACCCTTAAGACGTGCTATCATCAGGCGGGTTGAGGATTCATTCAGCGAGGCAATGCTGAGGGGCGACATCAAGGCTGGGGATCAGGTTGAATGCGTGCTCGAGGACGGAAAGATTGCATACAAGGTCAAAGAAGCGGCTCAGACGTGAGTTGCGGAAAATCAACAAAAACAGGGTGAGATTCCCGATTAGATAGATAAATATAATAAAAAATCAGCCGGATTGGGTTGGAGTAAAACCTTCTTCGGCTGATTTTATTCTATTCAAGCCAGAGCCTGAGAACCTCAGCGTCACACAGGAGTTGGTCGGGGGAGTCATTCTTCACGAACTCAAGCAGCATGTTGTGCTCGCCGCCGTGGGACTTGATTATGTCGATGTAATTTCGCCAGCGTTTTTCGCCAACCTCGAGGGGATAGCGGTTCTTTGAGTCCCATGTGAAAACGTGAACGTTTGACAAATAGGGAAGGACTGCTCTCAAAGCGGCGGTGTTGTAGTCCTCGTCCCGGTACTGGTTTGGCTGCCAGTAGGTGCGGAAATTCTCACGTTCGACCTCGTCAATCAGCTGTAGTGTGCTTTTGTAGTTGTCAGTCAAGGTCCCGCCGTGAAATTCTGTCGAGACGGTGATGTTTTTCTCTTTACAACAGTCGCAGAGATTTTGTATGTTTGCGACAACATTTCTGCGGTAGTCAGGGTCGGCTTCGCTTGACGGACTGGTTCCGGCCCAAATTCGCACGTTTGGTGCGCCGATTTTTTCCGCAGTTTCAGCCGTGTGGCAGCCGTTGCCCTCACATCTGTAGTATGAACCGTAGGAGACGTTTTTGAACCTTCCCGCGGACATTTCCACGGCTTCCTTCACGGACAATTCCGCTTCTTCTTTTGTAAAGTTGTCGCCGCAGACGTGGACATCCCCGCCCCATTCGATGGCTGAAAGGGAAGCTTTGCACATCAGATTCGCGATTTCCACTCTCGACAGGCGACGGAAGGTCACGGAGACAAGCCCGGGAGTGAGAATTGCGGCACTGCGGCTCTCTGATTCTGCACCGATTTTATCTGAAATGTTAATTTTTTCTAACGCTTCCAAGCTCACATCTCCTTCATTACGTCGGCTATTACGTCTGACATAGTGTAGAAGCCGCTTGACTTTCCGTCGAGAAACAGTGCGGCACGGATTGCTCCCGAGGCGAACAGATTCCTGCTTCCTGCGCTGTGGCTCAGCTTGATGACCTCGTCTTCCCCTGAGAAAATCACTTCATGCTCGCCGACGATTGTTCCGCCCCGGATGGATGAGATGCCGATTTCGTTTGACGGGCGTTTTTCTCGTCGTGAGGTCCTGTCGTAGACGTATTCGTCCGCGACTCCGCTGTTCTCACGCACTTCACGGGCAGCGTCGGCAAGCATTAATGCGGTTCCGCTGGGTGCGTCGAGCTTGTTGCGGTGGTGGGCTTCGATGATTTCGACATCGTAGTCCTCACCCAAAACCGCGGCGGCTTTTTTCGTCAGTTCACAAAGCAGGTTGATCCCGAGGGACATGTTGCGGGATTTCAGTACGGCGATTTTTGCGGAGGAGTCGCGTATGAGATGAACCTCGTCGTCGGTGTGTCCGGTGGTGCAGATTACGGCGGGAGTTTTGGTTTTCAAGGCATAGTCCAGCAGATTTTTTACGGTCGTGTGGTAGGAGCAGTCGATTATTACATCAGCTTTTTCCGTAATTTTATCGAAGTCCGGGTAAATCGGGAAGGGGGTCGAGGATGGATTTATGTCGACCCCGCATATGATTTCACAGTCGTCACGGGTGGAAACCATGCTGGCTATTGCTGTGCAGAGTCTGCCGGACGCGCCCGAGAGGATTATTTTGGTTTTCTTCATTTATATATACTTCCTGAATATAAAATTATTTTATTAACTCAGCCCTTTTCAGTGAACGAATCAACACGTCCCGGTGGCCTTCATCCATTTCGCAGAGGGGTAGCCGCATTTTGTCCGAGCAGATTCCGAGGAGTCCGCAGGCGGTTTTCACGGGAATTGGGTTGACCTCGATAAAGAGGCTGTTTATGAGGTGGAGCAGTCCGAGCTGTAACTTTTGTGCGTCGTCAATTCTGCCGCTCCAGAAATATTCGCATATGTTGTGGGTTTCCTTTGGCATTATATTTGACAGAACCGAAATTACGCCAAGTCCGCCGAGGGAGAGGGTTGGAAGGATCTGGTCGTCGTTTCCGCTGTAGATGGCGAGGGAGTCAGACAGCTCCGCAGCGATTTGTGCGATGGAGGAGAGATTTCCCGACGCTTCCTTTACGGCGACGATGTTCTCGTGCTTGGAAAGTTCTCGGTAGACGGGCAGTGTGATATTGCATCCGGTGCGTGAAGGGACGTTGTAGAGGATAACCGGTTTTGTTGACGCGTCGGCGATGGCAGTGAAGTGGCGGATCAGCCCTTTTTCCGAGGCCTTGTTGTAGTATGGGGTGACAATCAAAAGTCCGTCCGCGCCTACCTCACAGGCATAACGTGATTTTTCCACGGCGTGGGACGTGTCGTTTGAGCCGCACCCCGCGATAATCGGAACTCTTCCGGCGGCTTTTTCACAGGAGAACCTTATGGCTGAGCGGAATTCCTCGTCGGATAAAGTCGAGCCTTCGCCGGTGGTGCCGCAGACCACAAGCCCGTCAATGCCGCCCGCAATCTGGGACTCGATTAGGTTCCCGAAGGCCCTGTAGTCGATTCCGCCGTCTTCGCCGAATGGGGTTACTAAAGCGGTGGCGGCACCTTTAAATAAAATATTCTTATTGAATGTGTTCATGATTCCTCCGTTTGAGAAAATAAATTTCAGAAAATTACCCGCAAAAGGTTGAAAAGAACAAAGAGGTGTATTATAATAAATATGTCTGCGGATTCGAATTATTTCTCGGACGCACTTGAAATTTTCTGATTTTTGATTAAGTAAATTATATCATAAAAGGCAAGCCTTGTCAATCGGGTGAAATATACAGAGAAGCTAAAACAGCCGTAAGTTTATTTCATGCCGAAGATTGGCCATAACATACAGGAGTAAAAAATGATAAAAAATAAACTTCCCGAAACAAACCTGAAGCTGTCGGATTTTTACTACGACCTGCCGAAGGAGAGGATTGCCCAGACCCCGATTGAGCCGCGGGATTCGTCACGGCTGATGGTCCTGCACCGGTCAAACGGTGAGCTTGAACACAGGATTTTCCGCGACATCGTGGACTACATCAATCCTGAAGACGTTCTTGTCATCAATGACACCCGTGTAATTCCCGCGCGGATAATAGGTCACAGGACTTTGCGGTTCGATCATGATCTCGGCCGAGCTGTCACGACGGAATCCACATCCCCCGTGGAGCTTCTTCTCCTAAAACAGCAGGAAAACGACGTCTGGGAGGCTCTCGCGGGTCCGGGGAAAAGAGCAAAGCCGGGTGACGTCATCGACTTCGGAGGGGGTGTGATGGAGGCGCATGTGCTTGACGTAATCGAGGACGGGTGCAGAGTTGTGCAGTTTGCTGTAAAAAAGGACGCGGAAAACGTCTTTGAAGCTCTCGATATGCTTGGAACAATGCCGCTTCCACCGTATATTACAGAAAAATTAGAGGACAGCGAGCGGTACCAGACGGTGTACTCACGTGCTCTCGGTTCATCCGCGGCTCCCACAGCAGGGCTTCACTTTACGAATGAGCTTCTCGACAAAATAAGAGAGAAGGGCTGTGCGGTGGTTCCGGTCCTGCTCCACGTGGGGCTTGGTACTTTCCGTCCGGTGAATGAGAAGAACATCGAGGATCACGAAATGCACTCGGAGTACATACGGGTCACAGAGGAAGCGGCGGAGGAAATCAATCGGCGGCGAAAAAACGGCGGTCGGATCATCGCGGTTGGAACCACATCCTGCCGGGTTCTTGAGTCGGCGGCTGACGAGAACGGAATTATTCATCCGGTGGACACGGACACGGGAATTTTCATATATCCCGGTTATAAATTCAAGGCAGTGGACGCGCTGATCACGAATTTTCACCTGCCCGAGAGCACGCTTCTGATGCTTGTGTCGGCTCTGGCTGGACGTGAGCTGATAATGAAAGCATATCACACGGCGGTGGAAGAGGAGTACAGGTTCTTCAGCTTCGGTGACGCGATGTTTATAATGTAAATGTAAAAAATATATTATGTATAAAAGGAAGAAAACCACATGAACAACATAAAACTCGGCATAATCGGCACCAATTTTGTCTCGGATTGGCTTTGCGACGCGGTGGACCTGACGGAGGGAATCGAGAACGCGGCGGTGTATTCGAGGACGGAGGAGAAGGGGCGCGAGTTTGCCGCAAAGCATGGGATTCCCACAGTTTATACCGACATGGATGCGTTTCTCTCGTCGGACATTGACGAGGTTTACATCGCCTCGCCGAACTTCCTGCATCACGACCAAGCCATAAACGCCGTGCGCCACGGGAAGCATGTGCTGCTCGAAAAACCTGCAGCTCTGTCGGTGGCTGAGTTTGACGAAATTCTCATGGAAGCCGAAAAATACGGCGTGAAAGTCATGGAAGCAATGCGTCCGGCTCACGACCCGATTCTGGAGATGGCACGGGAACAACTCGGGGACATCGGAACCCTGCGCCGTGCAGTGTTTGACTTTTGTCAGTATTCTTCCCGGTATGACAGATTCAAAAAGGGTGAGATTCTCAACGCATTCAATCCCGCTCTCGGAAATGCCGCCGTCATGGATATCGGAGTCTACGCAATCCATGTCTGTGTGTCCCTATTCGGTAAACCCGACGGAATTATCGCAAAATCCGTGAAGCTGCACAATGGTATGGAAGGAATGGGGGATGTGTTTGTTGATTACGGAGATTTTCAGGCTGAGGTTGTGTACTCAAAAATCACGGATTCCGCATTTCCGTCGGTCTTAACCGGAGAGGAAGGGTACATCATACTTGGCAAGCTGTCGACAATGGAGTCCCTCAGCATCAAGAAGCGGGGCGGGGAAGAGACGGTCCTCTCTGGCGGAAGATTTAAAGACTCCGGAAAGGCGACGAACATGATATATGAAGTCTCGGACTTTGTAAAAATAGTAAACGGCAAACTGTCAGATGAAAAATTCAACAAAAATACCCGCCAGACTTTGGAGATAATAGACGAAATTCGTCGACAGAACGGTATTGAATTCGCGATAGGAGGTTAAATTTGATAAAAATACGGTAAAATTAACAAAATATTCAACAATATTATGCTTTGTTAGAGTATAATATATTAAAAACTAAAATTTATTGGAATTATAAATAATGAAAATGTTAAACAGAAAAATCATAAGTTTAACGCTTGCCGCTTCAATCCTGATGACAGCCGCGTCCTGTACGGCAAAAAATCCGACATCGGACGAGAAAACAAACCCGACGGAGGCCGAAGAGACGACTTTGGATGACGTGGCAGAGATGGCTGACGACACTGAGCCCGAGTCCGAAACCGAGACTGAGAAAACCGTGCCGCACAAGGAAATACCGGAACCAGCAGTGAAAACCCTCGACAAGGTGCTGTCGCTTGAAGACTACCCATTGGATCTCGAGGAAAGCGCGCGGATTCTTCTCGCGAAGGTCAGGGATGAGCTGACCAACGAAAAAACAGGAATAGCCTATGAATTTCTGGGGAAGCGGCAGATTTCTTTCCTGTGGCCTTTTTCTGTGCTTTTGGAATCGGTGAGTGCGCTTTACGAGTGTGACACATCCGACGAGGACCTGCGGGAATATTACATAACTCTGCTCGACAAATTCCTCCCACGCTATCAGTCGAAAACGGTGAGCAAATACCGGGCGTATTCCTCTACAACAAGCGACGGCGACAGGTATTACGACGACAACGAGTGGATTGTGATTGAGCTGATCCGTGCGTACAGGCTCCTTGGAAACGAGGAATATCTGGACAACGCGAAGGAACTTGCGGAATATGTCTACAGCGGCTGGGTCGAGTCTTCCGGCGGCATAAGATGGATCGAAAAGGGAGACACATGCAACACTTGTTCAAACGGCCCCGCGGCAGTTCTGTCCTGCATGCTGTACGAGCAAACCGGCGACAAGTATTACTACGACTGGGCTGTTAAAATTTATGAATGGACGAAGGATAATCTGGCGGCGCCTGATGGTACATATTACGACAACATTAAAATAAAAGGCGGAAGCGTCGATCAGAACAAGTATCCATATAATACAGGTACGATGATTGTGTCCGGCGTAATGTTGTATAAAATCACTGGAGACGAGTGTTATCTTGAAGAAGCGAGAAAGAGCGCGGCAGGCGGTGCAAATGTGTTTATAAAGCAGATTGGAAGCCGCTATGTAGTGACAAACAGTCATCCGTGGTTCAATTCATGGCTTCTCGAAGGTTTTATTGAACTGTTTGAGGCCGATACGGAAGAGGGCTTCACGTCAGACTACATAAACGAGTTCTATGCGGTTCTCAGCGAGGCAGTGAAGCGCGCGGGGGATGGTATATATGTAGGAAAGTCGTGGGTGTCGAAAGCAGACAGCGAAGTCGAGCTCATTCATCAGGCAGGCACAGTGAGAGCATTAGCGCAGCTTGCAAAAGTAATAAACGAATACGCCGATTGATTTTGCGGTATTGTAAAGATTGTATAAAATTGTATTTTCTAGAAGAAATTTGAAAAAAGGGTATTGACAAGGGGAATAAGATGTGGTATAATAAGC
>CAZULC010000009.1:0-37739 GCA_964621165.1 uncultured Ruminococcus sp.
TTGCCTTTTCTTCTTATATCTTTTGTTTTTGATGTCTTTTTATGAGATGGGTAAGTTTTTGATAAACAGGTTGAGCGAAACGGTATTGAGGCGTACTGTGTGCTGCAGACTCTAAATATACTTGAAACAGGAAACGGTGTGCGCTATAACTACTCCTCCGCCTTCGCCATTATGATGCGCCGTATCGGGCTGAACTGCTTCCCTGTTTACTGCCACGCAAAAAGCGGCGATTCATACAGTGGCCACATGATAACGTTCATAACCTTAGGCGGCGTGGATTTCGTATTCGACCCGGATATTGACGACTCCATTGCCGGATATTACGGTTACTGCACCTATGACAGATACGGCAAAATTCTGGCTGAGCTTGGCGACCAGTATAAGGACTCCCGGAATCCGGAAAAATGCTGCAGAATCTTTGGTGAGTTCAGATATGATGACGAAGCAATGCCGGAAATTCTGAAAAAATAAAGCCGACAGCACGGCTTGAATAAAATAATCTCCCTCATACAGACAAAGATAAGTTTTCTTCCGGTTCTGTACGAAGGGGATTTTTACGTTGCTTCCCACCTGCGGGAGAAGAAAACATCGTGGGTTCGCTCTCCTGCTTAAATAAAGAAATGCTAAAACTGCCCGTCGCTTCCTACCTGCGAGAGCTGGTCTGACGTCGTCGTGGGTTGTTTCTCCGGCTTGACTGAAGAAATGCCGTGTTTGCTTGTCAGTGCTGCCGACTGCGGGGGCTAAACTAACGTCGTCGTGGGATTTCTCTCTTACTAAACTGAAGAAGTGCCGAGTCTGCTTGTCGGTGCTACCGACCGCGTTCTGATAGGTATGTTGAGATTCGCGACTCATTATGTTGGCTGTGTCTTCGGCGGAGCGGGTTCCGCTTTCGTAGGCCGTCAGTTTCTCGTAGATCATTTCAAATATCTCGCTGGGAATCGTTTCCGATATGGGAGAGCCGGCTTCGTCTATAAAGTCAAGATATTCACGGTAGGCTTCCTCGTCAAACAGTACTATCGTTCCGTCGCCGTATTTGTACTTGCCGTTTTCGTCAAGCGACTCCTCAAGCCTGTCGACTTTGCCAATGGAATACCTATACATGCTGTCAACCGGATAAAAACGATAGTACCCTTTCAATTCGTCGGCGTACGACTCGTTCTAACTCCTGAGCATACGCACACCTCCGCGTCCCATCTGCTCAAACTCAGGCTTTTCCGTAATCAGACTCCGGATGAAATCCCATGCCTCTTCGGAATGTGCGGCATTTTTCGGTATGTTGTATAGCCTGCCGCTGCTTATGGTACTTCCGCTCCTGTCTCCGGTGGGATATCCGATTCTCACAAAGTCCTCGCCGCGCATTAAAACGGAGTCCCCCCTGATATGCGTCAAAATAGTCGTAGTCCCTCTCAAAACATACGGCTTTTCCCGGCTCCGTTGTCTCAACTCCGGTCTGCATGTATGTGTCCCATAAAACGTTGTATTTGTTGAACTCTACATATTTCTCAATCATCTCAATGCAGGTGGGATTGTTGAAATCACAGTTTTTGTTTTTGTAGTCGATAAACTCAAAGAACGCATAGTAAAACTCCAATTTGGCCGCAGTGTCGTTGGTGAACTTCTTTCCTTCGGTAAATTGTCTATAAAGTCAAATAACCCGTCGTAATTCCATTTAACCTTGTCCCCTACCTCCGACTTCAGCGCAATAATGGTCTTGACGGAAAAAATTGGCATAACTCCCACAAGCGCACCGCCGTCCTCGTAGGTGTTCTTCACCACGCCCATTATGCCGTCCTTCTTTATGTCCGAATCATCGGAAATAAAATCGTACATGTCTGTGTAAAGTCCATTTTCGATAATCTTTGCCGCAATGTCGTTGTATATGTTCTGCATTCCGCAGGGGAGACAGATTATGTCGGGTGTGTATATTCCAGTGAGCATCTCCGATATCAGCTTCATCGTCGCTGCGGTGCTGTCGGTTTCGTTGTAGACGGAATAGTCCTCCCCCGTTACGCGGATGTCGTGGTGGGTCTTGTTGTAGCCTATCATCTGCTGCGGGAACTGACTGGAAAATACATTAAAGCAAACCGCATTTACTGTAGTCACGTCTGAAATGTCAATGCCGTCGGCTTTGTTCAGTATGCTGTAGACGTAATTGTAGCCGCCGGACTGGTCAAGATATTTCACAACCACTTTCTCAGGGGACGAAACAATCACATTCTGCACTCCTCCCGCGATGAAGCTGGAATTCTACCAGTCCATTATCATCTCAGCCTCCCCGTCACTAAAGTTGAAGCCGCATAAACCGTCGCTGTTCTTGAAGAAGCAGTCGTATCCGCCGCCTCCGAAGTAAATGAAATTCTCAACTTCCGCGCCCGACGGGAACTCAAACTGACTTCCGATATTTCCGGCGGATTTGTCAATCGGGTGAGCCGCACCATATGTCGTGATGTAAACTTCACCTGACTGAGAAACCGAAAGCGCGCGTATGTATGTGTCGACAGCGCAGTCGAATGCTTTGGTGAAGTCGGGATTCAACACACAGACGCTGTTGCTGCTGTAGAGATAGACATACCCTTCTCCGTCAACCGCGATTCCGGAAATTCCCATTGGTATGGGTCGTTTGGGTCGCTGGGGAAATAACCGTCAACTCAGAGAATAACGGTGGTGCTTTCGTCAGTCAGACTGTACTTTATCAATTCAGTTGTGCTGTTCATTGTGACCTTGTCAAACCGGCCGTTTGTTATGTAAACCGCGTCGTCCGTGATGTATGTCCGGCTTGGGAACAGTCCCTCCACGTCAATGTTCAAAAGCCTGTCCTCACGCTCTACGATTCCGATATCAACTGAAATGATGTAGTATTCGCTTATGTACTCGCTGTCAACCGTTGAGTTTTTCTAGCCGATAATTCTGAATTTTCCGTCCGTCACACATCCTTTCCCATTGAATGACGGTGTAATGTCGCCGGTCAGCGTAATCGGGGTTTCGGCATAGACATGAGTCAGCAGGTTCGGGTTTTCATCGGAAATTTCGCCGCCATCGGACTCGACGGTGACTTTTTTGCCGGAATCAACATCCGTCTCCCCGCCGGTTTCCGTTTTCTGACACGCCTGAAGCCACGCAAGCAGAAGCGCCAAAAGTAATGGAAGCGGTCGTTTGTTTTTAATAAATTTCTCCTTATATTTAGTTCTATGTGAACGGTTATACTGTTTTAGACTCCAAAAATCCACTTTAGTTCCATGTTTTTCCGAATTTTTTTGCAATTTCAATACATTTTACTAAATTGTACTTTTTTGTAGAAATCAACGGCAACCGGCAGATGCTGATTTACAGTTTATTTTTGATTTGATTATTGATATTACGCACATATCATGGTATACTTTATTTGACGGTTTTGGTTATACCATCGAATAAAGTTGTGCATGGACTTTCAGAGGGAAATTTCATGCGCTTTTTTATTGAAAAAAGGAGAAAATTATGGGAAACGCTATTGTTCTGCTTTGCATGCTGCTGTCGCTCGGTTTGACTTTGACCTCATGCGGAAGCGAAGGTGCAGCAGACCACAAAAAGGAAATCGTTCGAGAAAGTGGTGCTATAAGCGCTGTATGGGGTAAAACCCTGCCAATTCCACAGTCGTGGGAAGATATTGCGGCAGTCAAAGTTCCAGAGGGGGTCATGTTCAGACTTCACGAAAAAACCGCGTATGAAACAGACAGAACCGGACTTGTGTTCGCCATATTAGCCCAGTCACATGAGGACTTTGCGGATTTGCATGAGCATTTTCTCGAAGACGAAGGGGTGACGTGTATTCGTCCTGTTTTGCTCAGGCGAGCTATGTTATAGGCGAGGATGGGGAATACGTCTATATTTTAGCTCTGCCCACCGACATACAGCATCTTATTCATGGGGAAGACGAAAACAATCCGAAAATTCAAGCCAGCGAAGCAAACCACAACGTCCTTCTTTCCGGCTCCTGCGCAGTTATACGGGAGTTCATGCTTGTGAACGGGATTGAAGCCAACGAATCCTGTCCCCCAAGTCCGGCGTATTGGGTTGAGCCGTAGGATCCGGTGAACCAACAGCATTGGTGCATAAGCAAAAAAAACGGCACTCTTCCATGAATCAGGAAAAATGTCGTTTATCTTCATCCGGAGAAGGAGAGATTTGAACTCTCGCGCCGGTTACCCGACCTACACCCTTAGCAGGGGCGCCTCTTCGGCCTCTTGAGTACTTCTCCACTCAATTTAATGCAGTTCCACTTGAGATACCGCACCGGCTGCAACCGTTTCACCACAACCGCCTATTTATTATAATACATCCACGCCATTTTGTCAAGAGGATTTTCAAAATTAATAGAATTTTTTCTTCATATCCCTCCATTTAGCCACCCGCAGGTATGTTTGAGGCAATATTTCTCTAAGACAAACATTACGCCATCTGCCATATTAATGCTCAGTCATAATTTTAATCATGTTTACACTCCTTTCAATTCACGCTTGGATTTTTTCGTACCGCTTTGACAAAATAACCGAATCCATCAGCGACATGGGGTTCAGCTTCCCTGACAGAACCAGATTGAACAGCCGTGAAGCCGAACCGGAGACAAGCGCCGCGTCATCCTCATTCATTGTCACGGGGTACTGCTCGTTTCGTGCGCTTACGTTCCAGTACACCACCTTCGGGAGCCGGTAGCCGTATTCCGTGAACTTCTCCCGTGCGTCCTCGGAGGCTGTCTTATCCGGCTTCACTGCCCTGTCAAATTCCATATCGGATATGATGTACATCACCTCAGGCATTGACGACTGCGGCATTTTGTTTTTCACTGCGGTCAGGAGAATCGGCATGAACACCTCGTAGATGTTGGTTTCCGCCGCCTCGTTGAAGGAAGCGCAGTAGGCAGTCTTGTCGACAATGTTTTTACCCTTGACTTCCACCAGTCGGGGTGTGTGGGAAAAGGTGATGTAATGACCGGCAAACTCCCTGCGATTCTGCTCGACAAATTAGATTCCAAGAGAAAGAACCACTTCGATGGGACGCAGGTTATTGTCTCCGTAGTCCTCGTACCATGGAACCTGAGTCTCCTCCACCACAAATGTGTTCTGCCCGTCCATGTAATCCGGCAGGGATTTCCAAGCCGCGTCAAGGGATTCCGCTTCAATGCTGTACCGCTCTGTAATCTGGCAGATTCTACTGCGGCATAACATAAACGGATTTCACGCCTGCATTCCTTGATTTTTTCCGAGTAGTCCCTGTCAGGGTTGTTTTTTGCCAGAACCTCGAGACAGCCAAGCCGCTGTTCAGCCTCGTGCAGCTCTTTGAAGTCATCACCTGTCGACCCGCCGCGTTTGTTGAGAAGCAGATTGAAGACCGCCCGCACGACTTCATAGGGGTAAAGAGTTTCCGCGTGGGTTGTCGTCTCGCCGCACCTGACGGATGAAATGTAGGCCATGTAGTTTTTTTCTGTCACCGCGCCGTAAAGCACTGCGGTATTTGAACAAAGCTTTGCCGGAAACTTTACTGTAGTCTTCGGGGTATTTTTTCTCGCAGAGTCCGGTTTCGACAATGCCGATTTCCCGACAAAGACAAGAGAGCGTTTTGCGGTATTCATTCTCTCTCGTGCCGAGAAGCTTGCGGACCTCAACGGCTCTCTCACGGGTAAAGGCGCTGGACGTGTTTGGTGACGGGAGCCATTTTGCCAGAAGTGAGACGGATCTGCCATTTTAAAGGGCTTCTATGTCAGCCTGAACCTGTTGTCCGAGCATCACACCTAAATTATTTCACACCTTGTACCAAGAAGCTCAAGCAAGTCGTCGTACCGTTCGTACTCGGGGATGTACTGTAAATTTCTTGCCAACCGCAAAAGGATGGTGTTCGGCGAGATAAGCCAGCAGGATTCTGAACAGACTCCGCTCACCGAGTCCGCCTCTGATGTCGCGTGTGTAGAACAGGATTCTCATGGCTCTGTCCGGATCTTCAGCATATGCGCGGACAAATTTATTCACCAACATTTGTTCGTCGGCGTCACGCAAGGCCCCGCAGACCGAGAAAAAGTCAAAGCAGTCCGCTCCGGTTGTCCGGTAGGCAGCTCCGCTGTTTTCGGTTTCCGTCATGGATGAAGTTTTACTGATTTCATTCAGCATAGCAGTTTCCTTCCTCATATTTTAGCGTTATTGTTTTCGTATGGCTCTGAGAATGCGAAAGAATTGTGGCGGCTCCGGCTCTTCAACGGCTTGTGTGTGCGTCCGAATAAGTCCCACGATACTTTAGGGGTGATATTCAATTGTAGGGGTGATGCGTTCCTTAAAGCGGTGCCTTCATGGTTATGACGGCTGAAAAATAGTATTGTTTTCCTGAAATAAAGCTGCTGTGAGTATCGTTCGCTGCTTACTGACCACTCGGACGCACGCATAAACCGCCGAAAACTGCGGATTTGTACGTTTTTCCGTCGAGAATCAAACGAAAGAACCTGCGCCTGACGAAGCAGTGCCGAACCTATACTGCCCCGCCCTATTCGGTTGTCAAAGAACAAAAAATGAGACCTTATTTCTGCAAATATCTACAAGTATCACATCAAACATAATACTCATACATATCTACAAAATTAAAGGTCTCAAACTTAATTTTCTGTTTTGGCAGGGGACATACCCTTATATAAATATACTCTAATTTAACACTATATTACACCATATGTGATTTGTCAATAGGTTTTGCAAAATTTATTGAATTATTTCCGAAAATATTTCAGCAAATTTCCTTTACAAAATTCACGTGATATGATATAATATTATTGAAATATTATATCCGGCGGGAGGTGCATATTATGGAAAGCAGAGTGGCTGTCGTGAGCATTATCGTGCAAAACGCGGACAGTGTGGAACAGCTCAACGGTATTCTTCATTCGTACAGCGAATATGTAATCGGGCGCATGGGAATTCCCTACAAGGCGAAGGGAATCAGCATAATCTGCATTGCAATGGACGCACCACAGGACAAAATCAGCGCACTGTCCGGACTAATCGGCAAACTTGACGGCGTTTCTTCAAAGGTAGCGTTCTCGAAGGTTTCCGAAGCCGGCATTTGAACTTCAATTGTAGAGAATCGAAAGACAGCATTACCGCAATTCGGAGGCCAAAAAGGATACGCGAATTATTGACCGCATGAAATACGCAGATATCAGGTTTTCTCCCAAACTGACAGACGACGGCCTTTTGAATATTGAAGAAATTTACGGAGTGAGGTTCCCGCTATCTTTGCGCGAGTTTTACCGGGAAGGCATTTCTTCTACCGATGTAAAGCTTGAATTCCCACGCTGGGACGATTTTTCACCGGACAACGTCGGATTCATAAAGGCATGGATGCACTCACCCGCAGAACAGCTTCTCGATTACTTGAAATCCGACCCGGAATACTTGGCTTGGGCAGTAGACCGGAAAATTGGGATGACGCAAAGCGGGCATATAGCGAAATTGCAGGTACTGCGGCAGCTCTTGTTCCGGTTTACAGGCACCGCTATATCCCGATAATTGACGGAGTAGATGACCCGCCGGTTCTTTCCATTGCCTCCGGGTTTGACATAGTCTTCTACGGCAGCAATCTCGAGGATTACCTCCAGCGTGAATTTGTCGAACCGGACCAGAAAAACAGAAACGTAAGCCTCCACATCCCGTTCTGGAGCAACATTATGAGCTATAACGGTTCACACTGAGCGGAGACGGAAAAATCAAGAATACAGATACAGGAACAAAATTACTCCTCCCTGACGTCAAAACACTGTTGAGACGAAAGACGCGGACATAAACCGTTGTTTTTCTCGCGTTTTGCGGCAGAAAGGCACGGTTTATTTTAATTTATGGAAAAATTCACACATATAAAAGAGCTGCTTGACCGGCTCGACGAAAAGCACACCCTGACCCTCGACGAATACGAATACCTTGTGGCAAACCGCACCCTCGAATCGGCGGAATACGCGGCTTCACTGGCGGTCAGGCGTCGTCAGGCAGTCTACGGGAACGACGTTTACATCAGGGGACTGATTGAAATCAGCAGCTATTGCAAAAACGACTGCTATTACTGCGGAATCCGCCGCTCAAACAGGTGCGCCGAAAGGTACAGGCTGACGGAGGAGCAGATTCTCTCCTGCGCGGACGAGGGGTATGAACTTGGCTTCCGCACCTTCGTAATGCAAGGCGGCGAGGATCCCTACTACACTGACGAGCGGATGTGCTCAATTATCGGAAAAATCAAGTCGTCCCACCCGGACTGCGCCGTTACTTTATCTTTGGGTGAACGGTCATATGAAAGCTACCGTTTACTTCGCGAAGCCGGAGCTGACCGCTATCTTCTCCGTCACGAGACCGCCGACCGTGAGCATTACGCCCGCCTTCACCCGGAAGCCCAGACCTATGACAACCGGATGGAATGCCTGTACAACTTAAAGAAGCTGGGCTATCAGGTGGGAGTTGGCTTCATGGTTGGCTCGCCTTACCAGACCCCGCACACAATCGCGGAGGACATCAAGTTCATCGAGGAATTCTCCCCTGCCATGTGCGGAATCGGCCCCTTCATTCCCCACCACGACACCGACTTTAGGGACTTCCCGGCTGGCTCGGCTGAGGAAACGGTGTACCTTCTCTCTCTCATCCGGCTGATTAAGCCCAACATCCTGCTCCCCGCGACGACGGCTCTCGGCACAATCGACCCGAAAGGACGGGAAAAAGGAATCTCAGCCGGCGCAAACGTGGTCATGCCAAACCTATCACCGGTTGAGGACAGAAAAAAATACTCCCTCTACGACAACAAGGTCTGCACAGGCGACGAGTCAGCTCAATGCCGCAGCTGCATCGAAAGGCGGATCAATTCCATCGGATACCGTATAGTCACCGCCCGGGGAGACGTCAAGAACGAACAATAATAAATTATACAATATACCCGAAAGGAAAATATCATGGCAATCTACAATCCCAAATCACTCAAGGCAGAAGAATTTATAAATCACGAGGAAATCCTCGAAACCCTCGAGTACGCCGAGAAAAACAAGCACAATGTTGAACTGATAGACTCCCTGCTCGAGAAAGCAAAGCCCCAGAGAACCGCCGACGGTCACGTACACTGCGAGGGTCTGACCCACCGTGAAGCCTCCGTACTTCTCGCCTGCGACATTCCCGAGAAGGTTGAAGCAATGTTCCGTCTCGCTGAAGAAATCAAGCTGGCGTTCTACGGAAACCGTATCGTAATGTTCGCACCTCTGTACCTCTCCAACTACTGTGTAAACGGCTGCGTGTACTGTCCCTACCACATGAAGAACAAGCACATCGCCCGCAAGAAGCTGACTCAGGAGGAAATCAAGAACGAGGTCATCGCGCTCCAGGACATGGGTCACAAGCGTCTGGCAATCGAAGCCGGTGAGGACCCGGTTAACAACCCGCTTGAATACATTCTCGACTCCATTAAGACTATATACTCCATCCAGCACAAGAACGGAGCAATCCGCAGAGTCAACGTGAACATCGCCGCCACTACTGTAGAAGCATACCGCAAGCTCAAAGAAGCCGGAATCGGAACCTACATTCTCTTCCAAGAGACATACCACAAAGAAAGCTACCTCAAGCTCCATCCCACCGGACCCAAACACGACTACGACTACCACACGGAAGCCATGGACAGAGCAATGGAGGGCGGAATCGACGACGTAGGTCTTGGCGTACTCTTCGGACTGGAGCTGTACAAGTACGAGTTCGCCGGACTTTTGATGCACGCGGAGCATCTTGAGGCGGTTCACAGCGTAGGTCCCCACACAATCAGCGTTCCCAGAGTAAAGAGAGCCGACGACATTGACCCGGACGTATTCGACAACGGTATTTCCGACGAGATGTTCCTGAAAATCATCGCCTGCATCCGCATTGCAGTACCCTACACCGGCATGATTATCTCCACCCGCGAGAGCCAGTCCGTCCGTGAACGTGCGCTTCAGGTAGGTATTTCCCAAATAAGCGGCGCGTCACGTACATCCGTCGGCGGCTACACTGAGGAAGAACGCCCCCACGACTCCGAGCAGTTTGACGTATCCGACCAGAGAACCCTTGACGAGGTTGTCCGCTGGTTAATGGAGCAGGACTTCATCCCCTCATTCTGCACCGCGTGCTACCGTGAAGGGCGTACCGGCGACCGCTTCATGAGCCTGTGCAAGACGGGACAGATTCAGAACTGCTGCCATCCCAACGCCCTCATGACCCTGACCGAGTACCTTGTCGACTATGCCTCCGATGCAACTCGTGAAGTTGGATACAAGCTCATCGAAAAGGAGCTTAACAACATCCCGAAGGAAAAGGTCCGCGAGATTGCCGCCGAGCATATAAAGGACATCAAGAATTCCAACCGACGGGACTTCCGGTTCTGATTCACGCATAATCAAGAGAAAACAAATCGCACATGATTACTGTACAAAAAGGAGACTAAGCAATGAGTTTAAACAGCACTCCATCCGCCAATCGGCTTCACATCGGATTTTTCGGATGCCGGAACGCGGGTAAATCCAGTCTTGTAAACGCCGTCACCAATCAGGCACTGTCGGTCGTCTCCGATACCGCCGGAACCACCACCGACCCGGTTCTCAAAACAATGGAGCTTCTCCCTCTCGGACCCGTCGTGATTATAGACACACCCGGATACGACGACTCAGGGGAGCTTGGGGAGCTGCGTGTGGCAAAGACGAGACAGATTCTCAACAAAACAGACATTGCGGTTCTTGTGATTGACGCGGTTCGTGGAATCCAGCCTCAGGACCGTGAGCTGATTTCAATCTTCAAGGACAAAAAAATTCCCTACGTGGTGGCATACAACAAGTCGGACCTGACCAAAGCCAAAGCGGGCGGCAAGGTTGATTTCAGCGAAAACGGAATCTATGTCAGCGCACAGAGCGGGTTCAACGTTGGTGTACTCAAGGAAAAAATCGCCGCCACAGTCCCGAAGGAAGAGCCGAAGCCCCTTGTGTCCGACCTGCTCACTCCCGGCTCAGTCGCGGTTCTTGTTACCCCGATAGACGAAGCCGCTCCCAAAGGCAGGTTGATTCTCCCCCAGCAGCAGGTTCTCCGTGACATTCTCGACAGCGGCTCAATAGGCGTCGTCACACGGGAGTTTGAGCTTGAAAAGACCTTAGCTTCCCTGAAAAATCAGCCGGCAATCGTCATCACCGACAGTCAGGCGTTCAAGTACGTGTCCGAACGAGTCCCTGAGTCCGTTCCCCTCACGTCCTTCTCCATCCTCATGGCGAGGTACAAGGGATTTTTGTCAGCGGCTTTGGATTCCGTTAACGCTATCGAAAACCTCAAGGATGGCGACACGGTCCTCATAGCCGAAGGATGCACCCACCACAGACAGTGCAACGACATCGGCACGGTGAAAATTCCCCGCTGGCTTAAGGAGTACACGGGCAAAAATGTGAAAATCGAGACCTGCTCCGGCACTGAATACCCGCTGGATCTCTCAAAGTACGCGGTCGTGATCCACTGCGGCGGATGCATGCTCAACGAGCGCGAGATGGTCTACCGGATGAAATGCACCCTCGACGCGGGAGTCCCGTTTATCAACTACGGCATCTTCATAGCCTACATCACTGGAATACTTGAGCGAAGTGTCACGGTGTTCAAGAAATGAGCTAATACTCGGTTTAAAAGAAGCTATTCCTCAGCTTTAAATAAAGAAACTCCCTGACACGGTTCACACCATAATCAGGGAGTTATTTTTTGTGTTCGATTTACAGTACCATGCTGGACGTGATGTAATTTCTGCCCGGCTCGACTGTGAATCCCATCGAATCGTACAGCCGGATTGCGGGGGTGTTGTCCACGTCCACGAGGAGCATCATGCCGTTCGGCTTGTTTTCCGCGAGAGCTTTTGCCAGCATTTCGAGGTATCCCTCGTTCTGTATCGCAAGGAAGGAAAACAAGCTCGTCATGCGGTCGTTATCGCACACTCCTATGACCAAGTGCCGCTCGGGGGTGTTTATGGGGGTGATGAGCATGCTGTCGAGGTTTTCTTCACTGTACAGCATTGGGTCGGAGTATTGTTTATCGCCGAAGAAGCTGTGAACGAAGCTGTCGCACTCGGCGTAGGTGGTAATTTTCTTGATTTGTCTCATTGGTGTAATCCTTAGTGGAAATTTACGTGATTTACTCAAGCATAATATAATAATGTGAACAATTCAACCCAAACAAAAAACGCCCTAGCATTTTCGCCCAAGCGTTTCTTCAATCCAGCCTTACTTTCTCATTTCAGCTTCAATCTCGTCAATGGTTCTCGGTACGTTCACGCCAAGATTTTCGCATCCGTCGGCTGTCACAAGGCAGTTGTCCTCGAGACGGAATCCGATTCCCCATTCCTCGCAGTAGATGCCGATGTCAACGCAGAACACCATGCCTTTATCAACCAGCTTCGGACGCTTTACGATATCGTGGGTGTCGAATCCGACGTGGTGTGCTCCCCCGTGCCACATGAGCTTTCCGATGTTCTCCGGCTTGTCAACCAGACCGAGGTCGTGCAGGAAGGTGTAGCAGTATCTGTGGGACTCCGCGTCAACCTCTTCCATGGGGTAGCCGGGCTTGATGATGCTGAACATGTGCTGGCTCGTTGCGTATGCGGCTTCGTACAGCGCTCTCTGTTTGTCTGAGAAACGACCGTTCAGCGGGAATCCGCGTGAGATGTCGCAGCCTACAAAGTCGTAGCACGCGCCCACGTCGCAGAGAACCATGTCGCCTGTGTGGGCAGTTCCCTGATAAGCGTAGTAGTGGATGCAGAAATTGTTCTCGCCTGCGGAGATAATCGAGGGGAAAGCAGGCTCGAGGCATCCGTTTTTGTTCAGGGCAGAGTCGTAAAGGTTCTTGATTTCGTACTCCTTCATGCCGTCCTTTACGCCGTGCATCATAGCTTTGATCCCCTCGCCGGTAATTCTGACAGCCTCACGCATGGCAACGATTTCGCAGTCTTCCTTGATTGTGCGGATTTCGGCCAGTGCTGGGCGGATGTTCTCCACCTCAAGCTCCGGCTTTTCTTCCTTAAATTTGGCGGCAAAGCGGTGAGCCTCAGTGTAATCGCGGATTGTGCGCGAGTCGTCGAGGTCGAGATAAACGGTCTTGACTTCACCCGCGATTTTCTCAAAATAAGGTTCAAAGTCAGCGGTGTAAGCAATGTCGACCACTCCCGAGAGACAGGTTGCTTCGTCAGCCTTGGTGCGCCGTCCGGTCCAGCGTTCCTTGAGCATGTCAGCGGGAAGCAGGAACAGCTTTTCCTTGACCTCGCCGCCGATTTTTGAGACAGCGAGAATCAGACCCGCGTCACGGGAGATTCCGGTGAGATATACAAAGTTTCTGTCGGAACAGAAGGGATAGTCCTCGTCCGCTCTCTTGCGGGGTGCGAATCCTGAGAAAAACAATGCGACCGAGCCGTCGGAAAGATATTTTGCCAGCTTAGCCCGGTTGTTTTTATAAAATGACGTCTGCATATTAGTACCTCTTTTGTAGAATTAATTTGTTTTTCATGTAATTATAACACATTTTTTCCCTTTTGTGAAGAGGTTATCATCAGATTTTCTGAAATTCGGGTAAATTTTGTTAAGTTAAATTTTTCGGGGTCCTTTAACCAAAATGAAAAGTGAAATATAACAAAATTACACTTGACTTCACGGCGCGGTGTTGGTATAATTAATGGAAGTATATCGAAAACGGCTGATAGTTATATGCAGCACTCATCGGAAGGAGGACGCCATGATCGGCACATCAGTCTTTATCTCAGAATCATGGCGGAGCTGGACTGCGGGAAAAAGTCTATCCGCTTCCTCGAGCCAGTCACTATTTAAATAAGACTTAAATTATAACTCTATATAAACACAATAATCGGAGGTTATTATGGCAGATTTCAGCGAATTAAATCATGCGGTTGAAATAGGAAAAGTCAAAATAGTCAAGGAGCTGGTGAACAAAGCCCTCGAGGAAGGAGTCGCACCAAAGGAAATTCTGGAAGCTGGACTTCTCCCGGGCATGAGCGCAATTGGTGAAAAATTCAAGAATAACGAGGTTTACGTCCCGGAGGTGCTGATTGCCGCACGTGCAATGAACGCCGGAGTAACGATTCTCAAGCCCCTTATGTCCTCAGGCGAGCTGGCAGGAGTGGGAACCGCAGTCATCGGCACGGTCAAAGGAGACTTGCACGACATCGGTAAAAACCTCGTGAAAATGATGCTCGAGGGCAAGGGAATCAACGTAATTGACCTCGGAGTCGACGTTTCCGCTGAGAAGTTTATCGAAGAAGCAAAGGCGTCGGGCGCAGACCTCATCTGCTGCTCGGCTCTGCTCACTACTACAATGGGCGAGATGGAAAACGTTGTCAAGCTTGCCGAAGTTGAAGGAATCCGTGACAAGGTTTGGATCATGGTAGGCGGCGCGCCCATCACAGAGGAATTCAAGAACAAAATCGGCGCGGACTGCTACACTCCTGACGCGGCATCAGCCTCCGACGCAGCCCTTGCTCATTTGAAGGAGGTCAAGGGAATCGCGTAATGTCACGTTTTTCTGTGGAATTTCGTGATGAAAATCACATTTTTACAAGTTCCCGCACAATTGAATCAGACAGCCAAGGACGGCTGCACAGGTAACAAAATGGACACAAATCAAAATTACACAGACCTCAACTCCCAAACCATAAGCCGGTGGGTCGACGAGGGCTGGGAGTGGGGTACGCCAATCGACCACGAGACCTACGAAAAAGCAAAGCTGGGACAGTGGAGTGTTCTTCTCACACCCACAAAGCCGGTCCCCCGGGAATGGTTCGGCGAACTCGCGGGAAAATTCCTTCTCGGACTTGCTTCCGGCGGAGGTCAGCAGATGCCGATATTTACAGCCGCTGGAGCAAAATGCACTGTACTGGACTACTCGGACAGGCAGCTTGACGGCGAGAGAACGGTAGCCGAGCGGGAAGGTTATTCCATCGACATAGTAAAAGCGGACATGACCAAGCCTCTGCCCTTCCCCGACGAGAGCTTTGACATAATATTCCACCCGGTGTCAAACTGCTACGTGGAGGACGTGCTTCCCATCTGGCGGGAGTGCTTCCGGGTTCTGAAAAAAGGCGGTCGGCTGCTCGCGGGGCTTGACAACGGCTTGAGCTACGCCTACGAGGACGACGGTGCGCATTGGAACAGGCTACCGTACAATCCGCTGAAGGATCCGGAGCTTTACAAACGCGCAATGGAGCAGGACGACGGAATCCAGTTTTCCCACACCGTAGAGGAGCAGATCGGCGGTCAGCTCAAAGCCGGATTCAGGCTCACTGACATCTACGGCGACACCGACGGCTTCGGCAGGCTTCACGAGCTGAACATTCCCACATTCTGGGCGACCCTTGCGGTAAAATAAAACAGGCGGACGGTTGTCTTTCGCACATGGAAGCGCCGTCCGTTTTTCTTTGGTGAAATTTTCTTCACCTATTGACAAAAGCTGTTTTTTGAGGTATAATAATATAGCACGGGGTGTAGCGCAGTTGGTAGCGCGCATGGTTTGGGACCATGATGCCGCAGGTTCAAGTCCTGTCACTCCGACTGTGGAGTACTGATATATTTCGGTACTCCGTTTTTTTTGTTTTGCGAGGTATTTATGGAAATCAAAAAAGACCGGCTTTAAATCCGCAGTCTTCGCAAGGACGACTGGGCTGACATGGGGCATATTTTCTCCGACTTCAACCGCTCCCCTCTCGGGCAATACGACGGTCCCCTTCCCGAAAAAGAAGACGACGTTATTGCTCTCGTGAAAACATTTGTCGCGAGCGGACTTTTCTTTCCGGTGTACGTCATAGAAGAAAGGCATATGGCGAGCTTCGTCTGCTTTCACAAAAACGGCGGCAGCTACGATTTGGGCTACTGCTTCCACACCTCAGCTCAGGGGTCACGGCTATGCGTATGAAAGCGTCAAAGCAGCACTCGACTACTTCATCCATGAGCTGGGTGCGCGGCATTTCACGTCAGGAACGGATATGGCAAACTCCCCCTCATGCAGACTGCTCAAAAATCAGGCTTCACTCTTGTCTCAACCGAACCCGTTTTCCTTGACGGCAAAACTACCTTCGAAGGCGGAAATTTCGTGATGGAAATAAAATAAATTTTCAAAAATCCCTTGACTCTCCCCTCAGCTGTAATGATATACTATAGCCGCAGGAAAGGAAAGCGCGCGTCCTTGCCACAAATCCTACGAAAGGAAAAAGTTATGCACAAAATTGGTGAATTATCGTCTCTGTGCAATCTGCCGGTGAAAACTCTGCAATACTACGACGCGGAAGGTCTTTTGAAGCCTGACTGGATTGACGTATTCACGGGCTACATGTATTATTCCGCCTCAAAGCTCGCCGACTGCTACCAGATTATCTCCTTAAGGAGCTTGGCTTTTCACTGAACGAAATTAAAAGTCAGCTTGCCGCCGACGACCGTGAGAAAACCGCCGCGCTTCTTGAAGCAAAGCTGACCGAGCTGAACGAACTTCTCGAGAACACCGAAAAAAAGCTTAAGAAAATCGAAGCCATACGTGACAGCTTAACAAAAGGAGAGTTAAGATTGTATAACATTATCGTAAGAGCAACCGACAGGATGAAGGCCGCATTTGTACGAAACAACTACAAAAGCAAAGCGGAAGCTATGGTTGATATCAAAAACATTGCCGCCATGCTGCCGAAATCGGTCGTCGGGAAAAGGGAAATGATCATCAACTATGAAACGGAGTACCGGGAGAGCGGATTTGACCTTTCCGCCTGCGTGGAAATCACAGGTACTCTTCCCCGTGACTGCGGAATCGGGGCCAAAACCGTATCTTTCAGCGAGGACGTTGCTTCGCTTGTGTGCAAAGAAGACGAAATCGAGGGAGCATATCTTGCGCTGAACCGGCACATCAACGAATTCGGATACAAAATCACCGGCGCGTACTGCGAAATCTACCACGACGACGGCCCAGTGGAGCTTAAAGTTCCCGTGTCAAAGGGTGTGGACAAGTCGGCGTACCTTGTGAACAGTAACGAAATCCGCTTCGAGGACGACCCGGAAGTATTGGGAAAATGGGAAATGCTGGATATAGTCCCCACACGGGAGCATTTTGTCTACGGACGGCCGAAATGCAGTCATCTGGCGTGGCTTAACGAAATCTACTTTGTTGACGGCGGTCAGTCGTATTGGGCTGTAGAGGGCTGGAGCAAGGGGGTATTGTTCACAAAAGGCGACTCCCCTGAGACAAAATACACCAACCGATACACACTCGAGAACGCAGACGGACGCGGACTGATGTTCCTCGAGATGTACGACAATTGCGACGGCGGAAAAGGCGGGTGCGGTTGCCGGAAATCTGGGTTTATGAAAAAGTCGACGAGCGGCACTATGCTTCACCGGAGGAGTTCAGAAAAACCGACGACATCAACATTCCGTTTACAAATGACGAGCAGGTTCTCGGAAAGTGGAAAGCAGTGGACTTTGTGCTGGAGAAGGAAGAGTTCGAACCGCACAGACAGAACTTCGCGCCGGAGGATTTGTCTGTTCTTGAAGCTGAATTCAAGGAAAACGGCGTGTACGTCACCACCACAAAAACGGGAAGCAATGCTGTGACCTCAGTCTGGACCAAGGGATATGTGCTGAACCGCAGAGAGAAGACCGCCTCAGCCTACGAAATCAAGGTAATAGAAGGGCGTGAGTATCTGCTTCGTGAATGGAAAAGCGGCAACTACTCCTTCGGCGGCGGAAGAGTGTACTGGTACGTATTTGCAAGATGACAAAAGCTGCATATTAATCAAAATACAATTCTACATCAATCGTGAAATTATAAAAAACTTGAAATCAGCGAGGCACTGTAATTACATTCAGTCAGTAATCAGTTATCGGTAAAAAAAGAACAGTAGGAGACTGCAAGAATACCTTAAAATCTCTCACTGTTTTTTATTTCACCAATGCTATGCTTTCTTCTCACTGTTCAGGCGAAACATACTTTCTGCCGTTGTCGATAAGGAAACGCATCTTTTTCCTGTACTGCGTAAGCACTATACCGAACAGCAAAACTGCGGCTGAGCTTACCAGCGACGGGAAGTAGAACAGCGACATGATAATTCCGCAGATTCCGCCGACGAAGCAGAAGAAAATCACAAGTCCGGAGATATCAGCCAAAGGGGAGCCGTTCTGGACGGTATAGCAGATACTGTTTATGGTTTTGATAAGCTTGAAATAGTAAACAATCATTAATGCCGCAACTGCCGCCAGCATGACGAACACCACTGCAACAGCGGAGCCGTTAATCCCGTGAAATTCCTCAGCGATTTCCATAAACAGCGCAAGGACAAACACAGCTGAAATCACCATGCCAATCAGCTTAAAAATAAACGAAATGATAACGATAACTTTTATAAGGGTCAGTCCACCGGTGGACAGCTTTCTTTTTTCCCTGTCGAGAGCCGAGCCGACTGTTATCCACATTCCCACAGCGTAGAGTATGGCGGGAATGTTAGCCATGACATTGCTCACAAATCCTGCAATGCCGGAAATTTCCCACAAATCATCAACCACGTCGTAGTAATCGTATCCGAGATAACCGCCGAAGATCCGCTCCATGTAATCGAGAAGCCTTGTGACTGGATTCTGGGTGAACGACAGCAGGATTCCGAGAGTGAAGCAGATCACAGCCGCCAGAATCAATGGTGACTTAGCTTCTTTTTTGACCGTCGCCCAAGTCATATCCGCCATAGAGCCGAATCTGCTCTGATTTTGTGTGAATTGCGACGCAGGATTTAGCCGGTCAGGTATTGCGCCGTCGACCTTAGCCCCGCAGTTTGTGCAGAAGCGCGAGTCGTCGTCAATTTTTGTACCGCAATATGGACAGAACATATTTTACTCCTGTTAATATTCCTGAGTTTTCCCGCAGGAACAGTTATTATGCGTCCATTATAGCACACTCGCGGCTTACTGTCAATGCTTCGGGGAAAAATATGTCGAATGATGTTATTTCAGCACAATCGGAAAGTCGCCATAGCCGACAATGCATTCAATTCCGCATGTGAGCCCATACCGCATAATTTCAACCGTCGACATGATAATGCACATGAATGAGTAGCACATGGAGGTAATGTCATAGGTCATGCCGAGAAATTTATGCTTTGATTTCTTCTCGACAATGAATTTTGACGCAATCAGCTCGTCAAGCGTCTTACGCAGAACTTCATCATCAAGTCCAAGCTCCTCCTTGATTTCATTGTAGCTGATGTCGCTCATGGAGACTATAGCCATGCAGACAAGAAAACAGTTTTTGTCCGCCAGCACGGGGAGAACCTGCTCGGCATATTCAGCGGTTGCGAGGGTGATGTTTTTGAAGAAATCCCATGTCAATATTACGCCGTAGTCTAAGCTGGACAGAACCGAAACGCCGTTTTCTCCCGTTATATGGAACGGTTTGGGACTGCTTTCGTAGCTGGTTGCGACTTCACCCTGCATGAGTCCGTGATGGGCATGAGCAAACGCCGTGTGTATCGCCTCGTATGCTTCCCTGCTGAAAAGGGGCTGGGACTTTACTTTATCATATACCTTTTCGTAAATTTCGTCGTAGGCAATATTCTTTCCGTAGAAGAGAAAGTCCACGCTCACGCCGAAGTAGTCCGCCATCAGGGGCAGGGTCTGGGTGTCCGGAAAGCAGGTACCCGTCTCCCATTTCGACACGGACTGATAGGACACGCCGACCGCCTGCGCCAGCTCATCCTGAGTGAGGTCACGCTCACGCCGGACCTTGCAGATTTTTTCGCCAAAGTTAAGTGTCATGTTATTTTCTCCATTCTTGAATTATATTCAAGCCGGCTTTAAAAATTTAGAATAACTTCGAAAGAATTCCGGTCGGCTGAAAGCCGAAGAAAAATGGTGGGGTCTGTTTTTCAGGGAATTCTTTAGAGTGAAATCAGCTGATATAATTCTTTTATCGCTATATATTTCACTCATTGGATCCGTATATATAATACCAGATTCAGCGGGGGAGTCAATAACCGCAAACGACAGCCGGATTCTACCGCGGGTAGAGTTTTTGTCGGAATGGTGTTAGTCAGATTTGCTCGGCGTATTTTTCGAGGTCGGAGACAATCGCTTTTAAGCAGTCGTTCTCCCGTATGAAGTCGAAGCGGGAATCCTTTAAATCTTCAAGGCGGAGGTTGCACGCGTTGCCCTTGTAGTTCTTGCTCGTGTTCTCCCTGCTGAACTTCATCCGGTTGACAAGGGGTGCGGTGTAGTCCAGCTCGTCGGGCAGGGTCGCGCTTATGACGGCGTATCTGCGGCTGTTTTCCAATGCCTTAATGGTGTTTTCGCCGTCCTGCATCTTGGCGTAATTGACGGCTATATAATAGTTATACGTCGACAGGTCGTATGAATAAAATCCCACGTTTCCGTCGCTGTACAGGCGCTCGAGTATATCAACGGCAAACTGATGCGCCTCGATTTTTTCCTTCGGGGATGAACCCAAGTTAAACGCGATTGTCTTTGCGTTCATAGCCGCTATTTGAATCAGTCTCGACAGATAATTCTGCCCTTCAACAACGGCTTCCTCACCGTCAAGCGCATACAGCCTGAGACTGGCGCCTGTATGCCATATACTTCCGCCCATGTCAGCATAATAAAGGGACTTTTCACGGTTTCCTATGGCGCTGTAGATGAAGCTGAGATCGCTTATAACTCCCTCGCGCTGGTGCTGGTCAGTGGATCTTGCGAGAATCTTCTCACCGAGAGCTATGATTTTCTCCGCGTCTTCCTTAGGTGCGGGACTGTCCAGTTTGAAAACCATTGCGCTCATCAGGCGGTACATGACCCGCAGGTCGTTCGGGAATTCCTCGCAGGCTTTCTCCCACAGTGCAAGGTCCTTTTCCGTCTCACCGTCCTTGAGGAATGCTTCACTCTCACGCTCGTACCCGTCGATTATCTCATCGGTTTTGTCGTTGCCGAAAAGCTCATCAATCGTCACGCCGAAGTTCCGCGCTATAACCGGAAGCAGCATAATGTCCGGATATCCCTCGCCGCGCTCCCACTTTGACACGGACTGGGACGAAATTCCGATGTCCTGCGCAAGCTCCTCCTGAGTAAGGTCCCGCTCCCGGCGGTATTTTCTTATGATTTCACCAAAAGTAAGTTTCATTGTATTTTCTCCAATCATTAAGTTAAATTTATGACCGGTCTTTCTTGGATCCATCTATATTATACCGTAGTTGACCTCCGCAGTCAATAACCGCTCCCGTCAGTGAATCCTACCGAAAGTGGTATTTTTCCCATATTGGTAGGATCAGATTTGCTCGGCGTATTTTTCGAGGGTTGAGGTGATGGACGTGAAGTCGTCGTTTTCGCAGATGAAGTCGAAGGCGGGATTTTTTAAATCATCGATCAGACCATTGCAGGAGTTACCCTTGCAGTTTTTGCTTGTATTTGTAACCTTATACTTCATATGGTTTACAAGAGGCGCGGTATAGTCCATTTTATCCGGCAGTGTGGCGTTGATTATCGAAAATTTTAGGTAGTTTCTGAGAGCGTCGAGGGTCTTTTCTTTGTCCTTCAAGTCCGCGTACTTCATGGACATAAAGGCGTATAAATCCGATAAATCACAGGAGTAGAATTCCATGTTGTCGTCACAGGACAGGCGCTTGAGTATATCTACGGCAAACTGTTACGCTGCTATGGTTTCCTTCGGCTCGTAGTTGATTTTTGCCGCAAATCTCATTACATGCAGAACTGCTGAATCGATTAACCGTTCGATATAATCCTGACACGCACAGGCTCCTTCCCCACCGTAGAGAACAAATGCCCTGAGTGATTTCTGCGTTACGACTTCACTTCCGCCCATATCCGCGTAATAGAGAGCCATTTCCTTCTCGCCCAATTCATCATAATTATAACAGAGCTGCTGTACCGCGCTTTCTCTGTCACTCGGGTCGGTGGACTTTTTGAGTATTTCCTCTCCAAAGGCTATGGCACGTCTCAGGTATCTCTTCGGGTTACCGTTAAAGCTCAAGGCAAACATAAGGTTTGTCATAACTAACGTGTTGTTCGGAAATTCCGCGTAAGCTCTTTCCCATACCTCGAGATATTTTTCCGGCTCACCGTTCTTCAAATAAGGTGACGATACTTCCGAGTATTCGTTGATTTTTTCTAAAACCTTGTCTTTGTCCACCCCGAGAAGCTCGTCAATCGTCACATCAAAGTAGAACGCCAGAGACGTAAGCAGCGTGATGTCGGGGAAGCCCTCGCCGAGCTCCAATTTGCCGACAGACTGGGGTGTGATTCCGAGGTAATTCGCAAGGGTCTCCTGCGTGACGTTTTCTGCTGGCGCAAAGAGCGCAGTTTATCCTTCATGTTGATTTTCATAACCGAAACCATCATTTAATATAAACTAGACAAGCGCTTATCTTTGATTATATTATACACGGGTTTGCTACACTTTGCAAGAACCGCAAAAGTTTACTTTCAGTTTGGTTTTGAAGCCTGCGGTTGTGTTTGGTGGAAGAAAAAAGCTCCGTGCAATATTGCGGGAGCTTGAGTTTGTCGTCGTGGGTTAACTTGCGTTTTCAGCCGAAGAAGTGCCGTGTTCACCTGTCGGGGGTGTCCCGATCTGGTTAATTATATTTAACTATTGATTTTTCCCGGGAAATATATTATAATATAATCGAAAAAAACGATATTTTTCTAACCGAAAGGAAACGCAATGGAAACCGAAAGAATTACTGAACTCTCCGAAATCGCACGCCAGATTCGCGTGGGTATTATTGAAGCCGTACATGCTGCCAAAAGCGGTCATCCCGGCGGAAGCCTGTCAATCGCTGACGTGCTCACCTACCTCTACTTCGAGGAAATGAACATCGACCCCGCTGACCCCAAAAAAGCCGACCGCGACCGCCTCGTCCTCTCAAAGGGTCACTGCGCACCTGGACTTTACTCCGCTCTCGCTCACCGCGGATACTTCCCTGTAGAGGACCTCAAGACCCTGCGCAAAACCGACAGCTACCTCCAAGGGCATCCCGACATGAAGCACACACCCGGCGTTGACATGACCTCCGGCTCTCTCGGACAGGGCGCGTCAACCTCCTGCGGCATGGCTCTCGCAAACAAAATCGACGGCACCTCAAACAGAATCTACGCTATCTTGGGCGATGGCGAGTGCGAGGAAGGTCAGGTCTGGGAAGCCGCAATGTTCGCCGGACACTACCACCTCTCCAACCTCTGCTGGCTCGTGGACTTCAACGGTTTGCAGATCGACGGACCTATCGCTGAGGTCATGAACCCCGCTCCCTTTGACAAAAAATTCGCCGCCTTCGGATGGAACGTCCTCGAATGCAACGCCCATGACTTCAAGTCAATCGAAGCCGCTTATAAAGCCGCACGCGCATGCACCGACAAACCCTCCGTCATCATAAGCCACTCCGTAAAGGGTAAGGGCGTTTCCTTCATGGAAAACAACGTCTCATGGCACGGCACTGCTCCCAACGATGAACAGTACAAAATTGCTCTCTCCGACCTTGGCGAGAAAGTCACGGACTGAACCTGAAATCACACTAATCCGTCAATAATCGGCTTTATGACAGCACTGACGGAAATATTATATAAATAGAACATAAGTCACGAAAGGAATAATATCATGGCAGATAAAATTGCTACTCGCGAGGCTTACGGTAAGGCTCTTGCCGAATTCGGCGCGGTTTACGAAAATTTGGTTGTACTTGACGCGGACCTCGCTGCCGCTACAAAGACAGGCACATTCAAGAATGCTTTCCCAGGCAGATTTTTCGACTGCGGAATCGCCGAAAACAATATGATGTGCGTGGCAGCCGGTATGTCACTCTGTGGAAAAATCCCCTTTGCTTCCTCCTTCGCAATGTTCGCCGGCGGACGAAGCTTTGAGCAGATCCGCAACTCCATCGGCTACCCCCACAACAACGTGAAAATCGGCGCAACCCACGCGGGAATCACAGTCGGCGAGGACGGCGCAACCCACCAGTGCAACGAGGACATCGCTCTCATGCGCACTATCCCCGGCATGGTCATCATCAATCCGGCAGACGCAGTGGAGGCACGCCTTGCAGTGAAAGCCGCAATCGAGCACGTGGGTCCCGTTTACCTCCGCTTTGGCAGAATGGCGGTTCCCACCTACTTCGACGACTCGTACGAATTCAAAATCGGCAAGGGCGTGAGAATGGCTGAGGGAAATGACGTCTCCATCATCGCAACAGGCATCGAAGTTGAACAGGCACTGAAGGCCCGTGAAATTTTAGCCGAACAGGGAATCTCCGCCTCCGTTGTCAACATGGCTACAATCAAGCCAATCGACGATGAAATCATTCTCGAGGAAGCTGAAAGATGCGGCTGTATCGTCACCTGCGAGGAACACACAATCATCGGCGGTCTCGGCTCTGCGGTTTGCGAGGTCCTCTCCGAAAAGAAGCCCACTCCCGTCGTAAGAGTAGGAATCAACGACGAGTTCGGACGCAGCGGACCCGCAGCTGAGCTTGTTTCATACTTCCACCTTGACGGCGCGTCAATCGCGGAAAAGGCAAAGCTGGCAGTCAGCCTTAAGAAATAATGAAGTCCATATCGGACATTGTGGCGGCAAGTGCGTTCGTCTGTCCCTCCTGCGGCAAAATCCACTCTCCCGGCATTGGCTTATGCATAATCGACGAAGGTGCGTCGGCTGAACTGAGTCCGGTGCTGGAAAGGCTTGGAGTCAAGCGTCCGTTGGTCATATGCGATAAAAATACCTGCAATGCCGCAAAGTCATCCCACGTTTTTCAGGTGGGCGAGGTCTGCTGTCTCGAAGGAGACACAATCGCACCGGACGAAAGAGCAGCCGGAGAAATTCTCATGAAAAAGCCGGCTTCTCTCGGAAAATGCGACGGGGTAATCGGCGTTGGCGGAGGTGTGATAAACGACCTGTCAAAGTTAGTCTCCGCCGTAAAAAACGTTCCCTACGTATATTTCGCCACAGCCCCGTCAATGGACGGATACGCCTCTGCCACCTCGTCAGTTGACCGGGGAGGACTTAAAGTTTCCCTTCCTACAAAATGCGCCGACGCGGTAGTGGCCGACCTTGACATCATTGCCGCCGCTCCGAAAAAGCTGATTCTGTCGGGAATCGGGGACATGCTGGCAAAGTACATAAGCCTTGCGGAATGGAAAATCGCCCACATCATACTTGACGAGTATTATTGTCCTTATGTAGTAGACTTGGTGTCCCAGTCCCTTGAAAAAGTGGTGCAGTGCGCTCCTCTGGCAGTGGAAGGGGACAAGTCCGCCGTCGGAGCGGTGTGCGAAGGCCTGATTCTCGCGGGAATGGCCATGAATTTCGCAGGTATGTCCCGTCCGGCGTCAGGAATGGAGCATTATATTTCCCACATTCTCGACATGCGCGCACTCGAGTTCGGCACAAGGTCAAGCCTTCACGGAATACAATGCGGTATTGCCACGCTTTATATGCTCCGGCTCTACGAAAAAACCACGTCGGTTCTTGCAAACGGAATTGACATGAGTAAGGCTTTGGCTCACGCAAAGGAGTTCGACTACGGGAAATATTCGGCTGAAATGAAGGAAAAACTCGGTCATGGCGGCGAAGTCATGGCGGAACTCGAAGCAAAGGAAGGAAAATACGACCCGGAAAAGCACTCCCGCAGGCTCAGGACCATAGTCACCCGACGGGAAGAAATCCTCGACGTAATCCGCACCCTGCCGAAGTCATCCGATCTCTGCCGTTTCATGAAGTCAATCGGACACTCGACGGACTTTAGCGAGATTGGAATTTCAGCGGATGAAGTCTCGACTGCTGTAAAGTTCAGCCGGGACATACGGGACAAGTACGTCTTGGGCAGACTCCTGTGGGACGTGGGCGAGGATGGACTTATTGAAAATTTGATATAATAAATTTGAGAAGGGGACTGAGTTTCCCCTTTTCGTTTTACGGAAGACATTCATGACCACAGGAACTACATTTCATTTCACAGAAACCACGGCTACATCACAGAACTGCGCAAGCATATTGGTCACACCTCTCATGTGTACGTCCGGCGGGGTTATTATTGAAAACGGCAGAGGTGAAATCCTGCTTCAAAGACGGCGTGACAACAACCGCTGGTGCATAATTGGCGGCGCAATGGAAATCGGGGAGAGTATTATTGAAACAGCCGTCCATGAAGCGCGCGAGGAATCCGGGCTGATTGTTACCGATTTGGAATTATTTGGTATATATACAGGTATGGACAGATTCATAACGTACCCAAATGGAGATATTTGCTATGTCACTTCAATCGCTTTCAAAACAAAATCATACACCGGGAAGATTGTCAATCAGGCGACGGAAGCGGTGGAGCACCGTTTTTTTCAGCTGCGGCAGTATTCCCGACGAGATAAACTCCTTTGACAGAGCCTATATTAACGATTGGGTTAAAAAAAGCGGGCAAATCACAACAGGATTAAAAAAACAGCGCAAGTTTTGATGAAATTACCTCATCTTTAACCTGCGCTGATTTGTTTTACGCCATTGTCTCGAGCATTTTCAGGCTCACGGAATACCGCACTTCCCTGCCCTCGTCAAACGCCGCCGCTTCATCGAGCATGTACTCACCCATCCGGTGAACCTCATACCCAAGGGAGCCAGCAATGTGCGGGGTCAGGAACACGTTTTCCATCCGGTAGAGGGGAGAGCTTTCCTCCGGCGGCTCCGGGAAGGTCACGTCAAGCATCGCGCACCTTGTGGGGCATTCGCGAAGGGCGGCAATCATGTCTTCTTCCACTACCTGCGCACCCCTGCCCGTATTGATAAACGCCGCGCATGGCTTCATCAAGTCAAAGCAGGACTTGTTTATCATTCCGACAGTCTGGGGATTGTTGGCCAGGTGGTTTGAGATGACGTCGCACTCGGCAAAAATTGTCTCGAGGTCAACTTTTCTCACGCCCAGCTCAGCCGCTTTTTCGTCGGGCAGGAACGGGTCGAACACTAAAACTTCCACCTTGTCGAGGGTTTTCAGCCGCTGGATTACCATTTTTCCGATAACTCCCGCGCCGATGACGCCCACCTTTATCTCGTAAACTCCCGGATAGGCAGCGTTAAGCCCCCGTCCAGACCAAGCCGAGCCTTCCTCGAGCCTGTGATAGCGGTTATAGTACCCTTTGGAAGCCAAAATTATCTCGGCAAAGGCGAACTCAGCCACCGGGACTCCGTTTGCCGCCCACGCGCTGAACACCGCTATTCCTTCCTCTAAAAATTCACGGGCAAAATGCTGGACCGAGCCAGCTCCGTAGAACACAGCCTTAAGCGACGGCAGGTACTCGCGGATCTCTTTCCTTGTAAAGTGCGGCATTCCCCACGTGGAGAAAAGGTACTCCGCCTCAGAGAGAACCTGACGGAACTCGTCTATCTGATTTTTCGCGACAACTCCGTCGTATTCGAAATCAAACCGCTCATGTAACTTTTTTACAACGTCAGCCGAATAAACATACTCAACTCGTCCGAATGAGCCGAAAAACACCGCTTTTTTCATGAATTTATACTTCCTTATGTTATATTTTGTAATTTACGTAAAGGCGTACCGTCCGAAATCCTCGAATTCTAATATGTCCGAAAGGATGTAGTTGGAGATGAACATTCCCGCGGGAGTGAGGGAATACACGCCTTTTCGGCAGGTCATGTACCCGCTGTCGATGAACCTCTTGCACTTTTCCCCGTAGGCCGACTCAAAGGACGTGCCGAACCGCCGCAGGAATTCCCGTGAGTCAATGCCTGCCACAAGACGTAACCGCAGCATGACGTATTCGCCCATTCTCTCCCGCTCCTCAACCTGTTCGCACTCGTCGGTAATCCGAACCCGAGCCGACAAGTCCGTTACTCCCTGCATGTACCGGCGTATGTCCGACGTGAAGGAGAACCGACTGCCGTTGAAGTATGAGTGAGCTGACACGCCAAAGCCCAAGTATTCGTCGCAGTTCCAGTATTTCAGGTTGTGGACGCACATGTGACCCGGGCGGGCGAAGTTGGAAATTTCATATTGCAGGTACCCCAGCGAGTGCAGCTGACGGATTGAATCGAGGTACATGTCAGCCTCAGCGTCCTCTCCGGGCAGGGTGGGCTTGATGTTCGCGTAATTTTTGTAAAACGGTGTTCCCGGCTCGATTTTGAGGTCGTACAGTGAAATGTGGTCCGGACCGAGGGAAGCGACGTAGTTTATTGTTTGCGCGAGTGACTCCTTCGTCTGGTAGGGAATTCCGAACATCAGATCCACGTTGATATTCTCAAACCGCGCGTCCCTTGCCATCCTGTATGAGCGGTAGAAATCCTTTCTCGAGTGAATACGGGACAGGGCCTTAAGCTCGTTTTCGTTTGCACTTTGCAGACCCATGCTCAACCGGTTCACCCCCATGCGCCGCAGCTTTACAAGGGTGGAATACGACACGGTTGCGGGATTTGCTTCAATGGTGAACTCCGCGTGCTTCGTCAGTTTGAAGTTTTTCTTCACTGCCCTGATGACCCGGTACAGTTCGCCTGGGGGAAGTGCGGTTGGGGTTCCGCCACCTATAAAAACCGAATCGGGGGAGTACATTGCGGCAGAATCTGAGTAGCTTTCCATGTGTGCGCAGAGTGCATCGACGTATTTCGTGAAAATCTCCCCGTCACCGTAGGACTCGGCGGTGTTCGAGTTGAAGTCGCAGTAGGCGCATTTTGAACGGCAGAAGGGGATGTGGATATATATGCCCAGACGTTTTTTATCGGTGTAGTATTGATATTGCATAAAATTTTGTTATATTTATAGTAAATTCTAATTAATTATTCTTTTTTTCCAGAGCGTCCTCAATGTCCTATTTATATGAGGAGGTAAGCTATGAACAATTTTCTTCTTTCAGAGCGTCCTCACTGGTCGTCGTCAAGCTTGAGCACTGCCATGAACGCCTCGGGGGACACCTGAACCGTGCCGAGCTGACGCATTTTCTTCTTGCCTTCCTTCTGTTTTTCAAGGAGCTTCTTCTTTCGGGTGATGCCGCCGCCGTAGCACTTGGCTAAAACGTCCTTCCGCAGAGCCTTCACCGTTTCCCGGGCTATAATCTTCGAGCCAATTGCAGCCTGAATCGGGACCTCAAAGAGCTGGCGCGGGATGTTGTCCTTGAGCTTTTCCGCGATTTTTCTCGCCCGTCCGTAAGCCTTGTCCGCGTGAACTATAAACGTCAGGGCGTCAACCATGTCACCGTTGATGAGGAAGTCCAGCTTCACAAGGTTCGAGGTCACGTAGCCCTCAAGCTCGTAGTCAAGGGATGCGTACCCACGGCTGCGGGATTTCAGCGCGTCGAAGAAGTCGTAGATTATCTCGTTCAGTGGCAGCTTGTAGTGAAGCTCCACCCTCTCCGTGTCGATGTACTTCATGTCGATGAACTCGCCCCGCCTGTCCTGGCACAAATCCATGATTCCACCAACGTAATCCGTCGGGGTGATGATGGATGCCGCCACAATCGGCTCAGCCGCGGTTTCGATTTCATCAGGGGAGGGGTAGTTTGTCGGGTTGTCGATTCGCATGACCTCGCCGTTTTTCTTCGTGATTTCGTAAATAACGCTGGGAGCGGTGGTGATGAGGTCCAGATTGAACTCCCGCTCAAGCCGCTCCTCTATGATTTCCATGTGGAGTAGTCCCAAAAAGCCGCAGCGGAATCCGAAGCCAAGCGCGATTGACGTCTCCGGCTCAAAGGTGAATGCCGCGTCGTTGAGCTGCAATTTTTCCAGCGCGTCCTTTGTCTCGTTGTACTTCGCGCCGTCTGCCGGGTAGATTCCGGCGTACACCATTGACTGGACCTTCTTGAATCCGGGAAGGGGTTCGTCCGCGGGATTGTCGGCAAGCGTCACCGTGTCGCCCACCCGGGTTTCTCCCACGCTTTTGATTGAAGCCGTAAGATAGCCGACTTCCCCCGCAGACAGCTCGCCCGTGGGTCTGAGTCCGAAGGGGTTCATCACGCCAACCTCAACCACGTCAAACTCAGAGCCGCTGTGCATGAGCCTGATTCTGTCCCCAACCTTGAGCCGCCCTTCCATGAGCCGAATGTAGACCACTACCCCGAGGTAGCTGTTGTAAACCGAGTCGAAGATCAAAGCCTTAAGAGGCGCGTCCTCGTCTCCCGTGGGGGCTGGGATGTCTCGGATTATAGCGTCCATTACGTCGGAAATGTTCAGTCCTGTTTTGGCCGAAACCACAGGGCAGTCCTCCGCCGGGATTCCGATTACGTCCTCGATTTCCGCCTTGCATTTGTCGGGCATAGCCGAGGGGAGGTCGATTTTGTTGATTACCGGCACAATCTCAAGGTTCGCGTCCACTGCAAGGTAGGCGTTGGCTAAGGTCTGGGCTTCGATTCCCTGAGTCGCGTCCACTACAAGAAGCGCACCCTCGCAGGCGTTGAGCGAACGGGAGACCTCGTAGTTGAAGTCCACGTGTCCGGGAGTGTCGATCATGTTCAGGGCGTACTGCTCGCCGTTTTTGTCAGTGTAGTCGATTCTCACCGCTCTCGCCTTGATTGTGATTCCCCGCTCCCGCTCGAGATCCATGTTATCGAGAATCTGGTCTTCCATGTCCCGCTCGTCAACGGTGTTGGAGAACTCGAGAATACGATCGGCAAGGGTGGATTTGCCGTGATCTATATGTGCGATTATGGAAAAATTCCGAATATGCTGTTTGTCAATGCTGTTTCCCATGAATAAATCCGCTCCAATGAAACAATATTTTTCTATATTATAGTATATCACAAAACCTGCGTAAATTCAATAAATGCGGGAAAAATACATTATAAGATTCAAAATAAGGTTCAAATTTAAGCTTCACAAAATATAAATTTCAACTTCACGATGAATAAATCAGGGCATACTTTGAGATTCACGAAGTGAAGCTCGGGGACATATCCGGCTGAAAGTACTATTTACTATTCAATATGATATGTCCGCTTGACACAAGCCTCTTTTGGGTGTATAATATACTGTGCAGGAATAAAATTCGCGAAGGTAGGAATGGGGGATAACATGACAACTTTCAAACACTTACGCCAGCTTCCCACGTCCCATATTGTCCTCGCGCATCCGTCAATTGCCGCACATTTTCTTCTCGAGGGCAGGGTTCTCGTCTGTCTCATCCGTCACGGCCAGACCGACTGGAACCTCATCAAGCGGCTACAGGGCAGAGAAAACGTACCTCTCAACGACAACGGACGAGCGCAGGCAAAAAGTCTCTCGGCAATGCTCTCCTCTGCCCGGTCAATGGGCGTGGGATTTTCTTCCGTATGCACCTCCCCCCTCTCAAGGGCCGTTGACACCGCAGGCTATATCGCAAAATCAACGGGAACTACCCCGCCGATAGTGGTCGAAAACCTCATCGAACGGGACTACGGCTCACTTTCGGGACTGACAATGGACGAGCGGCGCAAAAAATTTCCAGGAGGCGAAAAGCAGGCGAATAACGTTGAAACCGTACCTCAGGCTGCCGCACGCATGCTCACCGCAATCGACGACATGCTTGAAGTCTCATCCCGCCGCACTGTCGTAGGAGTCACCCACGGCGGACTCATCAACGCGGCGTTCTCCCGGCTGACCTGCGGAGAAATCGGAACGGGCAAAACCCTAACCGTCAACTGCAGTGTGAGCTTTATCGCGGCTGGAATAGGCGAACCAATACCGCTGGCGTACAACATGCAGAACGAGGAAGTCACGGCGTATATGTCCAAGCTCCTGAACTGCGGCGCGGAAATCTGAATCGGAACATCTCTGCGGCTTACTACTTGCTTCCGAATCGGATTCACGCGCGTTTATTACTCTGCTGGAGTTGCCCTGCGCTAACTATTTGCAAATTATTCTCAAATTGAGTGAGAAAACGTTTACAAAATTCACATGAAAGGAAGGATTCACAGAAAAAATATGCAGACCAAGAAATTTACCGTTACCGGAATGACCTGTGCGGCTTGTCAAGTGACGGTGGAGAGGGCTTTGTCCTCTGTGAAAGGAGTGGAGTCCGCCGCAGTCAGCCTTATGACAAACTCGGCAAACGTGGAATTCGACGACAGCGTCACGGAAGAGCAGCTGAAAAAAGCGGTGTCCAACGCGGGCTATACCCTGTCCGACCTGAAAACCCGAACCCAGCTCGAGAAGGAGGAATCCGACCGGTACAAAAGCATGCTTCATCGGCTGATTCCCTCGGCTGTGCTGACCGTCGTCATGATGTACGTCACAATGGGTCACATGGTGGGCTTGCCACTGCCGGACTTCATTTCACCCCACGGAAACGGAGCCGCACCAATAATCTACGCCTGCGTACAGCTTGCTCTGGCGATTCCGGTAATCATAATCAACCGCGCGTTCTTCATCGACGGCTTCAAAGCACCCCTCCACGGCTCGTCAAACATGAACACCCTCGTTGGAACGGGAGCCGCCGCGTCAATGATTTACGGCATATATATATTAATTAGGATGATAATCGACCTCAACCGGGGCGAGATGATACATCAATACTCGGAACAGCTGTATTTTGAGTCGGTGAACACAATTCTGACCCTAATTCTGCTGGGGCGCACACTTGAATCCCGGGCAAGACGGCACACATCCGACGCGGTCCGCAAGCTGATGGAGCTGACTCCGAAGGAAGCCGAGGTAATCCGTGGCGGCAGGACAATTGTCGTGAAGTCCGAAGAACTGCGGCTCGGCGACAGGGTTATAATCCGCTCAGGCGCATTCATCCCGTGTGACGGAAAAATAGTCTCCGGCGGCGGTGCGGCTGACGAAAGCGTTATCACCGGCGAGAGCGTTCCCGTTGAGAAATCCGAAGGCGACAGCCTCATCTGCGGCACGATTTTAGTCTCAGGCTACGCCGAAATCGAAGCTTCACAGGTGGGCGAAGACACAACCGTCGCGAAAATCGTACAGCTGGTTGAAAACGCGGCGTCGGGCAAGGCTCCCATACAGAAGCTGGCGGACAAAATCAGCGCGGTATTCGTGCCGGTGGTCTGCTCAATCGCCCTCGTGACCTTTGTCATCTGGCTCATCTGCACGGGAGACCTGCACCGGGCTATAGGATTCGGCATTTCGGTCGTCGTAATAAGCTGTCCCTGCGCATTGGGTCTGGCAACTCCTACAGCTGTAATGTGCGGCGTTGGACGTGGCGCGACATTTGGAATCCTCATCAAGTCCGCCGACGCAATCGACACCCTGCACCACACCTCCGTTGTAGTAATGGACAAAACGGGAACCATAACCGAGGGAAAAATGAAGGTCTCCGACGTAATCACTTTCGGTACCAGCGAAAACGAGCTTCTCTCATGCGCCGCTTCCCTTGAGCAGATGAGCGAGCATCCAATCGGCGTGGGAATCGTGGAGTACGCAGGCTCAAAGGTCAACGACATTCCCAAAGCGGGGGAATTCTCCCAAACCTTCGGCGGTGGAGTCAGCGGAGTCATCGACGGGGAAAAATGGCTTGGTGGAAACCTGAAATTCATAAGCGAGTCCGGCGTTATTCCGGGGGATGAAGTTGTCACGGAGCTTGAAAAACTGGCGGAAGGCGGCAAAACTCCCATCATTTTCGCGAAAAACGGCAAGGTTGCGGGAATCATTGCCCTGCGCGACACGGTTAAGGAGTCCAGCGTCAAGGCTGTCGCTAACTTCCACAATCTGGGTTACGAGACCGTCATGCTCACCGGAGACTGCGAAGCCGCGGCTAACGCTATCGCCCGTGAATGCGAAATCGACCGTGTTATCTCCGGCGCAAAGCCCGACGACAAGGCGAAATGCGTGGAGTCCATCATGTCCGGCGAGTATTACGGAGACAACAAGCGGCGGTACGTCATCATGATAGGCGATGGGGTCAACGACGCTCCTTCCCTTGCGATGGCTGACTGCGGAATGGCGGTTGCGCGCGGCACGGACATAGCAATCGAGTCGGCTGGGGTAGTTCTCGTCAAATCCGACCTGACCGACGCGGCAAAGGCTGTAGCTCTGGCAAACGCAATCATGAAGAACATCCGCGAAAACCTCATATGGGCCTTCGGTTACAACGTCCTCTGCATACCGGTAGCCGCGGGGGTACTGTATCCCCTGTTCCGCATTGCACTGACCCCAATGATTGCCTCGGCCGCAATGTCCCTGTCCAGCATCTGCGTGGTGTCAAACGCCCTCCGTCTCAAGCGGTGGAAATACGTGAATTAGTCAAAACATGTCAACCATTGGCTCTGAATAATTAAAAATCAAGGTTTCAAACATAAAATTTCATAAAAAGAAAGGGTAAATATCATGTTATTCGGAAAAAAGAAAGTAGTAAACGTAAAAATCGGCGGCATGCACTGCAAAAACTGCGTAGCTAAGGTGACAAGCGCCATCAAGGAAGTCGGCGGTAATGCTGAAGTGGATCTCAAGCTCGGCAAAGCTGCCGTAACCTGCCCCGAAAACCTCGACCCCGCCGTAATCAAGGAAGCCGTAGAAAAGGTAGGCTTCACCTGCGAGATCGCGTGACACCGGTTATATTCACCTGTCCAGACTGCAAAAGCCTGCTTGACGGCTTCACCTGCCCGAAATGCCGCCGGACAATCCAGCGGGTTGATTCAATTTATCAATTCTGCGCCGACCCGGCTGTTCAGCTCGAGGGGGATGACGAATACATCGGCTACGACGGAATAGGCGAGGATTTTGAGCCGGCGGTACGGTTCTGGGACGCGAACAACACCGAGCGTTACGGAGTCTACGAAGCCTGCGCAAACCTTGTTGCCGAAAAACTCGGGCGGGATTTAATCGCGCTTGACCTTGGAGCGGGACTCGGAACGGCATCATTGCCCCTCGCGAAAAACGGAATCTTCACCGTTGCCGGGGACATTTCAAACGTCATGCTGAAAACCGCCGTCAAGCGCAACCACGGACGATACGAAAACCTGCTGTGCGCGAAGATGAACGCCTACGACATCCCCGTTGCCGAATCTTCCGTTGACATAGTGATCGAGAACGCAATGCTTCATCTTGTGAATAACCCGGAAAAGGTCATTCGCGAAATAGTCCGGGTGCTGAAGCCGGATGGAAAGCTGATTCGGTTCGGCTCGTACCCCCAGCAGCTCAGCGATGATGAAAAAAAGCTGAACGCCGCCTGCAATGCTGTACTTGACGACATTTCAGATATGTATTACAGTAAACTGGCAGAGCTCGGTCACAGCGCAGTCTGGTTCGACAATCAAGCAAACGAGGTTTTGGAGAATTACTTCGACCATCCGTACACCGAGACGGCTGAGGGATTTTCCGAGGTTTTCACCGATAAGCTGAAATTCCGGCTCCACCGACTTAAAACAGGTGCACACTCCGACTTGCAGAACACACCTAAGAAGTGGATTTCCGCCGCGTGGAAAACAGCAGACCGCTACGCCCGGAACAAATACGGCGACGGCTACGCGGACATCAAGAGCTTCTCCCGATACGGCGCATGTGTTAATATTTACACAAAAAAATAAAAAAACAGCCGGCAGAGTGCTAATTTCACATGATATTGCACCATGCCGGTTATTTTTTGTTGTTTTATTCCGGAATCGCAATCTCGCCGTCGTCCGCTATAGCGTAGCCGTACCATGACGAGGTGTAGGAAATACGCTCAAAGGTCGTCAGGTCGTAGAAGTCGTAGTACGCCAGACCGTCCTCGTCGTCGGCGGATTTGATACACAAAGTTGTACTCTTCCCGTTCCAGATGAACTCGTCCACCTCATCCCGGTCGTAGGTCAGCATCTGCCCCTTGCCAAGTTCGTAGTTTGTCAGCGCAATCCCGTTGACGTTCAGGCTCACGCACTTCAAACCATCGGGGGAGAACTTTTTGTAGGTCAGCGCGTCCTCAACCACCGGGTACAGCTGATTTACTTTTTCCGCCAGTCCAACGAACGCCTCGCCGGAGAGAAGCACAACATCCTCGTCGTACTCCCCGTGGGTCAGGTGGTTCGATAGGAAGATGTCCTCGTTGATGGCGTAAGCAAAGCTGTAGTAGATAGTTGTAAACTCACCGCTTCCGGGAATTCCCGTGGTATAGACGAACTTTTCTCCGTCGTAAACCACGTCGGTCACACAAACTTTCCCGTCAGTCTCATCCACCAGACGAATCTGCGCCCCAAGTCCTGCTTGAATTGACTTGAAGAATCCCTCCGCCAGCGCACAGTCCGACTCGTCCGCCTGATTTATATTGATAACCCCGTCAGTCTCCGCCGAAAAGTCAGCAGTCAACGTATCAATGGGTGCGAATCCGTAGGGCGACTCCGCGGTGATAGGCGACTCACCTACCTCAAACTCAGCCGCGTAGACCTTGCCGTCTAACTCCTTCAGAACCCGGTACTGACCGTCCGAGATTCCCTCACCGTTGTCGCGGTAGTACTGTAAATCCACGGCTCCACTCTGCACGCCGTCATCGGGAAGCAGGTATGCAATGTCAATGAACGCCATAAGTTCTGCTTCCACCGTGTACCACTTGCCGTCGTTCTGCTTCTCAAGGGTGTAGTACGCGTCGTAGTCAAGTTCCCGTCCGCTATGATTCTCTATCGTGAAGCCAACCGAATCAGCAGAGGCGTCATAAACCTCAAACTGCGCCTTCATCACAATATCCCCGTCGGGATTCACGTCCCTTTCGTCAGGTGTTTTCTGATTCTCGTTCTCTGAGTCGGTTTCGACCGGATTTTCGCCGATTTTCACCGAATTTTCGCCATCCCTGCCCTCGGCATTGCTGAATCCGCCGGATGAGGGAGTTGGTCCGTTAACTTCCCCGTTCTTTGCCGCACATGACGACAGAGCAAGCAAAAGGAACGCCAGAATCAGCACAAAGATTTTTTTCATTTTTTAGTCCTCCGTTTTTACTTCAACTAAATTGACGCAAAGCCGGAGATTCCGTTCCATTAAAAACGAAAATTCTTATATATTTTTTAAAAAAAATTCACTCGAGGATGTTTGACGTAATGTAGTCCGTACCCCAGCTGTCCAGTCTTTCCGCGTCAGCCGGATTGTCCACAGTCCAGCAGTTGACCTCAATCCCGTGAGCGTGGCAGAAAGCGATTCTTTCCTCCGTCAGCTGACCATGCTGAATGTCAAGCCCCATACCGCGCTTTTCCAGCATTTCCGGCAGGTTGTCGTCCCAATTGCCAGTCAAAAACTGACATTCCTGCCCGGGACGGAGCTTTTTCACGAGGTCCAGATTCTCGATATTGAACGCGATGAAGCAGGTTTTATCGAGATAGCCGTCGAATAGCGCGAAGATTTCCGCGATTTCTGCCTCGGTGAAGTTGGATTTCAACTCAGCCACGCAGACTTTGCCGTATTTTTCGCAGATTTTGCGGTATTCCTCAGGGGTCGCAAGCATCAATTCTGCCCGGTCGCTATTTCCGTCAACGTCGCGAAGCCGGAGAGAACGCAGAACATCAAACGCCGTTGTCTCGATTACCAAGTCCGCATCGCAGATTCGTCCAGTTCTACCGTCGTGATTGCAGATGTACTTCCCGTCGGAGGTGCGCCAGATGTCGGTTTCCACGCCGTAATGGGTGCGGTTTCCGGCTGCAATGAACGCGGCGGCGGTATTCTCGCACTCAAGCCCACTGACTCCCCGGTGCGCCACCATTTTCGCGTGGTTTTTCGTGATTTTCACAGTGTCTTTCATAATATTTCTCCTATACTATCAGATAAAACTTTGAAAGAATTCTGGTCGTCTGAAAGACGATGGAAAATGGT
>CAZULC010000009.1:37839-78044 GCA_964621165.1 uncultured Ruminococcus sp.
CCAAAGAATTCTTTGGCGTGAAATAAGCTGACTTTATAATCAGTAACACTACATAAATATCAGATAAAACTTTGAAAGAATTCTGGTCGTCTGAAAGACGATGGAAAATGGTTGATCCCGTTTTCCAAAGAATTCTTTGGCGTGAAATAAGCTGACTTTATAATCAGTAACACTACATATTTCACGCAGAAGAAGACGGTGTTTTTCCCCGCCTTCACGTTAAATTTTATGCCATTTTAATTTCTTTATCGTAGAGTAAATCGTTGATCGTGTTAATCGTCGTCACAGTGTATGCTATATAGATTATTGTAATTACCGTATTGATAATCAGTACCATATCAAAATCCGGAGCGAGGTAGGCGTTGGCTGCGGAGAAGGCAAAGTTCACTATGGCAAATATGGCCAGAAGCAGCAGTTTTCCACCAACGGTATTGTAAACCTCGATGTCATGGTTTCGTTTGGAGTACATCGCGTTGTCCGTCTGAATTCCGCAGATTTCAAGGTGGGCTTTGATTGCCTTCATCAGCATGGTCAGGTAAATCAGCACCGCCGCCAGCGCAAGCAGTTTCTCAACCGTGATGAACGCCGCCATCCTGTAGTAGCTGTCGTAAGCCTCGCTTATCCAGTCAACCGCGTCGGTGGAATATTCGCCGAAATAGAGATACTGTAACACAAAGTTTACGATCGACAAAGCGCCGCGGACCACAGCCACAGGAATGACAATACGCGCGGACTTTATGTATTTTCCCACAATTGCCGCCGAGCCAATCAGAAGAGCAGCCGGAACCACGCCGACAAGCAGATTCACCCCGTCAATTGCCAGATTCAGTTCACACAGTGTGGACAAACCGAAGAGAAACAGGGCGGTTTTCATGTTCCGCGCGATGAACAGCGTGGTTTTCGGAAGAATGTCTCGCTTATATTTTTCGTCGAGAGCGTTGTTCAGCACCTTATCCCGCTTGATAAGCCGGAAGTAGGACGTGCATTTCACTATGCAGATGATTCCGAGAATTATCACCGCCAGCCCGAATACAACGTACAGCGCGGGTTTGTAGTAGGACAAACGGTAGCCGATTCGCTTGATCTCGCCGACATTGTCGTACAGCTGAAGTTCGGTCATTTCCGGAATGAAAGTCGCGCCGACTCTGAAAATATAGAAGAACAGAAGAAACCGCTTTACATTTGTGAGATACTCGCGTTCCTTGGTTTTCTCTACAATTTTATACTTGGCTTTCTCGCCGGTTTTCGGGTCCATGATGTTCTCGTCCTGCCCGACTTTGACTCTTGCCTTGTATTTTTTTACTTTCTTCGAATAAATTGAGTCGCCGCCGTACCACAGCCCCATGAAGGACAGGCCTTCAAACAGAGCGTTTGTGCCGGGGATGAACAGAAGCAGCTCAAGAACGCCGAAAATCAACGCCATCAGCACCTTCGCCGAACCGGTTGTGTATGGAATCACGGCTATGCAGAGAATTTTTACGCAGTTGAGCAGAGCGAGCCTTGTGTAAGCTTCTCTCGCTTTGCCGATATGGTCGACAAAATACGAACACTTAGTCAGTCCAGCCGCGATAAGGAAGAATCCGACAGCGTCCGGCAGTATATCGACGACGTGTATAACGGGATTGCACAGCAGAATCAAGCCCGCTATTATCATTCCGTATCCCATTTTTAAACCTCCCTGCATTTTTTTATTCTTAAAATATTCCGACAGACAATACTATTTCTTTTTTTTCTTCTTTTTGCCCTTTTTCTTCTTGTCAGGCGAGAGCTTTTTCGCTTCCTCTTGTGCGAGAATCATGGAATCCCGGGCGTATTTTGTACGGTTTTCCTCGAACTCGTCCATTTTCGCGTTGATTTTGTTGATGAAACCGAAGCGGGACTGCCTGATTTCGCTCTCGTCTTCCTCGGCGGGAGCTAAAATTCCAAAACACCTGTAGAGAAGTACCATGTTCTGGATCACGCAGACAAGCCAGTAAACGCTGACAAACATAGAGATATACCCGAGAATCTCACTCTCTCCGGCGAAAAATCCAACGGCGGCAATGATGAAATATGCGGCGTAGTAGATCATGCTCACCATGAGATTGCGCTCGGCGTTCTTTTGCAGCTTCACCGAGTCCGCGTTCATGGAGATTCCACGGCAGCCAAGGAACATCATCACATGAACAATGCAGGCCGCGCAGGTTTTCAGCACCGTTACAGCCGCAGAGACATTCCCGCCGGATTCGTACAGGTGGAACATCATTGACGCGGCGTTGACGGCTGAGAAAAGCATGAAAGCCAGCGTCCCGGCCATGGCGTATTTGAAGTAGCCGTTGTATTCGCTCAGCTTGGCAAAGGCGTAGAGGCAGACGAACGCCCCGATTATGTCGGCAAAGAAGTATGTGCTTGAAAATGAAAACGCGAACATCACAAAGTAGCCGAAAAACAATATTCCAAAGCCCATACTTCCCCTCCTTGCTGTAGTTTGTTAAATTCATCCATATCCGCTTCATTTAAAATAGCGGTAGTCTGTGCATTATGCTAAATTATATCATTTAAGAAAGATTATTCTTCGTCATTGGTGTTCTGGTTCGCACCACAGCACTTTTTGTATTTCTTTCCGCTTCCGCAGGGGCAGGGATCGTTGCGTCCGACCTTCTGACCACGCTTCACGGGAACTACGGGCGAGGTGTTCGCGGGCTTCGCTGAATTTGAAGCTCCATGTCTGGCAGTTCCGCCAGCAGAAGGCGCCGAATTTGCGTTTGCGTTTGAGGCCGTCGTTGGTCTTGTTGCCATCACGTTTGCAGGAGCTGAGCCTGCGGGCTGGGCAGGATTTGTGGGTCTGGGTCCGTTTGTTATGTGGGACTGACGGGGAGGCGTATTTCTTACAGGTGTACGTGCGCCGCCGGCAAATCCTTCCGATACGGGCTTGGCTACCTCTACTCGCTTCAGCTCCGCCTGAGGTCTGGGTATAACTGACAGAATCATTCTCGCCGTGTCGTCCCGGATGTTTGTTATCATTTCGTCGAACAAATCAGCGCCAACAAGACGGTATTCGGAAATGGGGTTGCGCTGTGCGTATGCCTGAAGTCCGATCATCTCCATGAGGGAATCCATGGCTTCAAGGTGATCCATCCACTTGCGGTCGACGTTCTGGAGAAGCACGATTCTCTCGATTTCACGCATTGCCTCCTTGCCGAATAGCTCTTCCTTGCTTGCGTACAGCTTTTCGGCTCTCTCCTTGAGGGTCTTCCTGATTTCCTCACGGGCCGCGGTCAGGTCGTCACCGATATCCTTGAAGTCGTCGGGTATGCAGAGGAGTCCCATGTACTTCTGCTTGAGTCCGTCCACGTCCCACATCTCCCGGTTGTCCTCGTGGAGGTATGAGTCCACCGCGTCGTCGAGGGTTTCCTGAATCATTGAGTGAATCTTGTCGCTCAGGTCGGCGTTGTCAAGAACTTCGCTTCTCTGCTTGTAGATTACGCTTCTCTGCTGGTTCATTACGTCGTCGTATGCAAGGACGTTCTTACGTCTGTTGAAGTTCTGGTCCTCCAGCTTCTTCTGAGCCGACTCGATGGAACCCGACAGAATCTTTGCGTCAATTGGAGTGTCGTCATCAAGTCCGAGCCGTTCTACCATTGAAGAAATTTTCTCGGAGCCGAAGAGCCGCATGAGGTCGTCTTCAAACGAAAGGAAGAATCTGGATTCACCCGGGTCGCCCTGACGTCCACTGCGTCCACGGAGCTGATTGTCGATACGGCGGGACTCGTGTCTTTCCGTGCCGATGACGAACAAGCCTCCTGCCTCTCTCACTTTGTCAGCCTCGGGCTTGATTTCCTCTTGAAATTCCTTATAGAGTTCGCGGTAATGCTCACGTGCGGCGATTACGTCCTCGTCCACGTTCTGTGAGGATCCTGTAGCCAGCGCAATGACCGATTCCTCGTATTCTTCACGTCTCATCTGAGCCTTTGCAAGGTATTCCGCGTTGCCGCCCAGCATAATGTCCGTACCACGACCGGCCATGTTTGTAGAAATGGTGACCGAGCCGTACTTACCAGCCTGAGCCACGATGTCAGCTTCTCTTTCGTGGTACTTTGCATTCAGGACGGTGTGGGGGATTCCTGCGCCCTTGAGCTTCTTCGACAAAGCCTCGGACTTCTCGATTGACACCGTACCAACAAGAACCGGCTGTCCCTTTTCGTGGCACTTCTTGATCTGCTCGATGATAGCCCTGTCCTTGCCGTCCTTCGACTTGTACACCACGTCCGGGTGGTCCTTTCTTATCATGGGGCGGTTGGTGGGGACTTCAACAACGTCGAGGTTGTATATTTCTCTGAATTCGTTTTCTTCTGATAATGCAGTACCCGTCATGCCCGAGAGCTTGCCGTACATACGGAAGTAATTCTGGAAGGTAATGGACGCGATTGTGCGGTTCTCCTTCTGGATTTTCACGCCTTCCTTTGCCTCGATAGCCTGGTGCAGACCGTCGGAGAAGCGGCGTCCGGGCATGATTCGTCCGGTGAACGCGTCGACGATTAATACCTCGTTGTCCTTTACCACGTAGTCCGTATCCCGGTGCATGGTTCCGTGAGCCTTGATTGCCTGATATACGTGGTGGGTGATGTCGGCGTTTTCCGCGTCGGAGTAATTCTTGATTCCGAAAAATTTTTCAGCCTTGGCAATACCGGAAGCGGTAAGGGTGGCGGACTTTGCCTTTTCGTCAACAATGTAGTCCGCGTCAATGTCGTCGTGGTCTTCCTTGGCGTCAAGCTCCTTTACCACGTACTTTCTCAGTCCCTTGACGAACCGGTCAGCCATATCGTAGAGCAGATCCACGTCGTTTCCCTGTCCGGATATGATAAGAGGAGTTCTCGCTTCGTCTATGAGCACCGAGTCCACCTCGTCCACTATGGCGAAGTTGTGACCACGCTGAACCCGATTTTCCTTGTATGTTACGCCGTTGTCCCGCAGGTAGTCAAATCCGAACTCGTTGTTTGTGCCGTATGTTATGTCGCAGTTGTAGGCGTACTGCTTCTCAGCTCTCTTCTGTCCGTGAACAACAAGTCCGGTAGTGAGTCCGAGGTACTCGTGGATTCTTCCCATTTCCTCGCAGCCCAGCCGTGCAAGGTATTCGTTGACCGTGACCACATGGACACCCTTTTCGGTCAGCGCGTTCAGGTACGACGGAAGTGCCGCCACAATTGTCTTACCTTCACCGGTTTTCATCTCGGCTATACGTCCCTGATGAAGAAGTATGCCGCCCATGATCTGCACGTCAAAGGGCCGCTTTCCGAGAATTCTGTCAGCCGTTTCACGGACACAGGCGTATGCTTCCGGCAGAATGTCGTCAAGAGTCTCGCCGTTTTTCAGTCTGTCCTTGAATATTGCAGTCTGACCCCGCATATCCGCGTCTGACATTGTCTTGTACTTGTCCGCCAGAGCGTTTACCTTTTTGACAATGGGCATGATTTTTTTTATCTGTCTGTCACTGTAAGAGCCGAAAACCTGTGTTATAATACTCATTTTATCTCAATGCGGAAGCGTTTCTGTACCGCCGCCGCTTAAACCTCCGTTTAATAGATAGAAAATCACTTAGTATATTATTATACCTCATTCTGTCCATAATTTCCATAGCCTTTATAATATTAAATGTAAATTTATTTCAAATCAGAAAAAAAGATTCGCCCTACTTGAAATATTTTGGGATTTATATTATAATAAACCTTGCGAAAATACAGTCCTGTGAGGTATTATTATGGATGAAATCAAGGAAAACACCACCCCGGTCGTGCGCGAGGTGAACATAGTCCTCCACGAGCCGGAGATTCCACAGAATACGGGAAACATCGCCCGGACCTGCGCGGCTACGGGAGCGGCTCTACATATAATCAAGCCAATGGGGTTTAGGGTAGATGACAGGAAGCTCAAGCGGGCAGGTCTTGACTACTGGCACCAGCTGGACATCACCTACTACGAGAGCCTCGACGACTTCTTTTCGAAAAATCCCGGGTGCAGCTTCTTTCTCTACACCACCAAAGCCTCGCGGTGCTATACAGAAGTCGAGTATAAGCCGCCGGTGTTCCTCTTCTTCGGAAAGGAGACAAAGGGGCTGCCCGAAACCCTGCTCAAAGCAAACCTCGAGCGGTGCGTGAGAATTCCCATGCGTGAGAGCCTGCGAAGCCTGAACCTGTCAAATTCCGCCGCAATCGGGGTCTACGAGGTCCTGCGCCAGATGGGGTTCCGGGGTGAGCAGACCTCAAGCGACTACTTCGACGGCGTGGAAATATAGCGCAGGCAGGTTGAATTCAAACTGAATCAAATCGAATTTTGCTTTAAGCCAACTGAAATAACACTGAATCAAACCGGATTTTATGCAAAGCCGGCTTCAATCCCGCAAAATCAGGCCGGAATTCACTAAAATCAGCGCACCCATGTAGATTCAAGCCGGTTCCGTCACTGCAGGGGGGCCAGAAGCTCCAGTACCCCACGGAACAACTGCCGCGTCAGGGAGCATTTCTGCGGCTCCACAAGAACGGAATCACGGAACATCTCTTCAAAGTCCTCCTTGATTTTCCCGTTTTCGCCGGAATTGTACATCCAGATGCCGCACTCGAAGTGGAGGTACAGGCTCCGGTAGTCTAAATTCACGCTTCCCACGGTGGAGTACTTGTCGTCGCAGAGGAAGGTCTTCGAGTGGATGAACCCGGGGGTGTACTCGTAAATCTTGATTCCGCCGCTGATAAGGCTGGGGTAGAATGACTTTGTGGTTTCGTTAATTATTTTCTTGTCCGGTATTCCCGGGGTCACAATCCGCACGTCCACCCCTGACTTTGCCGCACGGATAAGCGCCTGCTCCATCTGCTCGTCTATGATTAGGTATGGCGTGGTAATCCACAGGTACGAGTGTGCGTTGGAGATGATCCCGAGGTACACGTTCTCCCCCACCGGCTCAAAGTCAAGGGGATTGTCCGAGTATGGCTGGACGAATGAGTTTTCCACGTAGTTTTCGTCAAACTTCTCCGGCTTGTACGCGGCGTACTGTCCACGCAGATTTTCCGGCGCGTCGGTCAGGTAGTCCCACATTGTGAGAAACATGACGGTGAAGCTCCACGCAGCCTCTCCTTTAACGAGAATGGCGTTGTCCTTCCAGTAGCCAAACCGCTCCTTTTTGTTGATGTATTCGTCCGCTATGTTGATTCCCCCTGTGAAGGCTACCTTTCCGTCGATTGAGAGAATCTTGCGGTGGTCACGGTTGTTCTGTCGAGCTGACAGCACGGGCAAAAATCGGTGGAACACCCTGCACTGGAACCCGTCTCGCTCGCATTCTTCACGGAAGTCCCGTCCGAGGCACATTATGCTTCCGATGTCGTCGTAAACTATGCGGATGTCCACACCGGCTTTGGCCTTGCGCAGGAGTATCTCACGAACCTTATCCCACATCTCTCCGTAGCCGATTATGAAATATTCTATGAATATATACTTTTCCGCCTTTTCAAGCTCCTCAAGCATATACACGAAGGCTTCCTCTCCGGTTTTGTAGTACTGGGTGAAGCAGCTGCGGTAGAGGGGGTATTTCGCGGCGTTTGTGATGTACTTGGACTGGGCTGCCGCGTTGTGGTTGATCTCAGCCAGCTCCGCCGTTGTCTCATCAGCCCTGCCGAGAGTTTTTTCCGTCACCTCGCCGATGAAGTGTAGCTTGTTCAGCTTGCCGGAGGACATCATGTTTCCGCCGAAAATACAGTAAATCGTCACGCCGAATGCCGGAAAAACAAAAATGACCACAATCCAAGCCAGCTTGTAAGCCATGCTCCGGTCAGTGTAGATTATTCTCAATGTAGCGATAATTGCAATCACGCCCATTACAGCATAATAGTAGACGAAATACTTGTTGAACTGCACCACCACCGCCAGAATCATGGCAAACTGGAGCGCAATCAGAAATCCCACAAGGAACACACGGCTGAACACCAGCTTCTTGAGTTTCTTTATCATAAACGTCCTCATCTTTCCTGCAAATCATTATTATTGTATTATACTATATAATTTGAAATAAGTCAATTGAATTTAAATTAATATTTGGAATATCGGCATATTTTATTGAAAAAAGTCTTGAATTATGTTATAATTACAGGAAGAGATTTACCCGCATAAAAAAGTTTGAATTATATTATATTTTCAGCAAGTATATAAAATCAAATAAATCATAAGGAGGTACACATCATGAAAATTTTATTTCAGGGCGACAGTATAACCGACTGGTGCAGGGACTACAATAACGTCCACGACCTTGGCAAGGGCTACGCGCTCTATTCAGCCGAACTCATCAAAAACCGCCACCCCGGCACGGACTTCGAGTTCATCGACCTCGGAATCAGCGGGAACCGGGCTGAGAGTCTTCGCGACCGCTGGCAGGCTGACTGCATCGACTACAACCCCGACGTAGTATCCATCCTCATCGGCATCAACGACACGTGGCACAGAGCCGGCGAGCAGAACTGGATGCCCCACGATTACTTTGAGGAATGCTACCGCTACATCCTCGAGGAAACCAAAAAGAAAACAAACGCAAAGATTATCATGATCGAACAGTTCCTGCTTTCCGTACCTGACAAGGAGTTCTTTCACGTTGACCTTGACCCGAAGATTCAGGTAACGCGCAAGCTCGCACGGGAATACGCCGACGCCTTTATCCCCATGGACGGAATTTTCGCCGCGCACTGTGTCGGTGAGAAGCCAACCGCATGGGCAGCCGACGGAGTCCACCCCACCGAAGCCGGCGCCAGACTTATCGCAGGTTACTACGCCGACGCGTTTGACAAGATTTTTGACTCAATTAAGTAAAACCTCGGAATTATGTCATTGTACGACGCCCCTAATTTCGCCGCACTGACTGAAAGCATAATCAGTGTTTCCGCCGCTACATTTGCTAAAACGAAAAGTAAACGAACAAGCTCTCCCAAAACATTTACGACAAGGCGGAGAGCTTTTTCTGTTATCGGAAATTTCAGGATAACTTACAATTTCAAACTCAACCAACATTGAAGGTAACTTCACACTCCACTCTCCAAACTCCAAACTAAAAAGAGCCTCCCCACTTGCGGGAAAGCCCCATTATCCTTACAAAATAATGCAGATCAGCCCCTGACTGCCTTCGTTTATAATTCTCCCCAGCGTCTCGCCGAACTTCGCTCTCGCGTCCTCAGGCATGTTGGCCAGCTTGGCGTTGAGTCCGTCGCTCACAAGCTCATACAATGACCGGCCAAACATGTTGAAACTCCACACCGCCTCAGGGTCCGCCGCGATTCCCTCGGTCAGGTACTTCACCATTTCCTCCGACTGCTGCTCCGTGCCCACAATCGGGTTAATCTCCGTCTCAACCGTGGTCTTAATCATGTGAATCGACGGGGCTGTCGCCTTGATTTTCACGCCGTACCCGCCGGAATGCCGCACAATCTCCGGCTCCTTCAGGGTCAGGCTAGCGCAGTCGGGAGTCACCACGCCGTAACCACGCTCATTTACCTCGGTTATGGCGGTTTTGTATTTGTCAAACTCCTGCTTGGCTGCCGACAGGGACTCGATTGCCCCCAGCAGCTGCGCCTGATTTGCCATGGGAATGCCGGTTATCTCCGAAATCACGTCAAAATACAGCCCTTCCGGCAGCTTTACCTCAAGGAGTGCCGAGCCTTCCCCCGCGTCGATTCCGGCAACCTTCACTTCAACCTTGTCTTTGTATTCCCCCACCGCCGCCACAGCCGACTCAAGTCCGCGCCTCAGTTCATCAGCGAAGGAACCCTTGACGTCGCGCAGCTTCTTCATCCGTGGAACCGCCGCCATAACTGAGTCACGCACCGCACGCCGCAGTTTATGCTCTTCCGGAAGAACCGTCGTCCACTGGGGGAGCATGATGTCCGCTTCCTTTGCCGGAAATTCCTCAAGCACCATGCCCAAAATATGCCATATGTCCTCGGCGTTCAGCTCCATCATGTTGACGAGAGCCACGGGAGCAGAGTATTTTTCCTCAAGCTTTGTGGCAAGCTGCACGGCGAAGTCGTTTTCCGGGTGAGTGGAGTTTAGAATCACGGCAAAGGGCTTGTCGAGTTCCTTTAGCTCTGCCGCCACTCTTTCCTCAGCCCCAACGTAGTTGTCGCGGGGGAAGTCGCCGGTTGTGCCGTCGGAGGTGATGAGCATGCCTATGGTGGAGTGTTCCGAGATTACCTTGCGGGTGCCATATTCCGCGGCTTCGGCAAATGGAACCGGGTCGGTGTGCCACGGGGTGTGGACCATGCGCCCTTCTCCGTTTTCCTCAACGCCTAAAGCCTCCGGAATCATGTACCCCACGCAGTCCACCAGCTTCACCTTGAGTGACGTTCCGTCGGGGAGTTTGATGAACGCGCCCTCGTCAGGCACAAACTTCGGCTCAGTGGTCATCACGGTTTTCCCTCCAGCGGACTGGGGCAGCTCATCTCTCGCTCTCTCCCGGTCAAAGTCGGACGGAATCGCGGGAAGAACCACGCTTTCCATGAATTTTTTGATGAACGTGCTTTTTCCTGCTCTTACGGGACCGACAACGCCGATATAAACGTCCCCTCCCGTGCGCTTAGCTATATTTGAGTAAATTGATACGTCAGCCATTCTACCGAACCCCTTTGTATAGTATATGTGGTAAATACTATGCGGGGCGCGGGGGAATTATGCTTATTCACTTCCGTCGGGTGAAGAATTCCTCGATTTTCTCCATATTTCCGCTAAATATCAAATCACTGTCGAACCCGCGCAACCCGTATGGTGTACCGTTGAATATTTCCTCGAACACTTCCCTTGTAGTACCGAAATATTCAATTACGTCAATTACACTCATACCGCTGTATGAACATATGTCCGTCAGATCCGTGTCGCCGATACGGTTCGAGTATATGAGATATTCGTTGAATTTATCCTTCCCGATGTAATCTATAAGCGCGTATGGATAAGAGTTGTAATATTCCACATGGTAATCGCACACTCCATAAGTCTGAACCTTCTTTTTCCTGTACAAATCCGTCTCATCAAACATGACGGTCCGGCATTTTTCAATCAAATCCCTTTCCGGCTGCTTTCGTCTCTCGCCCGAGCGCTTGAATACCTCCTCGGGAAGAAGAACCTGCTTCATTTTCGGGTACGAATCGAACACCCGCGTTAAATCCTCCTCCGGCACCTTGAAATACTCGAGAAACGCGACAATATTTATCTTGCTGAATTGGCAGTCCCCTCGAGAACATACTCCGACTCACCGTAACTCTTGGCACGACATACATTGTAATTGTCCTCGCCGACATAATCCGCCAATTCTTTTGCAATCAGATGATAGTCCCCGTCGTGGTCAAAACAGCCCTCCCAGCCGCTTCTTTTCTTCGGCTCGGACGTTTTCGCTGCTTTTTCGGCAAACTCCTCCGCGCTTGAATTTCTGAATTTTCCCGAAGGTTCGTGGGGCGCAGTATCCTCACAGTACGCCGTAGTCACGTCCTCCGCGTAAGCCTCCGACGTCAGAAGTACCGCCGATAGAACCAGTACGGGCATAGATTTGTATTTCATAATTATTTTTTCTTTTTTAATGATTTTAAACATATTATATCATGTATAACGGAGTTAATCAAGCCGCACAAAAAAGTTTACAAATAAACCAAAAACTCCCATGACATCACTGCCGCGGGAGCTATTTTTTAATCCATATCAAACATACTAATCTGGTTGGTCTTGCTCATTCCCTTGAGGGCGCCGTTTTTCTCCAGCAGTTCCATCAGGGACTTTGACACCTTTGCCTTTGTGCGCAGCTCGTCTATCGAGAACACGTCACCACTCGCCATGGCGTTCATGATGTTCTCCGCAGCCGTGGTTCCAAGACCGGGCAGAGACGAAAAGGGCAGGCGGATTTTACCGTTCTCCGGCACAAACTTCGTGGCGTGTGACTTCTTTATGTTCACGGGAAGGAAGTCAAAGCCCCGCTCAAAGTACTCGTTGACCAGCATGAGGGCGTTTGCTTCGGCTGCCTCCGTGGCTGACATATCCATGCCCTTTTTGTTGTACTCAGCCAAGGTCGACTTGCACTTCTCACGTCCGCCCATTACGGTCTCGCCGTTGAAGCCGTCGGGAGCTGCCGTGAAGTAAGCCGCGTAGAACTCCACCGGGTAGTAGATTTTGTACCACATGAGCCGGATTGCGTCGATTACGTAGGCGGCTGCGTGGGCTTTCGGGAACATGTACCGGATTTTCTGAAGCGAGTCGATGTACCAGTCGGGAACCCAGTTTGCCCGCATTTCGTCCTGCATTTCCTGAGGGATGATCACGCCCTTTTTGTTCTTCCGCACAAACTCCATTATCTTGAAGGACAGGCTTTTCTCCATGCCGTACTTGTGAATCAGGGTCATCATGATGTCGTCGCGGCACCCGATAACGTCGGAAATCGTGCAGATTTTGTTGTTGATAAGCTCTTCCGCGTTGCCGAGCCAGCAGCCTGTACCGTGAGTGAGTCCGGAAATCTGGAGAAGGTCCGTGAAGTTTTTCGGCTGAGCCTCCATGAGAACTCCTCGGATGAACTTTGTACCCATCTCAGGAATCCCCAGAGTGGCGGTTTTCGAGTCAATTTGCTCGGGGGTCACTCCAATTGGTTCGGTGGAAGTAAAGCTTTTGTACACCGCAGGGTCGCTCATGGGAACGTCAAGGACGCTGGTGCCCGTGTATTCCTCAAGACGCTTATATTTTGTCGGAATATCGTGTCCGAGGATGTCAAGCTTGAGGATTGTGTCGTGGAGGTACTTGAACTCGAAATGGGTCGTGATGATGTCGGAGTTGGGGTCCTCGGCGGGGTGCTGAACCGGGGAGAAGTCGTAAATCTCGTATTCCCGGGGCACGACGATGATTCCGCCCGGATGCTGACCCGTGGTTCTCTTTGTTCCGAGGCAGCCGTTGACCAGCCTGTCCATCTCAGCCCGATTCACCGATATGCCCTTGTGTTCGAGAAATTTCGCCGCGAATCCGTAGGCGGTTTTGTCAGCCAGCGTGCCGATTGTACCCGCCTTGAACGCCTTTCCCGTGCCGAAGAGTACCTCCGTGAACTTGTGCGCGTCACCCTGCACGTCCCCGGAGAAGTTCAGGTCAATGTCCGGGGTCTTGTCCCCATTGAAGCCAAGGAAAGTCTCGAAAGGGATGTCGTGTCCGTCACGGTCACAGTCGGCGCCGCATCTCGGGCATTTTTTCGGGGGCAGGTCAAATCCGGAGCCGACTTCGCCTTTTGTAAAGAACTCGGACCAGGTGCATTTCGGGCACCTATAGTGGGGCGGCAGGGGGTTGACTCTTGTGATTCCCGCCATAGTCGCCGCAAAGGACGAGCCAACAGAACCACGGGACCCCACCTGATATCCCTTTTCTTCACTGTTGACCACAAGCTTCCGGGCGATAATGTACATGATTGCGAATCCGTTTTTGATAATGGAGTCAAGCTCCCTCTCGAGTCTCGCGGAAACAACGTCGGGAAGCGGGTCGCCGTACATGGATTTGGCCAGACTCCAGCACTTTTCCGTCAGTTCTTCCTCAGCTCCGTCGATGTGAGGCGGGTAGTTTCCCTTCGGAATTGGGCGGGTGTACTCAATCATGTCCGCGATTTTGTTGGGGTTCTCTATGACCACTTCACGCGCTACGTCTTCGCCGAGATAGGAAAATTCTTCCAGCATCTCCTCGGTCGTGCGGTAGAACAGCTTCGTCTCCCGGTCAGCGTCCTTGAAGCCAAGTCCGGTCAGGATTATGCGGCGGTAGATTTCATCCTCGGGATTCTTGTAGTGAGCGTCGCAGGTAGCACACACGGGACGGTTTGCCTTTCGCCCAAGCTCCACAATCCGCCGGTTCAGGTTCCGCAGGGTTTCTTCATCCGGCACGCGTCCCTCGCGAATCATGAAGTCGTTGTTTGATATGGGCTGGATTTCGAGATAATCGTAAAACTGCGCGATTTCGAGAAGATCCTCCTCGCTCTTGCCCTCCATCATTGCCGAAAACAGCTCTCCCGCCTCACATGCTGAGCCTAAGATCAAGCCCTCGCGCAGTTCCTCAAGACGGGTGCGTGGTATTCTCGGGTGGCGATAGTAATATTTTAAGTACGAATCCGACACGAGCTTGTAGAGATTCTTCATGCCGGTCTGATTTTTGACCAAGATAATCTGGTGGTACGACTTCAGCTTCTTCGGGTCCGCTTTTTCCGCCATTGCGAAATTCATGCGGGAGATTGTGTCGATTCCCTCTTCCTTCAGCCGGCTCGCCATGCAGTCGAAGATGAGCGCCAGCATTTCCGCGTCGTCGGAAGCCCGGTGGTGGTTGAAGTTGCCTAAATTGTAAAACTTTGCCAGCGTGTCCAGCTTGTGGTTTTTCAGGGTGGGATTCATATACCGGGACATTGCCACGGTGTCGAGGTAGGGATTTTCAAACTTTATCCCGCACTCCTCCGCCGCATAACGGATGAATCCCGTATCAAATGAAGCGTTGTGCGCCACAAGCATCCGTCCCCCTGCGAAAGCTAAAAACTCCGGCAGGACCTCGGCAATGGGTCGCGCGTTCTTTACCATGTCGTCGGAAATTCCCGTCAGCTCCGTTATGTTCTCAGGAATGGGGACTTCGGGATTGACGAATGTGTTATATTTGTCAAGAATCTCGCCGCTCTTGTAGATGACCGCGCCGATTTCCGTGATTTTGCAGGTTGCCGCCGAAAGTCCCGTAGTCTCGATGTCGAACACGCAGAACTCGTCGTCAAATGTGATGTTCTCACCCTTGTAAGCCGCACGGGATGTGTCATCGACGTAGTAGGCTTCCACGCCGTAGAGAACCTTGATTTCGTCGTTCAGGGAGTCTGCGGTCAGCATTGCCACAGGGAAACTCTGCAGATCTCCGTGGTCCGTGATCGCCACAGCTTTGTGACCCCATTTGTGAGCGGTCTTGACAATATCGTCCGCTTTGATCGTCGCGTCCATTGCCGACATGCATGTGTGAAGGTGCAGCTCAACCCGCTTCTCCGGAGCTTTGTCCATCCGCACGGCTTCCTTGATGAGAAGAATGTCAGTGTACTGCATGTAGAGGTCGTTGTCGAAGTTGTCCCGACGTATGCTTCCCCGCACGGCGTACATTTTACCCTTGGAGAACAGCGTTTCCGTCTCCGGGGCTGACTCGATGGGAACGGTCATTTTTATGTAAATCGAGGCTTCACGATCGGTGGCGGCTACGGTGAACATGACTTTGTCGCCTTTGCGGGTTTCCTTCTGCTGAACGTCAAATACCTCGCAGAGAATAATCCTGCCCTTGCCCGTTCCCGTGACTGCCCGCAGTGGGATTGTGTCCTCGATCTCGAACATTTCCCCGAACACTAACTCAGGAGAGGAAACGTCGAACCGAATCTTCCCGGACTTGATGATGCCCCCGTCCTCACGCACTGCCTCGTCGCTTCCTTCAAACAGTGAGCTGACCCGGGTCAGGTTCAGTTCCTTTTCGTCCGGTTCTTTTTTTGCCTGAGCCTCAGTCAATTTGGAAGCTTCTTCCATTTTCGCGTGTTCGGCCACGATGTTCTCGCTCTCACTGTTGAGCCGTTCAAGCTGGTGCGCCACAAATTCAGCGTACTGGGCTTCCGCGTCCTCGGACTGGGCAATTTTCACTTCCATTTTCAGTCCGAACTCGCTCTCGATGATTCCCTCAAACACACGGGCGGTTTTGGCAAGGTCAAGCAGGGATATTCCCCCATGGGAAAAGGGAATTCGGATTTCAAGTCCGTCCCCTGTGTGTGCAAGCTCGTATCTGTCGAAGAATCCGTTTATCACAATGCCGACCCGCTTTGCCTCGGTTATTATCTCGTCCATGTAGGAGTCGCAGAACAGACTCGAATCATACCGCGTGAGAATCATGACCCCCCGCAGCTCGTACTTGTCACGTATTGTCTTCTCGAGGGCGTAGATGTCCTGCTTTTTGTAGAGCTTCGGCAGACTCACCGATATTTCCGCCAAACGTTTTTCCCGGTCAAGCCTCAGCTTCACGTCCCGGGCAGAATCGAAGATTTCCTTTTGTATGCCTTCTACCAGTCCCGCAGCTTTTTTGAATATATCGGGCAGTGTTTTCCCTTCCATCATTTCACTCCGGCTATAATTTTCACTTAGTTAATTATCGTATAGTTATATTTTTCAAGTTATTCGTCAATCGCACGCTGGGTCTCGCGCAGAAGAAACTCCACCGCCTCGGCTTCCTCAACACGGCAAACGGTCTGCCCGCTCTTGAAGAACATGCAGAACCCGTCACCGCCGGCAATTCCGAAGTCTGCGCCTTTGGCTTCCCCCGGACCGTTGACAACGCAGCCCATCACCGCCACGTTCAGCCGCTTTCCATGAGTGTCAAGCAGAACCGCGCGTCGTTTGTATTCGCTCATTATTCCAATGAGGTCAATTTTAGTCCGTCCGCAGGTGGGGCAGGAGATGACGTTCACCCCTCCGCGTAGGTTCAGTCCAAGGGATGAGAGAATTTCAAGTCCGGCTTTCACTTCCTCAGCAGGGTCGGCGGTCAGGGATACGCGGATTGTGTCGCCGATTCCGTCAAGCAGGAGTGAGCCGATTCCCACGGCGTTTTTCACCGTACCCGAGTATGAGTCACCGGCTTCCGTCACGCCGAGATGCAGGGGGTAGTCCGACCTCTCGTGTACAAGCCGCGCCGCCTTCACCATCTCCCGCACATTTGACGACTTGATTGAGATGACAATATCGGAAAAGCCGCAGTCCTCGAGAACCTCAGCCTCAAGCAGAGCGGATTCAGCCAGAGCATCGGCACAGGGAGTGGAGTATTTCTCAAGCAGACGTTTGTCGAGAGACCCGCCGTTCACTCCGATTCTGATTGGAATTCCGGCAGTCCTGCACCCGTCAGCGACCTCTTTGACCTTGTACCTCTCCCCGATGTTGCCGGGATTTATGCGGATTTTGTCCACGCCGTATTTCAGGCACTCCAGCGCGATTTTATAGTCGTAGTGTATGTCCGCCACAAGGGGAACTTTGACCCCGCGCTCCTTCGCCAGACGAAACACGGGCGCACATCCAAGGCTTGGCACGGCAAGGCGTACAATATCGCACCCCGCTTCCTCCAGCTTCTTAATCTGCCCGATTGACCTGTCAAAATCCTCCGCCGGTACGTTGGTCATGGACTGAACCGAAATGGGACTTCCCCCGCCGATTTCAACCTTGCCGACGCGTACCTTTCTCGTAAGTTTACCGTTCATTTTCGTTTTCCTTCGTTGATATATAACTTATAAAAGTCCCACAATATCCTTCACCGCGATGACAACCATCAGTATCATAAGCACTACCATTCCCGCGAAGTGAACGTAGCCTTCAATCTCAGGCTTCACGGGCTTGCGTCGGATCAGCTCGATTATCTCAAACAGCAACCGGCCACCGTCAAGTGCAGGAAGAGGAAGCAGGTTCATGACTCCAAGGTTCATGCTGATTACTACCGCTAAATACACGAGATCCTCTATTCCCTGCTCAGCCGCCTCGCCGAGAGCCTTTGTCACACCCACGGGTCCGGAGATGCTCTCAACCCCGTACCGCCCGCGGATTAAGTCAATCAGCGACTCCCATATCATTTTTATAGTCGATATTGAGCGGAAGTAGGCGTGTTTCAGAACCGTCAGCGGGGTTTTCGCCTCGGGAAGCACCTTGAAGTCCACGCTGCCGTAGCGGGTACCGTTATCTACAATCGTAGGGAACTCCACGTCAGCCAGAGTGATTTTCTCCCCGTCACGGATTATGGTCACGTCAACCGGCTCGATTCCCCGCCGCATGATTTCGTAAATCGTCTCGTTTGCAATATGAACCTTCACCCCGTCCACTGCCACGATTGTGTCGCCTTCACGCAGTCCGCCGGCGTAGGAGTAGTTGAACCCAGCTTCGTCGTAAACCAGCGCACCGATAGTATTTGACGGTAGAGTTGCCTGAGTGGAAACAAGAATTCCCATGACCAGAATGCCCACGACAATGTTCATGAAAGCTCCGGCGCAGGTGATGATGATTCTCTGCCACACCGGTTTTTTGTTGAAGGCGTTTTCGTCCTCCGAGTCCTCGTCTTCCCCGACCATGCTGACAAAGCCCCCGATTGGCAAGGCTCGCACGGAGTACCGGATTCCGCTTTTCTTTGACACCTTAGAGAACAGCTTGGGTCCCATGCCGATTGCAAATTCGTTTATGGAGACCTTGAAAGCCCGCGCCATGGTGAAGTGTCCGAATTCGTGAATGAATATCAAAAATCCGAATATTAACAGCGCGATTACTATATACCAGAGATTAATTTAACTCACACCCTTTATTGTATTTTGAGTTTCTTCTCCATGCACTGACGGCAGACCCGTCTTGATTCGTCTACGGCTTCCCGTATGGAGTCGGCGCTCACTTTATATGATACATCAATTTTACCGAGAGTTTCAATCACAAATGATGAAATATCTGTAAATCCTATCTTTTTCCCGAGAAAAGCGGCGACTGCTTCCTCATCAGCTGCAATGAGCGCGGCAGGAGTGCATCCACCAACCTTTACGGCATCCCTGGCCACTCTGAGAAGGGGAAAGGCGTCCTCGTCAGGCTCAAAAAACGTAAGCGAGCCGATTTGCGCGAGGTTTAAGATGTTCCCCGCAGTCTTTTCCGTATGTGGAGCCGTAGCCGCGTATCTTATGCAGTCCCGCATGTCAGGACGGCCCAGCTGAGCAGTCATTGTGTTATCATTATACTCAATCATAGAATGTATTATGCTCTGGGGGTGAATCACGACTCCCACCCGGCTCTCATCCACGCCGAACAGCCGCACCGCCTCTATTATCTCAAAGCCCTTGTTCATCAGCGTTGCCGAGTCCACCGTGATTTTCACGCCCATTTTCCACGTGGGATGGTTCAGTGCGTCCTCGAGGGTGACTTTCTCAAGCTCTTCTTTGCTCCGCCCACGGAAAGGACCGCCAGAAGCTGTCAGCACGATCCTCTTCACGTCGTCGGGATTTTTTCTCTCGAGAAGCCGGTACACCGCACTGTGTTCACTGTCCACCGGGATGATTTCGCCGCCGCAGGATTCGCACTCGCCGATAATCAAGTCCCCCGCCGCAATCACGGCTTCCTTGTTCGCCATGCCGATTCGCTTTCCCGACTGAGCCGCCGCAAGAGCATAGTCAAACCCCTCAAGCCCCGCGACAGAATGAAAAACTATGTCGGACTTGGTTTCTCTCACGCAGTCGAGAATTTCTTCTTTATTATATAGTATCTCGAGCTTGTCATTATATCCGCGGGACTTCAGAATTTCCTTCAGCTTCACCGCGCACTCTTCCCCGTCAACTGACGCGAACTTGGGCTTGAACTCAAGAATCTGCTCCGCCAAAAGGTCCACGTTACGCCCAGCCGAGAGCATGTCCGCACGGATTCCGGTTTCTCGCAAAACGTCCAGAGTCTGCCTGCCGATTGAGCCGGTCGAGCCGAGAACCACTGCCGATTTTATTACTTTTTCGTTATCTGTACGTATGGTTAACATTGTTTCTCCTTATGTCAAAAGTCCGCTCACCGCCGGAATGAAGCTGATTATGTAGAGAAGCGGCGCGGTCATGAGTACGCTGTCGAACCTGTCCAATACTCCGCCGTGTCCCGGAAAGATGAAGCCGTAGTCCTTTACGCCAAACCTCCGCTTCACCGCCGACGCCGACAAATCCCCAATCTGGGACACTACCGACAGCACCATGCCCGCCGCGCCAAGAATCAGGTACTCCCCGACTCCAAGGCTTCCGCTGATGTCAAAGAACTTCCCGATTACAAACCCGAACACCGCCGCCGCGATTCCCGAGAACACAATTCCCGCCACGCTTCCCTCAACGGTTTTCTTCGGCGAAATTTCCGGAATCAGCTTGTGCTTGCCCAGCATCCGTCCGAAAAGGTAGGCGAAGGTGTCGCTGACCCACGGGCAGATGAAGGTGATGAGGTAGAAATACTTCCCGCAGTCCAGCCGGAGCATTACTATACTTGTAAAAGCCAGCGAGATATAGCTCACCCCCATGAACGCCGAGGCTGTGATGGTGTAGTCCAGCTTTCCCCGGTAGAACACATCGGAGGCGTACATCAGAATCAGGTACAGCAGAACCAGCGCAAGAGCCGCCTGAGCCGGTCCGAGAGTATCGCTGTCCTTCAAAAAATAGGGCAGAATCGGCATCAAAGCCCCGGTGAGGATGGAGATCAGCGCGACGGGCATATATTTCCGAATTCCCACACAGCCGAGCATTTCAAAAACCCCCACCGCCGACAGCAGAGCCATTGCAGCGGGAAAGATTACGGTATCCGAAAACCAGCACACGGGTATAAACAAAGCGACAGCGACCACCGCCGTGATTGTTCTCTTTAGCATAGAAGCACCTCTTTATTATTATATTAACGGAATCCGCCTGAAATATAGTTATTCCTGAACTCCGCCCCACCGCCGCGTACGTCTGCCGAAGTCGAATATTGCCGCGTCCACGTCAGCAGGGGTCAAATCGGGCCACATTTTGTCGGTGAAGTAGAACTCCGAGTACGCGCTCTGCCACAGAAGAAAGTTTGAAATACGCTCTTCCTTGCCCGTGCGCACAACTAAATCCGGGTCAGGACAGCCGGCGGTGTACAAAGCGCCCGAAATGTCGTCCTCGCTCACGAACTTCTTTCCCGAGAGAATCAGACGGTTCACCGCGTGGACTATCTCAGCACGGCCGCCGTAGTTCATGGCAATGTTCAGCCTGTAGGGTCGTCCAGTGGTCTCTTCCTCAAGGGCACGGGCTTTTTTTCCGATGTTTTCGCTCAATTTCCCCGGCTCGCCGATAAAGCGGAACTCAATATCCCGCTCCTCTGCCGCTTCGATGATGTACTCGAGAAACAGCTTGAATATCGCCTCGACTTCATGCTTCGGACGTTTGATATTTTCCGTTGAGAAAGCGTAAACCGTGCAGTACCGCATGCCGAGACTCTTGCAGTAGCGGACGATTTTCTTGAAGTTTTCCGCTCCCACCTTGTGTCCGGCTTCACGGGGGAGTCCTCTTGACTTTGCCCAGCGTCCGTTTCCGTCCATGATGAAGGCGATATGGTTGAGCCGGCTCTGCTGTACCGCGGTTTTTACGTCGTCAATTGTGTAGTTGTCCATAATTTCCTTAATGATTACAATAATGTTCCATGCGAAAAACAACCCGGTATGATGTACTTTACCGGGCTGTCATTTGGCGGGAGCTGCGTCAGATTTCCATGATTTCCTTTTCTTTTGCTTCGGTAATGCTGTCGATTTCCTTGATGTACTTGTCGGTCAGATCCTGGATAGCCTTATCGGAGAGCTTCTGTTCGTCTTCGGTCATTTCGCTGTTCTTCTTCATTGCCTTGCTCTTGTCGTTGGCGTCGCGGCGGATGTTTCTCAGCGCAACCTTTGCTTCCTCGCCCATCTTGGAAACGGACTTTTTCAGTTCCTTACGTCTTTCCTCGGTGAGCTGGGGGAACACGAGTCTGATGACCTTGCCGTCGCTCTGGGGAGTGATTCCAACATCGGAAGCGAGAAGTGCCTTTTCGATTTTCTTGAGGGTGGAGGCTTCCCACGGCTGGATGAGCAGGGTCTTGGGGTCAGTTACCTTTACCTCCGCAATCTGAGCGATGGGAGTTTCGGTTCCGTAGTAGTCAACCGTGACCTTGGAAATAACGGCGGTATTTGCTCTGCCCACGCGTATTACAGACAGGGATTCCTTATAAACCTCAGCCGACTTCTTCATTTTTGCTTCATATTCTTTGGTTTCGAGTTTCATAATAACTACTCCTTTAAATTGTTATTTTGGTTAACATTATCTGGGGGTAAATAAGTTCAATACAGAGTTGATTCTACATCCTTGTATGTCACAAGCGTGCCGATTTCTTCTCCGCGGGCGGCTTTGATGATATTGTCGGGGTCAGCCAGCTCGAACAGGTACATTTCAATCTGCTGTTCCTTTGCGAGAGCTGACGCGGAAACGTCCGTCGCACCCAACTGATCGCTCAGACATTTGTCGTATGTGACAACCTTATATCTGGGTACGTCGGGGTTCTTTTTGCCGTCCTTGTCAATGGGATTTTCCGTGTAAACGCCGTCGATGTTCTTTGCGCAGAGAATTATGTCCGCTTCGATTTCGGCAGCTCTCACTACAACAGTCGTATCAGTGGTGACGAAGGGGATTCCCGTACCTGCGCCGAAGAGAACTGTCTTGCCCTCATCCATAAACGCCACTGCTTTTCTGTAGTCGTACTGCTCTGCGCATGTAGTAACGCTCAGGGGAGAGAGGACCCTTGCCTGTACGCCGGCTTTTTCGAGAGCGTCTTCCATTCTCAGGCAGTTTATCATAGTGCCAAGCATACCCATCTCGTCGCCGCGTGCTCTCTTGACGTTAGCGTTTTTGCCGCCGCGCCAGATATTGCCCGCACCAATGACGATTCCAACCTGAACTCCGTCGTCAATGAGCTGCTTTACGGCTCCGGCTATTTCGGCAATCTTTACGTCGTCGAAGATGCTGTCGATTTTTTCCTTACCGTCGACCTTGACCTTCTTTGCGAGAGCCTCGCCGGACAGCTTGAGTAAAACGCGCTTATATTTCATACAAAACAAACTCCATATCTGCACAATATTTTTCAAGATATATTTTACTCTATTTTCCCCGATTTGTAAATAGTAAATTTTAAATTATACCAAAAAAATGAGTGAAAAGCTGTAAAAAATCATAAAAAACGGCATGGAAAAGCTAAACTTTAGTTAACCGTACCCGTGCCGTTATATTTTGTTTTATAAAATTACTGAGCCTGACCTGTGAGCTTTGCGATTTCTCCGGCGAAGTCGTCCTCTCTCTTTTCAAGACCCTCGCCCTTTTCGTAGAGTACGAAGGAGTCAATCTTGATGTCGGCGCCAAGTTCCTTAGCAGTCTGAGCAACGTACTTGCCGATTGTCATGCTGTCATCCTTGACGTAGAGCTGTTCGTTGAGGCATGCTCTTTCATAGAAGCTTCCGATTCTGCCTTCAACAATCTTGTGGAGGATAGCGTCGGGTTTGTTTGCGTTCTTTGCGTCGTTCTTGAGCTGAGCAACGAGAATTTCCTTTTCTTCAGCGAGAACAGATTCGGGAACGTCTTCCTTTGACACGTATGTCGGAGGTGTTCCGGCTGCAATCTGGAGGCAGATGTTCTTTGCAAATTCAGCGAACTCAGGCTTGGAAGCCGTAGCGTCGTCTGTCACGAACTTTACGATAACTCCGGCAATTCCGCCGCCATGGATGTAGGTGGATGTAACGCCGTCAACTACAACGAACCGGCGGATGTTCATGTTCTCGCCGATTGTGAAGATCATGTCCTTGAGCTTTGCTTCAACCGTAGCGAAGTCCGTGTCAAAGGGGAGTGCCTTCAACTCTTCAACTGTAGCGGGTCTGTTTGCGACGATAACCTTGAGAATGTTCTTTACGAAGTCCTTGAAGGTGGCATTCTTTGCGACGAAGTCTGTTTCGGCGTTGACCTCGATCATTGCGGTGGTATTGCCGTCCTTGAGAATGTCCACAACGCCCTCAGCCGCGATTCTGCCGGCTTTCTTGTCAGCCTTGCTCAGACCCTTTTCGCGGAGAACCTTGATAGCCTCGTCGAAGTTGCCCTCGGTCTCAACCAGAGCCTTCTTGCAGTCCATCATGCCCGCGCCGGTCTTTGATCTCAGCTCGTTTACCATTTTAGCTGTAATTGCTGCCATAATTTATCTCTCCAATCTATTTTACAATCTTATTATACCTTATTTACTGTGAAACGGCGTGTAAAACATTGAAAGAATTACGGTCGGCTGAAAGCCGATGAAAAATGGTGGGGTACCATTTTTCAAGTAATTCTTTAGCGTGAAAGCAGCTGATGTAAAAATCAAGCTGCACCTAATCTTTCACGCGTTAGTTTTTAGCTTCCTCTGCGTCCTGTTCTTCTTCAGCAGCTGTGATTGCGGGTTCTGCTTCGTTCAGCTGTTCGCCCTGCTTGCCTTCGAGAACTGCGTCTGCGATAACGGATGTGATGAGTCTGATCCCGCGGATTGCGTCGTCGTTGCCGGGGATGATGTAGTCAGCGTCATCGGGGTCGCAGTTTGTATCAACGATAGCCACAACCGGAATGCCCAGCTTCTTGCACTCGAGAACGGCGTTGTGTTCCTTTCTCGGGTCCACGATGAACACGGCTGAGGGAAGTCCGTCCATGTTCTTGATACCGCCGAGGTTCTTTTCAAGGTTGTAGATTTCCTTCTGGAGAGATGCTACTTCCTTCTTGGGGAGCATGTCGAATGTGCCGTCCTCCTGCATCTTTTCAAGGGAACGGAGTCTTTCAATGGATGTTCTGATGGTCTTGTAGTTGGTGAGCATACCGCCGAGCCATCTCTCGTTTACGTAGTACATTCCGCAGCGTTCTGCTTCTTCACGGATTGTGTCGGCAGCCTGCTTCTTTGTACCTACGAAGAGGAGCTTTCCGCCGTCCTCGGTCATCTGACGGACGAACATGTATGCTTCCTCAAACTTTTTGATAGTCTTTGACAGGTCGATGATGTACACGCCGTTTCTTTCGGTGAAGATGTACTCAGCCATTTTGGGGTTCCAGCGTCTGGTGTGGTGTCCGAAATGAACACCTGCTTCGAGAAGCTGCTTGATTGAAACTATAGACATTTTTATGTCCTCCTTCGGTTGTTCCACCGCGTCCCAGCACTGCCGCCTGTATTTTACGAAAGTCCATTTCAAGAGAAATTGCACTTTCAGCGAAAACCTCATCCGGCCGCGTCTTCCGTTTTATGGAAAACTTTGTCAGCCGGAGCAGAGCTCGCATAAAAAATGACGTCTCTTTGCTTTCGTCCATTTACCGCACCGCTCTTTATCAGTGGAATGCGGCTGTATTTGGCACCTAGCATATGCTTATCGGGACGCGTGTGTATTTATTCATGCGGTTTCCCGCATACTTTGGTATTATACCATACTTTTCTTCAAATTACAATATCGCGAGTATTATTAACAGAAAATTTACAATATCCGTCACCATGAGAAGAACCAGTTTTTCTTCCGCCGGTCCGGACGGGGTTTGTCATCACAGCCGCAGGTGGCGCAGTTGTCCTTTATGTCGACGAGAATCGTGTCTCCGCCTATGCATTTGATGTCGTTCCAGCAGATTTTGATCTGATTCCTGCCGCCAACTACGGAGAAGTACCTTTCGCAGACGTATATTGCCGCGATTTTGCCGCAGTCAGAGTCGATTTCGAGGTCGGTCACGTATCCCAGCCGCCGTCCGTTGCACACATTAATTACGTCCTTTTCGCGGATTTCGCAGAAAGTTGATGTCATGTTATCCCCCCGGTTCGTTTGAATTAAGGAACTCACTGCATTATATGCTGGACCGTAGATAATTTTTCGCCGGAATCAAACGAAAAAAGTCCGGACAGCGCATACCATCCGGACAGTTTTATTTAGTTACAATTTTACCGCGGCTATATTACATTGAAGGATATAGATCTTCATACCACGCAGTGTAGATGGATACGGGGGAGTTTTCGTTTTCCGTGTCTGTCAATTCAATGAAGGTCTCGTTGTTCTTGATTTCATCCTTGAACGCGGCTATAGCTTCGTCAAATTCAGCGTAGGTGAGCGCGTCGAGCTTTTCCTTGTATTCCTTGGAAATCTTGTCAAGCTCTGCAAGTGAAGCCTTGTTTTCGTCGTTCACGTAGCCGTCAAACTTCATGTATGGGCTTGTGCTGGAGTCAAGGTTCTGCTGCTTGCCATAATCCCAGTAGTCCATAGAGATGCCTTCTCCAGGATAAGTCATGTAGACGTTGCCCGTGTCAACAAGGTTCATCTGATAATCATTGTTAAGAATCTTTATGGTTTCCTGAGTGTCCTCATCCTCGTATTCCCAGTTTACACCTTCAACGCCGTACTGCAGAACAGTTCTGAGTTCCTTGTCGGTGTTAATGAGGGTGATGATTTCCATGGATCTGGAGAGACTCTTTGAGAATGTGCTGACTGCGAACATATGACCATAAGCATCATCCTCAGTCATCATCGGCTTTGCATATACATTTACATAGTAGTCCTCGCCATACTGTTCAGCAATGGAAGCATCGCCGGAAATTACACCTACAGCAAACTTCTCACCTTCCTTAATTGTGCCGTCGCCGACATAGCCAAGTTCAGTAAGTTCCTTCATTGCTCCCACAGTGTTGACATAGGTATTATTTGCGAAAATGCTCTTTGGTAAAGCTTTGGTGTTGTATGCCATGGAGTTAAGTATCTGCGATGCCAAAACGGACCACTCACCCTCTTCGCTACCCCAGTAAACCATGTTTGCGGCTTCAACAGGTCCAAGAAGCGGAACTACGCCGTCAAGGTGCTGGTTTCCGATGTCCTTGATGAAGTCAGTGCATTTAAGGAATGTACTCAGCTTGTCTTCATCGTAATCGTACTGTTCAACAAGTTCCTTGTTAACAAGCAGGTACTGATATTCGCCAACTGGATGGTTGTTGGGGATTGCGTATGTGCCTGAAACGTTTGCAAGATCCAGGAATGTGGGATAAATATAGGTCTTCAAAATCTTAGATGTACCAGACAACTCGCTGTCGAGCTGCTGAATAAAATCGTTCTCTATGTATTCCATGTACTTGTCGTAACCCTGTACAAGGAAAATATCGAACTGCTTCTCGCCGACTTCGGGGTACTGCTTGATGGAAATTCCAAGTTCGTTGACAATTGTCTCTTCTTCGGTTTCAACGGCCTCTTCGGTTTCTTCTTCGGTTTCGTATTCGGAAACGTCAACGCCCTGAGCCTTGAGAGCCTTGATTTCCTTTCTTCTCTGAGCTTCGGCTTCTTCCTCTTCCAGAATCTGGGTGTTGATAGAGTTCAGTCTTTCGTCGACGTAGCTCTGGTACTCGTTTTCGGGAATCAGGATAAGGTCAATGGCGGTGTCGTATTTTGCCTGGGTGATTTTGTTGACCGCGGCTTCAACTGCCTCAACAGCCTCGTCGGTTGTGCCGGACTTTGTGGGAAGCGCAAGGGTCAGCGTCATGGAAACACGCACTGACTCTTCGGTGTCAGCGGTAGCGACTTCTTCATCTTCCGCGTTTGATGAACATCCCGCAAACGTGCCGAGAATCATTGCTCCTGCGGAAAGAAGACTGATTAGCTTTTTATTCATGTGGGAAACCTCCTCTAAGTTCTGTTTTTCTCATCGGAATCAAGAGATATTATTCTTGTTCTATTGTACACGAAATTTCCGATATTGTCAAGCTTTTTTTATGTAAATTATCACCGAAAATTTGATTTTCTGCCTTGGTTTATGTCAAAAAGTCCGATTTTTATTGTAGATTTTCTACAATTTCCAGGTCAGTTTTTTGTACAAGCCGCCGTTTTATTTGGCGCATTTTCACAACCGCTGAGTCATAAAAATATTGAAACCGTCCAATTTTTCGCTTTTTTTGCTTATTCGAGGAAATCCTTGAGCCGACGGGTCCTGCTTGGGTGGTGGAGCTTGCGGATTGCCTTTGACTCGATCTGGCGGATCCTCTCCCGGGTGATGTTGAACTGCCGTCCCACCTCTTCAAGGGTCCTGCTGCGGCCGTCAATCAGTCCGAAACGGAGCTTTATGACCATCTCTTCACGGGGAGTCAGGGTGTGGAGAACCTCGTTCAGCTGTTCCTTCAGAAGGTTGTAGGAAGCCTCGTCCCATGGGGTTTTGCTTTCCGTGTCTGGAATGAAGTCGCCGAGATGACTGTCCTCAGCTTCGCCTATGGGAGTCTCGAGGGAAACAGGGTCCTGTGAAATCTTGATAATCTCCCTGACTTTATCCACGCTCATGCCGATGTCACGGGCGATTTCCTCCATTGTGGCTTCGCGGCCGTTCTTCTGGAGAAGCTCTCTCTGGCTGCGTGACACCTTATGTATGGTTTCGACCATGTGTACCGGGATTCTGATTGTGCGGGACTGGTCAGCTATGGCACGGCTTATGGCCTGTTTTATCCACCATGTGGCGTAGGTCGAGAACTTGTAGCCCTTGGTGTAGTCGAACTTGTCCGCGGCCTTCATGAGTCCGAGATTTCCCTCCTGAATCAGGTCGAGAAGGTGGATCCCCTTTCCCATGTACCTCTTCGCAATGCTGACGACAAGGCGGAGGTTTGCTTCCACAAGACGGTTCTTCGCTTCCTCGTCGCCCTCGGACATGCGCTTGGCAAGTTCGGTTTCGGTCTCCGCATCAAGAAGCGGGATTGTGCCGATTTCCTTCAGGTACATTCTCACCGGGTCCTCGACCGCGAGTCCTTCCTGCGCGAGAATCTGCTCCATGTCCTCAGCGGTGTTCATTGATTCGGCGTCGGTGTTGATTTCCTCAAGGTCCTCGTCGCCGATGAGGTTCATGATGTCGCCGCCGGTTTTTATTGTGCCGTAATCTTCCTCGGATTCGTCTTCTCCGCCGGCAAAGCTTTCTGTGGGAAAATCCGGGTAGTCCATCTCGCCCTTGTCGTCAAGGATATCCTCTTCATCCTCAGCCTTGTCAATGTCATCCCGCGGAATCTGGTTCTGCCTGTCGAGCTTTTTTATCACGTCGGCCTTTTTGACCTTTTCGTTTTTTTCGCTTTCATTCCCCTGTGGAGTGAAATTCTTATCTGCGTCTGCTGTGTGCATAACGTCCTCCCTTTTAATAATAGATTTTTTTGCCGGACTGAATCTATGCAACTCAGGACAGTCTATATTGTCAATAATTATCAGTTGATGTCGTTCAAAAATCCTCTCAGCACCTTTGAGCGGCTCTGGTGGCGGAGTTTGCGCAGGGCCTTGGCTTCAATCTGGCGGATTCTCTCACGGGTGATGTTGAATTCCTTACCCACTTCCTCGAGGGTTCTGGTGCGTCCGTCGTCCAGACCGAAGCGGAGCTTGATTACCATTTCCTCACGTGGAGTCAGGGTGTGCAGAACCTTGTTCAGCTGTTCCTTAAGAAGCTGGTACGACACAGCCTCGGCGGGGGTGGGGGATGAGTCGTCGGGAATGAAGTCGCCTATGTGGCTGTCATCCTCCTCGCCGATCGGGGTTTCGAGGGAGATGGGGTCCTGTGCGGCCTTCATTATCTCGCGGACTTTCTCCTCGCTCATGCCGAGCTTTGCGGATATTTCTTTAATTGTAGGCTCGCGTCCGTACTCCTGGAGAAGCTGGCGTGACGCACGGTATACCCTGTGTATCGTCTCCACCATGTGAACTGGTATTCTGATGGTGCGCGCCTGGTCAGCTATAGCCCTTGTGATGGCTTGACGGATCCACCATGTGGCGTAGGTCGAGAACTTGTATCCCTTTGTGTGGTCGAACTTGTCGACGGCTTTGATGAGGCCCAGGTTTCCCTCCTGAATCAGGTCGAGGAAGTACATGCCCCGTCCCACGAACTTTTTGGCAATACTCACCACAAGGCGCAGGTTTGCCTCCACAAGCTCGTTCTTTGCGGCTTCGTCACCCTCGGCTATTCTCTCGGCAAGGTAGGCCTCACGCTCGGGTGTGAGAAGCGGGATTTTACCGATGTCCTTGAGATACATTCTCACCGGGTCGTCAACCGCGATTCCCTCTTCGGACAGGAACTTGTCAAGGTCCTCCCCTTCGGACTCCACAGGCTCGTCTATGGCAGGAGTATAGCTGCTGTCGTCGCTGTTGTCCATGTAGCCCGAGACTTCGATTCCGCTGTTCTCGAGGACTGAGTAAACGTTTTGGTCGCTGTAGGAATTGAAGTTTACGTCATCCAGAACATCGTCGGCAGTAAGATCCGCGTTTTTGTCCTTGACAGAAAATTCAACGTCGTCTTTTTTTTCGTTAATCATTTGCTACCTCTTTTTCGGTGTTTTATTTGAAGTGATTGCTTATTACCTTTATTTATTGATTTCCCTGCGCCTTTTTCTGAGAATTTCCTCGAGGGTCTCTCCGTCTTTGTTCCGGCTTTCCTTCCGCAGTGAACGGACGTAGGACTCGTATGCACTCTCGTCGTTGATTCCAAGCTCGTTTCTCGAGGCTATCATTCCATATATACGGCTCACTTCATCAGGCGTGAATGCCTCGTTAAGACCGCCTGAGGCAAGGTTTGTCTCTCCCTCGTGGGAAAGTGCATAGCTGAAGACGCGGCGCCCAAGCTCGGTTTTGAAGTCGTCCTCACTTAAAGGTTTCTCGTCCACGGGGTGAATTATGTATTCGGGGTGAATGTAAATCATTCCGAGAATGTCTTCTTCAAGCCGGGCGGCACGCGGACTTTTGGCAAAATCAGGATTCACGCGAACGTCCGTCCCCATGGTTTTCCGAATCAGCTCGTCCCGCCGCTTTTTGTCCCCTTCACGGGAATTTTTTCTTCTTTTTGACTCAACGTCGGCTTTGACGCTTGCGGGGTCAACGGAAAACTCCTTTGAAGTCCGGTTTATGTAAATCTCACGCTCCACGCTGGAGTAAATTCCGGCGATGTATGTCGACAGCTCGGCGAGAGCTTTGATTTTGTCCTCAGCCGCGCCGGAGCCTTCCTCAGTCAGCGAGGGATATTTCGATTTGATTTCGTCCAGCTTAAAATCAAACTTTCCCCGGCTTCCTTCAATCAGCTTTCTGAATTCCGCGCCGCCGTACTTTTTGATGAACTCGTCCGGGTCCTTGGCTCCGCTCATTTTCAAAATTTTTGCGTCCAGTCCGGCCGCCTCGCATATGCCGATAGCACGGTTTGAAGCTTTACGTCCGGCCTCGTCGTTGTCGTAGGACAGAATCACCCGGTCGGTGTATTTCTTTATGATTCTGGCCTGGTCGGAGGTGAACGCCGTTCCGAGGGAAGCCACAGCCATCTCAAACCCCGCGTCGTGCATGGCAATAACGTCCATGTAGCCCTCGCACAGGATGAAGTAGCCACTTTTTGAGTTTTTCGCATAGTTCAGGGCGTAGAGGTTGCGGGTTTTCTTGAACGCGGGTGTGTCGGAGGTGTTCAGGTACTTCCGGTCGGATTTAGATGAGTCGATGATTCTTCCCCCGAAGGCGATGACATTTCCCGACACGTCGATTATAGGGAACATTACCCGACCCCGGAAATAATCGTAAAATCCATATTCTCCTCTCGCGCCCAGATACGCGGTTTTGATTTCGTCTTCCCGGAAGCCAAGTTCCAAAAGGTGAGACACCAGACTTCCGCCTCTCTCAGGCGAATATCCCAGCCCGAACCGCTTGATTATAGGCACGCTCAGCTTTCTCTCGAGTAAATACTGCCGCCCGGGGGAGCCGATTTTTTCGTCAAACAACGCCCGACGGTAGTATTTTGCGGCTTCAAGGTTCATTTTGAGAACCCGCGACCGGGAGACCGTCTCTTCCCCCGTCCTGCCGCCTGTGAAGTCCGGAAGCTCAATCCCCGCTCTTGCCGCAAGTGACTGAACCGCTGACACATAGTCGAGGTTCTCCGCCTTCATGACGAAGGAAATCACATCCCCCGCCGCGCCGCAGCCGAAGCAGTAGAAGGACTGGGTGGCAGGGTACACGGTGAATGAGGGGGTTCTCTCGCTGTGAAAGGGGCATAATCCCTTGAGATTTGACCCAGACCGTTTCAGCGTGACGTAGGACGATATGACGCTCTCGATGTCGCACCGGCTTCGTATGTCCTCGATAACTCCCGAAGGAATCAAGTTTTCCCCCTCCTTTCAGCTTGGGTTATATTAAATACCGTATAATTTTATTAATTCAAAGCCAGCTTCGCCACAACCGCGCCGTCCTCTTTCGTACCTTTAACGGCAAAATTATACCCTTCAAAAAGCCTCCTTGAAGCAACATTGTCCGGGTGCAGTTCTATATATACGTTCTCAGCCCGCCCGCAGGGGTATATTTTGATGTATTCCAGCAGCAGTCTCACCGCTTCTTTTGCGTAACCCTTTCCCTGGTGCTTTTTGTCCGTCATGATTCTGTATATTTCATAACCCGGCTTGTCGTCGTAGTCAGTTTCCGCTTCGTACGTCAGCATGGCAAACCATACGATTTCGTCGTCATTGTAAACCGCAAAGGGAATGCACCAGTAATATTCCTCGGCATCCTTTCAGCCTGAATGCACATATGCTTCCGCAAGGCTGAAAATGTTGGGATTCATAAATTTCTTCTGCTCATCCGTAACTTAAAGCCTTATGCAGGACACCCAGTTGTCGTGATTTATGTCTCTTAATGTAATCATTGTATTGTCTTTCTTTTGAATTTGTTTTATTGTCCTGAATTCTGCGCAATACGCGGCTTCTCCCACGCCTTAATCTATCAAAATTCTATCGTTTCCGGTTTTTTCGTGAATGAGCTGAAGGTCGCCACCGCGTTTTTCATATAGAACACCTGCGTATTGCCGTCGTTTTCGTCGTACATACCCCGCAGACTCGGATAAGCGTCAAGCATTGCTTTTCTCGCTTCCACACGGTCGTCCTCCACAAGCTCACATGTTACGCGGAGCCACTCACCGCCGCAGAACGCACAGATTTCCGCCTTTGGATTTACGCCAAGCTGACGGCTTACAGACTTAGATTTGCCCGTCTGAATATACAGCCTGCCTTCAAACTCATTCACCGTGCCGAACGGACGAACTCTCGGCTGGTCTCCTTCAACCGTAGCCAGATAATAGGTTTCGGCTTCTTTCAGAAAATCAAGAACACGCTTCATAATTATATCCTTCCAATTAAAATTAATATTGATTTATCATTGTCATAAAGCTACACAATATGCGGGGTCTCCCACACCTTCGGGACGAACAAATCCTTGTACAGCTCGATGGCATACCTGTCGGTCATTCCCGAGACGTAATCGCACACGGTTCTTTCCAAGCCCTCGCTTTCCACACGACGGAAGTAAAACTCAGGCATTTTCCAGGGGCATGAGACGTAGTACTCGAACAGGGAGCGCACGAGGTTTGACGCCTTTTCTTCCTCAGACTTTGCTATGGTATTAAAGTAAACCCGCTCAAACAGGAACGCCCTCAGCTCACGGAAGGCTTCTCCCACCTCGGGAGTCATTTTGATTTCATTCAGGTCCCGGCTCCCCTCGATGACGGATGTGACCATTGTGTTGATTCTCTCGCTGTGAGCCGAGCCTAATACATCTGTCAGTCTTTTTGGAATGTCGCTCTCCGATAAAATTCCCCCGCGGCAGGCGTCGTCTATGTCGTGGTTCACGTAGGCTATGCGGTCGGCGTACTTCACTATAACTCCCTCGAGGGTTGACGCCATGTTCCCGCCGGAGTGGTTCACGATTCCGTCCCGCACCTCCCACGTCAGGTTCAGGCCTTCCCCGTCCTTCTCGAGGCACTCCACCACCCGCAGGCTCTGTTTCGCGTGAGTGAAGCCGGGGTCGTAAGCGGACTGCATGACGCTCTCGCCGGTGTGGCCGAAGGGAGTGTGGCCGAGATCGTGACCCAGCGCAATGGCCTCGCTTAAGTCCTCGTTCAGCATAAGCGCACGTGACATAATACGGGCAATCTGCGCCACCTCAAGGGTGTGGGTTAGTCTTGTGCGGTAATGCTCGTCGGCTGGGTAGTAGAACACCTGGGTCTTGTGCATGAGCCGGCGGAAGGACTTGCAGTGCAGTATTCTGTCCCGGTCCCGCTGGAACTCAGTGCGGTTCACGCATTCCCGGATTGGCTTGTCCCGACCACGGCTTGACTCGCACAAGCAGGCGTAAGGGGACAGTGACTCCCGCTCCCGACGGTAGAATATCTCACGCAAGGTAAGGTTATCGTTTTTTTCCATGACAAATCCTCCCTTCGCGGTTGTGTATTTTAAAGTTTGCAGCAGCTGTACTATAAAGTCGTGGGATTGCTCACCTGCTCAGCTGAAGAGGTGCCGTGCCTGTTGAATCTTCTCGAATGGGCAGAGAATTTCCACCTTTTGCAGTAGCTTAAGCATAAATTCGTGGGATAGCTTACCTGCTCAGCTGAACAAACGCCGTGATAACCTGTAGGGGCTTCTCGACTCTTTATATATAATATACGCAAAAAAAGCGTTTATTTCTTTTTTTCTCGAAAAAAACGGATAAAAATTTAGGACACCCTGAAAAAGATGTCCCAAGCAGGCTGTTCTGCTGTAAATTGTTAGATTTTCTTTCGGGTCAATATAATCCCAACAATCCCGCCTATAAGAAGCAGGGGCGACAGTCTGACAAAGACCCACTCAAACGCATGCAGTGCCACGCCCAAAACGGCTGTCTCAGGGTTGCTTAAGTCCCAGCCCATATAAGGACTGCTGAGCTTGACCAAGGCGAACATAACCGCCGCCGTGACGACGACTGCCGCAATAAAGACCCAATGAAAAATCCTTCGCTGCGCGTCCTTCCTTCGGGCAAGCTGCAAATTTATGACCTCCAGCTTTTCGGCAATTGCCTTTAAATCCTCAGCCGGTGACTCGGGGAAGGTCTCACCCAGCAGTGTGCTCACGGGAGTATCGAGAGCGTCGGACAGGGCAAGCAGCATATCGGAATCGGGAACCGACAAGCCACACTCCCACTTTGATACCGTCTGCCTCACAACGTTCAGCTTGACCGCCAGCTCCTGCTGTGACAGTCAAATTGATCTTCTGATTGACCTGATGTTTTCGCTTAGCATCGTAAAATACCTCACAATAAGTAGTCGGCTTAATAACCGCTGCCTTAATTATACAGGATTCTTCCGGCGCAGGCAAGCAACGCGTGATAACATCATGTCAACGGTGGGGCGCCCGGGTTTATCATATTCCATCCATCCCTGACCGCCGCTCTTCACACCGGAGCAGTGCCATCTTTCCCTTGCCGTAGGTCAGGCTTGAAACCAGCTCACGCAGCTCGTCCGCTCTTGCGGCTTCTATCGCGGAGATTATGGTGACGTTTTCCCCGAAGTCGCTTCTTTCCTCGCTTGCGCCGATTCTCTCAAGGGCTACCGTAAGACGCTGGTAGTCAGAATAGGTCGTCTGGATTTTGAATACGGCATAGTCCTCCCATACCGCTCTTCCCGAGGCGTCAATCGCAATTTTCGCGGCGGCTGAGTATGCGCGCACCAAACCTCCCGCACCGAGAAGGATTCCGCCGAAATAACGGGTGACAACAACGCAGAAGTCGTCGGCTCCCGACATTTTGCACACGTTCATTATAGGCACGCCAGCCGTTCCGTGGGGTTCGCCGTCGTCGGAGCATTTGGCAACGGCGCCGCGGTCGAGAATGTACGCATAGCAGTTGTGTGTCGCGTCGTGATATTCCCGCCTCTTGGACTCGATAAAGGCACGGGCTTCGGATTCGTTTTTCACAGGGGCGGCGTGGCCTATAAACACGGACTTGCGCTCTTCCATACTGCACGACACGTCACGTGCGAGAGTTATTCTTTTTTTCGCTGTGATTACCTTGGACTCCGGATTCCTGCCGCTTTTTTTCTTCATAGGTACACCTGCCCGCTGTAACTTGGATACTTTTATCACATGTTAATCTTCAACTATATATTTCTTTATCTTGGAGAGAAGCTTCTCGTCGGCGGTGCAGACACAGGATATGCCGTCCTCACGGTAGTCCACCTCAACACCGTCCCCTTCCTTATATATAATGCCGGTTATGGCTCCGTCTTCCGGGGGAATGAACAGCTTCACACGGCGTTTCCCGGACTTTGCCAGCTCTTCCAGCTTTTCCACCAGTTTATCGCATCCCGCTCCGGTTTTGGCCGAGATGAACACCACGTCGTTTCCCGAACGGGATGCCAGAGCCTTGATGTGAACCATAGCGTCACGGTCGGCGCATATGTCGCACTTGTTGAACACGTACAGCGTGGGTTTGCATCCCGCTCCAAGCTCGTTGAGCAGGCTGACCGTCACCTCGGTCTGGCGTATGAACTCCGGGTCGGAGGCGTCGATTACTACAAGGAGTACGTCCGAATACACCGCTTCGTCAAGGGTTGACTTGAAGGCGCGGATCAGGTGGTGGGGAAGGTTCCGGATGAAGCCTACGGTGTCGGTGAGAAGCAGACGTGTGCCGCCAGGGGTCGTGAACTGGCGCGTGGTTGGGTCGAGAGTGGCGAAAAGCTTGTCCTCGGCGAGAATTCCCGCGTCGGTGAGGTAGTTTGTGAGAGTGCTTTTGCCCGCGTTGGTGTAGCCCACGATTCCGCACTTGATGATTCCCGACCTGTCACGCTGTTTGCGCATGGTCAGCCGGTTCTGCTCAACCTTTTTCAGCTCCCCTTCGAGATACACGGTCTTCTCCTTGATTCTGCGGTGGTCTATCTCAAGCTTTGTCTCTCCCGGACCTCTCGCACCCACTGAGCCTGAAGAGGACGTGCCGCCCTGACGTGAGAGTTCCCGCCCTCTTCCCGTGAGTCTGGGTGAGGTGTATTTCAGCTGTGCCAGTTCCACCTGAAGCCGTCCTTCGGCAGTTCTCGCATGGGCCGCAAAAATATCGAGGATGAGCATGCTTCGATCGATAACCTGTACGTCCCCGCCGCAGTCGTCTTCGATTGCCTTGATCTGGGATGTGGACAGCTCGCAGTCAAATACGATAAGGCCGGCCTCGAGGATTTTGCACAGCTCTGCCAGCTCTTCGATTTTCCCACGTCCAAAGCAGGAGCGGGAGTCGGGTGCGTCCCTCATCTGGGTTACTGTGGCCGCGACTTCAACGCCGGAGGTCTCGCACAGCTTCTCAAGCTCCGATAGGGACACAAGACATTCCCCGTCGCACCCCTGCATATAAATGGCGCAGAGTATTGCTTTGATTTTCTCTTTCATAAACACACTCACCTCTTTTGCTGTGTAAATATAACTTCGTCCGAACAGTTGCGACTCAGACAAAGTAAACGGCTGCTAACAAGAAAAAGCCGGTCAGGAATACGGTTGAAGCTAATCCTGCCCGACGACTTTTCTCGCTTATTAGGTCCCGCGAATGAATAAATTCAGTTATCTGCCTCTGGATTCCAGACGCTTCTTGAATTTATCAACACGTCCGCCGGAATCTACAAATTTCTGCTTTCCGGTGAAGAAAGGATGGCACTTTGAGCAAATGTCCACGCGAAGCTCACCGTTTGCGTCTGCCTTGGTAGAACGGGTCTTGGCAGTCTCGCCGCAAGCGCAGCGAATTGTTACCTCTTTGTACTGAGGATGGATTCCTTCTTTCATTGTTTTCACCTCTTCAAAAGATACTCGCGTAGATTGTATTATATCACAGAACGGCGAAAAATGCAATACCCTTTTACAAAATTTTTTAAAAAACTTGTATATGCTAAAATGATATAACCCCACCAACAACAAAACAGTAAGTCCCCCAAAAAAATATGGTATAATGTAGTCACCACAACAAACATTCCATACAGGAGAGGAACTTCCCATGAATATTATAGCACAAAAGGCACACAAAAGGCAAAAGTTTGCGGCTCGGTAATACGGCGTCAGACTGTCAAGCGTGAAATGGTGGTGCAAACACTATGACGGAACGTGGCAGTCCCTTGCCGAAAGGTCACATCGTCCCAACAGCCACCCCAAAAGGCACACGGTGGAAGAAGAAAAAAACCAAGAACCAACCTCAGCAGGTATCCGGAGCTGAGTTATCCCGGCGAAAGTGAGATTTCTGAAGATGCTCAAAAAGGAATTTCCGTTCCCGATTAAGACAATTCAGACAGATAACGGTATGGAATTCACGTATAAGTTTATCAGTGATACCGAAAAAAGCCCTGTGGATAAACTGCTTGCCGAATGGGGGATTGAGCATGTTCTGATTCCGCCGAGGACGCCGTGGCATAAAGGCAAAGTTGAGCGGAGCCATAGAAACGACCAGCGGTATTTCTACGACTGGGAGAAATTCGGCAGCGTGGAGGAATTGAACAGGAAGCTGAAGGAATATTTGGAGTGGAGCAACAACAAGACAATGCGCACACTCGGAAGAAAAAGTCCTGTTCAGCTGCTGCGGGAGAAGCTCGCGTGGTGAGTGAGCAAAGGTAGAGTTGGTATTTTTAGGTTTGGGACTTTCTGTAATATGGGTCATATCTATTGACAACACAAAAAACTTCAAGAAAATATTGAAAATACTATTGACAAAATCGGGAGCGAGTGGTATAATGTATAAGCTGTCAGGAAGTCATCTGGGTGTGGCGCAGTTGGGAGCGCGCTACCTTGGGGTGGTAGAGGCCGCTGGTTCAAGTCCAGTCACTCAGAGATTGACAGAACAAGGGAAGTAATCGAAAGGTTGCTTCCTTTTTATTTTCGCCAAAATTCGCTGAATCCCACTGCCATACAATACTTTTTACCCGCAATCCGCACGACATCTCTGACTAAAATATCCTTCCCCATCGCCGGCATCCAGCACCGCCTTTTCAGGTAAACTTTAACTTTGGTGTTTATTCGGTCTATATTTACATAACAGTAGAATAAGGCCTTTTTCTTTTCCCGGGCAATATTTCACGTCAGCCGATTGTGACATAATCTCCCCAAGCCAATCATATATAATATCAGTGTAAAGAGTGAAGCTGCCTGTGCCAAGCTGTACACCTGAAATATAAGTATTCCAAACCTCAACACTCCAAACTCGGGAGGTGACTGCCGTGCCGATATATCTGGACATTCTCTTTTTCGTCAACTTCGCAATGGACTTTCTCTCACTGCGGCTCACATCCCGGATTATGCATCTGCCTCTTCGGCTGAAACGGGCTTCTCTGGCTTCGGCTTTCGGCGCACTTGCGGGGGTGGCGGCTGTCTTGCTTCTGTCGGACAAACATATCCTCAGCTTTCTCGTCGGCGGTGGGGCTTCACTGCTCATGTCCGCATTGGCATGGGGATGGAACGGAGTTGTCAGAAAAACCGTTGTACTGTGGGGTGCAGGTGCGTTCGTCGGCGGGGTGTTCACTCTCCTTCTTGAGCTTGTCCCAGGCAGTGATGGTTATGGAGGTCCGCCGGCTTCTCTTTCGACGGGGAAAGTGGGGGAAATATTCATCCTCGTATCCATGCTGTCATGCGGCCTTGTGCGGCTTTTCTCGTCATCCCACGCCAAAAAGACAGCCGAACTGCGCTTCTCTCTTTCCGGAAAGGACTACTCCATGACCGCGCTGTGCGATTCCGGAAATATGGCCGCGGACCCCTTTACCTCGTCTCCGGTGGTGATAGTGGCTTCCCGCGCCGCTGAACTTGACTCATGGAAAGATGGACGGGCGGAGGATTATGACGGCAGCGTCAGGGTGCGAGTCATTCCAATCAGGACCGCCGCTGGGGAGAAGCTGCTGTACGGGTTTGTACCCCAGTCCCTAACGGTCAACGGAATCCCCCGTGAAGCCGTGGTTGCAATAGACCGGGACAACAGTTCCTACTCTGGATGCGGCGCCATAGTCCCGGCAGTACTGACGTGAAGTTACTTTACATATAAACAAACAATACAGAAAGGGGATAATATGAACGTCGGAACACAACTGAATCTGGAAAAGGAAAAAATAGGTGTAAGGATCGGCAGAGTTGTGGCGGCACTGTTCGGGGAGGGCGGGTGCTGGTACATAAACGGAGCCGATAACCTTCCGCCGCCGCTGACCCCTGAGGAAGAAGCCGATATCCTCGAGAGATTTGACTCCGACCGAAGCCTTGCCGACACCCTCATAAGCCGGAACCTGCGTCTGGTGGTGTACATTGCCAAAAAGTTCGAGGGAGTGGGCGGCACGGGAATTGAGGATCTTGTCTCAATCGGCACAATCGGACTGATAAAGGCGGTGAACACCTATAAGACCGACCGTAAAATCAAGCTAGCCACCTACGCTTCCCGGTGCATCGAGAACGAAATTCTCATGTACGTCAGGAAAATCTCGCCGCATAAAGGGGACATATCAATCGATGAGCCTTTGAATACCGACTGGGACGGAAACGAACTTCTCCTGTCGGACGTGCTTGAATCCGCTGACGAGCCGGTTGGAGCCGAACTTGAACGGTGCGAGGACGAAAAAATAGTCCGTGAAGCAGTAGCAAGTCTTGATGACAGGGAGAGGGAGATAATAGAAATGCGCTATGGTCTTGGAGGCCGCCGTGAACTGACCCAGAAAGAAGTTGCGGACAGAATGGGTATATCCCAGTCGTACATATCGAGGCTGGAAAAGAGAATCATAGAGAGGCTGAGGAACAGAATCGCGAGAATCGTATGAAAGTTTTTTAAAAAATTTTGTCAATTTTTTGTGTTGTCAATAGATATGACCCATATTACAGAAAGTCCCAAACCTAAAA
>CAZULC010000010.1:0-71695 GCA_964621165.1 uncultured Ruminococcus sp.
ACGCACCCGTCGCATGGATGGATTGAGTATACAGTATTCAAAGACGGACTGCTGGACATGACTGAAAAAATATTGTGTGTATAAGGCTGACGGTATGGCTAAGAAAAAAGACTTTATCGATATTTCCAAAGATGAAATTTAATTTGACCGAAATCGACTTAAAACAAGTCGGATGATTATAAAATTACAAAGGAGACCAACATGAAGAAAGTATTATCAATGATTCTGCTACTCACTTTGATCGCAGTGTTATTCGTCGGCTGCGGTGAAAAAGGCGAAAAAGAGGAAGTTCCTGACCTTATAGGCGAATGGAGCGTGAAAAACGATGACGGCGAAGAAGGCATGACCATGATGATTACATCTGAATACATGGAAATCAACTGGGCAAGTGATGACACGTCCGCGCTGTACTGGGCTGGCACGTTTACTCCTCCGACAAAATCAGGGGAATATAAGTGGACAAGCACCAACGACAAGAGCAAGACAGACACAGCCATCTTGGCTTCTGGAGACGACACGAAGGAATTCACCTACGCCGACGGCGTAATCAGTTTCGACGTGTCCATGATGGGCGTGACCCAAACCATGCATGCGGAAAAGGTAAAATAATGGCAAACGCAAAAAAACTCCCGTCGGGCAACTGGCGGGCTTTAGTTTATATAGGCAAGGATGCGAACGGTCAGCGGAAATATGAATCCATTACCGGCACGACCGAGGCGGAGGTCAATATGCTTGCGGCTCAGCGGCGGTATGAAATCGAGAAGGGAACAAAGAAAGCGAAGATTCCCGCCAGCATGACTGTCGAGGAAGCTATACAGAAATACATTGACGACCGGGACAGCATTCTCGCGCCGAAGACCATCCGAGAGAGCAAGGGTTATCTGCGAAATCACTATGACAATTTGAAAAACGTTCGGCTCAGCAAATTAACGGAGGCAATGATTCAAAAAGAGGTCAACCGGGAAGCGCGAACTCTTTCGCCGAAGTCCATCCGCACGATATATAGCTTGCTGCTCACGGCGGTCAGAACGGCAGTCCCGGATTTGAATTTTACAATAGTCTACCCGCAAAAAGAAAAAAAGGAGATGAAAATCCCGACAAAAGACGAGTTAATCATGCTCCTGAATGAGATTGATGGAAAACGGCTTGAGATTCCCGTCCTGCTTGCGGCGACCTGCGGAATGAGACGCGGAGAGATAGCCGCACTGGATTTGAAGAAGGACGTGGATTATAAGAATAATAAGATTAGGATAACAAAAGCGATAAGCAACAACGACAAAGGTGAGTGGGTGATAAAGCCGCCGAAAACAACGGACAGCCGGCGGACAATCGACTGCCCGGAATGGGTTATTGCTAAACTGGCGGCGGCGCGGGATGACCCGGAGTATAGGATGATGCACCCGTCACATATTACGTCAGCATTTGCGCGGACGTGCGAGCGATTGGGGTTGGATATACGTTTTCACGACTTGCGGCATTACTTTGCTTCGCTCATGCTGTCTCTGGGAGTGCCGGATAAGTATGCTATGGCGAGACTAGGACACGCTACACCGAACATGTTAAAGACTGTATATCAGCATTTGATGGACGATAAGGATGCCGAGATAACGACACAGATTAACGGATATTTCGAGGGTATGCAACACGACTTGCAACACGAAACGAAATTGAAAGAAGAAAAAGAGAGCTAATTGGGGCAAAATGAGAGAATTAACGCGAAATGAGATTAAAGCAGGCTGGTTCGAATCCAGTCACTCCGATGAAGTCCGTGTGAATTGATTAACGTCAATCTATACGGATTTTTTTATTTTATCACCGCTTTTTCCCCCCGTCAGTCCGGCTGAATCTGAGAGAGATACGGCTGAAATTTACGAAAAATGCAACACGAAAAAAGCCGACGCAGATTTTTCTTGCATCGACTTGATTTTATCATACTTTCCTCTCATCCAACGCGCAAACCAGCTCCTCCATCCGCTCAACGGGGAACGGTGGAAAGGCGGCGGGCTTCATGGCTAGGGAGACTAACTTCACCGGGTTATCGTCGGCGGCTATACGGTTGGAACTGAGTGCGCCGCAGATATTGCAACGGTGAATCACAGCCCACTCGCCGCTCTTTCTGACCCACACCGCAATCGGATCCATTACTCCGCCGCAGTCAGCCTCACGGTCGCCCGGCTTTACGTCAAGGTGCTGGCTGGACAGACAGTAGGGACAGTGGTTTCTATGCTCACTCCCTGCACCGTCTGGCAGAACAAGCCGTCCACATACCTTGCAGGTGAATGAATCGCGGCACGGGTGGGCTTTATAATAACCTTTTTCGTATGATTTCTTTTTATTCTCTCTGTTCATTTTATACCTCCTGAAAGTCAAATTCATTTTATAGGAGGCTTGTCAGTCAATCAGCAAACCTCCCAGCTATGCTGCAACCCTCTCCGACGTATTATTTTTCATATAGTTTTCTCCTTACGATATAATTTTACCGGAACAGGTCCGGCTGCAATAAATTATACCACAGTTCGACGCCTTTTTCAACCAAATCCGCCGGAAAGAATAGTTTAACCTGTTTTTTCCGTTCACACACGTGACCGCATTGACAAAACTATCTTTTCGCGGTATAATATTGTCATAAAAGGAAGATTGGGGATGGTTTTATGAAAAAAAGCAGAGCTAAAATTGCCGCGATTGCCGCTGTACCGATTATCGGAGACGGAGGCCAAAACCGAGCCGTACACCCAGACGGAGACTGAGCTTTCGCCTGAGTCAGATAAGGAAACATCCGCGCCAATGGTAGAGGAAATTCAGTGGGTTTTGGGAGACGCCGGAGCCGAATCATCTCCTTCCACCGAAACTAAGCTTTACAGCGAGCCTGAATCATACGCTGAACCGGAAACCGAACCTTTGTACGAGTGGGATACATACGCCGAAACCGAGCCTGAACTTGAGACTGAAACAGTAATCACAGACAACAGTGAACTATCTGCAAGCGCGTACTTCTGGGCGCCGACGGGAAATAAAGTACACACAAATCCTAACTGCCGTTCATTCAAATCGAGGTATATTTTCGCCGGCACACTCGAAGAAGCCTAATCAGTTCGGACAGACGGAATCTGCGACATTTGCACAAAAGAAGTAGGTGCATCCAGTATAATGACTCTCGAGCAAGCCTGCTCAATCACAAACTGCCGCACCTACGAAGACTACATCAATGGCATCCCCGCCGAAGCATTCGAATAATCCATATAAAAAAGGCCCTGCAGAATTATGCTCCCGCAAGGTCTTTTGCTTTTTTATCACTCCTCAATGAATCTGCAGAGAAGCCGTGCAACCTCGTCTATGTCGATGGGCTGGCCACATGTGCGTTCATTCCGTGGCTCAGGCACCGCTGGATGTCATCGGAATATGCGTCAGCGGTCATCGCGATAATCGGCAGGTCTGCGTCAAGCCTGTCCATTGCGCGGATTTCGTCAGTCACACCGTAGCCGTCAAGAGTGAGCATGCGGATGTCCATCAGAATGGCGTCATACCAGCCGACCTCTGAATCCCTGAACATATTCACGCAGATTTCGCCGTTTTCAGCCCAGTCAAGCTCCAGTCCGAGATCGTGAAGCAGCTCATACGCTATTTCCCAGTTGAGCTCATTGTCCTCAGCCACAAGAATCCGCCGTCCGCTGAACCGGAATTTTTCTTTCTCCGGCTCGGGCTGGTAGTCGTCCGCGTCAGCATACGGCTTGAGTCCTTAGAACAGGAACAGGGGCTTCATCAAAAATCCGCTGATTCCGGCGTCCCGTGCTTCGTCCTCAATTTCCGTCCAGTCGTAGGCTGACATCATGAGAATCGGCACGTCATCACCAAGCTGGCGGCGTAGTTGTGCACTACAAATGTATTGTCTTTGCGGATTACAATGGAATAAACCAGTGCGTCCCCTTCTTCGAGGGAGAGAATTTCCGACAGATACGTTATAGGAAGCTCGCCTATCATTGCAACGCACTTCTCTATTCCGGGAATCGACAGCCGGACGGGCGCACACATAAGCATAACCTGTTTTCCTTCGGCGTTGGAACCTACCGCAACCCGGCTGATTACGTTTTTCAGCGAATCCAGGTATATGGCAGGCGTCGAGTACTGCAGAGGTTCGCCGTAGATTGTCTCGATATTGCCGTCCTCGTCTATCCAGCTCACCGAGTCGTAGTTCCTGCTGTGGCTGTAGTAGGTCATCCATTTGTAGTATTCATCCTTGTTGTCCTCGCACATAGGCGGCGTTGTTTCCGCGAATGTAGCCATAGGAGTCAGGCACTGGTCGCTTATCGCGTCAAAATGCTTGGAAACTCTCTCGTTGATGTTCGACATGTAGATGTTTCCCAGCTGGGTGTCGGCCTGATTGTTTTGACTGTTCAAATAAATTTCCAGAAAAGCGAAAAAAACAAGAAGCACCACGCAAACTCCGATACGACTTCCCATGAGAAAATGTTTTATTTTATTCTTCATATACCTTTCTTTTTTGTTTGCGGTTTTTTCCCGAGGGCTTTTCTCAGAACCGTCATAAGATTGTCAATGTCGATTGGCTTTGCTATGTGACCGTCAAGACCCGCGTCAAGAGCATTCTGCCGGTCCTCCTCAAACGCGTTTGCGGTCATGGCGTATATCGGATTTTGGCTTTTTCACTGTCCGGAAGCTCACGGATCAGCCGTGTGGTCTCGTAGCCGTCCATTTTCGGCAACAGAAATTATTACAAATAAATATAAGTTATAATATAGTTGCATTGTAAATTTTTAGAGTTTTCTTGATTATTGGTAAAAAGTCTTGTGTTTTATCAGAAAATATGCTATAATAAAATATGAAACTATTGCATCTGTTACTGTACAATACCAACAAATTAAATCAGCCCAGTTCATTTTCACCAACACCCAAAGATGAAAGGAGCCTTCTATGAAAACAAAACGATTCGTCACCCTGTTCCTTGCTGCGCAGATGCTTCTTTTGAGCGCTTGCTCCAACGCAAAGGAACAAACAGAGACCACGCAAAATGAACAGTCCTCGTCATCATTAGATACTACATCTCTGGAAGAAACCACCACAACGGAATATGAAACAGAGGACGATGCCTCATCCAGATTACAAATTTCCGACGAGCTGCCAGATAAAAAATTCGACGGCAAGTCGTTCCGTGTGCTTGTGACGGAATCTAAAGCATATCAGCATGATGCCGAGGATCTGACGGGTGAGCTGACAAACGACGCTGTATACAATAGAAATGTAACAATTGAGGACCGCTTCGACTGTAATATTGAGACGGTTATTGACTCCGTTCCATATACATCCATCGACAAATATGTCAAATCGGGAACAAATGTCTGCGAAATCGTGGACCACTACCAGTACAAAGCTGGAGACCCTATTTCAAAAGGCGACTATATTGACTGGAATACCATACCATACATTAATCAGGACAAACCGTGGTGGAACAAAGACTCCAACGACGGCTCAACTATCAATGGCAAGCTCTTCTGCATTGTCGGCGACCTCTCCCTCACATCCATGCAGTTCACCTACGCAATGTTCTTCGACATGGATCTGATGGCAAAATACGGCTACTCCTCCGAAACCATGTACAACATCGTCAGGGAAGGCAACTGGACAATTGACAAGCTGACCGAGCTGGCATCAGCTGTTTATGAGGACAACAACGGCGACGGAGTGGAAAACGAGGGCGACACCTTCGGCTATGCATACTGGAATTATCACGGCACAGACGTGTGGGTTACAGCCATTGGCGAGCATCCGACCGTATTCGAGAATGGCGAGCTTAAAGTAACCCTTGGTACGGAAAAGGTTTTCTCCGCACTTGAAAAGGTAATCAATCTTGTTTACAATACAACAGGTGCGAAAAAGTTCACAGACGAAAATTTAGGTCGTTCAGAATTTATTTCCGGCAGAATCGGTATTATGCCGCTGATGTTTGACGACTGCTACTCCGCACTGCGCGATATGGAAAACTCATATGGCGTGCTACCTTATCCGAAGTACGATGAAGCGCAGGAAAACTACTACACTAACTCCATGGATCAGTTCAGCGTGTTCGGCATTCCAAAGACTCTGCCGTCCGAAGATTATGAATTTGTCGGCATTTTGATGGAAGCTCTAAATGCAGAAACCTACAAGACGGTTACTCCCGTTTACTACGACACCGCGCTGAAGGACAGATATTCACAGGACCGCGAAACCGCCGAAATGATTGACCTCATAATGGACGGACGTGTCTACGAATTCTCCTTCCAGTTCGGTGAATATCTGGCAAGTCTGCCATATATGTTCAGAAACCAGCTCTACAGCAACTCCACTGACCTCGCTTCAACCTTGAAGAAAAGCGAAAAAGCCATCAACAAAAAACTGCAACAGCTCTACACGTACTACGATGACACTGTTGAATAACGCAGAAAAACGCATTATATAACAGAAGTTGAGTAAGTATAATCCAAACCTTTGTCTTTGGGAATTTTTCTCGATGGCGAAGGTTTTTTGAGAATTTAAACTGTACGTGCTAAATTGCAAAATTAATTAATTTTTTCCTTATTTAATTTTTCCTTAACTCTTGTTTTTTTTCCATCCATATATTATAATATATGTGATTTTGAAATTACAGGAGTCACATAATGTTTACTCAAGGCTTTGACAATAATAAATACTTTACCCTGCAAACCGAAAAAATCAACGAACGGTTATCATCCTTTGGCGGAAAACTCTACCTGGAGTTCGGCGGCAAGCTGTTTGACGACTACCACGCCTCCCGTGTTCTTCCCGGATTCAAGCCGGACACGAAAATCAACATGCTTCTCCGAATGAAAGACAAGGCGGAAATCGTCGTCGTGGTTTCGGCTGAGGCAATCGAGCAAAACAAAATGCGCGCGGATCTCGGAATCACCTACGACCTTGACGCACTCCGGCTCATTGACGCGTTCTGTGACCGGGGTTTCTACGTCGGAAGCGTGTGCGTCACCCATTACGCCTCCCAACCCTCCGCCGACGCGTTCATCAAACGGCTGGGCAACCTCGGAATACGGGTCTTCAAGCACTACCCCATCGAGGGATACCCCACAAATATAAAACTTATCGTCAGCGACAACGGCTACGGCAAAAACGACTACATCGAGACCACCCGCCAGCTCGTCGTCGTCACGGCCCCGGGACCCGGAAGCGGAAAAATGGCGACTTGCCTGTCCCAGCTCTACCACGACAACAAGCGTGGAATCAAGTCTGGGTACGCAAAATTCGAGACTTTCCCCGTGTGGAACCTGCCCCTGAACCACCCGGTCAACATCGCCTACGAAGCCGCCACCGTGGACCTCGCCGATGTGAACATGATCGACCCGTTCCATCTGGAGGCTTACGGAAAAACCACGGTAAACTACAACCGGGACGTGGAGATTTTCCCGGTGCTGCGGCGTCTGTTCGAGGGGATCTACGGCGAGTGTCCCTACAAAAGTCCAACCGACATGGGCGTGAATATGGTGGGATTCTGCATATACGACGACGAAGCCGTATCCCATGCCGCCAACATGGAGGTAATCCGCCGGTACTACGATTGTCTCGTGAAACGCCGTAAGGGACTGTGCGACTCCGACGAGGTGTATAAGTGCGAGCTTATCATGAATCAGGCAAAAGTCAGTCCGGACGACCGCCGCGTAGTGAAAGCCGCTCTTGACAAAGCCGAAGCCACCGACGCACCGGCAGCAGCAATCGAGCTTCCCGACGGAAAAATCGTCACGGGAAAGACCTCAAATCTTTTGGGTTCATGCGCCGCCGCAATGCTCAACGCCCTGAAAGCCCTTGCCGGAGTGGAGGACAGCGTACAGCTCATCTCCCCGGCGGTAATCGAGCCAATCTGCCGGCTTAAAACGGAGCATCTCGGCTCAAACAACCCACGGCTCCACGCGGACGAAATTCTCCTCGCACTCGCAATATCGGCGAACACCAGCGAAAGCGCGAAATCCGCCCTGGCTTGCCTGCCCCAGCTGAAGGGGTGCGAGGTTCACGACAGCGTAATCGTCTCCCACGTGGACTCCGACACCTTCCGCAAGCTCGGCATGAACCTGACCTGCGAGCCGGTGTACGAGACTAAAAAATTATTCCATAGATAAGCAATCGCGGCGTTCGTGAAGCTGTAAACAAAAACAATCCCACAACGATATCATTCACCCGAACTATATATAATGAAGGAAAACGACAGTTGAGATAAAAAAATCAACAGCTGTCGTTATTCTTTGCCCCAAAACTCTCGCAAAATGAGAAAAAACTCTCTGAACGTGACATTCATTTTCCTTCCCTCGTCTGATATAATATAGACAGACAGAAGATAGAAAATATGCGGGAGCTTAAGTCAGTCATCGTGGGTTGTCCTGCAATTTCAGCTATAAAAATGCCGTATTTGCCCACAGGGGCTTCCCAGCAAAGGAGATTATATTATGACACTCGAATTCGGGACAAACCTAAAACGACTCCGACGGGAGGAGGACCTCACCCAAGACGAGCTGGCGGAAAAGCTGTCCCTCTCGCCCCAAGCCATAAGCAGGTACGAAACAGGCGCCGCCTACCCCGACATAGAAATGCTTCCGGTTATCGCGGGATTCTCCGTGTAACGGTGGACAAGCTCCTCGGTCTGTCAGGTGAGGCAAAAAAAAAACGCCGGATGATGGAGTATGAGGACGAACGGAGAAAAATCACGGACAGACGTGAGAGACTTGAGTTACTCCGCAAGGAACACGCGGAATTTCCCAAGCAGTGGGAGGTCGTCAACGACATGGTTTCCACCCGGAAAAACATTTTACTCACGTACATTCACAAACCCAGTAATCAACGCAGGCGGCAAAAGCTTTGTAATGGTGAAGGACGACGACCGCTACCATGCAATTATAACAAAAGTGAATGAATTCATGAATCCGAAGTCCGAAAAGTAAACTCCGGCTCACTGCGGGAGCTAAAGAATCGTCGTCGAGGGTTCGCTCTCCTGCTTGGCTAAAGAAGTGACGAGATACCCTGTCGGTGCTGCCGACCCGTGGGGGGCTTCCCCGCAAAACCATACAGCAACAAAAGAAGCTCCGTTATGCCATTTTTCCGGCTGAAACGGAGCTTTTTTCTGTTTTATTTTCGTCATTCCTCGGTGTACGTCACGTCGGCAAGGTCCGCTACAAGCTCGTGAACCTTTTCAAAGAGAAGGATTTCACGGATTTCCGCTTTGTCGTAGGTGTTCTCGAAGTCCGCCGCCGTGTCAAAATCGTACCGCGCCGCAAGCTCACGGACGCCGATCTCATATTCCTCATCGCTGATTGTGACGTTTTCCGCACGGGCAATGGAATATTTTATCATATCGTCCTTCACAAGAATTTTCGCCTGTTCGTCGGCGTAACTGTAGAACTCATCCTCAGTCATGCCGTACACAGCTTCAACATAGTCGGGAAAGTTGGCTCCGGCGGTTTTTGCGTAGGCTTCGGCTGAACCCACCATTGCGTCGTATCTCTCTTGGTACTCACGGTCAGGATATTTCTTTACATTTGTATTATTAAACAGAGCGGTCCACGTCTGTCCGTCCACCACCATGTAGTATGAATCTTTAGCGTTGTCCTCGATGCTCTGACGAAGAGCGTTTTCAAAGTCCGCCACTGAGTCAAAGCCAAGATAAGCGCGTACGAACTCGTCGTCATAATCGGGAAGCTCGGCTGCGCAGACGCTGACTACGGTGAGGTTCACGCTGACCGTCTTTCCAGCAAGGTCCTCGTCCTGATAATTTTCAGGGTAAACGCAGTCAAAGCTTTTTTCATCTCCGGGCTTAACTCCTGAGAGAGCCGACTCGAACTCATCCGGCACCATGCCGAAGCCAAGAGTGATTTCATACGTGGAATCCGAAGCGGTAAGCTCACCGTTTTCGTAGGCTGTATAGTCAACGGTGACAATGTCTCCCTCAGCCGCGCCCCTGTCGGTTACGTCAATTTCCCGTGAGTAGCTGTAACGGGTCAGGAGTATCTGCCGCTCAACCTCGGTATTCATCTCGTCCTCAGTCAGTCTGTAGTCCGAACACTGGGCGGGAAGATTTTTGTACTCCGGCAGGTCAATGTATTCGGACAGGTCGTAGTTGTATCTGTAGGTAAGCAGATCGTCTTCCTTCGAGCATGAGGGCAGGAGTGACGCACAGGCAAGCATAACTCCCGACAAAACCGCCACCCCGCTTCTTTTCAATATATTCATATGGATAAACCTTCTTAATCTTTATGCCGCGGAAATACTCCCGCATATAATCTTTATTATTTTACCACATTAAATCCGATATTTCAAGCCGTTTTCAATAATTTATCGGTCTTTTTCCGGCTTCTTCCGGCAGAACGATTCTGCAAAGCAGATTTACAACGGCCGCGGCTCCGCCCCAGATTATGATAATCCGCAGAAACGCCGTCACAATTGACGCTATCTCGCCGGACGTTATGTTCACATAGCTTGTGAGAAAGTCTATGAGGTAGTATATTTCGCCGAGAATCCTGGCCCCGAGATATATCATGCTGGCACACATCGCAGTTTTTCCCCAGCTGATTCCTCCGGACTTGCGGTAGGCGTATTCTTCTTTTGTCCGGCTCTCCCGCCGTCGAAGCATAATAACCGCAAGAATGTACGCCAGCGCAACAAACACCGCCTCGAGCATGAAGTTCATTCCAACCCAGATCAGGGCAAGGGCCTCGCTGCCGTATATGGAGCCGGTGAAATAATCTATGAAAAACCTCGCGGCATAATCGGCAAACGATGAGACCACACACACGACAGTTGTAGAGGCTCTGTCCTTTTCCGAGAACACCGCATAGGACACGGCAGCGAAAATCAGGGTAACTCTCGCGGCTTCAAAAATGTCAACGGCATATGACAGCACTCCCTCGGCCCACGCGGGATAGGCGATATCCGTCGAGACGACAGTGCATCCGTAAGCCAAAACCCGGGAGACTGCGGCAAGAACCAAAAGCAGCAGCAGTAAAAGCGGAACGAAAGCAGATTTCTTCTTCATAAGCATACACTTTCCATATAGATTTACTAAAGTATACCATATCCCCGTGTTGATTTCCAGGGAGAATTGTGAATTTTAAGTGATATTTCCCAGATGAGGAGAATATTATACTCTAAAGCCAAGAAAGGTATGGTAAACCACATGATTACAATAAGCGAAAAAGGCACGGCTGAGCTGACTTCCACTCCGGAGGTAAAAATACGCCCCCAGCTCGCCTCGGACTACAACCGGCTCAAGTCATACCTCGAATACCTTGACGTGAAGAGCAGTTGCGTCTTCCTCTCCTACATCGGTACAACAGTTGAAGGACGCGGGATTCCCATGGTGACGCTGGGCAGGAACCGGAACCAGTGCGGGAACGTCTACGTCGGCGGAGTTGACCCGCGGGATATGGTAAGCCCTTGCGTGCTGCTCAGGTACATATCCGACTACCGGGACTTTCTCGAAACTGGGCGGCGGATCTACGGAATGAGCATACCCTGCCTCTGGGAAAAGCGCACGACAAGGGTAATACCCATGCTGAACCCAGACGGCTACTCCATCAGGCGGCATGGTCCCCTCACCGAAAACGAAGACATTCTCGCCCTCCTGCAAAAATCAAACGACTCCGGATCGCCCGACGACTGGTCCCACTGGCGCTGCAATGGCGCGGGAGTGGACCTGAACACAGCGTTTCTCTCACCGGACTGCAGGAAAGTACCGGAGTGCGCGGCTCTCGGGAACCTGCTGGAGCTTGATTCGGACTCGCTGGAGCTGGTGCTTGAGCTGAACATGACCGAGGGGATCAGGTACTCCGCCGGAAAAACCGCGCTTCCACGAGCAAAAACCGTAGCCCGGCTTCTCTCGAGAATGAGCGGGTACCGGCTTGTGACTCCGGATGACGGCGGAGGGGAAGAAAGCGGGCTTTGCGAATATGTTATAACCCGACTGAAAAAGAGCGCGTATTCCTGCGGCTGCCGGGATAAAGGAGCGGTCACACTTCCGCCCGACGGAGAAGATTACGTAAAAGTCTACGCCGCCATGAGAGAAGCATTGTTCTCGTGTCCCATGTTGTAAGAGCTTAATTATAAAATCATGGGAGTTGTTACAATTTCAGCTGAAGAAATGCCGAGACTGCCCGCGGAGGCTTCCCTGTTGCTGTAAACTCGCGGGAGTTTAAGTATAAAATGGCGGGATTTTTTTATATTTCAGCTGTAGAAACGTAATGTTTACCCGAATGAGCTTCCCCGCTTGTAAAATTCATCATTATGTGATATAATATGGGAAAACCAAAAATTCAAAAGGAAGTAAAAATAAAAAATGTACGATATTTTAAAAGAAATGTGGAAGAACCCGGGAGCGCAGTATTCACCTCTGCCTTTCTGGTTCTGGAACGACGAGCTGGACGCGGAAAAACTTGTCTGGCAGCTTAACGAATTTCACAAAAAGGGCGTGGACGGCGTGATAATTCACCCCCGCATGGGAATGTCCGGCGCGGAGTATATGTCCGACGAATACCTCGCTATCGTGAAAACAGTCGTAGAAGCCGCGGAGAAACGGCATATGTCCGTAGTCCTCTACGATGAAGCCATGTACCCCTCAGGCTCAGCCCACGGCGGTGTTGTATCAACTGACCCCCGGCTTGCGGCACGACGGCTCTACGCACTCCCCACATCCGAAGCAGTACCCGAGGGAGACGAGGTACAGTTCAGAATCGCCGTGAAACTCGAGGACGGCAAGCTGGATTCAGTAAAGCTCTCACCCGACGAGGGCTTTGTTGAGTACAACCTGATTCTCGGCTACACCGATGGCACAATCCGCGGAATCCACCCGGGTGAGGACGACGGACAGCCAAACGCTCCCAAAGCCGCCGACCTCCTGAACCCCTACGCCACCGAAACCTTTATCAGCCTGACCCACGAAAAATACTACTCCGCTTTAGCTGACCACTTCGGCAAAACCGTCACGGGGATTTTCACCGACGAACCATCCGTCACCGGAAGATGTGCCAAAATGCGGGGCGGCGTGGTCTGGAGCTATAATTTAATGGAGGACTGGTTCGAAGCCGGAGGAGACTTCACCACCCTTGCGGCTCTGCTGTTTGATACCAAAACCCCACGGGAAAAGCGTGAAGCCCAGTATCTCCACACCACAATCGTCCGGAAGAGGCTGTGCGAGAGCTACTACGGGGTCCTGTCAAAATGGTGCCGGGAGCATAAAATCGCCCTCATGGGACACCCGGCCGACAGCGACGACGTTACATTCCAGCGGTACTTTGACGTTCCCGGACAGGATTTGGTCTACCGCATTGTGGAGCCGGGTACTGAGCTGACTTCATGTGACTCCGTAATGGTGAAAACCGCCGCCGACGTCTCCCGCCACCGTGGACTCTCCCGCTCGTCAAACGAAATTTTAGGCGTATGCGGAAAGCCGGACAACCCGTGGAACCTGCCGCCGGACGAGATGATGTGGTATCTCAACTTTGCCTTCGCCCGGGGGTGCAGCATGATTATCCCCCACGCGTACTACTATTCCCTGAGAACCCCGCTCCAGTCAAACGAACGCCCGCCGGACGTAGGTATGTCCTCCCCATGGTGGGCTGACCAGCGGACTTTGTCGGGCTACATCAAGCGCATGTCGTGGCTGAATACCGCCGGAACCAACAACCCCTGCGCCGCGGTTTTATGCTCATCCGACTACGTCCCCGTGACTCCGGTGAAGGAGCTGTACGAGCAGGGCTATACCTTCAACTACCTTTCAGTGGACGACTTCATGGAGAAAGCCGAAATCCACCACGGCGAGATTCACATAGACCGTTACGAGTACAAAATCCTGCTTGTAGACCCACGCCTGCGCCTTGACGCTGATTCCGTCACCAAAATCGGACGCTTTGTAACCGAAGGGGGAGACATGTACCGGGGTACGGACTTTTACGACCACCTGAAGAAGCATGTGAAGCGCACTTCATATTTCACCTCAGCCCAGCCTGAATCGAAATACATCCGCTTCACCCACCTGACAAAGAGCGGCTCCCCGTTCTTCCTCATGATAAACGAAGGGGACGCCGACGTGACCGGCAGGTTAGTGACCGACCTCGGCTGTGCGGCGGAGATTTTCGACCCATTCACGGGAAAGACCGAGCCGATTTCAGCATCCCTTGACGAGGGCGGATTCAGCTATGATATTACCGTTCCCACCCATTCGGCGGCAGTCGTCGGCATGAACGAAGAGCGGCTTGTGTCCCTAAAAAATGACGACGTGGTACGGGAGATGAAGCTATGGCAGATTATCTCACTCAAAATCTGTGACAATCAGGCATTCTTCACCCTTCCAGAAGGGTTTGACAAAGCCGTACTCTCAGCCGACCGGGTGTGCGAAGCTGCCGATTTTTTGGTCAATTCGTCCAATTCTGCCCCAGATGAGTTAAATCCGGTTAGATTCATATTCAAACCTTATCGTGCCGACATCACCTCTCTTGTTCATTCCGGTGACAACAGCCTGACGATAAAAATCACTCCAAGTCCGGCTAATATCTACGGCAAACCCACTGAATCCGGCGTTTTCGGCCTGATTCTGCAGCTGTATCGGTTTGAATAACGGTTGATTTCCTCCATATAATTTGGTTATATCTTAATCATTTTTTTGTAGCTATAATTTTGGTTAAGTCAAAAGTGTACAAATTAACCAACAAAAAATCGTGCAAAATATTAATAGAAAAGTATAATAAGTTGTGGTATAATATCCTACAGTTTAGATAAATTATATCTGAACATCTTAACACTTTAATTACTACAAATCAATGGAGGAAAAATGAAAGACACAAAACGTATTCTGACGCTACTTCTTACGGCAGTCATGCTTAGCAGCACAATGCTCTCCTGCTCCAACAAAGGCTCTAACGAAACAACGCCCAGCGGAACAGACAACCCCTCACAAGTAGACCAATCCACATCCGAAGGAGAAAGCGACAGCGAAAACGAAGGGGATACCACTGAAAAGCTGGATATTCCTTTCACACAGTACAACGGCTATACTTTCACGTCCCTCAATGCTGACAATCAGACCTACAACTACCGTGAACTTGTTGTGGAAGATCTGACCGGCGAGGGAATCAATGATGCTTTCTACAACAGAAACCTTGCAGTCGAGGATCTGCTTGATATCAAGATTACATCTGTAGTAAACGCGAGCGGCGGAAACCTCGCGGCTTTCAAAAACTCTGTGAACGCGGCTGACGGTGCGTATGACTGCGCGTTCATGAACTTCTCCGATGCTGGCGGAGTTGCGTCCGGCGGTTACTGCCTCGATCTGAACCGGATTCCCAACATCGACCTGACAAAATCATGGTGGAGCCAGGACTCCGTAAATCAGCTCCGTGTGCTCGGTTCCAACTACCTTGCGGCTTCCGACATCACCATCGGCGACAAGGACTGCATGTGGGTTCTGTTCTTCGACAAGGCATACTTTGCCGACCTGCACCTTGAAGACCCCTATGAGCTTGTAGCCGAGGGCAAGTGGACATTTGACAAGTTCTATGAAATGCTCAAGCAGGGACTTGCCGACCTGAACGGCAACGGAGTATACGACACCAAGGACCGCTGGGGACTTCTCACCCACTCCGAGAACTACGCCGGCATGTGGATGAGCGCGGGACAGGCTCTTGTTTCCCTTGACGACAAAGACGTTCCCCAGATGACATGGAACAGCGAACAGTTCATCAACGTATGGGAAAAGATCTGCACCATCATGGGCGATGAAGCAGTTTACTCCGACAGTATCGACTACATCACCTCCGGCCTCCGTGAAGGAAACGCGCTTTTCGCAACCGAAGTTGTGGCGTTCATCCGTGCTTACCGTGAAAACGAGCGTGAGTTCGGTATTCTTCCCATGCCTAAGTACGACGAGAACCAGGACCGTTACTACACCTACGTTGCGGTCAACTCCGACCTCATGGTAGTGAGCAAGGCCATCTCTGATCCCTCATGCACCGGTGAAATTCTCGAGTGTCTCGCCGGAAAGGGTAAGGAAATCATCATGCCCGCATACTACGACGTATCCCTCAAGAGCCGTTCCGCACGTGACTCCGAGAGCGCGGCTTCTCTTGACATCATCTTTGCAAACCGTATGTACGACCTTGGCGTTGTATTCAACTGGGGCGGCGTAAAGAACCACCTCAACAACCCCGACGCAAACGTTCCCACAATCTGGGCCAAGCTGAACAAAGCCATGAACAAGTCCATGCAGGCCACCATCCAAAACTTCGAAGAAGCCATGGACGAAGAATATAACTAATTAAATATTCTTCCGGCGGAATTCTGCTGAAAAACATAAAAAAGACGGTACTTCAATCGCGAAATACCGCCTTTTCTTTATTTCAGTCAAATCAGCCGAGCTTAAATCGCCGAAACTTCCATGGTAATTTCTTCCAGCACGTCGAGGATTACCTTCACTGTGTCGATTGCCGTGAACAGCGTCACCCCGTTTTCAGCCGCGCAACGCCTGATTTCAATTCCGTCGGACACGGAAGAATGGCCCGCACGCTGATAGTCACGGGTGTTCAGAACGTAGGTCACGTACCCGCCCCGGATGGAGTCCAAAATCTCCTCGCTGCCCTCGCTGAGCTTCCGTCTCACTCTCGTTCTGATCCCGTGAGCCTTGAGGAACTGCGCCGTGCCGTTTGTGGCTTCGATATTGAATCCCATGTTGTAGAACCGTCTCACCAGCGGCAGTGCTTCTTCTTTGTCCTTGTCGGCGAGGGTCACGAACAGGGTCCCGTAGTTGTACACCTGCATGCCCGACGCCTGAAGAGCCTTGTAGAGTGCGCGTGTCATCTTCTTGTCGTAGCCAATCGCCTCGCCGGTGGACTTCATCTCAGGGGAAAGGTAAACATCCATGCCCCGCAGCTTCGAGAAGGAGAACGCCGGAACCTTCGCGTACCATTTCTCCGGCTGCTTCGACGGGTACAGCTCCGTGATTCCCTGCTCTTTCAGCGACACCCCAAGGATTGCAAGTGTTCCGATGTCAGCAAGGTTGCAACCGGTGGACTTTGACAAAAACGGAACGGTTCTCGACGAGCGCGGGTTCACTTCAATAATATAAACCTTGTTCTGCGGGTCAACGATAAACTGAATATTGTACAGCCCCACAATGCCAATCGCCAAGCCCAGCCGCTTAGTGTAGTCGAGGATTGTAGCCTTAACCTCGTCCGACAGGGTGAAGGGCGGATATACGCTGATGGAGTCGCCGGAATGCACGCCCGTCCGCTCAACCAGTTCCATTATTCCCGGGACGAAAACGTCATGCCCGTCACAAACCGCGTCAACCTCGACCTCCCGCCCGATAATGTACTTGTCTACGAGAACCGGCTTGTCCTCGTCAATCTCCACGGCGGTTTTCAGGTACTTGCGTAACTGGTCCTCGTTCGCCACGATCTGCATAGCCCTTCCGCCCAGCACAAAGGAAGGTCTCACCAGAACCGGGTAGCCTATTTCCTCAGCCGCAGTCACGCCGTCCTCAAGCCTCGTCACCGCACGACCGTCGGGCTGGGGGATTTTCAGCCCATCCAAAACCTTCTCAAATGCGTCGCGGTTTTCGGCTTTTTCTATGGCTTCCTTGTCCGTGCCGATAATCTTAACCCCTCTTGCCGCCAAGGGTTCCGCCAGATTTATAGCAGTCTGTCCGCCAAGGGACGCGATAACCCCCCACGGCTTCTCAAGCTCTATTATATTCATTACATTCTCGGGAGTCAGCGGCTCAAAATACAGCTTGTCCGAGCAGGTGTAGTCGGTGGAAACCGTCTCCGGGTTGTTGTTGATGATGATAGCTTCGTACCCGTGAGCCTTGATGGTCATGACCGCGTGAACAGTGGAGTAGTCGAACTCAACCCCCTGCCCGATACGTATTGGACCCGCGCCGAGAACCACAACCTTCTTCCGCTCCGTGACGACGGACTCATTTTCGTCGGCGTATGTCGAGTAGAAATAGGGGATGTAGGACTCAAACTCCGACGCGCAGGTATCAATCATCTTGTACACGGGTAGAATATTGTTTTTATGGCGAAATTCGCACACATCTTCCTCGCTCATGCCCCACAAATCCCCGATTTCCCTGTCGCAGAAGCCGTATTTCTTCGCGTTCCTCAAGGCTGCGGGATCCTTTTTATTTTCCTTCAAATGTGACTCAAGCCGGACGATATTGTTGATTTTGTCAACAAACATATAGTCAATTTGTGTAATCTCGCAAATCGTGTCAATGGAAATGCTACGGCGGAGAAGCTCAGCTATGGCAAACAGTCGGTCATCCGTACCGTATTTGATGTACTCCAGCATGTCGTCGCTTTTATAGTCGTCGAACTTCTTCATGTGGAGATGGTACACCCCGCACTCGAGGGAACGCACCGCCTTGAGCAAGCTTTCTTCAAAGGTCCGCCCGATGCTCATGACTTCGCCCGTCGCCTTCATCTGAGTGGACAGACGATTGTTGGCGTCAGCAAATTTGTCAAATGGAAACCGTGGCAGCTTCGTCACAACATAGTCGAGGGTCGGCTCAAAGCTTGCGGGAGTGTTGGCAATCCGGATTTCGTCCAGAGTCATGCCCACCGCAATTTTCGCGGAAACCCGTGCGATTGGGAACCCGCTTGCCTTTGAAGCCAACGCAGACGAGCGCGACACACGGGGGTTAACTTCAATAACATAATACCTGAACGACTGCGGGTCAAGGGCAAACTGGACGTTGCAGCCTCCTTCAATCTTCAAAGCACGGATAATTCTCAAGGCACTGTCACGGAGCAGGTGATATTCCTTGTTGGTCAGGGTCTGGCTTGGACAAACCACCGCCGAGTCGCCCGTGTGAATTCCAACCGGGTCAATGTTTTCCATGTTGCAGACGGTGATTGCCGTGTCGTTTTTGTCCCTGATGACCTCGTACTCGATTTCCTTGAATCCGCGTATACTCTTCTCCACCAGAACCTGATGAACCGGGGACAGCTTGAGGGCGTTTTTCATAATCTCCCGCAGTTCTTCCTCATTGTCCGCAAAGCCCCCGCCGGTGCCTCCAAGGGTGAACGCAGGTCTCAGCACCACTGGGTAGCCTATATCCTCCGCCGCACGTACTCCTTCCTCGATGGTGTTGGCAATCTCCGACGGGCACACCGGCTCGCCTATTGATTCGCACAGCTCCTTGAATTTGTCCCGATCCTCAGCCTTTTCGATACTGTCGCCGGATGTGCCAAGGAGCTCCACCTGACACTCGCGGAGCACACCTTTTTTCTCAAGCTGCATGGCGAGATTCAATCCCGTCTGTCCGCCGATTCCGGGAACGATTGCGTCGGGGCGCTCATACCGCACGATTTTCGCCACATACTCGAGGGTCAGCGGCTCCATGTAAATTTTGTCGGCAATGGACTTGTCCGTCATGATGGTGGCGGGGTTGGAGTTTGCGAGAATTACCTCGTACCCTTCCTCGCGGAGAGCCAAACACGCCTGTGTTCCGGCGTAGTCAAATTCAGCCGCCTGTCCGATAACGATAGGACCCGAGCCTATAACCATAATTTTGTGTATATCAGTTCTTTTTGGCATTTTTGTTCTCTCCTATCATTGAAATAAATTTGTCGAACAGGTATCCGCTGTCCTGTGGTCCGGGTGCGCTTTCGGGATGGTACTGCACCGAGAAAATCATGTCGTCCATGCAGGAAACTCCCTCAGCCGTGTTGTCGAGCAGGTTTTTATGGGTCAGGGTCAGCCCGGTACCGCGCAGTGAATCCACGTCAACAGCGTAGCTGTGGTTCTGGGACGTAATCTCCACCTTTCCCGTTTCGAGGTTCATCACGGGATGGTTTCCGCCCCTGTGACCGAATTTGAGCTTGTAGGTCTTCGCGCCGTACGCCAATGAAATCATCTGATGCCCGAGGCAGATTCCGAAAATCGGCAGACGTCCGCGGAGCTTCTTCACCAGTTCAATCACGGGAGTAACATCCTCCGGGTCGCCGGGTCCGTTTGAGAGGAACAGTCCGTCCGGCTTCATTGACATGATTTCCTCCGCCGTCATATTCCACGGAACCACGGTCACGTTGCACCCACGCTGGTTCAGCGAGCGGATTATATTCAGCTTGATTCCGCAGTCCACAGCCACGACGTTGTAAAGGTGGTCGGGAGTCCGGGAGTACCACCGCTTTTTACAGCTGACCCTGCTGACCGCGTCATGTGGAACGGGTGTGCTTCTTATAATCTCAAGTCCCTTCTCAACCGCAATGTTCGGCGTGGTAATGAGCGCCCGGCGTGAGCCTTTGTCGCGGATGGAGCGGGTGAGCTTGCGCGTGTCGATTCCCTCCACCCCGGGAATGTGGTATTCCTCCAAAATTTCGTCCAGAGTCTTGACGCAGCGGAAGTTTGACGGGTGGTCGTTGTATTCGCTGACGAGAAGTGCGCCGAGTGTGGGGATTCTTGTCTCAAAGTCCTCGTCGGTGATTCCGTAATTTCCTATAAGTGGGTAGGTCATAACCACGGCCTGGTCGGTATAGGACGGGTCGGACACAATCTCCTGGTACCCCACCATAGACGTATTGAACACAATCTCGCAGACCCTATCGTCAAAGGACCCGAACCCATACCCGTCGACCGTAGTCCCGTCCTCTAAAATAATCTTTCGGTTGAACTTTCTTTCCATAATACTCCTTTCGCTTGGGGAGACGAGGAGAACGCGCTTCTTGAAATGAAGCTCTAACAAGCAAGCTCGTTGGCAAGAACTTCAAAACAATTTTTTTAAATATATTGCAGCCTTTATCGTTCCGTCAAATTCTCCGTCTATCCCTCTCAATATTTACAGATGTTTTGTTTAGCTTAAATTGATAGTAAATGTAGTTTATCCGACAAAATTATCTCACTCCAGCGTGTACATATCCCCGTGACTCCACAGAACCGCATCGGTCAGCTCAAGCCGCAGTATTACAGTATTCACTTCCGAGAAATCGTTGTGACCGTTGTCAATCCACTCCTCGAACACCGCACGCAGTTTCCCTGCAATTTCAGCGTTTTCCTCCGAGCAAAACCAGCCCAGATTCTCGCCCCTCACGTGTCCCGTGAACCACTCTCCTGCAATGGCGGCGGTATTGTTCCCCTCAAGCTGGCGCATCTTCCCCGACCCCGCGTAGGTGATGACGTAAAAGCTGCCGTCCTCGTAGTAAGCGTTGACATATCGCACATATGGACGGTTATCCCAAGATGTAGCCAGCGCGATGACATTATCACACCCGAACCTCTCCCGCATGACCCTCTCGCCGGATTCATTGAATTTCTTCATAATCTCTCCATCAATACATAAAAAATTCCGACCGAATTAAGTGAAGAAACACTACATCAGCCGGAATAAAAATTAACTTTTATGGATAAATAAGGAAAACTCGAAAGAATCTTTATATTTCAGAGCAAACACGCACATTGACATAACATACTCCTCCCATGCTTAAATCCTTTCCATAGTAGTATATCACATTTTTCCCGCCTTGTCAACGGTTTTGGAGAAATTTCTTTCACTCAGACACAAAATACGCGTGGTACGGCTCGCCGTGAAGTGCATAAATCGGTCTGAACGCTATCCCCGCACCGTAGAGCGCCACGCTTCCGTCACACGCCGGAATAAAGTCAGTCCCAGCCGGAATCCGCAGAAACTCACTTCCGCCAGCCCGCGCACACATGACAAAGGGACCGTACATCAAAGCACAAACCCTGTCCTTCGGCTCACGGGAGAGCGACTTCATGAGTTCCTCGTCCGGCTTCCGGCTGTTGTCATCGTGATAATGGGTGTCCCGGTTCACCATGTGCTCATCGTACTCACTCAGCAAATCCGGCAGATACTCAAGCCGGGGTGTGAAGCTGAATTTTACGTCCACCACTGTTTCATCCCCGCCGTCAACATCGATAACCGAGTATCTTCCGTCAACCTCAGCCGGCTTTCCGCCTACACTGAACGGATTCCCCTCAGCCCAAGCCGGAATCCTCAGCTTAACCACCAACGGAACGGCTGACTTCACCACAATTCTTCCTTCAAGTGACGGGAAGTCAATCTCCTGCTGGATAACCAAATCCCCCTCGCTCAGAGTTGACGGCACATATTCGTTCACATAAACCGCGCCGTCGCCAACGTAATAGAGACAGTCCCCGTACTTCACATGGTTCTCCATGCCCGTGCCGTGACAGCAGGTGAAGCTGTAATAGTCGTCGGTGTATGACTTTTCAGCCCCCGGACCAATAGGAAGCATGTATGTCACCCCGTTGGTCATCTCGTCGGTAATATTAGGGTTGCGGGAAGCCAGAATGTGGTTGTACAGCCCACGCTCGATGTAGTCCATGTACCCGGCGGCAGTCGTCTCGGAAAAAGGCAGGGACAGCGCATATAACTCCCGCGCCAGCTTGATCATGTTGTAGGTCGCGCAGGTCTCGCAGTTGGTGTCCCCCTTGATGAAATGCGCCAGCTCGTCCGGCTCACGGAAGCACTCCCCCTGACCCACACCGCCGATTGCGTACATGTGATGATTTTTTACAATATCAAAGAAATTTTTCGCGATTTTGAGGTACTTCACCTCGCCCGTTGCCCGGTACTCCATGACCGCCCCCATAATCTGCGGGATGTGCTGGTTTGCGTGGAGCCGCTTGATTACGTCCTCGCCTTCCTCGAGACCCGGGAATATATTCGCGTTGTCAAACATTCTCGCGCAGTCCATGAACTCTTTTTTGCCCGTGAGCAACGCCAGACGCGCCAACGACTCGTTCATTCCGCCATACTCCCCCGCTATGTACATTGACCACATCTTCGCCCGGTGCTCGGGAGAGAGGACTGACAAACGTCTGTAAACCCATCCCCCGATTCCCTCAGCCGCAGAGAGAGCCTCGTCAAGACCGCACCTCTCGTAGGCTTCAATGAGTCCGGCTAAGATTTTGTGCAGGGTATAGTAGGGCGCCCAGATTTTGGCATACGGCGTGAACTGCTCAAGAAGCGCGAACTGGTCCGGGGAGTAAGCCGACAAAAATCCCTCGCCCCAGACGGAAGGATCCCGGCTCCACTTATCCTGCGCACAGTCCTCGGGAGTGCATGCGGTTGTGAACTTCTCAGACGCGCCACCGGACATAAGCTGTAACTTCCGCAATTCCCCCACCATGTACGACAGCTTTTCCTTGAATCGACTGTCTCCAGTGGCACTGTAAGCTATAGCCAAAGCCGAAAGAAAATGCCCGGTGGAATGACCACGCAATAACCCGTCCGGCGCGTCCCAACCGTAAATCGGCTCGGCTGACGTTTCCACCCCAAAAGCAGATTTAAAGTTGTAGAGCATTCTCTCCGGTTCCAGCTTTAGTAGGTACTGCAAATCCCCGGCAAAATTCACGGAAAACGCGTTGTCCCCGTCGATTGTGATATAGTCAAGCGAAGGATAATATGGCATAATGTAAATCCTTTCAGATTAAAAAAATAGTTATAATCAAAATCCAAAACATTTCACCCATATTATATCATATTTCCGTCATAATTTCAACCCTCCCGCTTCATCCCAGTAAATAAAAAAATCAGTAATTTATTCACAAATTTGTCTTATATACTTGATTTTCACGTAACATCGTGCTATAATTATACATATTTTATCCTGCATAAGCTTTAGGAATAAAATAAATAACATAGCAGAGGTTCATCTATGTCAACAATGATAATCTCCGGCTGCCTTATAATATGCTTCTTCGCATTGATGATAGGCATAGGCATCCGCACACGCAAGCACGCGAAGGACGTCAACGGCTTTCTTCTCGGCTCCCGAAGCGTAGGACCTTGGCTCAGCGCGTTTGCTTTCGGTACATCCTACTTCTCAGCGGTAATTTTCGTAGGTTATGCCGGACAGTTCGGCTGGAACTTCGGTCTCGCTTCCACATGGATTGGTCTGGGCAACGCCTTTATCGGCTCACTTTTAGCGTGGTCCATCCTCGGCCGCCGCACCCGTATCATGACCCAGCACCTGTCAAGTAAAACCATGCCTGACTTCTTCGGCGCGAGATTCAAATCCACCGGACTTAAGGTGGCGGCATCGGTCATCACCTTCGTGTTCCTAATTCCCTACACCGCGTCCCTCTACAACGGTCTTTCCCGACTCTTCGCAATGGCGTTTGCCGGAATCGACTACAGCGTATGCGTAATAGTCATGGCACTGCTCACCTGCGTCTACGTCATAATAGGTGGCTACATGGCGACGGCGGTCAACGACTTCATCCAAGGGTTAATCATGCTCTTCGGTATCGTCCTTGTAATCGGCTCAGTCCTCGGCGACAACGGCGGACTTCTTGAAGCCACAAAATCCCTCGCGGCAGAATTGGGCGACGCCGGCTGGCAGGGTGCGTACGCATCCTTCCTTGGACCCAACCCAACCTTCCTGCTGTTCGTCGTACTCCTCACCTCCCTCGGCACATGGGGACTCCCCCAGATGGTGGGCAAGTTCTACGCCATCAAGAATGAGGACTCCATCAAAAAGGGCACCGTTATCTCCACCCTGTTCGCCATAATCGTAGCCGGCGGATGCTACTTCCTCGGGGGATTTGGCAGACTCTACGACATTGACGTAAAAACCGAGGGCTTCGACGCCGTAATCCCGGCAATGCTTGCGACCCTCTCCCCGGTAGTCATCGGAATCGTAATCATGCTTGTACTTTCCGCGTCCATGTCCACCCTGTCCTCCCTCGTCCTAACCAGCAGCTCCACCATCACCCTCGACTTCATCGAACCTCTGTCAAAAAAGAAAATGGAAGAAAAGAAGAAAATGCTCACCATGCGCGTTTTCATCGTGGTGTTCATCGTAATCTCGGCAGTCATCGCAATCTTCCAAGCCAAGTCAAAGAACATGTTCATCGCGCAGATGATGGGCGTGTCATGGGGAGCTTTGGCGGGAGCATTCCTCGCACCCTTCCTCTACGGACTCTACTGGAAGAAGGTCACACGTGCGGCGGTTGTCACATCCTTCGTCTACGGCGTGGGACTTGAGATCGTGCAGCTTCTCGTTTCCCTCGGGGTGATGAACGTCTCCGGAATCCCGGTTATCGGATTTGTGTTCACCAACTCCCTCTACTCAGGCGTGTTCGCAATGGTAGGCGGACTTGTGCTCGTGCCCATAATAAGCTGGCTGACGAAGAGCACCCTCCCCGCCGACGTGGACGACATGTTCACCTGCTACAACGACACCAAAACAGTTGAAGTCACCGACAGCCTCGGAAAATAATCGGAAGAACATCATGGAATATTGGCAGTATCTCAGACAAAAGGTCGGTCACGACAAAATCATACTTAACTGCGCGGGCGGAGCAATCTTCAACGAAAAGGGTCAGGTTTTACTTCAAAAGAGAAGCGGCAGCGGCTTGTGGGGCTTTCCCAGCGGAATGATGGAGCTGGGCGAATCCCTTGAAGAAACGGCTGTACGCGAAATTTTCGAGGAAACCGGACTTGAGGTTAAAGTAATGCGGCTTATTGAAGTGTATTCCAAATACAGCGACGAATACGCAAACGGCGACAAATCCAAGCCTATTGCAGCTCTCTTTGAGTGCCGGGTCGTAGGCGGAAAGCCCATTTCATCAAACGACGAAACGCTGGAACTTGAATACTTTGATTTAAACTCCCCTCCCCCAATGTACAACAGACAGCACGAGGACATGCTCGCCGACGTGAGGGCATACAAGAACAGCCTCGGAAAATAATCACATACCGCACAAATACAGAAGCAAGGGTACAACAAAAATTGTGCTCTTGTTTTTTGCACAAAGACATACGCGTGATTGTGGTGAAAACGACAAATTTTAGAAAATCCAGGAAAATTCTGCATTTTAAAGAAGTTTTTTCGATATACCGTCAAAAATAGAAAATGCCGGAGGAGAACCAGCAGATTTTTCATCCCCTCTGTCACTGCAGGTACATAACGTATCTTTCAAATACAACAATTCCGGCTTCGCACTGAACAACGTCAACATGAACATTAATCCCGGCAAAAAAAATTGCCGTTGTCGGATTTAACGGTGTCGGTAAATCTACATTAATAAAGCTGATCATGCGGCTATATGATGTTGACGAAGGCTGTATTGAAATCAACGGAAAAGACATCCGCGAGTACGACGTACACTCCTTCCGAAAAAAATGTAGGTATAGCGTTCCAGAATAACAACATCTACGCAATGTCATTGAAGGATAACCTGCTGCTGTATTCAGCCGAAGACGAAAATCTGGAAAGTGCTTTAACTGAATTTAATCTCGACAAGGTCATGCAAAAATCCAACGCAAACGGCGATACACCCCTGACCAAGGAGTTTGACGAAAACGGCATTGTTCTTTCCGGCGGTGAACAGCAGAAGCTCGCTCTTGCCCGGGTATTCTTAGGAAAATACAATCTGCTTATCATGGACGGGCCGTCCTCGGTGTTAGATCCTATATCCGAGTATCAGCTGAATCAAAAAATCTTCAAGATGTATAATACTACAACCGTACTTATCTCACACCGATTGACCTCAGCACGTCACGCGGACAGGATATGCCTTTTCGACAACGGTATCATCATATAAAGCGGTACTCATGATGAACTGATACTCAAAAAAGGCGTCTACTACGATATGTTCACAAAACAGGCGGAAAGCTATCAGCTGTATGAATCACTCCATCTTCTCAGCCACGCTTAACTTATACTGAACAAAAAAACGGCTTGAAATCCGAAACAAACGGAAATCAAACCGTTTTTCTTTTGCTGACGTCAGTTTATCTCAATAGGCTCAAAGTCAGCAGCCCCATGCTTGCACAGCGGGCAAACAAAGTCCTCGGGAAGTTCATCCCCCTCGTAAACATAGCCGCACACCTTGCAGACGAATCCCTTTTTGCCCTTCACTTCCGGCTTTGGCTTCACGTTGTTCTGGTAATACGTGTACGTCATGGTCTCGCGGTCGGACACAACCCGGGCTTCCGTAACGGTGCAGATGAACATCCCATGCGTATCCAGATCCACATAAGACTCAACCTTCAGAGACATAAAGGAGTTGATGTACTTCGGCAGGAACACAAGTCCGTTGTCGCTGCGGCAGATCTCCCAATTCTCGAATTTGTTCACGTTCCGTCCGCTTCTGAATCCGAAATTCTCGAACACCGAAAACGGCGCGTCAGTTGACAGGCAGTTGACGTTCATCACGCCGGTCTGTTTGATTACGTGATGTGAATAATTTTCCTTGTTGATAGTAACCGCAATTCTGTTGGGCGTGTTCGTCACCTGGGAAACCGTGTTCACAATCAGCCCGTTGTCCCGCTTGCCGTCGTTTGACGTAACCACATATAAACCGTAGCCGATGTTGAACAGCGCGGTCAGGTCGTTCTTGTTCGCCTTGTCCGAGGACTGGGCAATGTACTCCCGGCACAGCTCGTCGGTCAGCACCTCAATCTGCTCCCGGTTCTCGTCGTTCAACGCGGACTTGATCTTCACCACAGGTTCAAGTAAGGTCAGATTCTTGCACCCCTCGAGCATGCCCTTCATGATCTTTGCGGCAGTGGGAGCCCATGTGCCGTTCTCGATAAACGCAACAGTGCGGTTCTGGAAATTCCGCTCGGTCAGATGATCGATAAACTCCCGCATGAACGGGAATATCTCCGAGTTGTACGTAGTCGTCGCCAAAACTAACTTGCTGTACCGGAACGCGTCCTCCACAGCCTCAGCCATGTCCGCTCTCGCAAGGTCCACCGGAACCACCTTTGGGCATCCCTTGGACTTCAGCTTCTCGCACACCAGCTCAGCCGCCTTTTTCGTGTTGCCGTAAACGGAGGTGTAAGCCACAACCACGCCCTCGTCCTCGGGAACATACGACGACCACACATCATACTTGCCGATGTAGTAGCCCAGATTTTCTTCCAAAACAGGTCCATGGAGGGGCAGAATCTTCTGAACATCAAGCGCCGCCGCCTTTTTTAGGAGAGCCTGAACCTGCGCACCGTACTTGCCCACGATTCCGATGTAGTACCGTCTCGCCTCGCAAATCCATTCCTCGTCCACATCCAAAGCCCCAAACTTGCCGAATCCGTCAGCCGAAAACAGGAGCTTGTCATAGCTGTCGTAAGTCACCATAACCTCGGGCCAGTGAACCATCGGAGCGAAAACAAATGTGAGATTGTGCTTGCCCAGAGACAGCGTGTCCCCGTCGCCTACAACAACACGGTTTCCCTCAAAGTCCGTGCCGAAGAATTGCTTCATCATAGCAAAGGTCTTCTTGTTCGCCACGATTTCAGCCTTGGGGTAAGCCTTGGCAAAATTCGCGATGTTGGCGGAGTGATCCGGCTCCATGTGCTGAACGATCAGATAATCCGGCTCCCGACCGTTTAAAATTTCGGCAATGTTGTCAAGCCACTCGTGGGAAAAACGGATGTCCACAGTATCAAACACCGCGATTTTGTCGTCCATCACCACGTAGGAATTGTAAGCCATGCCGTTCGGAACAATGTACTGACCCTCAAACAGGTCAATAGAGTGATCATTAACACCCGCATAAAACACGGTGTCTGTAACTTTTTTCATATGTCCTCCAAAATTTATATAGATTTAATTGTTAGCAAGGTTATTTTTTATAAATGATTTTAATTTAGAAATAGTCTCAGGCTCAATGGACGCGAAGGTTTTGCGGAATTCACCCCGCATATTTTCACTTCAATCGTCAGCGTGGACTTCGCAAAATCGTACCAAATCAAAACCTCCTCCCCCGATTTAACATAGCAGACCCGCCCGCCACGGATTATTTTGGAAAAGCCTTCGCCCAAAATAATCCGCTCAAAGCAGTCGTCGGCGTAATACCGCACAACGTCGGTCCCGAAAAAGCCGAAATAATCCTCAACCGTTGCGGCGTAATAGGAAGAATCGGAAAATCTCGCCGAATCCGCGTCAGCTTCAGCATCCACCACCAGCGACCGTGCTAAATCCGGGGAAAAATCGTACCAGAACACGTCCTCGTAAACCCCTCCGCCATCCTCCGCCGCTTCAAGAAGTATGGTTTTCCCGCCGTGCATGGGAATCAGCCTGCACCAAACCCCGCCGAAGACGTAATTTATAACGCCGTCGACCTCAACTTCACAAAGCCCGAAGAAGACGAAAATCTCCCCCATTTTACCGAGAATCTACTGCATATCATTCATCAAGTATATCAAAATTCACATCCATCCCCGCACGTCCGCATAAATCCGCGACAGCTTTTCTCACTAAATCACAAGCCCACGCGTCGCCATCCTCAAAAACCGCCCCCCAGAAGCCGTTGATGTTTCCGATTCCGCTGTCCGCAATGAGTCTGTGAGTTATGACCCAGCCGCAGGGATTCTCGCACATTACCATACCGCCGAGGTCGCTGTCAAGAATTACGAAGTCCTCCACCGCGTACATCCCCGGAACGCCCATGTTGTCAATAATCCTGTAAACAGCCCGCCCCGGGAAAAAATAATCTCAAACACAACATATTCCCGTCCCGAGGTGACGTACTCCCGGCAGTTCCCCGCCACAGTCCGGGTTTTCACACATTTTACGGTCATTCCCCCGCCGTCTCGTCCCCTGTCTCGGGATTGTATCCCTCAGGATATTCAAACTCTACCATACGCCTGAACATATCCAAGTGATACTCATGCTTCTTCTCCGCCTTGGACTTGCCCGTGAATACCGACATGGTGGACAACCGCCGCAGAGCCAACACCGCATCATCCGGGAAAATCTGTGCGGCTGTGTAGAATTTGTAAAACTTCGTATCCGCAAACCTGATTCCGTATTCGTCAATGGCGCCATCGGGAATCTCGTCAAATATCTCGCTCAAGGGAAGAAAGCCGTTTTCATTCTTCACTTCTTCGTACTGCTCCTCGCCTAAAATGCAGATCACCGACTCCCCGCCGAAAATTTCATAGGTGAACCGCTCGTTGACCTGCTTGTTCGTCAAGTGATCCAGGCTGACCTGCTCACCTTTTGCCGCCATCTCCTCTGTGTATTCCTGAAGCTGACTCTCACTCATAAACACCAGATCGTTGAGCTGGACATACCTCTTTCCATCGCCGTTGTAGTCCGGCATAAGGCTCTCTAAAACCTCGCAGAATTCCTTGTTTTCGTTTGCAGTAATGTACTCCGGTCCACCGTAGATAATGCTGATGTCCGGGTTGCTCTGCCCGAGAAACTGTGTTACTGCCACGATTATAATGAACGCAAAGGCCGCTATCATGATAAGCCTGAACTTGTAGTGGTAGAAAAAGTTGGCGAGCTTGTTGACCTTCACCGGCTCCTCTTCCTCCACGGGTTCCTGGCCGAGAGCCTTGATTCTCCGCGCCGCATTTGACAGCTCCTCATCCGGACGCTTTTCGTTGTTGTTTTTATCTTCCAAAATTTTATTTCTCCTGTATTATACAATAAAACAATCTCTGTTATCCGACATTTATTATAGCAAAACATGGTAACAAAAACAAGATATATATGTGACTTTTTTGCAAAAGCAGTAAATTTGCGGAAGCTCAAGAATAAAAACGTGTGAGCTGTCACAATATCGGCTGTAAAACGCTGAGACTGCCCGTGGGGGTTTCCCACTCCCGACCTTCCCTACATATGTTACTTTTTTTCTCATGCGGTAAATTTACTTAAATTAAATTGACTTTATCACTCCAATATAGTATAATACTATTGTATACATTTTTAAGAGGAATATCACATGACTTTCATCACTACCCCGCGCCTTGACATCCGCAGCGCCAACCCGGACGACGCCGACGTAATCTTCGACTACCGCAATAACACAGCCTGCTCAAAGTACCAGCGGGGACAGACATGCGACCTCGACGGAATACGCGAGCTTCTTCTCAGGCATATGAACGACCGCCTGACAAATGAAGAAAACTCCATGCTGGCAGTATCACTGAAGGACGGAGAACTCGTCGGAGAGATCGCAGTCATGCCCAATGAAGGAACGTTCTCGCTGGGCTATACCTTCTCATATAAGCACCACCGCCGGGGATACGCCACCGAAGCCATTGGAGCGGTCGTGGAGCTGCTGCATAATCTTTACCCCGACTGGGACTTTATCAGCTTCACCGAGCCGGAGAATACGGCAAGCATGGGACTGCTCCTGAAGCTCGGCTATACAGACATGGGCTACGTGCCGAGAATGGACTCCCAGGTGTTCGGTAAATACCTCCGCGAGGATACAAAAGTGGAAATCGCCCAAGCCGTAAAATGAAGTATACCCTATTATACCCCAACAGCCCCGCAAATTAACATAAAAATAAAAATTCACCATAATAACGGAGATAATCACCATGTACAAAGACCAAAAAGTAATCTTCTCAGGCGTACAGCCAACCGGCTCGCTCACTATAGGCAACTACTTCGGAGCCATAAAAAACTTCGCCGAATTTTCCGACACCTACCGTTGCTACTACTGCGTAGTCAACGAACACGCCATCACCGTGCGCCAAAACCCGGCTGAACTGCGCAAGAGAACCTACGACACCCTCGCACTCTACATCGCCTGCGGTCTTGACCCCGAGAAAAATATTCTCTTCGTCCAGAGCCATGTGGCGGCACACGCGGAGCTTGCATGGATTCTCAACTGCTATACCATGTTCGGCGAGCTGTCCCGCATGACCCAGTTCAAGGATAAGTCCGCCAAGCACGCCGACAACATCAACGCCGGACTCTTCACCTACCCCTCCCTCATGGCTGCGGACATACTCCTCTATCAGGCCGACCTCGTTCCCGTTGGTCTTGACCAGAAGCAGCACCTTGAGCTGACCCGCAACATAGCTGAGCGCTTCAATCAGGTTTATGGCGATACATTTGTGGTACCCGACTGCTATATTCCCAAGACCACCCAGAAAATCACCTCCCTTGCCGACCCCACGAAGAAAATGTCAAAGTCCGACGAAAACGAAAACGCCGTCATCCGAATCCTTGACCCACGGGATGTAATCATCCGCAAATTTAAGCGTGCAGTCACCGACTCAGGAAACGAGGTGCGCCGTGGCGAGGGCAAGGACGGAATCATGAACCTTATGTCAATCTACTCATCCTGCACTGATAAGACGATGGATGAAGTGGAAGCCGAGTTCGAAGGCAAAGGCTATGGCGAATTCAAGGCGGCTGTAGGGGAAGCCTGCGCGGACACACTCGCTCCCGTTCAGTCCGAATTCGCCCGTCTGTCATCGGACAAAGCCTACCTCGAGGACGTAATGCAGAAAGGCGCGGAAATCGCATCCCACGACGCTATGCGGACCCTGTCAAAGGTTCAGAAAAAGGTCGGATTTGTTCCCACAATAAGAAAGTAAATCCGGAAGCACTGTTTCTGTATATGAAATAAAGACGAAAACCGCGTCTTCACTCGCACACTGTGTTTTCGCTGTACAAAGAAGCAAATCCGCAGATTCACAGCGTCGTTTTACCGACAAAAAAATCAGAGTGCTTTTACACACCCTGATTCGCTATGTTTTGCTTTTCAGTTATCTCTTCTTTGATACAGCGTAGCCTGCGGCGGATACAATTGCCGTAACAGCAGCGATAACACCTACGTCAAATGTCTGGGGAGCGGATTCAGCGGAAGCAGGAGTTTCAACTGTTTCTTCCTCTGTTGTGGTTACTTCCTCAACAGTTTCAGCAACTGTGGTTTCTTCCTCAACTGTAGTTTCTTCCTCAACTGTAGTTTCTTCCTCAACTGTAGTTTCTTCCTCAACTGTGGTTTCTGTCTCAACTGTAGTTGAAGTACCGGGTTCACCTGCAGCCTTGAATTCAGCCTCAGTACCTATGAATACCCATGTGGTGTTCTTAGCTTCGAGACCAACGGATTCTGTAGGAGATCCGGTTGTGCAGGAAGAAGAGTCTGAATTCTGCATAGCAACTGCTACATCACCTGTGGATACGCCAGTCATTTCGGAAATCAGAATTGCACCGAAGTCAGAAGGAACCATGCACATCGGAACTGTCACCTCAGTCACCTGCATTCCGGCAGTGGTGTAACTTCCGCCAATCATACCGTCTTCGTCGTAATCCTCTGTACGGTAGCTGTTTGCAACAAGGCAGGCAACTGCTCCATTGTCACGTGAGAGAGCGGACTTTACAGTAAATGTAGCAGTCGATCCATCATCCGAAATACCGCCACGAACACAGAGAACGATCTTACCGCTAACATCAACTGCGTCAAAATCATTCTGCGTAGCTGCGTTCTGCACAAACACTACTTCATACCAGCCGGACGCAAGGTTGTCCATGAGGTTCTCGTCAATAATTTCACCCGACTCGTCGGAAGCCTGACAGGTTGTGTCTGCAGCTGATCCATCCTGAAGCCACACTGAAACAGCAGTTTTGTCAAGACAGTTGACATCCTCATCCCAGTACTCGTCGTCGGACGAATCATAACGGTAGATACCAGCGGCATTGATGCTCAAAGACATAGCGGCAACAGTAGCACAAGCCAAAAGTACGCTTAAAAACTTTTTCATAGTTTTTCCTTTCTAAGGTTATGGTTGAAATCCACTTTGATGAACACTGAGTCTCCTTATGAAGGAACGATGTATCTTAATACATAATTTATGTATATAAATACCTTTTTCCGATCAGGAATTCCCCCGCCAATTATGTGTTTTCAAGCAAACCTTTAAAAAAATTATTTATAAAAAACGGAAATCCGTATTTTATACCGAAATTTAACTTCTCAGTTGCGTTTTGCATAATCAAGTATACAATATGGAGATTTATTCGCTGATATCCTAACGAATTCACAATTTAGTTTTAAACACACTTATATGTTATCACATTTTACTTTACTTTGCAATGTATAGATTAAACAAATTTAAGTAATATTTCTGCAAAAATTTTTGGTTTATATCCAAAAATACTACATTATGAATATCATATGATAATTTGTATATTTATAACTATAAATTAATCTTAAGGAGTACATTACCATGAAAACTAAAGCAGTTCGCCTACATGGCACAATGGATCTGCGGCTGGACAGTTTTTCACTCCCGCCAATCTCCGATGGAGAGATTCTTGCCGAGGTCGTCTCCGACAGCATATGCATGTCATCCTACAAGGCCGCAAGTCAAGGTTCAAAGCACAAGCGGGTTCCCAACGACATTGGTGAAAATCCTGTAATAATTGGGCACGAGTTCGCCGGAAAAATCGTCGAGGTGGGAGCAAAATGGATGAATAAATTTACACCCGGCGACAGGTTCGTCATTCAGCCCGCAATCAACTACAAAGGCTCCCTCGCGTCTCCCGGGTACTCATACCGGTTCTGCGGCGGTGCGGCTGAGTACGTCATAATTCCCGAGGAAGTAATGCTGACCGACTCCCTTCTCCCATACAACGGGGACGCGTACTACCTCGGAAGTCTGGCCGAACCCATGAGCTGCATTATCGGCGGATACCACGCGAGCTACCACACAAAGCCCGGGGTCTACTCCCACGACATGGGGACAAAGTCCGGCGGAAACATGATAATTCTGGCCGGTGCGGGACCGATGGGATTGGGATGCGCAGATTACGCGGTTCACGGTGGACGGCCGCCCAAGCTTCTTGTAGTCACCGACATCGACGACTCACGCTTAAGCCGAGCCAAAACCCTACTTCCGGCTGAGGACGCGAAAAAATACGGCGTGGATCTTGTGTTCGCCAACACCTCAGGTGTGGAAAACCCACGGGAATACCTGCTCTCCCTGACTGACGGAGCCGGATTTGATGACGTTTTCGTCTACGCACCGGTGAAGTCAGTTGTGGAACTCGGCGACTCCATCCTTGCCCGGGACGGATGCCTGAACTTCTTCGCAGGGCCCACCGACCCCGACTTCTCAGCAAGCTTCAACTTCTACAACGTACACTACGGCTCCACCCATATCGTAGGCACATCCGGCGGAAACACTGACGACATGCGCGAAGCCATCTCACTCATGGAAAAGGGACTCATCAATCCCTCGGGAATGATAACCCACATAGGAGGACTCGACTCCGCCGCACAGGCAACGCTGAACCTGCCGAAAATCAAGGGTGCGAAAAAGCTAATCTACACCCATGTGACCCTTCCCCTCACCGCAATCGAGGACTTCGGCCGCTTATCCGACGAAAACAAAGGCACGTCCCTCGGCGAACTGTTCTCGGACCTCCACATAATTTGCAAAAACGCCGGTGGATTATGGTGCAGTGAAGCCGAAAAACGCCTGCTCTCCTACGCCGGAGCGGAAAAGTAAAGCACAACAAAACAATACCGTGAACCCAAGCGTTACAGCCGAATCCACGGTATTTTTTTGTCAGTACCTGTTTACAATCGACGAAACCAACTTGTTGATACGGTAAAGCCCCTCTCCGCAGGTGATTCTCTCCGATGGTACAAAGGACTCCTCTTCGCCGGGAGCGTTCTGCAAAAGTCCAAGCTCATGGCAGATTCTGAGCGCCGGCCCGTATTCTTCCGAATCATAGGAAACAACGCCGTAGTAGTCCTCCCCGCCGGACAAAGTCAGCTCAGTGGGATTTTTCCGGAACGCCGCCTTGTTCAGCAGAGCGCATGTTTCATCCATAACGTCAGAGTTTTCGAGAACCATGTAACCGCTGTCGTAGCCGTTTTCCTCGTACAAAACCGAATAGCAGTCCTCAGCTGTGAATGACAGCCCGCCGATTTTTGCCGCCCTCGACTCGATTCTCAAAACGGAATTCGCGTCCATGACCGCACAATCGTCAGGGGACAGAGCCGTGTAAGCGGAAGCCCCGATATACGCGTAAGCCTCAACCGCGTCGGAGTAGGTGTACGCGCTTTTTTTGAGTATATCCAGAGCCGCGTCAAAGGAACAGCCGTCCTCGCACTTTTTGAGGTAGTACACGTCGTCACGCTGACCCGCGTAAGCCGCACCCAAAATCTCGTTGAGCAAAGCCGACTCAGCCCAAGTTACGGTTGGGTCGAGAACATAAACCGAGCTGTCCCGTGCGTCCGCCGGAAGAAGACTGCGCAATTCGTCAATATCCCTGCTGTAGTCAAAATTCGCGGGACGGTCCAGCTGAACCTCGCTGTAGAACCCCATGATTTTATTCCGCCGCCAAGGGTCGTTTATCCGCGACGAAATCAAATCCAGCATTGCCTCGGTGTAGAACTGTGAATACTCCACGTTTGCCCCTTTGACTCCACGGTTGTAGCACATCAGAAACTTCCGTCCTTCCTCACCGCTGACGGAGGTCAGGATTTTCGCCATTCCCTCATCGGTTATGTAAACCGGAAGTGAGGCGAATCCCTCGTCCAGCAGATCCCCGCCGTCGGATATGAGCATAACCACAGCCCCGTTTATCAGAACACAGTCAAGCTCCGTCATATTCTGTTCCGCAGATATCGCCATAACAGCCGCCGAGGTTTTCTCGTCAACATAAGGAGAGGACGAAACCGCCTCGAGAAAGCTGTCGAATCCGCCGTTTCCGATTTTTTCAGCCAAAGCCGGAGAACATTCGCTTCCGATAATACGCCGTATCTGACAAACATAGTCCGCCGCCGTGTATTTCACGCTGAGGTGCATTGACATAACGTCCTCGCCGGACAGTGAAGCGTAGTTTTCGATGTACACCGAGTAGTCGCTGTTTTCCGACACCACCGGATTCGTGAGACACGCCGTCACAATCACCGCGCACAATATCACGCTTGCGGTACGGGACAGGAACTTGTTCTTCTGCCAGTGAGATATGGACAAAAGCCGCCGTCCTATGCACCTTCCAGCCGAAGACATGCAGCATCCGCCCATGACATATTCCGGATAGAACAGGCTCTTTGATATCAGCCGGGCGTAATCCGACGGAGAAACACATGCGTTTTCAATGGTACGGAGGTCGCACCAGACCTCGATGTCCTCCCGGAGCATTTTCCTCACTATCCACACAAGGGGATTGTACCAGAAGCAGCACACGACAATGGTAGAAGCAAGCAGTGTTATGTTGTCGCCGTTTTTGTAGTGGTTCAGTTCGTGACTGAATACCATCTGAGTCTCCTCAGGGGTTGTGTCCGGACTGTAGATTACCGCCGGAGACAGAATTCCCGACAGCATGGAACATCTGCCCAGCCTCAGAGACGGGATTCTCTTGATTCCAAGTCCTTCGGCACACCGACGGTACTTTACAAGAATTTCCTCGTCCGTACAAAGAACCGAGTCACGCCGTGTTTTAATCACCACTCTGCGGTAGAGAATCAGATGAAACGCGATGAACGCCGCCGCACCTCCAAAGTATACCGCCAAAATGACGCGGTTGATCACCCTCGCAAGGCTTCCTTCATTTTCTCCGCCGCCCACAAGATATTCTACAACGGTAACAGTATCCCGCTCTGATGAATCCGTAGAAGTCGAATAATCTTCCACCACGGGTTCGGAACTTTCAATCACATAAGGATTTACTTCTTCTCGAGCGGTCTCTTCCACGGCGGTAAAATCGGAAACGCACTCAGCGTCGTTGGCAAGCATGTAGGTTATCTCCCGCCCGATTGGCAAAAAATTGTAGACAGACGTAAAACTTTCCGGGAACACGGGACACACAAGCCTCACAAACAGAACCAGCCACATAATCATACCGATGCGGGGCATAATACGGCACCACAGGATTTTCCTGATTACTATAATAATAGCCGCGGCAACTGACGAAAACACAGTGGTTTGCATCAAAAGCAGGATTAAATAATCCGTCATATATTATTCCATTTTACCGCTCTCGCCCTTGAGAGCTGAATTTTATTTTGTCATATCCGCATCCGTCTCACTTGCAGGATCATTCTCGTCAATGTCGTTCAGAATGCTGATGATATCCGCCTTTTCCGTCTCGCTGAGAGAACCTCTCTTAACAAGGGAAGCCATAAGGTTGTAGGCGGAGTTGTCGAACACCCTCTCGATAAAGGAGTCAACCTCGTATTTCACGCACTCGGGCTTCTTCGCCACAGGAGTGTACTTGTAAACCCCGGAGGATTTGTCGATAGCCACAGCCCCCTTTTCGGACAGCCGTATTGTTAGCGTTCTTATGGTAGTGTTGCTCCAACCGGTCTCTCCGAGCTGACTTATGATTTCGCCAAGGGTCATACCCCTAGAGCTGTTCTCGCATCCGTCCCACAGGACCTTCATAATACTCCACTCTGCCTCGGATATCTTTAATGTCTTTCTTCTTCCACGCATTTCTGTAACCATAACCTTTCATGTATTTGGATTTTTTATATCCATAAAATTTTCCCATGTAAAACTCGTCAGCCAAACCGCCGCCGACCGACATTAACATCAACCTTATCGGCTCGTACATCATGCAGTCCGTCTCACAGTCAAGTAAATTCAGTGATTCCAGAACTCAGCCGCGTCATAAGCGCATAATTCCCTGAATATAACCACAGCCCTATCTCAGCATCTCCTGACCGCCGGTTACTGGAAGAGCCTGTCCGGTCTCGTACTTCTGCCCGATTATGTACTCCACAGCTCGGCAGACGTCCTCGATTCTGCATCCGCGCCCCAGCGGAACCTTGCCCTCATAGAACGCACGCACGTCCTCAACGGTTTTCGCACCGGGAACCTTGCCGGCCTTGAGGTACTGCACGAACAGCCCCTTTTCCGGGTCGGACCACAGGGGACCGTCGAGGAAGTTTCCGGGGCAGACCGCGTTTACCTTGATTCCGTAAGGTGCCAGCTCAAGCGCAAATGACTGGGTAAGTCCGATTCCGCCGAACTTGCTGCCCGCGTAGGCAAAGTTTTTATTTGACCCCGACAGCCCCGACTTCGAGTTGATTTCGATTATGTCAGCCATGTACTCCGGCGAGGCTTTTCTCTGCACCTTCATCACAGCGGACGCATGCTTCGCGCACAGGAAGTAGGCCGTGTAGTTGACCGAGGTAACAAGCTCAAAGTCAGCCTTCGCCATCTCGTCGAGAGAGCCTGCACGGACAATTCCCGCGTTGTTCAAGAATATGTCAAGCCCGCCGAGGGAGAGGACAACATCCTTTATCATGTTCTTCACGCTGTTCTCGTCCGATACGTTTGCCTCCACAGCCAGAGCCGGAACACCGTACTTCTTTTCAATTGCCTCAGCCTCAGCCGCCGCACCATACGCGTTCATGTCGGCAATCACCACAGCCGCGCCGAGAGAGCCGAGATATTCAGCGATTCCCGCACCGAAGCCCTGAGCCGCACCCGTGACAAGCGCAATCTTTCCCGCCAGTTTTTTTCCGTCGGAGGGAACCATCGCCACCTTTGCCCGGTAGCTCTCCACTTCCCAGTTCACGATGAAGTCAGCCAGACGGTCAGCCATGTGCCGCACTCCGCCGAAGCTCTCAGCCATAACGGTAATCGCCATAGCGTCCTTCCATACCGCCTCGGCAGTCTCCGCGTCCTTCAGGTTCTTTCCCACGGCAAACATGCCCACGTTCTTTATAAACACAATCTTAGGCCTGAACCCGCGTCGTCTCTCGTATTCCTCAAAAGCGGAGACAATATCGTCAGTCCCGCTGCTCTCCACAAACAAAGGCTCAGCCCTGCAGTAGACAATGTGGTCGGGAGTCAGGGGCTTTTTCAGTACCTCAAACTTCTCTCTCGACTGGGCAAAATCAAGCACGGTCCTGTTCAGCGAATACCGCACTACCGCACACCCGTCTTTGTCATAGGCCATACGGACAGCCGGAGCCGCCTTGACAGCCTCATCCTCACACGCTGCGTCAGAAATATCACTGAAATCAGCCCGGACGACGGCTTTTTCACTCAAAACCTTCATCACACCGGCAACAGTGGAGTTCATCTCGCTCTTTGAGTCAGACGCGAAGAAAATTCCGTGGTTCTGTAAAAGCAGCACCTTCGGCTCCTCTCCCGTCTCACGTCTGTAAGCCTCCATCTTCTCACGGCAGGCCTTCGCCAGAATATACCCCGGCTCGCACTCGTCAACCCACACGCACCCGGGAAGAATTTCCTTTGCAGCAGTCTCACCTCCAGCGGAGCAGGTCAGTGCGTTTACAATTGTCGGATGCACGTGAAGCACATACGTCTGACGGAACAGGTCATGAAGAAGGGTTTCCACCGATGGACGCTTGAGTTCTTCTCCCGGCATTCTCGCCGCCATCATGTCCGCAAGCACCTCAGCCTCCCGGACGTCGGTTTCAGGGGAATACTCCTTTTCCCAGATTTTTTCAAGCTTTGTCCGGCTCATCCGAACGAATCCTTCCTCGGTAATATGGGCAAGGGAGTAGCCGCTTCCTTTGATGTACAGCTCGGTTTTGTTCTTGTAGGAAGTATTTCCGCCTCCCGCCAGAACAAACCCATCCTTCTGCCCATACCTGTTGGAAATTTCAACAATTGACTTAAGGCTCATGTTCAGCCACCTTTCGATTTTTATGTTATCCGGAACCCGATTGTAAATCCGGTAATGCTCATTTTTGTTCCATCCCGCCAAGCGCGGCAAAGTAGCTTATTCTGTCCTCCAGATCCGGGTACTGCTCAACCGTCCTGGCCGCGAACATACCCTCACCCTCGCCGGACTTTTCATGCCCTATCAAGGCGTAAGTCGCACGGGTCAGGTGCGGATACAACTCCAAGGCACCGCAGACAAATGACTGACGGGGTGAGTTTATGTCCTCACCGGAAATCTGGAACAGCCCCTGCTCGTCGCACAGCTTCATGACCCGCTCAAGCTGGACGGGAGTATTTCTCGAGGGCATGTACGTAACCGCCGCGAATCCGCATTCCGACAGGGTCTCAAACAGAAGTGGGAGGTAGTCGTCCTCGAACTTCTGGGCCTTTTTGTCTCCGGTTGGGGACTCATCTACGTCTCCAAGATACGCATAGGCCGAAATTGCGCCAAGACGGTTTGCAAGAGCGGTGAAGTCCCGTATGTTCATGCACTCCTCGTCAGCGTCAACGTAGAACTGCCCGACAAGACTGCTCTTCAACACCCCCAAAATGTCGTACTCGTAGTATTCCAGCGGAGCGCTCATCAGCTTGATTCTGGTTTTCTCCGGCATGGCAGAGCCGCACAGCATGTCGATAAAGTCACACGCCGCCCCCCGCTCCGGGTACTTACCCACGATTTTCTTCGTCAGGGCGTAACATATGTGCCTCTCGGTCACGCTTCCACCCTCGCGAGCCATGGACAGGGGAAGAACATCGCCGTCAAAGTCCACTTCAATACCATAGGGGCGGGTCAGGTCCGTGATCCTTTTGCACATTTTGCGGTTGCGCAGGTTCCTCTTTTCTCGCAGGGGGGCAAGAGCCGACTCAGCCACGCCGATTTTTCTCGCCGGAACTCCGTGCATAGCTAAATACGCAACCGAATGCTGATCCGGATTGTTGATTTTCCTGCCCTCAAGCGGCGTCCCGTCAACCAATGTACGGCATTCGAAGCCGCAGGTAGTGGGCATGCCTAAAATCTCTCCCGCACGGGTGAACTCGAGCATTCCGCCAACGCTGTCGTGATCCATGATTCCGGCGGTTCTGAGTCCGGCTTTCCATGCATAGAACACCGCTGACGTCGGAGTGTACGGCGAGAACGAGTAGATTGTGTGGATGTGGTTGTTCACGTACTCCCCGCGGGGCGGTACTTCAACCTCACCCGAGTCGATTTTCTTCCTGATTTCTCTGAGAGAGTCCAGCCTGACCTCAGCCGGAACGTCACACCTGCTTATTGTTTGAAGCAACTCTTGCATATCCATTTTTCAGTCTCCTTTTTGATACTCTGTCCGATTGCCTTCTTTCCTGATTGAATAGTCTTCTTTTTATTTTTTTATTCTATAACTTCGCGCAGAGCCGCGTATCCGTCGGGTTCACGACCATACATGAAGCTGTAGCATCGCCTGTATTCTTCCCGCTTCTTTTCGGCTTCACCTGAAGCAAAGTCGTAATTCTTCCGCCGCAGTCCGGTGAGCATGATGTTTTTCGGAGTCTCCTCCGGGTCAATCAGCTCAGTGGCGTTTGTTTTGTACCCCTCAGCCTCGAGCATCAGCAGCCTAAGCGAATCCGTAGCAGCCGCCGCCAACTTCTGCCTGAACAGCGAATACCGCCCGATAAAGTCAAGCGAAGGACAGTTCATCTCGTTATTTAACTGGTGCTGGCAGCATGGGGTCGATAAAATCACGTCAGCCCCGTGACGCACGGCAAAGTCAAGCACAATGTCCGTGGCAATATCGCAGGCGTGCAGTGACACCACCATGTCAACCTTTCTCTCCGGCTCAAAGTCGTTTATGTTCATGGCGAAAAACTCCATCCCAGCCATCCCGCATTTTTCCGCAACACCCGAGCAGAAGTCCATGACGGATTTTTTCAGGTCCACGCAGGTCATCTTTACTTTCCGGTGCAGTATTTCCGTGATGACATAATACGCCGCGAAGCTCAGGTAGCTCTTCCCGCAGCATAAATCGCAGACGTACAGCTCCCCCTCGGGACTCAAACGCTTTTCTGCGTCAATAATGTACTCCGCGAACCGGCAGATCTGGCGAAACTTCGACTGACGCTTGTCGTGGACCCGTCCGTTTTCGTCAGAAATCCCGAGGTATTTAAGGAAATTCTCTCCGCCGGTGAGGACGTGATTCTTCTCCCGGTCGTTCCCGTTCAGCCGAACAGCTCCATCAGGCACAATCGCCCCGGTGAAGCCCGAATCAGCGCCGTTTTTTCCTGTCAGCCCGCCATTTTTATCGGGAGGACCCGCACTGTTTTTTCCGGAATCAAAGCCCGCACCCGAGCCAATGTTCCCCTTTTTGATAAGTGTGACAGCACCTTTTTTCGACACCATCACCGCCGCACTGCCGCAGGGGTCCGCAAGGTCCGCTTTTCTGAATACGTCAAACCATCCTTCAATCCTGCCCGACAGTTCATCCACGGAAACATTCTCCTGCCTGACTCTGCCTTCAGTGAGGGAGGACTCAAACTGAACCACGCTCTCCCCGCCGATTTTTTTGATTTTTCCCTTGATTTTGAGTACCTCTTCGCCAATGGGTGAGTGAAAGGTCAGCGAGGTCAGACTCCCCACACCGACGCTTTTCTCCACCAGAGCCGCGAATGAGGTGATTTTTTCATTCTTCATATGTAGTCCGAGCTTATCTGCTCTTTTTTATCTCAAATTTGCTTTCCGTTCCTTTGAAAATCCGCTTGATGTTCTCACGGTGCTTGACTACAATAATTATCATGATAATCATAGCGATAAACTCAATCATCCGCAGCCCCGTGTCGTTCATCCGGTTGAGAATCAGGGGGTACAGCATGGCGCAGAGTACGCTTCCGGCCGAGATGTACTTGGTTCCCACTGCAATTATAGCGAAAATCGCGAACAAAATAAGGAACAGCCGCCAGTCAAGCATCAGTACAATTGTGGCGAGACATAATACTCCCTTGCCCCCGCGGAATCCGTAGAACACCGGGAACACATGGCCCACAAGACACGCCAGCCCCGCGATGTAAGCCGTCAGGTAACCGAGACATGCCCAGCCAATCAGCACCGCAATCATGGTCTTGCCCACGTCGCCAACCATTGTGATGACCGCAGCCTTTTTGCCGTAGTTGCGCATCATGTTGGTGAAGCCCGCGTTTCCGCTCCCGTGGTTGCGCACGTCGTCGTTGTACATCTTCCTGGACACAATGACGGCCGTGTTAATACTCCCAAGAAGATACGGTATCAGAACATACACAAACACCAAAGCCAGCGACGCCCACAGGGGAATATCTTTCCAGTATTTTCCGATAATTCCCTCAAATCCAAGCTCATATTTCAAGAAAAAATGCAGCATTTCTCTACTCCAAAATATATTTTATTAACGTTAAATCGGAACTTTCCCGCATAATCAATACAAAAAGTTACAAATTATCCTCATTGTCGCCCTTCTGCCGGATAACCAGCTTAATCGGCGTGCCCTTGAATCCAAAGGTCTGCCTGAGACAATTCTCAATGTACCGCTGATAGGAGAAGTGGAACAACTCCGCGTTGTTGCAGAATATTACAAACGTAGGCGGGCAGGCATGAGTCTGGGTCATGTAGTAAATCTTGAGCCTTCTTCCCTTGTCCGACGGGGGCTGAACCTTAGCGACCGCGTCTGCCAGAACGTCGTTGAGCATACCCGTGGAGACCCGCATCTTCGACTGATTGTCAACATAGTTTATCATTTTGAATAATTCATCTACTCTCTGACCGGTTTTCGCGGAGATATACATAATCGGCGCGTAGGTCATGTAGGAGAGCGCGGTGGTGATTTTCTTGTTGAACTCGTTGACGGTGGAGTTGTCCTTTGAAATCTTGTCCCACTTGTTCACGCAGATAATCGACGCTTTTCCGGCTTCATGAGCCAGTCCCGCGATTTTCTCGTCCTGCTCCGTGATTCCCTCGGACGCGTCAATCATAATCAGGCACACGTTCGCCCTCTCAACCGCGTTTTTCGCACGTAAAACCGAAATTTTCTCAATCCTGTCGTCCACCTTCGCCTGACGCCTGATTCCCGCAGTGTCGATAAAGTTGTACTTCCCGTACTCGTTTTCAAAGAACGTGTCAATGGCGTCCCGCGTGGTTCCGGGAATGTCCGACACAATGCACCTGTCGTCCCCCAAAACCCGATTGACCAGCGACGACTTTCCCGCGTTGGGCTTGCCGATCACCGCAACGGATATGGTATCCTCGTCCACTAAATCCGTGTTGAACTCCGGCATAGCCTCAAGAACCGCGTCAAGCACATCCCCGCTTCCGCTTCCGTGTAGGGAGGATATTGCAATGGGGTCAATGTCAAATCCCAGCTCGTAGAACTCGTAGAAAGTCGGGTCAACGTCGCCGATTCTGTCCGACTTGTTGATGACCGGAACCACCGGCTTCCCGCTTTTTTTAAGCATTACCGCAATGTCGAGGTCGTCCGCCAATAAGCCTGTTCTTATGTCGCACATGAAAATAATAACGTCAGCCGTGTCAATAGCAATCTGCGCCTGCTCACGCATCTTTTTCAAAATCGTGTTGTCAGTCTTAGGCTCAATTCCGCCCGTGTCAACCACCGAGAGAATCTTCCCCCGCCACTCACACTCGCCGTAAATCCTATCCCGCGTAACTCCGGGTGTGTCCTCCACGATAGCCCGCCGCTCGCCGATTAATTTATTGAAAAGCGTAGACTTCCCCACGTTGGGTCGTCCCACAATAGCCACAATAGGTTTTGCCATAATTTACCTCCGTTAAGGGAAGCCGAAGTCCCCGTTTATCTATTCAAAACGGCAGAAAGCTGCCACTTATTTCCAAATTTAAATATCACAAATTACCACTAAATTCCATTTAATTCACGACAGCCCCAGCAGCTTCTCAATAAAGTCCGCGCCGTCGTTTTCGGTAAAGTCCACCTTCACCCCAAGCTTTTCTTCAAGCCCCGCCGGAGTCATGCCGCAGAGGAATAAATCCCCATCAGCCCGCAGCGTGGTTTTCGAGAGATAAAGACACTCCCCAAGCTCACGACCGGCAAGCTGCTCCGATATGTCCTTCCCCGTGAGAAGCCCCGTCACCGTGACCTGCCCGCCGAAGAAATTGTTCTTGATTTTGTACACATGAACCGTCAGTCCCGGGCATTTTTTCGTGAGCCGACCCACAAGACGGGAGATAAACTCGTACGCCTCTTCCCCTGTGGCAACGGAAACCTCGCGAACCACCGCACACTCACCCTCATCGAGAAAGTCCAGCATGGAGTCAAACTCGGCTTCAAAGGAGGTCAGCATACCCACGCCGTTGTCAAGCTGAGTGTACTCGCCGTAGTAGCCGTCCTTCGGAAGCGGAGTCCCGCTTTTTACGTAAAACTCGTCCGACGCGAAGAAAATCCTCTCCGGCAAACCCTCGTTGAACCCGTCCACCTGCCTGATAACCGCCGCGCATTCCTCCCCATTGAACGGCTCCAGCGGAAACAGCCCTTCCCTGAACGCAGTAAGCCCAACTGGAACAACGGACACGCTCTCCATCGCCGGGTAGTATTTCGCGAGATCCCGCATGGTTCTGTCCAGCTCAGCTCCGTCGTTGATGCCCTTGCATAACACAATCTGCCCGTGGAGCTTGACCCCCGCTGACGCCAGCCTGTCAATGTAAGCGAGCACCTCCCCCGACCGCTTGTTCTTCATCATGAACTTTCTGAGGTCCGGATTTGTGGTGTGGACGGAAATATTCACCGGGGAGATGTGCATCTCGATAATCCGGTCAATGTCTTCCTCATGCAGGTTCGTCAGGGTGATGTAGTTCCCGTGGAGGAACGCTAGCCGGCTGTCGTCGTCCTTGAAGTAAATCGTGTCCCGCATGCCTTTCGGGTTCTGGTCAATGAAGCAGAAAATGCATCCGTTTTCGCAGCGGTGTTTTTTGTCCATCAGGGGAGTGCCGAACTCAAGGCCTATGTCGTCGTACTCGCCTTTTTTTATGGTTTTTTCAATAATATCCGGCCCCCGGTGAAGCTTCAAGACAACCTTAGTGTCCGCCAGCCTGAAACGGTAGTCAAGAACGTCGTTTATCGGCTTCCCGTTTATCTCAAGCAGATAGTCTCCCGCCAAAATTCCGGCTCTTTCCCCACGGGAGTGAGGAAGAACCCCCGTTATCTCTACCATAATCAAATACGTCCAATGTATACACAATTATATCATTATATTATACCAAAAATTTTACCAAACGTCAAGGATAAATACGACTTTCTTTTCATGCAGCGTCATAATTATATGCCCACATACGCCACAATCGCCGCGATAAGCATAACCATCCCCACGCCAAACAGCCCGTACTTTAAAACACGCTTCCAAAAGAGTTAGAACGGCGACAGATTGTCCTCTGAGATATACCACAGCAGGTGCAGCGTGTCAGTGAGCCAGACGAACTTCGGAAAGAGCAGATAAATGACAGATCCAATCAGGAAAACAATCCTGAAAACTCCAAACCCGGCGGCTTTATTGCACTGTTCAATCCTATCCTGTGTTATCCCCGGAGCGGTATTGAAGTAATCGCATACACCGTTCCGTCCTCGTAATAAACGAATCCCCGGGGAAATCTGCTCGGGAAGAGCCGCCTTCAGTTTTCCCTTTTTTACATTAGCGAGGGAGACAAAAATAAATAAGGCAATTATCGCGGCAAGGCTAATGAGAGCAAGAATCCTGTCAATCCTGCTGACGTAATACGGATCCGTTCGGTCCCCATCTCGTCTATGGTATCGGACAGCTCCGCCCCCACCCGATTCTCCTCCGCTTCACTGACGGGTTTGTCGAGCACTGCCCCGCAGTCCAAACAATTGACCCGGTTGTCGTCCTGCACCGCACCACATTTTTTTCAGATTTTCATATTGTACTGCTCCTTTCAATGGTGGTATCCGCATTTTGATCAGACTTTCTTTCACTGAAACAACGCCGCCTGGTCAGCCCAGCAGCTTCAGGTAAATCAAAACCTCGTTCCCGTGCCTGTTTTTGTAAACATACCCGTCCGTCTCAAAGCCTGACTTCTCATGCAGTCTCCGGCTCGCGGTGTTGTTCACCCGTACCTGCTGGGAAACGATTTTATATCCCATCTCCGCGGCTGTATTGATAGCTTTTTCCATTGCCGAAAATCCATACTCCCGCCTCTTGTATTCCGGAAAAATCTCGGGTCCTATTGACACAACATTTGCGGAATGCTCATACAGCGAGATGTACCCGACAATTGCGTCTCCGTCGACAACCGCGTACATCTCAAAAAATCTGCCCATGTATAACCCCGCGGTTCCACTCGGCAATCATCAAGCGAATCTCCAACTCCGACATGGAAAAACGCCCCTCACGGCACAAAATCTCCGCGTCCCCGTCGCAAAACTTCCGTAAAGCTAAAATAATCCCCCGCCTCCCTCATAAGCTATATCATATGGATTTGCTTAGCACTATAACCTCAGGCTTTTTGACTCCATAATTCCCCGAAGAAGTCACACCACAATATACGACCCCGACTCAAAAACATCGCACTCGCCCACCCCCAGCCTTAAAATATACTCCCGCAGACGTGGCACAACCGGCTCTTCCGTGTGATAATGCCCTGCTTCAATCGTCACCATGCCGTATTCCTCGAACGCATCCGCCGTGCCGTTGTAGTCAGCTTCCCCGGTGATGAACGCCTGACAGCCCAGATGAGCCGCAGGAATCAAAAAATCCTTCCCGCTTCCGCCGCACCAGCCGATTTTCTTCACAACCTTGCCTGCCCCTCCGATTCCGCTGTTGAGCCTGACCGCCGGACAGCTGAGAGCTGACTTCACCGTCTTGCACAGTTCAAAGGCAGTCATGGGACGCATGAGAACCCCTGCGCGGCATATCTCCGGCGAATCCTCGTCCCCGAACTTCTCAACCGACGTAAAAGCCAGCCCCAGAGCCTCGCCGAGAGCGTCATTCACCCCGCCCGCACATGCGTCAAGTCTTGTGTGGAACGACAGCACCGACAGACCGCCGGACAGAGCTGTGATTATCCTCTCGCCTGCAAGTTCCCCGCCCACAACCGCCTTCGCGCCACGGAACAGCATGGGATGATGAGTGACCAAAACGTCGTACCCGCCCTTTACCGCAGTTTTTACAGCCGCCAGAGACGCGTCCATCGACACCAGAACCCGCCTGACTTCACGATTTACGTCGGAGGAAACCATAATTCCGTCGTTGTCCCATGAGCAGGAGAGCGAGGACGGACACATCCCGCTTATTTTTTCGTGCAGTTCAAATACAGTCATAACTCTACCCTTTCAATATTATATTTTCATTTTGAATTTACTTTATTCCTGAGACAATCGTCTCAATTTCGCAGAGAAGCGCGGATTCGTGAGAACAGTCAAGCCCGCCGGAATTCATTCCTGCAATTTTCACCCTGAGCTTGTCCATGACCTTCCCGGCGTATTCGAAAAACAACTCCCCGCCCCGCTGGATGTTCCGCCAACCCAGAGCCAGCTCCGCACCGGAATAAGCCTCAGCCACGCCGCTAAACTCCGCGCAGATCACCGCATAAACCCGACCGGCGGACTTGCACAACCTCTCGTCAGTAATCCCGAACCCATTCTCCATCAGGTACGCTCTCACCTTGTCGGCGTAGGTCATGGGCTGCAATATAAGCCGGACGCCGTCACGCTTTACGAGAGCCGACCGCGAGAGAATATCCACAATCAGCTCCCCGCCCATCCCGCATACAGCCACGTCAATATTATCCGCACCCGAGCCACCCCCGCCCAAGTCCGCAGACTCCGCCCAGTCCAGCCCGTCGGACAAAACAAAGCGAATTTTTCCTTTTACGCCATACTTCTCCGCGTTGGAAACCGCCCTCTCCAGCGGACCCCGGTTTATGTCAGACGCCGCCGCAGAGGTAATTTTCCCGTCAAGAAGCAGCTTCACCGGCAGATAAGCGTGATCCGTCCCTACGTCGATAAGAAAGCTCCCCTCCCGCACAAAGGAAGCCGCCGCGTCAAGCCGCCCATCCAAAACCAAATTCATAATGCCACCTCACAAAAAGCCGTGCGAAAGAAGCCAGCCTTGCCCTAAAAATTCCACGCCATTATAAACGTAAAAAGACGGGGATATGCTTCTCCGCCTTTTCACAAATCAGAATTACTTGCTTTCCTTGCTGTCGAAATACTTGTTCAGCTTTTCAATCAGCTCATCCGGGTCAACGCCGTGAACCTCGCAGGCTTCCTCGATGGACTCCATTCTGGACACAGGGCAGGTTATGCAGTGCATGCCGCTCTCGAGAAAAATCTCAGCCGTATCCTCGTCAAAATCCACAACGTCTCCGATGATGGTTTCCTTTGTTACTTCCATATTTTATAGCTCCTTTGCTTTATATAAATTTAAAATATAGTCAAATCCAAGACGGACAAATGTCACTGCGCAAGCTGCATATCCCCGTCATCAGGCAGAACAACCTTCTCGATGTCAGCTCCAAGAGACCTCAGCTTGCCGCATATATTATCATATCCGCGTTCGATGTATTTTATCTCGGAAATTTCAGTTCTTCCGGGACATGTCAGCGCCGCGATCATCACAGCAACTCCGCCTCTCAGATCCGTCGCAATCACCGGAGCCGGTTTAATGGAGTGTCCGCCTTCGATTACCACAATGCGCCCGTCGACCTTGATGTGTGCTCCCATCCGCTTCAGTTCCTCAACATAACGGAACCGGTTTTCGTAAATGCTCTCGTTGATGTAGCTGGTTCCCTCAGCCATGCAGAGTAGAGCCGTCATCTGCGGGTGCATATCCGTGGGGAAGCCGGGGTAAGGCAGGGTCTTCACGCTGGTCCGGCGGATTTTCTTTCCAGCTGTGACGTGGACCGCGTCGTCAAATTCTTCAATTGTGGCGCCAGTTTCCTCAAGCTTTGCGCTTATTGACTCAAGGTGCTTCGGAATCACGTTGCTCACTCTCACCGAGCCTCCGGTTGCCACAGCCGCAACCATGAACGAACCGGCTTCAATCATGTCGGGAATTATGGCGTATGTGCATCCGTGAAGAGAACGCACGCCCTTTATCTTTATCACGTCCGAACCCGCACCGGTAATATGAGCGCCGCAGGTGTTTAAAAAGTTCGCGCAGTCAACAATGTGGGGTTCCCGCGCGGCATTGTCGATAATTGTAGTACCGTCAGCAACCGACGCCGCAATCATGATGTTTAAGGTAGCTCCAACGGTGGAAACGTCGAAGAAGATGTTGGCTCCCTCAGGACCGGATTCCGAGGAAATCTCAATGTATCCCCCCTCAGTCTTCACACACCCGCCGAGTGCCTCAAATCCCTTTATGTGCTGATCAATGGGACGCACACCGAAGTTGCATCCGCCGGGATAGCCAACTCTCGCACATGCGAACCGTCCGAACTCAGCCCCAAGGAGGTAGTACGAGCCGCGGATTCTTCTCACAAGATCATAGTCCGACTTGCCGGGTTCCACATTGGTGCAGTCAATCTCATATGTTGTGGAGTCAAGCATTCTGACCGTTGCCCCGATTCCCTTCAGAATTTCAAAAGAATATGTTATGTCGGAGATTGCCGGAATGTTTTCGAGAACCACTTTTCCCTTCACCAAAACGCATGCGTAAATTATAGGGAGAGCCGCGTTCTTTGAACCTGAAATCTCCACGTTTCCAAACAGAGGATGCCCCCCGTTTATAATTATCTTTTCCATTGAATTACCGAGCCTTTCGTCTTCTGCTCACTGCACAGCCGCAGATTTTATATTTACAATTATATTGGAGTAATCTTTTTAATCCGAAACAGAGCGCAAAAACCGCCTCGTTCATACGTCTGCTTCTCCTATATTATAACAGTTTATGCACAATAATGAAAGTGTTTTTGCAAGGATTTTCATAAAATTAATACTTCACGGCGTTTTCATATAAGTTGGTACCATTTGACTACTTGTTTTTTGTGTAAAGTGTACTATCCAAAGCGTTGTAAATATACTCGCCGGCGGAGTCCGTCACAACTTTCCAGCATGGGATCAGGCAGAAATCCTCGTCTTCGCCATAAATGTAGAGGGAATAGCACCGCTCAACCGCCTCTATTGTGACTCCCTCAGCCGAAGAGGAAGCCGCGGCCGACAGCTCTTTTTTCACATTAAACAGTATATTTATCATGTCGTGCAGTTGTGCGGAATAAGAGTCCGCAAGAGTGAGAAAACACCACGAACCGTAGGCTTCTTCGACCTCGTTCCCATCGATTATGCAGATTGCGATATTGTCGGCAATTTCAACCCCGTCGATCTCCCTCCTGCACAGGGCAAAAATCCTGCCGCCGCTTTCCCAAATTCGTTCTACCGTTGTAATGACGCTGATGTTTTCCGCCTGAACAAAGTCCTCGCTTCCCCTCTCGAGAAACCGCACGGCAGTAGAGCGGACTTCCGTCTCGGCTTCCTCACTGAGATGATTGCTGATCTGCGTTACATCCGCACTGGAAGGCTCTTCTCCGGCCTCGTCACCGTCACGGTAGTACCGGAAATAGAATCCGTCCCCGAACTCCACCCGTCCTCCGCCGTCCATAAGAATAATCTCCCCCTCGGGCGTGACAAAGGAACAGTCGACCTCATGTCCGTCGAGAAGCGAGGCGACCGTGTAGTTGTAGTCAGCTGAGGCGCACATATATACGTTTCCCGTCTGCTTTTTTGTGGACACAAGGCTCTTGTCCACGTGAATATTGTCTTCCTCGAGAAGGGATATCAGGTCCTCTGCCGCACTGTCGGGGAGATAAAGTATGCGTCTGCGAACAAGGGACAGGCACACCCCCACAATCACGCAGGACAGCGCCAGCACGCAGAGCAGCACCTTGAGAATATTTCGTCCGTCCATAATTTTATATAACGCTACCTCCTGCCCATCCAGTCCGCCCGTACGCTTTCCGAGAAAAAGTCGCAGCGGTAGACAAGTGTCGTATTTCTGAATTCCCCGCCGACGTATCTTATGAACTTGCCCTCGTCCATCATGATCTGCCGGACCCCAAGGTTGCGCACGGCAAGGGTGTACAGTCTGGCGCTCCGGAGTATGCCGTTTTCAAATACCGCGGTAAATGCAGGATCTATTCCAGTGATTCGTATATTGTCGAAGGCGTAGAAAAACTTCACCGTGACAACCCCGCCGCTGACCTCAACCGAATCGAAGCAGAATTCTGCGTCCATTCCGGCGTAATTACGGTTCAGGGTGCGGAAATAGTTTATGATGTTGACCGAGGCCTCGATGTACTCCCGCAGTCCGGTGGAGTCAGACCTGCCTATGAAGTCGTCCACCCCGATACCTCCGTCGGAAGCTGACGTAAACTCAAATGAAGTCACTCCCGCAGTGAAAATGCCGTTGATGTCGCCGTAGCTGCCCTGACCGTCATCAACGTTTTCAAACAGGAGCTTTTCCGTATTCAGGCCGAAGAATCCGAGAATGGATTTTATCTCGTCATCCGATGCGTTCTGTATCATTGCGGCTGTTCCGTCGGTCATGAGAATTTTGCGCGCCGCCACGGACTGCGTGAACACCGGCTCGTTTTCCTTCATTTCGTAGGCATACATGTTCCGACGGTACTGGGACAGCAGAGCCGCCACGTACTCAACGGTGAACTCCCCGGCAACACTCCCGCGATAGGTTCTGACAACGCCGTCCCAGCTTCTCACAACGGCTTCAGCGTAAGCGGAATCCGCGTCAGGCGACGGTGGAATCAGGTACATCTCGTAGACATACGCCCCAACGTCACGGCGCTCTTTTTCTCCGCCCTCAACCTCGAACCTGTCAGCGTCCGCGCTTTTGTAGTAGTCGTCGGCAAAAATACCTATTATCACGTCCGGAACTTCGCTGTGGTAGCGCAGATAGACCCCGCACTCCGCCCCGGAAAGACTATCCCACAGGTCATCGTCAGAAGCTGCGGAAGCCCCGTCAGTCCCATCAGATGCGCTGTAATCTTCCGCGGGAACAAGGTTTTCCGGACAGATCAGTGCGCTCAGGGCAGGCGAGAGAGCCTTGTATATGCCGGCGGTGGTGGTTGCGGCTCCGGACAGTCCACGTTTTTCGCCGCCTGAAAAAATCCCGATGAACTCAGGCAAAAACCAGCGTGATAGATCCGCGTCGTAGGCGTAAGGGGAGCCGTCGGAGGTGATTTCCTCAAAGTCGAAATCCGGCTGATTCCACCCGAGGTTGAGGATGTAGACCATGTAGAGGGTCAGCGTGATTAACAGAACCAAGAGGACAGCACAGGCCGTTCCCTGTAAAATTCTCCCGCCCCTGTCTCCGGTTATCCTTTTCATTCCGTAAAAAACAATCCCGTCAGTGTAGACTTAACTTCCGCCAACGTCGATTTTACATCAGCTAAGGCTGAACAGACGTCTTTCATGGATTCCATTATCGTACCTGCCGCGAATTTTACTGCCCATACTGCCGTGTCTTTCGCAAAATTCACTGCCCAAAATGCTGTTTTTATAGCCGTTGTCATTGTTTCCCTCCATATAAAATCATTCTTCAATATATTCATACCGCCAGCCGCCGCGAAACCACACAAGCCGTGCAGGTGGAAAGCACATTTGTCCATTTTGACAAATCTTACTCCTGCCTGATTCTGCACTCCACCGGAAGCTCTATTTTCACTTTTGTACCTTTGCCGAACTCGCTTTCGACTCCGATTCTGCCGCCGTGGGCTTCCACGATTTCCTTCGCTATGGCCAGCCCAAGACCCGTGCCTCCCGCATCCTGATTCCGCGACTTTTCCACCCTGTAGAACCGCTCGAACAGGTGGGACACGTCTTCCTTCGGGATACCAATGCCGTTGTCGCTGATTATCACCATGACGCAGCCTTCCTTTGCCTTTGTGCGGATTTTTATGTCTATAAGTCCGCCGTCGGGGGTGTATTTTATGGCGTTTGACATTATGTTCATCACAACCTGCTCGATCTTCTGCCGGTCCGCCGTGATTTCAGCCGATCCCCGGTCGCTTCCGAAGGTGACTCTGTGACGATGAGCCTCGATGTCGCTTCTCATAACGTCGCACAGCCGTCTCACGGACTGCTTGAGGTCAAACTTCTCTATACTCCACTTTGTTTTCTTGTTGTCAAGACGGGACAGCACAAGAAGGTCCGACACGATTCTCTTCATCCGGTCGCTCTCGGACAGAGCCATATCGAGAAAGTACGCCCGCGTAACTCCGTCCATTTCGTCGTCCATGCGAACGGTCTCCACAGCGCCCTTTATGGCGGTCAGCGGGGTTTTCAGCTCATGTGACACGTTTGCCACAAACTCACGCCGGCTCTCATCAAGCTCGAATCTGCCCGTCACATCGTGGATTATGATTATGCATCCGAGGGAGCTTTTCTTTCCTCCGGCGTACCTGAACGGCGCACAGCTTACGTCATAGACCCGGTCGTTCAATACTCTGTCCCGGAAAATGTAACCGTCCTTTGTACTTTCGACCTGTGCGTCGGGTGTGGTCAGCTTGAGAACGCCGTCCTCGGAGGTCAGGGGCAGGTCGAGAGCCTCAAAGTATCCGTTCAGCTTCATGGAGACGGATTCGTTTTCCGCTCCGTTTCCGGACTTCTGAACGTTCTGGCTGACTGCTTCATTTGTCGGATGTATTTTTCCGAAGAGGTCGTCGGCGCTTTTGTTTGAATGAAGCACGTCCCCGTCTTCGGTGAAGGCTATTACCGGATCCCTCAGGCAGGCCAGCACCGTTTCCAGCTTTTCCCTCTCACCGTCGACTTCCTCGAGAGTTGCCTTGAGCCGCTCCCTCATGTAGTTGAAGTTGTCCGCGAGAACGCCGATTTCGTCATCGGAGCGCACGTCTATTTCATTTGTAAACTCTCCCGAGGCTACAAGCTGGGTGCTGTAGGTCAGGCTTTGGAGCGGCGCTGTGATTGACTTCGCGAGGAAGAAGGACAAAAGTACAGCTATAAAAATTCCAACAATCATGGCCTGAAGGACAATGCGGAACAAGACCCCGTTCATCTGGCGCATTTCTTCCATCGAGTCCTTTACATATATGATGTGTCCTCCGTCGGAGGAGGTCATGCCGGCTGATTCTTCCACAAGCCCGCCTGAATCAGGCTCCGGTGGTTCGTCATATCCGGTGTAGCCGCTGTAGAAATCCGAGTCGGTCAGGTTTTCTCCCTCTTCCGCCTGATTGACGTTTGTCTGGGAGTCCTCGCCGCTCTGGCTTTGGTCGGGCATGTATACCGCCCAGTCTGAGTAGTCCATACCGCCGGAGACCATGTTGTCACCGTTTCGGCTGATGACGGACAGTAAATTCGGGGTAACTGTCAGTTTCATGCCAAGTTCTATGTCCGAGCCGGTTATCATCTCGCCGGAGCTTGAGAGGATGTAGTAGTTGCGATATTTGTCGATCCCGAGGAGGCTGCTGTAGCCGGAGAGAACCGACTTCATCTCCATGACCGGATTGTCCCCGGCCGCCGCCTGATTCAGCTCCATCATGAGAAGGCTGTCCTCGGCGAAGCATTCGTTCATCTGGGAGGAAAAGTCGTCAAGGTAGTACGAAGCCACGCCGTTCAGGAGTATGGCTCCCACTGCGCACATGACGGCTATGATGAATATGAGAAGAATCAGGACAATCTTGAAGTACAGACTTTTGAACATAAAATTTACCTGAACATTTCGTGGTAAAATATGGCAAAAAATGTTTCACGTGAAACAATTGTCTAAAATATGAACGTGTGTTTGTAATAATTGGCAAAAATTGCAAATAATTGTTTGCGAATGCGGATGTTTCACAGCGAAAGCGTGGTATTTTTGGGATGGATTAAATAATATAATATTGCCGTGCAGTACGAAATTGCTGAAATATGATTTTCGGCGAAAGGTAACTCTGTCTTCACTGAAACACATAAAATTACAATAAATCAACATTTCACCGAAAAATCCCGTTAATCATGAGTCCGGCTCTGCTTAAAATTTCAGCCTTCCAGTGGCAGATAAAAACTCCGCGCTCCAAACCAACTCTCGCCTATCTCCTGCACAGAAAATACCCCACTCCGCGCTTGGTCATAAGGTATTCGGGCTTGGACGGGTCGGATTCCAGTTTTTTTCTCAGGCGGCTCACGGTCACGTCAACTGTGCGGATATCGCCGTAGTAGTCGTCGTATCCCCAGATTTTGTCAAGCAGCTTCTCGCGGGTGAACGCCTCTCCCATGTTTTCAGCGAGGAACACCAAAAAATCGTAGTCCTTCTTTGACAGCTCGATCGGCTCCCCTGCCTTTGTGACGGAATACCGCGCGCCGTCTATGACCAAGTCCCCGGTGACGTAGATTCCGGCCTCCTCGTTCTTTGCTTCCTTGGCCTTTTTGCGGTTTGTCACAACCTCACCCGAGGAGCGGCGGATGTTTGCCTTGATTCTGGCTTTCAGCTCGGGGAATGAGAAGGGCTTTGTAACGTAGTCATCCCCTCCAGTCTCAAGACCAAGGACCCTGTCTTTTTCCTCTTCCCGGGCGGTGACGAAGATAATCGGCGTCTCCTTGGTGCAGCGGATTTTTTCGCAGACCTCAAAGCCCGTCATTTTCGGGAGCATTATGTCAAGCAGTATCAGGTCGTAGTCCTGCTCGAGAGCCAGCCTCAGCCCTTCTTCACCGTCAGCGGCGGTATCGCAGTCGTAGCCCTCATGTTTTATGTTGTATTTAAGTACCTCGGCGATGTTGCGCTCGTCCTCCACCACCAGGATTTTCTTTTTGTCCGTGTTGTTTGTTTCCATTTAATTTATACCTCTTTTTTTCTGTTTGCTCATGTGTAAGCGGTATTGTTTTTCCTGATATCAGCTTATGATAACAGCTCGGTTTTCAAAATTCCATTTATGCCCGATGTTTTTCAAGAATTTTTCCGGCCGCGGGTCTTTATTCTCCGTCCAAATTTATCACGTCATATCCACGAACGGACATGTCCCACAGCAGCTCCGTCATATGAACTGACGACCAGCAGTCGGTGAGGTACATTATCACGCTTCCGCCCGACTCAAGCCGCTTTTCTATGTCGTATGTGACTCCCTCGGGGTAGGACGCGCCGTTTATCTCGTAGTCCGGAGTCAGGGGGATATAGCCGCGGCTCTTTAAAATTCCGTCGATTTTCGCGTTGTTCGAGGACAGCGTGAACCGGACGTTTTTTTGGGTGAAGCTTTTCTGCGACCGGTTGATTTCGTCCATTTTATCGGCAAGGGCTTCTCCGGCGGATTCCAATTCGTCCTCATCCATGTAGGAAAACACGGCGTTGTTCCGGCTCTCGGCGTAACCCTTGGGGATGATAAGAACCTCGCCTTTCACAAGGTTTGACATGACATAGTCCCTGTCCTGGGCTGAATCCTCGTCGAGAGCGGCGGTGTAGTCAAGTCTCTCGTCATCAAGGGCTGACGCGGCTGAGAACTGTCCCTCGTCACCAGCTGGAGTTGTACAAAGGACAAATATGCGCCGGTCGTCGGAATCGTAGTCATAGTGGTAATTGTAGCCGTCTTCGTAGTACAGAGCCTGGTCGGGCTGAGTCTGGGCGGCGTCGAAATCCTCGTCGTACATTGCGTAGGTCTCGATCAGCTCGTCGAGAGTGAAAATATGGCTGTCATCGTACAGGCGCAGAACCGTCATGCCCTCGGTAAGGCCGGAACCTGATTCGCTGTTCTCGCTTTTTCCGCCGGTTCTGGCTTCCAGTGAGATCCCGAGAGCCGAGGCCGTCATTTCCGCGTCGACGTAGTATTTTTCCGAACGCCGGAAGACTCCTATACCCGAGTAAATTACACCGTTGACCGCCGCTTTCTGCTCCATGTAGAGGATTGAAATATACCGTCCGTCGGTGGTATTGGTTATGAGCAGGTTTCCCTTCTTCGGCTGGGTCACACGGATGTACTCGAACATGGTGAATGCCTCAGCCGGCACGTAGTATTTTCCGTCTCGGACTGTCAGAGGGAATTCTCCGTCTCGATACCATTCATCGTCATTTACGATTATCGAAGAGATATTGTTCTCGTCTGCTGACACGGCAGCGGTTTGCGTGAGAGCCAGGGCAAGAGTCAGAAGAAGCGCCGGTATTTGAAATTTATGTTTCATTTTATTATTGTTCCAGCAGGGATTTATGATATGCAACGGCCAAGTCCACTACCATGCCGTAGCTTTTTGTTCCTTCGGTTGTGCCTTGGATTTTAAGGTAGGCGTTGTTCACGGCGTCGCTTACGTCTGCGGCTTTGCTTTCACGATATTTGTCAAAGAATTCGCTGTAGCACTGCAGATCGTATCGTGAGCGCAGGTTCAGTGACTCAAGAGCCTTGTAGTACAGCTCGGGCGACGCCTGATAGAGTGGGGACGCAAGGTATTCGTACATGTTGAGATATCCCGAGTACTGCATGTATGGGTCGGGGGAGTTTATGCACACGAGGTACGCCATGAAGTTGGCCTCGTTTTCCCGGGCTATTCCCCGCTGGTGAGCCATTTCATGAGCTATGGTGTAGCAGTTGACGAAGTAGGGGTAGTTTGTGTTCACGTTTGCTTCCCCGGTAAAGAAGGTGTAGACTCCGGAAATGTGGGTGTAGGTCATGTAGTCGGACAGGACTATCTGCTTCACGGGAGCGGTCAGCTTTGTTATGAAGTCATATTCTTCCGACAGGGCGTTGTATGAGTCAGTGCAGAGCCTGACAGTCTCGTCGTGGGAGTATGGCCGGACGGAGCCTTTGTCCTTGACGAGAAGTACGTCGTCGGAGATGGAGTTCAGGTGGTCTATAACGTCGGTCATGGTGGAGTACAGCTCTTCCGCGGAAACGTCGGCGCGTTTGATTCCGAGGCGGCGGTCAAGGGTGGAGGTGCGGTAGTTCACACCGAAGGAGAAGACGAAAGCCGAGTAGAGGAAGAGCAGTGCCGTCAGCAGTGTGGTGACTGCCCGTATCTGGTACCGGTTTCCCCGGTTGATGTAGGGGGGCAGGAAGATGATGAGGGCGAGGATCACCACGGGGATTGACATGAATGCGGTCTCAGCCAGAGAAAACGGGAAGAAAGACGTGATTTTTGCCATGAAGACGCGGACGCAGGAGGATATGTGGTCGGTGAAGAAGTCCGCGAAGTCCGAGGAAAAGACGGATGTGATGTGTATTATCAGTGAGACAAGCGCAAGAGGGACTGCCACAAACGCGGCGGCGGGGACATAACGCTTGATTTTTCGTATTAATGTGGTCATTGAAAAATCCTTTTGGTATCCTTTTATTTATGCGGTTATTTTTCCAAAGTAAACGGGGACAGGTCGTCAGATGTAAACCCTGTCTCGCGGGCTAAGGTCAGTATGTCGTCGGGGAGGGGCGCGGTTACTGTGATTGTCTCATCGGCGGCGGGATGGGGGAAGGTGGTCCTCACGGAGTGGAGTGCGTGGCGGGGGATGAGGGGGCTTTCGCGTCCGTAGAGGGAGTCTCCGGTTATTGGACAGCCGATGGATGAGAAGTGAACACGAAGCTGGTGGGTGCGTCCGGTTTTTGGGGAAGCTTCGACGAGGGTGCGGCCGTGTCTCTCGGCAATTACCTTATAGGTTGTGACGGCAGGCTTTGCGTCGGGGGCTTCTGGGGGACATTCTTCACGCTCAACTATGCTGTCGGGCTTTCGGTGCATGTATGAGGTGAGAGTTCCTTCCTTCTCGGGCAGGATTCCGTCCAGTATCGCGGCGTAGGTTTTGTGGATTTTTCCCTCAACCATCGACCGGTACATCTTATAGGACGCGTCCTTTGTGTTGGCGGTGAGCATGCATCCGCTGGTGTCGCGGTCAAGCCGGTTCACTGGTCGAAAGACGTAGACGGAGTCCCGATACCTATAGGCGAGTGCGTTTGCAGCGGTGTCAAGCTTGTGTCCAAGGGACGGATGGGACGGCATGCCGACGGGCTTGTTTATGGCGGTGACGTATTCGTCCTCGTAGAGTATGCCTATGGGGAGGTCCACCGGAATGATGTAGGGGCTTACGTCCTCGGCTTTGTCCTCTGTGGCAAGTGAGAGAATATCGCCGTGTTTCAGCTGGTACCTGACCGTGACCCACTGGCCGTTGACTTTTATTCCGTCGGGTGAGAACTTTAATTTTTTTATGAGGTTGACAGAGTAGCCGAGGTCGCGGTAGAGAACTTCCCTTATTAGCTTTCCCTCATAGTTGTTATTTATGATGATGTCCATTTCAATCTGCTTGGATTAATTAATCATTCACGTTTCGCCAGTAGCTGTAGAAGGCTATGATGGAGCGCTCTTCACCGCCGTGCTCGAGGTCGGATCCTTTGATGTTTACGCCGTCGAGGGAGAGGAGTTCCCATGCGTCCAGGTCGTCTATTTTCACCCGCATCAGCACGTCCTGACTGGAGTAGATGAGGAGCTCGTCTTCCTTTTTGATTATGGCTCCGGCTTTGCCTACTACTTCCTCGATTCCGTTGATTCTCTCGGTGACGCATTTCAGGCTACGTCCGTCGAGATAGTCCGCCATTTCGCGGCGGTATTTCTTGCTGTTTGTGTTTTTGGTTTTTGACAGTCCTTTTTTCTTGCCGAACATAGCTATTCTTCCTTTTATTATATTATAAGTAAATCCAATACCGCCGCATCAAATGCTCGCCTTCTGCCGGGTTATACGCTCGGATTACGTCCATGAGCTGACCGCCGAACTTTTCGCAGAGCCGGATGGACGCGGTGTTTTTGTCGTTGATGGTGAGCAGGACTTTATCCATGCTCTTTTCTCTGGCAATAATCAGCCCCTGACGCAGGATTTCGCTTCCGCAGCCTTTGCGCCATTCGGACACTCGCACGGAGTAGCCTATGCTTCCGATTCCCGTCATGATTTTCTCAGTCAGCTCCGTCCTAAGCTGGAATTCGCCTATGAACCGCTCGCCGTCCACTGCCCAATAGTGGAAGCTTATCGGCTGGTCGGGAATTAAGCCCTTTTCCTTTTTGTCGTACCATTCCCGGGTACGCTCGAACCAGCCGTCGTCGATTTTATCGGGGCTTGTGGGCAGGAAGTATATAACATTGTTTTCGTAGGCTTCGCGGCAGTAGTCACGGTAGCCGGGTGTGAATTCGGGACAGAGTTTAATCAGCTTAAGCATGTTATCCTCCGCTTACTTTGCATGGATTTTACTGTCGCTTTTCCTTTTGCCTTCTTTGGCATATTGCCGTCATTCGGATTTGGGCGGTTTTGTAGCAATTGACGAAATTCAAATTTTTTTTAAAAACTATTGCATTTTTTAATAATTGAGGCTATTATAAGGTGAGCCTGAAAATAATGAAAAAGTGTGTAATATTCACCTGCATGGTGCGAAAAATTAACATTGCTTCAATCAGGCCCGGAAAACGGATATTTTTTCGATTATACTTTTATTCTAACCTCAATTATATCATAATTTTGACTCCGTGTGAAGAAGAATTTTTGAAAATTTACATTATTATATATAAACACACGGTGAAAAACAGAATCTTCCTGATAAAAACCCGTTCCGTTTTTCTTATTAAATCCGGAAGAGAAACGAAAGAGAAAGGATGACGCGTGAAATGTATTGTGATACTAAAGTGGCGTTAGCCTATTTCACGCCAAAGAATTCCTTGAAAAACGGACCCAACCATTTTTCATCGGCTTTCAGCCGACCGGAATTCTTCCAACGACTGACTGAAAGGGGAGAAAATTATGCTTCCACTTGACAAACTGACTGACGCGGCGAGGGCGGCTCTTGAGAAGCAGGGGATCGGTGATCCTACTCTTGCCGTGCGGATGGACCTTGACCTCGAGGGCAGCTTCGGCGAGTCCTGGCTGGTGTACGACGCGAAAACCAAAACGATACACCGGCTGAACGCTGACTCCGATTCCATCCCGAAAATGAAGAACAGCAAAAACGACTACGACAACTTCGGCAAAGTCCCCGACGCGACCCGGGTGAATTACGCGGACTGCTTCTCAATGGAGTACAACTCCGACTTGACCGTGGACACCTGCATGTCCTCGAATCGGCTTCTGGTGTTCGAACACACGGACAAATGTCCTGATATTCCCGAGGACTGCGAGAGAGAAGAACGGGAAAAAATCCGTGAGGAGTGGAACAAAAACTCCGTTACCCAAATCAAGGCCTACTGCACCAACGCCAAGCGGCAGAAATTGTTCGCCTTCTGCGAGATTGTGGACAAGTTTTTGCGCGGCAATGAGGTGAAGGAGGACGACCAGATTTTCGAGCAGTTCAACGCCCGCTGTCCCAAGTGCGGTCAGGTTTACGAGAACCAATACCGGCGGGTCTGCACCCACTGTCAGAAGAAAGGCACCATAATAAAGCGGCTGCTTGAGTTTTTGATTCCCTACAAGGTACAGGCAGCGACGGTGCTTCTCTGCATGCTGGCGTCCTCGGGAATTTCGCTTATCAGCCCTATCATCAACGGGCGCATACTTTACGACAACGTAATCGACACAAGCGGCAAGTGGCACTCGGTGGAAAAGCTGTTCATTGTGCTGTCGGTTATAGTGGGGCTGGCTCTCGTTTCGCTGGCTATCAACATTATCCAGAACCGGGCAAACGCAAAGCTGTCCACGCGTATGACCAACAACATGAAGCAGAGGGTGTTTGACGCGCTGATGGGGCTGTCCCTCTCCTACTTCAACAACCAGCCAACGGGACGGCTCATAAACCGGGTCAACTACGATGCGGACAAAATCCGTTCATTCTACATTGATGGTATACCGAATTTTGTTATAAACGTACTGAATTTTATCGGACTGACTATATTCCTCTTTTCCCTGAACTGGAAGCTGACGCTTATCGTCTTCATCCCGGTGCCGATTATTGTGGTGATTTTCCGGGTTATGCTTCCTAGGCTGTGGAGAATGTTTTCCAAGCAGTGGCGAGCTTCGTCTTCGCTGAACTCCATGCTGGGTGACTCGCTGAACGGAATCCGTGTGGTGAAAGCCTTCGCGAAGGAAGCCGAGGAGACGAACCGGTTCTACAAGTATTCGGAGAGGTTATATTCGACGAATCTCAAAGTAAACATCACTTCCCTGACGATATTCCCGATTGTGGGACTTCTCATTGGTATGTCCTCCCAGATGATATGGGGATTCGGCGGACTTTCGGTAATGGGCGAGAGCATGACTTACGGTGAGTTCACGACTTACCTCGGCTACATAGGCATGATTTTCAGTCCCTTGCAGTTCTTCTCGACCTTCACGAATCTTGTGACGGACACCATTAACTGCGCCCAGAGAATGTTTGAGATCCTCGACATGGTGCCGGACGTAATGGAGGACAAGAACCCGGAGGAGATTCCCGAGTTCAAGGGGGACATCGAGTTCAAGGACGTTTCCTTCCACTACAACCCCAACAGACCAATTCTCAAGGACGTGGACATCAAGATTCACCCCGGGGACAACATCGGGCTTGTGGGTCACACGGGAAGCGGAAAGAGTACAATTGTAAACCTTATCACCCGTATGTACGACCCCATCTCGGGACAGATTCTGATTGACGGGGTGGACTTGAAGAAGATAAAGACTTCGTCGCTCAGAAAAAATATTGCCATTGTTTCCCAGGAGATATTCCTGTTCAGGGGAACGATTGCGGACAACATCAGATACGCAAAACCCGACGCCACAATGGAAGAGGTAATCCGTGCGGCAAAGGCTGCAAACGCACACGACTTTATTGTACGGCTTCCTGAGGGGTACGAGACTGAGGTCGGCTCGGGAAGCAGGTCGTTGTCGGGAGGAGAGCGGCAGAGAGTTTCAATCGCACGTGCGCTGCTTATGTCCCCGTCGATATTGATTCTTGATGAGGCTACGGCGGCTATGGACACGGAGACTGAGCGGCTCATAAGCGACGCTTTATCGAAGTTAGTCAAGGGGCGCACCTGCATCACCATCGCGCACAGGTTATCGACCCTCAAGGACTGCAACTACCTATTTGTTATTGAAAACGGCGAGATAGCTGAAGAAGGACCGCCGGACGAGCTTTTAGCCAAAGGTGGAGTTTACTACAAGTTATTCACGCTCCAGAGCGAGGCTATGAAGAAAGTCCTCGCTGGCATGTAAACGAAGTGTGAAGTTTGGAGTATGGAGTTAGGAGTTTAAAAGGCTCTCACTCTGCGGAAAGGAATTGGTTTTATGAAAACTGTTGATATATTAGAAAAAACCGCTCAGGGGAAGACTCCGGCGGATAAAAAAGACGAAAAGAAGAAAGAAAACAAAGCTGAATCCAAGGCTGTTGAAGCTAAGGAGGAAGCAAAGGTTGAAGGTGCTGAGGATGACAGTGAGCCGAGTGCGGACGAACTGTTCAAGCACAGGGTGTCCATTGATTTGACTACTGAAAATGCTTGGTTCTCTCTGTCCGAGGGCGGGCTGATTTCGCTTAAGATTATCAACGCCGAAGGAGCAGAAGAATTTTTTGAGCGGGTTGTGATTCGCCGGTCGTTCCCGGTTACGGCTCCGGATGAGTTTCTCTCGGTTCGTGAGCCTGACACTCGTGCTACGGGGCGTGGGTCGGAGATCGGCATGATTCGGGACATACACATTTTTGACAAAACCACGGTGGACTTAATCAACGCGGAGCTTGAGGTGCGGTACTTCACGCCGGAGATCAAGAAAATTACTTCAGCGAAGGACAAGTTCGGCTACACATACTGGGAAGCGGAAACCTCAGCAGGGCATGCATCGATTGTGCTGAACGACCCCTTCTCCAACATACGGGTGCTTGAGGACAAGCGGATTTTTGTATCGGATATGGACGGCAACTGCTTTATCATACCCGATCCTGCCAGGCTCGACAGACAGAGCTACAAGTACATAGAAATATACATTTAAAAATAGACTGACTGCAATCAGCCAGACTAAAAGGAACCTAAACGGCACATCAGTTTACAGGAATTTTGTATTTCCTTGTCACATCAATTAGATTTTCAGCCTGACATACGTTCTGTGTGCCTGAGATAACGAGGTGTTTTTATGAAACTTATGTACGATTTGCCCGAGCTTGACCGCGCTTGCTATGACGGCGTGGCTGAGGCTGGGGAGAAAATGATGTACGTCATTCCCTTCAACGTGGTCGAGGACAGGTTCATCTCGGGATGGACCATTGTGACGGACCGGCGGATTTTATGCGTGCTGGACGGTAAGATATTACGGGAGATTGACCTGTCCCGGTGTACTGTGTTCTCCACGGAAGTACTCTACGGCAACTGTGCCTTCTACGCGGTAGTGGACGGGGTCACGACTTTGGTCTGCCGTTTCCTCAGCGGACGTAACCTGCCCCGGTACTCGGTATTGGTTCATGCCTGCGAGGATTTAGCGGAGAAGCGGCGTCAGTCAAAGGGTCCGGGTGAGCCGGTCGTAAACAACGACCCGGAGAGGTTCTGTCCCAAGTGCGGCCGTCCGTTCATCCGGGGTACGAAGCTTTGTCCCTTCTGCCGGAACACAAAGGAAGTTTACAAAAAGCTCTGGGCGCTGACAAAGGGACTCAGACTCATGCTGTTCTTCCCGCTGTTTGTGTCGATATTCTCACTGATTATACAGTTTGTGCTTCCCGCGATTCAGAAGGTGGCGGTCAACGATTACCTGACAAACGAATCAATCCGCCCGGTGAACTCCCTTGCCGACCCGAACATGCATGCATTTGTGCTAATTTTCGTGGCGATTGTGTCACTTGACTTGGTGTCGAGGGTTCTCAGCGTGCTCCAGAACAGAATGTCAGCGATTTCCGGCAACAAGTTCACCCTGATGATGAGGACACTGCTTTACGAGAAGATCTCCACCCTGTCCGTGGCTTCAATTCAGAGAAAATCCACGGGAGATTTGATGGGGCGAATCACAGGGGACGTGAACGCGGTGCAGGACTTCATGACGAACCAGCTGCCGAGCCTGTTTTCTCAGGGTACGTCGTTCATTCTGGCTCTCATATTCCTGCTGGCTCTGAATCCGCTGATGTGTGCGTTCGTGTTCGTGCCGATTCCGCTGGTGGTTTACCTTATCGCAAAGTTCTGGTCAACCATGCAGAGGCGCAACCGCAAAAATTGGGTGCTGAGTCGGCATGTGAACATGTTCTTGCAGGATGTACTCAACGGTATCCGTGTGGTGAAGGCCTTCGGAAACGAGGAACAGGAGATTGCATCCTTCCACAAGAGGACGGACATAGCCGCAGACCAGTTGGAATCAAACTCGCTGTTATACGACACCATATTCCCCCTGCTTGGCTTTGCGGTACGTCTGGGCAGCTACCTGATTCTGTTCTACGGCAACTATCTCCTGTTCAATGGGGATATGAACTACGGTGACTTGCATCAGTTCAACTCTTATTCAAACATAATTTATAGTCCGCTTCTTTGGATTACGAATATTCCGAGAAATATCTCCAACTTTCTGACCTCTCTCGGCAAGGTGCTTGAGGTTTTGGAGGAAGAGCCGGAAGTTTCAGATATCGGGCTTCCTATCGATATTTCCATCGAGGGCGACGTAAGCTTCAAAAACGTCACCTTCGGCTACGACACGTACAACCCGGTGCTGGAAAATATCAACCTTGACATTAAGAAGGGCGAGATGATCGGAATCGTAGGCCACTCCGGCTCGGGAAAGACTACGCTCATCAACCTTTTAATGAGGTTATACGACGTGACGGACGGGGAGATTGTAATAGACGACGTAAACATCAAGGACATTTCCCAGAACGCGCTCAGGTCCCAGATTGGCGTGGTTTTGCAGGAGACGCACCTGTTCTCGGGTTCGATTCGGGACAACATCAAGTACGCGAAGCCCCTTGCAAGTGATGAGGAAGTCATTGCGGCGGCGAAATTGGCGAACGCACACGACTTTATCGTAAATCTGCCTGAAGGATACAACACTATAGTCGGGGAGAAAGGCTATTCCCTCTCAGGCGGTGAGAGACAGCGTGTGGCGATCGCACGGGCACTCATTCACAACCCGAAGATACTGATACTCGACGAAGCCACAGCCGCTCTTGACACAGAGACGGAAAAGCTGATTCAGGACGCCATCAACAAGCTGACAAAGGACAGAACCACCTTTGCGATTGCCCACCGGCTGTCGACTCTGCGCAACGCTGACAAGCTGGTCGTGCTGGACAAGGGTCATGTGGTGGAGTTCGGTACTCACCAGGAGCTGCTGGAGCTTAAGGGATTCTACTGGCGGCTCGTTATGGCTCAGCGGCAGGATTCGGGCATGCTCGACAAGGCAAACAGGATTTTGGCGGCGAAAAAGGAAAAGTCAGCTTCGTGAGTTCTGTAATGACGACGCGGGTTATGACTTCCTCTGACAATCTTTGCCGGTACATTATCAAGATACATTTTTCGGGGGGTAACTATGGAAAGATTCTACAAAATGGTCGAGGCTTCAAACAAGCGGTTTCCAAAGGGGGTTGAGCCCTACCAGATGGCTACGCGGCTCCTTGAAGAATGCGGCGAGGTTGCGCAGGAGATTAACCTTTGGGAGGACTCCGGCGTGAAGCGGCAAAAGCATGGGGACCCAAAGAAAGAGTACCTTGCAAACGAACTCCGGCAGGCGATATGCGAGCTTGTGAAGATTGCGGTGTACTATCACGTTGAGGATGAGCTTGACGCGTCGATTGAGAAGTCGCTGAGTCGCTCGAGGGCGGAAGGCTTGATCGAGTGATTTGGCTAAGGCTTTGATTTGAGCAAAAAAACAAACTGCACTGGTGTTGAAAATTGCGTCGGTGCAGTTTTTGTTTCTATTTATACGGCTTCGGCTATGAGTTCGTCTATCATTCTGTGGCCCTCGATGGTGGGGTGGATTCCGTCGGGGCTGATGCAGTCGCGGTATTTATGGGACAGCAGGAATGGTGAGCGGATGTCGATAAGTTCCGCGCCGTATTTTTTGGCGAGGGCTTCCGCCGTGCGGTTGTAGTATTCGTGCCAGCGGTAGAGCATGCTTGAGTCGCCGAGCCAGCCGATGATGTTTTCGTAGGAGAGATTCCGACATATCCATCTCAGGTATTTCTCCGCGTCGAGGGGGACGAGGTTGCACATCTTCACGCAGGCTCCCATTGATTTTGCGTAGTTGATAAGGGAGCCGTAGATGGACTCAAATTTGTCGGCGGGGGTGTTGGGGGAGAATTCGCCGGTTGGGTCGAGGGAAATGTCAGCCCACTTGAAGTCGCAGTCGTTGCCGCCGTACTCGAAAATCACGGTAGTGTCCTCGGCGGGGATCGTCAGCTTCTTTTGGATGAGGTCCCGTCCCGTTTCGACTGTGGCTCCCATGGACGAGCTGTTGACGACGTCGTAGCCACGATTTTTCAGAAGCATGAATCTATCTCTGTAGAGCTTATGCCGTCCGGCTTCCTCGCTGTAGTAAACGCCGCGCATGATTGAATCCCCGAATATTAATATTTTTTTCATTGTTTTCCTCCATTTATCGTCATGCGGTTTTTCGGTTGTCCGCTGAATCTGTGATTTTATTGTAACTTTATTATACCCCGGTCGGCCTGGTTTTACCACCCCCGGGAAGTGTAGTCGGGTCTACTTCTGGGAAATCCACGGATTTTGGACTCTCGCGGGAGTGGTATCTACCGGAAATTCAGCAGAGCTACCACTGATAGAGGACTCTACCGGGAGTAGAAACGGGCAAAAAGGGCGAAATATTCACAGAAATCACTTGAAGACGGGGGTGAAATATGATATACTAAGGCAAAAGTTCAGGTGAAGGAGGTTTTCATATGGGACAGGTGAAGAACGAGGACCTGCCGAAAATTATTGCAAAAAATATCACTTCTCTGCGGCGCGGTGCGGGGATGACTCAGGCGAAATTAGCGGAGGAGATTGGGTATTCGGACAAGAGCGTGTCCAAGTGGGAGCGGTGTGAGGGCGTGCCAGACGTGGTTTGCCTCAAAAACATGGCGGATTTATTTGGGGTGACGGTGGACTATTTTCTCGTGGAGGATCACGGGGATGAGGCGGCTTCGGCTTCCGTTTCTTCCGGGGACAGCGGATCGAGCGGGGATTCGGTGGAGAGGTACGCGGTGAACCGGGCGGCGGTGTTCGGGGTGATTTTAGCGGGGTGCGCCTTTGTTTCGGCTTTGGTTTACATTATTCTACGGCTCTGCGGGGTCGTGACTGTCCTTCCCTTTGTGATTGCGCTGCCGGTGTTTGCGCTGCTGTGCGTGATTTTCAACGGACTCTGGGGGTGGGCGAGGCTTCACTTCTGGACGGTGACGGCGCTTGTGTGGTCGGTGCTGTTCATGTGCGCGTTTGTTCTCGGCGGGCGGTGGATGATACTTCTGCTGGGAATTCCGGGGACGGTTATCACTTGGCTTGCCTGCCGGGTGAAGGTTAGGGCGGTGGGCAATCCGTCAGGTGAGTCGGATATTGACGAAAAAAAAGTGTGATTTTTGGCTATATTGCTATTATCAAACCGTTGACAAAGAGGTATTTTTCTGATATAATTGGTATAAACAAACGCAGGGGTGCTTGACTGGGCGGATTTCGTCGGTCAGGCTGAGATGGCGTAAGCTGAACCCTTTAACCTGATACGGATAATGCCGGCGTAGGGAGCTTGCGGGATTTTTGGCGCGATTGTCGTCGAAGTTTCGCTGAATCAACCGAAAAAGCCAGTCCGCAGCCAAGGTTAATTATGGCGGCGGATTTTTCATTTTTCTGCAAAAAGGCGGTTGCGTTTGTTGTAAAATCTTAAATCTATTAAAGGAAGGTTTACAAAATGGCAAACGCAAAGAAGTTTGATCTTCACACGCTGGTAGAATGCGCGATTATGGTTGCGCTGGCTACCGTACTGAGTCTGATCAAGGTGTACGACGCGCCCTACGGTGGGTCCGTGACGCTTTTGTCAATGGCACCGATCATTATTTTATCCCTGCACCGTGGAATTGTTCCCGGAGTCGCTGCGGGATTTGTTCACTCTGTGATTCAGCTGATTTTAGGTTTATCCAACGTTGGCTGGATTCCGGATCTTGGCGGCAAGGTGCTTGTGATTTTCCTCGACTACATAATTCCCTTCACTGCCCTTGGCCTTGGCGGATTATTTGCGAAAGTAAAGTTCACCGACAACGAGAAGGTTAACACTATAATTCAGTCGGTAATCGGCACGCTGGTTGTGACCGTATTCCGTTATCTCTGCCACATCGTCTCCGGCGTGGTTGTATGGTACTCCCTCGACCTCGAGTGGTATGCCGACGACCCGGATCACATTGTCAACCGTTATGGCTCATGGGCGTTCTCGGCGATCTACAACGGCACGTTCATGATTCCAGAAATTATCGAGACAGTTGTAGGTGTTCCGCTGATTCTCCCCGCAGTAAAGAAAGCCACGAAGCGGCTTGACACAGCAAAAAAATAAGGGAACCCCGACATGTAAGCACGGCGTTTCTTTAGTTGAAATTTAAAGAAATCCCACGAATTTATTCTTGAGCTGCCGCAAATGGTCTGTTAAAGTTGGTAAAGCTCACACTGGCAATCACGGCTACTCTTCAGCTAAAATGCAATGAAATTCCATGAATTTATGGATTATTGTTTTAGTTACCTCGAGATAGTTTAAAAAATGGTGCAGGGTTTTTGATTGCTCTGCACCGTTTTTATTTTGCGTTTTGCCTACGGGAATACGGCTCAGTACCTGATTATGTAGTAAATCACGTACACCCAGCTCATGATTCCGTGGATTATGGCCCAGCCGATGGAGTGCCAGTTGACATAGGAGATTATCATAGCCAGAGCCGAGCCGAAGGTGATTCCGGACTTTAACGCGCCGGCCACTTGGTTATCGTTTTTACTCAATTTAGTTCCTCCGTTGTTTTATTTTTGTGTTTCTTCTTACGGATTAATTTTACCATATTTTCAAGGAGTAATCAATGGCTCCGGTGCGGATTTAATGTATATTAACGTGAGTTCGACGAAAAATAAAAGGAAAACCCTCGCAAAGTATGATATAATGATAATAACCCAAAAATCAACATATCAAACAGGAGGATTTTCCTATGGTAGAGCAGCTTATCGCAATTTTCTGTGACGTCAACGACTTTTGTAAGGGGTATGAGGACTACTGCACCACGCATCTTCTGATGGACAAAGACCAAGTGGTTTCGGGGATAACTGCGTATTCTTTTCTGCCGACGAAGCCGTCCATTGGTCTTGTCAGGGACTGTGGTAATGCGGTTTGTCTGTGATTTTTTGTCGAACTGGGGTTAAAATATCGTCATATCGTCATTGAAACAATTTCAAATCCGGGGAGCTATCCTACAGAGGTGGCTCCCCTATTTTTATGGGAGGATAATTTATGCAGAAGAATGAGACAGAAAGCCGCAAG
>CAZULC010000011.1:0-68257 GCA_964621165.1 uncultured Ruminococcus sp.
AGGAATGCCTTATTCTTTTTTTCGTTATTTTTCAGATTTGCTCATTTATAGAATACATTACAACTCCGAGCACAGCGAATTTCTGATGAGTCGGTGCGGGTTGTGGAAATGGGACGGCGGCGGATTTGCTGAAACGGTGAGCGACATTGACACAAGTCCTGTCTTTGACGAGGGGGCTTGTGGTACATGAAAAAGCCGCCGGAGGACGAATTTGTTTATCTCGGCTCAAAGGAGAGCTACAACGGAAAAGGAATGTCCCTGTTCGATTTTGTCCGCACCACCGACAGAATCCTGTATTATTACGACCTCGCGGCGGGGGAGAAAAAGGCGTACTCTCTCGGCAACGACAACATGTCGCTTGAGCCAATCGGAGTGGTAAATGGGTATATTATAACATGGTGCCGTGATTTGAGCGAGCTGGAATTCGCCAATGAGATGAAAAACCTCAAGCCGGCACCCGACGGGACTATAGTGGATTTGAAATTAGGAAAAAATGATTAAACCCCACACAGGAGGCAAACATGACCCTACCATATCGAATATAACAAAATCCTACGGAAATAACCGTGCTCTCTCCGGCTTCACCGCAACGCTGACTCCCGGAATTTACGCACTTCTCGGTCCAAACGACTCCGGCAAGTCCACCCTCATGAACATACTCACCGACAACCTCAAGGCGGACTCGGGGACTGTCACCTGCGACGGGGAAAACGTCCTCGACATGGGAGTGCGGTTCCGGGAAAAGCTCGGCTTCATGCCCCAGTATCCCGGACTCTACCCAAACTTCACGGTTGAGAGGTTCATGTGGTACATGGTGGCCCTCAAGGAAATCTCAAAGGCGGAAGCAAAGGCGCAGGTTCCGGAAATTCTCGCGGCTGTGGAGCTTGACGACGTTTCAAGACGGAAAATCGGCGCGCTGTCCGGCGGAATGAAGCAGAGACTCACCCTCGCTCAGGCAGTTTTAGGCAGTCCGGAAATACTCATTCTCGACGAACCTACAGCCGGACTTGACCCGAAACAGCGGATTTCCGTGCGGAGCTACATCTCAAAAATAGAATTCGACAAAATCGTAATAATCGAGACCCATGTTGTGTCCGACGTGGAGTTTATCGCGCGGGACGTGATTATGCTGAAAAAAGGCGTAATCGTCGACAACGCGCCACCGCAGGATTTGACGAGGAAAATTGACGGCAAGGTTCTTTCCATTTTTTCATGAGCCGAAAGCGAGGTGCAGGCAATGCAGAAACGTTTCAGAGTGACGAATATTGCGCGTGACGAGCAGACGGGTGAGGTGCTTCTGCAGGTTCTTTCGGATAAGGTTCCGGAGAGGGCAAAAAAGTACCGCCAAATCTCGAGGACTACTATTTATACGTCTTCGGCGACTTTTCCGGTGCATAGGATTCAATTCAGACAGGTTCGGCTCGGTGCAAAAAGGAGCGCGGGCCTGTTTTTCTGAATCGCATGAGTTTGAGCAGGGGATTGACTTTGCGAGGGTTTTATGCTATACTGGGATCAGTCCGCAGACTCAATGCTCCGTTGAATTTTCTTCATGTTTGCATACATGGACATATGACGATAAATCTGGTATACTTTAATCACGTAACCGGTTTACGTAATCTAAAACACAAAAGTAGCAAAATTATGAAAGAATCAATGAGACAGATTATCAGGCGGCTGCGGAAGGAGCGGGGATTCACGCAGGAGGAGCTTGCGGAACAGCTGAACATCACATATCAGGCGGTCAGCCGCTGGGAAAACGAAACGGGATTGCCGGACATATCGCAGGTAGTGCCCCTTGCCAACGTTTTAGGCGTGACGGCGGACGTGCTTTTCGGAATGCAGAGCAAAAAAACAACGAAGCCGAAATCGACAGCTTCATTGATGAGATGGAGAAGAAAATCTACTTTCCGCCGGAAGGGGAGGATTATCTCGAGCACCAAAGAAAATGCTGTGACGAGGTGAAGGAAAAGCTGAAAATCTACCCGAACAACCCGAAGCTGCTCAAGTATTCTATAGGAAACTTGGTTAACCTTATTGATTTGTACTACCACCTTCTGCCGCTCTCCCCTAAATATAAAAAGGAAGAGAAGATTAAAGCCCTGCTCAGAGAGTGCGTGCGCCAGTCAAATCTGATTCTGAAATACTCCGATAACGCCGAGTACCGTCGATATGCCAGCGGATGGATGGTCAGAGCTTATGAAACGCTGGACGAATACGACAAAGCTGAGGAATACGCAAACAATCTGACACAGCTCGATATAATTCAACGACAAATTCTATCGGCTCGGCTATTTATACAGCCTGTCAGGACGCAATTATGAAGCGATACCGTTTCACAGCGTCGCCATCCGTAACGCTCTCGATTACCTGAGCACGCACCTTAGAGAAATCGGGAACTGCTGGCGCGGATTGGGAAAGCTCGAGAAAGCATACGCCTGCCACCGCTTTATACCGGATTTGTAAGACTACATGACAGGTGAACGTGAGAACGGATTTCCAATTTATGTCAATACACATTATGTTTACTGCGCACGGTACTGCGTTGGCTTGGGACGGTGCGACGAAGCTCTCGACTGGCTTGATAGGTACGCAAAAAGTGAATTCCTTTACGTGAAAAAATACCGAGAAATCACAAAATCCACTCTGCCATACTTAGCCGGAGCGGAGATTAACTACAGAGAACAAACCCGCTCAGCAGGTGAGAACATTCTGGATTGTCTGAGATGGAAATGGTTCGACCCCATCCGCGACAACCCCCGCTTCAAATCTCTCGTGAAGGCGGCGGAGGAATCAATCGAAACAAAATAACATATTCAGGAGGAGCTTATGCTTAACATAAACCTGCAAAGGAAAACCGCACTTGTGACCGGAGCGTCGGGTCAGCTCGGCAGAACAATATGCCGGACCTTAGCCGACTGTGGAGCGGACATAATTCTGCACTGCCACAAAAACAAAGCCAAAGCGGAGGAAATCGCCGCTGACATCCGTGAAAAATACGGCGTGAGGACTTACGTTGTGTCAGCCGACGTGGGCGACCTCGGGTCCGTTACGGCAATGCGGGACTCAATCCAGTCGGACTTTAACCTGCCCGATATTGTGGTTGCGGCGGCGGTGGAGCAGTACGAGTGGGTGTCAGTCCTCGAGCAGGATATACGCGACTACGAGGGTCAGTTCCGCACATGCGTTCTCCACAACGTGAACCTTGCAAAGGCATTCGTTCCCCACATGATTGAGAAGCACTACGGCAAATACGTGGGAATCAACACGGAATGCGCCATGCGGTGTGCTGAAACGGAATCTGCGTACGACGCGGCAAAGCGTGGAATGGACGGGGTCCTGCGGGTTCTCGCCAAAGAGGTGGGACGGTATGGAATCACGGTGAACCAGGTGGCTCCCGGCTGGACAATCAGCGACAGGGACCGGGAAAACCACACCGAATCCTCGCCTGACTACGAGAGAACCATCCCCATGAGACGGCGGGGAACGGACTTCGAGATAGCGGCGGCGGTGGCGTTTCTGTCGTCGAATCTGTCGGACTTCATCACAGGCGTGTATCTCCCGGTCTGCGGCGGAGCTGAAATGCCGTGCATCTGAATAAAGAAAGAGTGGAATGACGCGGGTTCTGCTCTTTTTTGTCTGCGGGAGCTATTGTTTAGAATCGTGTGATTGCTCTCCTGTTCAGCTGGAGAAATGCCATATTACCCGCGGGGGTGTCCCTGCCCACACTGCGGGAGCTAAAGAGGCGTCGTCTGTGATTGCTTCCCTGTTCAGCTGAAGAAGTGCCGAATATGCCCGTGGGGGCTTCCACTGTATTCAGCACGATTGTTTAAGATGAAAAATATACTTAACAGAAATAATTTCGCTTATATTAATAATCAGCCATATTGAATTACATATTTTTGATTTTCCTAAAATGTCAAGCTAATAATTAGCTGAGATAAAGAATTTTTGTAAATTAGCTATTATTGGTTACTTTTTTAGTTGACAAACTTCTGTCAATCTGTTATAATGATTGTGTCGATAATGAAGGTTGGTATCGTCAATAAAATATTTTTAACGGAGGGTTTACAAATGAAAAAGAAAATTTCGCTTCTTTTGGCTGTCTTGCAGATCACATTGATACTTGCGGCATGTTCAAACGGAGATGACAGCAATAGTGACTCATCAGCTTCCGGAGATGGAACAAATTCTGCATCCGGACAGACAGAAACGGAAGAGCAGACTGAAACAGAAGAGCCTGATCCTTTTGCGGATGTGGATTACGACGGCAGATCACTGAGGATCTACACCTCAATAGACACAAACGACGCTACAAACGGCGACAGATTCATTCGCGGCACCGGCGAAATCACCGGTGAGGCAGTCAATGACGCGGTGTATAACCGTAACCAGAAGGTGTCACAGCTTCTCGATATAAAGCTCGAATACGTTGAGGCAAACTACTATTACGCCGAAGTTGTACCCAACCTCAAAACCGAAATTCAGAGCGGCAGCAATGACTGGGATATTATCGCAAATGACCTGCGTGCTATCGCAAACCTCTCCTCCGGCGGATATATCAAGAATATTTACTCCACCAATATACTCGATCTCGAAAAGTCCTACTGGTACAGCGAAGCTATGGACGATCTTCAGTTCATAGAGGGCGGTAAATTCTGTATTTTAGGCGACTACTTTACCGATATTATTGCATCCGCACACACCCTTTATGTAAATGAAACAAAAATGAATGCTCTCTATGGAGATACAGATTACGTAAACAAAATGGTTTTTGACGGCACATGGACTATTGATGAGTGGACTAAGATAGTTGATGCCGCATACGAAGACACAAACGGCAACGGTACAGCTGATTCTGATGACTTTTACGGCTATACGTCAATCGGCTACTGGGGTCCCGCTATTCCATCACTCATGGGTATGGACATTCAGTTTGTAACGAAGACAGACGATGGCGTTGAATATTCGTTCAACAACGAAAAATCCATAACCGTTCTTGAAAAGCTAAACGCACTGTACTTCTCTACCGGAACAAACGCGGGACTGAGCGATGTTACAGATATGCGTACGAACTTCGCAAACGGCAGTACTCTGTTCATGGGATATAACCGTCTCGGCGATATGGAATACCTCCGCGACGTCGAATTTGAAGTAGGCGTTGTTCCTTACCCAAAGTATGACACAGCTCAGGAAAACTATAATACATCCCTCCACGACACAACCGAAATCGGTGCTATTCCCTCATTCGTCGTAGGAGACGACCTCAATTTCGTACTCACATGTCTCGAAGTTCTGTGCCGTGAAACTTCCAAGACCGTTATCCCAGAGTACTACGAAAACGGACTTAAAGTCAAGTATGCTGACGGTGAGGATGACGCCAAGATGGTTGACATAATCCATGATTCCATATGCTCACCGTTCGCTGTGGCATATGACGAACTTCTTGGCAACTTCCTCCTTAGAAACTGCCTCCTTGACAGACTTGCCGAAAATTCCACCGATTTCGCTTCCGCTTACAAGACCTACGAAAAATCTGGAAACAAGCTGCTAAGAAAGATAACTGACAACTTTAAGGAAGTTATCGAAAATGATCCGTAAGCCTTATATAAAGTCAAAATAAATACAATAATCCCCGGGAATGAGAATATACTCAGACTCGGGGGATATTTTTTATAATTAAGTTAAATTAAAGCTGAGAGCGGATAATTTTACCGCTGGTGGTTTTCGGTAAATCCGACTTGAATTCCACGATTCTCGGGTATTTGTAAGGAGCGGTGTTCTTCTTGATTTAGATTCAAAACTTAATAATAACCGAAATAAGAAATATTTGTAAATTTACGGCTCGATTGTGCTTTTTGTATTGACAAATTTGCATCAAACTGCTACAATAACTATATCCTTAAATAATGTTGAATAACATATATTTAAGAAATATATGTGTTTGCATTAACTATTTTACGGAGGAAATTATCATGAAAAAGATGGTTGCATTGTTTCTTGTGACTGTTCAGTTGCTACTCGCACTTGCCGCCTGCTCAAATGGTGACAGCGATACAGAAACTACGTCTGTGACAAATGAAAATACGCCGTCCGATGAGCAGACAGAAACGGAAGAACAGACTGAAACAGAAGAGCCTGATCCTTTTGCGGATGTGGATTACGATGGCAGAGCACTGAGGATTTACACCTCAATCGACACAGACGACGCCACAAACGGGGATCGATTTATCCGGGGCTCAGGCGAAATCACCGGTGAGGCAGTCAATGACGCGGTGTATAACCGTAACCAGCAGGTGTCACAGCTTCTCAACATAAACTTAGAGTACACTGAAGCCAACTATAATATGACCGTCGTTCTTGCCAATCTGAAAAATGAAATTCAGTCTGGAACAAACGATTGGGATGTCATAGCAAATGACATACGCACTATCGCAAACCTCTCCTCCGGCGGATATATCAAGAATATTTACTCCACCAATATACTCGATCTCGAAAAGTCCTACTGGTACAGCGAAGCTATGGACGATCTTCAGTTCATAGAGGGCGGTAAATTCTGTATTTTAGGCGACTACTTTACCGATATTATTGCATCCGCACACACCCTTTATGTAAATGAAACAAAAATGAATGCTCTCTATGGAGATACAGATTACGTAAACAAAATGGTTTTTGACGGCACATGGACTATTGATGAGTGGACTAAGATAGTTGATGCCGCATACGAAGACACAAACGGCAACGGTACAGCTGATTCTGATGACTTTTACGGCTATACGTCAATCGGCTACTGGGGTCCCGCTATTCCATCACTCATGGGTATGGACATTCAGTTTGTAACGAAGACAGACGATGGCGTTGAATATTCGTTCAACAACGAAAAATCCATAACCGTTCTTGAAAAGCTAAACGCACTGTACTTCTCTACCGGAACAAACGCGGGACTGAGCGATGTTACAGATATGCGTACGAACTTCGCAAACGGCAGTACTCTGTTCATGGGATATAACCGTCTCGGCGATATGGAATACCTCCGCGACGTCGAATTTGAAGTAGGCGTTGTTCCTTACCCAAAGTATGACACAGCTCAGGAAAACTATAATACATCCCTCCACGACACAACCGAAATCGGTGCTATTCCCTCATTCGTCGTAGGAGACGACCTCAATTTCGTACTCACATGTCTCGAAGTTCTGTGCCGTGAAACTTCCAAGACCGTTATCCCAGAGTACTACGAAAACGGACTTAAAGTCAAGTATGCTGACGGTGAGGATGACGCCAAGATGGTTGACATAATCCATGATTCCATATGCTCACCGTTCGCTGTGGCATATGACGAACTTCTTGGCAACTTCCTCCTTAGAAACTGCCTCCTTGACAGACTTGCCGAAAATTCCACCGATTTCGCTTCCGCTTACAAGACCTACGAAAAATCTGGAAACAAGCTGCTAAGAAAGATAACTGACAACTTTAAGGAAGTTATCGAAAATGATCCGTAAGCCTTATATAAAGTCAAAATAAATACAATAATCCCCGGGAATGAGAATATACTCAGACTCGGGGGATATTTTTTATAATTAAGTTAAATTAAAGCTGAGAGCGGATAATTTTACCGCTGGTGGTTTTCGGTAAATCCGACTTGAATTCCACGATTCTCGGGTATTTGTAAGGAGCGGTGTTCTTCTTGACGTAGTTCTGGATTTCCTTTTTAAGTTCGTCCGACGGAACAGTTCCCTTCGTCAGCACGATTGAGGCTTTCACTATCTGTCCTCTAACCTCGTCAGGAACCGCGGAAACGCCGCACTCGAGGACGTAGGGAAGTTCCATGATGACGTTTTCTATCTCGAAAGGACCGATTCTGTAGCCGGAGGACTTGATTACGTCGTCTATGCGGCTGACGTACCATAAAAATCCATCTTCGTCCCGCCATGCCAAATCTCCCGTGTGGTAGTAGCCGTCGTGCCACGATTCCCGGGTCTTTTCCTCGTCGCGGTAGTAACCCATGAACAGTCCGCAGGGTGCGCCACCCGACACATTCACGCAGATTTCTCCTGTCTCACCGTTTGCGGTCTCGTTCCCGTCGGAGTCGAGAAGACGCACGTCGTAAATCGGACATGGTTTGCCCATCGAGCCTAACTTGTGGGGTGCGCCGACTAAATTGCCAATCATGCAGGTTGTCTCCGACTGACCGAAGCCCTCCATGATTTCAAGCCCCGTCGCTTCCTTGAACTGCTTGTAAACCTCCGGGTTCAGAGCTTCTCCGGCAGTTGTGGCATGCTTCAGGGAAGAGAAGTCGTACTTTGTGAGGTCTTCCTTTATCAGCATGCGGTACATTGTGGGAGGCGCACAGAAGGTGGTGATTTTGTATTTCTTGAACATGGGCAGAATCTTTGCCGCATCGAACCTGTCAAAGTCATAGACAAACGTTGCAGCCTCGCACATCCACTGACCGTACAGCTTGCCCCACATGGCCTTAGCCCAGCCTGTGTCGGATATGGTGAAGTGAAGTCCGGTATCGGAGGAGTCAACGCAGTGCCAATATTTCGCCGTGTGGAAGTGGCCGAGAGCATACTTGTAGTTGTGTGCCGCGATTTTCGGGTAGCCCGTTGTTCCGCTGGTGAAGAACATCATCATTGGCTCGTTGCCGCAGGGGGAGTCGTCAGTCCGTTCAAACTTGCCGCTGAACAGGTTGTATTCCTCGTTGAAGTTCCTCCAGCCCTCACGCTCGCCGTTTACGATGATTTTCACCTTCAAATCCGGACATCCGGCGGCGGCAATGTCAACCTGATGCGCCGTGTCACCGTCGGCTGTGCAGAGGATTGCGGAAACTCCTGCGGCTTTGAAGCGGTAGTCGAAGTCGTGGGACACAAGCTGAGCCGTCGCGGGAATGGCTATAGCCCCCAATTTATTTAAGCCGAGTATGGCGAACCAGAACTGATAATGCCGCTTGAGCACCAGCATTACTCTATCCCCACGCTTGATTCCGAGGGACTTGAAGTAGTTTGCGCACTGGGATGAAGCACGGGAAATGTCTTTGAATGTGAACCGCTTTTCCGTCACGCCGTCGTTTGCTACGTAAACCATAGCGGGCTTGTCAGGCTTTTCCCGGCCTAGAGCGTCCACTATGTCAAAGGCGAAGTTGAATTTGTCCGCGTTTTTGAAGCTGATTTTCACGGGAGTGCCGTTTTCGTTCTTTTCCACGTCTACGAACCGACGGTAAATCCGCTCTTCCTTCGAGGACTCAGCCGCCTTTCCGCTGAACTGGATTCCGTCCGCTCTCTTGCTCTTGTCCTCTCCTGCGGGATTGAGAACGATTGCGTAGAATAAGCACTCTCCGCCTACCGCTGTCATTCCGTGAGGTGTGGAGCTGTCGTAGTAGATGCTGTCCCCTTCGTGAAGGATTTCCCGATGCCCGCCGACGATAACCTTGAGAGTACCTTTCACTACGATGTCGCATTCCTGACCCTCGTGAGTGGTAAGTTCCACGTCGTCACGCTCTCTCTCCGGCGAATATTCAGCCGTGACAAGAAGAGGTTCCGCTATACGGTTCCTGAAAGACGAAGCTAGATTGTAGTATGTCAGCCCGTGAGCCTGCTCGATTTTCTGCCCTTCTCCGGCTCTCGTGACCGTCAGCTTGCCCAGCTTAGGGCTGTTTCCTTCGATAATGTCGGTTACGTCCACGTTGAAGGCAAGGGCGCAGCGGTAGATGAAGGCGAAGGTCAGGCTTTCCTCACCCCGTTCGCACCGCAGATATTCTTCAACTGTAGTTCCGGTTTTCTTTGCCATTTCCGCAGGGGTGAAGCCCTCGATTTCCCTCAGCTCCGCCACACGGCTGGCAACCTCGTGCATTTTAAATTCAAGTCCAGTTATGTTTGACATGATTGTTCCTTTTTATTTTAAATTTTACTCGTGATCCATTTGTGCGCCGCCTCAGCTGCTTCCGTCGGGATAAGGTGGGTCGTGTCAAGCAGCGTGATCTCTGGTGAGGTTTTGTCGTGGTTTTCCTGTAACCAGCGGTTGAAGTCAACGGAGCTTTTTATCCAGCCCTCGTCAGTCACGCCACGCCCGACTTTCATCCGGCGTATCAGCTCGTCTTCGTCACAGACCGCCGCAAGATAGTGTATATTAGTGAACAGTTCTCTTTCCGGCTGGGATTCAAATTGCTCGGGGACCCCGCATCCGCATAACACCACCGGCTTGCTGATTTGGGAAATGCTGGCTGAAAGTCTCATCCATGTGCGGCGGAAGTCCCGGTAGCCGTCCTCTGTGGTGTCGTAGATTTTGCACCAGAGCAGGTCCCCCTCCATGACGACGTAGTCCCGCTCGTTTTGGAACAGGATTTCGCATAAGGTTGTTTTTCCCACGCAGGAGGCTCCCGTGACGACAAAAAGCGGCTGTTTTATTGTAGGGGTCATGTGGTATTCCTCATTTGAGCCAAAAAACGCTATTAGGTTTATTTTAGACTAAAATCAACCTTTTGTCAAGGGATTTGCTTAAATTTATGCCGGAGAATGAATAATTTTGCGTTTTTCTGCCGCGCGGGAACAAAATCATATCGGCAGTACAAAAAAACTGCGGATTTTTTTTCGCGGATTTTCAGAAAAATTTCGCCTGAGGTATTGACAAACCCGTCCGGCTGTGATATAATAATACCCGCTGAGACAAGCTCACATTGAGGCAGGCTCTAAGGGACAAGCTTCCGCTGAGACAAACATCTTGCAAAATTGAATATGCTAATATGGCTCAGTTGGTAGAGCACATCCTTGGTAAGGATGAGGTCCCCGGTTCGAATCCGGGTATTAGCTGATTAAGGCGGCATTCGTGTAAAAACGGGTGCCATTTTTCATTGTGTGAACATTGCCGTCACCGCCGGGTATCTATGGCATATTATATTACGGGAGAGAAGACCAAAACAAAAGCAGAGCGCAAATACGCCCTGCTTGGATATTATTTTTGGATCAGTGGCAGAGGGAGTCGATTATCGCGTAGTTGCGGCGGAAGGCTTCCTTCTTGACCTCGATGATTCTCTCCATTTCCGCAAGCTGCTCAGCCGTGTAAGCGTCGGTCATTCCCGGTTTGAGCGTGCCTTTGTACATGCGGTCGAGAACCTGGGACCAGCCGATGTCAACCGTTGTGATGACGCCCGCGTTCTCCACTACTACAAGGTTGGAGTTGCCCGCTAAAAGCTCCTCAACGGCTCTGACGCCCATCTTTGTGGCGAGAACTCTGTCGTCAAGTGTGGGGGAACCGCCGCGGACCAGATGAGCGAGACGGCAGAACTTTGACTCAACCCACAGTCTGTCGTTGCCCTCAGCTTCGGCAAGAGCCTTTGTCTCGTCGTTGATTCTCTTGGTCAGTCTCTCGCCCAGACCCGGGTATGCTTCCGATACGATTACAAGGAAGGAACGCTTGCCGTCGCGGCGGAGGTTGATTATCTTGTTCACGCACGCGTCCTCGTCGAAGGGAACCTCACGGATTGCGCAGGCTACAGCGGCGGAGGCAATGGCGGAGTTGAGAGCGATGTCGCCGGCGTTTCTGCCCATAACCTCGATTACGTTGCATCTCGCGTGGGATTCGCAGGTGTCACGGAGTCTGTCCACGGCTTCGACTACGGTCTGCATTGCGGTGTGGAAGCCGATTGTGTTGTCGGAGGCTGTGATGTCGTTGTCGATTGTGCCGGGTACGCCGATTGTGGGAATTCCTCTCACGGAAAGGTCAGTGGCGCCTCTGAATGTTCCGTCGCCGCCGATTGCAACAACACCGTCGATTTCATGCTTTTTCAGAACGGAGATAGCCTTCTGCATGCCTTCCTCGGTTTTGAATTCGTCGCATCTGTCGGAGAACAGGAACGTGCCGGAGAGCTGGATTTTTGAAGAGACTGTGCGGTTGGTCATCTCAATCATTTCGTCATGAATCATACCGCGATAGCCGCCGAGAATTCCCATGACCTTAACGCCGTGAGAGTAAGCGGTTCTCGTGATTGCTCTGACTGCCGCATTCATGCCGGGAGCGTCGCCGCCGGAGGTCAGGACACCGATTTTTCTGAATTTTTTTTCCATGACTGTATTATATCCTTTCAGGTTTACTTTTTGTAAAACTTGTAATACGCTCAGCTTCCGACGCTGGTATACATCGGGCTGACATTTTTCTACATTTTCTTATTATAATACTCCACTCGCGGAAAATCAAGAGGGAAGAGTAATTCTTTTAGATTTTATAACAAAATTTTTACATTAGCGGGGAAGCCCCAACGGGCAAAACGACATTTTTTCAGCTAAAACTGTTAGAACTCTCACGGTTCTATAGTTAAGCTCCCGCAGATCTGTACTACTGATGGCAATGTTTATAAAAAGTTCAGTATAACGTCATAGACTCTTCTATATTTTGATGTAAAATTATAATATACTATTATTCTTTGCCGTCATATTAAGTTTATGCATGGAAAAGACGGCGGTAAAAATAGTTTTTGTTGATAATTCTATGTAGTGCGAGGTAGGCTATGACTGTTTCCTTCGGGGATTTTATCGGGATTATATGCGGCGGCTCGCCATTTGTCATTGTAACAGTTCTGCTGACTCTCGGCGTGATTCTTGTCAACGGCTGGACTGACGCGCCCAACGCCATAGCGACCTGCGTCTCCACCCGGTGCATAAAGCCGAAGTCAGCGATTGCAATGGCGGCTGTGTGCAACTTCCTTGGGGTGTTCGTCATGACAGCGCTGTCCTCACGGGTTGCGTCGACTATATATAATATGGTAGACTTCGGCGGCGACTCCCACTCTGCGACCTATGCCCTCTGCGCCGCACTGTCCGCTATTGTGCTGTGGTCGGTGGCGGCATGGAAGTTCGGGATTCCCACGTCGGAAAGCCATGCTCTGATTGCTGGTTTGACCGGAGCGGCGATTGCGATTCACGGGAACCTCGGCGGAGTCAACGGGAGCGAATGGGTCAAGGTCGTATACGGCTTGGTTCTGTCAACTCTTCTCGGCTTCGGCATGGGCTTTGTCACGGTTCGGCTTACGGAACTCCTGTGCCGGAATATGGACAGACGTAAAACCACGCGTTTTTTCCGCTTTGCTCAGTTGGGAGGCGGGGCTTTGATGGCGTTCATGCATGGGGCGCAGGACGGACAGAAGTTCATGGGCGTGTTTCTTTTGGGACTGTTCATCTCCGGCGGAAACATGGGAGTGACTGAGTTTGCAATTCCACTGTGGCTCATGCTGCTGTGTTCGGTGGTGATGGGGCTTGGAACCTCGATCGGCGGGTACAGAATCATAAAATCCGTGGGCATGGACATGGTGAAGCTGCAGGTTTATCAGGGCTTTTCAGCCGACCTTGCCGCCGCACTGTGCCTTCTTCTCGCCTCACTAACGGGAATTCCGGTGTCCACCACCCACACGAAAACAACGGCCATAATGGGCGTGGGAGCGTCAAAGCGTCTGTCGGCAGTGAACTGGAAAATCGTCGGCGACATGGTTCTCGCGTGGGTCCTGACCTTCCCCGGCTGCGGAATTTTAGGCTTCCTTATGGTGAAGCTGTTCTCGCTTTTCGCGTGATTCGGCGGAGATAAAATCAACTCAGTTTGTGGGAACTGCTGTTTATAGTCATTATTCTATTGCCAAACATATACAAAAACGCTGCGTAAACATATAAAAGGAGCTTGATATGCCTAAGAAAAGAGGTTTCGATTACTTTGACTACTTCACCCGGGTCAGCGGGATTGCTAATGAAGCTGCGGGGCTGCTGGACGACCTTCTCACCGGCTTCACCTATGAGTCCGCTCCCGACAAAGCCGCACGCATCCATGAGCTGGAGCACAAAGCCGACGGGGAAAAGCACGTCATGATGGAGCATCTCACGCGGGAGTTCATAACCCCAATTGAGAGGGACGACATTGTGGCCGTTTCGGAAAAGCTTGACGACGTGGTTGACAATATCGACGACGTTGCCCGGTGCGTGTATAAATACAACATCACAAAAATCAGGCCGGACGCGGGGCAGTTCACTGAAAAAATCCGCGAAATCTGCGCCGGACTCAGCTCACTCTGCGCCGAGTTTTCCTCTTACCGCACCTCGAAGAAGCTGACTGAGCTGATTATCCGTGTGAAGGAGTGTGAGAGCGAGGGGGACGTGATTCACGCGGATTCCCTGAGACGGCTCTACTCCGACGACTCAAACGACCGTGAGGTTATAGTCTGGACGAACATGTACGAGGACCTCGAAAACTGTCTTGACGCGGCTGAGGACTGCGCAAACCTTATTGAGTCGGCAGCTCTCAACAACATCTGACATGCGCAGGGCGATGGTTTTACAAAAATTGTCTTGACCCGACGGAAAAAAACTGCTATAATATATATTCACATAGAAACGCGTTGTAAATTGTAAAAGATAATGTGCTGATGTAAAATCAAGCGGGAGTCTGACTTCACCGCGGATTGGAGAAAATATGCTTGATAACGGCAGAATATACATGGGAATCGCGGATACCCCGCAGTCTGAGCGGGTCTATATGAACCTGAGCCAGTCAAACCGTCACGGACTTATCGCGGGAGCCAGCGGAACCGGAAAAACCGTCACCATGAAGGTAATGGCGGAGTCGTTTTCGGCAGCGGGAGTTCCCGTTTTCATGTGCGACGTGAAGGGCGACGTGTCCGGTATGGCTGAGGCTGGACTTGACAACGCCGGCATGCGTGAGAGAATCGCGAAATTCGGGATTGAGGACAGCTTTTCCTACAAGGCGTACCCGGTGGAGTTCTGGGATGTGTACGGCATGGGAGGCCATTCGGTCAGGGTAACGGTTTCCGACATGGGTTCCGACATCCTCTCGTGTGTTCTTGAACTGACGGAGGCTCAGCAGGGCGTGCTCGACATCATTTTCCGGATCGCGGACGACAGCGGGCTGAAAATCCTCGACATGAAGGACCTGAAAGCCGTTATATCCCATGTTTCCGAAAAGAGAACGGAGTACTCGGCGAAGTACGGCAATATGGCGGCCCAGAGCATCGGTGCGGTCAGCCGGGCTTTGATTCGGCTCGAGGACGAGGGCGCTGACAGGTTCTTCGGCGAACCCATGCTCGACATACACGACTGGATACGAACCTCCCCTGACGGACGCGGAGTTGTGAACATCCTCGACTGCACGGAGATAATAAAGCACCCCAAGCTGTACGCCGCGTTCCTTCTCTGGATGCTGGCGGAGCTTTTCGAAAATCTTCCCGAAGCCGGAGACTCGGACAAGCCGAAGCTGGTGTTCTTCTTCGACGAAGCGCACCTTTTGTTCAGCGAAATGCCCCGTGCGTTGATTTACAAAATAGAGCAGACCGTGAAGCTTGTCCGTTCAAAGGGAGTGGGAGTGTATTTTGTAACTCAGTCCCCATCCGACATACCCGATCCGGTACTTGCACAACTGTCGAATCGAGTTCAGCACGCGCTCAGAGCATACACTCCGGCTGAGATGAAAGCTGTGAAAACAGCGGCGGCGTCATTCAGGCCAAACCCAGCCTTCAAGGCGGAGGACGAAATTATGACCCTCGGCTGCGGCGAAGCTCTGACCTCATTCCTCGATGAAGACGGAGTCCCGGAAATTGTACAAAAGACGAAGATAATCTGCCCCGAGTCGAAGATGTCGTCATGTTCACCGGTCGCAAAGGCGGCGGCAATATCGAATTCACAGATGACGAAATACGACAAGGCCGTCGACAGCGAAAGCGCATATGAAGTTCTTCTTGAGAAAGGAAAAAAGGAAGCCGAACTTGAAGAAATCCGCCGTCAGAGGGAAGAGCTGGAAGAGGAGCGGGGAAAACTGGAAGCCGCCGAGGAAAAGGCAAGACTGGCTGAGGAAAAGAGGCTCGCCAAAGAAGAGGAAAAAGCCCGTGCGGCTCGGGAAAAGAAAGCCGAAAAACGGCGGGATAAAATCGAGTCCCAGCTGATTCAGGCAGGCGGACAGATTTTAAAGCGCGGACTTCTCGGAATACTCAAGCTGAAATAACAGACTTAAAAGACATAAAAAAATTCACATAAGGGGGAAAAACCTCTAAACGGTTGAATCATGAAATATTTTAAGAAAATCGTAACATCAATTCTCGTTTCATCTGTACTGGCGGGATGCGCTTCTCTCGCCGGTGCCGGAGCCGAAACCTACAGCGGACAGTTCACTGACGTGAGCGAGAGCGACTGGTTCTATTCGGACGTTGCCGACGCGTATTCGCTCGGACTTATGAGCGGCAAAAGCGACAGCCTGTTCTCACCCGACGGATATCTCACGGTTGCCGAGGCCGTAAAGCTGGCTTCATCCTGCCATCAGTTGCTGAAAAACGGCAAAACCGAAAACATTCCCGCGAGCACATCGGCTTGGTACAGCGGATATCTGGACTACGCCCGTACAAACAACATTGTCACCGAGGATTACGAAAACTACAACGCCTACGTCTCACGCGCGTCCGTTGCGGTTCTGTTCTCCCGTGCCATTGCAAACTCCGGCGCGTCATTCGAAGAGATAAACAAGGCTGAGTACGGCGACCTTCCCGACGTTCAGACTGACGCATGGTACGCGAGTGCCGTCTACCGCCTCTACAGATATGGAATCATGACCGGCGACGCAAACGGAAACATAAATCCCGCCGGAATGGTGAAGAGAAGCGAAGTCTCCGCCCTTGTGACGAGAATTGCGTATAAGGACAAGCGCATCACTGTGGGAAAGACGGACTCCGGCACATCTGAACAGGCTCAGCCTGACATTTCATCCGACGCGGGCTTTGATCTCGAACAGGCGACTCTCTACACCGGTGAAGTAAAGCCTTCCACCTTCGAGGGAATCACATCCTTCGCGGCACAGTTTGTGAAAGTAGACGGCAGCTGGACCAAGGGAAGCTCATACTCCATAGATACGGTCAACGATATCGTCCTCGAGAACGACAACATTTCCTTCCGGCTCTACAAAAACGGTGGATTCGACGCTCTGGGCATTGTACGCGGCTGGCTGAACAATTCCGCTGTGGGAGTCAACGGAGAAAATGTTAAGGAAATCGCCGACGTTTACGCGGACATCAACAACCTCTGCTACGTCTACATAAACGGAAACCGTTCACTGATCGAACAGTTATGGTACGCTGACCACGACGACTATGTGACCTACGCGCTGTATTTCACCGAAAAAGTCAAGCCGTCCGACGCGGCATCGGTTGAATTCTTCTGCGGCAAGCTTGACTCGGAGGATCTGACTCTTTGCGGACTGTCATCTCTCGCCGAAAAAATCGCCGCAGCCGACAAAAACCTCGTCTATACGCCGAAAAACACAGGCTCCTCAGGCGCATCAGGTACGGCTGGAAGTGCCGGAAAGAGTGAGATATACGAAACCGCGCTCCGTGACGCCAAAAACAACGCGGAAATCTTGTTCGAGCAGGACTCCGGCAGGTGTACCATTCTCTACGGCGCCGGACTCAACGGAACCGGAAGCGAGGACTACAGGCTTCTGTTCATTTTCCCTGACGGAACGGTGCAGACAATAGCTCTCGGCAAGCTGTCGGGAATACGCATGTCCGACGGAGTACTCTACTACACCACCACCGCACCGGACGGAAACAAGCTGCAGTACGGCGTGAACTTTGGCAACTGAATAAATCGGCGCGGCGTCGGATTTCTCCGGACCTTGAATTGTTACCGGAATTTCCAAGAAAACCGCGCCATTTCTGTATGGATGCGACAAAAGACGGCTTGTGACTGGTTTTTCATCAGTACCGCCAATCTGACTGAATCTGCACCACCGAAGCGGACGTGACTGTTTTAATCTTCGGCAGAAACTGATATAATATCCACAGACAAAGTGAGCAAAGGAGAAAAAATGAACATTGAAATAAAGCCCATGGAGACCGAATATGAAATTCAGGGCAAAGGGTACGTCCATTGCAGGTCGTGGCACGAAACCTATACGGGACTTGTCGACGAGGACTACTTGAGGGGCATAACCGAGGAAAAGTGCGACACAATAGCCCACGCTGGCCTGACAACATACTCGTGGCTAAGGACGGATATCAGGTCGTGGGATTCGCGGGATACGGCGCATATCGGGACGAAACCTTACCGGGACACGGCGAGGTCTTTGCAATTTACGTTTTGGCTGAATATCACGGAAAGGGAGTCGGATATGAGCTAATGAAGTCGGCATGCCGGAAGCTTAAAGATTACCCGTAGGTGGCACTCTGGGTGCTTGACGGAAACGAGAGTGCGATTCGCTTTTATGAGAGATTCGGCTTCCGCTTTGACGGATGTGAGCAGGAAATCAAATTAGGCTCACCGAGAATCGAGCGGCGGATGATATGCACAAATCCGTAATTTTGTAAACAAATGAAAATATTATGTCGCATTTTACAGTTTTGCCCGGTCAAAAAACGTTTTATTCATAATTTATCTATAAATATGTCTTGACTTTGCGTGGAAATTATGGTATTATAACCATATAATGTAAAAGGATAGTATTCAGCGGCGTGATGGCACAGCTACGGCTTCATTTACGCGGCCTGACATAAATCGAGGTCAATATGAAACTCGAACCCGAGGTAAAAAAAGAAATAAAGCTGATGGCATTCGGGTGCGCGGTCTGCTCCGTTGTCTGTATATTGGTGTTCCTTATCATAGGAAAATTCGGCTGGGACGTGGTGATCGGTGCGCTTATCGGATTCGTTTTGGCGGTTGGCAACTTCATCCTCATGTCCCTGAGCATTGTGAAGGCTCTTGAAACGGGGGACGAAAACACTGCCAAGGTTAAGATGCACTCCTCCTACATCCGGCGGACGATAATAATGCTTGCGGTCATGGCGCTGTCCATCGCGGTTGAATGGATAAACTGGATTCCGGTGCTTCTTTCGGTATTCTACCCCAGAATTATAATAACCGTGCGAAATGCCATCAATAATATAAAGCACAAAAACGATCCGCCGCCGGATTACGCTCCCGCTGCTGAGGATAAGGAAGAGGAAACAAAGGATGAGTTTGAGTCTTTCGTCTCCGGCTTTTCAAAAGGTCCCGTTCCCGGCGCGGATAAAAAGAAGTCCGGCGGGATAGATAAGTCGGAAAAAAGCGGGACCCCAGAGCAAGACGACAATTCCGGCGAAGAATAAAACAAACGACTATATATAATATAAAGAGGCAAAAATGGATTCGATTAGTATAACCGGCGCAAAAATACTCTTTGAGATACCACTGTTCGGCGGCATTCCCATAACCGAAACCCAGGTGAACTCATGGATAGTCATGGCGGTGATATTCCTGCTGTGCCTGTTTTTGACCCATGGACTCAAGGTCAAGCCCACCTCAAAGCGGCAGATCGTCGCCGAGTGGATTGTGGAAAAGGTGACGGGACTTGTGCGGGAGAACATGGGTGTGAAGTTCGCTGGATTCGAGCCGTTCATATGCGCGATTTTGGCTCTGTCCGCGTTCTCGTCGCTGTCAGCCCTTCTCGGAATGTATCCCCCCACGGCGGACCTCAACACTGTGGCAGGCTGGGCAATTCTTGTGTTCGGCATGATAACCTACTACAAAATCAAAACCAACGGCTTCGGCGGCTACCTCAAGGGATACACTGAGCCTTTCGTGCCGTTCACTCCCTTCAACGTGCTGAGCGAACTGGGAACACCCGTGTCGATGGCATTCCGTCACTTCGGAAACGTGGTCTCGGGCGTGGTAATCTCGACCCTTGTATACGCGGCACTGGCGTCTGCTTCCACCGCACTTCTGGGCTGGCTCCCGGGAATTCTCGGAAAAATTCCGTTCTTGCAGGTGGGAATTCCGGCTGTGCTGTCGATTTACTTTGATGTGTTCAGCTCATGCATGCAGGCGTTCATCTTCGCAATGCTGACCATGCTATACATCGGAAGCGCGGCCAGCGAAGAATAAGTTTGCTTGAAAAAGTCAAAAATTGACTAAACATAAAAATTCAAAAGAAACAGGAGAAAAACCAATATGGAAATGGCAAAAGCAATAATCATGGCAGGATGTGCGGTCGGCGCGGGACTTTCCCTTATCGCGGGTATAGGCCCCGGTATCGGTGAAGGTTACGCCGTAGGTAAAGCGTGCGAGGCTATAGGACGTCAGCCCGAATGCAAGGGTTCCGTCACCTCCACAATGATCATGGGATGCGCTATCGCTGAGACCACCGGTATTTACGGCTTCGTTATGGGTCTGCTTCTGATGCTCCTCGCTCCCAACCTCTTCCTCGGAAAGCTGTAATATTACACTATTTATACACTATTTAAAGTAAAAATCGGAGATAATAATGGATTCAGAATATCTTGAGTTAATATCGCTGAATATCTGGCACATCATCGCCACCATAGCCAATCTCCTGATTCTCATGCTCATTTTAAAGAAATTCCTGTTCAAGCCGGTTCAGAAAATCATGGCTGAGCGGCAGAGTCAGGTGGACGAGCTTTACGCCGGCGCTGAGGAAGCCAAAACTCAGGCAGAGGCTGACCGTAAGCTTTACAGTGAAAAACTGGAAGGCGCACATGCCGAGGCGGATTCGATTATAAAGAACGCCACACGCCGTGCGGACAAGCTGGGTGAGGAGATCATCGAGGAAGCCAAAGCCAAAGCCGCCGACACTGCACTTAGAGCCGAGGCTGACATCGAGCGAGAGAAAAAGAAGGCTATGAGCGAGCTGAAAAACGAAATCTCGGAAATATCCGTGCAGATTGCCGAAAGCGTGGTTTCGAGAGAAATCAAGGAAGGCGACCACAAGGAACTCATCGACTCCTTTATCGACAAATTATAACGCGTGAAATATACAGAAAAACCTGATTTTAGTCAGCTGTTTTCACGCTAAAGAATTCCTTGAAAAACGGAACCAACCATTTTTCATCGTCTTTTAGACGACCGGAATTCTTTCAGAGATATATTTAAGGGGTATATGTATGAACGATATAGCAATGGAATATTCGGCGGGACTGTTTGAGCTGGCCTCAGACGAAGGCTGTGAGGATGTGCTTCTCGGGGAAGTCAAGGCTTTGAAACCCCTTTTCACCCGGGAGTATCTGCATACCCTCATCAATCCCTCCATTCCGAAGTCAGCGAGAGAAGGAATGATAGACGAAGCCTTCGGCGGAAGAGTCAACCGTAATCTCGTGTCATTCATGAAGCTCATGGTGGACCGGGGAATCGGGGATTTGATTCCGTCCTGCTTCGCTGAATACGAAAATCTGTACAGAGAAAAATTCAATATAACCGTAGTCACAGCCGAAAGCGCGGTTGAACTGACGGAAGAGCAGAAGTCGAAGCTCACCGCTAAGCTGGAGGAAAAAACCGGCGGACGGGTGGAGATGGTCTATCGTGTAAATCCGTCCCTTCTCGGTGGCATGAAGCTCGACATCGGCAACCGCAGAATCGACGACAGCGTAAAGTCAAAAATTAATGAAATCGCGGCCCGGCTTAAGGCGTAAATTTCGACGTGACAGGCGGCCCGGAAACGTATCACTCGTGAAAGGAATAATATAAAATGGGACTTCGAGTGGACATTCGTCCTGAAGAAATCAGCAGTATTATAAAAAATCAAATAAAAAATTACGAAAATAAAGCGGAAGAAGCGGAAACCGGTACGATCATAACCTCCGGAGACGGCATTGTGCGCGCTTTCGGTCTCGAAAAATGCATGGCCAATGAGCTTGTGGTCTTCGAGGGCGGCGAGAGCGGAATGGCCATGAACCTTGAAGAGGAAACCGTGTCAATCGTCATGCTGGACGACGCTTCAAACATCCGCGAGGGGACTAAGGTGAAGAGGACCGGCCGCGTCGTTTCAGTTCCCGTGGGCGAGGAGATGATAGGACGTATCGTCAACGCTCTCGGCAAACCCATCGACGGAAAAGGTCCGATCAAAACCGAGCTTACCCGCCCAATCGAGAGCGAAGCCCCCGGCATCATCAAGAGAAAAAGCGTGTCCGTACCGCTTCAGACCGGAATCAAGGCTATCGACTCAATGATACCCATCGGACGCGGTCAGCGTGAATTAATCGTCGGCGACCGTCAGACAGGCAAGACAACAATAGCCCTCGACACAATCCTGAACCAGAAAAACACGGGAGTTATCTGCATCTATGTCGCAATAGGTCAGAAAAATTCCACAATCGCAAATATAGCGGAAACCATTCGCAAGGCTGGCGCGGATTCTTATACAGTTGTAGTGGCGGCTTCGGCTTCGGAAGGATCACCGCTCCAGTACATCGCCCCCTACTCCGGATGCGCAATGGCTGAGTACTTTATGGCACAGGGAAAGGACGTCCTCATAGTCTACGACGACCTGTCCAAACACGCTGTGGCATACCGCGCTCTCTCCCTCCTCATCCGCAGACCCCCGGGACGTGAGGCTTTCCCCGGAGACGTATTCTACCTCCACTCACGGCTCCTTGAACGTGCGGCTAGAGTCGCACCCGAGTACGGCGGAGGCTCCATTACCGCTCTCCCGATTATCGAGACCCAGGCCGGCGACGTTTCCGCATATATTCCTACAAACGTAATATCAATCACCGACGGCCAGATTTTCCTTGAGACGGAACTGTTCCACTCGGGCGTTGTCCCCGCTGTCAACCCGGGTATATCAGTCTCCCGTGTAGGCGGCTCGGCCCAGATCAAGCCAATGAAGCAGTTCGCCAGCACGTTGAAGCTGCTCTATTCCCAGTACCGGGAGCTTCAGACCTTCGCACAGTTCGGCTCAGACCTTGACGCAGATACAAAATCCCGCCTTGCGCTTGGTGAGAGAATCGTGGAAATTCTGAAGCAGGACAAAAATTCCCCCATAAAGGTTGAAAATCAGGTGGTCATCATCTACGCCGCAATAAATGGGTATTTGAATAAAGTCGCAGTGGCTGACGTAAAGGAATACGAAAAGGAACTGTACGAATTCATGGATCTTCGCCATCCCGAGGTTCTCGAGACAATCAAAGCAGGCGCAAAGCTCGGAGACGAAGAAAAAGCAGCTCTCGACGCCGCAGTCCGCGAATTCACGGAAAAGTTCACCTCCGAACACTGAAGATGAAGCAGGCCGGACCCTATAACGCGTAACCTTTACCTCGTCCGGCTTCGCTTAACAATAACGTAAGGATAAAAGTAAAATGGGAGCTAATATCAAAGCCATACGTGCCAAAATAAAAAGCGTGGATTCGACGCGGCATATAACCAAGGCAATGGAACTTGTGGCGTCCTCCAAAATCAGGCGGGCAGGGGAAAGAATGGAGTCGTCCAGATTCTACCGCTCCGTTATGATTGACGCTTTCGCTTCATTGGCTGCGGAAAAAAGCAAATACTCCGAACCCCGAAGCCGCTCTCTTCCCACACTCTACATCATTATAGCAGGAGACCGCGGACTTGCCGGAGGGTATAACAACAATATCTTCCGCTCGGCTATGACAATGCTCGAGGATAAAGACCTGATTCTTCCCATCGGCAAAAGAGCAGTGGAGTACTACCGGCACAACGGAAACCTCGTCAGCGATAAGTTCGCCTCGGTGGAGCATTTTTCCTCGGAAAACTCGGCTGAAGTCTCACGAATCATAACAAATATGTACGACAAAGATAAAATAGCGGCAGTCAACCTGATCTATACAAGGTTCTCGTCAATGCTCAGCCAGTCCCCTGATATAACCTACCTCCTTCCGCTTGACAAAAAGAAAAACAAAAAGTCCGGCGCGAATGGGACTGAAACGGATGAAAAAAGCACTGACGAACACCATATAGTGGTGGAATATGAACCAAGCCCCGAAGCTGTCCTGTCGGCTGTCATTCCCGAGTATATCTCAGGAGTGCTGTATTCGTCGGTCATGGAGTCCTACGCATCCGAACTGGCCGCAAGACGCTCCGCAATGGATACTGCCACCAAAAACGCCGACGAAATGATGAGCGACCTCAGCCTCAAGTACAACAGAGCAAGACAGAGCGCAATCACACAGGAAATCACAGAAATCGTTGCAGGCGCAAACGCATAAAAATAATATTAAGCAGATGTGAGTTAACAGGAATGCAAACAATCTGATTTACTAAATCAAGGTGTTCCATACGGCGTGGGTGAGTAGGGTAGTGGTCCCTAAACACCACCTCCACCCTTCATGATGTCAAGGATAACAATATGGCAAGAGGAAAACTTCTTCATCGACAGGCACAAATGATAAATTGAAGCCGAACAATTAAAACTGCACTATTAAATAAATTTGTCATTTTGAAGTTCTTGCTCAGCTTCTTTCAAGAAGCACGTACCCCTCGTCCTCCTCGTAGCCCCTCGCCACCTGCTAACTCATATAAATGGAGAAAAATAATGTCAGAGAAAAAACATATCGGTCATGTTGCTCAGGTAATTGGCCCTGTCGTTGACGTAAGATTCGACGAGGGAGAACTGCCTGATATATTGAATGCCGTTCAGATTAAATGCGGCGACCGTACTATTACCGTCGAGGTATCGTCCCATACGGGTGACAATACTGCAAGATGTATTGCAATGAGCTCAACGGACGGACTTGTTCGCGGTACGGAAGCTGTGGATACGGGTGCGCCTATCAAAGTTCCCGTGGGAAGAGGCACGCTTGGACGTATCTTCAACGTTTTGGGTGAGCCGGTTGACGAGCTTCCCGAACCGGAAGGATGCGAAAAATGGTCCATCCACCGCCCCGCTCCCACATATGAAGAACAGTCTGTGGAAACCGAAATCCTCGAAACCGGAATCAAGGTCATCGACCTCATCTGCCCCTATACAAGAGGCGGAAAAGTCGGCCTGTTCGGCGGCGCAGGAGTGGGTAAAACCGTCATCATCATGGAACTTATCAATAATATCGCTAAACAGCACGGAGGTATTTCCGTGTTCACCGGAGTAGGCGAGAGAACCCGTGAAGGCAACGACCTCTATAACGAAATGAAGGAATCCGGCGTTATCGAGAAAACCGCGCTGGTCTACGGTCAGATGAATGAGCCGCCGGGAGCAAGAATGAGAGTTGGCCTGTCCGGACTCACAATGGCAGAGTATTTCCGCGATAAAGAAGGTCAGGACGTGCTTCTCTTCATAGATAACATCTTCCGTTTCACTCAGGCAGGAAGCGAAGTGTCCGCTCTGCTCGGTCGTATGCCCTCAGCCGTTGGTTATCAGCCCACCCTCGCAACGGAAATGGGCGCACTTCAGGAGAGAATCACCTCAACCAAGAAAGGCTCCATTACTTCAATTCAGGCGGTTTACGTTCCCGCGGACGACTACACCGACCCAGCACCGGCTACTACATTTGCCCACCTCGACGCAACCACAGCCCTCAGCCGTTCCATAGCTTCAATGGGTATCTACCCCGCAGTCGACCCACTGGAGTCCACTTCCCGTATCCTCACACCCGATATCGTCGGAGAAGAACACTACCGTGTCGCCCGTGAGGTTCAGCGTGTGCTTCAGCGGTACCAAGAGCTTCAGGACATCATCGCCATCATGGGTATGGATGAGCTGTCGGAGGAAGATAAACTCCTCGTTTCCAGAGCCAGAAAGGTCCAGCGGTTCATGTCACAGGGACTTCACGTGGCGGAACAGTTCAACGGCTTCCCGGGTCAGTATGTGCCTGTCAAGGAAACCATCCGCGGCTTTGATGAAATCCTCAAGGGCAACTGCGATAACCTTCCCGAAAGCGCATTTTTGTTCGTTGGCACAATCGACGAGGCATTTGAAAAAGCAAAAATGGCAAAGTAAAACAAAACGGTTTAACGATTATGAAAACTTTCAAACTACAGATAGCCGCTCCAGACGGAATGAGATACGACGGCGAGTCAACCCAGCTTTCCGTCCGTGGAATCGTAGGGGAACTGGCAGTTCTCGCGGGACATGTGCCTTTCGTGACGGCTCTCGCTCCGGGAGAAGTTCGGGTGTACCTCGATTCAGGGGAAGTCAAAAAAGGCCAGTGCGGCGGCGGTATGCTCATGGTCGCCAAAGACTGCACAAGAGTCATGGCCTCCGACTTCACGTGGAAGGAATAGCAGAATCACGCGGATATGACGGAATTTTATAACCGGATAAGGCGGCAGTAACATGGGATGTCTTGGAAACATGATATGGTTCCTCTGCGGCGGAATCTGGCAGGGTCTTGCATGGGCTGCCGCGGGTGTTTTATGGTGCATTACAATTGTGGGAATTCCAATCGGGCGGCAGTGCTTTAAATTTTCCGCTCTGTCGTTTTTCCCCTTCGGCAAGGAAATCCACTACGGCGGCGGCACAATGTCAACTCTCGCAAATCTTGTGTGGCTTATAGTGAGCGGCATTCCTCTTGCGGCGGCGGCAGTGATGAACGGAATTCTGCTGTGCTGTACCATAATCGGGATCCCATTTGGCAAGCAGTGCTTCAAAATAGCAAAGCTCGCACTCATGCCATTCGGAGCCACCGTGATTGACTGACGGTAAAGCTGCTCCGACGCTAATAAAATAAAAAATCAGGCAGTCGTTGTTTTGCGGCTGTCTTTTTTGCGTTAAAAACATAACTTCGACGTGTAAATTGTACTTTTTCGCGTTGGAATCATATTTTATGTGAAAACATAAAGTCTGTGCGGGATTCAGCCGTGTGTTTGACTCCACTGCAAAAATAAAAAACGGAGCCAGCATCAGCCGAACTCCGTCGTTTTTTTGGAAATTACAGATCCTTGCCTTCGTCCTCGTCTTCGTCGCCGATAAGGGGCTTCTGGCAGGCGGGACATATTACGTCCTCAGGGTCTACGCTGTCGTCGAAGTAAACTTTTCCGCCGCAGTTGGGACACATGGCAACGTAAACTTCATCGTCGTCCACGTCCTCATCGTCACATCCGCCGCAGTTTTCGCATTCGTCGTCGTCCTCGTCTTCATCATCATCGTCATCAAAAAAACAGCCGTTGTCGTCATCGTCGTCATATACGATTTCTTCAACGTCGCCCAAGTCCGCGTCAAGCTCTTCAACGTACTCGTTGGTTACATCAAGCTCGTTGCGCAGGGTTTCGATTTCTCTGGCAAAATCGGCACAGAGGTCGCATAAAGCCGCGATAATCTTTCCCTCAGGGGTAGTAGTGTCGAGATTCGTTCCGTCAAGAAGACCTTTGATGTAAGCGCTTTTTTCCGTAGTTTTCATGAGGAAGCTCCTTTCAATTTACAAAAATTGCCAATGCCTTTTAATCAAGCAAAATAATAGTTAATACTTCGCTTAATGTCCTAAGCTAAACAAGCGAACAGATACAAACCACAGCTTGTCCTCGCTCCACATCTTAGATTAAACGTGAGAAGAATTCCGGTTTGCGAAGCAAATTGAAAATGGTTGGTTCCGTTTTCAAAGGAATTCTTCAGTGTGAAACCAGCTTATATGAAGTCCGCACTCGCTGAATGTTTCACACGTTAAGCTCTTTCGAGGTACTCGTTTGTTCTGGTGTCGATTCTGATCTTGTCGCCAGTGTTGATGAATAGGGGAACCCTGATGGTGGCGCCTGTCTCAACTGTAGCCGTCTTGGAAGCACCTGTTGCTGTGTCACCTCTAACGCCGGGCTCGCAGTCCGTGATTTCAAGCTCAACGAACATGGGGGGCTCTACCGCGAAGGGCTTGTCCTGATAGGAGTGAATCTTGCAGATCATCTCTTCCTTGACGAACTTGAAGTTGTCGCCGATGAGATCCTTGCCGATCGGAACCTGCTCGTAGGAGTCGAGATCCATGAAGTAGTAAAGGTCGCCGTCGCTGTACAGATACTGCATATCCTTGCGGTCGATTCTCGCGTCGTTATATTTATCTGTGGGGGAGAATGTCTTTTCAACAACCGCGCCGGTGATAACGTTTCTCAGCTTTGTTCTGACAAACGCCGCACCCTTGCCGGGCTTTACATGCTGGAACTCGATAACCTGCATTACCTGTCCGTCCATGTCGAATGTGATACCGTTTTTAAAATCGCCTGCTACAACCATAGTAGTAATTATCCCTCGGATTTGCGGGATAAACTCCTTTCAAATGATATATGTGATTTGAATTCTAATACACCATATTGTACTATATTTTTCCGCATTTTGCAAGTAGGGAAGAGGAAATTTTTGAAAAAAAACAGTAAAAATCTGCGCGTTTTTTCAGTCCGCCGCTGTATTTTTGCAGGATTTTTGGCCAACGCGCCTTATTATGAGCTTCACAGCCTCCACTACTGGGATTACGCATGCGCCTAAAAGAGCCGCCGCGCCGTATTCGCGAAGTCCTACAGTGGTAAAGCTGAACGCCGCCGCAAGGGGTGGAATTTCGCATACCGCAGTTGTGAGGGCGAAGCCGACGAGGGTGGACAGATTGAGAGCTGCGTTCATTCCCTTCACCTGAAACAGGCTCTTGTCTCGTGAGCGCAGGTTGAAGCTGTGGAAAATCTCAGCAAGCGACAGGGTCAGAAACGCCATCGTTACGCCGTGGGATGACTGTGTGAAGCCAAAGGAGCCGAACTCGAACATGTGGCCGAATCCGTAGCTCAGCAGCACCAAAACCGAGATGAGCAGTCCCTGATATGCGACGTCAAACCCCAGCCCGCCGGAGAAAATGCCGTCACGGGAGCTTCTGGGAGCGCGCTTCATTATGTCCGCTTCAGCTTTCTCCATTCCGAGAGCCAGCGCGGGGAAGGTGTCGGTGATAAGGTTTATCCATAACAAATGTACCGGTTCAAGTACCGTGAAGCCGAGAAGGGTGGCGATGAATATGGTGATGACCTCGCTCATGTTGGAGCCGAGAAGAAACTGGATTGCCTTTCTGATGTTGTCGTAAATCCGCCGTCCTTCCTCAACTGCGGAGACGATTGTGGCAAAGTTGTCGTCGGCGAGAACCATGTCAGCTACGTTTTTCGTCACGTCCGTACCAGTGATTCCCATGCCGATTCCAATGTCAGCGGACTTGATTGAAGGCGCGTCGTTTACACCGTCTCCGGTCATTGCGGTGACATAACCGGCCCGTCTCCACTGGTTGACTATGCGAGTCTTGTGTTCCGGCTGGACCCGGGCGTAAACCGAGATGTTCTTGAATTCCCGCTCAAAGGTTCTGTCGTCCATTTTGGCAAGCTCCGCTCCGGTGACGGCGTATTGACCTTCTTCGATTATGCCAAGCTCACGGGCGATTGCGGCGGCGGTGTTCTTGTGGTCACCTGTTATCATGATGGGACGGATCCCCGCGCTTCTGCACTCTTCTATTGCGTCCTTGACTTCGGGACGGATGGGGTCGATCATGCCCACAAGTCCGAGGAAGCACAGGCACGATTCGGCGGAGTCGGGGTTTGATAAATCCGGTATGGAGTTGGACTTTTTCGCTCCGGCTGCAAGTACACGCAAAGCCTTGTCAGCCAGACGCTTGTTTTCAGCCACAATTGAAGAGCGAAACTCATCCGTCATTGGCACGGCTTTTCCGTCAATCAGAACGGTCGTACAGCGGCTCAGAACCACGTCGGGCGCGCCGGTTGTGTGCTGGACATAACTTTTGCCATAACGGTGTACGGTTGTCATGAGCTTTCGCATTGAGTCAAAGGGAATTTCAGCCACTCGGGGATGGTCTTCTTCCAGCCTGTATTTCGGAAAGCCTAACTTTGCCGCGTAGTCAACAACTGCCGTCTGGGTGGGGTCTCCGGTGGAAGCTGTCTGTCCTTCGATGAGTTTCGCGTCGGTGCAGAGGGCAAATGACTGGGCAAGTGCCGACTCGTCCGAGCCGTAATGCTCTACCACTGTCATTTTGTTTTGGGTGAGAGTTCCCGTTTTATCCGAGCAGATAATTTCGGTGCATCCGAGTGTTTCAACGGCGGTCAGGTGGCGGATTATGGCTTTTTTCTTCGACATAAGGGTCACGCCGATGGACAGCACCATCGTTACCACAGCCGCAAGTCCTTCCGGAATCGCCGCCACAGCCAATGATACCGCAACCATGAATGTGTCAACGATATTATCGGCGGAAAAACCGCTCTTTATTAACTGCACGCCGAAAATTATCACGCATATGCCCAGCACCAGCCACGTCAGCACCTTCGAGAGCTGGTTCAGCTTGATTTGCAGGGGAGTTTCGCTGTCTTTGGCTTTGGTCAGGGCGTCGGCTATTTTTCCCATTTCCGTATCCATTGCCGTTGCGGTTACGACAATTGTACCACGTCCGTAGACCGCGGAGCTTCCCATGTAAGCCATGTTTTTCCGGTCGCCGAGGGGAATGTCGTCCTCGCCCTTTTTCAGCGACAGCGCATCCATGATTTTGTTCACCGGAACCGACTCGCCGGTCAGAGCGGATTCCTCAACCTTGAGACTTGCAGCTTCGATGATTCGCCCGTCCGCTGGGATTGAGTCGCCGGCTTCAACGAAAACTATGTCCCCGGGAACCACGTCCTCACTTTTGATAATCCTTGTCCCGCCGTCCCGCAGCACCTTTGAGGTTGAAGCTGACATCTCCTGCAGTGCGGCGATTGCGTTTTCGGCTTTGTTTTCCTGATACACCCCAAGGGTCGCGTTGATGAGGACAACTGCTAAAATGATGATTACGTCCGATGGTGACTCCCCTTCGACAAAGGCGAGAATTCCCGAAATCACGGCGGCGCAGATTAAGATGATGGTCATGGGTTCGGCAAGCTGTGCGAGAAAGCGGAGGACAAGCGGCTTCTTTTTGGCTTCCCTGAGCCGATTTTTGCCGTATTTTTCCAGCCTCTTCTCAGCTTCGGCCTGACTCAGTCCGCTTTTAGCTGACGACTGGGATGACAGGACTTCAATAGAGCCGGACAGGTATTCTTTCATTAAAATTCTCCTTAAATAAAATTACCCGCGAATGACATTGTTAATACATTATCTGCCAAACACAGGTATATTATACATTTTAATTATTGAGAAGTCAACAACTCTTTTGTATTCTAATAATATTTAACCCTGCCTTAATCTTTTGGTGGAAATAGGATTACATCTGTCGCTTTACGCGCGTTTTCATGTAAAACAGGGAGCAGATTATCAGCGCCACCGGGAAGACCTCGCCGAAAATCAGGGCGGACTTTAGGTTATCCCCGAGAAGCGACGACGCCGCACCGATGAGTGTAGGACCACCACTGCACCCCAAATCCCCGCCGAGGGCCAAAATCGCAAACATCGCCACTCCGCCCTTGGAAAATTCCACTGAGGCAATGCTGAACACTCCCGTCCAGAGAATGCCCACGGATAGACCGCACAGCGCACATCCAATCAGGGACAGCACAGGGGACGGCGAGAGGGAAGCGGCGGCGTAGGACAGCATGCACAAAAACCCGCTGGCGATAATGAACTTGAGAAGGTCGATTTTTTCAGCCATTTTCGAGTAGAACACCCGGGACGTACCCATGAGGATTGAGAACATGCATGGTCCGGCGAGGTCTCCTACGGCTTTTGACACGTGAAGTCCGCTCTCGGCAAATGCGGAAGCCCACTGACTCATCCCCTGCTCGCACGCCCCCGACGCTATCATCAGGATAAAGAACAGCCAGAATGTGCCGCTCGAGAAAAGCTGACGGAGAGTCATGCCCTCGCCCTCTTCCGTGAGGGAATAAATCGGCACCCGGATGAACATGAGCATGTTGTACAGCGGAAGTAGTGACCACAGAACGGCGAGGATTCTCCATTTGTCGTGTCCTGCAACTTGCAGAAATAAGGTTGAGATGACAATCACCGCCACAGTTCCCCAGCAGTAGAAGGAGTGGAGCAGGCTCATGTGTGACGCTTTGTTGTCCGTGGGGCAGGCTTCTACAATAGGACTTATTAAAACCTCAATCAGCCCGCCGCCGACCGCGTAGAGGAAAACCGAAATCAAAAGTCCGGCGAATGGGTTCATGACAAAGGGCAGGACTGCCATAGATACAAGTCCGGCGGCACAGAAGGCGTGAGCGGCAACAATGCAGACCCGGGTTCCGATTATGTCCACGAACTTAGCCGAAAGAAAGTCCACAGCCAGCTGTATGAGGAAGTTCAGGGTGATAAGAAGCGTGATTTTCGAAAGCGGAATGCCGAAGCTGTCCCGGAAAATTATGAACAGCAGTGGAGCCAAATTGTTGACGATTGCCTGAGTGATGTAGCCGAGGTAGCAGGTAGTTATGGTGTTCTTGTATGTGAGCTTTTTCATTTGAAGACCTTTCATGTGGGTATATATAACAGTGTATGCAGGAATTTAAGTTGATGTGAGGCCGGTTATTTGCAGCGGGAGTCGTCATCAAGTTCGGTTTTGTCGAGGTGCTTTTCCATGAATTCCCCTTGATTTCAGCAGCGCTGAAAATTCTATCCTTTAATATTATGTCAGATGATCCTTCCTGCGTAGTAGAATCTGCCGGGAACGGAGTTTGCGTATTCTTCCACAGGACCGCAGTAGAGCTGGGCGTCGGACAGGTGCAGGATTGTGCCGTCGAGGGCTTCCGAGTCGATTATCACCACGGCTGTTTTTCGCTCCCGGTTCAGGGCGTGAATCAGGCCGAACACCTCGTCCTTTGCGGCGGCGTCAAGTCCCTTCATCGGCTCGTCCAGTATCAGGAGCCGTTTTTGTCCGCACATTGCACGGGCAAGCAGCACACGTTGTTTCTGACCGCCGGACAGCTCGGAAAACCGCTTTTTCGCAAAGCTTTCGACTCCAAGCAGCTCCATGGCTTCCCGTGCGGCTTCCTTCTCACGCTTTGAGATGAAGAAACCGTGCATTCCTACGATACAGCCGGACATAACCAGATCCCGCACGGTACTTGAGAGGCTGATTTCTTCGTCCTGTGGAACAAAGCCTATTTCAGCACGGGTCAGTCCGTCGGGATACACAACCTCGCCTGTCACGGGCTTCACGTCTCCGAGCAGGGTTTTCGCGAACAGCGTCTTTCCGACTCCGCTGTGACCTACAACGCATATGTATTCCCCCTCGTGGACGGTCAGGTTTATGTCTGAGCAGAGCCGGATTTCGCCGGGACCAATCGTAACGTTTTTGCAGGATAAAATCGCTTTTCCTTCATTATCGTTAAAAGGGTGTGACATTCGTAGAAACCTCCTCTTCGGCTTTTCGGCCGCTTTTGATTCAATTAAATTATAGCACAAAAGTGGAAATTTGTACATAATTCCGCGAAAAAAGACAAAATATTATTATTTGTCAGAATGTTGCATAAGTTGTTCTCATTCGGCGGAAATATAGTTATTTAAATATCGAATTGACAAAACAGTTTTATTGTGCTATGCTTTATTGGCTCCTGAAAAAGCTGAGTTTATAAAAAACAAAATTTTTTACGGTGAATCAAAATGAATAAAAAGAAGATTCTCTCTGCAATTTCCGAATACGCGGTTCTGACAGCCGCCACGTTCCTTATGGCCTTCGGAATTTATGTGTTCCGTTTCCCCAACAACTTCTCCTTCGGCGGAGTCACGGGTATAGCCGTTGTGGTGGCAAAGTTCGCGCCTGTTTCCGCATCAACCATGACGTTTATTTTGAATATATCCCTGCTGATTGTAGGGGTTATCGTCCTCGGAAAAGATTTCGGGCTGAAAACGGCTTACGTCACGGTTCTGCTGTCGGTGTTTCTCTCGCTGGCCGAGGTGATTTACCCCATGTCAGCCCCACTGACCGACGACCCGCTTATGGAATGCTTCTTCGCTGTGCTTCTCCCGTCCCTTGCTTCGGCGATTTTCTTCAACATGGGAGCGTCAAGCGGCGGTACTGACGTTATCGCTATGATTCTGAAAAAGTACACATCTGTCAACATTGGAACTGGACTGCTTCTCGCTGACTTCATGGTGTCGGTTACGGCGTTCACGTTCGGTGTGAAGACGGGCCTGTTCTCTCTAATCGGCTGGCTTATGAAGAGCCTTGTAATAGACAGCGTAATCGAGTCCTTCAACCAGCACAAGGTGTTCACAATCATCAGCCACGACCCGGAGCCAATCAGCGAGTTCATCACCCACACCCTGAAACGAAGCGCCACAATTCAGGAGGGAATCGGAGCCTACACCCACGACAAACGTTACATAATCATCTCAATAATGTCCCGCGGACAGGCGGTTCAGCTCCGCAACTTCATCAAAAAGAACCAGCCCGACGCGTTTCTGTCAATCAGCAACTCCAGCGAAATCATAGGCCGCGGCTTCCGCAGTCACGTGTAAGGGTGGAGTGGATTTTATAAAAATGCATAAAAATCCTTGACAACACTTAATGCCATGGCAAAGTAACCTAAACAGCAAAAAGCCGCCGGAATCCTTCTTGGAAACTGACGGCTTATTTTTTATTCATCCGGTTTGGATATGCCTATATCATTACCCCCGCTTTGTTTCGCTCTACCGTGTATGTGACCCCTCCGCATCCGCACAGGTAAATCACGTCGTCTTCAACCGACTTCAGCGACCAGTACCAGCCACCGTCTTTCGGGAAAGCACAGCTTCCTTCAACAAAGCACCGCTCATCCGGGATGTAATCCTTCAGCGTGTCCAGATTGTTCCCGATCATTCTGCATTCATGGGGTCTGATGCATGTGGTGGAGTGCATAGCCCAGCCTTTTTCGCAGTATCCGTTCTGTCCCACCCGGCAGTAGATTGTCTTGTTTTTATCGTTGTCGTAAACCGAGAACAGGATGGAGTACTTTTTCGTGTCGATTCCAACCACAAGCATACCCGGGTCAGAATAGTAGTACTTGCAGATGTTCCACACAGCCATTTTTTCGGATAATGACTCAGGCTCGCCGTACTTTGATTTGTCGAAGTAGTCCTCTCCCGTCTCCTCAGCCAGTTCCAGTGAGAACACCGTGCCGTCGTACATTGTGTAGGTCATGCTTCCGCTGTCGTCTACACTGAAGCTGTCACCGTTGTGGGATTTTATTTCATCAGCTATGCCGTCGTCATTGCACCGCACAGTACCGCTGTATATGTCCTTGCAGCAGTACAGGGATTCTTCACTGGTGTGATTGGAGTACTGCACAGCCTCACCTTTTCCGGAAACCTTGCCGACCACGCCGTCACTTTTGTAATTCAGCAGACTGACAATCCGTCCGTCAACCAGACGCAGGAACGCTATGTAAAACTCGTCCGCCACCGCCACCGTCGCGTCTTTGCCGCAGAAAATTCCGTTCATAATCATCTCTCCCTTGGATTTTGATTTACATTTCCATTATACCATAATATCATCGATATTTCAACTGTTTTTAGTGCAATTCACTGTCAGGAAGCCTCGCTTTTTTCTTAATTTTCGTAATACTGCGCCTGAGCGTTCCACAATGACTGATACTTGCCGCCGCTTTCCACAAGCTCGTCGTGTGAACCCGCCTCAACTACCGCGCCGTGGTCGAACATCGCTATTTTGTCGCAGAAACGACAGGACGACATCCTGTGGGAGATGTAAATCGCGGTCTTGTCACCGACAATATCGTTGAACTTGGAGTAAATTTCGCTCTCCGTTATGGGGTCGAGGGCCGCTGTTGGCTCGTCAAGCATGATGAAAGCGCAGTCGCGGTAGAGGGAGCGGGCTATGGCTATCTTCTGTGCCTCACTGCAGGAGATGTTCACGCCCTTGCTTGTGCTGTCCTTGTAGAGCTGTGTGTCAAGTCCATCGGGCATGTCGGCGAGTTTTACCCCGAATCCGGCCTCAAGCAGGCATTTTTCCGCCTTTTCCCGTTCGTAGTGGGAGGAAGCCGCCACGTTTTTCCCGAGGGGAAGAGCGAGAAGGGAGTAATCTTGGAACACCACCGAGAAAATGTCCATGTAGTCTTTGTAGTTGTACTTTTTGATGTCGATGCCGTTGAGCAGGATTTCGCCTTCCGTAGGGTCGTAGAGCCGGCAGAGCAGCTTGATGAAGGTGGTTTTACCCGAGCCGTTCTCGCCCACAATCGCAAGCTTGGAGCCTATGGTGAACTTGAAGTTGAGGTGCTGCAGGGCGTAGGTTTTGGCGGCGGTGTACTTGAAGCTCACGTCCCGGAATTCGATTTCGTACTTCTTGTCCCGTCTCTTTTCCGTGGTGAGAGTCCCTTGGTACATCTTATTCGGCAGGTCGAGGTAGTCGAAAGCACGCTTCAGGTGTGGTGCGTTGTTGCGGATGTCGCCGAGAAGGAACACAAGACTGCCCACACCGCCCGAGAATGAGCTGACCGTGCTGATGTACTGGGTGATGGAACCCACGCCAAACGCACCAGCCCACACCTTCATCGCCACAAAGACGTAGAGTATAATTGTGAACAGAGCGCCGTTTATGCTTGTCGAGGTTGAGATGAGTCCGGCCTTTTTGAGAGCCAGGCCCAAGCTGCTGGCCATTCATTCATTCGCGAAGTTGTCGGTGATTACCGCTGTTTTTTTTATCCTGTCTGAACATGCGGATGTCAAGGGTACGTGAGTTTTGAGATATGCGCCAACTGTAGAAGGAAAACTTGCGGTTTACAAAAGTCGTATCGCTTCCGCAGCTTGCCCACACCTCTTGAGCTTTGCTGTACAGCACCGGAGTGAGAAGGTAGATCAGCATCAATACAACCATTGCCGTGATGATTACAAAGGGGTTGTCGAGAAATTTATACGCGGGGTTCATTGTCCTTGAAGTGAACAGGGTAATCGTCATGACTGCCGCGCCTAAAATGCTGAATATCAGCTCAATAAAACGTTTGTAGTACGACTGCGTGCGACTCAGACCCCAGCCCATCCACATCCGGTAGTTTTGTATTTCCTGCAGGGTTTGGATTTTCTCCGTATCTTCGCAGTCGGCGTAGTCCATGCTGATGTACTTCTGGGTGTAGAACCGTTCTTCCGCCTGATACATTCCGACGCATTTCACAGCGGATGTTTTGCCAATCACCACTCAAATAAGTCTGAGAACCGCTTCGGCTGCAAGGGAAATTATAACGAGCCGGATCAGCTCCTCACAACGGCGCGGGCCTGCGAGTTCGTTGATGAGAAGGGCAGAGAGATATACTCCCATGTAAGGGTGAAGCGCGGTATATTGCGTTGATTTTCTCGAGTATGTACACCTCGGGGTAAGTCTTCATCCATAATTTAAGCGCGCGGATCTGCAGGGAAAAGGCTTCCTTGATTCCTATGGCATTATCGTCTTTTTTCTTTTTCATTATTATGACCATTATATTAAAAATCAGTTTTCTTCTATAGGATTACTGTTGTAGTATTTTGCCTGAGTGTTGAACAGCTCCGTGTAAATTCCGTTTTTCGCCAGCAGTGAAGCGTGGGTCCCTTCCTCCGCTATTTTTCCACCGGAGAGCAGGATTATCCTGTCGCAGAACCGGGTGGAGGCAAGGCGGTGGGAAATGAACACGGACGTCTTGTTCTTGCAGAGGGAGTTGTACCTCTCGTACATGTCAGCCTCAGCCAGCGGGTCAAGGGCGGAGGTGGGCTCGTCAAGCACCATTATAGGCGAGCCTTTGTACAGTGCGTGGGAGAGCATTAGCCTCTGCTGTTCGCCGCCTGAGAGAAGTATGCCGTCGTTGTACAGTTCCTTCGCGCAGTGGGTGTTCAGCCCGTCCGGAAGGGAGTTGATTTTCTCCTCCAGTCCTGCAAGCTGTATGCATTCGTTCATTTTGTCCCAGTCGGGGTTGGGGTCGTCCTGATAGATGTTTTCCGCAAGGTCCGTGGGCAGAATGGAACTTGTCTGGAACACCGCCGTGAATTTTTTGTAATACTCGAGCCGGTTGAACTTCTTGATGTTCACACCGTTGAGCAGAACCTCGCCATACGTGGGGTCGTAGAAGCCGCATATCAGCTTTATAAGGGTGGTTTTGCCCATGCGTTCATTTCTCCCTCCTACCAAAGCTAACTTTTTCCCGGTGTGGATTGTCAGGTTGATGCCAGAGATGGTGTCGTGGTCGGCCTTGGAGTAGCGGTAGGAGATGTTTTTCAGCTCAATACTGTACTCCCCGTCGGGTAAATCCGGTATTGGCAGGGGATTTGGATCCTGTACGATTCCGCTGGGGTACTCGAGGAACTCACGCACGTCGCTCATGTCCATTGCCTGGGACCGCAGACGAGAAAATACGCCCAAGATACCGCTGACCCATCCCGCAAATCCTCCCACGGCTGAGAAGCAGAGCACAAATTCCGACGCGCTTATTCCTCCGCTGAGAGCCGAGCTGATGAGGAAGATGTACGCCACGCCGTTCTCGAGAAAGTGAGCGCCACGTCGATAAAGTCCCGCCAGAAGAATATCATTTCCCGCTTTTTTGTAAAATCCCGCAGGAGATTCATGTTTTTGTCGTAAAGCTCGTAAAGCCACGGTTTTATGTTGAACAGCCGTATGTCCTTGGCAAACTTGAAGTCCTGACCAGTGCTGTTGTGGTAGTCGATTTTGTTGTTATATTCATTTTGTTCGTCGCGGTGGCGGTAGTTCCAGTCGTTGAACTTGTTTCCCGCGATAAAATTCAACACGCAGGTTACAACGACTATGACGGCCAATATAGGATTGACGTTTGCGATAAGCGCAAGGCAGATGAGGAAGCCTAAAATATTCTTTATAATTTCGCCGTAGGTTCGATAGATGTCCTCAGCCGCTGAATTGTTGTTGTCCATAGCGTGGCTTGAACGTCGGAACAGGTCAATGTAGTCGTCGTTTTCCGTGTTCGACACCGAGGTTGTCATATAACTTTCCATGTGCTTGGCTAAATAACGGGAACGAACGTCAACAAAGCGGAACATTGACGACCAGTTTAAGTAGTTCAGCAACGCACCGCATAAAGCTGTGCTCAAGGCGAATGCGGTTATGGTGAGAATCAGCGTGGACATGGGCTTTTCCTGCTCGATACAGGACAGCACCGACAGGGAGAGGTACAGTCCCGCCAGATTCTGCACCAGCTGAGCTGCCACTGTGACAAGTACAATGAAAATCACAGCCTTCTGCTTGTTCCACGCGATTTTCAGGGTCCACGGGATAATTTTCATCATACCGTATTTCGCTTTTCTCTTTTTCCTTTGACATTATATTTTACCTCCACTGCAAGTTAGCTCTGAATAAATTACCTTAGCTCAAAGCGTTCTTTGTTTTGTGTTTTTATAATATCACAAAAAATCCCCGGCGGCACATTTCGGGGACGAAACGTTCTCTGCTGGGGACGATTTGCATTTTTTCTCTTTGATTTACGTTATTCTACCGCTGTAAACTACATTGATCCGGATTCAATCCGAGTCAGGATGCTGCGGAAGAAGCGCCTCCGTGGTGAATGCTCCGTCCTCGCTGTTTCGGTTGATATACCCGCCCAGCCGCTTGACCACCGAGTCCATGCGCACAAGCCCGAAGCCGTGATCTTCTCCCTTTGTGATGAGAGATCCCGTTCCTACCTTTTTCTGCTTCTTTCCCGCCGTAAAATTCGTGACGGACAGGTACATCTGGGACCCCCTCACGTCCATGTAGACTCGTATGATACGCTTGTCCTCGGGCAGGGAAAGGGTGGCTTCGTTTGCGTTGTCCAGCAGATTGCCGAGAATCACGCACAAATCCAGTTCCGGAGTGGACAGCAGGGTGGGAATAAAGGCTTACGCCGTGATTTTGATGGACTTTGACTTTGCTAGGGAGATTTTGCTGTTGAGAATGGCGTCGGTCATGCGGTTGCCGGTTTTGATTACGGTGTCCACGGTGTTTAGGTCCACGTCAAGCATGCAAGGTATTTCTTCACGGCTTCCATGTCCCCAGCCGCGGCGTAGACCTTGAGAACGCCTATGTGGTTGCGGTAGTCGTGACGCCAGCCCCGCCGAATCTGCCTGTACATGTTTTCGACCTCGCTGTAGTGTGTGTCGAGAAGCTCCCGCTGGTAGGACGCAATGCGCTTGTCTATGATTTTTGAAAGAATGCTCATGACTTTTACCTATAAAACCCTGATTATAACCTGATTCAGACCGTCGTAGGCTCCACGTGGAAGGAGAATTGACTCACCTGAGGACAAGGAGACCTCGTTCTTCCGCAGCACCCGTCTGATGAAGCGCAGGTTGATGATGTACGACCGCCCGATCCGGTAGAAATACTCGTCAAGCTCATTGGATATGGCGGAAAGGGTGGACTTTATGGTGTAGTCCTCGTCTGCGTGGAGGGTGATGTAGTTGAGACGCACTTCGACATACCGTATACTGTAGAGCGGGAGCCACACAATCTCGTCAGACTGGCGGAATGTTATACAGCGTTCGTTGATTTTCAGCTTGGCCGCGGTTTTGTCCAGTACCTCAAAAACTTATCGCGGCGGGCTGGTTTGAGGAGGTAGTTCAAAGCTTCCGCCTCGTAACCTTCGGCTATGTAGTGTTGTACTCGGTGATGAAGATAATCTGACACACACGGTTGCGTCGGCGTATGGCTTATGCAAGCTCCACCCCGTTTATGCTTCCCATTTCCACGTCAAGAAGGTACATACGCGGCTCGTCGGCGGCTTCGTCGTTTTCCTCCTGAACCAGAATGAATTCCTCAGCGGAAGCGTAGGTTTTTATGGCGACTGTATTCCCGTTCGCCCCGGCTCATTCCACGGCAAATCCAGAGACGAGCGCACGGTCGGCGGGACTGTCATCAATTATTGTAATGGCGATATTGTTTTCAATGGCATTGTCCGAAATTTCGTTATATAGTTATATATGTATTTTAACCGTAAAATCTGCCGGTGTCATTCACATTCAAGTACGGCTTTAGACAAAAAAAGTACGACTTCCCCATCTTCATGGATAAGCCGCACTTTTGTATTTGTCCTTTATATTCCAGAAAAGAAGCCGAACCGGCGGAAGCGGTTGTATCGGTGGTCCTTAAGCTCGGTGACGGAAAGCCGGGTCAGGTTGTACAGCTCTCGGAACAATAAAGCACCAAGTCTGTCGCACATTTCGTCAAAGTGGTCGAAGTCCTCGGGAATCACGTCGTCCGCCGCCTGATATTTCCGCATGTCCTCGGCGGTGATATGCAGGGCTTCAGCTGCGTCTGCCACACGGTTTGCGTCCTTCCAGAGAATACTTGCGCATCCCTCAGGACTGATGACGGAATAGACGGAGTTCTCGAGCATGTACACCCGGTCAGCTGCCGCCAGAGCAAGTGCGCCTCCGCTTCCGCCTTCCCCTATGACGATTGAGATAACCGGAACGTTCAGCCCCATCATCTCGAGGATGTTTTCCGCTATAGCCTCGCCCTGACCCCGCTCCTCAGCCTCAGCACCGGCGTATGCTCCCTGAGTGTCCACGAAGCAAACGACAGGACGGTTGAACTTTTCCGCCTGCTTCATGAGCCGTAGAGCCTTTCTGTAGCCCTCGGGTTTGGGGGAACCGAAGTTTTTCTTCATTCTGTCGTTGAGGTCAGCGCCCCGGTCGATTGCGATATATGTTACCGGCATGTCGTTGAGAAAGCCGATTCCAGCCACAACTGCCGGGTCGTCGCCATAACGTCTGTCCCCGTGAAGCTCGATTCCGTTTTTGAAAATTTTGGAAACATAATCGGCTCCCGTAGGGCGGTGGCTTCCTCTTGCCGCTTTAAGTTTTTCGTATGCTGTCATTTAAACCTTCCTCCTATTATACAGATTTTTTGTGCATTCTCAGAAGGTTTGCGAGGGTGGACTTGAGCTTGTCCCGGGTCACAATGGCATCGACAAAGCCGTGTTCGAGTAAAAATTCCGCCGTCTGGAAGTTCTGAGGAAGCTCGGTTTTTGTGGTCTGCTCCACGACGCGCCGTCCCGCGAATCCGATCAGGGCTTTCGGCTCGGCTAAAATAACGTCTCCCTGCATTGCGAAGCTGGCTGTAACGCCTCCTGTTGTTGGGTCGGTGACTACGGTGATGTAGGGGATTGAGGCTTCACTGAGTCTGCTGACCGCGCCGCTGACCTTCGCCATCTGCATAAGGGAAATGATGCCCTCCTGCATTCTCGCACCGCCCGAGGCTGTGAATCCCACCACCGGCAGCTTTTCCTTCAGCGCTCTCTCAAAGATAAGCGTGATTTTCTCGCCCACAACCGACCCCATGCTCGCCATGATGAAGCGGGGGTCCATGACGAAGATTGCACAGTCCTCGCCGCCGATTTTGCCAGTTCCGCAGATTACGGCTTCCTTTTCCCCCGTGGCAGATGTAGCCTTTTGCAGCTTTTCCGCGTATCCCGGGAAGTGCATGAAGTCGCGGCTCTGGTAGTCGGGGTACAGCTCCTTGAAGGAACCGGCGTCGCATACCATATCAATTCTCGCTCTCGCGCTGATTCTGATGTACTTCCCGCACTTGGGGCAGACGTAATACGACCGCTTGGCCTCGTCCTCGGGAATTTCGTTGCCGCAGGAGCATTTTATGACAACGGACGGCTTTGTGGTGATGACCGACTTTATAGCGTCTTTTATGCTGTTTACTATATCCATAAGTAGCCTACTTTGTATTTTAATTACTGTTTTACTGTCTCTTATTCCGGCTTGCTCTCGAGGGCTGACGCGGGGGTCAGGGCGAAGGAGAACTCAGCCTCCAGCGCGAGATTTCCGTTTACCTTTCCCACGCCTTTAGCAAAGCAGAACGCGCCCATTCTGCGGGTCAGGACAACCTCGGTCTCGAGAGTGTCGCCGGGACGGACGGGATGCTTCCACTTCACGTTCTTCATTCCGGAGAAAAGCGGGAGCATGTCGCTGCATTCAATCAGTACGCAGGCCGACTGAGCCATGATTTCGCACAGTATTACGCCGGGAACCACGGGATTGCCCGGAAAATGCCCCTGCAAAAACCATTCGTCCCCGCGGATGTACGTCTTGCCCACAGCAACACGATTTTCGTCGGTTTCCTTTTCCTCAACCTCGCCGATGAGCAGCATTGCGTCTCTGTGAGGGAGCCTTGATTTCAATTCTTCGTGAGTCATAATTTATCCTGTTTATTTTATAATTATTTTTTCCACTTAAAAGTAATGCGAAGCCGCCTTATTCAGCTGCCCCGCAGTGTACTTTTATAATTTCGTAATTATTCGGACTTTGCGAAGGCCAGACAAACGTTGTGTCCGCCGAATCCGAGAGAGCCTGAGAGGGCGAGAGAAATGTCAGCCTTTACGGGGGTGTTCGGGGTGTAGTTCAAGTCGCATACCTCGTCCTTTTCCGTGAGGTTGATGGTCGGGGGAATCATGCCCTCGTTTAGCGCGTAGATTGACGAAATTGCCTCAACCGCGCCGGCCGCACCAAGCATATGCCCCGTCATGGACTTGGTGGAACTTACGTGGAGCCTGTATGCGTCCTCGCCGAAAGCCAACTTGAGAGCCGCGGTTTCCGTCGAGTCGTTGAGCTGGGTTCCCGTGCCGTGAGCGTTGTAGTAAATCTTCTCGGCCGGAAGCTCTACATTCTTTGGAACTGCCATGCGGATGGCTCTTGCAACCTGCTCGCCTGATGGGTCGGGAGCCGTGATATGGTGAGCGTCGCTTGTGGAGCCGTAGCCAACTATTTCGGCTATGATGTTCGCACCGCGGTTCACGGCGTGTTCATATTCCTCAAGTACAAGGATTGCCGCGCCTTCACCCATGATGAATCCGGCACGTCTCTTGTCAAATGGCAGGGAAGCGGCGTCGGGGTCAGTGGATGCCGACAGGGCAGTGCAGTTTCCGAATCCGGCTACGGCAAGGGGCATGATGCAGGCTTCGCTTCCTCCGGCGATTATGGCGTCTGCAAATCCTCCGGCTATGGTCCTGTATGCTTCGCCGATTGAGGTTCCGGACGTTGCGCAGGCTGTAACGTGAGCCATGCTGGGACCTTTTGCACCGAAGCGGATCGCTATGTTGCCCGCGCCTATGTTGCTTATCATCTTGGGGATGAACATTGGCGGAACCTTGCGGGGTCCTCCGGCGATGAGAGCGGCATGGTCGTGACAGAAGGTGTCGAAGCCTCCGATTCCCGAGCCAACGTAAACGCCGAGAGCCTCCGGGTCAACCTTGCCGATGATTCCGCTCATCTCAACGGCTTCGTCAGCGGCATAGAGCGCGTACTGGACGTATGGGTCAGTCTTGCGGACCGTCGTTTTGTCAAGCCGCGCTAGGGGGTCGAATCCCTTCAGCTCAGCCGCCAGAGTCCACTTGTAGTCGGTGGTGTCAAACTTTGTAATCCCGCCGATACCGTTCTTTCCGCTGAATATTGCGTCGTGGTATTCATTGATATTGTTTCCTATAGGAGTAACACATCCCATTCCGGTTACAACAACACGTTTCATTTATATGGTGTCCTTTACTTTTTCTGAGTTAAACTATTGCCAAAGCCAGCGGAAGAACTCCACTGTATAATTAAATCTGCACGAGTTCTCGCTCCACGTCTTAAGCAAAATGTTGGAAGAATTCCGGTAGGCTGAAAGCCGATGAAAAATGGTGGGTCCCGTTTTTCAAGGAATTCTCTGGCACGAAATCAGCTGAATAAAATGAAGTATTTCTAACCATTTCGTGCTACATCGCCATGCCGCCGTCGATTCTGATTACTTCTCCGGTGATGTACCCCGCCATATCCGAAGCCAAGAACGTCACGAGAGCCGCTACTTCTTCGGGCTTGCCCATGCGTCTCAGGGGGATTGCGTCGGTGACTTCCTTGCGGTCGGCAAATTCCTTCGTCATGTCAGTGGCAATGAATCCGGGGGCTATGGCGTTGCAGGTGATTCCACGGCTTCCAAGCTCCTTCGCAAGGGATTTTGTCAGTCCGATGATTCCGGCTTTGGACGCGGCGTAGTTCGTCTGTCCGGCGTTGCCCATGATTCCGGCAATGGAGCTGATGTTTATGATTCTGCCGCTCTTCTGCTTTAAAAATGTCTGGCAGAGCTGGCGTGTCACGTTGTATACTCCCACGAGGTTTACGTTGATGACGTCGGTGAAGTCGTTGTCACGCATCGTCAGCATAAGTTTGTCACGGGTGATTCCGGCGTTGTTCACGAGAATGTCAACCCGTCCGAACTCGGCGAGAACCTTCTTCACGCAGTCCGTTACCTCGTCCATTTTGTCAACATGGCAGGGATACGCGGCGGCTTTTACACCGTATTCTTCGGCTTCACGGACAGCGGACTCCAAATCCTCGGGCTTTCCCGCACAGAGAATTGCCACGTTCGCGCCCTCTGACGCAAATTTCAGGGCTATAGCCTTGCCGATTCCTCTTGAGCCGCCTGTAACAACGGCTACTTTATCTTTTAATGTGTTCATTGTTGATTGTCTTCCTTTGCTAATGAAGAGGCTGATATTATTTCCTCCGGGGACTCCGCATGGGCTGTCTTTACGTCAAGTCCAGCGAGGGTCTTTTGGACAAACTTGGATAAAGTCTGACCCGGTCCTACCTCGATGAATAACCTCACTCCGGCTTCGTACATGGCGCGGACGGTCTTCTCCCAGAGAACGGGATGGTTTATCTGCTCGCACATGGTTTTTGCTACTCCTTCATAAGGAGCGGCGGTTTTGTTTGCGTATACCGGTATCTTCGGCTCCTTTATGTTGTAGCAGGAGAGATAGTCCCCGAACTGCTCGGAGGCTTTGTTCATGTATGGCGAATGGAAAGCACCGCTTACCGCCAAGGGAATCACACGTCCCCCCGCGGCTGTGAACTCGGCTTTGGACTGAGCTATGGCGTCGGCGGTTCCCGATACCGTAATCTGACCGGGACAGTTGTAGTTCACCGGGTACAGGTTGGGCTGAGCCGCGCAGATCTTCTCAACTTCCTCGGGGGACAGCTTGAGAACTGCCGCCATCGCCGTATCAATTCCGGCGGAAGACTTGCCCATAAGCTCCCCTCTCTTGCAGACTATGCGGAAGCCTTCTTCGTAATCGAAAGCTCCGGCGAGGGCAAGGGCGGGAATCTCACCGAGAGAAAATCCGGCTGTGCATGCGGGGACAACTCCCATTTTTTCAAGCATCAGAGCCGCTGACAGCTCGGCAAGATAAAGCGCGGGCTGGGTGTTTTCCGTGAGCTTCAATTCGTCCGCTGTTCCTTGGAATGACAGAGCGGTGATTCCCGGCTTGTACTTCTCGGCGGAAGCGTAGAGGTCGCGGACTTCCTTGTATTCGTCGTAGAGCTTTTTGCCCATGCCGGAGTACTGCGCGCCCTGACCGGGGAAAATTATTGCTGTTTTAACCATTTTGCTCCTCCAATCAAAAGCGATTCGCACTCCTCGGCGGTCTTCTTCACAATGTCAGCGGCAGGCTCAATTTTGTCAAGCATACCGGAAATCTGTCCGGCCAAGAAGCAGCCTTCGTCACGGTTACCGTCAACCGCGGCTTTTCTCAGCGATCCTACGCCGAGGTTTGCGACGGACTCCGCTGTGGCTTCGGGGGAATACTCGTAGGCCGAGAAATTCCGGCTGAATTTGTTCTTGAGCTGACGGCATGTGTTTCCGCCGAACCGTCTGCCGGTGGTGATTGTGGCGGTGTCGTTCGCCTTGATGATCATCTGCTTGTAGTTTTCGTGTGCCTTGCACTCCTCGGCGAGAAGGAAGCGGGTTCCCATCTGGATTCCCTCGGCTCCAAGCATGAAAGCTGCCGCCATACCACGTCCGTCTCCGATTCCTCCTGCTGCGATAACGGGGATTTTCACGGCGTCCACGACCTGCGGAACAAAGGGAAGAGTGCACAGCTCGCCAATGTGGCCGCCGGACTCAGCTCCCTCGGCTATGATTGCCGCCGCACCGTTTGACTCGGCTCTTTTCGCGAACGCAACCGACGCAACAACAGGGATTACTACGATTTCCGCGTCGAGCCATTCCTTCATGTATTTTGCCGGATTGCCCGCACCCGTGGTGATGACCTTCACGCCCTCTTCGGCTGCAATGCGAGCGGCTTCGTCGGCGTGGGGGCTTTGGAGCATTATGTTGAGTCCGAAAGGCTTGTCAGTCAGGGACTTCGCGAGGCGTATCTGTGAGCGGATGTAGTCGCCGTCGGCGTTCATTGCGGAGATGATTCCAAGTCCGCCGCCGTTTGATACAGCCGCCGCAAGAGTTCCCTCGGCAATCCACGCCATGCCCCCCTGAAAAATCGGGTACTCGATTCCAAGCAGGTCACAGATTCGGGACTTAAGCATTTTTCTCTCCGGTCAGCTCTTCAATCTTGTCGGTGAGGATTCCGATTGTGGAGATGTCGGCAGACATTTCGAGGGTGATTCCGAATTCGTCCTCGAGGTTCATTGCAAGCTCGGCGAGATCGAGGGAGTCAATGCCGAGATCTGAAAATTTTGTCTCTTTTGTGATGTCCTCTACGGGGCTGTCAATCTTTTCTGCTACAAGTTCAGCAATTTTTTCGAATATCATTTTTGTGTCTCACTTTCTTTTTTTTGTTTTTTATGTTATAATATAAGGGTGAACGGATTTGATATAGTTTTGTGCTTTTTACCACTTAAGAAGACAAGCCGCGCTCGCAAGTCCTCCGCCGAAGGCTGTGAGAAGAATCAGGTCTCCCCGCTCAAGCTTTCCACCGCGGTTCAGCTCGTCGAGGGCTATCGGAATGCTTGCGCTGGAGGTGTTGCCGTATTCCGCTATGTTCATGTAGAACTTGTCCTCAGGAATACCGCTGCGGCGTGAGGCGGCTTCGATGATTCTCTTATTTGCCTGATGAGGAACGATGACTTTTACGTCGTCGATTGTGACGCCAGCCGATTCCATTACCTCGTGGAGGTCGTGGCTCATTGAGGCGACGGCGTACTTGAAGGTGTCCTGACCCATCATGTGGATGTAGGGGTTCTCAGGCTCAATCTGAGAGAACGGGGACTTGCCAGCGTAATTTGGAATTTTGATGACCTCGTCCCCGCCCTGAACATGAAACACTGAATCGAGATATCCCTCTCCTTCCGAAAGCACAGCCGCGCCGGCCCCGTCTCCGAAAATCACGCAGGTGGAGCGGTCCGACCAGTCCACAATCCGGCTCAGTCTTTCCGCACCCACGATGAGTGCGTTTTTGACCTTGCCCCGTGCAAAATATCCGGCCACAGTCTCAAGCAGGAAGATGAACGCCGAGCAGGCCGCGTTGATGTCGTAAGTCATGCAGGTGACGCCCAGCATCCTCTGGATCATGCAGGAGGTTGAGGGGGACACGCAGTCGCCGCTGACGGTTGACACAAGAATCAAATCCAAGTCGTTTTTGTCGACTCCGCTGTTCTCAAGCGCCGCCAGAGCCGCACGGTAGCCAAGCTCAGCCGTGGTTTCCGTTGTGGAAATATGCCGTCTTCTGACCCCGACTCTGGTTGAAATCCACTCGTCGTTGGTTTCGACTATTTTTGAAAGGTCGTCGTTTGTCACAACGTTTTCCGGCACGCACATACCCGTACCGACAATTCTGAAGCTCATAATGCATCCTTTCGATTTTTCCGATTATATCGTCGTTTTCTTTGTTTTGTCAAGTTAGTGTATGCTGCGGGGCTAAAGTTACAGAAAAAACAAAAATTTTTTGAGAATATTTTCCGCGGATAAAAAAGCGAATGATTTTTATCTCCCGGTCAGGGCAGGTGTAAACAAAAGATTAAAAATCAAAAAAACATGTAACCTTTTTGTCAAAGGAAACACTAAATTATAGCAGGTGGTGATATGGTGGAAGCGTTTGAAGGAATTTACGAGGAATACTTTCCGCGGGTCTATGCTTTCCTGTACAGAATGTGCGGCAGCGAGGATCTCGCCGAGGAGCTGACCCAGGAGACGTTTTTCCAGGCGTTTCGTACATTTCATAAATTCAGAGGGGACTGCGAGCTGTTTACGTGGCTTGCGGCCATTGCAAAACACACTTTTTGCGCGTACATACGGAAAAACAGAAAGCAGTCGGACTACATGAACACCGACGCTCTTGTGGACTCGGTCATGGGACTGGGAGAGGGAGACCCGGAGGCAATCATCCAGCGGGGAGAAATGGGAAAGGCTGTGCGCCGTGCCATTGACGCGATTCCGGACAAGTACCGGGACGTGGTTCTTCTGCGGATTTACGCCGAGCTTAGCTTTGCCGAAATAGGCGAATCCCTGAAAATAAGCGAGGGGTCGGCGAAGGTGTTGTTTTTCCGTGCGAAAAAGCTGATACTGGAGGAGTTAAAAAATGAGCATTTCCTGTGATATGGTTATAGACCTGATATCCCTTTATCACGACGGTGCGGCGAGTGAGGACAGCTGCCGTGCGGTGAGGGAGCATCTTAAGACATGCCCGAGCTGTGCGGCTATCTACCGTCAGTACGAGGCGGAGCTTATGAAATCCCGTCTTGGAGTCAACGGACGGGTGAAAACTGCCGCTCCGGGGGTTAGTCTGGGCGAGGAGTACAAAAAACTGGCGAAAATTCTACAGAAGAAAAAGCTGACTGACACCCTGTCGGCTACTCTTCTGACTTCCGCCGCTCTGATTGGAGCTTTAGCTCTGTTCAAAAAGTTCATCGACAGCCCGGACGACTGATGACTGACGGCTTTATGTTACTGAACGAACCGGAGGAATGGTAAATTGAGCGAAAACGAAAATGAAATAAAAAGTATGTCCGGCGAAAACAAAGAGCAGGGCGGGCGTGAATCCGCACCTGACTTAAAAGAGGACGGCGGGGACTTATTAAATAATGAAGAAAAAATTTCCGCTGAAAGTGGGGCGGAGGAGACGGATGGATACACCACCGACGAGGACGACATAGCGTACGTGGCTGAGAGAATCACCGGAGCACGCCACACGAGAGCCGCAACTGCCGCACCGATCCGGGTACGTGAGCAGGGGGAGACCATGAAGCTGAACTCCCTCTCGCGCAGGCTTGGAGGAACTGACGCGGCTGAAAAACCCGACATGACCAGCCATGGCGCACGGGAACATAACTCAGACAAAAACGAATCCGCAAAGAAAAAGAAGCGCGTGTTTTTTGGATATGTCTTCACGGCCGCGGCTGTGGTTGTGCTTTTGTTCGCGCTTGTCGTCGGAGTGAATGTGGCGGCGGAAAAGAACAGGCCGGCTGACTTCAACATTGGCGAGACCGAGGGGGAGGTCAAAGTAATCGGCGAAGAAGAGCGCTCTCCCGTGAGTCCGGATGAGGAAACTGACGCGGAGACGACCGGCGTGAATGATGAAAGTGAAACTGATGTTCGTGAAAGCGAAGGGGAAGAGGGCGTGAATCCGCTGGAGAGTGAGAGTGAAACTGAGCCGGAGACGACCAAGCCTGTGCCCACCTACAATGTTACCCTTGACTTTTACACCCGTGAGGACATTAACATCGACACGGAAAAGACCACCCTCGGCGAGCTTCTCGAATACTGCGGCGTGGCTTTGGGCGAGGGAGAGGTTACGTCCATTCCCCTTGACTATACAATTGCGGCCGACACTACAGTTACCATTGATTTATACGAGTACGAGACCATTACGGAGACTGAGGAGATTCCCTTTGAGTCCAGCGTTACGGAAACCGACCTGATTCCCCGTGGCGAGCGGAACTACACCCAGCAGGGAGAAGCGGGAGTTGTGAATAAATATTACACGGCGGAAATTGTGAACGGTGTTGAGCGGAACCGCACCTTTGAATATGAGGAAATTGTAAAATATCCGGTTGACGCCATTTACGAGGAGGGAGTCGGCGGCGTGGTTGTCGGTTCTGACGGAGTTGAGCACAGCTATTCCATGCGGCGTGTTGTTCCGGCGGCGTACTACAGCATAGAGGGGCTTACATATCTCGGAACGATGGCTGACGAGAGCGTGGTTGCGGTGAACAGCGACTATATTCCCCTTGGAACGAAAATGTACGTTAAGAACGATACATACGATTTCGGTGTGAGAATTGCGTCGGACGTAGGCGGGGGCATAGACGGATACGAGGTAGATATCTGGCTGTCGGACAGCAATCCTCAGAAGGCGTCTTTCGCCAAAGCAGGCTACCACGACGACATGGAAATATATTATCTCGACTAAAAAGACTGATTAAGACTGAAAAAATTGCTTCGGCTGGATATTATTTCTTCTACCGGAGTTTTTTTTCGGTATAAAATTAAAATTTTTATAAATATAGTGATTTCTGCATTTTTTTGTTCATAATTTCCAAAAAAAAGTTGAGCATAGTTTTTTTATACGACGAATAGGATATTGTAAATTACGGTATAAAATACAGGCAAAATAAAAATTAACAAAATAACCATACAAAGTTTCTTGACATTACTGTTAAACTGTAGTATCATAAATCATGTTACTTACAATTATATTCTGTCAATCTTAAATCGATAAAAAAGGTAACTGGAATTATGAACTCTAACCAAAGCGACATTTTACAGGGTTTCTTTTTGCGTTCGACGCTGAGGCTCATGCAGCTTGAGGAAGCTACACTAAAACGTATCTGCGGTGATGATTTATCCCTGAAGGAGCTGCACGTTATAGAAGCGGTGTCGAGTCTGACCCGGGAAGACGGCAACACAATGACGAGGTTGTCCCGGTATTTACATATTTCTCCCGCGTCTGTTACCACATCAGTCAGCGCACTTGTACGGAAGGGCTACATGGAGCGTTCTTTTTCCGATTCGGACAGGCGCAACATACATGCCCGTCTTACAGAGAAGGGAGAAAAAGCATGCGGGCTTTACATTGATTTCATAAGAAGCATGGTGAGTGACTGCTGCGGCAGCTTAAGCGAAGGTGAGTGTGACGCTTTCATCAACGCTTCGGTCGGCCTACTCGACTATCTCACCGAAAAAAGCAAAGCGCTTATCCCGGCAAAGGATTAGTACGTTTTTTCCGAAAGCCGTTTATTCCCGCGTCACAGGTGCCTGCCAGAAAAAGGATATAAAAAATCCGAAAAAAAATCTGAGAAAAATGCTTCAAACCCCTTGCAAAATCCGGGAGGATATGGTATACTAAGGGCAATGGAGGCATAGCTCAGCTGGTTAGAGTACTTGCTTGACATGCAAGGGGTCACTGGTTCAATTCCAGTTGTCTCCACTTTGGAGCATCGGCGGGTGAGCATGGTTCGGACTGGTGAGTATGGTTCGCCTGAAGTTCAGCTGTGGAGCAGTTCCACGACCCGGCTTCACGGATATGGAATCGTTTTCACTTCAGCTAAAGGTGGCAGAAGAGTGGCAGTGGGTAGTCCCGGAAGCTACGAGCTGAACAACAGTGGCGGTCACGAAATTTACAGGGGCGGTCACATGGTCGGAAGACGGCAGCGGATTCTTTTTTCGGCTTGATGGCATGGTTTTTCGCGGCGGAAGAACAGCTCACACAATTCTGACGATATTGTTTATGTGTCTTTTCTTCGGCTTGTTTGAAGCAGTCGTTGTGCGGTTTGAATTTTACGTTTATCTGAAAATTGTGTTATCCGGACTTATATCATGCGCAGGTATAGGTTCGGATATTTTACGTCAAAAAATCGGGCGGCAGGTCAGATCAGGCTATGCCGCTCGGTTTTGTTTATATTGTTTTGATTATGGAGATAATTTGTCCGGAGTTATCTTTTCAGCTTGGCCGTCAGCTTGTCCGGCACGGTTGACTCAAAGGGAAGAGGGTCCTTATCCGCGGCTCTGAGGAAAATCTCCGCGAATCTCACGGTTTTTTCGATTGCCTTTCCGGTCAGGGGGAGCATGGTGTCGTTTCTCGAGTGGATATCAGCTTCACCGTAGCGGTAGAAGTTCATCGCGGCCACTCCTTTACCGGCGAAGACATTGCAGTCGCTTGAGGCAATATCCTGCTCCAGCTTGAATGAAGTATGGCTCTGCTTGGCAGTTTCACTGATGAAGTCCACAAGGGAGTCCTCGCCGATGACCTGCGCACCGTCGTATCCAACCGCGCAACCGACAAGATCGAAGTTGAGGTTGAACTTCGTCTTTGATATGATATCCGCGCTGTCCCTGACGAAGGCCCGGCTTCCCTGCAGACCTCTCTCCTCGGCACAGCACCACAGGAAAATCATGGAACGCATGGGTTTGTTTTCCATAAACCGGCGGTACAGCTCAAGAAGAACCGCACAGGCTGCCGCATTGTCGTAAGCTCCTTCACCCACGTCCACGCTGTCGTAGTGTGCGGTGATGATGACGTACTTGTCAGAGATGGAGGTTCCGGGAATGACTGAGATGAGGTTATCGCACTCTACTGTTGTCCCATGCTGCTTAAGCGTACACCTTACCCGGGACGCGCCCTTTTCCACCATTTCAACCCCATGGCTGAGCTGATGATGAATCCGGAAATGACTCCGTTTTCCTTCATTATTAGGGCTGAGTCTGCGGGAAGGGAAGTCCACGTCGGAGCTGTTCATCCAGCTTTTTCCGGCCAAGGTGACAAAGGCTGACGCTCCCGACTTCACGGCTCCTTCATACTGGGGCGGCGTGAGTCCGTTTATCATGACAAGCCTGCCGCATGGGTCACAGCCGGATTCTTTCGCCTGTTAGATGTCGAAGTCCGACGCTTTTTCGATGTATGAAAAGTCAAGCTCGCTGTCGATGTCTCCGGAAAGGCCAACACCTGCCGCAGAATAATCCTTGTGGTACGGCGCGGTTACGGCTAAGCTGACTTCATCCACAGCAAAGTAGTCGAACGTGAACTTTTGACGCTGCACTTCTCCACCGAAGTAGTTGACCTCACCCTCGATCATGTCGGCCGCGTGTCCGAACTCTTCTGACCCAGCCAGACGGGTGAAGCTGAGCCGCTTTGTAATATTGTAGAGATATTCTTCCGTCATTTTTCCTCCAAAAAGGGAAGCGGTCGCCCAAACTTCCCCTTAGTGTCATGTGGAATTGTAAAATTATTGTGTCAAAAATAGCACAAATTGTTTCCGGCGGGCATTAAGGAGCTATTCTTCCGTCTTTCGTCCAGCCGATCTTTGCGAGCTTATCCGCGATTTCAGCCTTTTCCGAGTCAGTGTAGCTTCTCATGGGGAATGTTGCCTCGCCGACGGGCTGTCCCATGAGGGAGAGGGTGTGCTTCACCGCTGGGATTACCTGGTAGTCGATCATCAGCCCGATTACGCGGTTTATCGCTATCTGTACAGATCTTGCCTCGTCGGTCCTGCCTTCACGGAACAGGCTGTAGAGCTTCAGGTATTCCGGCAGCATAACGTTGTAGGTTGAGCCGATTCCGGCGTCCGCACCTACCGCAAGTCCGCTGACCAGCATTTCGTCGGGACCGTTTATGATGTTCATCTCGCCGTGGGTCAGGTCCTTGAGCTTTATCATCTCGTAGTAGTTGGACGAGCTCCACTTCACGCCGGTCACGTTGTCGATTTCAAAAATGCGGGCAATCAGCTTGGCTCTCATGCACTGTGCGGCTGAGGGGTGGAAGTACACCACAACCGGAATGTTCACAGCCCGCGCGAGAGACTTGTAGTAGTTGTAAATGTCGTCCTCGCCGTAGGAGAAGAAGAACGGCGGCACCGATGCAATGGCGTCAGCTCCAGCTTTTTCGGCGTGTACTGCCAGTTCCCGTGCCTCGGGGAAGCTCAGTGAAGCCACATGGCAGACAACGGGCTTTTTGTGACCCACGGCTTCGACCACAGCCTCGCAGAGTCGCTCTCTTTCCTTTACTTCCAGTGCCAGACCCTCTCCGGTTGCGCCCAAAATGTAGAGTCCGTTGGCGCCCGAGTCGATTTCGTGACGTGCAAGACGGACAGCGGCGTCCCAGTCAACGGTTGATCGGTCCTTTTCAAGCGGTGTGACAAAGGCGGGGATGATTCCCTCAAGTTTTAAGCCTTTCATAATAACCTCCATTTGCCGTATAGCGGCGTATAATCAAAGGGAATTCTTCTGCGTGAAATAATTTTTACCGCACGTTTGGACATACGATATATTTCACACTGAACTTCGATAAATCTGATTTGTATTTCACTAAAGATATTATACAAAGCATCACGGGATTTGTCAACAGCTTTGGTGAAACTTGACGGAAAAACTTTGATTTGATATTGCCCATGCGGTATGTTATAATGTAGGAAAGTCATGGAAAATCAATTTTTTATATTTTTAAGGAGTCCCCATCATGCCAAAGAAAAATCATGCGCCTGAGCTAGACTACTTTAACGCTGCCGCCTGCTTGCTTGTCATTCTCATTCATGTTGCGTCGGAGAGTGTTTCCGCGGCTTCCCCTATGTCATGGCAGGGCGGAGTGGTGTTCTTTCTCTGGAAAATACCGGCGTTTGTGGTTCCGGCGTTCCTCTTCGCGGGTGCTGTGAAGGTCTCTCTCAACATGCCGGACAGGCTTACCTTTGGCGGATATCTTCGCTACATGCGCGGGAGGGTATTACGGATTTATCTTCCTTATATTATATGGAACCTGATTTATTACGCTGTGTTTCTGAAAATCGGCTATGTCAAAGGCTCATTGGACGAGCTTGTTCGGTATATTCTTGTGGGAAACATGTCCGCCCCGTTTTATTACGTCGTCATCACCATGCAGTTCTATCTTCTTCTGCCCCTGTGGAAGCTGATTCTCGACAAAATTTCCCCTCTGACGGCTGTCCCGTGCGCGCTTTTCGTAACTTACGCTTCCTTCAATGGCGACAGGTTCATCTCACAGCTGATTCCCGGATTTGCTTACTCGTCGCGCATGTTTTACTCCTACCTGATTTTCTGGGTCATGGGGTTGTACAGCGGACGGAACTGGAAAAAATTTACATGCGAAGTGGAAAAGAACGGCCGGTCAGGGGCGGTCATATCGGCGGTTTTCATTGCGGCTCACGCTACTCTCGCTTATTTGCAGCAGGACTTCGGGATGTACCTCTTCGATCTGCGCTTTTTCAAGACCATCGCTGACGTGCTGTCAATTTTCCTCCTGCTTGAGCTGTGCCTTAAAATTAAAAAATCCGCTGAATCGGGAAAAATCGGCGCAAAACTGACTCCGGTGCTTGAGAAAATCCACTCCGCGTCATTTTTCGTCTACCTGTCCCACGCTCTGATTCTGATGCTGACGGGAATCGCCCTCGACAAAGCGGGAGTGACGGAGCTGACCCTTCGCTTGTCCGTTGAAGCAGCCGCCGGATTCACCCTTCCGTTTATCCTGTACTTCTGCGTCGGATGGGTGAAAACTGTAGTTAAGAGCAAAAATAAAGGGCCGTGAGGGCTATATTCCGTTTATTTTGTGAATTGACAGAAAAAGAAAATTATGCTATTATTAATTCAGATGGGCTGTTTTTCAGCTTAACTTTATACATAAGTGGTAATTCTATTATGGATATGTTTGAATATTACGGACTGTTCCGTGAAGAGCATGGAGCTGACCGTCTGCAGATTGCCGAGAGCCGGATTATCGAGCATCTTTTTGACAAATACCTTCCGGCTGAGGGAAGAGTCATTGATACCGCCGCCGGTACGGGAACTTTTGCCTTCCGCTTTGCCGAGCTGGGATATAAGGTAACGGCCGGGGACCTGCTTGAGGAACATGTGGCGGAAATACGCTCAAATCCCAAGTGCGCCCTCCTCGAGAATACCTACTGCGCAAGCCCGAAAAACCTCGTACAGTTCGAGAGCGAATCCTTTGATATCCTAGTCTCGATGGGTCCGGTTTACCACATGAAGACCAGACAGGAGCGTGAGAGCTTCCTCAAGGAGTCCCTGCGCGTGCTCAAGCCAGAAGGCTACATAGCGTTCACTTTCATGACTCCCACTGCCATGACTCTGGGTCAGTACTTCAAGGCAATGCGTACCTCCGACACACTCGACCGTCTCAAGGCTTACCGTACTCTCGCGCAGGTGCAGAAAACCGGAAGCGTGGGCATGTTCAGCGCGTCAACTCTCGAGGAAATGACGGAAATGTCAAGAGAATACAGCGTCGATATACTGACGATTGCCTCGACCTACAGTCTGCTCTACAACATGGTCGATGAGGTTAACAAAATGAGCGATGATGAGTTCGAGCGTTTCCTTCTCGCTCAGTACGCCACCGCTGAGGACCCCTTTGTTGCGCGTTTCTGCATGCGCGGGTTATACATCGGACGGAAGAAGCAGAGAGACATGTTCGACTGATGAGTATTTTGTAAAAATTTAGAATAACCGGAAAAATTATCAAAGCGGCGGAACTTTCTGCCGTTTTTTTGTCTTATTAAGTAAAGCGCATTATGTATTTTTAATGGGGGTTTGTTATGAAAAAGCTGATTACAGCATTGTTCGCGGCGGCTCTGCTGCTGATTCTGCCGGGGTGCGGGACGGACGAAAATCCCGCAGGAGACGAAAAGTCACCTCCCATGGTGGAAAACAGCCCAATACAGTACAGCCCCGACGACATTCCCGACGGCGCGGAATACCTTACCATATGCAGGACCAAAAGCGGCGGTACATACAAAATCAAGTCCGATGAGAATACGCAAAGGTTTTACTCGGATGAGCTTGAAGACGCCTGCTATTACATCTCCCGCGGAGAGAATCCGGAACTTCTGACCGGCACATCCGAGGGAGAGCTTGTGTTTGACGACAACGGACTTCTGCTGGTGTATTCAGACGGAAGAACGGCTGAGCTGCCATTTGATTCGGAAAAGCTCGACGGTGCGTGGACTTAACGGGATGAAATCAAAGATGAAGTAACCGGCGTCCTGCTGATGGAAGTACCGGACGAAAACGACGTGGAAAAAGAGTACTACTACAGCGTATTCGCCGACAAAATCACCTATTAAACCGCTCCTGACAAAATCTTCGGCTACAGAAACTGTTCATACAATAGGATTGTTCTCGTGACAAAGGGAAAATGGAATCCCCAGTCCACTCTTGTATTGGCCGGAAATGACGGCAGCGTGTAGCACACCTTTGAAGGAATCGCAGAAATTGTGGGAAACAATAGTGAAATGTACTACACATTGATAACCAAAGGTTTCGACAGCTGGATTTTCGACGAGCTGTACAATTCGGATTTCGAAAAAATTGTGGATTCCGACAGACGTTTTCTCACCCCTTCCGTCACATCCGATGGGTATGCCGTACTTGTCGAGGACGTGTATTTTGACATCGAGACCGGCGTCACTGACTACACGAAAACTTATACTGTTGTAGACAAAAGCGGAAATACGGTTTACTCCAGTCCCATTTATTCCATCGTTCTCGGCGGAGTTGACGACGGGGTTTACGTCCACGACGGGAAAGACATCAACCTCATCACATGGGATGGCGGATTTGTGTATAAACTTGTCAAGGTGGGCGAACGTGACTCTGCCAAATACGGTTATCAGCCCTGCGGAAGATTTGAACGCGGCGAATTCTACCCCGGTGATTATGATGAGTCATACAGGTACTACAAAAATAAAGGCAAAGCTGAAAAGCCAAAACATGCCTACAATAAAGGCTGGGATGGCGTTGACGGCGGGATTTACATGACGATTACGAAAGCAGGTGAGGCCGCTGGAATTCCCGGAGACTCGGCTTAGTACGTCTACATGCCCGACAGCGGAAAAAGCGGCGTTGTTGCCAGCGAGCACATGAAATACTGCAAGCCCGTGCTGTACCTCTATCCCGAGAACGTGTGCGAAATCAACGTAACCTTCGCCCATCCCGAGCGGCTGAAAACAGTCTACCCCGCGTACGACAGCACAACAGGCTGGAACGTCACCGCCAAGCCCGACGGAACTTTGGCTGACTCAGACGGACGAAACTACTACGCCCTCTACTGGACGAAAACGGCGCGGTCATCCCGGACTGGAGCGAGGGATTTTCGATAAAACGGGATGAAGCTGCAGAATTCCTCGAAGAAAAGCTTGAGCAAATCGGCTTGACATGGCGGGTGGCGGACGAGTTCATCATGTACTGGCTGCCGTACTTTGAGAAAAACGAATACACGCAGGTCTGGTTCGAGTTCACCGACTCACGGGAGACCGAAAACAAGCTCACCATAACCCTCGAGCCGGATTCGCTTCTGCGTTTCGCGATTCACCTGAAAGGTGCGGATTCCGACGTTGACTTGCCTGAGCAGAAAATCCCCACGTTCGAGCTGTCCGGATTCACAGCCGTCGAGTGGAACGAAGTTTATCACGAATAAAAATCATATCATATTGATATTTTACAAGAAAAACAGTAATGAAAAAGCCGACAGTCATAATTTTAGCGACGGCTCTGGTGCTAACGGGATGCGAAATCAGCGATTCTACGGAGGAAACTCTGCTTCCACCCCAGCCCGAGACGGAAAAGAACGAACGACCATCAGACACCCGACAACCCGACAATTACAAGCGTCAGCGCACCCGTGAAGCACAGCACATTGTCCGGAGACGCTTACGTAACCAACGAGGACGGACTGCGGCTTGTTTATACCGACGGACGTGAGCCGGTTGAGCTTCCCTTTGAGGACGGCGGTGAGACGACTATTCAAGCGGGGAGATGACGGGAGTGGTTCAGGAGGGAGCGTATGATGAGCAGAGCTATCGGAACAGCGCCTACTACAGCATATCCAACGGAAGGATCACATGCACAACCGAAGGAGAATGATTCAATCGGTCTGACCTCGTACAACGGATTGATTTTAGCCTACAGAAGCGTCCACGACGAAGCCGACCCGCGCAAGGAAGCAACACTCGTGATTGGCAGCGAAACCGGCGAGACGCTCCACGCTTTCATGGGCTACACGGATATAAAATGCGGCGACGGCGGGATGTACTACCTTGTAAACACAAGGAATTACAGCTATAACGCCTACGACAGGGTTTACAATTTCGATTTCGAAAAAATAGCCGAAATTGACGGTCGGTATAAATCGTTTGCAGTCACATCCGAGGGATATGCGGTTATGTGCGGGGACGGGGAAGACGGAAAAGTTCACTTCTACACCGTAATCGACGACAAGGGGGATGAAATCTACTCCAGTCCCATGTACGACAATGTGATCAGCATAGTCGGGAATTGGGCGTACGTCCTCGAGGAAAACCGAATCAACCTGCGGTACTGGAACGGCGGCTTCCTATACACCCTTGTCGAGATTGACGATGAGGACCTTGAGTATCTTGCGGGAGGTCTCTCCCGGGAGTTTGATATTGCGGTTTACACCACAGGCGTGTACCACCATGAGCCGACAGGATGGTATAAAAACGCGGGTACGGCGGATTCACCCGAATATATCCCCGAGGAAGAGTGCGGTATTCAGTCGGGAGTTTACATAAATCTGTACTATACCAACCCCTCATCAGACATTCCCGGAGTGTCAGCCGACTACGTTTTTGACCCGGCAACAAGCATGAACGGAGTTTTCGCCCTTGATGTAATTCCGATGACATAATAAAAATCCCATGTAGAATCCGATTTTATTCAGCCAATCCATGGGATTTTCTGTGTTATTTATTTTTCGGCAGCCGCTCGAATTCTAAATAATTCCCCTCCGGCTCCTCGAGATAGCGAACTTTTATTTCATTTGCCACACTGGAGGCGTAATCCTCATTCACTCTTCCGGACGTGCGGACGTACGCGAAAAAGGTGACGGTTTTCTCACTCTCGTCAATTGTAATGTCGTCCCGTCCCGCATTACGGTAAAACTTTACCGCGTCGTCGAAGGTGCCGTAGAACTTGTATTTTTGCCCGCCCTCGTCAACCGGTTCTTTGTCAAGCATGTGGGTTGGAGCGAACAGGGAAAAGTCGGTGTTGTACGGCAGTCGGCAGTGGGTGATTAAAAATTTGTCGCCGTCTATGTAATCTCCGTCGAATATGACGAAATAATAGTCACACTCGTTTTCCTGACCGTGATGAGCACATCCGAGAAGTTGTCGGTTTTGTAAATCTCAGCCTTTGCACCGGAGGAGTTTATTTTTTGCATATTTCTTCAATTGTACTTTCGCAGCTAAAGTAACCGTTGTAGTATGAATCATATTCAACGAGAAGTGTGTAGCTGTATTCGTGGAAATAGTCAAAATTTTCCGGATCATTATTCGGTCAGCAGGAGAACATTGTCAGACAAAACAGAAAAGTCAAAAATAACGCTGTGACTTTTTTCATTTCATAGCCTTTTCCGCCGTGTCAATGCACGACAACTTTATAATTCTTTATCTCTCCGTCAGCTGTCACCTTAACCTCGCCGTCGGCCATCTCCGCATAAATCACGCCGACTTTCTTTCCTTCCATATTATAAACCACCCGCTCGGCTTTACCCGTCAGCTTGTACACATGAACCGTCAGCCCGTCCGTGTAGTCGTAGTCGGGGCGGTCGTCGCGCGCACCTACGGGAATAATTGAGTTTTCCCTCACGTACAGCGGTAGCGAGAAGAAATCGTGCTTTTCCTTCACCCAGCCGGTTTTCTCCGCACATTCGCCGGTGAGCAGCGACGTCCACCTGCCCTCGGGAAGATAGAACGTCACGTTCCCATCTTTCGTGAACACGGGAGCTACAAGCAGACTGTCGCCAAGCATGTACTGTCGGTCCAAATCCTCGCAGGAGATGTCTCCCGGGAATTCGAGAACCATCGCCCGCATAGCAGGAACGCCCTTTTCGTGAGCATCAACCGCCGCGCCGTAGATGTATGGCATGAGCGAATTTTTCAGTTTGGAGAACTGTCTCACAACCGCAACGGATTCAGTGCCATCGACCTCGCCTTCCTTTGAGAACAGCCACGGAACCCGGTAGGAGCCTGAGCCGTGGAGTCTGGAGTGGGTTGAGAGAAGCCCGAACACCGCCCATCTCTTGTATAAATCCGCGCTTGCCGTGCCTTCGAACCCGCTGATGTCGTGGCTCCAGAAGCCAAATCCTGAGAGACAGAGTGACAGCCCGCCGCGCAGGGATTCAGCCATGGACGGATAGGTGGAGTTGCAGTCGCCGCCCCAGTGAACCGGGAATTTCTGCCCGCCAACCGTCGCGCTTCTGGCAAAGAGACACGCTTCACCTTCGCCCCGCTCACGTTCAAGAAGCTCAAACACGCATTTGTTGTAGAGGTACGTGTAGTAGTTGTGCATACGGAGAGGGTCGCTGCCGTCATAATATACGCAGTCCACCGGGATTCTCTCGCCGAAGTCGGTCTTGAAGCAGTCCACGCCGTCGTCCAGCAGATTTTTCAGCTTGCTCTGGTACCAATTCCACGCATCGGGGTTTGTGAAGTCCACGATTCCCATGCCTGCCTGCCACAAATCCGTCTGCCACACGTCGCCGTTTGCTTTCTTTAATAAATACCCGCGCTCAGACGCTTCCGTGAACAGTGACGACCGCTGGGCAATGTATGGGTTTATCCACACGCAGATTTTCAGCCCCTGCGCCTTTATTCTCCCGAGCATTTCCTTGGGCCTTGGGAACATTGCCGGGTCCCACGTGAAGTCGCACCACTGATTTTCCCGCATCCAGTAGCAGTCGAAGTGAAACACGGACAAGGGAATATCACGCTCCTTCATGCCAGAGACGAAGCTCATAACCGTTTTTTCGTCATAAGACGTGGTGAAGGATGAGGTGAGCCAGAGTCCGAATGACCACGCAGGAGGAAGAGCCGGCTTTCCCGTCAGGCTGGTGTAATTCTCAAGCACCTCTTTCATTGAAGCACCGCCGATTATCATGAAGTCGATTTTCTCCCCGGGAACGGAAAACTGCGCTCTCGTGACGTGCTCAGTGGCAATTTCATATGACACCGGACCGGAGTCGTTGACCAGCACGCCGTAATTCATGTTTGTGATGTAGAACGGAATTGATTTATATGAAATTTCCGTGCAGGTTCCGCCATCCTCGTTCCACGTCTCCACTGACTGCCCGTTCTTTACAAATGGCGTGAACCTCTCCCCCAGTCCGTAGACCTTCTCGCCGATTGCAAGATCCAGCTGGACTCGCATGAAGGGACCGTCGGGGGTTTTCATGTAGCTTATCATGGAATGCCCGAACCGGTTTCCCACCGACGTGAGCTTTCTTCCGTCGTAGTAGTATGTGAATTCGCAGGGATTTTTGTGGACTCTCAGCTCGGTCAGCCCGCTTTTGACGGAAATCACCGCGCCGTTTTCGGGACAGCTTACCTCAAGAGGGGAGTTTTCTTCTTCAAGCTCTAACCTCGGGTATTTCGCAGCCCCGCCGATAAAGTGGAACACCTCCGTCCTGATGATGTTTTCCTTCGGGGACGACACGTACATCTCAAGTATGGGACCGCCCATGCCGCGCCCGTCGTAATTGTAGTCGACTACGTAGAGATAAAGTCTGTTCCCCTCAAGCCGAACCTCCCGCACTTGCACCGCGTCGTGATTCTCGACTCCATCCCGGTTGAGCCAATAGCCTTTTGTGAATTTCATAATGAGTCCTGCCTTTATGTAAAATTTATCGTTATATTATTATAACATATTTCTTCGGATTTTTGTATGCTTTTTCTACTAATATCCTGCTTAAATTGTCGTTTGATTGTAACATTATTGTGAATTCTCCCGCGCGGTATTGATTTATGTGAAAAAAAGATGAATAATATATAGGAAAGCTTTTTCAGAGCCGAAAAAACCAAAGTCATTTTAATAAATTCATTCAATGGAGAAAAATCATGAAAAAAACCGTTTGGAAAATACTCAAGGAATACTCGCTCATCCTGTTAGGAAGCCTGATTTACGCCGTGGCTTTTGACTGGCTGTTTGTGCCAAACAATATCGTAATGGGCGGACTTACGGGTATTTCCCAGATTTTACAGCACTTTATTCCAAAAATTCCCATAGGTACGGCGGTGATTGTGATGAACATTCCGCTGTTTGCCCTCGGAGTCAAGCTTCAGGGAATTCATCTTCTGCTGTCGTCCCTTTTCGCGATGGCTACAAGCTCGGTTTTCATCGACGTGATTCCCCTGTTCGTGGACTTCAGGCCCATGGGGGACCAGCTTATGTCCAGTGTTTTGGGCGGTGCGCTTATCGGTCTGTCAATTGGAATCCAGCTCTGGGAAGGGGCGACCACCGGCGGAACGGAGCTTGGGGCGAGACTCTTGAAATACAAGTTCCACCATATTCCTATAGGCAAGCTGTGCCTGTTCATCGACCTCGCCGTAATCGTGATGTACACCGCCACCTGCGGGGATCTGAGGGACGGACTTTACGCGGGAATAGCCATGTACGTCAGCAGCATAGCCATGGACAGCCTGATTTACGGCCGGCGTGTGGCGAAGGTTGCCTGCATAATCTGCGACGACGGCGAGAAGAAGGAAAAAATGAAGGAGGAGCTTCTCAAAATGGACCTTGGTGTGACGAGTATAAATGCCGAGGGAGGCTACAGCGGTGGAGGCAAGAACGTGCTGATATGCGCATTCAAACCGAGCAGAATTTCAGCTCTCAAGATTGCGGTGACGGAGATAGACCCGAACGCGTTCGTCATAGTCTGCGAGGCCCAGGAAGTGTTCGGAGAAGGATTTGCCCACTGCGAGGTTGACAGTCTGTAGAAAACAATGACTACGGATGCATACTGTGATTAAAATATGGTTAAAATTGTCAGACTAAATAATAATATGGTATTTTTTATAGATAATACAGGAGTAACTATTAACGAATGTGCAATGTGACGAATTTGTTCAAAAAATCACAATATACTTGATTTTTCTTCCGCGCGGTGATATAATTATTCTGTCGCAATAACGCGGACGGCAGACGACTGTTAAGATGACTTGTGTAGTTTTATTGCCCCGGCTGTCAACCAAACGCGGCTTGGCTTGTAAAGAATACCGCAGTGGAAAGGATATTTTGTTGGCTGAATGCAGAACCGCCTTTGCCAACGGATAATTATAGTTCCTCTTTTGCCGGTGACGAGCGGATTGATGTCCACAAAAGCAGAATTATTTTTATGGGAGAGATCGGAAAATGAACGACAATATGTCAAAGGAGCCGGAAAAACAGGACAGTTCTGATAAAAATTCAAATAATAAAAAGAGGTTTGCCCTTGAACACTGGCACTATATCGCTCTTTTTCTGATATTGTACGACGCCGTCGCTGTCTGCGGAGCTTATTTTGCCGCTCTTTGGCTCAGATTCGACTGCCACTACACAATGATTCCGCACAAATATATGGACGCGTATATGAAGTTCATCCCTGTTTACGCGGTAGTTACGGTGGTGGTGTTCTGGTTCTTGCGTCTGTACCAGAGCATATGGAGATTCGCAAGCTTCAACGAACTTAAGAGGATCGCCCTTGGTTCGGCTGTACTCGGCCTGTTCCATACGATTGCCATAACGCTTCTTTTCACCCGCATGCCGATTTCATACTACATAATCGGATTCGCAATCCAGTCGATTCTTGTGGTGCTGGTGAGATTTTCCTACCGGTTTGTACTTCTTGAGAGAAGCAAAATGCGGAAGGCAAGCGAAAAGAACCGCGCGAGCCGTGTTATGCTCATAGGTGCGGGAGCGGCAGGCCAGATGATTCTAAGGGATCTGCACAACGCCAAGGAAGTCAACGACTGCGTATGCTGCATAATCGACGACAACAGAAACAAGTGGGGCCGTTTCATCGACGGAGTCCCGATTGTCGGCGGCAGGGATCATATTCTATCCAATGTTGAAAAGTACAAAATAGAGAAAATTTTCCTCGCCATTCCCAGTGCTACGGCAGAACAGCGCCGCGACATTCTCGACATCTGCAAGGAAACAAAATGCGAGCTGAAAAATCTTCCCGGCATGGTTGACATTGTGACCGGCAGAGTTACGGCAAAATCCATGAAGGACGTGTCCGTTGAGGATCTGCTGGGCCGTGAACCTATAAAGGTAAACATGGATGAGATATACCGCTTTATCACCGGAAAGGTAATACTTGTGACGGGTGGCGGAGGCTCCATCGGAAGCGAGCTTTGCAGACAGATAGCCCAGCACAACCCTAAACAGCTGATTATATTTGACATATATGAAAACAACGCCTACTCCATCGGCCTTGAGCTGAGGGACAAGCATCCGGATCTGAACTTGGAAGTTCTCATAGGTTCCGTGCGCGACAGCCGGAGAATCAATCAGGTTTTTGAAAAATACAAACCCGACGTGGTTTACCATGCCGCCGCACATAAGCATGTTCCCCTCATGGAGGATAGCCCCTGCGAATCCATCAAGAACAACGCCATCGGCACGTACAAAACAGCCTACGCCGCAATGATGAACGGATGCCGTCGGTTCGTCCTTATTTCCACGGACAAGGCGGTGAACCCGACCAACATCATGGGCGCGTCAAAGCGTCTGTGCGAGATGATTATCCAGTCCTTCGACAGAAAAATCCGCGAGGGAAAGTCTTCGGACCTTGTGCCTCTTCACGTTCATATGGACGACGAGGACGGCAGTATGCGCGAGATGAACCGCAGTATGGAGCCTCCGAAGACGGAATTTGTGGCTGTTAGATTCGGAAACGTACTTGGCAGCAACGGCTCGGTTGTTCCGATTTTCCGCAAGCAGATTGCAAAAGGCGGACCGGTGACAGTTACGCATCCAGATATAATCCGTTATTTCATGACAATTCCGGAAGCGGCATCATTGGTTCTTCAGGCCGGAACATACGCAAAGGGCGGAGAAATTTTCGTCCTCGATATGGGTGCGCCGGTGAAAATCGACACCCTTGCCAGAAATATGATCCGCCTTGCCGGACTTCAGCCGGATGTTGACATAAAAATAGCATACACAGGACTCCGCCCGGGCGAGAAACTCTATGAGGAAAAGCTCATGTCCGAGGAAGGAATGCGGACTACGCCGAACCACCTGATACATATTGGAAGCCCGATTCCATTCAATACGGATGAATTCCTGAAGCAGATCCAGAACCTGATGACAGCGGCATATGACGGCAGGGAAGAGGATATCCGCAGCCTCGTGGCAGAAGCGGTGAAGACCTACCATCCCGCAGGCGAACACGGCTCCGAAGCCAAAGGAGAAGCATACGCCAAGCAGATGAATCTGATGATGCAGAACAGCACCGCCGCGGCAGTAGTTGGAAAATAGTTAATGTATATAAGACGGCAGCTCTCCTCTCAGCTGAAAGAGAGGAGGGCTAGCTGTGCTTTATGTGTGGTTTTTGTTTTTTATTTGAGAAAATATTGGGGTATTGTACTCTATTTTTTAGTGAAATTATGGGGCAAAAGTTTACAGTTAATAATGGATAAACAAAATAATATCGCCCCAAGCTCCTGTTAGTGGAAATTACTGGACAGGATGAATTTTGCGTGAAGTATAAAGTTCCAGAAATACAAAGATTGTAAAATCAAAAATATGGCAGTAAAGGCAGTAAAATTGAAATTATGTATAAAAGCACAGAGCAGCCTTAAAAATAAGTCAAACAAATCAGCGGCATATCAACGATATAGGTTTATTTAAGGTGCAGTTTTAAGCCATATTTGCCGGATTCTGACGCGAGCCTGAAACAACGCCACAAATTCGGAAAGTTTTTAAGAAACACAAAATAATGTGAAATTCAGTAAATGTTTAAATCTTAATTGGGAAAACGGACTTGTCAAACCTCCTCATGCGGTTTCAGCGAGAAGAAAAAATTGGCAGGAGAAGATATATTTGAAGAGGAAGAAGCTGACGAAAGACCGAAGCTGATTCCGCTGTAGAATTTGTGTTAAAGAAGGATAGTGTATGTTTGTAAAACGAGACGATATTGCGCAGTTTGAGTCCAACGTGTCTTGCCATCGCGATAACAGCGACCAAAAAGATTTGTCCCTTATGGACATACACCCTTGCCATCGCGATAACAGGAACAGATGTTTTGAGAGGGAAAATGGGTGAAAAAGTGGAAAATGAGAGTTTTGGATGAAGTTTTGTTCCTACTAGAAAAAACCGCCAGACACTCAGATACCTTGCCATCGCGATAACAGGAACAGATGTTTTTGAAGCGAAAATAAGGGATAGCCCGTAGGGAAGGAAAATATTTTATGGAAAACAGTAAGAATAGTAAATTGACGAAGCGCAACATTGCTTTCAGCCCGCCAGATGTGGGAGAAGCGGAAGCGGCGGAGGCGTCAAAGGCGATCTGCTCCGGCTGGATCACGACCGGTCCGAGAGTAAAATCACTGGAATCTAAGATTGCTTCATGGATCGGCGTGGAGAAAGCGGTGTGTCTGAACAGCCAGACCGCCTGTGCGGAGACTGCTCTGCGTCTTTTGGGCATCGGCTCTATGGCCGGTGGCAGTTCCACCGATGAGGTGATTACCTGCGCTTATACATACACGGCATCCGCATCTGTGATCAATCATGTGGGTGCAAAAATTGTTTTAGTTGATTGCCAGCCGGATTCCTATCTGATTGATTACGATGCGGTGGAAGCGGTTATCACAGAGAATACGAAAGCAATCATCCCGATTGACCTTGGCGGCATCCCATGTGATTATGACAGGCTTTTTGAGATAGTGGAGAAGAAGAAAGCTCTTTTCAATGCTTCCAATGATATCCAGAGGGCTATCGGCCGTGTGGCGATTTGCGCGGATACCGCCCATGCATTTGGCTCTTCCTGGCACGGGAAGATGGTTGGTTCTATCGCTGATTTCTCCAGCTTCTCTTTCCACGCTGTAAAAAATTTTACAACAGCAGAGGGCGGTTGCCTGACGTGGAAGAATATTGACGGGCATGACGATATTCCTGGAATTTCTAATGAAGAGATTTATCACAGGATCCAATTACTCTCTCTCCACGGCCAGAGCA
>CAZULC010000012.1:0-67797 GCA_964621165.1 uncultured Ruminococcus sp.
AAATAAGGTCTGCATACTCCAAAGGAGAGTTGTATATCAGATAATCAAGTTCCGACCTTTCATACATATTACGGGCAACCTCATTCTCCACGGCGATAGTATCAATCGCAATCATACTGCCATCGGTGAATTTCAGTTCCACACAGCAGTTATCGAAGTTATATTCGCAGGAAATCAGCTTTTTCATAGGGTTTACCTCCATAATTATGTTGTTTGGAAGTAATGTAAGCGTGGGTTTTAGTGTAGTATCTTTAAGTTTGGGAAACCCCGCACTCCCATTTTGATACCGCCTGACCGGACACGCCGATCTTCGCGCCAAGCTCCTCCTGAGTCAGTCCTGCCGCGAGACGGGCTTTTCTGATGTTGTTCTTCATTTCTGCTCCTCCGTATCCTTATAAATCATACCGCATCCTTTGTCCGAGTTGTATTCGTTTACGTCCACGTCTTCGATTACCAGATGGGCGAGGCTTGCCATGATGAGGGGAAGTCCGGACATGCAGTGCTCGTAAACCGTGACCTTGCCCTCGCATATGTCCGCTTCCTAGGAATCCACGCCGCCGCCCTCGAAGTCGTATTTTTTAAGTCTTTCAAGAAGCTCCGCCGCCTTTTCCGTGGGGATTCCAACCTTTTCAGCCGTGAAGTATGCCGGAAAATCCGCGTGTGACATGGCGTAGAAGAGCCGTAGTCCGTCGGTCGGGGTCGCTGTAAAACCTGAAGTATTCCGCAAGCCCCTCAGCCGTGTCCTTCACTCACGCGAAGTTGCTCTCGTTCTGGAATTGGGCGAGGGTCAGGTTCATGTCCGGCTCGCTGACGGAAAACATGTAAATCGGACGGCTGTTCAGGCGAACTCTCACGCGGGTTGTGGAATTCCGAAGGCGCGGCACAGCTTTTTCCACGCCCTCATAATCGAGGGTGCACAGCACGCTGTTGTGTAAATCCCTTGCCGCATCCCATGCCCAGCTTCCGACCTTTTTGATTTGCTCCGCTGTGTCGTCCGGCAGATTTCTGAAAATTCCTCCGCGCTGTTTTTCGTTTACACCGAGCAGGTCTTCTACTGTGGTTTTGTAGTGTCCGGCGATTCTCACAACCGCGTCAAGGTTCGGCTCAGTCTGGCCGGACTCCCACTTTGATATGGCTTTGTCCGTCACGCCGAGAAGCGCACCCAAATCCCCCTGAGTTTCCCCGGCGGCTGTCCTGTAGGCGGTAATGTTTTTTGCAATCTGTGTCATAACTGACTCCTTTTTTGATTGAATTATACCTGACGTCTGGTACTGTCTACATTATAAATTAAAACGTCAAGAGAGTCAATGGAGGCAACAGCGGTTAATTCTCCAAAATGGATAGCGGTTTATTAATTCACGCGGAGTTAGAATTTTGATAGGTAAGTAACGGCAGGATTACAGTAAAAAAAGCGACCGGGATTTTCTCTCGACCGCTTATTTTATTTAGATTATTATCGCTTATCCGTTGAGTCTTGCCTGAGCCTTGAGTCTGTTTTCCGTGTTGAGTATCTTCTTGCGCAGTCTTATGGACTTTGGCGTTACCTCAATCAGCTCGTCCTCGCCTATGAACTCAATCGCCTGCTCGAGGGAGAAGATAATCGGCGGCGTGAGGATGAGGGCTTCGTCGGCGCCCTTGGAACGTACCGCGGTGAGGTGCTTCTTCTTGCACACGTTCAGCGCAATGTCAACCTTCTTCGGACACTCGCCGACTATCATTCCCTCGTAAACGGGAGTCTGTACGCCGATGAACAGCGCGCCTCTGTCCTGTGAGTTGTAGAGTCCGTACGATGTAGCCTCGCCGTCCTCGCTTGCCACGAGAGAGCCGGTGTATCTGGTGACAACCTCTCCCTTGTAAGGCTCATATCCGTTGAACACGGAGTTGAGGATTCCCTCGCCACGGGTGTCGGTCATGAAATCGCTTCTGTAGCCGAGAAGACAGCGTGCGGGAATGGAGTACTCGATTCTCATCCGTGAGCCGTGAAGGTCCATTGAGAGAAGCTCACCTTTGCGCGCACCTAACTTTTCCACAACAGGACCTACGTATGCCTCGGGAACGTCAGCCGTGAGAAGCTCCATTGGCTCGCACTTTCTGCCGTCGATTTCCTTGTAAATCACACGGGGTGTGGAGCAGCAGATTTCGTATCCCTCGCGGCGCATGGTCTCGATGAGGATTGACAGGTGCATCTCACCTCTGCCGCTGACCTTGAAGCTGTCGGTGGCGTCGCCGTCAGCTACTCTCAGGGAAACGTCCTTCAAAGTCTCCTTGTAGAGCCGCTCTCTTATCTGGCGGGATGTGACGAACTTGCCCTCACGACCGGCAAAGGGGCTGTCGTTTACCGAAAAGGTCATTTCCATTGTAGGCTCGCTGACCTTTACGAATTCAAGGGGAGTGGGGTCGAGGGGGGAGGTGATGGTGTCGCCGATTGTGATGTCCTCCGCACCGCTGAAGCATACGATGTCGCCCATTTTCGCCTCAGTCGCAGGCTTCCTCGTCAGTCCGTCTATAGTGTAGAGGGAGACTATCTTGGTCTTCTTCGGGGGAGCGTCAGGGGTGTGGTAGTTTACTATGTTGACTTCCTCGCCCTGATGGATGGTGCCGCGCTCGATTCTGCCGATTCCTATTCTGCCGACGTAATCGTTGTAGTCGATTGAGGAAACGAGGAGCTGGAGGGGCGCATCAATATCTCCCTCGGGTGCGGGAATGTAGTCGATGATTGTGTTAAAAAGCGCGTCGAGGTTCTCGCCCATGTCGTGGGGATTCAGGGAAGCCCTGCCCGTGCGTCCGCTGCAGAACAGTACGGGTGAGTCAAGCTGTTCGTCGGATGCGTCAAGCTCCATGAGGAGCTCAAGAACCTCGTCGGGAACCTCGTCAACTCTCGCGTCGGGCTTGTCTATCTTGTTTACCACAATGATAATCTTGTGTCCCAGTTCCATTGCCTTTTTCAGAACGAATCTTGTCTGGGGCATGGGTCCCTCTGCTGCGTCCACGAGAAGAATTACGCCGTTTACCATTTTGAGAATACGCTCAACCTCGCCGCTGAAGTCCGCGTGGCCGGGGGTGTCGACTATGTTTATCTTTATGCCGTTTCTGACAACGGACGTGTTTTTCGCAAGGATTGTGATGCCGCGTTCTCTTTCAAGGTCGCCGGAGTCCATGACTCTCTCACGTACTACTTGATTTTCATGATATGTGTCGCACTGCTTGAGCATCTGGTCTACAAGTGTAGTCTTACCGTGGTCTACGTGTGCGATTATTGCTATATTGCGAAGATCTTCTCTAATCAAAGTAATGTTACCTTATCCCGCTTTAGCAGAAACAGGAGCGGGAATATGTCCTTCCTATCTATATCTTTTTAACCGTATTATTATAGCATAATATATTCAAAAAATAAAGTAAATACCGCAAAAAAACAGAATTTCGGCGTTTTGTTAAAATCATAGGATTGTCACAGCTGTACTTTTTGTCAAAGTTAAAACGCAATTCACCTGATTCAGCCGTTATTCCAGAATGAGGACAGTACAGCTTTCATGGATTCTATGTCACCGGTGTATTTGATGTGCCTCATGTGGGGCGGGATCATCATCTTCATCCGGGGTTCGCCGAAGCGTTCGTCTATAAGGAGAATCATACCCCGGTCTGACTCGGAGCGGATTACCCTGCCTGCCGCCTGCAAAACCTTGTTCATTCCCGGGTAGATGTAGGCGTAGTCCCGGCCGCTGCCGTTTTTTTCGTCGTAGTAAGCCGCCATGATGTTCCGCTCGGCTGACAGCTGCGGCATACCCGTGCCTACGATTACAGCACCTATGAGACTTTCCCCGGCTAAATCAATTCCCTCGGAGAACATCCCGCCCAGCACGCAGAACCCCACAATTGGACCCCGGCTTTTGTCACGGAACAGAGCGAGAAAGCGGTCCCGCTCGGCGAGGTTCATGATCTGCTTCTGCATTACTATATTGCACTCCGGGGCGATGTCGGCGAAAATCCGGCATACCCGCTTCATGTAGTCATATGACGGAAAGTAGACGATGTAGTTCCCGCTCTTTTCCCCTACGGCTTCCGCTATGACCTCGGCGCAGGAGTATGCGGTTTTCTTCCGGTCGGCAAGGGTGGTGCTGATTGAGTCGTAGGCTATAAGGCAGGTGTTTTCCCGGTCGTAAGGTGAGGGAAGTTCAAGCCGTTTTGCGCCCTCAAGCCCCGTCACTCCCGCAAAGTAGTCGATTGGGGACAGGGTTGCCGAAAACAGCAGGGTTGACTTTGCCGGGGACAGCATGCTTCCGAGAACTCCCGACGGGTCGAGACACAGCACCTCAGCCTTGGCTGAATCAGACTCCCGGGCGGCGAAGAACCTGAACTTCTCATCAAAATATGACGACGCGAACACTAACTTTGTCAGAATCCTGTAGTACGGCTCGAGAAGCTCATGCAGATCCGACTCCGCCCGCATCAGCTTAAACATCACCCGCGAAAGAGTGCCGGCACACCTAACCAAACTGTCGGGAATCCGGGATGACTCGTAGAAGCCGTAGGTGGTTTCGCTTCCGTCGGGATTGGTGCGGCAGTATTCGTCGTCGGTACACATCCCGCACAGCTCGGTCATAAAGTCGGAAAAGTCGGCGGCGGACTTGACAAAATCCACCTCTGAGGCAAGTGTGGTTTCGGACAGGGACAGAAGCTCCCGTGCGGTTTTGCTTGTGATTTCGGCGGAATAGGCGGCGCGGGTTCTGTCGGGCAGGTTGTGGGCCTCGTCAAACAGGAAGACATACCGCTCCTCGGATTTCGGATTTTTGAAATACCTTTTGAAGCGCACGTTGTCGTCGATTACGTAGTTGTAGTCGCATATGATTACAGTACAGCTTTCGGAAAGGTCGAGAGCCAGCTCATAGGGGCAGACCTTCTTTTCGTCGGCGCACTTCATCACATCCGAGAGGGAATAGATTGTGTTCTCACCTGTCAGCAAAGCCTCGAGAGCACCTGTTTCACGCTCACGGTAGGAGACATAGGTTTTACCGAAGTCCTCGGTGATGGAGTCGCATCTGTCGCACATACGGCAGTCCGGAGGCATTTCGCTCCCTTTTTTCCGGTATGGACACATCATTTCTTTTGCGCAGATCATCACCGAACGCAAATGCGGCGCGTATTTTGTGATTCGTGTTAGTGCGTCCAATGCGGCCTTTCCCGTGACGTTTTTGGCGGTGAGGTAGAATATTTTGTCGGCAAATCCCGCTCCGACTGCCTTGAGGGATGGAAACAGAGCCGATATCGTCTTTCCGATTCCCGTTGGGGCTGACACCAAAAGTGGGAGTCCGCGCTTCACGGCGAGGTACTGTGCGTTGACGAACTCCAGCTGACCCTCCCGTATGGCTTTGTATGGGAACGGCATGGACTTAATCTCCCCGGAAAGGATTCTATATCTGTCGGAGAAAGCGGAGATAATCGGATAAGCCCGGCTGAGCAGCGACTCAAACATGCGGGTCAGGTTGATGCGGCTGAATTTTGAGGTGAAAGTAACCTTCCCGCCGCCGGAGCGTTTAATGTAAGTGAGGCGTATGTTGACCTCGGGCAGGGTGAGGGACTCGGCAAGGATATGTGCGTAAATCACAGTCTGCGCGAAGTGGGAAGGGTCGGAAAACGGGGTCAGTCCTTCGGGAAAATATGACAGGGTTTTGACTTCCTCAACAGTATGAATTACACCATTGTAGGAGATAATATCAGCGTAGCCGCAGACTGCCACCGTGTATTCTCCGCAGGGGACCCTCTTTTCCAGCGGGACTTCCGTCTGGCTTGAATCTATGTTGATTGTGTAGGTTTTGGCCTCTGTTTCAAGGGCGTTGTGGATGGCTGACCCATGCTCCGTTGGCGTCAGTGAGGATTCGGTTATGCTGTCGGGGTCGGGGGTGGTGACGGTTTTTTTTACAAAGCCGTACTTTTGGCACAGCGCCGCAGGATTCTCCCGCTGATAAGCAAACGAAGCCAGCTCCCCCGCCGTTACGAATATGCAACTGCCGTTTTTGTCGTATCTCATGAAACATGCCCTCGAACGTTCAATAAAATCATAATTTTGCGAGAGCCAAAGAATAATATCGTGGGTTATCTTGTGATTTCGACTGAAGAAAAGCCGTGCCTGCCCACGTGAACTCCCCGTATATTATACCATAGTGCGGAAGCCCCCACGGGCAAATACGGCATATTTTCAGCCGACACAGCAGGGATAACCCACGACGACAAACTAAAGCTCCCGTATACATTATACCATATTTAGATAGAAAAATCCATATTCAAACAAAATATCGCATAAGTACAATATAATCTTGCTTTTTCACATCTGACGTGATATAATTAAGGTAGAAAATAACAGATTCGGAGAATTTAACAATGGTTTTAGATAAAAAAGAAACTGCCGTGGCTTACCGCTGTCCTCACTGCGGGGCTTCCGTCATGAGCATGGTGGGAATTTTCGCCCTCACCGCCGATATGATACGGCTGAAATGCCCCTGCGGCGAGTCGGAGATGGAAATCGTCTACACACGGGATAAAAAAATCCGGCTGAACGTCCCCTGCTTTCTCTGCCCCAACCCCCACAGCTATGTTGTGTCTTCGCAAATGTTCTTCGACAAGGATATTTTCATGCTCCCGTGCAGCTACTCGGGAATGGACATCTGCTTCATCGGCAAGTCCGACAAGGTGCAGAAGGCAATGAAGAAGTCCGAGGAGGAGCTGCTTGAAATGCTTGGTGAGACTCCGCTTGAGGCTCTGGAGGAGTCAAAAGGGAAGAGCATTGAGCTGTCCGACCCGCAGGTCTTCGATATCGTCATGTACGTGGTCCGTGAGCTTGCCGACGAGGGGGCTATCGAATGCGGCTGTCCTGACGGCGAGGGAGACTACGACGTTGAAATCCACGACGACCATATTACCCTCAAGTGCAATGCCTGCGGAAAAAAGCGCGACATCCAGATCACCAGCCTTGCTTCCGCCAACGATTTTTTGGCCTCGGATAAAATTACGCTGGAGTAATCACAAATCCGACACCGGCGCATACCATGATAACAGAGCGGCAGAAAGAGCTGCTCAACGTGAAAAGCCTGAATCTACAAAACAAAGGAGATTTAATCATGGGATGCTTATGTAATCTTTTTGACGGCGACGCTATTGTTTGGATAATCGTTATCATTCTCCTCCTCCTCATCCTCAACTGCACCTGCTGCGGCTGAATGCGACGAAACCGGACAGTATAGCCTGACCTAAAAGGGCGCACTTGGGGTAATTCTCAGGTGCGCTTTTTCTTTTGAAAATTTATCAAAAAACTATTGCAAAACCGGTAAAAATACTGTATACTTTATACAGAAAAAATACTTCACACGCAAAGGAGAAGGCTATGGAATTTGACAACAGAAAATACTCGCTCACCTTTGAGGACAACTTCGAGGGCACGACCCTTGACCCGACAAAGTGGAAGCTGTGTCCGGAGCAGAAACGTCAGGACGCAGGAGGACGCTGGAGCGACTCAATGACAAGGCTTGACGGAGAGGGACACCTGATTCTTTCAGCCGACGTGGTTGACGGTGTTCCGCTGTCCGGTGCGGTTCGGTCAAAGGGAATATTCGAGCAGGCTTACGGATACTTCGAGTGCCGGCTGAAATTCCAGCGGACTACCGGATTCTGGGGCGCGTTTTGGCTCATGTGCGACGAGGAGTGGAAGGTCGGAAACGGAGCGGTTGACGGGGCTGAGATCGACATTATCGAGAGCGGAGAATTCCCGAGAGGCGGCGTAAATCACGCAATCCACTGGGACGGCTACGGCGAACACCACCGCTGCGTATCGAAAATTATCACCGCACCCGAGCTTTACGACGGCTGGCACACCTACGCCCTCGAGTGGACGAAAAGTGACTACATCTTCTACATCGACGGCAAGGAGACGTGGCGCACCAATGAGCCAGGCATCTGCGAAGTACCGGTTTATCTCAAGCTGTCCTGCGAGTTCGGCACATGGGCTGGGGAGATAAAGAAGGACGAACTTCCCGACTGCATGGTTGTGGATTACGTACGGGTGTACAAGGAAGTTGAATAAGCGTGAGTCCCATTTTCGGTTAAGTCCGGGAGGGGATTTTCCCTTTTTGGATACAGAAAAGCTAAAAAAATACCTCCGGCGTTTGTATACCGAAGGTAAATTTTATGCAGATTTAACTGTATGCGCGGGACTTAGATTTCACTGAACTTAATTTCAACCTCGTGTCCGCATTCAGCCGAGCGGTTGATTCCGTCGATTATCGCCTGGTTGTAGAGAATCTGCGACGTTGGAACGGGTGCGGGTCCGTTTGTCTTTACCGCGTCGAGGAAGGAGCGGATCTTCTTGTCGAACAGTCCTCCCTTGCCTACGTTGGGCTGAATCGGGATTACGGTTTCGGTCTGCGCGCCACATACGTCATGGTAGAGGGTCATGGGTCCGCCGACTGAGCCATTCCAGCAGTCCGTTGAGGGAATTCTCAGTGCGCCCTCAGTGCCGAAGATAATCGTGTCGCCGGGGGTGTTGACGTGCATTGCCCACGCGATTCTGAAGTCGAGGATTATGCCGCCCTCAAGTCTGATGAACGCCGCCGCGAAGTCGTCAACCGAGAACCTTGCCGCGTCAGCCCCGTTGTACTTGGGGTTCTTGCCGAAGAAGTCCGACGTGTAGCCGGATACGGTGAGGGGCTTCGGGTAGCCTATGGCGTTGAGCACCATGTCGAGGGAGTAGCAGCCGATGTCACCCAGCGCTCCAATGCCGCCCGTTGACTTCTCGATAAATGTGGAACCCGGGATTCCTCGCCTTCTTCCGCCGCCGGTCTGGATGTAGTAAATCTTTCCGAGAACTCCCGACTCAACAATCTTCTTTATCATCTGCATGTTTGCGTCAAATCTGGGCTGGAAGCCTACGGATACGAACTTGCCGCTTGCCTTTTCCGCTCTGCAAACCGCTTCCGCTTCCTCGAGGGTTACGGAGAAGGGCTTTTCAAGAAGTACGGGAATTCCGTGCTCTAGGGCGTAGATTGTGGGGATGGCGTGCTGGGTGTTGTAGGTGCAGACCGACACTGCGTCAAGATCTTCGTTGTCGATCATTTCCTTGTGGGAGGGATAGAATCTCACGCCCTCGACGCCGAACCGCTTCATGAACGCCTCAGCCTTGCCGGGAATCAGATCCGCCGCGGCAACGATTTCAACGTCGTCCTGGATTTTGTAGCTCTGGATGTGGGATTCCGCAATCCAGCCGGTGCCGATGATGCCGACCTTGAGCTTTTTTCCGGTGTGGGTGGTGGTTTCTTCTACAGTTTGTTTGAACTGACTGAGAACTGCGTCTGACATAATAGTAGACCGCCTTTCATTAAAATTTCTTATTTGTTAACGGAAAACAATCCCGTTTTGTTTTTTACTTGCGTAAGCTTTGGTCAATCCTCAATGACTTCTCCGTGGAGCCTGACTCTGCCGCCGTCGGGACAAGCTGCGTCGAACTTTGTCTCCCTTGTACTGCCACAGTCCAGCTTTCTTCCGTTGAGAAGGACGTAGACCGAGAGATAGATGCCGTTCCACAGCTCATGACACAGGGGAGGGCATAAGTCGCCAACAATGAACTCCTGCCCCGGCTTTCGGTTATTGTCAGCTTTACTTTCGGAATGGTTTACCTCCGGATATTGGATTTATGATGTTTCCGAGCCAGTTAATCCGGCTGTTCATGCAGCTTTGAAGAATCCTGCTTTTCAGTGCCGATTCATATCCGTGATATGCGTCATTGACTTCGTGAAGAGTGCATTCTACGCCGTCGTTTTTCAGCCTGTCCGCGAGAATCACAGCCTCGTCGTGGAGCGCGTCAAATTCTGCGGCTTCGATGTATGTCGGCGGAAATCTGGCGTAAGACTCAGCCTCAGCCGGGTACGCATACTCGACCTTTTCGGGAAGTGTGCTGCCGAGATAGGCCTGCCACATTACTTTTGTAAGGCGTGAGTTCCAGACGGGTGTGTCGGTGTATTCTTTCATGGATTCGGTTCCCATGCGTCTGTCGGTTACGAGGGTATATAAGAACCAGTCCTGCCGGAGGTGGAATACCGCACTCCCGTGACATAAGAACTGCCGAAAGCGCCAGATTTCCGCCCGCACTGTCGCCAAGCATGAATATTTTGTTCCGGTTGACGTTCAGTATGGCCGTGTTTGCGAGGACCCATTTATAGGTTTCAAAGCAGTCCAGCGCGGGAGTGGGGAAGACGTGCTTCGGCGAAAGTTTGTAGTCAGCGCACACGACCTTGCATGGAAGCAGCTGGGCGTACATTTTTGCTACTTTATAGTGTACTAAGGAGGCTCTGAGCATAAACCCGCCTCCGTGGAAGAAAACGACGCATGGCAGCTCTCCTTCTGATTCGGCAGACTCGATTACCGACGTTTCAAGCACGTCCCATTGTACCCGGGAGTCCTGTACCGGCTCACCTTAACTCTGCTGTCACTTTTGCATCTGAACAGGCTGAGAGCGGCGTTCATCAGTGGAAATACTCTCACGTCCGGCGGAATTTTCAGCCGTGCTATTCCCCTCAGGTCCCTGTCAAGAGGGTACTTCACCAGCCGATTGAGCGGAGGTATTCGCGGCTCGCCTTGATGGAGTCCATTCTCGACAGTCCCATTGACGGCTCGTCCTGTTCAACTACAACCCATTCGGCTCCGGCCTTAACGGAAGCGTCAAGAATCGCGGGCATGTCCTGCATACCGTGGCCCACCGGTCGGAACTCGAAAGATGAAGGCTCGTTTGATTCCGCCTCTTCTATGCCGATGAGGGCGTAGAGGTGGGAGGGCAGCTTGCCTGTCAGGTTGAAGTCCTTGAGATGAACTACGGGTGCGCGTCCGGAATACTTCAATATATAGTCAGCCGGATGCTCGCCGCCGATGTTTACCCAGCAGGTGTCAAGTTCGGTCTGGAGATACTCCGCCGGAACCCGTGAGTAGAGAATGTCAAGCCCGTACTCCCCGTCGATTTTCCTGAACTCGAAGTCGTGGTTGTGGTAGAGCAGGGTGATTCCGTGTTCTTTGGCAATCTCACCCAGACGTGCGATTTCGTTGATGGTGGAATAAAAATGCTCCGCTCCGGGACGTCTTTCCTCGGTGACGTAGGGAACCGCGGCGTACTTGCATCCGATAGTGCGGTAGTCCTCGAAAACTCGGTCCGGGTCGGCGAGCATTTCAACCAGCGGGATGTGGGCTGACATGGGCTTTAAGTCATAAGCGTCGCAGAGTCCGCGGATGTAGTCGGGGGAGAGGCCGTAGAGTCCAGCGAACTCAACTCCGTCGTAGCCCATTTCCTTTATTTTAAAGAGGGTTTTTGCTAGGTCAGCCTCAGCCTCGTCTCTTACCGAATAAACCTGAACGGCAACAGGAAGTGACATAATGATGTACCTACCTTTCATGGATTATATTATAGGAAGTTTCATTTATTATTAATATGATTTTAGGCTTTCCTTGAAAATACTGAAATACCTTGGCAACGCGGATTTTTTAATCATCACCGCTGTAATTTCATTATATCTTAATCGCTGACTAAAATCAAGGCTTTTATTAAAAAATATAAAAAAACGCAAAAAATCTTTTCCCGATTATTCATCTTTCACCTGCGGGCTTTGAATGCTGTAATTTCACCCCGCAAAAGTGCAAAAAATTGTTGTTTTTGTCAATTGACAACGGGCGGCGGAAAGTGTATAATCCCTCTAATATTCGGATATGCAAAAAACACACTATAATAATGAAGAAAGGTATGGTATTGGTATGGCATCAGACTTTATCGCAAGCAAAATCGCCTATGAAGGACTGACCTTCGACGACGTTCTCCTCATCCCTGCAAGGAGCGAGGTTCTCCCCGGCACCGTTTCCCTGAAAACCAAGCTCACCAAGAAAATCGAGCTTAACATTCCCCTCATGAGCGCGGCAATGGACACCGTTACCGAATACGCTCTGGCTATAGCTATGGCGCGTGAAGGCGGAATAGGAATCATTCACAAGAATATGACAATCGAGCAGCAATGCGACCAGGTTGAAAGGGTAAAGAGAAGCGAAAACGGAGTTATAACCAACCCCTTCTTCCTTCATCCTGACAACTACGTCTACGAGGCTGACGAGCTGATGGGAAAGTACAAAATCTCAGGCGTGCCGATATGCGACGACGACGGCGTTCTCATAGGAATCATCACAAACCGTGACCTGCGTTTCATGACCGACTTCAACGTTCCCATCGAGGGAGTCATGACCAAGGAAAACCTGATTACGGTTCCCGTCGGCACAACTCTCGAGCAGGCAAAGGAGATTCTGCGCAAGCACAAGGTGGAAAAGCTCCCCATAGTGGACTCCGAGAACAAGCTCCGCGGCCTCATCACCATCAAGGACATAGAAAAGGCTGATCGTTACCCCAACGCAGCAAAGGACGATCATGGACGGCTTCTCTGCGGCGCGGCAATCGGCGTTACAAAGGACGTAAAGGACAGAGCAGGCTCTCTTCTCGAAGCGGGAGCTGACGTTCTGGTTCTCGACTCAGCCCATGGACACAGCCAGAACATTTTAAACTGCATATATAAAATAAAGGAAGCATATCCCGAGTGCCAGCTCATTGCCGGAAACATCGCCACAAGCGAAGCCGCGCATGATTTGATTTCCGCGGGAGTGGACGCGGTCAAGGTAGGTATAGGACCCGGCTCCATCTGTACGACGCGTGTAGTTGCCGGAATAGGCGTACCCCAGATTACGGCCATCATGAATGCCTACTCGGAAGCAATGGAGTCAGGAATACCGGTTATAGCCGACGGCGGAATCAAGTACAGCGGAGACCTCCCCAAAGCCATAGCGGCAGGAGCAAGCGCAATCATGATAGGCTCCCTTTTTGCCGGATGCGAGGAAAGCCCTGGAGCCACTGAAATCTATCAGGGCAGACGGTTCAAGGTATACCGCGGCATGGGTTCCCTTGCGGCAATGGAGAAAGGCTCCAAAGACAGATACTTCCAGGAAGGCGCGAGAAAGCTTGTTCCCGAGGGAGTCGAAGGGCGCGTACCCTACAAAGGACCTCTGTCAGACACCGTATTCCAGATGATGGGCGGACTGAGAGCCGGCATGGGCTACTGTGGCGCGGCAGACATTCCTACCCTGAGAGAAACCGGAAAATTCGTAAAGATGTCCGGCAACGGCCTGAGAGAATCCCATCCTCACGACATCTCGATTACAAAAGAAGCCCCGAACTACTCCGCGTTACCAATGTAGTCGGGAAGCCCCGACAGGCTATCACGGCGTTTATATAGCTGAGTAGGAGAAAGCTCCCACGACCATATGCCTAAGATCCCGCAGTCGGGAAGCCCCGACGGGCTTCACGGCGTTTGTTAGGCTAAGTTGGAGAAAGCTCCCACGACCTTATACCTAAGCTTCCGCAATGAAATAAAGCAACAATAGAAAATCCCCGTTACGGTCTGCAAGTCATGCCAACCGCTTCGGGGAATTTTTTACTTCACATTATCGAACTTCGCCGGGTCAATCTTTCTGTCCCTGAAATAATACTCCCGGTCGTGCCCGTCTATCTCACGCAATACCCGGCAGGGATTACCAACCGCAACAACGCCGGAGGGAATATCCTTTGTCACCACGCTGCCCGCGCCGATTACCGAGTTGTCGCCGATTGTCACTCCCGGAAGAATCACAGCACCCGCGCCAATCCAGCAGTTTTTTCCGATGTGAACCGGTATGTTGTACTGGTACACCGCGCGTCTCAGGCTGGGGTCGATGGGATGTCCCGCCGTGGCTATTGTAACGTTCGGCCCAATCATGGTGGACTCTCCTATGTAGATACAGCTGTCGTCAACCAGAGTCAGGTTGAAGTTGGCGTAGACGTTCTTTCCCATGTACACGTGCCGTCCTCCCCAATTTGCGTGAAGCGGAGGTTCGATATAGCAGCCCTCGCCTATTTCGGCGAACATGGACTCAAGCAGCTCACGGCGTTTCTTAACCTCCGACGGGCGGGTTTGGTTGTAGTCGTATTGAAGCTCGAGACAGGCCGCCTGCTCAGACGCGATTTCCTCGTCCGCACAGATGTAGAGGTCCCCGTCAAGCATTTTCTGTTTGGCTGATTTTTCACTCATTTTTGATGGTGCTCCCGTAATTTTCCGAAAAGTCGGATTTTTTCCGTCCCATATTATAGCATAATTCACGCTCAGATTCAATAAGCAGATTCAATAAGTTTCTTGACAACCGCCCGCCGTCATGGTATAATAATGATGAATAAATAGCAGAATTAAAATTCAATTTATACTTTCATGGAGGGTACATATGAAAATCACAGTTTGCATCGGAAGCTCATGTCATCTCAAGGGTTCGAGATACGTAGTCGAGAACATCCAGCGTCTCATCAAGGAAAACAACCTCTCCGACAAGGTTGACATCGCCGGAACATTCTGCATGAACAAATGTCAGCATGGAGTCTGCGTGACGGTTGACGACAAGTTCTGCTCCGTTTCCCCTGACACTGTCGAAGATTTCTTCAAAAACGAAGTCCTTGCGAAGGTTCAGTAACTGAGGTCGGGCATGGTTATAGAAATCTGTATCGGAAGCTCCTGCTTTCTCAAGGGTTCACAGGAAATAATTGAGCTTATGCAGAAAGCCATAGCCGACAACGGACTTGATGCGGATGTTGCTCTCGGCGGAAGCTTCTGCACGGGAAAATGAAACAGGGAAGGCGTTCAGGTCACAATCGACGGCGAGGTGTTCTGTGGGGTAACGCGCGAAAACTTCAAGGAATTCTTCGAAAAGAACGTGCTCAAAAAAATCAAGGGCTTATTTTAAGGGTCAGCCGAAAAGTCAGGCAAAAATGAATAACTGAAAGGAAAAACGCCGTATGGCAAGCTGTCTTACTTAAAAAAAATCCAACTGTCAAAACTGCTATAAATGTATCCGTCACTGTCCGGTGAAGTCCATACGCTTTTCCGGAAACCAGGCGCACATCATCGGAAACGAGTGCATTCTCTGCGGTCAGTGCTTTGTCGTATGTCCGCAGAACGCAAAGAAAATCGTTGACGAGACCGAAAAGGCAAAGGTTCTGATTCAGTCCGGCGACCCGGTTTACGCAAGCCTTGCTCCTTCCTTTATCGCAAACTACGAGGGAAGCGGAATCGATGGTATGCGTGAGGCTCTCACCAAGCTTGGCTTTGCCGGAGTAGAGGGGACTGCAATTGGAGCTACATACGTAAAGCGCGAGTACGAGCGTCTTCTTCATGAAGAAAACCGGGACATTCTGATAAGCTCCTGCTGTCACTCCATCAATCTGCTTATCCAGAAGTACTTCCCGCGGGAACTGCCCTACCTTGCCGATGTTCTCTCCCCCGTGCAGGCTCACTGCAAGGACATAAAGAAGCGTCATCCGGGAGCAAAAACCGTGTTCATAGGACCCTGCGTGGCCAAGAAGGACGAAGCCAAGTACTACGAGGGTCTTGTTGACGCTGTTCTGACTTTTGAAGAGCTGACTAAATGGCTTGAAGCCGAAAAAATAGAGATTCCGGAAATCATGGACTCAAGTGAACAGAGCCGTGCGAGATTCTTCCCCACAACCGGCGGTATCCTCAAGACCATGGCGCAGAACGAGCCGGGTTACACCTACATAGCGATCGACGGCGTGCAGAACTGCATTGACGCTCTCCGTGACATCGAAAACGGATCAATGCACAAGTGCTTTATCGAGATGTCAGCTTGTGCCGGAAGCTGCGTTGGCGATCCCATAATGGAGAAGTACCACAAATCCCCGGTGAGGGAGTACATCTTCGTGTCAAACTACGCCGGTCAGAAGGACTTTGACGTTCCCCAGCCTGACGAGATTCAGATGCGCAAGACCTTTACCTTTATCGAAAAGAAGGCTGAAATCCCGACAGACGAGCAGATCCGCGATATTCTCCGACAGATGGGCAAGTACAAGCCATCGGACGAGCTGAACTGCGGCTCCTGCGGCTACGACATCTGCCGGGAAAAGGCTGTGGCTATATTCCAGGGAAAAGCCGAAATCTCCATGTGCCTGCCCTACCTCAAGGACAAAGCCGAGAGCTTCTCAGACAGCATTGTCAACAACACGCCAAACGATATTATCGTCCTCAACGAAAAGCTTGAGGTTCAGCAGATAAACAACGCCGCTCTGAAGATCATGAACATCCGCTCAGCTTCCGACGTTTTGAGCGATCAGGTAGTGCGCATTCTCGAGCCGGAGGTGTTCAATGAGGTTTTAGAGAGCGGAAAGAACGTGAAGGACCAGCGTGTTTACCTCGCAGAGTACTCGAAATATGTAGAATAGTCCGTCTTCTACGACCATGACTACAAGCTCTTAATCTGCCTCATGCGCGACGTCACTGAGGAAGAAACCGAGAAGGAAAAGAAGGAAAACATCAGCCGCCAGACGGTGGAAATTGCCGACAAGGTTGTGGACAAGCAGATGAGAATCGTGCAGAAAATCGCGTCTCTTCTCGGTGAGACTGCCGCTGAGACAAAGATTGCGCTGACCAAGCTGAAGGAGTCCATAAAAGATGAATGATTTATGCGCTGATATCGGCTACAAAAGCATCAATCATTATGGGGAACAGCTCTGTGGCGACCACATCGACATTGTTGAGCAGGACGAGAACTCCCAGGTCATAGTTTTGGCCGACGGACTTGGAAGCGGAGTCAAGGCGAACATACTCTCAACCCTGACGTCGAAAATCATCTCCACAATGATGGCTGAGGGACTTTCCCTCGAGGACTGCGTGGAAACCATAGCCGCAACCCTGCCGATCTGCTCTGTCCGCGGTGTGGCTTACTCCACCTTTACCATAATTCACTTAATCAACAACGAAACCGCCGAACTCATCCAGTAGGACAACCCGCAGATTATCCTGATCCGCGACTGCGAGAACTACGAGTATCCCCGGGGTGAGATGAACATGGGCGGAAAGAAGATATACCGCTCCACAATCAAGCTCCACGAGGACGACATTTTCATAGCAATGAGCGACAGCTGTCCCCACGCGGGAATCGGAATTGCATACAACTTCGGCCGGAAGAGGGAGGACATTATATCCTTCATGGAGTCAATCTCCCATGTTGGCTACACCGCAAAAACTCTGTCAACCATACTGATAGACGAGTGCAACAAGTTCTACAGCAACAAGCCCGGAGACGACGCCACAGCCTGCATTGTCCGTATCCGCAAGAGTGAGCCCATAAACATGCTCTTCGGTCCGCCCCGCAACCGCGACGACTGCGAAGAATGATGTCACTGTTCTTCTCAAAGAAGGGCAAGCACATTATCTGCGGAGGTATAACCTCGTCCATTGCGGCAAAATACCTCCACAAGCCCCTGCGTCCAAGCCTGAACTTCGAGAGAAGCGACATTCCACCTATTGCAGAGCTTGAAGGGGTGGACCTCGTGACGGAAGGTGTTATCACGGTCAACCGCGTTCTCGAGTACGCGCGGGATTATCTCAAGGACAACGAGAGCTACGAGCAGTGGGGCTACAAGCGTGACGGTGCGTCTCTGATTTCCCGTATGCTTTTTGAAGAAGCTACCGACATCAACTTCTACGTGGGAAGGGCTATCAATCCGGCTCACCAGAACCCCGACCTGCCCATCAACTTCAGCATAAAGATGAACCTCGTCACCGAGCTGTCCGACTGCCTGAAGAAAATAGGAAAGCGAATCAAGGTCAGCTACTTCTAAAGATTAGGAAGGTTTTACCCGAATATGAACAAAACAAGAAAATTTGATACCAAAGTCCAGTATCTGAAATATAAGGTTCTCCGCGAGGTGGCACGTCAGGAGTGGAACGATACTCTTCTCGAAAATCTCTACAATATCCCGAAGATTATCGTTCCCGGAAACACCCCCACCATGCGCTGCTGTGTGTATAAAGAGAGGGCGATCCTCGAGGAGAGAGTCAAAATCGCAATGGGCGGGGACAAAACAAACCCCAACGTCATCGAGGTTATAGAAATCGCCTGCGACGAATGCCCGGTGGGCGGATATGAAGTCACAAACGCATGCCGCGGATGCCTTGCCCATAGATGCGAGGACGTGTGTAAGAGAGGCGCGATATCCTTCGACAACAACCACGTCGCCCACATCGACAAGACAAAGTGCATCGAGTGCGGAGCCTGCGCAAAGGTCTGCCCCTACACCGCGATCGTGTCCCGGAAGCGCCCCTGCCAGAATGCTTGCAAGGTCAAGGCTATTTCCATGAACGAAAACAAGGCGGCTACTATCGATAACAGCAAGTGCATAGCCTGCGGTTCCTGCGTGTACCAGTGCCCATTCGGTGCGATTTCCGACAAGTCCTTCATCCTCGACGTTATCAGAATCTTAAAAAACGCCGACGGAAACAATAAAGTATACGCAATCGTTGCCCCGTCAATCTCCAGCCAGTTTACATACGCGAAGCTCGGTCAGGTCATCACCGGCATGAAGGAGCTGGGTTTTCACACGGTAATTGAAGCGGCTTTGGGTGCGGACATGGTGGCTGACGCTGAGTCGAAGGAGCTTGCCGAAAAGGGCTTCCTTACCAGCTCATGCTGCCCGGCGTTTGTGGACTACATCAAGAAGAATTTCCACGATCTCGTGCCCTTTGTGTCCCACAACCTCTCCCCCATGGCAACCATCGCCAAGTACATCAAGGACACTGACCCGTCGTCGAAAACTGTCTTCATCGGTCCCTGCACTGCAAAGAAAGCCGAGGTTCAGCTTGACACAGTAAAGGATTACGTTGACGCGGCAATGACGTTTGAAGAACTGCAGGCACTGTTCGACAGCCGGGACCTCGATATCACCACCCTTGACGAAGGAGTCCTCGACAACGCATCCTACTTCGGACGTATTTTCGCCCGCTGTGGTGGTCTTGCCGATGCCGTTGCGGAAGGACTTAAGGAAAACGGATACGCTGACTTTCAGCTCAAGGCATGCTCCTGCGACGGAATCGAAGCCTGCCGGGTGGCTCTGCTTAAAAAGAGCAAGAACGTCCTTGACGCAAACTTCATTGAAGGCATGGCTTGCGTAGGCGGCTGTATCGGCGGCGCGGGATGCCTGACTCATGGCGAGAAGAGCAAGTCAGACGTTGACAAGTACGGCATGGAAGCCTACGAAAGGAAAATCTCCGATGCCCTCGCGGTCATCAACTATAAAAAGTAAAGTAATATAAAATTTCTCCGACGGATTGTGCGCAGCCTGCTGGAGTTTTTTTGCTTGAATTCTTTACAAAAAAATGGATTTTTACGAGTCAAAACTTTGTTTATTCTTGAATGGCAAAAGTCAAAAAATTTACTTGACTTGAGTCAAAATTCGGAGTATAATTTCCCGCGTAATTTTTATTAACGATGAAGGCATTATATGAGTGAAAAAAAATTCACGGTTCCGGATTTTTATAGTGATTTCAGATGCAAAATGGGCGCGTGCCGGAGAAGCTGCTGCTATGGTTGGCATATCACCGTATCAATGGACGAGTATTTCCGCCTGATAGGACTGGACTGCCCGCCCGAGATACGACGGAAGCTGGACGGCGGCGTGTTCATGCTGGAAAAACCAACCCCCGAGAGGTACGCGGAATTTTCAAAAAACTACGTCGGCGACTGTCCCCTTCACGGCGAGGACGGACTCTGCTCCCTCCAATGCTCCTGCGGTGAGGACTTTCTGCCGTCGGTGTGCCGCTACTACCCCCGCAGTCCACGCACACTTCACGGGAACCACTGCTCAGTTTCGGCTTCCTGCGAGGGCGTCGTGGAGCTTCTGATGAATAAGACGGATAAAATGACCTTCACCGAGACCCGGCTGAACTTCGGCTACCACCTGCCTGAGCCGGACGACAGCCTTGTCAGCGAATATTATGCCGCGGTCCGCCGTCGTTTCATAAAAATTCTGCAGAACAGGAACCTGAGCCTTGAAGCGCGGCTTAAAAATCTGGTCGTATTCGGCGGGAAGCTGAACACTCCGTTCGTGGAAAAGAACCGTGACGAGGTTGAGAAAATACTCGCGGAAGACGGGACGGAATGCGTGAATAATTATGCGTTTCCCGCACCTGAAGCAGTTGACGAAATCCGCGTTTTCATAACCCGTCTCGGCGAGAGGTACCCGCTTGAAAAATACACGGAAAGGCTGAATCAGCTGACCCCCGTGCGCTATCCTGAAATGAAGCAAAAGCTTGCCCGGGTATACCCAAGCCTTCCCACAGCCGGCGAGCAGATTTTAGTCAACCACCTCTTCTACGTCGGCTTCCCATTTGAGAGCAACCGTGAGAGCGTCTACGAGTCCTGTGCGTCATTTGCGTCGCTGTACGCCGTGTGGATGGCTTTGGCGTCCCTCTGCCTCGAGGACAGCTTTACCCCCGACAGCTTTGCCGACCTGACCGCCGACGTGTTCCGCATGTCCGAAAACTCGAACTACGACCTCCTCGCCGCCGCGTTCCTCTACGAAACCGGATTCATGAAGGAAGACAAGCTCTGCTCCCTCTGCGGAATGTGACTTTGGTAAAAAAGTCGAGCAGGATGGGAAAAAATCCGGTATAATAAAGCCGTAAGGTGGTGAGCGCGTGAAGGAACAGATTCTTGCGGTTCAGCGTATGCAGGACTACATCGAAAATCATCCCGGGGAGGAGATAACCCTCGCTGACTTGGCGGGAGTCTCCATGTTTTCCCCGTGGCACTCCTATCGGCTGTTCCGGCAGTACACGGGCCTGACTCCGGTGGCTTACATAAGGGCTCTGCGGCTGTCGGACTCTGCTGTGCGGCTTAAAAGTGGGAATTACCACGTGACCGAGGTGGCGCTTGACTCCGGATTTGAAAGCGTTGACGGCTACTCCCGGGCGTTCTGCCGCAGATTCGGAACCAATCCCGGGGACTACACAAAAAATCCCGTTCCGATTCCGCTTTTCATCCCTTACGGAGTAAAATACAGAGAAAGAAAGGATTGCGGGAACATGGAAAAAATACATAGCGTGTTTGTTCAGTTGGTTAAAAAACCAAAAAGATGCGCATTCATCAGACGGGGACGAGACGCGGAGGATTATTTTTCTTATTGCGGGGAGGTCGGATGCGACGTTTGGGGGATTTTGAGGAGCATGGATTCCCTCTGCGGCGAGCCGGTGTGCATGTGGCTCATTGAAGAATACAAAAAAGCCGGTACCTCCACATATGTACAGGGCGTAGAAGTGCCAGCGGACTACAGTGATCCCGTTCCTGAAGGATTTGACGTCATAACCCTTCCCGAAGCGGAATACCTGATGTTTCAGGGAGAACCATTTGAAGAAGAGGATTATGAGTCAGCCATAAGTGCGGTTCAGCAGGCTATGAGCCGTTATGAGCCTTCGCCGATTGGGTACCGCTGGGACGGGACGAACCCACGCGTTCAGCTTGAACCCATAGGAACCCGCGGCTATATCGAGCTGAGAGCCGTGAAGCCTGTCAGATAAGCCTAAAAATATCCCTGCGTTCAGCGGTGCAGATTCGTTCCGCCGTGCAGGGACTTTTTTATTTTGATTTTCTGTACCTGTTGGGAGTGCATCCGACGGCTTTCTTGAAGGAGCCTGAGAAGTGCTGGGTGTTTGAATACCTGAGCAGTGAAGCTATTTCCTTTATGGGCATCACCGTACCTGTCAGAAGACTCTTGGCGATAGAAATCTTCCTCTCCAGCATATACTGTACTGGAGTTGTACCGTATTTCTGTTTGAATACGCGGATGACGTGCATCTTGGTGACGCTGAACTCCTCGGCAATGTCGTCGAGGGAGATGTCGTTGTAGATGTTGTTGTCTATGAACGCACGGATTTTTTCGTCAAGGGAGTGGATTCCGGATTTTGTCGGGAACAGCTGGTCCTTTGTGACGTTCAAAAGAATCGTGAACAGTATCTGTGTGATGCTGCAGAAGGTCTCGCTTTCGTTTTCGTCGGTAATTCTCTCAAGCTTGTCGTGAATCTCGATGAAAAGGTTCATGACGTTCACGTCTTTTTTGTACACCGGCGGAAGGGCGAAAAAGTCGTAGAGCTTGCCCACCATCTCCCCGTCGAGGTTGAGCCAGATTTTTTCATAAGGGTTTGTCGGGGAGGAGTAGTGCATCTCGTCCGCGCCTTTTTTTATACAGTAAAAATCCCCGGCCTGAACGTGAATCTTTTCTCCGTTTGATTCTATATAGCCTTCCCCGGACACGACATATTCAAAGACATATACGTCGCAGGGATTTCTCGATATTCTGTAGTCGGGATCGGGATAGGTAACTCCCGCAAGCTGGCACGAAAAGGCATCAGAAGCCTCACGTTTGCCGACATACACTATTTTCTCATTGTATTCCATACAGCACACTCCGCATTCTTATCGTAACTGTTATTATACTATATTTATAATAAAAATGCAAGTTAATTTTTTGCAAAAAACAAAAAAATTTTACAGCTTTCGACAAAACCGGCTGATTTGATTGTACATATATTAAAATATGATTAATTTTTTTCAGACTATCACAAATAGCTATTGACAGTCAAATGAACGTGTGATATAATATAACTGTGAATTTAAAATACAATTAAGCTGCGGCAAAAAAAGCGGAAGGAGGAAGAAGATTGAGAGGCGCGGAGCAGAACAAAAGAATCCCGGGGACCATACTCGACATGGATAAAATGGGAAACGCCACGGGACTAGAATTCATAAACAAGGTGTTCTACATCACCGACAGAATCATGCTCGCACAGATACGCGAGATTACGGGAATCGACGGCACGACTCTACAAAACTGGCTGAAGCGAGGCTGGGTCGGCGCACCGGACAAAAAATCCTACGGCAGGGAGCACCTCGCGCGGATCCTTATCATAAACATGATGCGGGACACCATGCAGCTATCCCGGGTTTTGTTTACCATCGAGTACATCAATGGAAAGAGCGAGGAGGACCACATAATAAAGGAGAGCATACTCTACGACTACATATGCCGGGTTCTCAGCCGACTGTCAGGCGAGGGCGTGTTCAGAACCGAAACCATATACGAAATAATCGACGACGTACTCGCGGACTACGAGGAGCCGGTGACTGGAGCAAAACGACGGCTGACAAACGGACTGCGGGTAATCACGATAACGTATTATTCGTCAATCGTCAAGGCTGAAGCCGAGGCAATACTGGACGACCTTGGCGCACCCGAGGGACGGAAGAGATGAGCGGCAATCAAAATGAACTTGAATTTAAGATAATATTTTACGAAAGGATACTGTTATGATTGAATGGTGGAATAATATGGACTTGACGGGGCAGATATTCGCCCTGATTGCGATTCCCTCGACCCTTGTGCTGGTGGTACAGACCCTGCTTCTGCTGTTCGGCATAGGCGGGGACGACATTGACGCGGACGGCATAGACCTGACGGGAAACGGTGTTGCTGACACTCCCGGAGACGGAGGCGGGGACGGCATGGCAATGTTTTCCCTTCGCGGAATCATGGCAATGGCAGCGGTGGGCGGCTGGAGCGGACTTGTGATGTACGAAGCCGGAATCGCGCTGCCGGTTACGATAATTCTGTCCCTCGCTTTCGGATTCATGGCACTTGTGGGAATCGCGTGGCTGATGAAAATTTCCGAAAAGCTCCAGTCCAGCGGAAACATAGTCCTCGGCTACGCTGTGGGCAAGGTAGGCACGGTTTACATCCCCATACCGGAGAAGATGAAGGGGTCGGGAAAGATAAACATCACCATACAGGAGCGGTTCCTCGAGGTTGACGCCGTAACCAACGCCGACAGAAAGCTGGCAACCGGAGAGAGCGTGAGAGTTGTCGCAACCGACGAGAGCGGCATGGTAGTAGTTGAGCCTGTGGTGAGATGAACCTCTCCCTCAAAAAAAGACGAATAACGACCTGAGACGACGGCTTTGTCCGTAAAGGAAATCACAATGAAACACGAGAAACTGTTTTTAAGAATGACCCTGATTTCCCTGCTTACCCTTGTTCTCTACATAATCTGCGGTCCGCTGCTTGGGGCTGTACATACGGAGAACGCAAAAATATTCACATGGGCTGTTGCAAACCTGATTCTCTCAGTTTTCGTAATGGCAGTCTACGTCCACCTGTTCCTTTATATCTACTACATCAGAAAAGGGCAGATTGAGGATTCGCTGTTCCACAAAGAGGACTACCACGGGTTTAAGGAGGATATTGTCGCCTTCCTGACATCCGAGAAGTCAGTTTTTCTGACAGCAGCGGCAATCAATATCGGCTCATGGCTTCTCATCAACGGTGACAGGCTCATATTCGGCAAGCGGACGTTTTCGGCGGTGCTGCTGGTTTACGCGCCCATGAATATGCTCGGCTCGTCGTTCCCCGAATACCTCAGCATTGTGGCGTATGTCCTGAGCAGTATTATGCTGTACCTGTTCTACGTAGTCGACCTCGCGCTGATGAGGAAAAGGGCGTACAATAATCTATACGTGAAAATAAAATGAAAAACAAATTACATCCAAGCCGGACGGAAACCTTGCGGAGTGTAATTGCAGTCTCCGGTCTGTCCGTGATGATATACTATATAATAACAGTTCTGTTTGCTGAAATAAAAGAACGGTTTGACTGCATTATCCCCGAGCCGGTACTGATAACCGCATTGATACTGCTAATGCTTGCTTATTCCATAATATATGTCTGGGGATTTCACGTATTGAGCGGCAGAATCAGGCAGTCCATGAGAGAAGGCGGATACGGCGGCGTCCGGGGTGATATTCTCGCCTGCTTGAAATCAGAGAAGTATCTCTTCGTCACTGTTCTGCTGATAAACCTGTTCAGCTGGGCTGTGATGGAATTCGGACTTTACACTGTAAGACCTCTCGGGTACCTGATAACGGCATTCATACCCCTGAACCCGCTGATTCTGGCGCACAGGCTCGGTCTGCCGTACAGTATCATAAGCAGCGTGATAATATATGTTTTCGCCACGGTAATCCTCGTGCTGGCGAGAAAAATTACATATAATAGAATGTTCCCGAAAAACAAAAACTAAACCAAGCAAAAATAAATTTAACATAAGGAGAAAACTAAAATGAAACTGCCTTTAACAGTCTCGAACAACGGATTGAGTCCGAACATACTGATGCTTGCCTGCGTCATAGTTCTGCTCATCCTGACGACCATCATCGTAATTCTGTCCAGATACAGAAAATGCCCCTCCGACAAAATCCTCGTCATCTACGGTAAAGTAGGTCAGACGACGGACGGTCAGCAGAGAAGTGCAAAGTGTATCCACGGTGGCGCGTCATTCATCTGGCCCGTGGTTCAGTCCTACGAATACCTTGATCTGACCCCCATGTCGATTCAGGTAGACCTGCGCAACGCCCTCTCAAAGCAGAACATCCGTGTAGACGTCCCCTCGCGATTCACCGTCGGTATCTCAACCGAAAACGGTGTCATGCAGAACGCGGCTGAGAGGCTGCTGGGCATGAAAATCGACGAAATCAAGCAGATTGCCGAGGATATTATCTTCGGTCAGATGAGACTTATCATCGCCACAATGGACATCGAGGAAATCAACTCCGACCGCGACAAATTCCTTGAAGCCGTGTCCTCAAACGTTGAGACAGAGCTGAAGAAAATCGGTCTGCGCCTTATCAACGTCAACGTAACCGACATCACGGATGAGAGCGGATATATTGTGGCTCTCGGTCAGGAAGCTGCCGCAAAGGCTATCAACGACGCGAAAATCTCCGTTGCCGAGGCTGAAAGAGCCGGTGCCATCGGTGCGGCAGAGGCAGACCGCGACAAGCGTATATCAGTCTCAAAATCCGACTCCGAGGCTATTTCCGGTGAAAACGAAGCCAAGGCAAAGGTGGCAGACTCCGACGCTACAAGACGTGAGAGAGAAGCCGATGCCCTCAAGAGAGCCACAGCCGCTGAGAACATCGCAAAGGCTAAGGCACAGGAGGAATCCTTCGACGCACAGAAGAAAGCCGAGGAAGCAAGAGCACACTTCGAGCAGGCTAAGCTGGAAGCCGACGTCATCGTCAAGACAAACATCGAAAAGCAGAAGCTTGAACTCCAGGCAGAAGCGGAAGCCGAGCAGACCAGACGCCGTGCAAAAGGTGAAGCTGACGCAACCCTCATGAAGATGCAGGCTGAGGCTGACGGTATGAAGCAGATTCTCATGAAGCAGGCGGAAGGCTTCGCTGAAATTGTCAAGTCCGCAGGAGGCGAAGCCAACGACGCAATCAGGCTTATGATTGCCGACAAGCTGGAAGAAATCACCAGAATCCAGGTTGACGCCATCAAGAACCTGAAGATTGACAAGGTTACGGTATGGGACAGCGGCGCCAAAGCTGACGGCAAGGGCACAACGGCTGACTTTATCTCCGGGCTGTACAAGAGCATTCCTCCGATGAGCGAAATGTTCGACATGGCAGGCATGCAGCTCCCGAAATACCTCGGCGAAAAGAAGGAAAACGCCCCCGAAGCGGAATCAGTCGAACCTGAGGCTGACAACAAGTAAACTATTGAATAAAAAATTAAAAAAGATGGGAGGGAACTATGAAACCAAAGAAATCCGAAATAATATGGGATTTAACAAAAGGGATTGCAATTTGTACTATAGTTGCTTTATTTGCTTATGGAGTTCTCAATCCATTTTTAGTTGCGATATTTTACCCTGACGACCCTCCGGGACAGCGGGACTTTACACCGCTTTATTACTGTATTCAATTAATATATACAGTTACATTTTATTGTATATATATCAGAAAAAGCGGTGATGATGGGACTCCGAAATCCCTTGACAAGTTCGTCCCTCTGGAGGATTTGAAAGAATATATTATAGGCGACGGTAAAATATTAATAATATTTTATGCAGCAATGCTTGTTCTTTATACGATTGGAAACGAGTTTCTGCCTATCGGTAATCCGTTGACATTTATATTCTGTTTCCCATTTTCAATGTCAGAGAACATACAGATACCTTTTTTAGGAGAGATTGTTGCTTATATCGTTGAGATGGCTTTGATTTTGTTGCTCACTGTATATCAGCATTACAGAAATTTCAAGTATTGGAACAAAAAGAAGTTTTAATCATTAGATTTTAGGATTAACAGGTCAAATACACGCCGGACGAAAATTTAACCGTCATGTGAATATCGCCCCTTGTTTATGTCAAAACATTGCAGGGGGTGAATTTACATGAAAACAGCAGAAAACACGTGCGTATTTCTCTCGGGCGGAATAATCTACAGCCTGATTGAAATCGCGTGGCGGGGCTACACACACTGGACCATGACCGCGGCGGGAGGAGTCTGCCTTCTTCTGATCCACTTCACCAGCGGACGCATGAGAGGGAAGAAGCTTCTTCTGAAATGTATAGCGTCAGCCGGAATCATAACCTCGGTTGAATTTGCCGCCGGAGTTGTGGTGAACATGATTTTTAAGCTCCATGTGTGGGACTACTCCGCCCGACCGGGTAACATTCTCGGTCAGATATGCCCACTGTTTACATTTCTGTGGTTTTTACTTTCGGTCCCGGCAGTGTATTTTTCCGCTTTATTGGATAAATTTTTCCTATTCCTGAAAAAGAGGGAAGAGCAGGACGGCAATGGCAGGAAAGTACTACAGAAAGAACAGTAAGAAATATTCAATCAAAAGAAAAAAGGGCAGAAGCAGAACGCCGCTTATCGTTATTATTGCGTTGATTGCGGTATACGCGGTCTTTGCGGCATATTGTTTTCAGAAAACAGGTGCGCTTGTACCCACAGGTGAGCTGATTGACGGCAGGCCGACGTTTCGGTTCATCGACGTGGGTCAGGGTGACTGCGTGCTTGTTACATACAAAGGGGAGTCGGTTCTGGTTGACTCTGGACCTGCTTCGTCCGGAAAGACAACGGCGGAATACCTGATGCTGTACTCGCCGAACATAGACTATTTTTTCGTCACACATCCCCATGAGGACCACATGGGAGGCGCGGCGGAGATAATTAGCAGCACGAACACGGAGCATTTTGTTCTGTCCACCCTCGAGAGCGGTGAGAATTTTTACACAGACGCGCTTGAAGCTGCCGAAAACCGAGGGACTGAGGTAATCCGGCTTGAAGACGGAGCGGTATTTGACACAGGGAACATCACGGTGACGGTGCTTGACGTATTTGATTTTTTCAGCGACGACTTCAACAATTCCAGCCTGATATTGAAGATAGAAGCCGATGGGAACACGCTACTTGTGACAGGCGACGCCGAGGTTGAGGAGGAAGAGTATCTGCTCGCGAACTTTTCCGGCGAGTTAAAAGCGGACATACTGAAAGCCGGCCATCACGGTTCCCACACATCCACCAGCGAGGAATTTCTTGAAGCGGTATCTCCCGAGTTTGCGGTAATATCTTGCGGCTTAAACAATTCCTACGGTCATCCTTCATCCGAAGTACTGAAAAGGCTTGAGAGTCACGGAATAAAAATCCGCCGCACAGACAAACAAGGAACGATAATATTAAGAGGATCGGGTCGGTAGCACCGACAGGCAAACTCGGCACAACTTCACCAAGTAGCAAAAAAACTCATGACGGCATTTCTTTTCCTCCCGCAGGACAAAAGCGTCGGATTATTCTAAAGGCGTTTCCCTGACTTCCTCAACCGCAACAAAAACCCGTTCGGGCAAACGGGTCTTGTCATGTGGATTTGCTTACTTTATTTTATATTTGAGTCTCAGGTTGTCCGCTATCATGGCGATGAACTCGGAGTTGGTGGGCTTGCCGCGGCTGTTCTGTATGGTGTAGCCGAAGTAGGAGTTCAGCGTGTCCACGTCCCCTCTGTCCCATGCGACCTCTATTGCGTGGCGTATGGCTCTCTCAACCCGTGATGTGGTTGTCTGGTACTTCTTCGCGACTGATGGATACAGCACTTTCGTCACGGAATTTATGACCTCGTTGTCCGATATCGTCATGAGAATGGCGGTGCGCAGGTACTGGTACCCCTTTATGTGAGCCGGAACTCCGATCTGGTGTATGATTCTCGTCACCTGAGTCTCTATGTCCACGGGCAGAGCCGGATTTTCGCCTTCATTTTTGTCGGAAGAGTTGCCGGCGGATGAACTGCGGCGGTTTTTCAGTATGGTTTCAATCCTGTCGCAGAGCATCTCGTAGTCCACCGGTTTGGGCATACACAGAGCCGCGCCCGCACGATTGGCCTCCATCAGCACCGACGGGGAAGACACTTGAGTCAGAATCACAAATGACGGCGTGTTTTTGACTCCGCCCATGTCGCCGGTTTTCTTCATAATAGCGAGAGCGTCAACCGAGGGGAGCCACATGTCGCTTATAACAACGTCGTAGGACTGGCGGGAGAGCATTTTTAGAGCGTCATCCCCGTTCTTCACCTCGTCGGCGTTTTCGCATCCCCGTCTTTTAAGGGATTCCCGAATCCTGCATCTCACCTCGTTGTTTTCGTCCGCAATGAGTATTTTTGTATTCTTTTCCATTATTTACAACCATACCTTTCAATGATTTATATTTTCGCCGCAGCTTTGCTGTATCCATATTTTACCATATTTGCCATCTGTTTTCAAGATGGGTCAAAACGAAAATACTACCAAAATTTACCAGTTAGAATTGGTAAAAATTAACAGCATTACCTGAAAAAAGAATATTGGATAAAAAGAATATTATATTGTAATAAGGAGAAAATATGCCGTATCCGTCACTATTATACGACCTGAGCCTGTCGGAAACCACGGAAATTACGCCGAATATCGGGGAAAACGTTCTTCGGGATCTGACGCTGGAAGACGATTTTGTGGAAAAATACAGGCTTTACCTCAGACACGTGCTGAAAAAGGAAGAAATCCAAAAAAGGCAGGCGGTTCTGTCCGCGGTTATCGAAAAAAAGGAATCCCGTGAATTTTTTGCCGGACTCAAGGAGGAAATCGAGAATTTCGCCGTGATTTTGGGAGACGTAAGCCGTTCCGAGTGCGAGGAAGGGCGTGTTCTATGCTTTGCCGCGGCAGCCGGAGACTATTTCAAAATCATAAAAACCGCCGCCGGAGTCGACAGGCTGATACCGGACTGCGCCTTTCTGTCGGAGTATTTCCGGAGTCTCTCGTCCGAACCTGAATTTGCAGAGGCTATGGGTGAGTCTGACAGGCTGAAAAACAGCTTCTCCGGCAGAATGATGGTTGAATACGGACCGGCTTCGGTGGGTGCGAAAATCCCCGCCGGACTGAAAAGGGAAGAACTGGACCAACTGACGTCCTCGATGGGACTTGACGACGCCATACCGCCGGCATCTCACAAAGCAAAAATTTCAACCAGCCTCGTCAAAACTTTTGCGTCACTGCACGGCGGGTACTATACCGAGGCGATACGTTTCTATGAGCGATACAGTTCAAGCTTCCTCTCGGGAAAATACGATTTCAACGAGTTCCGGCTGTACATAGACGAGCTGGGGTTCATTCTCAAAGCCGCGGACTATTTTATCAGGCTTAAGGAAGCCGGATATCCCGTGACTTTTCCGGAGATCTCGACCGAAAGACGGCTTGACGTGCGCTCCCTGTACGACTGCTCACTGTACAAGCGCAGGCTGAACGCGGACTCAGTTGTACCCAACGATTTATACATGCAGTCCGGCGGGGAGAACTTTTTCATCCTGACTGGCGCAAACGGCGGAGGAAAGACAACGTTTCTGCGTTCCTGTGCGGCGGCGGTGCTGTTTTTCATGAATGGATTCCCCATAACCGCCGAAAAAGCCGAGATGTGCCTCTTTGACTCGATTTACACCCACTTTCCCTCAACCGAGAGCTTCGAAAACAGCGGAAGATTCGTGGACGAAGCCGCACGGGCTGACGAAATTGTCTCATCCGCCGGGGAGAGTTCCTTTGCCGTGTTCAATGAGACATACTCCGGTACAAATGAAGAAAAGAGTGAGCAGTACTCCCGCAGGCTTGCCGATACCATGTACGAGAGGGGAGTTTTCGGCATATTCGTCACCCACATCCACTCCCTCACCGGCGGCAGAATTCCCACCCTTGCGGCAGTAATCGACGAGACCGACGGCAACAGACGAACCTACAAAATCCGGCGGGTCGGCTCCACTGATTCCTCCTTTGCCCGGGATATACTGAAAAAATACGCGCTTGACAAAGATTCACTCAAGGCAAAGCTCGATGAAATCAAAAAATCAGGTGAGGAGGGATTGAGATGAGCACAAGATTCAGCCTTATATGGGACGAGGGACAGGAAGTCATCACCGCTAAGGAGAAGCGACAGAGCAGAGCCATAGTCAAGGACATGCAGCTGGACCGCTCATTCCGCAATATCTGTCCCGACGCGCTCTACCGCGAAGTGTTCCTCAACGTACTGACAACGCTGTCAAAATCACCGGATGAAATCAGGCGGCGGCGTGCGGTGGTGGAAGAGTTCTACGAAAAACCCGCGCTCCTCGACAAGCTGACCGAACAGGTGCGGCGCATGGGAATCATCAAAAACAACTGGGACACGGAGAAGAACCGCACGTCCTCCCAGCGGCACATGAACTCCCACGACAAGCACGTGATCCTCTCCGGAGTCAAGGACTCGCTGACGCTGACCGCTCATTATCTCCAATACGTTATAGTAAACGTCAGGGACATTCACGAAACGTTAAACATGATGGGAGCCTCGGCTGAAAACTTCGTCCGGCTTAGGGAAGCATGCACGAAAATCAGCAAAGGCAAGGCTGCGGACTACATTCTTATGCTGTGCGGTCGGCTTGAACATGAGCTTCGCGCGTCAAACACCTACTCGGTGGAGTACAGTATAACCGAGGAGCTGCGTACGTCCGGCGCGTTTCTTGAGAACTTTTCCTCAACTGCCGTATCCTACCAGCCGGAGAAGAAAAAACAGGGATTCCTTTCGGCTCTGATAGGGCTGAAATCCGGCGCCAATGATACAAAACCCGAGGAAAAACCGGCTTCAACCAGCGTGTCCGGCATATCAACCGACGAAAGCCTCGCCCAGTGTATTACGGCCACACGTGGACTTGAGAGATACCTCACCTCAATCGCACGGACAATCTACGACCGTTTTTCTTCCCTTGAAGATGAACTTTACTTCTGTAAAGCGGCAGTGTGCTATCTCGACTTTCTGAAGGACCACCGGATAAGAAACGCTTTCCCTGAAATTCTTCCGGCCAGTGACAACACAGTGGAGCTTGAAGAACTGTCGGATCTGCTTCTTCTCACCGAGAGCTTGAGCGTCGACTCCGTTGTGCCGAACGACGTAAAACTTGGCGCGGACGGGATTCTCGTCACTGGAAAGAACAACAGCGGAAAGACCGTGTACCTGCGCTCCATCGGCTGTGCGGTGCTTCTCGGCCAGTGCGGACTCCCGATTCCGGCGGCAGGGGGACGAATAAGCGTAAGGAACCGCGTTTTCACTTCGTTTGCCAGTGCGGAGGGCGAGCTTATGCCAAACTCCACAGCCGGCCGGTTCGAGGAAGAGGTGGCGCAGGTGAGGCAGATTATCGACGAGATGGAAGAATACTCCCTTGTGTTCCTCAACGAGATCTTCCAGACCACATCCTACGACGAGGGTTCTGATGCCATGGAAGCCATACTCGCCTACCTGTCGGAAATCGGATGTACGTTCATTTTTGTCACCCATCTGACTAAGCTGATTGAAAGAAGCCTGTCGGACGGGAAAAACGCGGTGATGAAGACCTCGGATGACATCGCAAGCAGATATAAACTGTCAAAAATCGGATAAAAAAACGGCGAGGAGTCAAACTAAAGCCCGATTCCCGCCGTATTTGTTTTGTTATGTCTGCTGTCAGAGAATGTAAAGTCCGCCTTAATCCGCGCGCCTGCCGAGACAGAAGCCGTCCTCGTACCCGTACAGCACCACCGGGACTATCTCGCCTATACCGGATGAACATCCCACCGCCTTGACTTCCACAAAATGCTCACTGTGTCCGGTGGAGTTCGCTCCGAAGCACTTTTCCGTCAACATGTATACGGGCTTTTCTCGGTGTGCGTCAATGTAGTCCCGCAGAAGAGACAACTTTATCTCCTCACCCACCGACTCGAGATAGAGAAGCCGCTCCTTCTTCACCTGCTCTGGAATCTGGTTTTCCATCAAAGCCGCTTCCGTTCCTTTGCGAATGGAGTAGGGGAATATGTGCAGGTGTAGAAATCCCACATTCCGGCAGAACTCCACTGTTTCGGCAAAGTTTTCCTCAGTTTCTCCCGGAAAGCCCGTGATGATGTCCGCCGAGAACGTCACTCCGGGTGTGGCAGACTTCATCCGCTCAACCGCCGCGAGAGCCATGTCAGCGTTGTATCTTCTCCTCATCTGGCGTAAAACCTCACTGGAGCCGCTCTGCATGGACAGATGAAAGTGGGGCATGATTTTCTCCCCGGCTGACGAAAGAGAGATGACAAAATATTCGCTCATCACCGTGGGTTCAAGTGAGCTGAGCCGGATGCGCTTCACTTCATCTATTTCCGCCAGACGGCAGACCAAATCCGCAAGGGCGTGACCGTAGGGCTTCCTGTCGGGAAAATCCAATCCGTAAGAGGCGGTCTCGATTCCTGTCAGGACTATTTCAGCCGAACCGGCGCGGGCAAGAGTGCGGGCTTCCGACATAACCTCATCCGGTGACTTTGAACGCACGGGACCGCGGGCTTTGTTTATAATGCAGTAGGCGCAGAAGTTTTCGCATCCGTCCTCGATTTTGATGTACGAGCGGGTCCTGTTGGGGCAGTCCAGCTTCATCTCAACCGAGCCGCGGTCAACCGGGGGAACCACACCGTTTTTGCCGACTGATTCTCCATGTGCGATTTTCAGAATAATTTCGCCGAGCCTTTCCTTGTCCCCGTTTCCGCAGACAAAGTCCACTCCTTCTATGGACATGGCTTCATCCGGGGAGATTTGCGCGAAGCATCCGGTTGCAACCACGTGATCTGCGAGAGTGGCAGCGCGGCGTATCATCTGGCGGGACTTTCTGTCGCTTTCGGCCGTGACCGTGCAGGTGTTGACCACACAGATATCGCATTTTTTCCCGAAAGGGACTATTCTGATTCCGTTATTTTTCAGGAATGATACCCAGACGTCGGATTCGTACTGGTTCACCCGGCAGCCGAGGGTCATGAAGGACGCCGTTATTTCATTATTATTACTGTAAGCCATAATTTACGCTTTCTCTGACTTTTTAAGATTATTTTCCTCCCATAATTTTACCACGAAAAGCGGAAGTTGTAAAGCGTTAATGAATGAAAACGAAAAAATTATTGTAAAAATAAAAAATATCGCCATGGTTATTGAAAAAACGAAGATAAAGTTGTATAATAATGAGAGAATCAACTGACACAATGATATAATGCTAAAAGTGAAAGGATGCAGTTTTTATGAACACGAATACTTTTCATGTGGTAGACCACCCGCTTATCAAGCATAAGCTGACTATCATGAGAATGAAAGACACCGGCTCCAAGGATTTCAGACAGCTGCTCTCGGAGATTGCAATGCTCATGTGCTACGAGCTGACCCGGGACATCCCCGTTACCGACGTTGAAATCGAGACTCCCGTCGCCAAAATGACGGCTCAGATGGTGGAGGGCAAGAAGCTGGCCATCGTTCCCATACTCCGCGCTGGACTTGGAATGGTTGACGGCATCCTCAGCCTTGTACCCGTGGCAAAGGTGGGTCACATCGGACTTTACCGCGACCCGGACACCCACCTTCCCGTAGAATACTACTGCAAGCTCCCGCAGGACATTCAGGACAGATATGTCATAATCTGCGACCCAATGCTTGCAACAGGCGGTTCCGCTGCCGGAGCCATCGACATTCTCAAGAAAAAGGGCGTTACACAGATTAAGCTGCTTTGCCTGGTTGCGGCTCCCGAGGGCGTGGAAAAGCTCCAGAAGCAACACCCGGACGTTGAGATTTACACCGCTGCACTGGATGAAAAGCTAAACGAGCACGCGTATATCATTCCCGGACTGGGCGATGCGGGAGACAGACTCTTCGGTACAAAATAACCGCATGAAATATGTAGCATAACTTGATTTGCATTTAGCTGATTTCACGTTTCAATTCAAAAACAAAACAGAATTTAAGGGCGGGGAAAAGCTCCCTGCCTTTGTTAATAATAGAAATGCGAACTTTTACAATCAACAACAACGACTCGGGGCAGAGGCTGGACAAGTTCATCATGAAGTCCACCTGTGGGATGCCGAAATCCCTGCTCTACAAATATATCAGAACAAAACGCATCAAGGTCAACCGCTCCCGCGCCCACGAGGGAGACTTTCTGAACCCGGGAGACGTGGTGGAGATGTACATCCCTGACGAATTTTTCAGCGGGAACTCCGGCTCCGGCGAATACGAAAAGGTGAAGTACAAGCCCGACATAGTCTACGAGGACGAAAATATCCTGCTGTGCAATAAAAAACCGGGAATGCTGGTTCATCTCGGCGACGAGGGGGACAAAAACCGTGCGGAGGGAGCTGAGCGTGAGACGCTGGTATATATTCTGACGGCGTACCTCGTGAACAAGGGTGAATACGACCCCGAAAACGAGGCATCCTTTGCTCCGGCACTGTGCAACCGAATCGACAGAAACACCGGCGGAATCGTGATTCTTGCCAAAACCGCGCCGGCTCTTCGAAAAATCAACGAAGCCATACGTGAAAATCGGGTCCACAAGAAATACCTCTGCGCGGCTCACGGCAGACTGACAGGGAACAAAACCTTAGTGTCCTACCACCGCAAGGACTACAAAACCAACACGGTAAAAATCTACGACAGCGAAGTTCCCGGTTCGAAGAAAATCATAACCGAGTACACCGCGCTGAAGTACAACTCCGAGCTGGACCTGACCCTACTTGAAGTCAGCCTTATCACGGGACGAACCCACCAGATACGCGCACATCTCGCACACATCGGACATCCGCTCCTCGGAGAAGGAAAATACGCCCACAATGCCAAAGACAGGAAAATGGGATATTCGTCGCAGGCGCTTTATTCCTGCTCGGTTTCCTTTGATTTTGACGGGGAACTCTCCTACCTGAACGGGCAGGAATACAAGGTTGACGAGAGTAAAATAAACTTTGTTTCTCTTTTCAGGTGAATGAGCGGACGGAATTATTTTGAAAAATAAAATAATTCACACAAAAAAAGTGAAAAAAAGTCTGTTTTTTCTAAAAAACCACTTGTTTTACCGTGCAAAATAGGTTATAATTTATATAATAGGCATGTGAGCTGTCAATGGCAGCTTTTAAAGATAATTCGAAAGGAAATATAATATGGCATATACCTTTTCCGGCGGAATCCATGTGGAGGAGTACAAGCGAACGGAGAAATGCCGGATTGAAGTTTTACCGCCGCCGAAGACCGTGACGATTCCCCTGTCCCAGCATATAGGCGCACCCGCCGTTCCCTGTGTAAAAATAGGCGACGAGGTGACGCTGGGTCAGAAGATAGGAGACGTTGACGAGTCGGCTCTGGGCTGTCCGGTTCACGCAAGCGTATCGGGCAGGGTCACGGATATAATAAAGAAGACAATCCCCTCGGGTGCGGTGGTGGACCACATCGTAATCGAGAACGACATGAAGAACACCCTCTGTCCGGACATGGTTCCCGTGACGAAAAAGCTGACCGAATGCACCACTGACGAAATTATCGGAATCATCAGAAACGCGGGCATATCAGGCATGGGCGGCGCGGCATTCCCAACATATGCGAAAATCCGCTCGGCTCTCGGCAAGGTTGACACGATTATCATAAACTGCGCCGAATGCGAGCCTTTTATCACGGCAAACCACCGGCTTCTTCTGGAACAGCCCGCTTCGGTCATAAACGGAATCAAAATCCTGCTCAAGGCTCTGTCGGTCCGCACGGCGTTTATCGCAATCGAGGACAACAAACTTGACGCGGCTGAAAAATTGGAAGAGCTGCTGGCGGACTCCAAGATGATTACCGTTAAGATAATGAAGACAAAATATCCGCAGGGCGACGAGAGACAGCTGATCTACGCCCTCACCGGAGTCGAAATCCCCACGGGCAAGCTTCCGGCTGACGTTGGATGCGTTATATTCAACGCCGAAACCTGCTCCGCCGTGTACAAAGCCTTCGCCTACGGTCATCCCCTTGTGAAGCGAATCGTAACTGTGGACGGCGACTGCGTGAAACATCCGAAAAACCTTCTCGTGCCGATCGGAACGTCAGTTTCCGACATAATCGAGTTCTGCGGCGGACTGAAGCGGGAAGTGCGTACCTTAATCAACGGCGGACCCATGATGGGCGCGGCTCAGTGGGACACGGAAATGCCCGTTACAAAGTCGACAAGCGCGATTCTGCTGTTCTCCGAGGGGTTTGGCAAGAAGAACACCCCCAACCCAACTTGCATCCACTGCGGACGGTGCGTGAACAACTGCCCAATGCACCTGATGCCCATGTATATCGCCCAGTTCTCCCAGCTCGGCGACTGGAAAAACGCCGCTGACTACGGGGCTATGAGCTGCGTTGAGTGCGGTTCATGCTCCTACAACTGCCCCGGTGGAGTTGAGATAGTCCAGCACATAAGAAAAGCCAAAGCCGCAATCAAAACCGAAAAAGCGCGGCTCGCGTCACTTAACAAAAACTGAGAAACTATATTAAATAACCTGACTGCAGGACAGCCGAATCCTGAAAATTGCCGCTGCAATGCAGTAAATGAGGATAAAAATGGATAAAAACGAGATAAAAACCAAAAAGGACTCAGTTCCGGAGAAAAGCGGCAGGACGTCCGGGATAAAAATGCCCACTCTGCTGACAGTTCAGTCCTCGCCGCACATAAAAAGTCCGGAAACAACGACAACTGTAATGTTCGACGTGATCCTCGCCCTTCTGCCGGCTTACATCTGGGGAATTGCGGTGTTCGGCTGGCGTGCGTTGGCTTTGGGCGTGGTATCAATAGTTAGCGCGGTGGGATTTGAAGCCCTGTCCCAGTTTCTGCTTCACCGGCCCATAACAGTGCGTGACCTCTCCGCCGCCGTGACGGGACTGCTGCTCGCCATGAACCTGCCCGTTACCGTTCCCTTATGGATGCCGGTTATAGGCGCGTTCTTCGCTATAGTTGTGGTAAAGCAGCTCTTCGGCGGAATTGGCAAGAACTTTGTGAATCCTGCTTTGGCGGCACGTGTGTTCCTGTTTTCATGGGCTGACAAAATGTCCGCGTTCCCGGCGTTCGGCTCGAGGGTCAATTCTTTGGCGGTCGAGCTTTCCGAGAGCGACATAATCGCCGGAGCCACACCTCTTGCTTCCCTGAAAAACGGAGTACTGCCTGAGACAAATCTCTTCGACATGATAATCGGTAACGTCAGCGGATGCGTGGGCGAGGTGTCGTCCATACTGCTGATAGCCGGAGGAATTTATCTTCTCATGCGGCGGGTTATCACATGGCACATTCCCGTGGCGTACATCGGAACCGTAGCGGTTCTCACATTCCTCTTCCCAAAAGGCTCCCTTGGACCTCAGTACATGCTCTACGAGCTTTTTGCGGGCGGACTTATGCTCGGTGCGATTTTCATGGCCACCGACTACTCCACCTCCCCCGTAACTCCAACCGGAAGAATCATCTACGGAATCGGATGCGGGGCTATAACCGTACTTATCCGCACCTTCGGAAGCTACGCCGAGGGAGTTTCCTTCGCGGTACTTATTATGAATCTGCTTGTATTTTATATAGATAAGGCGACTATGCCGAGACCTTTTGGCGGAGCCGGACGTCTTGGAGGTAAGAAACGTGATTGATAACAATAAAAATAATCCGGGTAGCGCTGTGAATACCGCGGCTGGAACAAAGAAGGATTCACTTGAGTCGCTTCCGAAGAAAGCTGCCGACAAAAGCGGTGTTACGGACGTCTTCTCCGATTTCAGCAAACTGCTTGAGGAAGGCTCAGGGGACGCAAAAAAGCCGGAGGAGCTTGCGGTGTCTTCTCAGAATACGGATGACGGATTCATTTCTTCCGACGACGAATCCATGTCGGTTTTCGACGAGACCGAAGCTGATGCGGGGGAAGAGGAGAGCATTTTCTCCACTCCCGAGGGTGAAGACGAATTTGAATCCTTTGCCTCAGACGAACCTGACGGGGCAGATGAGCCACAGCCGGAGGAGACAAAGCCCGAGCCTCCGTCAGTTGATTTTTCTTCCGTATTGAAAGGCAGAAAAAAGTCGAAGCGGAATAGCAAAAACAGAAACATACCGAAGCCTGCCGAAAAAACAGCGCCAGAGGCCACTCAGGCACAGAACGAATATAATGAGCCGGAGCTGAGTCTCGACAGCTTTGAATCAACAGAACCCGAAAAAACCGACGAACCGGAGACGCCGGACATTCCCGCTCCCCAGCCCCATAGGACGCCAGAGAGACGTCAGCCGAAGGAAAAACATGAATCCGACCCCGGCTCAACCCCGTATCTTGTGAGAATGGTGCTGACCCTCACCGGAATCTGCACGGCAATCGCGCTTCTTTTGGCTGTAGTCAACGGCATGACAAAGGATGTTATCGCCGAAAACGAGGTAAAGGAAAACAACGAAGCCATTCTCGCTGTGTTCCCGGAAGGAGACGAAGTCAGGGAATACACAGCCGAAAGCGGTGAGAGTGTATACATCGTCATGAAAAACGGCGGTATCATCGGCTACTGCGTGAACGCTGTCGGTGCGGGTTACGCTGACGAGATTAAAACAATGATAGGCATAAATCCCGACGGGGAGGTCAGCGGCATTTCCATTGTCAGCATCAGCGACACCCCCGGAGTCGGATCAAAGGTAAAGAACCCGTCCTACCTTGAAAAATACATCGGAGTCAGCGAGAACGTGGTAATCGGCGAAAACATGGACGGAATCGCCGGCGCAACATTCAGTTCAAAGGGTGTGGCCGAAGCCGTGAACAACGCCCTCGCGGTTAAGGTTGATCTTGACAAAGCCGCACTTGTACTGAACGCCAAAGTCTCGCTTCCCGGTGAGGACGACGCAAATGCCCAGAACGGCGAAGACGAGGTTGACGTGAACATAATCGGCGAGGACGAAAGCGAGTACGAAACAACTCCCGAACCCGAAACCGCGGAGACTGAGACCGAAACGGAGCCTGAAACCGAAACCGAGACGGAACCTGAAACCGAAACAGAACCGGAGACGACTCCCGTAAACGTAGAGCCTGAGACCCAGCCTTATGTTCCGCCGGAGACTGAACCCGAGACTCAGCCCTACGTTCCGCCGGAAACCGAACCCGAGACTCAGCCCTACATTCCGCCGGAGACTGAACCCGAGACTCAGTCCTATGTTCCGCCTGAAACCGAGCCTGAGACTCAGCCTTATGTTCCGCCGGAAACCGAGCCTGAGACCGAGCCCGAGCCCGAGCCCGAAACCGAACCCGAGCCCGAGCCTGAAACCGAACCTGAAACCGAACCTGAGACGGAGCCTGAAACCGAGCCTTTGATTGAGATTCCAGTGGAGGCCGAGCCTGAAACCGAGCCGGAAGAGACCGAACCCGAGACAGAATGGGTCAAGCCGTAATGAAAGGACGCTGAAAAAATGAGCAACAATAAAAAATCCATACCTCAGATATTCCGCGACGGCGTGATTACAAACAACCCTACATTTGTGCAGCTTCTCGGAATGTGTCCTACATTGGCTACCACTACATCAGTCGTAAACGCTCTCGGCATGGGAGTGTCGGTTATCGTGGTTTTAGCCTTCTCAAACCTGTTTATTTCACTGCTGAGAAACATAATCCAAAAAGAAATACGTATCGCATCATACATCGTCATCATATCCGGCTTCGTCACGACGGTGGAGCTGATAATAAAAGCGTACTTTCCGGAAATCAACGCGTCCCTCGGCCTGTTTATCCCGCTTATCGTGGTGAACTGCATTATTCTCGCGAGAGCCGAAGCCTTTGCGTCAAAGAACGGACCCCTTGAATCCTTTGTGGACGGCATTGCCACTGGAATCGGATTCCTGCTGGCCCTTACCTGCATTGCCGCGGTACGTGAGCTTTTAGGAACCGGAATGCTCTTTGCTTCCAGCGACGGAACGGGAGGAGTGAAGATATTCGGAGACTGGTTCTCGCCAGCCACAATCTTCCTCATGCCCTCGGGAGCGTTCCTGACTCTCGGCTTCATTATCGCGCTTGTGCAGAAAATCCGCGCCGGTGTGGACGAGAGAAGCCGCAGAAAGCTGCTTGAAGAAGACGCAATCAACAGCGGCTACCACGCAACCCTCATGAGAGACGCGTCCAGTGGAAAAATCGTAAGACGCGCCGACGTTGAAGCTTCCCACGACAATGAAGTTAACGAAGAGAACAAGGAGGACGAAAAATGAACCTGCTGATGATAATGTTCACGGCAATTTTGACGGAGAACTTCATCTTCTCTCGTTTCTACGGATGCTGTCCCTTTCTTGGAGTGTCCGACAAGCCGTCAACCGCTCTTGGCATGGGTATGGCTGTCACATTCGTCATGACCCTGTCCTCGGCCGCAACATGGGCGGTGTACAACTTCTTCCTCGAGCCCTTCGGACTTGAATACCTTAAGACAATCGCGTTCATTTTGGTTATAGCCACCCTCGTGCAGTTCATCGAGATGTTCCTCAAAAAGTTCATCCCATCCCTGTACGGCGCGCTTGGAATTTATCTTCCCCTGATTACGACAAACTGCGCGGTTTTAGGTGCGGCGCTGGTCAACATCGACAAAGGCTACAACTTCATCGAGAGCGTGGTCTTCGGATGTTCCGCGGCACTGGGATTCACACTCGCAATCACCGTATTCGCCGGAGTCAGAGCGCGGCTCCAGTTTGCAAATCCGCCAAAGGCCTTCCGGGGCTTCCCAATACTGCTCATCTCCGCGGGACTTGCGGCAATGGCGTTCTCAGGATTCTCTGGAATGAAATTTTAAGGGAAGGCGAAAGTAAATGAATGATATAATTCTCCCTGTTATAATTTTCATAGGACTTGGTTTGGTGATGGGCGCGCTCCTCGCCTTTGCTTCAAGGATTTTTGCCGTGAAGAAGGACGAAAAAGCCGAAAAAATCAAGGAATTTCTCCCCGGAGCCAACTGCGGCGGATGCGGATTTTCCGGATGTGAAGCTTACGCTGAGGCTGTGGCAAAGGGCGAAGCTCCCGTCAACAAGTGTTCCGTAGGAGGAGCCGAGGTTGCCGAGAAGGTGGCAGAGGTCATGGGAGTTGAAGCCGGAAAGACGGTCCGCATGAGGGCGCAGGTCATGTGCTCGGGTACGTCGGAATACGCCCGTAAGAAATACGTTTACGCCGGAATCGACGACTGTGTTGCTGCATCCAAAATCGGCGGAGGCGACAAGCTCTGCAAAAACGGCTGTATCGGACTTGGCACCTGCGTGAAAGCCTGCCCCTTTGAAGCTATTGTTGTACAGAACGGGGTTGCCGCTGTGGACTACTCAAAGTGCAAGGGCTGCGGCGTGTGCGTTTCTGCCTGCCCCAAGGGTATAATCAAGCTGATTCCCTTTGACTCAAAGCACTGGGTAGGCTGTATGTCGGTTGACGACGGCAAAAATACCCGCAAGGTTTGCGATGTAGGCTGCATTTCCTGCAAAATCTGCCAGAAGAACTGCCCGTCAGGCGCCATAACCGTCGACAACTTTGTCGCAAAAATTAACTACGACAAATGTACGGGATGCGACACCTGCGTTGACAAATGTCCAAGACACATCATCTGGTCCGGCGAGACTCAGGGAAAGCTTGGACTTGTGATAAAGCGGGTCGGAAAAAACTAAAATAAAACAAACGTCGGATTTTCATTCATGAAATTATGGGGGAGACTCCGGCGTTTTTTTTGCGGTTGAGAGAAAATTGCGGAAAAAGAAAGAAATATGCCGCATGTGATTGAAATATCCGAAAAATTGCTATATAATAGTGACATACCTTTATTAAGGAGGACTAAAATGAAAAACGATTTAATTAAGTCAATCCTCGCCGGCATGTGCATCGGAATCGGAGCCACTGGATTTATAGCCTGCGACAACAAATACGTGGGTGCGGCGGTCTTCTGTCTCGGACTTTTCACAATCTGCGTCTACGGCTTCAACCTCTTCACCGGAAAAATCGGCTACGCCATCGAACAGCGGAAAAACCTCGGCGTGGGCTTCTACCTCACCGTATGGCTGGGAAATTTAGCCGGATGCGCCATCGTATGTGTTCCCATGAGACTTGCGAGAGCTGACTACGCAGCGAAAGCCGCTTCCATAGTAGAGAGCAAGTTGGGTCAGTCCATACCTCAGGCGATAGTCTTCGGAATCCTCTGCGGAATTTTGATGTACATAGCCGTCAACACCTTCAGGGAGGACAACCACCCCATCTTCAAGGTAGTCGCCATCTACGCCTGCGTGATTATGTTCATCCTCTGCGGATTCGAGCACAGCATTGCTGACATGTGCTACTTCTTCTACGGCGTTCCAATTGAAGCCGCAAAACTCGCTCAGTCATCGCTCTACATTGTGATAATCTCGCTATCCAACGGCATTGGTTCCATAATTTTCGCCACGCTTGTAGGTCTGGGTAGGAAGAAAAAAAACTGACGGTACAAGTCTACATATCCCGCTCATTCCGAATGAATACGACTTGTGCAATACGTGGAATTTTAAAGTTGTGAACAAATAATTTTAAGAATTTCTTGAATTCGTCACATAAATAGTATATGATTTATAAAGATAAGGTGCCACCGCCCGAATCATGAGTATGCATCTGCACCGCATCTTTTCCGTCATACTTCACAAATTCATCTTAACTTATGCTTATAAGTCCGCTATGAATTTGCTTTGCCTGACGAAAAATCTACGGCACATCTGCATCCCCAGAACCGTTCGGTGTCGCCTTAATCGGGAGCGACCCGGTTTAAACAACAACGAAAATAATTTTTTATCGGAGGATAATAAATGAACGCATCAGACATCATCAGAATCGGTATCGTCGGCTGCGGCGGTATCGCAAACGGCAAGCACATGCCTTCGCTGAGAAAGGTTCCTGGGGTCCAGATGGTAGCATTCTGCGACATCATCGAGGAAAGAGCACAGAAGGCCAAAAAAGACTACGGTACACCCGACGCAAAGGTTTACACCGACTACAAGGAACTGCTCGAGGACAAGACAATTGACGTAGTTCACGTTCTCACTCCCAACCGCGCCCACTCCTTCATCACAGTTGACGCTCTCGAAGCCGGCAAGCACGTTATGTGCGAAAAGCCCATGGCAATCAACTCCGCTGAGGCAAAGAAGATGCTGGACGCGGCAAACAGAACCGGCAAGCTCCTGACGATAGGCTATCAGACCAGACAGACCGCTCAGGCTCAGTACCTCAAGGCTGAGAGTGAAATGGGCACTTTCGGCGACATTTACTTTGCACGTGCATGCGCTGTTAGACGTCGTGCGGTTCCCACATGGGGCGTGTTCCTCAACGAATATGAGCAGGGCGGCGGTCCTCTCATCGACATCGGCACACACGCACTTGACGTAACCCTTTGGATCATGAATAACTACAAGCCCAAGTACTGCGTCGGCACAACCTACCACGCTCACAACAACGACGTTGAGCAGGGTAACGACTGGGGCAACTGGGATCCCGAGAAGTTCACCGTTGAAAGCTCCGCGTTCGGCTTCATCGTAATGGAAAACGGCGCGACAATCTCCCTCGACGCTTCATGGGCGCTCAACACTCTCGAAGCACGTGAGGCTTGCTGCATGGTTTGCGGTACAAAGGCAGGCGGCGATATGTTCAACGGCGGCGTTCACATCAACGGAATCCGTCAGAACAGACAGTACACCTTCACACCCAGCTTCTCCGCAGGCGGTGCCGCATTCTACGAGGGCGTATCCGACAACGACCCCGCAGGCAAGGAAGCATATCAGTGGATCCAGGCAGTCCGCGGCGAGAAGGAAAAGCCCACTGTACTTCCCGAACAGGCTTACTGCATCACCCAGATTCTCGAAGGTATCTACACCTCCGCAAAGACCGGCGACATCTACAGATTCTAAGCTGATTTTGGCAGATTAATACAAAGAGAAGGAGAACTTGAAGGAGGCTCAGACGTAAGTGCGAGTTTTCCCGCGGTTTTCCTTCTTCTGATATTCAGAAATATTTAATAAAGAAAGGTACGATAACATGAAACTTTGCGTTCTTGCTAACCTTTACGCTTCAAAGCCCCTTGACGAAGCACTTGCAATCCTCAAAGCACAGGGAGTCGAAGCCGTTGAAATAGGCTGCGGCGGATTCCCGGGAAAGGACCACGCTGACCCGGACATACTGCTCAATGACGAAGCGGCGTTTGAAGAATGGATGAACACCTTCAAAAAGTACGACATGGAGCTTGCCGCACTGTCCGCCCACGGAAATCCGGTTCATCCCGACAAAGCTACCGCCGAAATGTACGACCGCGACCTGAAAAACTGCATTCTCCTCGCTGAAAAGGCTGGAGTTGACACGGTTGTGACCTTCTCCGGCTGTCCTGGCGATCATCCCGGCGCGAAATACCCGAACTGGGTGACCTGCCCATGGCCCGACGACTTCCTCGCAATCCTCGACTACCAGTGGAACGAGGTTCTCATCCCCTACTGGAAAGAAACCGTGAAATTCGCCGAGGAACATCACGTTCACAAAATCGCGCTCGAGCTTCACCCTGGCTTCTGCTGCTACAACACCGAGACCCTGCTTAAGCTGAGAGCGGCTGTGGGCAAGACAATCGGCGCGAACTTCGACCCATCCCACCTCGTATGGCAGGGAATGGAACCGGCAGCCGCAATCCGCATGCTGGGCGACGCCATCTACCACGTCCACGCAAAGGACACGAAGGTCGACGCCATCAACACAGCCCGCATTGGCGTTCTCGATACAAAGCACTACAGCGACGAAATCAACCGCGCGTGGGTGTTCAGAGCGCTTGGCTACGGTCACGACGTGGCTTGGTGGAAGGACCTCATCAGCAACCTGAGACTGGTGGGCTACGATGGACCACTCTCCATCGAGCATGAGGACAGCCTTATGTCAATCGACGAGGGACTTACGAAAGCCGTCGCGGTTCTCAAGGAAGCCATGATGAGCGACCCGAAGCCCTCCACCATGTCATGGGCGTGAGATTAAAAAAATTCTGCTGTAATTCAAGCGGAAATTCAGCTTCACAATAACTAAAATAAAATCTGCCGTCAGGTGAGGTAAAATCCCCGCCCACGGCAGTTTTTTGTTAATTTACGGATTATCTCCAGAATAAGCCCTCGGAGATAGCGATTTTCTCAAGCAGCTGCTGTGCCTTCGCCGGCGGGTTGTACACCGATAAATGAAGACAGTCCCAGTCGTATGCCAAAAGCATACTTTCGTCTGGAAATAAGCAGTAAAGTGAACCCTAGTGGTTCTCCATGATCTCTGAGACAGCATTTTCTATCAGCTCCGGCTTGGGGCTTTCAATCCAGCCGTTCCATTGAACTGTATATTCTGTAATAACACATCAGCATTATGATGACATTGACGAATCTGTCTTTGATGAGGCTGTTCTTTATACTGTTCAGGAAATAATGCTCTACGTCAAAATATTGTCTTTTTGCGTCGTGGGAACCGTTTCCGGAAGAAAATCTATGATACAACATGATTTTTGGAGTAAGTTGGTTATTAATTCTGTATTGCTTTAATTCAATTTTTTCTCACCCTCATTCATTCCCAAAGCTGACGGAAATCTGCCATCCAACTATGTTGATCACGGCAAAGCTTTTTCTGAAGAACCCGCAGGACCCCGGATTCACCATTCTCACGCGTCCGCCCAGTGAGCCGTCGACAAAGGTGTCCTCTTCCTCATGCGTATGCCCGAACAGTACGCAGTCCGCACCCTCGCTGATTCCGTAGTCCGCCACGTCCTGCAAGCCGTATTTCACGTTAAACTTGTGTCCGTGGGTCAGAAGGAACTTTTTGCCGCCTGCTTCAATCGTGCGGGTGTACGTCGTTCCTTCAAGCTCACCGCAGAGGTCGCTGTATTCGTCGCAGTTGCCGAGGACGCAGTCGAACTTCACCGTGGGAAAGGCGTGGCTCATTGTGATGGCGTCACGGATTCCGTCTCCGAGGAAGAACACACGGTCAACTCCGTCCGCCTCGAGATGAAGCTTGATTATTTTTCTCATGATATTAGAGTAGCCATGGGAGTCGGAAAAAACTAAAATCTTCATTATTATCCTCCATTGATTGTGGCTGTATAAAGCCCTGAAAAAATCATTGGCAGAACTGCACTCTGCGAATATAATGATACTGTAATCCGATTTTTCAGGAGGCAGTATGATAAACAAAAAAGCTATAGATAAAATGCTCGAGCAACCCGACGAAAAGCTGATAATGATGCTGAAAATAGTGATGAGCGGCACCGGAATCGACTTTCCCGGGAAGAAAATCGACGAAAAAACCGTGAGGAAAATTCGCGCTCTGCTCTCGGAAATAACAGACGAGGACATCGAGCGAGTCACGTACCTGTCGGGCGTATATAAAAGCGGGGTCTGATTATGCCGGATGAAAACTACTCAAAAAATGACATTTCATCAATAATCACAAAAATCATCCAAAATCCGGAATTTGCGGAGATGGTCAGCGGGATGAAGGGAAACGGTGAAAGTGCAGCCGGCGTTCAGCGTGAGATGCTGGATAACCTCCCCGGAGTCATGAGCATGGTCTCGCCTCTTGTTGGAGAAAAATCCGGAGACGGGTTCGGTGCGGACGCTCAGTCAACTCAAGCCGGCGGAAGTCCAGACTCGGACTCAGGCGGAACAAAGCAGACCGCAAAGGCCATGAATCCCGTGAAAACTTCAGGAAAATACGACAAGGGAAAGGCGGAAAAGCTGATGTACGCTCTCAAGCCATATCTTTCGCCGGGACGGTGCCAAATCATCGACAGATGCGTGTCGCTCATGCAGCTCACCGACGTGGTTGAGGCATTCGGTGGGCTTGAGGGGCTGATGGGAAGGTAGGTGGACTTGATTTACACCCGCGATTTCAACAGAAAAAGCTACACCCCTCCGCCGGGTTATGACGGAAACGCTTTCAACGAGCAGAGGGAAATGTTTTCTTCCGCCGCGAAAGCCGAATATGTCAGGCGCGGTCCGGACGGCAGAGTTGACTACGGCTCATCCGGCAAAAATGACAGCGAATCTCACTTTGACGGGGAAATATACGACGAAATCCAGCCGGACAGCCCGGAAGAGCAAATCAGAGATGAATCGCACGAGGCAAAGCTGCACAGCCATGAAATCGAAGCCCTGTCGTCCCTCATAGAAAGTCTGCATGGCAGGTTCGGCAGTGAGGAGATGATAATCCTTCTCGTAATGCTCCTTGTGGCAAGCGACGGCATAGGTCCGGAAGTTCTGATTCTCGCTCTCATACTCATTGCCGGATGACACCCTCCATGCGCTGATCTATGATTTAGACGAGGGAAAACCTCCGTCAACGCACAAAACCGATGTGGGAAGTTCAAGCGATTCTCATGCAGGAATTCAGTTCAACTCAGATTTAATTATACTGTATATTTCACGCTGTCCTCATGCGGATAGGCCCGACAGTGAGATAAATTCACTTATATATTTGTAAATATACGAATACGGGTCGGAATACTTGAAGTTCAGACTGTCGCTGGCGTTACCCGATATCTTGAACCGCATCGAAATTCTGCCGCCGTCAACGCTCATTACCGGTAAGTAACCCACGGCTTCGGCCAGAATCTCAAGAACAGCCGCAGGATAAATCAGCTCCCTGTGACAGCGTGCAAGGTCTGTGAAATATCTGCATCTGCCCAAGAGGCTGTCGTTGGTTATGACGGAAAAATCCAAGCACACGCCTGTACCCGAGCGGCCGGAGTAGTCCAAATTGACTGAAATCCGGTTGTCGCATGAGAAAAACGACAGGATGAACACTGCCGAAATAAAAGTATGCACAAGGACCTCGGGAAAAATCGGGTAAATCCCAATACTGCTGGTCTCGCTGTAGAGTATTTCCGGAGAGCCAAGACAGCCTTTTTCGCTGATTTTATCTATGATAGTGCCGCAGAACCGACGCAATTCCGCGTTATGTTCGTCAAATTCAATTTCGGCAGAGACTTTGCCGATTATGTCGGAGGAAGTTTTCGTCACCGCAAAGGCTTCAGGAGTGAGGTAGTCCCCGGGTTTGCCTTTGTCGTTCAGAATCCCGCCGGTGATTGACTGGTACAGCTGCTTGTCCGGAGAGAGTAGGGGCGCACATTCCACGATTCCCGGCGCGAGAAAGATTATGTTCACGGTTCTGCCGTCACGCATATCCTTTTCGATAAAGATATGGGAATAAACCCGACCTCCCTTTGCGTGAAGCAGAGTGAACTGGGGCTTGTAGGGGTCAAACTCAACCTCGCAGAAGTTGTAGAACTCCAGTCTTTCGTCCTTGTGCAGGATGTTCAGTACGTCGTTTATTGTAAGTTCGCTTTTATCTTTGCTGACTCTGGTAAGGTAATCAAATTCAGACGATAAAACCTCGGTTTTAGTGTCGCAGATTATATAGTCAAGACTGTTCGTCATTTTTTAGTTTCTCCTTAATACCATCGCATTGCGTGACCGCCTTCGGTTTCTGCGTTGTCGTCAGGTGCGTCGTATGTTTCGTCCGTCTCATCCCAACTGACGTAGTTGTCATCAGGCTCGTCCCAGCCGCTGTTGTAGTCATAATCAGGTTCAGCTGTTTCAGTTTCAGCCTCGGTTTCGCTGTCACTTGTTCCGTCGGCACGGCTGGCGTAGGGATTGGAAGTTTTGCTCCCTTCCTCTTCATCGAGAGCCGAAGCCGCTTTTGCATCCCCGCTTTCAGTCCCGCCGTCCCCCTCGTCACCTTCGCCGTCAACGACCGTACTTATAGAAGAATCCGCTGGTATGTCTCCCTCGAAGCAGATATTGTCCACACCGGCGGAGACACAGGCTTTGTATACAACTGACGAATATATGTTGTCCTCAATCAAGACGTGCATGTTGTAAACGCTGAAAAGCCCCACAAGCGAGTTCAGCTCATGGGTTACGCTGTCGGATTCGGCTGAGACAAGGCTGGGGTCGGAAAAGTCAAAGTAAACGGCGTAAAACGCGGCGCAGTCTTCGAGATTCTGTACCAGCTTAACTCCGTCGGAGCTTGAGATGCAGCTTGAGCTGAGGGCAAATCCTACATCACATCCGTTTATGTCGAGTGCGGAAGCATAGCTGTGGACGGCTTTGTAGTAGTCCTTTTCGTCGGAAAACTCGTCCGTCGGGTTAGGAATTTTGACAAGGACCCGGGTCACGCCGAGGGAATACAGCTCGTTTATGATAACGCTGTCCACAAAAGCGCCGTCTTGCGGAGAAACATCACCAAAGGTCGGCTCGATAATCGCGCATAAGGTGAGATTCTTTGCCCGTGCCGCAAGGGAAGCCGAGGTCAAAAGTCCGAACTTGCCGTTTGAGTCGGCGTAATCCGGCTGGCGCAGAGTCTGGCTCAGGGCAGGGGAGGAGTAGTAATAATTCCCGGCGCTGTCCGTTATGGTGAGGAAGACTGTGTTCGAGGCGCTGTCGATTGAGTTGAGCTTGAGTACAAGTGCGTCATTTTCGGAAAACGAGCCGAGATTTATTCCGACTCCGCTCATCGAAATTTTCGTGAAGTCAAACCCTCCGTCGTCTTCCGGCTCTTCCTCGGGTACGGACATAGTGAGGTTCTCTGATTCGGCTTCGGCGTTCTCGATTTTCACCTTAAGCCAGTTGCCGAGCAGGGCTGTGATTAATGTAATCGCAAGGGCGGCACAGATTACGAAAAATATGCGGAAAACCACCTTCGGAATCCTGCTGCCCGTGCGTCGTCTGTAGTATTTCAATGTGTTTACCGTTGATTCATTATAAATTTATTCAGCTTTGAAATATCTCAGTCGTCCATTGACATGCTGAAAATTGAGTAATTGTCAAGAGCCGCTGTCTTCTTGGCCGTCAGATTTTTCTCTTTTTCCTCCAGAATCAGATTGAACTGACCACGGATGTAGTCCTGCGCAAGGGTATCGAAGTGTTCCTCCATGTACTCGGGATCCTTTTCGTACCGTTTCAGGATGCTGTAGCCCGCGCTGGTTCTGATGATTCCGCTGTACTCTCCCACCTCAAGTGAAAAAGCGGCTTCCTCGAATTCCTCAAAATACGTGCCGTGGGAGACATAATAGCCGTCGTCGTTGTTGAACAGGTATAAATCCCCGCCGTACTTCTGTATCAGCTCGTCAAAATCCTCGCCTGACTCAACCTTATCAAGCAGCTCCTCGGCGTAGGCTAAGTTTTCCTCGTCGGTTTTGCCGTTGTCCGATGGAACAAGAAGCTGCTTCACATGGACAAACTCGTCGCTTGTGAGAATGGCTTCAATCTCGTCATGTGAGGACGCTATAGTGCCGTCGGATGCCATCTTGTTGATCAGCTCCTCGGCCAAAACATCATTTTTCGTGATGAACCGGTAGACGTTGTCGGTCATGTAGTAGCCTGCGATGTCCTCGTTGTAAGCCTCGTAGTCGTCGCCGTAGGTCTCATAAATCGCGTTCATCTTGAGATCCACCGTGTCGTCGAAGTAACTGTCGCTGGGCTTTATTCCGTAGTCCTCGCATACCACCATTGTAGTGTACATGTGAATAATAGTCTCGTCAATCCGGTTCTCAAGCTCACGTACAAGTTCCTCACTGCCCTCGCCGACCCATGCCGACGCCCCGTGAACGGATTCCATGTCGTCTTTTGTGTTGAGAGCAACATATCTGTAAAGCTCCAGAGGAACGTCGTACCCGTCAACCACCATGACCACGGTTTTTTCTTCTTTCGTACTCTCGAGAACCTTCTTTTTGTCTCCGCAGGAGGAAGCGGCTGTTGACAGTAGAACGGCGCACAGGACCAGAGCGGAAATTCTATGACTAAGCTTCATTATTATATATCCTTCTTTATAATAGATTCGTTAAATGAAAACACAAATATACAATTTATACTATATCAAAGTAAGATGAACATATTGTTAACGGGAATGGGCAATTCGGTAAAATATACTGCACTTGAAGACAATTTCGACATTCATGCGTACAAAGCCGGTTTTTTGCATAAAATCAGCTCCAAACCATGTCGAAAATTGCCGAATCCGCTCTTGACAAACGCCGTGCAAGGTGATATAATCAACTCGTTTAGTGAATCTAACAAATTTAACATATTATATACGGGGTGTTATGTAATAATGAATACGGTAACTGAAATTTTCGCTTCAATGGTGTTCGACGACAAGACGATGGAAGCCCGTCTGCCAAAGGAAACCTACAAGGCTCTCCAGCGCACCATAAAGAGCGGCAAGCACCTTGACACCGAAGTTGCCACAGTTGTCGCAAACGCCATGAAGGACTGGGCAATAGAAAAAGGCGCTACCCACTTCACCCACTGGTTCCAGCCCATGACGGGAATCACCGCCGAAAAGCACGACAGCTTTATCTCCCCCAGAGCCGACGGCAAGGTCATAATGGAATTCTCCGGCAAGGAGCTGATTCAGGGCGAGAGCGACGCTTCATCTTTCCCCTCAGGAGGTCTGCGCGCTACATTTGAGGCGAGAGGCTATACCGCATGGGACGCGACCTCGTACGCCTTCATCAAGGACGGGGTTCTCTGCATTCCCACCGTGTTCTGCTCCTACGGTGGCGAGGCACTTGACCAAAAAACCGCGCTTCTCCGCTCAATGGAGGCAATAAACCGTCAGACAATGCGGGTTTTGAAGCTCTTCGGCAACTCCGACGTGACCTCAATCAAAACCACCGTTGGTCCCGAGCAGGAGTATTTCCTCATCGACAAGGACCTCTACGACAAACGGGAGGACCTCATATTCACGGGACGGACTCTCTTCGGCTCACGTGCGCCCAAGGGTCAGGAGCTTGACGACCACTACTTCGGCGCAATCAAGCCCCGGGTTGCCGCGTTCATGAAGGAAATCAACACGGAGCTGTGGAAGTTAGGGGTGCTGGCCAAAACCGAACACAACGAAGCCGCTCCCGCACAGCACGAAATGGCTCCGATCTACAACACGAATAATATCTCCGCCGACCACAACCAGCTCACAATGGAGATAATGCAGAAAACGGCGAAGAAATACAATATGGTGTGTCTTCTCCACGAAAAACCCTTTGCCGGAGTCAACGGAAGCGGCAAGCACAATAACTGGTCCATCACCACAAACACCGGCGTGAACCTTCTCGAGCCGGGCGAGACCCCTTACGAAAACGCACAGTTCCTCCTGTTCCTCTGCGCCGTAATCAAGGCGGTTGACGAATATCAGGATCTTTTGCGCATTTCAGTCGCGTCCGCCGGAAACGACCACAGACTTGGCTCAAACGAAGCCCCGCCGGCTATCGTGTCAATGTTCCTCGGCACGGACCTTTCCGAAATCCTCGAAGCCATAGAGCGGGACGAAAAGTACGACCCGAAGCAGAAGGACCTCATGCGAATCGGCGTCCACACCCTGCCGAAGTTTCCCCGTGACGCCACCGACCGCAACCGCACCAGCCCCTTCGCCTTCACCGGAAATAAATTCGAGTTCCGCATGCTTGGCTCCTCGGCTTCAATCTCCGACTGCAATGTAGTCATCAACACAGCCGTTGCGGAGGAATTACGCCAGTTTGCGGATGAGCTTGAGTCGGCTGAGAACTTCCAGAAATCCCTCCACTGCCTCATCAGACGGACCATAACTGAGCACAAGCGCATCATCTTCAACGGCGACGGCTACGACGAGGCATGGATCAGGGAGGCGGAAAAGCGTGGACTTTTGAACCTGCGCACCACTCCCGAAGCCCTCGAGCACATGCTTGACGAGAAGAACATCAACCTTTTCGCCGAACACAAGGTCTACAGCATGACGGAGCTCTCTGCAAGGCACGAGGTAATCCTCGAAAACTACTGTAAAATCGTGAACATCGAAGCCCTGACAATGCTTGACATGGCGAAAAAGAACATCCTCCCGTCCATGAGCGAGTATACGTACAAGCTGACGAAAGCCGCGCAGCATAAAATCGAGCTGTTCGGAAACAAATCGGTGTGCGCCTACGAGATGAAAACCACTGAAACAATCTGCGCCCTCCTGAACAAAGCCCACGAAGCGGCAGTGAAGCTCGAGGAAGACCTCAGCGGAGCCAAGTCAATCTTCGGCGTGGAAGCTCAGGCAAAATACTACTGCGAAACCATAATCCCCGATATGGCCGCCCTCCGCTCCCCTGTGGATGAGATGGAGACGATTGCAGACAGAAAAGCATGGCGCTATCCCACCTACGGCGAGTTGCTGTTCAGCGTGAGATAAAATAAACTGAGTCGGATGAAGTTAAATCAAAATCCGGCTTTTTTGTATCCCAAGTAAACCTGGAATAACTGTATCTACTCTGTTATTTTACCACATCCGCCTGTTTTTGTCAACGAAAAATCCCACATGCCATATGACAAAGTGGGAGTTATTATTATTTTATTACCTTACACATCAAAGCCCATTCTGAGCGCCTTTTTGTTCTTCTCAATCAGCGCCGCCTTAGCCGGAGGAATGCTGGACAACAAAAAGCTCTCGAAGTCGTCGTAGTCGAAAATGCCCGTCTCTTTCAGAATCTTGCCAAGGATTATCACGTTGGCAAATCCCGCCAGTCCGTTTTCATCCGCCATAGCCGACGCCGGAATGTACACCGCCTTGATGTCGTCCCGCGCGGATTTTTTGTCAACCATGGTGGAGTCGCAAAACATCACGCCGCCGGGCGCAACCTTTGGCTCAAACTTATCAAACGAGGGCTTGTTCATCACCACAAGAATGTCGGGGGATGTCACGCTTGGTGAGCCGATTTCCTCGTCGGATATAACTACCGTGCAGTTGGAAGTGCCGCCGCGCATTTCCGGTCCGTAGGAGGGCAGGAACGTCACGTTTTTGTCCGCGTGCATTCCCGTCTTTGCCATCTGCTTGCCGGAGAACTGGATTCCCTGACCGCCGCTTCCCGCGAAAATTATACGAGTCGTCATTGTACATTCTCCTTTCCCGCGTTGAGACCTTCACAGTTGTCCTCACGCAGAGCCTCGCTGTCCTTGTAAATTCCCAACGGATAGTAGGGAATCATGTTCTCCCTCAGCCAAGCCAGCGCGTCAACCGGAGCCAGACCCCAGTTTGTGGGACAGGTGGACAAAACCTCGACAATTGAAAATCCCTTGCACTGAATCTGGTTCTCAAATGCTTTCTTTATCATTTTCTTCGCGTTGTTGACGTTCTTCGGGCAGTCGACTGACACACGTGCAGCCAAAGCCACGCCGTCGAGGGTCGAGAGCATTTCGCAAACTTTGATCGGGCTTCCCTGAATGTTTCTCTTACGTCCGTAGGGTGTGGTAGTTGTAACCTGACCCGGGATGGTTGTGGGAGCCATCTGTCCGCCGGTCATGCCGTAGATACAGTTGTTTATGAAAATTATGGTGATGTTCTCGCCACGGGTAGCCGCGTGAACCGTCTCGGCAGTTCCGATAGCAGCAAGGTCGCCGTCTCCCTGATATGTGAATACTACGGTGTCGGGATGAGTTCTCTTTACACCGGTGGCAACCGCCGGAGCACGTCCATGAGCTGCCTCGATCATGTCGCAGTTGAAGTAGTTGTAGGCGAATACTGAACAACCTACGGGTGCGATTCCCACTGTTCTTCCTTCCACGCCCAGCTCGTCGATTACCTCAGCCACAAGCCGGTGAACGATTCCGTGGGTGCATCCGGGACAGTAGTGAAGTGGTACGTCAGTCAATGACGCGGGTCTGTCAAATACTGTTTTCATTTTTATCTCCAAATATTACTATCAAGTTTAATGTAATGCTTCTATGAATCAAAGAGTTTCGTTGATCTTCTTGAGTTCGCTGTAAATCTCGTCAACTGAGGGAATAATGCCGCCGGTGCGTCCGAAGAAATACACGGGCTTCTTGCCGTTTACCGCCAGACGAACGTCGTCTACCATCTGTCCCATTGACATTTCCACGGACAGGAACACTTTCGCATGGTCGGCAAGGGACGAGATAATCTTCTTAGGGAATGGCCAGAGGGTAATCGGGCGGAGGAGTCCGGCTTTGATACCGTTCTGTCTTGCCTCGGCTACTGCACTCTTCGCTATACGGGATGTGATGCCGAATGCCGTGATGATGATGTCCGCGTCGTCTGTCATGTATTCCTCGTATTTGACCTCGTTCTCCTCAGCCTTCGCGTATCTCTTGTACCGCGCGAGGATTGAATTCTCCAGCTCGTTGGGGTCGATGAAGAGGGAGTTGATGATGTTCTTCTCTCTCTTTCCGCCGTGACCGTTTGCAGCCCATGTCTTCTCGGGTAAATCCCGCTTAGGGAAGGAAGTGAAGTCAACCGGCTCCATCATCTGACCGAGCGCACCGTCGGCTAAAAGCATTGCAGGCATACGGTATTCGTCAGCTAAGTTGAACGCCTCGGACGTGAGAGTCGCCATCTCCTGAACCGACGAGGGTGCCAGAACAAACAGCCGCAGATCCCCGTGACCTACTCCCCGTGTTGCCTGATAATAGTCCTGCTGTGAAGGCTGAATGCCGCCGAGACCCGGACCGCCGCGCTGTACGTTGACGATAAGGCAGGGCAGATCGCATCCGGCTATGTATGAAATTCCCTCGCTCTTCAGTGCGATTCCGGGTGAGGATGAGGACGTCATTGCTCTCGAGCCGGCAGAGGACGCGCCCATGAGCATGTTGATAGCCGCAACCTCGCTCTCAGCCTGTAAGCAGAGTCCGCCGACCTTTGGCATGCGCTTGGCCATGTATTCGGCGATTTCCGTCTGAGGCGTTATAGGATAACCGAAAAAGTATAAACAACCTGAAGCGATAGCCGCCTCAGCTATAGCCTCATTGCCTTTCATCAAAACCTTTTTTCCCATTATGTTTATCTCCTGTAAGTATTTCCTGTGAATGATTTTGGGTATAACTTCGTGTGAAATCAGCTGACTTGATTTTTGGTTAAGCTGTATATTTCACACGTCTTTCTCGACCTTGATTACGCAGTCGGGACACATTGTAGCGCACATGGCACAGGCGATACACTTCGTCATGTCGACCACGTAAACCGGGTGGTATCCTTTTGCGTTGAGAGTACCGTTGTCCAGCGCGAGAATCTTCTTCGGACATACGCTCACGCATAAGCCGCAGCTCTTGCATCTCTCGCTTCTGATTGTGATTTTGTTCATCTTTACCTCCAATATACTGTAAATGGTATCAAATTATAAGCTCCGTCAGTACAGCTTCCGCGTTATGTCGGTGATGGGAAACAGAATCCCACGCTTATCCTCGGGAAACAGAAGAGCCGCGCCGGAAGTGTAGTTCTTCTCGTAGGTCTGACACACAAGCGGCACTCCCGCCAGTTCCGCGCACCTCTCGCCGTACTCAAGAGAAGAAAATATGTCCTCTGCTGTGGTCTCAACACCAAGGTTTGAGTTGTTTATGATTCCTGTACAGAACAGACGTGACGACTCCTCGATTTCACGTATTCCGCAGACCGCGTCGGCAGGGTCGGAGATAAGCGGGCGGTACATATTAACCACGCAGAACATGTCGTAGTCGCACAAGCGGATTCTGTCCGAGTACATGCCGAGAGCAACCGCGCCGTCGTCTCCTCCTACGTCAATTATGGTAAACCCCTCCGCCTTTCTGTCGAACAGGGAATACAACTTCGGCGGAAGAGAGGGAATGTCCACGTTTGTATTGGCAAATTCCGGAAGCAGAACCTCAATTCCGGCTTTTTCAAGAAGTTCCCGTGAGTCCGCCGTACGGAAATACGGGTTGACAATATCGAGGTCCGCTATCCGCACAGGGGAGAGGGGATGACTTTCCTTTGTCATAAGGGTCAGATTTACAGCGGCGTTTGTCTTTCCGCTTCCATAATGACCGGTGATAATAGTGAGCTGTTTCATTTATATACCTTTTAGAAATGCCTTAAGTACTGCCCTACATTATACCACAGATTAAAAGAAAAATAAAGTGTCAATTCCATATAAAATTTGAATAAATTAGCTTTTTTATCGTTTAATATGCCACACATGGAACTTTCCCGAAAAATATTTTTATTTTGGCATAAGATTCTTCCAGTTTTAAGCTGAAAACATTTGAAATCCTTACATTAATGTGATATAATAAACAGTAAGTATATTTTCATACAGCTTGAGCGGAAGGAGAATTGATTTGACTGGATTCAAGATACTGTTGACAACGGCCATTCCTACGCAGATAGACGATATCTGGCAGATAATAAAAAATATTTCCTTTGTGGATGTGGTGGATATTGCCTTCGTTTCGGTGCTGCTCTATTACCTCTACAAATTTATACGTGAGCGTCGGGCGGGAAAGCTGGCAATCGGCGTGGTCGTACTGTTCGTGCTTCAGCTTCTGTCCAACATTTTCGACATGTACCTGATGCAGTTCATCATGCAGAATATTTTCCAAGTTGGATTAATCACCCTTGTGATACTGTTCCAGCCGGAGATACGATCGGTACTCGAGAAGGTGGGAGCGACTCCGCTCAAGGGACTCAAGAGCATCAGCGACACCCGAAACGCGTCCAACATGCACACCATAATCGACGAGGTTGTCTCCGCTGTAGGCGACATGGCTGAGGACAAGACGGGAGCGCTCATCGTGTTCGAGAGAAGCACAAAGCTTGGCGACATGATCCTCACGGGAACCGTAATCGACGCGTACCCCGCCGCGTTCCTCATCAAGAACATCTTCTTCAACAAAGCCCCCATGCACGACGGAGCATTGATTATACGTGATATGAGACTCCACGCCGCCGGATGCCTGCTTCCCCTGTCCAATAACCCGGACATAATCAAGGACCTCGGCACACGCCACAGAGCCGGAATCGGAATGAGCGAAAACAGCGACGCGGTGGTCATCATAGTATCCGAGGAAACAGGAGTCATATCAACGGCAGTCGAGGGCAACCTGACCCGCAACTACACCCGCGAAAGCCTGACCGCGTTCCTTCGTGAGCAGCTCGCAGGCGAGGATGAGGAAGGCTCAAAGAAGTTCAGGATTATAAACAAAGTCAAGAATATAAAGAAGTGATTATTTGGAGCGGAGTATGGATGGACTTAGCGACCCGAAAAATTTAAAAAATCAATACGCCACCTCGGAAAGACTGAAAACAAGAATATTGATTCACGACAAATACTCGACAAACAAAACCGGCTTTGGGAACTGGATATTCTCAAATTACAGAATAAACTCCGGTGCGGGTGTGCTTGAGCTGGGCTGCGGCACCGGCGTCATGTGGAAAGGCAGGAACAGCCTGATAAAATCCGTCTCATCTCTCGTCCTGTCCGATTTGTCGGATGGAATGCTTGAGGAGGCAAAGGAAAACGTCGGCTCATACGACAACGTTGAGTACAGGCTTATCGACATACAGTCAATCCCTTATCCTGACGAATCCTTTGACGTAATCATAGCCAACATGATGCTGTATCACGTTCCCGACACGGACAAAGCCCTTTCAGAGGTCAGGCGCGTACTCAGGCCGGATGGTACTTTTTACTGCGCCACATATGGAGAGCATGGTATAACCGGGTATCTCGCTGAAATTCTGGCTGAATACGGCGTGGAAGACAAAGCAAACAAAAACTTCACTCTGCAAAACGGACGGGGAATTCTCGAAAAATACTTCCCGGAAGTTAAGCAGCTGGACTACCCGGACTCCCTCGAGGTGACGGACCCCGACGATATGGTCGACTACATTTATTCCCTTGAGAGCATGTCCACCCTGTTCGGCGTTCCCCGGGATAATATTAAGGAAATCCTGTTTCGCCATATGAAAAACGGCGTGCTGACTGTGCCGAAGGAATACGGAATGTTCGTCTCGTCCAAACAGTAAATGATAGAGAAAAGATAAATCATTAATCGCGATTATATTAAATACAGCGGGAAAGGTGATTCTATGGCTGAAAACAACACCAAACCAAAGGTAAAAAGCGAAGATAATATAAAAAAGACAAATAACAAAAACAGATCCTTCGGAAGCATTGCGGTGAAGATAATGTGCGTTTTCGCGGCGTTCTGCCTCTGGATTTACGTCATGAGGGTGGAGAGTCCGGAGTACGAGCAGACCTTCAACAATGTCACCGTGGACCTTCTCAACACCGACGCCCTCAGCGAAAACGGACTCATGCTATACAGCGGCTACGGGAACATGGTCGGAGTCACGCTGTCAGGCAAAAAAAGCGTTGTGTCAAAGCTCAGTGAAGACGACCTCGTAGTCACGGCGGACGTGGGCAAAATCAGCGGCGAGAGTGGACGTTACGACTGCAAGATAAACGTTGACGTTCCGGCTGGGTGCAAACTTGTCGGAACTTCCCAGGAGACAATATCGGTCTACCTCGATAGCGCAGTGCAGACATCAGTAAAGCTCAGTGAAAAGCGTGAGAACACCAACCTTCCCGAGGGATGCTACACCGGTGCCGTTGATATGTCCGTTGACATGGTGACGGTTGAGGGGCCGGAGAAGATAGTCTCCCGCATATATGAGGCGAGATTCGACAACGACCTCTCCAGCGTGACTTCATCCACCGTCCTGACCCAGAAAATCTATCTTGTTGACGCATATGGCAATAAAATCGACAATTCCTACATTAAATACTACCCGGAAGAGGTGACGGTGACGATTCCCGTGCTGAAATCCGTTGATATTCCCGTGGAAGTGGTGTTCAAAAACGGATTCTTAAACCTCGACAATACCATAACAACCGTGACTCCATCCACAATCCGCGCGACCGGTGACCCTGAAATCATCGACAGCGGCAGCATTATCGACGTTATCGAAATCGACGAGGCTGTCGACTACATCAGTCCCACAAAGGACGAGCTTGTCTGCGAAAAGGTTGTACAGCTGAACGCGGCCAGTGGAGTGGAGCTTAGTCAGGACTACGTAAGCATATCCTCCCAGCTCACGAATCAGGTGAAGTCTCGGAAAATCACGGTTCAGGGACAGAATATCGTGGATACTGGCGGCAAGGACGGGGTGAGCTACATCTGGGACAAGTCTCCAGTCACAATACGGGTCATAGGAAGCCTTGAAGCCATCACTTCAATCAGCGCCGACGACATCACATTGAAGCTTGACATGAGTCCATATTCCGAAACAAACACCGGACAGATTCAGGTGAGAGCCGAGGTGGAGATTGACTCCGAATACAAGGATCAGATCCTCCCCGTGGGAATATATGAAGTGGGAGTTACATTTACCAACTGACAAAAAATGAAGAACACTAAAGATAAAAAATACCTCCACCGGCTCATCGTGAACGACGTGAAGGTTCAGTACACCGGAAAAGAAAACGGCAGGACCTGCGAGGACGAAGCAGTCCACAAGGCGGCGTCACTCATCTATAAAAAGACCGGCGAGCGTCCGTTCAATCTGAAAATCTCGAAAAAATCTATTGACGCACGACGCGGTATTGCGTTTGTCTATTCGGTTTACGCTGAAGTCCACGCGGCAAACTTTACCGAATCCGACGGAATAAAGACCTACGCCGAGCATGAGCCTGAGGTGGTAATCGGATGCGAAATAATGCCCGCGCGTCCGGTTGTCGTGGGCTTTGGTCCGGCAGGGATGTTCGCGGGACTGCTTCTCGCCGAGCATGGATACCGGCCGTTGATTCTCGAGCGCGGGGCATGTGTTTCCGAGAGAGTGGCGGCGGTGGAAAAGTTCATCCGGGACGGCATACTCGACACATCCACAAACATCCAGTTCGGCGCGGGTGGTGCGGGAACCTTCTCCGACGGCAAGCTGACTACCAGAATAAACGACGAGAACATCATGTTCGTATTGTGGATGCTCAGGGATTTAGGCGCACCGGAGGACATAATCTACAAAGCCAAGCCCCACATCGGCACTGATGTACTGCGCAAGGTTGTGGAAAACGCCGACCGACGAATCAGGGACCTTGGCGGGGAGATACTATATAAGACAAAAGCCGAGCGGATCACCGATTCAACCGTAACCGCGGATGGGGAGACCTACTCTCACGGAGCCTTGATTTTAGCCATGGGTCATAGCGCACGGGATACCTACGCCGAGCTGATTTCCGGCAGCTTCATAGTGGAGCCGAAGCCGTTTTCCGTCGGTGTGAGAGCCGAACATCTCCAGTCCGACATCGACCGCGCTCTCTACGGCGACTTCGCAGGGGATGAGCATTTAGGCCACGCTTCCTATCAGCTGTCCTACCGCAAGAACGACCGTGGGTGCTACACCTTTTGCATGTGTCCCGGCGGGGAAGTGGTTCCGTCAGCCAGTGAGGAGAGCGGTGTTGTCACAAACGGAATGAGCAGACGCGCCCGGGATGGAAAAAACGCCAATGCCGCCGTGTGCGTGTCAGTGAAGCCCGAGGACTACGGCGCGGACCCCATCTCAGCCATAGAATTTCAGCGGAACCTTGAAAGACAGGCTTACGTCATCGGAGGCGGGAACTATTACGCCCCCATGCAGACCGTCGGAGATCTTTTAGAAGGGAAATCCGGCTCCCTGCCAGACAAAGTCATACCGTCATATCGCGGCGGAAAAGTGACTCCGGCGGACCTTGAGAAAATATTCCCGCCCTTTGTGACGGAGATGCTGAAGGAAGGACTCGTCTCATTCGGCAGGAAAATCAAGGGCTACGACGACCCGGGAACGCCCCTGACTGGAGTGGAGACCAGAACTTCATCCCCCGTGAGAATCATGCGGGGCGACGACCTCTGCGCCGTAGGTCACAGCCACATCTACCCCTGCGGAGAAGGAGCGGGCTACGCCGGAGGAATCGTCAGTGCGGCAGTGGACGGAATCAGAGTTGCCGTAAAAATAATGTCGAAATACGCCCCGCCCGAGAAAAACTGAATCGCATACATTAATGCAGAAAGCAGGAGAGAGCCATGCTTCAGCGCGCAAAAGTAGTAGAAGTGAAAGATAAATACGCGGTAATCGAAATCAGCCGGAGATCCATGTGCGCCGGATGCGAAAAAAGCGGGGACTGCGGCGGTCACTGCGACATTTCCGGAATCATCGCCACGGACAACAAAACCCGCGCGGAAGCCGAAAACGCCGTAGGTGCGCAGGTGGGCGACATAGTTGAAGCCGACATGGCGGAGTCGGACGTGCTGAAATACGCGGCACTGGTGTTCATCCTGCCTATAGTGGTGTGCGCCCTCATGTACCTTCTTTCCCGCCGCCTCTTCCCCGCAATCGAATCAGCCCCCTATATCGGAGCAGCGGTCGGCTTTGTACTTACGTTTGTAGGAATCGCAATATTCGACAAAAAACGAAGATGCCAGCATAAGGTGGATATCACCATTGTGAAGATACTGAATCGGAAGCAGGATTGACGTGCCGCCGCAAAGAAGATTTATGAAAGCAGGACCTTCCGAATGAATAAAATCCACTCAACTTCACCTGCATCGGCATTCCCGACGGCGGCAGATTCCCCATAAATCACACGGGCAGGGGAGCGGACGTTTCGCCCGAGTTCATCCTGCACAATCTCTCCCCGGAAGCCAAGTCAGTCATCATCACCCTCGAGGACGAAAGCCACCACATCAAAAACTTCATCCACTGGATAATCTGGAACATTCCCGCCGAAAACGTCATCCCGGGAGAAATTCCCGCAGGAAAAACGGCAGATGGGCATGGTTCAGGGACTGGGATACAGCTTGCACAGATACGCGGGACCGAAGCCGCCGAGAGGGAAGTCCCACAAATACAGCTTCACCGTGTACGCGCTGGACTGTTTTATTGAAGCAAAACCGTCGTCCACCAAAGCCAAAGTCCTCGCAAAAGCAGACGGGCATATGTTGCAGAAGGTAAAAATCTACGCGTATTTTGAGTTAGGCTTAATCAAAGGAGCAGCCCCATGAAACGTATATTTATTCACGGCTTAGGACAGACGAAGGACTGCTGGAACAAGACAGCCGCTTGTCTCCCGCATGAAAACTGCCTTTTTCCCGACCTGACGGAAATGCTCAGGGGACGTGAAGTGTCATACAACAGCCTCTTTTCCGCGTTTTCCGGGTATTGCAATGATTTCACCGAACCCGTGGACTTGTGCGGTTTGTCCTTGGGCTGCGTGCTGGCTCTGAATTATGCGGTTGACTTCCCGTCAAAAGTAAACTCACTTGTAATGATTGCCGCGCAGTATAAAATGCCGAAGAATCTGCTCCGTTTCCAGAACATCCTTTTCCGCTTCATGCCGGAGTCCGCTTTTCCGGAAACGGGATTTGGCAAAGCTGATTTCATCAATCTGTGTAGCTCAATGACGGAACTCGATTTCACACAATCCCTTGGAAAGATCACCTGTCCCGCGTTGATAATCTGCGGAGAAAATGACAGCGCGAATAAGAAAAGCTCCATGAAAATGGCGGAAATGATAAATAACGCGGCTCTTGATATCATCAGCGGAGCCGGACACGAGGTAAACGTCGATTCTCCGGAAAAACTGGCGGAAGCCTTGAGCAAATTTTATTCGCGGTAGAATGTCTGCCTTAAATTGAAGTTATATATTAATCCTTAACGGCTTGGAGTATGATTAAATAATATAATATTAACACCGAAAATAATAAAATTTTATATATAAGAGAGTGAATATTGATGCAGTATAAGTACAAATGGACTGTGCGCGCCGCATATGATCAGATGAAAAACAGTCCCATCGCAAACGAAATTTCAAAGGAACTCGGCACAACCCTGCCCACGGCACAGCTTCTCATCAACCGTGGATGCACGTCCCCCAGCGAAGCCAAGAGCTTTCTCAAAAAGGAGGAAGAGCAGCTTCACGATCCCTTTATCATGGAGGACATGGACAACGCCACCTACCGGATTATCGAAGCCGTGGAAAACGGTGAAAAAATCGTCATTTATGGCGATTATGACGTTGACGGCGTGACTTCCGTGAGCAGTCTTTACCTCTTTCTCAAGTCCAAAGGGGCTGACGTGTCATACTACATTCCTCAAAGGTCGGGAGAAGGTTATGGAATGAGCGAAGGTGCGGTCCGCAAGCTCCACGAGGACGGTTTCAACCTTATCGTCACAGTGGACACGGGAATCACCGCCATTGAAGAAGCGAAAATCGTCAAGTCCCTCGGCATGGACCTCATCATCACCGACCACCACGAGTGTCATACAACTCTGCCCGAAGCCGAAGCCATAGTCAACCCGAGACGGCACGACTGCCAGTATCCCTTCAAGGAGCTTGCGGGAGTTGGAGTGGTGTTCAAGCTGCTCTGCGCCCTCGAGTCCGTCATGAATCCGGCTGACGAAATGATCGACTGCGTGCGCCGCGTGTCTCAGGAATACGGTGACCTTATCGCAATCGGAACCGTAGCCGATGTTATGCCAATCCGTGACGAAAACCGGCTCATTGTGAGTTACGGACTGAACCTTATCGAAAACACAAAACGCCCGGGACTCATAGAATTAATAGAGGCGACCCGCACCGAATCCCGCTCGGGAAACAAAAAGAAGGTTACAGCGTCCTTCATCGGCTACACCATCGCACCCAGAATCAACGCCGCCGGACGGATCCGTGACGCCTCGCTTGCGGTTGAACTGTTCCTTGCCGACTCATGCGAAAAAGCCGCGCCAATCGCGAAAAAGCTCTGCGACATCAACCGGGAACGCCAGTCCGAGGAAAACAAAATCATGGACGAAGCTTATGCCCAGATAGCCGCTAACCCGCTTCTTGAGTCGTCCCATGTTATAGTTCTCGACAACGAGACATGGCACCACGGAATCATCGGAATCGTGGCTTCGAGAATCACGGAAAAATACGGCAAGCCTTCGATTCTCGTCTCCTTTGAGGGAGCGGGTGAGCCGGATGAGGAAAAGTTGCCTGCGGGAATGCTCAGAGAAAAGAAGCCCGACGACATGGGCAAAGGCTCGGGAAGAAGCATCAAGGGAATGAACCTTGTGGACGCGCTGTCAGTCTGCTCGGATCTTTTGGAAAAGTTCGGCGGTCATGAGCTTGCTGCCGGACTGACCATAAGGCGCGAGAACCTGCCCGAGTTCAGAAAGCGGCTCAACGAATGCGCAAAGGACTGCTTTGACGAGAGCGAACACCAGCCCACTCTTGAAGCCGAATGCGAGCTGAGTCCGGCTGACGTCACGATGAATCAGGCAAATGAGCTGTACTGGCTTGAACCTTACGGCGTCTCAAATCCCGTTCCGGTGTTCGTAATGCGCCAGCTTATGCTGGTGGACGAATCCCTTGTAGGCGGCGGAAAACACGTGAGAATGTCGCTCAAGGTAGGCGGAAGCGTAGTCAGTGCAATGTGCTTCCGTCACACACTCGACGACCTCTGCCTTTTTCCCGGAGACATGGTAGACGTGATGTTTACACTTGATATAAATGAATTTCAAAACCAGCGCACGCTTCAGATGATAATCAAGGATATCCGCCTGTGTGAGGCCCAGAACAAGCGGGAGGAGGGCGAAAGGCTTCTCTTCGCAGGTTTGCGTGAGGGCAGAAGCGCGGCTGAGCTTGATATCAGTGAAAAGGATTATTCCGCCATCGTACCAAATCACGACGATTTCGGCGCGGTCTACAGCCTGATCCGGCGGGAAGTCAGACTCGAGCATGAGGTTTTCTCAGTGAGAGCGCTTCTGAACCTGATGAGCAAGTCCGGCGTGAAAATGGGGTATGTCAAACTGCGGTTTATCATGCTCACCTTTGAAGAGCTGGGAATTCTCAATATACGCGAGCTTGACCATGACAACGAGGTCTACGCCTTTGGTCTGGTTCATCTGAAGACAAAAGCAAACCTCGACCAATCGAATATCTACAGAAAGCTGAAGTCCGTCTTCGGACAGAATATATAAATTATGGCAAACAGTGAAACCAAACTTGAAAACGGAAACGTCAATATCGACAGTCTTCTGACGGTTCTGAAAAACAGCGAACGGCATTACGACGTCGAAAAAATCGAAAGAGCGTTCCTCTACGCAAAAGCTCTCCACGAGGGACAGTTCAGAGTCAGCGGAGAGCCGTACATCTCCCACCCAATCGCCGTGGCGGAAATCGTGACTTCCCTGGGGCTTGACACCGACTCAATCTGCGCCGCGTTTCTTCACGACACGGTTGAAGACTGCTCGGACAAAACAAACCTAGACACAATAAGACAGCTCTTCGGCGGGGATGTGGCAATGCTTGTGGATGGCTTGACGAAGATGAAGGTAATCAACGTGGAGGACAAGGAAGAAGCAAACATGGAGAACATCCGCAAAATGCTTCTCGCCATGTCAAAGGACATCCGCGTTATCTTCATCAAGCTCTGCGATCGGCTCCACAACATGCGCACTCTCGGGGTGAAAAACGACTCCAAACGTAGAACCACAGCTCTCGAGACAATGCACGTCTACGCCCCCCTCGCCCACCGTCTTGGTATGCAGAAGATGAAGCAGGAACTGGAAAACCTGGCACTGTCCTATCTCGACCCAATCGGCTACGGTGAAGTGTCACAGGATATAGAAAAAAAATACGGCCAGAACCAGAACTTTATCGAGAACACAAAGGCGTACGTCTCGGAAAAGCTCAAGGAATACAACATAAACTTCATCCTCGAGGGCAGAGTTAAGACCGTCTACTCCATCTACCGCAAAATGTTCAAGCAGAACAAGAGCTTTGACGAAATATACGACTTCTACGCCATTAGAATAATCGTGGACACGGAGCTTGAGTGCTACACGGCCCTCGGAATCATCCACGAACTGTTCAAGAGCATACCTGGCCGGTTCAAGGACTACATTTCCACTCCGAAGCCCAACATGTACCAGTCACTTCATACCA
>CAZULC010000013.1:0-55713 GCA_964621165.1 uncultured Ruminococcus sp.
CCGATCTGCGTTATCAAGACGAGATCCACGGTTCCTTGCTTGATCAAATCGATCGCATCATCGAAATTGTTCATTTGAAATACATGAAAGCGAAAATCACCTACGAGGGAGTGCAGCGGATCGAGCGATATTTTATCCCGGACGAGGCTCTGCGTGAGGCTTTGCTGAATGCGCTGTGCCATAAAGATTATGCGCGCGGCATTCCGATCCAAGTGAGCGTTTACGATGATAGATTGTATATTGCCAACTGTGGACGTCTTCCAGAGAACTGGTCTACAGAAAAACTCATGGAAAAGCATTCCTCCGAGCCGTTCAATCCCAATATTGCTCATGTTTTCTATTTGGCAGGATTTATTGAGAGCTGGGGTCGCGGTGTCGAGAAGATATGTGATGCCTGCAAAGCGGATAATGTTCCTTTGCCTGAATATGACATTACCGGTAATTCCGTTATGATAAAATTTATTGCTCCGGAAGACAGAGTTATTCGGCTTGGCTCTAATGGCGCAAATGTCTCTAATCATGTCTCTAATGTCCCTAATCCGTTGGGACAGCTATCAGAAACCGAGAAAAGAATCTTGCAGGTTATAATTGAGGATCCTACGATAACATCGCAGGACATTGCCGAAAGATGTGATATCTCTCGAAAAACTGTTACAAGGAACTGCAAGTCACTAAAAGAAAAGGGCTTCATTGCTCGTGAAGGCAATACGCGCGGCAAATGGATCGTTCTTAAAAATTAACGCAGTGGGTTGAACAAGCTGAATAATCCAACAGTTGAGGAATCCGAGGTTAATGGTTACACATTTTAACGATTACTATACCTTTTAATGAAAGGTCAGCGGGGTGTGCGTTTTGTATCAAAGTAGGTCACTACTTTCAAATTTGTCAGGCAGTACCAAATCATATTCTCCACAGTCCAGCCGGATTTGCTCAGTCAAAGCCTCATCCACGGGAACAGCTTCACCGGAGACAGCGTTTTCAGTTTCCGTTGGCACGTGGACCGCGTTATCTTCCACGTCATTTGTCAATCTGCACAACATAATGTTTCCGCAAAGCACCACAAGCGCCAGAGTCACAACAATCGTCCATGAACCGCGTTTTTTACGGCTTTTTCCCGTAATTTCACGAAGCCGTTCCACCGCCAGACTTTTTTTCTGACTGAATCCGATGGTCAGCTCCGTCCTATTTTCACGGCACTTTTTAATAATGTCAAGCACTACACCGCCATAAGCAAACCGCGCCGCGTCACTGAGTCCGGACAGAGCCAGCTCGTCACAGGACAGTTCCATGTACCTTTGCTGTTCGCGAACCGCAGCATACGCGAGAGGATTGTACCAATTTACGCCTTTTGCAAACATTCCGACAAGCTTCATCCATGTGTCACGGCGGCGCAGGTGAGTCAACTCATGAGCGAACACTCCCACAAGGTCGTTCTGCGTGAAGCTGATGTCCGGAAGAACCATCATGGACTTAAAAAATCCGCACACCATCGGGCTTGAAGCGTCGGCGTATATGTAAAGCTCGGGAACACGCTTGACGCCAAACCGCCTGCACATCAGAGTATATGTTGATTTTATATCCTCCGGTGCGGGAATCGCACATTTTTTTATGGTATTTATGTAAATATTATATAGTATAATCCCGCGAATCATATATAAAACCGCACCTGCGGCCCACACAATTCCGCCCAATCCAAGCAGCAGAATATACAGAGGAATTGTCGGCAAGCCAAAGCTGATTTTATTGTGCGGCATGTCGTCCACTTGAGAAACATCACTTCCGGGTAAGGTTTCCGCTTTGACTGACGATTTCTCCGCACCGCCGGAAGTTTCAGGAACAGAAAAAGTTTTCGCTTCACTCTCATGTACTGTTTTAATTGATAAATCAACCTCATGCAGACCTCCATCGGTCTCAGCAGGAACTGTCTCCACGCTGACATCACTTATTGCCTATGGTGCTTCGAGAGAAACATTACATAATGATGGAAAAAATCAGGCGAAAAGGGAAGCGTGAGCCTCAGCACAACAAGAGTATACAGAAGACAGTAGCTGTTCATTTTATATTTCATTCCCGATAACCGAGTGAAGAAGAGCAGAATCAGAATCACAGCCGACGCCGGTACAGCCACGGATAACGCCCGAAGAAAGCTCTCCGCAAAGAAGTATAAAACGTGCTCACTCATTTTTATGACCTCTCTTGTTCAGAATCCGGGACAGTTCCTCAATATCCTCGTCAGTCAGGTCATCTGAATCAATCATGGAAGCAATAAAATTCTTAAGTGCCGACTTGCTCCCCTGTGCGTCCTTTATACGCCGGACAAACTGTTTTGACTCAAAGCTCCTGTACTCCTCCTCGCTGACCTGTGGATAATACAGGTGTGTGTACCCGCTTTTGTCAACCGTCAAATATCCTTTTTCGCAGAGCCGCGTCAGAATCACATGGATTGTCGCCTTTTTCCACCCCTTTGAGTCAGCCAGCTCCCTCGTTATCTCGCCCGCAGCGATTCCACCGCCGGATTCCTTTTTCCAAATCACGTCCATCACACACAGCTCTGTTTCAGGTAGAATCCTGTCAAATTCCTTCATTTTGTCCTCCAATAAAAGTGAATACAATTGTCTCTACCTATAATATACACAACCGGAGACTAATGTCAATACTTTTGGAGAAATAACTGAAGCAGTATTTTATTCCATAAAGCAAAAAGCCGAAGCCTGTCTGACAGACCTCAGCATTTTCGATTTATTTTGCCTCAAGCCAGTTTCTGCCAACTCCGCAGTCGGCTGTAAGGGGAACAGAAAGTCTGACCGCGCTCTCCATCTCCCGAACCAGAATTTCAGCGGCTTGGTCAGCACAGCTCTCAGATGCTTCGACAATCAGTTCGTCGTGAACCTGCATTATGAGCCGCGCGTCTATCTTGGCTTCCTTCAACGCCCGATTTACGTTTATCATCGCGATTTTGATGACGTCCGCCGCCGAACCTTGGATGGGGCTGTTCATCGCCACCCTCTCGCCGAATGCCTTTACATTCTTGTTTGAAGCCGACAGCTCGGGAATATTCCTTCTTCTGCTGAACATTGTTGTGGTGTACCCATCTTCTTTGGCTTTGGCGACGGTTTCCTTGAGATAACGGTCAACTCCGGAATAGGTTGAGAGGTAGTTTTGGATGTATTCCTTTGCCACTCTGCGCGGGATTCCCAAATCCTTGGCCAGCGAAAACTCGCCGATTCCGTAGACAATACCGAAGTTCACCGCCTTTGCACGCCTGCGCTGTTCCGGAGTGACCTCGTCCTGATCCACGCCGAACACCTGCGAAGCCACAGCCGCGTGAATGTCCTCGCCGTCAATAAAGGCCTGACCCATAACTTTATCCTTGGACAGAGCCGCCAAAAGCCGAAGCTCGATCTGTGAGTAGTCCGCGTCAATCAGGACATAGCCGTCATCCGTGATAAAGAACCGCCGAAGCTCACGTCCCATGTCAATACGCACCGGAATGTTCTGCAGATTCGGGTCGGATGACGCGAGACGTCCGGTAGCGGTTCCGGTCTGGTTTAGCTTTGTGTGAATCCTGCCGTTTGCGTCGGCCTGTGAAGCTAAATTCTCACCGTAGGTCCCACGGAGCTTCGCTGTTTGCCGGTAGAGAAGTATGTCTGAGATTATAGTGTGGTACGGCCGCAGTTCCTCGAGGGTTTCCGCGTTTGTAGAGTAGCCGGTTTTCGTCTTTCGTCCCGAGGGTAATCCCAAGTCCTCGAATAAAACCTCACCAAGCTGCCTCGGAGAATTGATGTTGAACTGCCGTCCCGCCTGCGCCCAGATTGCGTCCGCCAAGGTGTTCTCCTGAATTAAAAGCTCGTGAGCGTATGAAACAATGCCCTCGGGGTCGATTTTGAAGCCTATTTCCTCCATTTCCGCCAGAACACGGGACAGCGGAATCTCAATCTCACGCATCAGGGAAGTCATGCCGCGCTCTTCTATGGTTTTCTCCATATCCTTTGAAATCAGATACAACGCGCAGACTGATTCAGCCGTATTATCCGGTGTGAATGAAGAATATTCCTGCAAAACGTTGTCAATTGTGTACTTTCCTTCTCCGGAATTGATGAGGTACGCTCCAAGCATAACGTCAAACACACAGTCAACCTCATCCCCCGATATGTGAAGGGTGCGTAAAAGCGACTTAAAATCGTGGCAGATTATCCTGTTGTTCCTGATGAATTCGCAAATCTCACTGGCCTCAGCTGAATTTTTGACGAACACATCGACTCCGTTTTCGGTGTATGCCGCGTCAGTTCCGTCATAGTAAAACGCAAACAATCCGCCGTTTATGCCATTTAGCGACCCAACCTGATTCACTCGAATCTCCGCCTTCTTGTTTTCCTTGACACCGGAATCAGATCCACTGAAGCTGCCGCTTGGAATTATTCCGAACCTTTTCACCATTGCGTTGAACTCAAGCTTCCCGCACAAATCACAGAATTCGTCCCCCATGACTTCACGGACAGCAAACAGCTCCTCAGCCGGACAGATAGGAGCGTCACGGCGGATCAGGGCAAGCTCACGGGACATGTAAGCCGAATCCCTGCCTGCATCAAGCTTTTTCACAACGGACGAAGTTTGTCCGAAATATCCGTTTTCCGCGTTGCCGTACAGCTCATCAAGACTGCCGGAGGACTGAATCAGCCTGAAAGCAGTCTTTTCCCCGATTCCGCTGACTCCGGGAATATTGTCCGACGAGTCCCCCATGAGTGCCTTCACGTCGACGAACTGACTCGGCTTGATTCCGTATGTCTTTTCAAATTCCTCAGGAGTGACGTATAAGTCTTCCTTGTTCTTTGCCAAAACCACCGTTGTCATGTCCGTGATGAGTTGGAGTGAGTCCCTGTCTCCGGTGACGATAAACGTGTCGATTCCGTTGTTTTCAGCCATAAAAGCCGCCGTGCCGATGATGTCGTCAGCCTCAAATCCGGGACACTCGATTATTTTGTACCCCAAATACTCCGCCGCACGCTGAATGTATGGCATCTGAACCTTAAGTTCCTCCGGCATGCCCTTGCGCGTACCCTTGTAGTTAGAATACTGGATATGACGGAATGTAGGCTGATGCACGTCAAAGGCACATGCCATGTAGTCCGGCTGAATCGCATCCATATGCTTTTTCAGTATGTTCAGAAATCCGTAAACCGCGTTTGTGGGAAGCCCATCCTTGTTTGACAGAGGCCGAATCCCATAAAAAGCCCGGTTGGCAATGCTGTTGCCGTCTATGATTAGAAATTTTTTCATATCAATACCTCATTTGCCGCATAACGGCATACAAATATTAATGAAAGAATTCTGGTCGGCTGAAAGCCGATGAAAAATAATGGGTTCCTGTTTTTCAAGGAATTCTTTTGTGTGAAATCGGTTCACTACAAATTTAGTTATACTATATATTTCGCGCTAATCCCTGATATTTATAATATTATTAATTTTAATTTACGTACAATGCTTGTTCAAAGTGAAAAAAATGTATTACTGCGCAGTTTTGGCTTTTTTCCACAGCGTCAAGCAAATCTATGCCGTCCACAGTCGCACCGCATAAGTCACATGAGGTAAACCTCGCGTTTCTCAGCTAAGTATTCTTGAATTCCACTTCATTCAACTCCACATTTTCAAAGCGTGTACCATTCATGTAAAGACCGCCGAAGCTGGGGCCGGAAATATCCATATTACTGAATTTTGCTCCCTTCATGTTGATGTCTGTACAATCCACGTTCTGCATATTTATATTATTTAACGACGAGTCAGGCATGCCGACATCATCGAATACCTACGAGGGAAGCCATGCGTGTTTCAATGTGAACGGAGTTTTTTCTTCAGGCTGGGATGGCATATCAGGCACTTCACCAACAAATGTAACTACTTCGTCAATTGGCTTGCGTGTCCGCGGAGGCAGTTTTGCGGTGGTTTCTCCAACAGGCATAAGCGCGACCGGTGTAAATTCCGCAGGGATGTTCAGTGACTCGCGGTATTTATCCTGGTCATAGGCACCGATTATTCATCCGCCCAAGTCCACATCCGTCGCCGCCAAAAGCATGTTTTCCATTGCACGAGCGGTGTCCTGAATCACAAACTTAGCTGTTCTTTCTTTTTTACCGAAGCGGGATTCAATAGCGCGGCTGTCAGTGCATGCAACGAAAATGACCGGAGCGGTGGAAACCCAGTTTTCGGCAAATTCGTGGAAGCTGTTTCGTGCGTCAGGATCCGTAACACAGTAAAAATGACATGACTGCATATTGCATGCGCTTGGTGCGTTTATCGCGGCTTCAAGGATATACTTCACCTCATCCGCTGTGGGAATTCTTTCAGTGAACGAGCGTATGTTCTGTCTTTCAAAAATTGCGCTTTTCAATTCCATAATATGTCAATCCTTTCATGCATTACGGGCGGGGAAGCCCCCGCGGGTTATCTCGGCGTTTCTTCAGCTGAAACCTAAACAGCTCCCACGACGACGTAACTTAAGCTCCCGCAGTGGGGAAGCCCCCGCGGGCAGATACGGCTTTTCTACATTTGGAGCTTATACAACTCCCACGATGACATAACTTAAGCTCCCGCAGAATCACATTAACTTTATTATATCATATTTTTGTAAAAAATAGAAGAGTTAGGGCTAATTTTAAATCAAATAATTTTCAAAATTTTTACCTATTGTCTTGCAAACACGCCTGATATGTTATATAATAGTAATATATAACAAACGTAAAAAGAGAAAGGAACTCCCATGAAAAAACTGACTGCCGTTATGCTCGCCGCCCTGATGTTTCTTTTGCTCCTTGCTTCCTGCGACGCTCCTGGGACTTACAAAATCGCCGACCTTCTTCCGCCGTTGATAGATTCAAAAACCGCCTACCCATACATTACATCCGTGGATGTGGTCCGTGAGTCCGACGGTGAGTGTGTTTCTCTGACTGGCGGAGATATAGATACCGTCCGTATGCAGCTCGAGGGAATAAAGGGAAGCCGCAAAAAGGACGACGGCTCATGTCTGTCAACCTACACAGTAACGTTCCACACCACAGACTCCGACTTTACCTTCGGCCTTGCTGACAAATACAACCTCACCTGCGGCGGATACATTTACCTCATCATATACTCGAGTGTGGATATGGTTTATTTTGAAAACCTGTTTACAGAATAATAAAAGAAATACGGCCAACCCATCTGTTCTGAACTGACCGTATATCTTTTTTTTAAGAAAGAGTAATTATTCGTTTACTTCGTCGTCGGACTTGACTTCGGTTTCTTCCGTGTTTTCAGTATGAGCGTCGCCACCGCAGCATTCAGGCTTTTCTTCAACCGGTTCATCACAGCAACAGGGTTCTTCTCTCTCACATCCGCAGGACTCGGACTCGTCACAGCAGCATTCTTCTTCCGGTTCGGGTTCAACCGGCTTTTCCTGCTTTGTTCCGCACTTGGGACAGAAGAGAGAGTCGTCGGAAATTTCCGCGCCACAGCCGGAGCAGATTGTTACCTTTCGGAGCTTGGCAATGTCGCTCTTGAGCTTTTCGATATCAGCGGAGAGCTTGTCGGCCTTCATAACCGCAGAAGCGATGTCGGAGGTGTAGTCAATGCCTTTTCTTTCAGCTTCGTAGAACATTCTTCCAATGTCCTCGAATACTCCTGCCAGCTTTGTTTCGCTTGACTTGAGGTTGAAGTTGAGCTTTGTGATGTTTGTAAGCTCCTCGGTTTTCTTGACAGCTTTATTAGCTACGTCTGTAGCATTGCGCTTTAAATCTTCGAATAATGACATTGTTTAAATCCTTTCTATATTTTAGTTTTGCTTGGATATCACTTTCAACACCATTATTATACTACGAATACGGCGAAAAGTCAAATTAAAACTTAATTAATTTGTAAACATTCGTGGGAGCTTTTATAAAAAAATTCTGAGAATATTTTAATCCAGTCTTGGGATAATGTTAATGTGAGCTTAATTTAACGACAAAACCCGAAAGAAGGATTAAACTGTATATGGAAGGAAGAATTTACAAAAAATACGCAAAGGCAAGAGCCAAAAAATCGCCGCTTCTCAAGGACTGCGCCAATGCTTTCTTATGCGGGGGAGCAATATGCGCACTTGGCGAGGGACTGCGGCAGTTTTACAGTTATCTTGGCTTATCCCTTGACAACTCCGGAACAATGACGTCCGTCTCTCTGATATTTCTGACAGCCCTTGCCACCGGACTTGGAATATTCGATAAAGCCGCAAAATACACCGGAGGAGGGACACTCGTGCCGATTACAGGATTTGCCAACGCCGTAACCTCAGCCGCTATCGACAACCGCTCCGAGGGCTATGTCATGGGAGTAGGAGCGAAAATATTCCAGATAGCCGGACCTGTAATCCTCTACGGAATCTCAGCAGGCGTGGTCTACGGAGTCATCTACTGGGCTTTGAGTGCGATATAAAAATACGTTGAAAATTTACTTTACCCACTTGATTTTGTCAATCCCATACATTATAATATAATACACACAATCAGAGAAAAGCTGGACTATAGTATATAATGGAAAACAAAATCAAGATAGGCTTTTTCGATTCGGGAGTGGGCGGGATATCCGTGCTGACCGAAGCCGCCGAGCGGATTAAGAATGCCGACTTCATATTCTACGCGGATGAGGAACACGTCCCATATGGTCTCAAGACCCGTGAGCAGATTCGTGAATACAGCGACGCTGCACTTGGATTTTTAAAAGATCAGGAAGTTTCGTGTGTGGTAGTGGCCTGCAACACCGCAACCAGCGCGGCAATCGAGTACCTCAGGGAAAAGTACGACTTTCCCATAATCGGAATGGAACCGGCCGTCAAGCCCGCGTCATTGTCGCATAAAGGTGAGAAAGTTTTGGTCTGCGCAACTCCCGTAACCATCTCCGGCGACAGACTTCACCACCTTGTGGATAAAAACTTCACATTCGACAACATGCCCGACCTCGTCGCAATGCCCGGTTTGGTTTCATTTGCGGAAAAGGCAGTATTCGATATCGACACAGTCTGCGCTTACCTGAAAACGGTGGTGGATGCCGGCAAAAACTACTCAGCGGTGGTGCTGGGATGTACGCACTTTCCGTATTTCCGCGACAGCTTTCGCAAACTTTTCGGAGACATTGATATAATCGACGGAAACGCCGGTACAGTAAGCCGGCTGATACATATTCTGAGCGAAATGGGATTTGAAGCAGCGTCCGAGGGGGATGGCGGAAATATAACCTACGTTTCCTCGGGCAGGACAGTAACGGACGAAAAAATCCTCGACTACTACGCCTCCCTCAACGAGAGAATAAAACGTCTGCGCAATATATAAAAAGCGGTTTTGATCATCAGCCGCTTTCTTTGTTGAAGGATAAATTTTATGCTCTCTTTAATATTTCCACAACCAGCTTCCAAAGCCGCTGGAGGGAAGACACAGACAGTACTTCGTCAGGCGAGTGCAGGTTTCTCACGTCGGGACCAATGGAAATCATGTCCATACCCGGCTTCTTGTCGTTGAGCAGTCCGCATTCAAGTCCCGCATGGATGCCGATAACCCTCGCTTCAACTCCGAAGATCGACTTCACCGTCTCAAGATACAGCTTCTGCATCTCTGAGTTTTCCACAAAATCCCATCCCGGATATCTGTCCGTGTGTTCAACTGACGCACCTGCTGCATAGGAAGCGCATTCGATCCGGTTCTGCATGTCGTCAAGCTGGGATGACACGGATGAACGTGAGGACACCACAATCTCACATCCGCCATCGCAGCTTCTCACTACCGCAAGATTTGATGATGTTTCAACCAATCCAGGAATCTGACGGCTCATCTTCTGAACTCCGTTGGGCAGGGTCCTGAGCAGGCACACAAGCTCAGATGATTTTTCCGCACTCATGACCTCAGCCGCGCCGCATTTTTCCACAGTGAGCTTGAATCCGGCGTCATCGGGAACAATCTCACAGCGAACTTCAGCTTCTTCCGCACGTGCCGCTGAAAGAAAAGCCTCAAAATCGCTCACAGCTATTACAGCCGAGCATTCGCGGGGGATAGCATTGTCGCGGTTTCCGCCCGAAATCCCACTTATTCTGATGTCACATGACTTGGACGCGGCGTATAAAATCCTTGCTAATGTTTCGATGGCACCCTTCCGTCCGAGATTGATGTCTTCACCAGAGTGTCCGCCGAACAGACCGCTGACCTCAAGCCGTACTCCCGTGAATCCAGCCGACGCAGGTTCTGTTTCATAAGCATATGTTATGTGCGACCGTACTCCACCGGCACAGGCGGCAGTGGCTTCGTTTTCTCCAGCCGAGTCGAGGTTCAAAAGCCGCGTGGATTTCACCTGACTTGGGTCGAAGGCTCTCATTCCGCCCATTCCGGTTTCCTCTTCGGTGGTGAACAGGCACTCGAGCATAGGGTGGGGAACATCCGAGTCGAGGACAGCCAACATTGTGGCAACAGCAACCCCGTCGTCAGCCCCCAGAGTTGTTCCGTCAGCCGTCAGCAAGTCGCCGTTTAACACCAACTTTATCGGATCATTGAGAAAGTCGTGCTTTACTCCGCTGTTTGCTTCACAAACCATGTCAAGATGTCCCTGAAGCATAAGCGGCGCGTGATTTTCGTATCCCGGTGTGGCTTCTGCCGTGACGAAAACATTGTTAGCCGAATCAATGACAGCCTTGTGTCCAAGAGATACGGCGTTATCGTAAACAAACTTTGCCACAGCCGCTTCATTCCCGGAACATCTCGGAATGTCGGAAATTTTTCTGAAATAGTAGAATACCTTTTTGGGTTCAAGCTCTTCATATGTCATATAAATCACCTCATTTGAATTTGGTATAGATTATTCTTCCATATATCTTTATTATATCACCGACCGCCGGATAAATCAATAACTGAATCAAAAGAAAAAATATTCCTTCAAAAATGTGTTAAATTTTCCTGAACCTTATTTAATTTGAAGCTCAAATGTGTTATAATTTAATGTATTTAAAAAAGTAGGACATACCGAATGAAAAAACTATCTTCTATTATAAAAAAGGCCGGGAAGCCGCGTTTCAATTCCGCTGTGATTTTGGCTGCGGGAAGCGGCTCAAGGTTCAGCGAGGATACCGCCAAGCAGTTCTTCATCCTCGATGGCAAGCCCGTTTTTCTGCGGAGTGTGGAAGCGTTTGAAAAATGTGAGTACATTTCCGAAATAGTAATAGTCACCCGCGTGGCTGATGTGGTGGGAATCAAAAATATCATAAGCGACGCAGGGATTAAAAAGGTCACAAGTATTGTCGCGGGTGGGGAAACACGGCAGAAGTCCGCAAAAATCGGCTTTGATAAGGTGAACCCGGAATGTGATTTTGTGGCGATCCACGACGCGGCGAGATGCCTTGTTACACCTGAGATGATAATCAAGGCTTTCGACAGCGCATATATCAACGGAGCTTCAGCCTGCGCCTCACGAGCCGTTGACACAATAAAGAAATGCGACTCCCTTGGAAACATAAAGGAAACGATCGACCGGGAAAACGTGTGGAACGTACAAACACCGCAGGTTTTCATGGCTGACATGTACCGCGCCGCCGCATACACTGCCGAAAAAGAACACTTCACCGCCACCGACGACTGCCAGCTCTGTGAGAAAATCGGCTTCCGAGTGAATTTGGTGAACTGTGGCAATACCAACATGAAAATAACCTCCCCCGAGGACGTAATCATAGCAAAAGCGATACTCGATTCCCGCAAAAACATGAAGGAAGGTGAGCTTGTATGAGAATAGGACACGGATATGACGCACACAGGTTCTCCGAAGGTAAAGCTCTCGTCATAGGCGGGGTTAAAATTGAGTCCGATTTGGGACTTGAAGCCCACTCCGACGGCGACGTTCTCATCCACGCCCTGATTGATGCCCTTCTTGGAGCTGCCGGACTGCGTGACATAGGGTATAACTTTCCCGACACCGACGGAGAGTACAAGAACATCGACAGCTGTATACTGCTTGAAAAAACCGCTTCGATGCTCAAAGAACAAGGCTTCACCCTCGACTACGCCGACATGACAATCATTGCTCAAAAACCCATGCTGAACCCGTACATCACTGCAATGCGTGAGAAGATAGCGTGCGTTCTTGGCACGGTTCCGGGCAGGATCAACGTCAAGGCGACAACTGAAGAAAAAATGGGATTCACCGGCCGGGGAGAGGGAATATCCGCACATGCCGTATGCCTGCTCAAGGAATAAAAGAAGCGCCGGAATCACAACTGCAACGCCGACGCATATAAAACCCACCATGCGGGAGCCATAATCCCACGTCCTGCGTTTTATTTTCCCGGACGCCCGCAGGATGAGGAGAACTGTTTACGGACAGCCAAACAAATCTGACCGTCTCTTTCAGTGTATGCGGATGGCGGAGTTTTGTGCTTCACACCTGCCACACACTTGTAAAATTACAACAAATATAAACAACAGTAAATGGTGATTTTATGGACATAAAAACATCTCCGTCACTTCTTGCGTGCGATTTTCTGCATCTGGCGGATGAAATCAAAAAAGCCGAAAACAGTGAATGCGATATGCTTCACTGCGACGTAATGGACGGTGTTTACGTTCCGAACATCAGCTTCGGATTCGACATTATAGGAAAAATTCACACATTCACTACTCTTCCGCTTGACGTGCATATGATGACCAGCCGCCCGCAGGACTACATTGAAGTTTTAGCCAAAACAGGAGCTTCATCCGTTTCTGTTCACAACGACTCCATAAACAAAAGCGAATTAATACACACCCTTAAAAAAATAAAATCCTGCGGAATGAGCGCGTCCGTCGCCATAAATCCAAGCGTTCCGGCTGAGGATGTACTAGACCTCCTGCCACTGTGCGATAAAGTACTAGTCATGTCTGTAAGAGCCGGCTTCGGAGGACAGAAATTCATGCCGGAAGTACTCGACAAGGTCAGAACAATTCGGAACTATCTCGACAAAAATAAACCTGACTGCGAAATCGAGATTGACGGCGGCGTGAACGCGGACAACGCAGGAGATTGTGCCAAGGCGGGGATCAATATTTTTGTCGTTGGAACGTCATTTTTCAAAACCGAAAACAGCGCGCTGAATCTGAAGCTCATCAGGGAGTCGGCGTGCCGCGGTGTAAATAAAATTTAATCCAAAAATTTTTACTAAGGAGGGATTGCATATGAAAGATTATGAAGAAATGCTCAAAGAAAAGGATTATAAATCCCTCCGAAGTACATTCTCCGAAATGCAGCCGGCAGACGCGGCACTGATTTTAGAGGAGCTTCCCCGTGAAGACCTCGCCATAATTTTCCGGCTTCTGCCAAAACAGCTTGCCGCCGACACCTTTGCCTTCATGGAAAGCGAAGCCCAGCAGGATCTCATCAGTGAATTCAGCGACAAGGAGCTTGAAAACGTCATCGAGGGTTTGTTCGTCGACGACACCGTTGACATTATCGAGGAAATGCCGGCCAATGTGGTAAAGAGGATCATCTCCCATGCCTCACCGGAAAAGCGTGAGCAGATAAACCGTATTCTGAAATACCCGAAAAACAGCGCCGGAACCATTATGACAACGGAGTTTGTGGAAATCAAAGCGGACATGACCCGGGATCAGGTGTTCAACAGCATCAAGAAAGCCGGAGTCGACAAGGAAACTGTCTACGACTGCTACGTAACCGATTCCGCCCGTCACCTGATAGGCGTGGTTTCCGTCAAGGACCTCATCATCAAGGGCGGGGAAGACGTAAAGTGCTCCGAAATCATGGAGGACGACGTTATTTCCGCCAATGCCCTCGACGACCGTGAAGACGTGGTTAATATAATGAAGAAATATGCCTTCCTCGCGCTTCCCGTAACTGACGGTGAGAACAGACTTATCGGAATCATCACAGGCGATGACGCTATCGACGTTTTCGAGGAAGAGGCCACTGAAGATATCGAAAAAATGGCGGCTATCACCCCGTCGGACAAGCCGTACCTAAAAATGTCCACATTTGAAATCTGGAAGGCGAGAATCCCGTGGCTGCTTCTTCTCATGGTATCCGCCACCTTCACGGGCATGATTATCTCCTCATTTGAAAGCGCACTCTCGCGCTGGGTTGCACTGACGGCATTCATCCCCATGCTCATGGACACCGGCGGAAACAGCGGAAGCCAGGCGTCAGTAACGATTATCCGCGCCCTCTCCATAGGGGACTTGCAGTTCAAGGACATTTTCAAGGTTCTCTGGAAGGAACTGCGGGTGGCGATTCTCTGCGCCATAAGCCTTGCGGTTGTGAATTTCGCAAAGATACAGCTCATCGACGTTCTCCTGCTCGGTACATCGGGCATAACAATACCAGTTACACTTGTAGTATGCATTACGCTGGCGTTTACTATCATCTGCGCAAAGCTGGTCGGATGCACACTTCCTCTCGTCGCCAAGAAGCTTGGATTCGACCCGGCAGTTATGGCAAGCCCCTTTATTACAACAATAGTCGACGCTCTCTCCCTTACGCTTTACTTCAAAATAGCGTCAATTATACTCGGAATCTGACGTCAATCGTCGATTTTCATATAAATTTATGTGTTTTATTTGTGATTTATATATGATATCACAATCCAATTTTTTGCTTAAGCGGTTTAAAATCGGCTCAAAATGTGTTATAATTATGATGTACCAATGCGGAAACCGATTTTACGTAAAGAAACACATTAAATTATAATGATTGGGAGAGGTATTATGGACAGCTTATTCGGCGAACTTTCCGTTATAGGAATGCGCGGCAGTGAAAAATTTGTTAATCAGGTTGATTATTATCTCCGTGAATGGCGCAGTCATGGGGACGACAGCACGTTTGTAACAAAAGCTGACTGCCCGAGATTCGGTTCAGGCGAAGCAAAAGGTCTGCTTCACAATTCCATGCGGGGACATGACGTTTACATCATCTGCGACTGCTTCAATTACGGCGTTACCTATCGAATGTACGGTAAAGAAGTACCCATGAGTCCCGACGAGCATTTTCAGGATTTAAAGCGGGTTATAGCCGCGATAGCCGGAAAAGCAAGACGCATTACAGTTATTATGCCCATGCTTTACGAAGGCAGGCAGGACAAGCGTTCCTCAAGAGAATCCCTTGACTGTGCCATAGCGCTTCAGGAGCTATCGAGAATGGGTGTGACGAACATCATAACCTTTGACGCACATGATACACGGGTATCAAACGCTATTCCTCTGACAGGATTTGACAATATCAGACCTACATATCAGATGCTCAAGGCGCTTGTGAGAACGGTTCCTGACGTTTCCTTCGCCCATGACGACATCATGATCATCTCCCCCGACGAAGGCGCAATCAAAAGAACCATGTACTACGCCTCGGTCATGGGTATTGAACTGGGCATGTTCTACAAGAGACGTAATTACTCCATGGTAATCGACGGCAAGAACCCCATCGAGGCACACGAATATTTGGGTTCGGATTTAAAAGGAAAAGACGCCATTGTGGTTGATGATATGATAGCAACCGGCGACTCCATAATAGACGTGGCCCGACAGCTCAAGGAAAAGGGAGCCAAGAGAATCTTCTTCTTTGTGACCTTCGGACTGTTCACCAGCGGTTTTGAAGCCTTCGACAAAGCCTACGAGGAAGGGCTCTTCACAAAATGCTTCACCACAAACCTTATATACCATCCCGACGGACTCCTTGAAAGGGAATGGTACGCTGAGGTCAATATGTGCAAGTACGTGGCAATCATGATAGACACATTGAACCGTGACAAGTCAATAAGCAGTCTCTTGAATCCTGTGAAGAAGATTCACGCTATTCTGGACGAACAGAACAGTATCACCGACGTTCAGACCAAGTTTGACTTTGATTTATAATAAGTTAATCAGTATAATATAGAGGTTTATATGCAGAATTTCAAATCAACAGCGGCGGATAAAATCGCCATTGCGGTCAAAGAGCTGTCACATGACGCAAATCTGACCAAGGACGACATTGCCGCCATGCTTGAATATCCCCCTGACAAAACAATGGGAGATATCGCTTTTCCATGCTTCCGGCTCTCCAAGATTCTGAGAAGCGCTCCCCCGAAAATATCGGCGTCTTTGAAGGAAGCTCTCTCCGACAATGGTAAAGCGTCATATTTCGGCAGTGAATACGGGGAAGTCATCTCGGTGGGCGGATATCTGAATTTCAAAATTTCACCGGAATACCTAGCGTCCCGCATACTTCCCGAAATCGAAGAAAAGGGAGCTTCCTACGGCTCCTCGGACATAGGAAAAGGCAAAACCGCTGTGTTCGACTACTCATCCCCTAACATCTGCAAGCCCTTCCACATAGGTCACCTCGGAACCACCGTTATCGGTCACTCACTCAAGCTACTCCATGAATTTGTGGGGTATAACTGCGTGGGAGTCAACCATCTTGGAGACTGGGGAACTCAGTTCGGCAAGCAGATTGTGGCGTTCAAAAAGTGGGGTGACCGGGATACCATTGAAAAGGGAGGAATCGACGAGCTTGTGAAGATTTACGTGAAGTTCCATGAGGAAGCCGAAAAGGATCCCGCACTCGAGGACGAAGCAAGAGCCGAATTCCACAAGCTGGAGGAAGGGGATGAGGAAAATCTCGCTCTCTGGAAGTGGTTCGTCAGCGTATCCATGGAAGAATACAAAAAGACCTACCGCCAGCTCGGAATCGAGTTCGACTCATATGCGGGCGAGTCCTTCTACCTCGACAAAATTCCGGCACAGATTGAAAGGCTCAAGGAAAAAAATCTTCTGACCCTTGACGATGGCGCGTCCATTGTAGACCTGTCCGAGTACAATATGCCGCCATGCCTCATCATCAAGAACGACGGCTCTACAATCTACCACACCCGTGACATAGCCGCCGCGGTTTACCGTCATGAAACTTACGACTTCGACAAATGCGTATACGTCACATCAGCTCAGCAGATACTCCACTTTGCACAGCTCTTTAAAGTTTTGGAACTCATGGGTTACGATTGGTATGACAAACTGTATCATGTACCTTACGGAACCGTATCAGTAGATGGCGCAAAACTGGCCACAAGAACCGGCAATGTGGTTCTCTTAAAGGATCTGTTCCGGCAGTCAATCGAAAAAGTGCGGGAAATAATGAAGGAAAAGAATCCCGAGCTTGAAAACGGCGAAGAGGCTGACAGAATCTGCGAGGAAGTCGGAGTTGGTGCGGTCGTGTTCTTCTACCTTTACAACAGCAGAATCAAGGATATAAACTTTACCTTAAATCAGGCGCTCAGCTTCGACGGCAACACCGGACCTTACGCCCAATACACCTACGCCCGTACATGCAGCATCATCACCAAGGCTGAGGAAAACCACATTTCGGGAGTCGGCGGTAAGCTCACACATCCGGATGAAGAAGAGCTTCTCAAGACCTTGTCGATGTTCCCTGAAAAGGTAATGACCGCGGTTAACGAGTATGAACCGTCGAACATAACACGCTACATCATCGACGTCTGCACTTCCTTCAACCGCTTCTACCGGGACTGCCCAATTGTCGCTGCAGAGGATGAAGATACCCGCAATTTCCGCCTGAGACTCACCAAAGCGACAAAAAGCGTACTCGGCACAGCACTGCATCTCATCTGCATCAGAACCCCTGAAAAAATATGATATTCTAATTATTATTTTTAATACAATAAGAGGTTAAATATGTCAGGACACAGCAAATGGAATAATATTAAGAACAAAAAAGAAAAAACCGACGCGCAGAAGGGTAAGGTTTTCACCAAAATCGGTAAGGAAATCCAGATGTGCGTACGTGAAGGCGGCGGTGACCCCAGCGTAAACGGCAAACTCCGTGAACTCATCGCCAAGGCTAAGGCAAACAACGTCCCCAACGACAACATCGACAGAGCCATCAAGAAGGCAATGGGCGGCGACGGCGTACAGTACGAGGAAATCATCTACGAAGGCTACGGACCCTCAGGCGTTGCCGTAATCGTTGAGACTGCCACCGACTCCAGAAACCGCACAGCCTCCGACGTCCGTCATTTCTTCGACAAATACGGCGGAAACCTTGGCGCGTCCGGATGTGTGTCGTACATGTTCGACGACAAGGGCGTGATTATCCTTCTCCGCGAGGACAACGAAAAAGCTGACGAAGACGCGCTCATGGAAGCCGCACTTGAAGCTGGAGCTGAGGATTTCTCATCCGACGAGGATTCCTTCGAGATCATCACCGAACCCGACGACGTTTATGCCGTAAAGGATGCACTCGAGAAGCTGGGCTACAAGGTTGAATCCGCCGAAGAGGACAAGATACCGCAGACCTACGTCAGACTGGAAAACGAGGACGACATCAAGAACATGAACCTTCTTATCGATCATCTCGAAGACAGCGACGACGTTCAGGAAATCTACCACAATTGGGAAAACGCAGACGAATGATTAAAGAAATGACTCCGTATTCGTATATATGTGCGGAGTTTTTCTCGTTTTCATAAATATGAAAGGAAAGTTAAGCATTGAACAATAAATACACCCAATTACTAAAGCAGGCTCAGGAGCTGATCGAAGCTGAACCTCACCCGCTTCCGTCACTCGCAAACGTCTCTGCGCTGATTTTCTCCATGCTGCCCGACCTGAACTGGGTTGGATTCTACCTCATGTCCGGCGGGGAACTGCTTCTCGGTCCTTTTCAGGGGAAGGTCGCCTGCATCAGAATTCCCGTGGGACAGGGCGTATGCGGAAGCGCGGTCAGCGAAAACCGTACCATGCTTGTGCCAAACGTCCACGAATTCCCGGGACACATAGCATGCGACGGCGCGTCAAACTCGGAAATCGTCGTCCCGATACATAATGGGAAAGAAAAAATAATCGGAGTCTTCGACATCGACAGCCCGGTATTATCCCGCTTCACCGAGGAGGAGAAGGAACTGTTCGAGGGAATAGTAAACCTCCTTGAATCAAAGGTCGACTGGAACCGCTGGTCGATATAACTGAATAAAGAAAAGCCGCCCGGTGAGTCACGCCTGAATTTGACTGAGACAAACGTGATACGCTAAGCGGCTGTTTTTGTCGGATAAAGCCCCTAGCCCGCCCTCACAAAAACGTCAGCGTTACGGTAGTAAAATTGATTTATAATTGTACCCGTGTAAATTGTACTGAGATGAACTATAAAAATGGGAATCGAACCCTGTACCTACTCCGCAGTACACTCCAATGATGTTCCGGTGGAACATATTTAACGCTCGCCCGTTTCCGCTACCTCATCATCCGACTCAGAGCCTGCCTGATTAAATGATCAGCTCCGTTACCCAGTTGGCTGCCTGAATCCGCGTGTCGAGTTCCCGAAGCTGCTTTGAAAGCCCGTCAATGGTCTTCTGAAGCTCCTTGACCTGCACGGTACTCTTTATTAGAATATCGGTGCTCCGTCCTCTCATGGCTTTACGGCTTGCCTCACCGTTGAAATCCCGCAGGATGCCGATTTTTTTGGTGAGACAGTCACGGACCGCAATCATTTCAGTTATGGTCATGCCGTCAATTTCCGTGCGGGAGTTGGTGATGTTGACCGCCGCGATAATCTCACACAGCCGCTTCATCAGCGAATCCAGCTCCGCGAGAAGGGACATGGGGTCCTCGGCGGGTTCGTCACCTTCCTGAATAAGGGCGTTGGAACAAAGTCTCGCGTTGAGCTGGTCTATGCGTTTCTGCAGGTCCGCCCGCTCGATTAATGCTTCCGCTAATTTCATTCTTGTTTTTCCTTTTGTTCTACCTGAAATTCCTCACCGGTTTCAATGTCCATCCAGTGGAATTCGCCGTCATACTCCAAAGCCGAGTGGGGTGTGCCGTTTTTCGGAATTGACGCCGACCCGGAATTCACGAACCTCACACCGTTTTCCGTGTAATCGTGTGGAATGTGGGTATGTCCGGTGAGGTAAACGTCGCCCGGGTGCATTTTCGGAACATCCCTGTGGCCGTGGGAGAGGTACAAAGCACACCTTCCGTCGAAAATCAAGCCGTAGTCCGACGTCACCGAAAAGTCGAGCATGAGACTGTCAACCTCAGCTTCACAGTTGCCGCGGACTGCGATAATCCTGTCGGCGTATTGGTTCAAGAGAGCCGCCACTTCCTTCGGTGAATAATTCATCGGCAGATCGTTTCTCGGTCCGTGATATAAAATGTCGCCAAGCAGCACAAGTCTGTCGCATCCCGATTCGCGGTAACGGTCAAGCATGAAACGGGTGTAATAAGCCGAGCCGTGTAAATCCGACGCAATAAATAACTTCATCTTACAGATTCTTTGTATTCCGCGCCGTTATTTGAGGTTGAACTTAGCGATTTTTTCCTTGAGGAAGTCTACCGCAAGGGTGATGTCCTTTTCGGGGGAATCGCCGACTTCACGCTCGATTGTGAGGAATCCGTTAAAGCCTGTAGCCGCGAGAGCAGGGAGGTACACGTCAAAGTTAACGTCGCCTTCACCTAAAGGAAGCTCCAGATAGGTCTTGCCCATGCCTAAAAGTGCCTTGTGACCTTCAGCCTCAGCGCCGATCTTTATGGCTTCCTCAACCTTCTTCTTGAGCATGATACCGTCCTTTGCGTGGGTGTGGACTACGTATTTGCCGAGGTACTTGAGAGCGTTCTCAGGTCTGTCGTCAACGCACATAACGAGGTTTGCGGGGTCGAAGTTTACTCTAACGCCGTTTGCTCCAAGGGAATCGAGGAACGCGCCGAGAACTTCACCGGGTTCGGGACCTGTTTCAACTGCGAATGCCGCGTCAACGGAATCTGCGTAAACGGCAAGCTCACGGCAGGCTTTGCGCATAATCTCCTTTGTCGCGTTTTCCTCGCGGGGAACCGTGCCGATGTGGGTTGTCACCACGTTGCACTCCAGCTTCTTTGCGAGGTCGAGGACTCTCTTTGACTTCTCAACGTAAACCTTGTTGGTCTCCTCGTCCATGAATCCGTGTCCGAAGTCGCCGCAGATTGCCGAGAACACAAGTCCGTTTGACTTTACGATGTCGAGGGCTTCCTTTGCCTTTGCGTCGGTCATGCTGTCGATTGCAAGCTCGCCAACTGTGGCGTAAGCCTGAATTCCTTCGATGCCGAGGGACGCCGCCTTTTCAACACCTGCTTTGAATCCAAGTCTGAAGGATTCTACCATTGCTCCGATTTTCATTTTGTTTCCTCCTGAAAATAAAATTTATTAAGAGTTTTCTTAATTTCTGATTCATGATTTGCCGAGATTTTTTCTCAGCTTCTGTTCGCGTATGTCCGAACCACGGAAGATAAGGGGTTTGAAGTCGCCGAAAATCCGGCTGATGATGCGGTCGGAATAACGTTTTCTCAGCTCATCCCGGGTGAGGTTTGTGCTTATTATAGTGGACTTGTGCCGTATAAGCCGCTGATTGATGACATTGTACAGGCAGGACAGAGTGAACTGGTTAGTCATCTCACAGCCCAAGTCGTCGATAATAAGAAGGTCGCAGTCCGCATATTTTTCGCTCTCATCCTCCACGTCAGACGAATATGAGCGGGCGAACTTTTTGCTCTCGTAGTCCTCAAACAGACGGATAGCTGACTCGTACACCACATAGCTTCCTTTTTCGATTATCACCTGCGCCACGGCTGACGAAAGATGGGTTTTCCCCAGTCCAGTCGCACCAAGGAAGATGAAGCTGTCCGATTTACTCGGCTCAAATCCGCTGGCGAAGCTATGTAAAATGGAAATGTTGCGCTCCATGAAGGCGCGGTCATTGTTCTGATAATAGTCCAGCGAAAAGGTTTCGAAGGTCTGATTTTTCACAAGGTCGTACAGTCCGGAGCTTTCAAGGGTGGACAGAACCAGTTCACGCCGCAGACAGTCGCAGATGTCAATCCCGACATAACCTGTGTCGGAGCACTTTGGGCAGTGATATACTATGTCGCAGTAATCCTCAGGATACCCAAGAGAGACGAGAATCCGCTTTTTTTTCTGAACATAACCCTCGTAGTCCTGCTTGATTGTCTCTATGCTTGTCTCCTCGAGAGCCTTTCCAAGAGTCGCCGCCATGATTTTTGGACCGGTTCCCGCAATCAGAAGCATAACCCTTGCAAATTCCGGACTCAGCCGCTCTATTTCCCTGACGTGTCTTTCGTAGGTCAGGATGCTGTCGCTTCGGTTTGCCGCAATCACATCCTTGGCTCTACGTATATTCTCGCGTCTTCCCATTGTGTAATCCTTTCCTTGACCAAATTAAACCCGTCGGTTCTTACTTTTCACCGATATGTAAAGTTCAACAAATCCCAAACCATCGGCTGTAACTATAATTTCGCCGCGGTTGTGTTTGTATATTCAATTTCCATCCTTTTTGCTGTCCTGTTCGTAGGATCTGAGAAGCGCCGCCTCGTAGAAGTCATCCGTGGAGAAGCTTGAGGACTGGGGCGCGGAGTCACGCTTTTTTGCCCGCTCTTCCTCAGCCTGACGTACATCCTCGATTGTTTTTAGACCAGCCTGGAACCAGTTTTCAATAATGGCGTTGGTGTATTTTATGTTTGGCTCGCCTGTGCGGGAAACGGTGATTTCATATGCCGCATCAATTATATCCCTGCCGTATTTGTATTTGTCGTTCCAGTTTTTGATGAATTCCTTTTCCTTGGCAATCAAAGCTCTTTTTCCCATGCCGAACAGCTCGCGGACATATTTTTCGAGGTCTATCCGCTTTTCCAGGTTTTTCAGCTCCTCTTCAAGGGCATCGTAGGTTGTGACGTTGCTGTCATAGAAGCTAATCGCCAGCTGCTCGATGTACCGTACGGAATTCTTCTGAACATGAGCCGCGTGGGTGCATAGAAGCATGATGTACTCGACTGACAGATTGAGATGGTCGAAAAGCCCGATCAGTATCGCAATTTCGTGGGCGTTCAGAATCTTTCCTATAATCTGCTGACAGGAGTTTATCAGATCTCCGCACTCAGAGTGGCTCTCGATAATCGACGTAACCTCGTCCCGTGAATAGTTGGGAAGCTCGTTGCGGATGACGACATTCTTTTTTCTGGACTTTTTCGGCTTTTCGTCGTTTTCTTCTCCGGATTTCCCTTCATCTTGATTGGCTTCAACATCCGAACACTCGCCGCATTCGTCTGAAAATATTGTTCCCGATTTGATCCACGAGTCAAGCGCCCGCCGGAATGCATTTTCTGTCATGTCCAGCTTTTCGCACATTTTTTCTATATTAAAATTTCCTTCGGCAATTGTCGCGATAAGAACCGCCAATTCTTCTTTTGACGCTGTGGATAACTTCGGCAAAACCGTCTCGGCTGGCAGGGTAATAAGTTGATTTTTGTATATTGGAGTAATCTTCATGATGAATATTGGTTTTTATTTCTGTACTGAAATAATCTTGTAAAATAATTTTGATTTTTCATAACTTTTGATGTCAATATGTAATGCTTACAGATTTTTTCGTCGAATATCCGGGGATTTATAAGTAAACTGTCACAAAAATTCATTGAATCAAGCATTCGGTGAATTTGATTTTTGCCTGAATTATATAACATATTTTCATCCGTCGTATGCATTGAAAACTATTTTTTGCGGTTGAATTTTCGACTGTGGTTTTCAACACCCTGTGGAAAACCCCTTTGGATTTCTTAGAAAACTTCGCTTCCGCCGTTTTTGATGAGACTTAAATAATCCTCCGCACCTTCGTCCGATGCGAACGCGTCAAGGGAATGGGCGCAGAACATCTTTTTTTCGTACATGTGGCAGGCTCTCGCGGCTATCATTGCGGCGTTGTCACCGCACAGTTTTATAATTGGAACGATAAAGTTCACATCATATTTGTCGCATAAATCGCCGACTGCGCGCCTGAGATGGGTATTGGCCGCAACTCCGCCAGCCATGACAAAATACACGGGTCGCTGGGATTTGAACAGCTGCGCAAGCTTTTTCGTGATTCCGTCGCACACAGCTTTTGTGAAGGCTCCGGCTGTCTCACAACAGATTTCGTGGGGCAGACTCTCGCATTTCAGCCGCTGTTTTTCGCCGTGGACATGATTTATCACTGCCGTCTTAAGTCCGCTGAATGAGAAGTCTAATGTATCGTCGTTCACAGCCGGAGAAGGGAAGGAAAGGGCGCTTTTTTGGCTGTAGTCGAACATTGAGAACGCCTCGCAGGCCAGCCTGTCCATTGCCGCACCTCCGGGATATGGAAGTCCCAGCACACGTCCGACCTTATCGAAGGCTTCACCGCAGGCGTCGTCACGGGTTGAGCCGATTTCGGTAAAGCTTACGTAGTCCTCGACCTTGTACAGGGACGTGTGGCCTCCTGAAACTGCCAGAGCGCCATAAGGCGGCTTCAGTTCGCTGTGTTCGATATAGGCGGCCGAAAGATGTCCCTCGATGTGATGAACCGGAATCAGCGGCAGACCCAGCCGGAACGCCATGGCTTTGGCAAAGTTCACGCCTACAAGAAGAGGTCCAATCAATCCTGGCGCAAATGTTACGGCAACTGCGTCAAGCTGATTCGGCGTGATTCCAGCTTTGGCAAAGGCCTCCTTTGATACGGTTGTTATGGCTTCGCAGTGGGCGCGGCTGGCAATTTCGGGAACTACTCCGCCGTAGAGGGCATGGGTCTTTATCTGAGAAGCGACGATGTTCGAGAGTACTTCCATTTTACCGCTATCGTATCTCATTATGGCGGCTGAGGTCTCGTCGCATGAGCTTTCTATCGCAAAAATAAGCATTAATTTACTCCATTTGTAGTTATTTCGTTATGTCAGTGTAATTCACAGCTGTCTTGAAAACCCTGTATGGCATCTCCGTCCGATTATATGGCTTAAGTGACAGGAACAATTCAATATCCGGATTCCGACAGGATTTTTCTCATGATTACAGCGTCTTCGGTGGGCTGAGAATAGTAGTTCCGCCTTACTCCCAGATCTGTGAAGCCGAACCTGCTGTAAAGTCTGCGTGCAGGAGCGTTTGAGCTTCTCACTTCAAGGTAAACCACACTGGAATTACAGGACAGAGCTGTTTCAACGGCATGGGACAGCAGTGCGTAACCGTATCCACGGCGGCGGTATTTGTCAGACACAGCGATATTCAAAAGTTCCGACTCTCCGCTCACTGTCATAAGGCAGTAAAAACCGCATATTATTCCACTGTCACGCAAAACATAAAGCGAAAAACTGTCGTACATTATAGCCTGGGCAAAGCTCTTTCTCGACCAGCTTACGGTAAATGAGGCGTTTTCGATAACCACGATATCGTCAAGCATATCAGAATCAGCCGGCACTATCTCAAATGTATTGTTATTCTCGGTCATAATGTCACAGTCAGTCCTTTTTGTCAAAAATCAAGCCGAAAACGGACAGAATATCATCTCTGCATGCGCGGTAAGCGTCAATGTTCTCGCCATATGGGTCGATTATATTTTTCGGCATATACATTATTTTATCCTTGTAATCCAGATACTGTACGGACAGAGCATATGCATGGGATTTGGAAACGCATATTACCACGTCGGCGTATTTTATATCATCCTCGGCAACATTTCGTGAAACGCGTTTCCTGTTGGCTTCAATTCCAACCTCGGACAAAGCAAGAGCCGCATTTCCGGATATCAAATCTCCGTCAGCCGCGAGTCCGGCAGAGAAAGACGTGACGTTTTCGCTTCCGTAATAATGGTTGAATAAAGCCTCGCACATCGGTGAGCGGCATGTGTTGCCCGTGCAGACAAAGAGGATTTTTAATTCTTCATCCTTGTTGATTGTTATTTTTCCGTTATTGATTTTCAGCATATGAACCTATATAATCTCCAAACAGCTCGCCGATTCTGACGCTTCTCTTTGTGTTTCTGTCATATAAAAACTTTCCCTCGGGAAATTCGCCGTAGGTGAGCTTGTAGTAAATCTGCGGGTAGTCCTCGGAGTAGAACTTTACGTCAAATGACGCATATGAATTGATAAGGGGGTATTCCTCATATTCACCGTTCAAAAAGATATCAATTGTCTCGTCAATCAGCGCCTTGTCCTCGATTACCGCCAGCGCCACAACAATTCCCTCGTCGGAGCAGATGTAGATTTTCGTTGGGTTCATCTCCTCGAGGGTCGGAAGGGTTATGTCGGTTGAATAGAATATAGTCGTAGCATTTCCGGCATATTCCTCAGTCAGCCACTCATGGGGATCAGCGCCGGTAATCTGGTACAGGGTCATGTCGAGATTTTTGTAGTACCCGTAGGCAGGCCCGATGGAAACCGGCTCGTAGTTTGTGGAAGCGGGATAATATTCCAGCTTGTAGCGTTTGTTGTACATTTTTCCGCCCTCGAACTTCATGTTGACAAGGTCGCCGGAGCAGGACGAAACGGAGATAAGAAGTGTTGTCAATACGATAATCAGTGATATAATTTTTTTCATAATGCCGCCTCATCAATACCCGAAAACTCCGGATAAGCTGTCGTCGTCTTCAATCCAGCTTGCCGCGTCAATTTCACGGTACTCGTCCTTTGTGTCACGGATGTATACCTTTTCGATACCGGCGTTTATAATAAGCTTCTTGCACATCATGCAGGAGTTCGTTCCGGGTATAATCTCACCGGTTTTAGGGTCGGTGCAGCACATATACAGGGAAGATCCAAGCATATTTTCCCTTGAGGCCGAGATTATGGCGTTTGCTTCACTGTGAACCGCACGGCACAGCTCGTATCTTTCGCCCCGTGGAATTTTCATGCTCTCCCGTATGCAGGAGCCGATGTCGTTGCAGTTTTTTCTTCCCCTTGGTGCGCCGTTGTATCCGGTAGATATAATTACATCATTCTTTACTATAATGGCACCGTACCTTTTTCTCAGGCAGGTACTTCTCTCGGACACGGTTTCGGCAATGTCGAGGTAATAATTGTTCTTGCTGACTCTATCCATTTAATCCTCCATTGCGTGAAATCAGATCACTGCAAATTAAGTTATACAATATAATTCACGCGCACTGAAATCAGGCATATTTTTCACACTTTATATTATATATTTATATTGTGAAAAAATCAAGATAAATATTGGATGTAATGTGATTTATCCCGAAAAATCTGTCGCAAAAAGAAAGGAGCGGCTGGAATTGAACGACAAACCAACAAAAAACAACCGCGGCGTCGGAAAAACCTTCATCATGAACGCCCTTATGCTTTCATGCACCCAGATTATTCTGCGGGGAATATCGGTCAGCTTCAATGCGTATGTGAACCGCAAAATCGGCGCAGAGTCAATGGGACTTTTTACCCTTGTCATGAGCATATACGGTTTTGCCGTGACTCTCGCGCTGTCCTGCGTGAATTTAGGCGCGGTCAGGCTGACATCTGAAAAATGCGCAAAACTCCACGCCGAAGGAGCTGACAAGGATTCGCGGCGTTCTTCAATGCGCGGACTGACTTTAAAAATTTGCGCCTATAGTCTTGTATTCAGCCTTACCACCGCTGTACTGCTGTTCACCCTTGCAATACCATGCGCGAAATATCTGCTGGGAGACATGAGAACCGTGTCTTCACTGAGGGTGCTTGCCCTAAGTCTGCCTGCTATCTCGCTGTCATCAGGAATTTCAGGAATATTTACAGGACTGCGCAAGGTTTCAAAAAATGCCGCAGCTTCGGTCAGCGAGCAGTTTGTGAAAATCATCGTCATCTCCACCGCGCTGTACCTTGTGTCCCCGGGAAACGTGGAGTCCGCCTGTCTCGCCGTAGTGGGAGGTTCAGCCGTATCCGAGGCCTGGTCGCTGTGCGTCAATCTTGTGATGTTCCTGTTCGACTCAAAAAAACCGAAAGGGGAAGAGTATGGGGAAAAATCGGTCAAGGTTGACACGAAGTTCAGGGAAGTATCCGACATTTCCTTTACAGCGGCGGTTGGAGCTTACGCAAGACAGGGTCTGACTACCCTCGAGCATCTCGCGATTCCGGCGGGACTTAAAAAAAGCGGACTCAGCGGAAGCGAAGCTCTGTCGTCATATGGACTGCTCCAGGGAATCGCGTTCCCGCTTGTAATGTTCCCATATGCGGTCATCGGAGCCTTTACGTCGCTGTTGATTCCGGAAATTGCCGAACGGAACGAGCTTGGGGACAGGGAGGGAATAACCCGGCTGACTAATCGGGTGTATAAATACTCCGCGCTGTTTTCCATATGCGCCTGCGGGATTTTCGTGAACTACGCCTCAGAGCTTGGGGAGATAGTCTACGACTCAAATGAAGCCACAGTTTACACCATTGCACTGGGACTTCTTGTACCGTTCATGTACCTTGATACGGCGGTGGATTCGCTCCTGAAAGGGCTGAACGAGCAGGTATATAATATGAAGGTAAACATAATCGACGCGGCGGCAGGTTTGATTCTTGTGGTGCTTCTGACTCCGGTGTGGGGAATCAAGGGTTATATCATCACCGTGTGGCTGTGCGAGGTTGGGAATCTTGCGGCGAGTCTCTGGCGTCTTGCACATGTTACAAAAGTAAAAGTCTCGGGCGCAGTAAGGTTTTATGTTAAGCCGGTTTTGGCGTTCGGCGTTATGACCATTGTAAAGAATACGCTGATGAAATTCATGCCTTCGGTACTTTCGATGGTTGTGTTTGCAGGACTGTACACGGCCGTGCTTGTTATTACCGATAATATTAAGCTCAGTGAAATGAAAATAAAGCTTAAAAGTAGTGTAAAGTCAGTCGTAAAATAAAACAAAAAAGGACCTGCTTTAACACAAGTCCTGCTCTGATCCGTGGGGGAATCGAACCCCCGTTTACGCCGTGAGAGGGCGTCGTCTTAGCCGCTTGACCAACAGACCATCTTCACCCGAGCATTGTTATTATATCACATTACCCGAGTAAATGCAATAGGTTTTTCAAAAAAAGTTGAAAAAATTATTGAAAAATTTTGAGTGGGGAAGAGCGGGGGATTATTCCGAAATCTTCGTCTGGATTCCTCTCGCCCAGTCCACAATCTTCTGTCTCTCTTCAAGGGTGATCTTCTTGCCGAAAATACCGCACTTTACGTAATATGTATCGTCGATTACGTTTGTTCCGGCGGTTTTCAGAATCTGCTTGATCTGGTTCTCGCCGCTGCATCCCGGTGCGCCGTCAACCACAAGAGCTACATTAGCGGCTCTGTTGGGGTAGAGTTCGGAGCAGAATCTTCTTACCTTATCCTCGGCGTCGTTTCCGAGAGTGAGACATAGAATAACCAGTCTCTCCTTGTCGGCAGGGTATGCCGGGGGAATATCGTTTACAAGACATCCGCACGCCTGACCGATTGCCTCAGCGTATGTGGCGAGCTTGCCTTTTTTCGACGAATACATAACTCTCATTTTCATGATAAATTACCTCCAACGGGGAGCCTGTGCGGATGTTTCACGAATTACAGCCAGAAGCATACGCAAGTTTTCCGATAATCAGAACTCCCGAAAATATTGTTCAATATTATTATACCATATTTTTCTCCGGAAATTAAGTAAATATTATAATCTTTTTGCTATTTGTATGAATAAACAAAAACTGCCGTGATTATTTGTACAATTATTACAATCAGTAAATTGGTTTTTCGCTGATAAATACAATCCGGAGTAAATATAATTTATAATTTCTGTTTAAAATAGTTATTGAAACTTAGTGTCGAATATGCTAAAATATGCTTGATTAAAAATTGAAAGAAGGCTTTCTTGTGGTTGATAAAAAAATCAGAACAATAGCGCTCTCGGCAATGTTTGCGGCTTTGACCTGCGTTGCCACGATGGTTATACAGATTCCGTCACCCATGAATGGGTATGTTAACTTAGGCGACTGCTTTGTACTCCTCGGCGCGGTTTATCTTGGTCCGTTGTGGGGATTTTTGGCAGGAGGCGTGGGGTCCATGTTTGCCGATATTATAACCGGATACGCACATTACGCTCCCGGAACCTTCCTTATCAAGGGACTGATTGCGCTGGCGTTTGTTCTGATTTACCGTTCACTCCAGAAGAAGCTGCCAGACATCGTGTCATACCTTATTGCCGCTGTTGTCGGAGAAGTCATCATGGTCACGGGCTACTTCGGCTACGCTTCGCTGATTCTCGGCAAAGGTCTGGCTGCGGCTTCGAGCATTCCGGGCAACCTGATGCAGGGCGTGTTCGGCGTTGTGTCCTCGCTGATTCTGGTGAAAATTCTGTCGCGGGTCAAACTGAAGAGATAAGGAGAATCGATTCAACCGATACAGTCTATTATACAAAATGCAAATTTTGTATAATTCAGGGAATATGTCCGGCGGTGAAACAAAAGAAAAACCGGACTTTTACAGTAGAATTCCGCAAAACCGGCGTATGGACGGATTATGGCTCAAGGCTGACGCTTAATGCTTATTAGAATGACGTACATATTATATTGGAGGAAAAAATGCTGCTTGCTTTTGATATTGGAAATTCGTCCGTTTCAATCGGTGTGTTCGAATTATACCGGGATTCAACCCACAAACTGCTGACCGCCTTTAAGATATCAAACAAGCCGTATTCAGCTGACGAGTATACGATGTATGTAAAAGATTTTCTCAGCCGCAGCGGATTTAAAGTTGATTCCAAAAACAAAGAAACCGGAATCACGTCTTCGGTCATCTCATCGGTTGTTCCAAAGCTTACGGATATAATCAAGGAATGCGCGTACAACATCACCGGCCGAACTCCATTCATTGTATCCGGCGGCACGAAAACCGGATTCGGGATAAAAATCAAAAATCCCGAGGAACTTGGAGCTGACATCGTCTGCAACGTCGCTGCATCCCTACATTTGTCCAAATCACCGCTTGCCATACTCGACATGGGAACCGCAACTACCATTACAGTTGTAGATTCCAAAAACAACATTCTCGGTGGAGTCATCACCCCGGGACTTGCTCTGTCCATGAATGCCCTGACCGACTCAGCAGCTCTCTTGAGCACGGTGAGAATCGAAAACTACGGTATTTTAATCGGTCGTGACACTGAGGAATGCATCAACTCCGGCGTAATCAACGGCAACGTCTACATGATCGACGGCTTCATCCGCAACATCCGCGAGGCTATTGTCGACAAAAACTCCGGCGAAAAGCTGTCCCTGATTGCCACCGGCGGGCTGGTTAAAAATATAATTCCCTATACTAAGCACAAATTCACCTATTACGAAAACCTCACTCTCGAGGGCTGTGCTTACCTCTACTCCAAGAACGTGAGACTGTAATCGGGTAATCGGGTGAAACATGATTTTGTATAATACAGCTACGGCTATATTATAAATTAATTTGTCGCGCTTTACCGTTTTTCATATTTAAGGAAGGCAGCGACATTAAACAGGAGGTAAATATGAACGCACAAACCAATCACACAAAAATTGTAAAGCTCACGCAGGCTGCATTTTTAGTGGCACTGATTGTGGTTTTACAGATCGTATCCTACTTCATCAAAGTCGGCACATTCAACCTTTCCTTTGTGCTTGTCCCGATTGTTGTAGGCGGAATTTTACTAGGTCCCAAGTACGGCGCGATTCTCGGCGGAGTTTTCGGCGTAGTCGTAACCCTCGTTTCCGCTTTCGGCTTAGACGGCGGCGGCTTCATTGTATTCACAGCTAACCCGTTCCTCTGCACTATCGTATGTGTACTCAAGGGCGTTGCTGCCGGCTTTGTTCCCGCTGTTGTTTACAAGGCACTGCCGAACAACGTAGGTCTTGTCATCTCAGCGGCTCTTGCTCCAGTCTGCAACACCGGAATCTTCTGCGTAGGCATGCTGCTGTTCTTCCGTGACACACTCAACTCATGGGCTGGAGGAACCAATGTACTCACCTACATCATCACCGGTCTTGCTGGAATCAACTTCATCATCGAGTTCTGCATCAACATTGTGCTCACACCAGTTATCGCAGGAGTCATAAAAAGCACACGCAAGGTAAAGTAATAAAACATAAACCGCAAAAATCAAAGGATGCACTTCCCTATCATGGGTTGTACATCCTTTTTTGATTGATGTTGAATTATACAAAATTATTCAAGCTCATACCCCAGCTCACGCATGTCGTTCTCGAAAAAATCAAACATGTGTACGCCGGAATCGGTCTTGTATCTGCCGACGGAATCGGGGCGCATCTCGATTTTTGCAATCGGTATTTCAAGGTATTTGGAAATTCGCGCGACTGTGTTGTCCTGGTCGAGAACCATGTCCTCAAACCTGATTGAAAGGTGATTTTTCGGCGTGGGGACTGAGCGTACTATTTCCCTTTGGTAGAGCCAGCTTACCGCGCGGTTATGTCTCACGTCATCAGTTTTGTCGTAGTGAACGCCGAAGTCCTCGAGGTTGTCGGTCAGGTGAGCTGAGAGGATGCAGTCACGGGGGTCACGAACCCAGAAGATGTACTTTATATCCGGGTACAGCCGAGCAATCCACGGGTAAACAAGGGTTGTCTCAGGTATTTTCCAGCCTTTGTACTCGCTTTTTGACTCAAATACGGTGTGGAGGTATTCCTCAATCAGCACCTTGAACTCGGCGGGAATCTCGCAGGTGTTGACCATGCTGAAGTCCCACTGGTTGTTCCCGAGATATTTTACGTACTGTGCGAACACACGGCAGGCGTCGTACATTTTTTCCGGCGGAAGAAGATCCCCGGAGACGTTCAGCGGCTCTCCCATGTAGACTCCGCTAGCCGACAGCGTGTGGGAGATTGAGCGTGTGCCGGAGTGTCCCCGTCCTATGATTGTAATAAGCATTTTTTTATTTTCCTTTCACAAGGATTTTATTATTTCTTATCCTAAGTTTATCACAAAAAAACCGCCGTGTCAATATCTGATTTCGTCATTTTTTGACGTTTTCCGTTAATAACTCAAACTCCTCGCAGTCTTTTTTATGAGCCAGCATGAGATATTTTTTCTTTGTCGCTTCCCCTCCCCGCAGATGACGTTCAGCTTTATTTTTGTCGAGTACGCTCTTCACGGATTTATATAAAAGCGGATTCGTTTTCGCCAGCCGCTCCGTCACGTCCTTATGTACCGTGGATTTGCTTACCCCGAATTTTACAGCGGCTTCCCTCACCGTACATCCGCTTTCGATAATATAATCGGCAAGACTCACGCATCTCGAACAAAATCTGTCCTCGGACCTCATATAACTGCCTCCATTTGGTTTTTCTCATTCAATTATATGAAAGTCTTAGCCGGATATGCCCGCGATGGAAAAAGAAAAGCCGGCTCAGCTTTCTTTCCACTGAATCGGCTTTGGTTTTATTTTGATTTAAGCTCAGTTCTCAAAGGCGAAAGTTGTCGTGTAGTCGTACTTTTCGCCGGGATTGAGGACTGTGTTTGTGAATCCCGGGTGGTTGATGGAGTCGGGCATTGCCTGTGTTTCCATGCACGCCGCACAGTGAGCGTACTGTTTAACGTTGCCCTTGAAATGAGCGTCGTCGGGGTTCACCATGTTGGCGGTGTAAATCTGGACACAGGGCTGGTTTGTATACAGCTTCATTCTTCTGCCGCTCTTCGGGTCGGTGAGTGAGCCGCGAAGTGTAATTTTGCCGTCGTAGTCCGCGAAGATGAAGTTGTTGTCGTAGCCGCCCAGCTCCTTCATCATGGGATGTTCTGACGCGAATCCGTCTCCCAGTCTCATGGGCTTTCTGAAGTCGTAGGGAGTGCCTGTGACGTCAATCAAAACTCCGTCGGGAATCAGGCCGCTGTCGATTGAGTTGATTCTGTCGCAGTCCAGCCACATCACATGGTCGTCAACGCTCTCGTTTTCGTATCCCGCGAGATTGAAGTATGAGTGATTGGTGAGGTTTACAACGGTTGTTTTGTCGGTTTCTGCTTCGTAGTGAATGGAAACGGCTCCGTCCTTCGTGAGGGTGTATGTCACCGTGACCTTCAGCTCGCCGGGATAGTTCTCTTCCCCATCTGGGCTTAAAAGTGACAGCACAAGAGCGGGTTCTTCTTCGCTTCCGGACTCGACTACGTCCCAGATTTTCGCGTTGAAGCCGACCTTTCCCCCGTGGAGGTGGTTTTCACCGTCATTTTTGTAGAGGTTGAATTCAACTCCCTCGAGGGTGAACTTTGCGCTGCCGATACGGTTGCCCACTCTGCCAATCAAAGCTCCCTGATAGCCTCCTGCGGTGAGGTAGCCGTCAATATTGTCGTATCCGCAGATGACGTCGGTGGTCTCTCCGTTCTTATCCTTGACGAAAATGCTGTTTAAAATTCCGCCATAGTTCAGGATTTTTGCTGAGGTAATGGAGCCGTTTGAGAGAGTGTAGGCGTAAACCTCGCATCCGCATGGAATTATACCGAATAATTCTTTCTTTATCATTAAGTTTCTCCTGAATCAGCCTGTCAGCCGTTAAGCGTCAGTCGTCGTAACCGTTGGGGTTGTTCTTCTGCCATCTCCATGAGTCAGCGCACATTTCCTTTATGCCGTTTTCAGCCTTCCAGCCAAGCTCCTTTGCGGCGAGCTCTGCGCTTGAGTAGCACATGTCGATGTCTCCCGCACGTCTGGGCTTGATGGAATAGGGAATTTTCACGCCTGTGGCTTCCTCGAAGTTCTTTACGATGTCGAGAACGCTGTAGCCTACGCCTGTGCCGAGGTTGTAGATTTTCAGACCGCACTTTTCGCCAAGCTTCTGGATTGCGCATACGTGTCCCTTCGCAAGGTCAACCACGTGGATGTAGTCGCGAACGCCCGTGCCGTCGTGGGTATTGTAGTCATTTCCGAATACGCCCAGCTCAGGTCTCTTGCCGACTGCAACCTGTGTGATGTAGGGCATGAGGTTGTTGGGGATTCCGTTGGGGTTTTCGCCAATCAGTCCGCTCTTGTGCGCGCCGATTGGGTTGAAGTATCTCAGAAGCACCACATTCCACTCAGGATCGGCTTTCTGGATATCGGTGAGGATCTGCTCAAGCATGGATTTGGTCCAGCCGTAGGGGTTTGTACACTGTCCCTTAGGGCATTCCTCGGTAATCGGGATGAATGCGGGAGAGCCGTAAACCGTCGCGGAGGATGAGAAGATGATGTTCTTGCAGTTGTGCTTCTTCATAACGTCAACGAGTACGAGAGTGCCGCCGATGTTGTTTTCGTAGTATTCCCACGGCTTTGCCACGGATTCGCCAACCGCCTTGAGTCCGGCAAAATGGATTACGGAGTCAATGGAGTTTTCCGCAAAGATCTTTTCCAGTCCTTCTCTGTCGCGGATGTCGGTTTCGTAGAATTTAACCGGCTTGCCCGTGATTTTCTCAACTCTCTCGAGGGATTTTCTGCTTGCGTTGAAAAGATTGTCGCACACAACGACCTCGTAGCCGGTGTTCTGAAGCTCTACTACAGTATGTGAGCCGATGTATCCCGCGCCGCCTGTAACAAGAATTGCCATTGTTTATTCCTTTCCTGTATACAATAATCAGTTCCAGAGACCGTTTGGATATTCGCCGTCAGCGATAAGCTTGTTCAGCTTTGCGATAACGTCAGGCTTATCCTGTGAGTAGGTTACGCCGAACCATTTTGCGGTTGTGGTAAGAACCTTGACGTTGCATTCTCCGGCGTTGATCATCTTGCCGATTGTGTTGGGGAGGAGGCATTCGCTCTTAAGAGGCTCGCGTGTGTCGTCGTTGATGAAGAGGTTGAAGTCCTCCTCAAGTCCCTTGAATACTGTAGGTCCGAAGCCCCAGAAGTTCATGGAAACAACAGTGTTGTTGGGAATATGTACGGTCTCGCCGTTGTCTTCATAATATGCGCCGCCCTCTTCCTTGAAGAGCTTGGTTCTTTCGGTGATTTTCTCGAGCATTTCGTCGGAATTTGCATGGCATTCGCCTCTTGCTACGCTTCCGTTGTCTGTGAGAGTATTTCCGAGGTGATAGCCTACCATGCAGAAGTGATTAGCGGAAAGGTCGGCATTCTTTAAGAATTCAGCTGCCTTGAAGAACGCGTCTCTGCCGTAGAAGTCGTCGGCGTTGATTACGATGAAGCCTTCCTTGAGAGCGTCCTTTGCGCAGAGAAGGGCGTGGGTTGTCCCCCAAGGTTTAACTCTCTCGGCGGGAATCTTGTCGGCGGGAACAAATGAGGTCATCTTCTGGAATACATATTCCACCTGAACCTTGCCCTCGATTCTCTTGCCTACGGTTTCTCTGAAGGCGTCGTAGTTTTCTTCCTTGATAACGAAAACCACCTTGTCGAAGCCCGCCTTGATTGCGTCGTAGATCGAGAAGTCGATGATGAACTCGCCGTGTTCAGTAAATGGGTCGATCTGTTTGAGTCCTCCGTAACGTGAACCCATTCCTGCTGCTAAAATAAATAATGTCATATTCATACCCTCCAAGGTATTATAATTTTTCTTCACCTTATATTGTATAACATAATTGCGAATTTTTCAAGAGGTTAACGGTATTTATCTTGTCGTTTTTTAATTTTTTATGGTTTTCAGCCTCTAGACGGCGGAATTCAGCTAAAAATTAGTTCTAAAGAAAGCAGACAGGCAGCTTTTTACAGCAAACCCGTCTGCCGGATATAACTATTTATTTGTCCTGATGATTCTGACAGCAGCACTTTTTATCACCGGTAATCAACTCTCCGCCGCCTGAGCCTGTGATATGGGAGGAGAACTCATTTATCGGGAATGCCATCTGCTTGAAGAGGCTGCAGGGGTCCTCAACGGGAGGCGCTGAGCATTCCTTTTCAGGTACGCTGTACTCCACGGCGTTGATAAGGTACTGAGCCGGTCTCTCAATCCGTACTACTGAGAAGAAGCCGAGGGACACAAGCAGCATGTTGGAGTCCTGTGAATCAACAAGCTCGCAGGTCAGTCTCTGGCACACGCACTCGGGTATTTCGTCAACTGTGCAGGGACAGCAGCGGCAGATTTTGTGCGGCTCCTCGATTTTTGTGCTGAGAATGATGGGGTCCACCGTCTCGAGAACCGCTATTGGGAGGGAGTTTACCGGCTTGGTGCAGTTTCCGTGGCAGGTGCAAAAGCCGTTTTTGGGCAGCTCACTCTTGAACACGCTGACGTTTCCCTCTCCGCCGAACAGGATCACTTTCTTTTCTACGACCGCGACTCCTTCAAATTCTTGTATGTTGCCCGGACCTATGCAGGCTTCAAACATGATTTTCACGTAAATCTTGATGAAAAGCTGATAGAATCCACGATTGAACGGCACATTGTCGATATCTATGCACGACCATACGACGTTTGCTGTTTTTGCTCTGACCACACAGGTCTTGTCGATTATATCCTGACCCGTGCAGGTAAGATACACTCTGACGTCCTCGAAGCAGTCCTTGTCGCGACAGGAGTCGAGAACGCGGTAGGTATCTATACACACCATGTCACGGTCCTTTGAGCATTGAACGATTGTGTTTCTGTATTCACCCATTTGTTCATCCATGCCTTTCTTTTGATGGAAGCTGACTTTGCATGCCGCTGTGAGTCCGCTTCTCAGTACAGTCTATGCGGGGCGCAGCGGGAATGACAAAAAACCGGCAGAAATTATCCTGTCGGCTTATGTTTTTTTATGGATTATTTTGTCTTTTCTTATTCGGTGAACTTGCGCATTGTGTCCGTAGCGTCCTCAACGGCGATGGATGAGGTGAGAACACAGTTGACGTTGTGGGTCTTCACGAGGGTGTTCAGATGATTCAGGAAATCGTCGAATGCGGTGACGTCGTTCTGGCAGATCTTGAGAGCAGAATCCATAAAGATATCGGTAACGTCGTGGTCGCTTGCGAGGATGCCTGCGATGAAGCCGTAGAGATATTCGGCGTCGGTAACGAGATATTCGTCAGAGTCAATGAGTCTGCATCTGTAGTTGATGTCAAACTTGAGCTTGTCGCCCTTTTCAATGCAAACAACGGAGCCTTTGGATGTGTTAAGCGCCGTGTTTACGAGTTCGATGAGGGTTTTTGTCTTTCCTGAACCTTTTTTGCCGATAATCAGTTTAATCATGATTTCCTCCGTTTTGTGTATATAAATTTATTTCATTCTTTCTTCGAGAGCTGCCTTGTGGTCTTCGTAGCCTGGTTTGCCAAGGAGAGCGTACATGTTCTTCTTGTAAGCCTCAACTCCGGGCTGGTCGAAGGGGTTCACTCCAAGCATGTATCCGCTGACGGCGCAGGCAAGCTCAAAGAAGTATACCAAATATCCGAATGAGTATGCGCTTCTGTCCTCAAGCTCGATTACAACGTTGGGTACTCCGCCGTCGTTATGCGCGAAGAAGGTGCCGGTCATTGCCATTCTGTTTACGTCGTGAAGCTCTTTGCCGGAGAGGAAGTTGAGTCCGTCGATATTGTTCGGGTCGTCGGGGATTACGACGGTGTCCGAAGATTTCTTTATGTCGAGTACGGTTTCGAACATGGTTCTTCTGCCCTCCTGGATGTATTGGCCGAGGGAGTGCAGATCGGTTGAGAAGATAACTGACGAGGGATAGAGCGCCTTTCCGTCCTTTCCTTCGCTCTCACCGTAGAGCTGCTTCCACCACTCACACAGCATCTGGGACGCCGGTTCGTAGGATACGAGGATTTCGATTGACTTTCCTTTATTATAGAGGATGTTTCTCAGAGACGCGTATTTCAGGCAGTCGTTTTCTTCTACAGGTGCGTCAAGGTATTTCGCTCTTGAATCAGCCGCGCCTTTCATCATCTCGTCAATGTCGATTCCGGCTACAGCTATGGGGAGAAGTCCGACGGCTGTGAGTACGGAGTAGCGTCCGCCTATATCATCGGGAACCACAAATGTCTCGTAACCCTTTTCGGTGGAGAATTCCTTCAGCTTGCCGCGTTTTCTGTCGGTGGTGACGAAAATTCTCTTGCGTGCGCCTTCTTCGCCGTACTTCTTTTCAAGCAGGCTGCGGAAGATGCGGAAGGTCACGGCAGGTTCGGTTGTGGTGCCGGACTTTGAAATGACGTTGATGCACACATCCCGTCCCTCGCAGATTTTCAGAATATCCGAAAGTGCCGAGGAGCTGATTGTGTTTCCGGCGAAGTAAACGTCGGGTGTGTCTTTTTTGAGATTGTTGTATAGTGGGGATTTTACGAATTCAACGGCCGCTCTCGCTCCGAGATAGGATCCGCCGATTCCGATAACAACAAACACGTCGCAGGATTTTTTGATTTTTTCAGCAGCCGCCTTTATACGGGCAAACTCTTCCTTGTCGTAATCCACGGGCAGATTAACCCAGCCGAGAAAATCAGCTCCAGCGCCTTTTCCGCTTTTCACAAGAGCATGAGCGGATTCGGTGAGGTGGGAAATTTTTTCGACTTCGGATTCGGAGACAAAGCCGGCCAGATACTTGGTGTTCAGTTTTACCGACATAATATATTATTAACCATTCCTTTCTGTGAAGTCTGCTTTTATGCATCTTCCGATTTCTTCATTATGGAACACCTATATAATACTACATTTTTTGTCAATTTTCAATAGCTAAATTGATAATATTTTTATTTAAGGAGATATATTCCCGCCATTCTCAGAAAAAGTCCGATAAAGCTGATTTTTTTCACGTTTTCCGCAGCGGTTATACTGTCCTCATGGATAACCTGACCATCGGAAATATACCTGACTCTGCCTATTTCATCCCCCTCCCTGATTGGGGCGGGTATGTTTTCCTCAAACAGGAACTCGCACTGCACACCCTTGCTCTTGCCTTTGGGAAGAAGAACGGTAAAGGGGCTGTATTCGCCTAAACATGTATTTTTGACTCCGCCGATTATACTTGTCTCCCCGGCTTCCCCACCCTGATTTTCATATAGAGAGTAGTTTACGAATCCATAGTCGAGAAGCTGCTTTGCTGACTCGTTGCGGATGTCCCGGGTGTCGGCTCCCATGATTACTGCGATTAGGTGGAGTCCGTCCCGCTTTGCCGTCGCGCTAATGCAGAATCCGGCTTTTGAGGTTGACCCGGTTTTCAGTCCCGTTGCACCCTGATAGAAGCGGATGAGCCGGTTGGTGTTGGTCAGACCGAAGGCCCCGTCGCGTATTGTGTCCATCCATATGGTTGAGTACTTCATTATAATCTCATGCTTTAGAAGTTCCCGGGACATGATTGCTATGTCTCTCGCGCTGGTCAGGTGTTTTGTGGTGTCGTCGTCAAGTCCCGTTACGTTTTCAAAATGAGTGTTTACCATACCCAGCTCAGACGCACGCTCATTCATACGGGAGACGAACGCTTCCTCGCTTCCGCCCACTTTCTCAGCAAGAGCCACAGCCGCGTCGTTTGCTGAAGCTATGATTACGCATTTAAGTAATTCCTCAGCCTTCATGGATTCTCCCGGCTCAAGATAGACCTGGGATCCGCCCATTGACGCCGCGTATTCGCTTATCTGGATTTCGTCGTCAAGGGAGATGTTGCCCTTCTCCACCTCTTCCAAAAACAGAAGCAGGGTCATGATTTTCGTGACGGATGCGGGAGGTAATGCCTGATCGGCGTTTTTTGAGTAGAGAACGGTTCCGGTTGCCGCGTCCATAAGTATGGCTGAGTCCGCGTTTACCTCAAATGGGGTTATGTCCTCCTCGGCTGATACCGGGACGGCTGTGAACAGCAGCAATAGTGCAAGAAACATCGCAATTATTTTTGACATGAATTTCACTCCGATATACAGATTTTAGATTTGTTATATCATATTTGTGAAATCCGCGAATTATGCTCAATACAGGCAGCGTTTTATTTCCCCGCAGATATTTTCAAGCACCGCGGCGGCTTCCCTCTCGTTTGGAGTTATTTCGGCGTACTTTATCCGCTCGAAGTCGGAGGTAATTTTGTTTATTGTGTCGGTAGTCATAACCCGCACAACTTTCCCTTCGACTTCCCGGGGAGTATCGGACTGTTTCAGAGCAACGTTCATCTTCTTGTAAGTCTTTAAGAGAACCTTGTAGGCATATGACAGCTGCTCGTCGTAGTTTTTCAGTCGGCTGAGTCTGGTCATGAACTGCTTGTAGGTGTCGGTCTCGTCTGCCATTTTATCGTAGTCACGAACCAGCGACTTTTGCAGCCGCTTCTTTTCGTCCTTGTAGTTGTACTCCGCGTCAGCTTCATCTTCACCGCTGTCGGCCGCTCTCATTAAGTCGATTCCCACAATAACAGTATAGAATGCGTCATAGAGCCACTGTCTGACCGCTGTGAACCACTTTTTTAATAATCCCGTTTTTATTACGATTATCATAAAGGCCGCAACCGCCGCCAAAGCCCAGAAAGCGTTGAGCATTGGTGCGCCTCCGTTTTTTAATACATCCTTCTGAAAATCCGCCATGGCTTCGTCTGAGTCGACATACTCGTATTCCACGATTTCCCCCTCGGCTGAATTCCGCAGTGCCGTTTTCAGCAGAACATATATTACGCTGAACAAAATCATGGACAAGCCCGAGAGGACCACATACACAAGTGCGCATACCACTATGAAAATGAGTATGACTACTATGACGAGATAGAAATTGTACAGTCTCGCGTATGGTGAAATTTCGGACACAATCGTACTTTTATACTGCTTCTGCAAGTTGCTCTGGTTGAAGATCAAAAGAAGACAAATGTTGAACACAACGAAAGGCAGAGCGAGATTCAATACGGAAAAACCGGCACCGAAGGACTTCGAGATAAAGAACGCCATGAAGGTTTCGATGATATATATACATGACCCGCCGATCAGAACGTGTATGTTCGACAGCTTCTGCACCGGGTAGAACCAGATTACCGTGCCGATCAACGCTGAGGTGAAGAAAACCACCGCGAACTCGATTTGATTGAAAGAGGTGTAGTCGAAGATCACCGCGTTCAGCATGAGGGAACGCATGATATAGTCAAACAGCATTGAAGCAGGGAGGGTCAGAATCAAAAGAAGCAGTGCCACAGGAGCGCAGTATTTCAGCCGGAAGCCATTGAAAACTCCCTCGCTGACTAATCCGAAGCCGTCCTCGGAGGCGCGTTTGTGTATGATTCTGGCGTACAGGTTCATGAGAGTGTAGCCCATGACGGTAAACAGAACCGAGAAAACGGGCATTATTATTGTAGAATACGGGAACAGCGCACCAAAAAGCAGAATCGAGAGAGGGACTGTGAACATTGCCGCTCCGATAAGCGAAACAAAGCTGAGCAGTCTGTCCATTACTTTTGTCATATGTTTACCTCCCTTTTGTCAATCTTCTTCCAGATATGTCTTGAAGTGGACTTCGATGTCGTCGGGTATTATCAGTGCGTTGGAGTTTGCCGAGGTGATGTAGAAAATACAGTTGATGCCCATACGGCGGAGGGTGTAGCACATGTTTATCATCCTCTCGCTGAGATAAGCCGATATGAATATGATGTTTCCGCTGTCGGCGAAGGAATATGGATTTTCAACGATGCAGTCCATCATACGCTCAACCGGAGTGGATACAATAAGCTCAAGCCGGGCTAAAATCCGAAGAGCTGAGAGCATGTCATTCTTTCCCTTGAAAACCGGTGAGACGAACAGGCGTGACAGTGTGTCATCATATGAACCTGCGCTTTTCACGGGATGGCTGTCTGGGTCTGGCTCGTCGAGGTCGTCGCAGATATTCTCCGGCGGGGTGTTCGCTATAATCCGCACCGGAATGTTCTCGCCCGACACCTTATCGAGAATCGACGCGGCTACGGTCAGGCACAGCTCTATGAAATATGGGGCGCTAGAGGGTCCGGGAATGTTTTTTTCCATGTCACGGGACTGCATGTTCAGCACGATATTGAAGCGGTGGCGGTTGGTGTACTCCTCTATGTTCACCATCAGCTTGTCATGTACTGCACTCTGGAGCCAGTTTATGCGGTTCATTGGGTCTCCGGCGGCATATTCACGGACTCCGGCTTTCAGGAGAGGATCGGATAGCAGGCTGGATTCAACAAGAAATTCGCCGTTTGTGTATTTTGACGCGGTAAACTCGCTTTTCAGATCCACAGCCCGGGGCAGTACGGTAACGGTGGACTTTGAGCTTTTGTCCGGCTCCATGACCCTTGAATTCTGGTATGAGCCGAAGATGTCGTTTGAAATCATGGTCACGCTTCCGAGGCGGTATGTGCCGCGCTTTGTGCATCTGACTTTCCAGCGGCGGCGTATCATCTGGTTCCCGCGGAGGACGAACACGCTGTGGATTACCGAGGGGAATGTCTCTATGATTTCGCCCTTTTTTGCTTTATCCTTTCCTTTTACCGATTCGGCTATGTGGAAAGAGAGTCCCTCGGGCAGCTGTGTGTCAACCTTGAGAAATGGTATCGGGAGCAGCTTCCGGTTTCTGATTTCTTCATATATATAAATTTCTTCGTTCTCGAAAACCTCGGAAACTGACAGGTCAATTTTGTATTCAAGTTTGTCATATGCGTGATTTTTGTAGATTTTCGCCTGAGCCAGCAGAACTACAGCCGCCGAGATCAGGACTGTTATAATGATAATCATGTCGTCACGCTTATTCTATGGGGGCTTTGATTGTGTCGATCAGGTATTCGATAATCTGTTCGTTTGTGTCAGTCAGGCGGATTGTGTTGGAGGACTTGATTATTACCCTGTGTGAGAGAGTGGGAATCGCGGTTTTCTTAACGTCATCGGGGATTACGTAATCACGTCCGCTGATTGCCGCATATGCCTGTGACGCCTTCATGAGCGCGAGAGACGCACGCGGACTTACGCCAAGCCTGAGTCTGTCGCTTTCCCGTGTAGCTGATACGATATCGAGGATATAGTTTCTTATGGGTTCGCTGACCTTGATTTTTCCGACGGAATCCGCGGCGAGCTTTATGTCCTCACGTGTGCAGACCGAGGTGATGGAGTCGAGGGGGCTTGCGTCGCCGTATGACATGAGGACGTTCTTTTCGGCTTCTCTGTCGGGATAACCGAGGGACAGACGCATAAAGAAACGGTCAATCTGTGCTTCCGGAAGTGGGAAGGTCCCCTGTGACTCAATGGGGTTCTGGGTTGCGATGACGAAAAACGGGTCATCGAGGGGGTATGACACTCCGTCGATTGTAGCCTGACGTTCGCCCATGCACTCAAGCAGAGCCGACTGGGTACGTGGTGTGGTTCGGTTGATTTCGTCGGCAAGAAGAATCTGGGTAAACACAGGACCGCGCCTGAAAATGAAGTCCTGTGTTTTCTGGTTGTAGTAGTTCACTCCCGTGATGTCCGAGGGGAGCAGGTCCGGTGTGAATTGGATTCGCTTTGACTCGGCTGAGATGGATTTTGCGAGAGCCTTGGCGAGGGTGGTTTTTCCCGTTCCGGGGATGTCATTGAGAAGCACATGCCCCCGGCAAAGCAGTGCGGCTACAACAAAAGTTATTTGTTCACGTTTGCCGTATATTACCTTTTCAATATTTTCTATGACGCTTTTCGCGGTATTCGATATGATTTCGCAGTACATGAATCTTGTTCCCCTTTGGTTTAATTTCGGTTTGTTGTGAATGTAATCAATACAATACGGTTGGGTAGAAGTTCGGTATGTCATCCTCGTCTGTGAGATCCCGGCTCAGTTCCTTCTGGGTGCGCTGCACTGGGCTTACAATGAACGTTCCCGACGAGGCTTCAAGCTCTAGTTCCATCATTGTGTAGATCTGTCCCCTGAATCTGACGTTCTCAGACGGTGCTTTCTTTATTTTACCGTTGTATGGATTCCATTCCTCGGGGGCAAGATATCCGCGTAGAAGCAGCTTTCCCGCGTATTTTTCGCCGGTGGTGTTTGTGATGTAGTAGATATCGCATCCGGCGTAGCGTTTATGCAGGCAGTTCATGGAGCAGCCGTTTGCAAGCCGTTTGTCCACACCGATTTTGATGAACGCGGGCAGATGGTAGTTGACAAAGCCCAGCATTTCCCGTCTCGGACGCTTGTCTATATAGACGTCGGGGGCGAGGTCGAAGTTGTTCATAGCCTGTGCAAGAATATCGGCTGAAACCGAGTCCGTTCCGTCTACCGAGCGTTTGTTTGACGGGAGATAATAAGCCATGCCACCGTTTTCATTGTCATTCTTATAATATCTCTTTATTATCCGGTTGTCGAGCACATCTTCGCCGAATATGTATTTGATGGTATTTATAACTTCTTCATCCTCCGGGGATTTTGTCTTCAGAGCCGCGTCAACTGAGGTGAAAGTCACTGAGCAGTCGCAGGAAGCTGTGGGAAGGTTGTCCGTGGCTATGATTTTTCCGCCTTCGTCAAAGAATTTTTTTATAACCCTGAGCGCTTTTATGCTGATTATTGACATTGACGGCATGATTACTGTTCTAAATTTCATTACAAAGCTGTCGTTGTTTACGTAAAGAACACCGTTTTCCACGAAGGAACGCTCAATCAGCGTGGTGGGATGTACAAATACCGAATCCTCGCCCACATAGTTGAGGAAGGAGTTCATCATTTCCATATAATCAGCGTTTTCCGGAGTCGAAGGGTATTCGAAGCCCTCTGTGGATGAGGACTGGTACATGCCCACAAATGAGTGAAGTGAATGGATTGGGTAGATGATCGCGTTTTCACAGATATGCTCACCGCCGCCAAGAACAGTCTGGACTCTCGATACAAAGGAAGCGTATTCGGTAAGGTCGTCGCCCTTTGAGAAGATTGAACCCCAGATGGGCGAGTCGTCATCTTTTTCAGTTATGCTGCTGTGCTGCGCCCTGTCCTCGCCGAGATGCACGAATACCATGTTTACACCGCGCACGAAAGCGTTCATCGACTCACGGTAGATTATATCACGGGAGAGAGTGTCGTAGTAGTTGAAGAGGTCAGCTGTAACTATGCTGTGGCCGAGTGAATCCGCCGCTCCAGCCGCAACCTTGACCCCGTTGAGTCCGTAGAGGTAGGCAAAGGGCATGGATATTCCCGGAGCTGAAGCGTATTTATGGAGCAGCTGACCGTCGCCGAAGAGCCATGAGCAAGCTGTTGCTTTACTTTCAGCTGGGAAGCCTGTACAGAACACCCCTTTAGCCATGCAGAAGTCTGAGCAGGCCTTGAGATAGCCGGAAATCAGCATGTTTGCGCGGCAGTTCATGAGCATGGATTTATACCGGGCTGAATTTCCGCCGTAGTCACGGAAAAGAAGCGTATAGTATGGGGATGGGTCAAAGCCGTATTCCTTCTCGAACTCCTCGTTGAAGTCCACATGCCATGCTCTTCTGTTCTGTCCGGTGTACATTACATTTCTGTATATAAAGATATTGAAGGGCGGAACTTCATCTTTTTCCGCGGCGTATTTTTCACAAAGCTTTCCAAAGGTAGAGCGGAGGTATTCCATGGATATGTCATAATCGAGCAGGTTTATGGCTTTGGAATTCAAATCCGGCTCACATCTGTATTCTTCGATATTCCAGTTTCCATCGGGTACCGTCCAGTCGATTGTGTTGTCCTCGAGGTACGGACGTAGGTCCACGACAGTGAGGTCATCATCATTTACAGCCACAACTGACATGAGTTTTCCCTGCTCCCTGAGCTTTTTTTTCATAACCTGACCTTCGACGCAGGTGTATTCGTATTTTGTGAGAATCGGGCAGACGGCCGATGACGAATCCCTGAGCGACGAAAGATAGGCCTGCATAACGTAAATATCGTCAAGATAGCCGATTTTAAGTGAATTTTCCTTCACTTCGTTTTCGATTATATCGTAGGTTTCAAAGTATTCTTCGTCCAGCGGCTGAATTTCATAATTGCTGTTTGTGAAAGGAATCACGCCGCAGAAGCCGGACTTTTTATAACCCGAGATGAGGTGGGACAGCTTTTCTTCATTATTATATGCCGAGTCGAGTGGAAGATAGATGTACGGTCCGTCGGCTGTTTTGTCGTTCTGGAACTGTTTTTTCAGGGACGCAGGATCCTGAATCATGTTTTTTTCGTTTATCATATATTCACCTTTAAAAGTTTTATTTCGAGTCTGCCGAGATTTAATAATCCCTTATAATTATAACATAAAACAGGCGCTTTGTTAATAGTTTTACGGCAGATTGCGTAAATATTTTTAAGAATTATTTTTTTGAATACAGCATCCAGCTCCGGTGGTTCCCTGCCTGAGGTCTTTAATTTTTAAATTTTTAGATAAATTTTTAAAAATTGTATTGACTTTTACCGCGTAATATTATATAATATTATATAATTTATATAATTCTTTTGGTTGTGCAATATTATTAAGAATTATAAATTTGCTCATTAATAGTGTGGTATTATATTATCATTTTATATTAAAGGGGAGATATATTAAATGGTGAAAAAAAGGTGGTATTTCGACGAGGAAAAGCCGGACGCGCTTCCTCCTGAAATGCTTGATGTTTTGAAAGATAAAGGTATTCCCGCCTCGGAAGTCAAGCTCTGTGTGAGGTCGGACTACAACCGGGAAATGGTGCGGTGCGACTTCTACCTTATGGCAACGGACAGCGATATTATTGCCGTGGCTGGATCGTACACTGTTTCAAGCGGCGTGAAGACGGAGATTTTCAAACGTGCCGAGCCGGTCAGAAGGTTTGAGGTATTGTCGTGGGATGTGTTTGACTTTGGGGAGCTGTCGGATTTCAAGGTCGAAGAGCAGATTTCCACGGCGAGATTCACAGCCAGATACAAGGACGGGCGGTATTTGCTTCTCGCCAACCTGTCGAACACATATAAGATGGACTTTTTCGCAGCAGGCAGAATTCTCGAACAGATAAAGAGCGACAGTAGCGGCTCAAAGGAAGAAAAAAAGCATGATTTCGTAAAAAGCAGAAGGGGTCTAGGCGGTCCGGGCGGTCCAGGTGGTCCGGGCGGTCCAGGTGGTCCAGGTGGTCCAGGCGGTCCAGGCGGTCCAAGCGGCCCAGGCGGTTCTGGCAAGAAGGATGAACTGTATTGTCCAAAATGCGGCAGGAAGTACATAGATCCGGGGCGTAAACTATGTCTTAAGTGCATGGACAAGAGCAAGATAATCAGAACTGCGGCGCATTTCACATTCAAGTATAAAAAAGAGCTTGTAATCTTGGTTCTGATGCTGATTCTCACCAGTGCTCTTAGTATTATCTCACCATATGTTTCCTCAGGTTTCTACTACGACGAAGTTTTGGATAAAGCCGGAAAGTTCTACGGCGAGATTTTATTAGTACTTGGTATCATAATTGGCACACGGCTTATATCAATGCTGGTCAATATGGTTCAAAGTATAACCACATCTGTAATCGCTGCCAACTTGATTTATGACTTGAAAAAGGTTATATTCGGCTCGATTGAGCGGCTGTCACTGTCCTTCTTCACAAACCGTCAGACCGGTGGACTCATGACTCAGGTAACACGGGATGCAAACACTATTTACTGGTTCTTCTGCGATGGCATTCCTTACTACCTTGTCAGTATTGTTCAGGTAATAGCAGTTCTCGTTATCATGATTACAATGAACCCACTGCTCACACTGATGGCTCTGGTGACGGTTCCCCTTCTTGTACTTGCTATGAAGTTCCTCTTCGGCAGGATGGATAAGTTTCACGCAAAAAGATGGACGCGATCGCGTCAGATGAATTCAGTTCTGTCGGATATACTCTCGGGCATGCGTGTGGTCAAGGCTTTCTCCAAGGAAAAGGACGAGACAAAACGTTTTGACAGAAGCAGCCGTGAGCTTGCTGAAATCGAAAAGGAAACCTCTATGTTTGAAACTGTAGCCTCACCTAGTGTCGGCCTTCTCTTCTACATAAGCAACCTTATTATCACATGTGCTGGGGGATGGATGGTCATCAAAGGTAATATGTCCTACGGTACCCTCCTTGTGTTCCAGTCATATATGAACATGGTTCTTTCCCCACTGGAGTCCTTTATCGATATGGTTTATCAGTTCACCGACAGCCTCAACGCAATGAGCAGGCTTACGGAAATCATGGACGCCAAGCCCGAGGTTATGGAATCCGAGCATCCTGTTCGTCTGGAAAACTGTCAAGGCCGTGTGGAGTTCAAAAATGTGGATTTCTCCTACGACAAAACGAGAAAGGTTATCGACAATGTTTCATTTGAAGTGGACGCGGGTCAGGCTCTTGGCATTGTAGGTCATACAGGTGCGGGAAAGTCTACTCTGGCGAACCTGCTGATAAGACTCTACGACGTGACGGCAGGCGAGATCACAATTGACGGAATAAATGTTAAGGATTTGGCTTTCGAGGATTTGCGTGAAAACGTGGCTATTGTATCCCAGGAGGCATACCTGTTCATGGGAACGATTCTCGACAACATTAAGTACGCAAAGCCCGACGCCGACGAGAGGGATGTTATCGAAGCCGCGAAGATTGCCGGTGCTCATGATTTTATAATGAAGCTGCCCGACGCGTACTCCACCATGATTGGATTCGGCTACAAGGATTTGTCCGGCGGTGAGAGACAGCGTATTTCAATAGCCCGTGCGGTGCTTAGAAACCCTAAGATACTGATTCTCGACGAGGCCACAGCCGCAATGGACACGGAGACCGAGCGGAAGATTCAGACGGCTTTGGAGAAGCTCTCCTCAGGTAGGACAACAATAATGATAGCTCACAGACTGTCGACCCTGCGCGACGCGGACAAGCTGATTGTAATCGAAAACGGAAAAGTTCCCGAGGCAGGCACACATCTCGAGCTGATCAGCAAAAAAGGAATTTACTTCAATTTATACAGACTGCAGCTTGAAGCCATGAAGAATATCGGAATTGAAGAATGACGGGAGATTATATTAATATGGAAGAAAAACACACGAAAACCGCGCTGAAAGAGATTATCGCGGTAAAATACATAACCAAGGACAATGCGAAATTTGAGAATGAAAACGATTTTATCTCGATGACGGTCACGCTTCCCGATGATGACGGGGTCTTATGCGAAAAGAAGTACGACAGGATTTTTCTGCACAGGGCGTTCCCTTTCGATATGCCGTACTCGTATATCTCCGTGCTTGACATTGATTCGGCTGAAATCGGGGTCATCGCGGACATTGACGCAATGGGTGAAGAAAACGCTGCAATGCTGCGGGCTGAGCTTGACCGGAAGTATTATACTCCTGTAATCACAAAAATAGTCTCAGTCAAGGAAAAGTTCGGTTACTCGTACTGGAAGGTCATGACGGACGAAGGCGAGACGGATCTGACTCTGCACGACACTTTCCGCAGTCTTTTAAAGGTTGGAGGTACGCGGATTTTCATCAACGATATGGACGGAAACAGGTACGAAATCCCGGATATCGAAAAGCTGGACAGAAAGAGCTACAAAAAAATCGAGCTGTTCCTGTAAGATGACATATAATTTAATGTAAAGGTACGGTTAATATACATATGAAAAACAGGACTACTCTGACAGAGCAGGTTTGTCAGATTGACAGCGGCGTAAAAGCCGGCGACGTTCTGCTCCCGGTTGAATATACCCTGCCGCCGACGGAAAAGAAAAATCAGGTCGACGGAATAATGGTTTTGCTGAAGGACAGAATCTGCGTTTACTGCGACGGTCAGAAAATAGAAGAAATTCCGCTGTCCGAGGTCGGTGAGGTTGCACTACGGCGCGGTATCGGGTGCGTTTTCATTGAATACGCGGACAAGTGCGGAAAATGGCACATACTCTGCCGCTCAAACATGCAGTATCTGGAGTTCTACGCCGCGGCTTCACGGGAGATGAACAACTACATAGGCGGCAAGGAAATCAGCTACGAATACGAAAAGGACTTGAACCACCGCTGTCCCAAATGCGGCAGACGTTACCGTCCCGGCTCAAGCATATGCGAACACTGCGTCAGCAAGCGGCACTATCTCGGCAGGCTCTGGAAAATGGCGAAGAAATACCACAGCCTGATTTACGTCTCCATTGTACTCTACTTTATTATAGCGCTTGTAAATCTCGTTCCGCCGTACTTGAACCGGATTTTGGTTGACGACTACATCAAAGCCGAGACAATGCCCAAGTTCCAGCAGTACATTGTGGTCATTCTGTCCATGTTCGGCGTGTATATTGCAACTCAGGCTATATCCATGTTCCGAAACGTATTTATGATTAAGGCGAGCAACGGAATAGTGGTGACTCTGCGTGAGACGGTGTTCGACAAAATACAAAAAATGTCAATCGCACGTATATCGCAGAGAACCTCGGGTGAGCTTATAAACCGTGTGTCAAACGACACCTCCGAATTATCGCGGTTCATTTCAAACGACTTCGGCAACATGTTTGAGCAGGTCCTGATTCTGCTTGCGGTGGGAATTTATCTTTTCTCCTACGACTGGCGGCTGGCTCTGATGATAATTCTGCCGACTCCGATTGTAATGTATTCATACCGCATGTTCCACAAGTTCATGCACAACATTTTCCACCGTCAGTGGCAGATGGAGTCACAGGCAAATGCGATTCTGCACGACACTTTCTCGGGAATCCGCGTGGTAAAGGCTTTCGGTATGGAAAAGCGGGAAATCAACCGTTACGACGACATTACAATAAAGGAAAGAGATACAAAAATACGTTCCGAGATGTTCTTCGGCAAAGTTCAGCCTGTGCTCAGCTTCATCATGGGTGTGGGCGAGTACTTCCTGCTCTTCTACGTGGGCAACAAGATCATAGGCGGCGAGATGACAATCGGTGAGATGAGCCAGTTTTCGTCATATGTCAGCATAATTTATGGTCCCCTGCAATGGATTTCGTCGATTCCAAGACGGTTCACGCGAGTTATGACTTCCATTGTGAAGATATTCGACGTTATCGATGAGGACATTGACGTTGCCGACAAGACTGACGCGGTGGATCTCGACATAAAAGGCTACATAAGCCTCGAGAATGTTTCCTTCGGCTACGACAAGACCGCGTATGTTTTGAAGAACATTTCCGCTGAAATAAAGCCGGGCGAGATGATTGGAATCGTTGGCAAGTCCGGAGTGGGCAAGTCGACACTTATAAACCTTGTAATGCGGATGTACGACGTGACCGAAGGCTCGATAAAGATAGACGGCGTGGACATACGCGATATTTCCCAACATTCTCTCAGGTCCCAGATTGGCGTGGTTTTGCAGGAGACATTCCTGTTCTCGGGTACGATTTACGACAACATAGCCTACGCCAAGCCTGACGCCACACGGGATGAAGTTATTACGGCGGCCAAAATCGCTGGTGCGCACAGCTTTATCATGAAGCTGCCAAACGCCTACAACACAAAGGTCGGCGAGAGAGGTTACACCCTGTCCGGCGGCGAGCGTCAAAGAGTGGCGATTGCACGTGCGCTTCTCCACAACCCGCGGATTCTGATTCTCGACGAGGCTACGGCTTCACTTGACACGGAGACGGAAAAATCAATTCAGGACGCTCTGCAGAAGCTGATTGCGGACAGAACCACGCTTGCCATAGCCCATCGTCTGTCGACGCTCCGAAATGCAACGCGGCTTATAGTTCTCGACAAGGGTGAGCTTGCGGAAATCGGAACCCATGACGAGTTGATTCGGAAAAAAGGTATTTATTACGGACTTGTTATGGCTCAGCGGCAAATGTCTAAAATGTCGCCGAAAAATCAGGCTAGTACAGTAAGTGGAAAATCGGCAAATGCCGAAGCCGGATGACTGCTTTAGTTAATTGTCTAAATTACACGCCGACGGTTAGGCGGATTTCTAAATTCTTTGTTTTCGCTTGGACAGGCGTCTGAAATTGACAGGAATAAAAAAGACCTGACGTAAAAAATCAGGCCTTCTTTTTTGTTTATATCAGGGTGTAGCGGTCCAGCCATGCGATTCCCACGTCAAGCGCGTTGTACATGCCGGATTTAATCGTTTCCTTCGTGACAGAGTTGTCAGCGGTCTTTATGAGCTGTACGTAAATCTGATCAGCAATATTCCTTCCCTTGTACTCTTTCTCTGTCAGGACGGTCATTTTTAGATAATAACTTTCCTGTAAACAGCCGTAGCATATGATGTTGTCCTCTCTCACAAAGGGGCGGTTTCTATATAGAATATAATTTCCATCTACCGTTGACTTGATGTTCGCTCTGTCAACTGTCCATTCAGCCATAATACTATTTCCTTTCTTGATGTCATTATAATTAATAATATTATAGCTGACTTCTGCCGATAAATCAATGAAGATATTGTTAATTTAAATTTTTCAGCGAGAATTTTAATTTTTCAATTAACTCATTCACATCCGAATCCCGATTGAAGCAGGAAAAACTGACTCTGACGCTTCCGTTTTCGTAACTTCCCACGGATTTATGTGCGAGAGGAGCGCAATGGTAGCCTGTTCTGACGCACACACCGTTTTCCGACAAGCGTTTGCCTATTTCAGCCGGCGAGATTCCGTCGATATTGAAGCTGACCACAGGTCCGTTGGTTTCGCCAAAGAAACGGACTCCGTTGATTTTTTGCATTTGTCTTACAAGTCTTTCCGACAGCCGGCACTCCTTTTCATGAATCCGCTGAATGCCGGTTTTCTTTATGAATTCCACCCCTTTGAGAAGTCCGCAGACTGCCGGCATGGGGAGAGTTCCGGCTTCCAGTCTCTCGGGCAGATTTTCCGGCATTTTCATATCAATTGAGTTTATTCCGGCGCCACCTTCTATGATTGTGCGGTATTCGGCGTCACGACTTGATACGAGAACTCCCACTCCCATGGTGCCGTACAAGCCCTTGTGACCCGGCATACACAGCGATGTAATTCCTGCTGAGTCTGTCATGCTTATCGGCAGATGTCCGGCGCTTTGTGACGCGTCTACAATCAGTTTTACGCGGTGGATGGCACAGATTTCGCTGATTTCGTCAAGCGAGCATGAGTTTGACGTGATGTTCGAATGATGTGTAACAATCACAACATGGGTGTTTGAGCGAATCAGGCGTTCTATGCTGTCCAGACTGCGTAAATCAAAAATATCATAAGTGCAGGTTCCGTCGTTCACAAGCGCAAGCAAAGGACGGAGGGACGCGTTGTGAGCGAAGTTGTCGATGAGAACATGGTCCCCTCTGTTAATCAGGCCCTTTATGGCGAAGTTCAATGACTGAGTGGCGTTCATGGTGAAAGACACATTTTCGGCGGATGTGGAAAATAAATCGGCAATTGCCGAACGACAGTCAAAGAGAACTTCTCCCGATCTGTTCGACAATACATGGGACCCACGTCCGGGATTTCCGCCGTATTTCGTCAGGGCGTCACCTACCGCTTTTACCACTTCCGGTGGTTTCGGGTAGGTCGTCGCCGCGTTATCGAGGTAAACTGTTCTCATAGTCACCGCCTTCCGATTATGTCTCCGTAAGACATTCGCTTTTTGTCGAAAATGTGAACAAGTCTGTCCACTTCCCTGCAATCAACCTCGATTCCTACAGAACAGCCGCGGTGGGTGAAGTGGGGATCAATTGAGATGATATCCGCCTTGATTCTGTACTGAGCTGCGGTCCGTCTCGCCTTTTCAGCCAAGGTCTGGTTCTGCATCGCTATCACACAGTAAGCCATTTTTTGATTTTTCCTTTCTTATAAACATTACATTATGACACTTACAGTATATGCGGCGTCAGGATTCTTTGCCACTCTTGACAAATCCTGCGCATTACTATATAATGAAAGAAAAAAATCGAGGCTTATATGGATATAAACGAGTTTTACAGGGTTAAAATTATTGAGACAAATGAAAACGGCGTGGGAATCGCGAAAATAGACTCGGCGGTTGTATTCGTCAAGGGTGCGGTCCGCGGAGATGAGGTTCGTGTCAGGATAGCGGCTCACAGGAAGAATTTTTACGAAGCTGAGGTGGTTGATTTCTATGAAAAATCGCCATACAGACGTGAAGCCGAATGCAGCAGTTTTGGTGAATGTGCCGGCTGTTCGCTGGAACACGTGAGCTTTGAATATGAAAATATTATCAAGCAAAACACAGTAAAGTCAGCCTTCAGGAGAGTTGGACTTGGAGATATTGACGTTTCGGAAACAATAAATGACGGCGTAATGTCGGACTACAGGAACAAAATCACACTGCATCACCGCGGCGGAAGATTCGGTTATTTTCGCGAAAAGTCAAATGACTTGATTGAATTCTGCGGGTGCCGGCTATGCCCTGATGTATTCAGCAGAATTGTTGATGTTTTGAACAGGAACAGCTCAGTTATCGACAATTTCATACCAACAGAGCTTCAAATCAAGTCAAGCCGTGCGGATGACGTGAATATTTTATTGTTCACAAAGAAGAAAATCAACGGCGAGATATGTGAAAAATTATCGGATTTGATTCAGGAAAGTCTTGGAAAAAAAGCAAAAATACGGCTTTTTCATGAAGGTGGGGCGAAAGAATCCGGCTATATCACGGATGAGGTTGGCGGAATTCGTATGCGGTTCACGTCTGACGCTTTCCGACAGGTCAACACTCCTGTTTTTGAGCTGCTTCTTGAGTTGGTTTATGGCTTGACGGCGGAGTTGGGGTTCAAAAGTGCGCTGGATCTTTACTGCGGTTCGGGGATTATCGGGTTGTATCTGGCGAAAAGATTTCCGGATGTGAAATTTTGCGGAATTGAGATAAATCCTGACGCAATTTTTGACGCGAGATTCAACGCTGAGGCCAATGGAATTAAAAATATCGAGTTCCACTGTTGTGATTCAAGCGAGTTTAAAAGGAAGCTCCCCAGCGGATTTATACCGGAATTGGTGATGCTTGACCCACCCAGAGCCGGACTTTCAAAGGAAACGCTGTCGGATTTGGTAAAGCTGTCACCGGAGAACGTGGTTTATGTTTCCTGCAATCCCCAGACTCTGGCGCGGGACGTGAAAGTGATGGCGGCGAATGGGTATGCGGTTTGCAAGGTGATTCCGGTGAATATGTTCCCCCGCACGCGGCATGTGGAAACGTGCGTTCTTCTGCGCTACCAAGGCGCAAGGGAATATGTCCACGTTCCGT
>CAZULC010000014.1:0-54905 GCA_964621165.1 uncultured Ruminococcus sp.
CTTTTTGTAAATCAAGCGCAAAGGGCATGGTCGGCTTGGCAGCGAGCTGTTTGCCGGACTTGACTGCCGGGGCTTCTATATATGAAGGGGTGTTGAAGAACTGCTGTAGTTTACGCGAATAGATTGCATACGCATTTATACGGCTTCCCAATTCAATCATGGGTTCAAAAGCATCGTACAAATAATTTGAAGCTGTTATAGTTGATGAGAAAGAGCCTGCGCTTAGAGTACCTGAAACAATTTTAAGTGCAGCAAAGCCCATAGCCGTGATATCAACAATATGCGAAACAGAAAAATCAAGTAAACGAAATCCTAAATCAAACTTTTTGAAGTGTTTAAATAATGAAATTTTCTCCTCCACTGTATCGTCATATTGTTCCATCAAGTATTCACCGGAACGGTTGCAGCGAAGATCCGCTGCATATGTATTCAGATAAATAATCCTTTGTATATAACTTTGCTTGCGGTTTATTTTTCTATCTTCTTCCCACTCCTTTGCGGTGTATTTATTCTCCAATCTTTCAAAGATTGCTGTAACAATCAATACTGCTACAGAAACCACAAGAATCAGAGGGCTTACAGTTGAAACAATGACGATCATTGTGAAGAATGTTATGATATTTGCCACTATTTGCTGTAAATAGCTAAAAGCCGCCTTGCTCTTATCCATATAATCCGTAACAGTGAGAGTATAGTTTTGGTAAAAATCCGGGTCATCAAAATTCTTATAGTCACATTCAAGTGCCTTTAAAAAGATATCTTTTGTGACTCTTGCACTGACTTTTACTCTCCACTCAGGGCATAAATATGGTAAAGGATTGTTTCTTAAAAAGTCCACCACAACAACACCGATATTAAACAACACTACGACTGTCAGGATAGAGGGGAAACTCTTCCCTGCGACTGCCATATCTATAATGACTTTATAATAGTACACCCACAGGACATTATTTCCAACCTGCCCGATAACATACATTAATAACGAGCAGAGGTAAAATCCCTTGCCGTATTTGAAATGCGGCTTAAGCAGGAACCAGTAGTCCCGGAAGTCGTCTATGAAGCTTTTTAAGACATCATGCAGTTTTTTCATTTTGTTTTTCTCCTTTCACAAGATGATAAACTTCAAAATCATGAAACTTTGAATCCGTTTCAACTGTCCATCCCATAAATGTATTCCCTGAAAGAATCTTATTGAAAATGTATTTCCAATAATTACGTCGGCTTTCACACTCCCATTCGGCTGCAGCCCCGCTTGATTCACCTTCATACATAAATTTTAAAGGACAGCCACCTTTGCAGAATCTGTAGGCAAAGCAATTCTTGCATTGTTCAAACATTTTCTTATATGTTTTAACAAGCTCGCTTTTATATGTCTGCGGAACATCAACAATACCATCACGTACATTTGCAATGACTGATGAATGTTCCTTAGATTCAAGGCATGTAATGACATTTCCTCCCGGCATAAGCCAACCGGCACAGGGCTGAAGCTGACCGCAGTAAATACTGGCATAGTCATTCAAAAACATAGGAGACGAAATATTATCTTTACCGTATTTTTCCTTGACCATCCGTTTTACTTCAAAATATTGGGTAACAAAATCATACTCTTCCGCATTAAAAATACTGCTGTCCGCGCTGTCTGCCGCACGACCCGTGGCAATTATCGGAAGAACACTCCATTTTTCCAGCTCCGGAAATGTCTCATAAATATATACTGCCATATCTTTAAGCAGTGGTATGTCAGGATGCCAAAGGGTTGTGCGGACTGTTGTGATAATCTTATCTTTACGTTCGCAGAATTCTTTGATGGTTTTTACGACACGATCTGATGTGTCAACACCACTGCCGGCTTTTCGGTTTTTATTCTGTGTATATGGCATCCCATCAAAGGAAACCATTACACTCTCAAAGTGATCGGATATGAAATCTATCATTGGTGTGGAAATCATACCGTTTGTTGTCAAATCAAGAGAGAGCTTTACGTCATTCTTAGAGCATTCCTCTTCAAGAGCTGTTACTGCTGTTTTGAACAGTTCCTTATTATATGTAGGTTCGCCTCCTCCTGAGAAATACAGATGTAACTTCTTCGGAGTTCCATTAACCAGCTTTCGCAAAGCTATATTTTTCATTAAATATGCCGCATATGCTCTGATATCCGCCTCGGTGAGAGTAAGCTGATTTTCCTCCTGAGAGCGGAAGCTGCAGTAATTGCAGCGGAGCTGACATTTGTAGGTCAGGCAAATACCGCCCTCATAAGGAAAAATCTGCTTGGTAGACATCTCATCCGGATTGAATCCTGATACGAAAGAAGCCAATTCTTTATAATGACCATTTTCAGGAATTTCGGATTCAATCACGGATACGGTGTCTTCATCGAGGTAAGACCGATAAAATATCAGGCGTTCGGTATCAAAAATGTAATCATTAACTGGATATTTCATAGTACTTTCCTCTTTTTCTAAATCTCTGATTTATTATATTTTAGTAAACCATTATCATTCTATATCTTTTTTACCAAAACAATAAATATATCAGAATTTCATTGGTAATTAAGTTTCTTTTTGGATGCAGTCATCACTATCTTTATCAGGGGTCGATTGAGCACTATTTGTACATGTAAATGGTGTTGAACCATTTGAGCATATGGCACCTGAGTTCTCAGCATCACATATAATGCCAATTCCCCCTATACCGGAGCATAAAACTCCCGTCTTAGACGAACATGCCGTACCAGTTGCTTCACCTTTGCATTGTGCTCCGGTTGAGCCTTTAGCACAATTGATGAATACATTAGGTATAAGTTCATTTTTTCCATACGTTTGATAACTGGGTGGTGTGTATTTATTTATTGCCATTCAATGATTCCCCCTCACTCATCCTTTGAACCTGTTGAACCTCTTTTACAAGATACAGCATCGTTTTCGCCTTCACATTCTACGCTCGCTGAACCGCCTGAACAATCAGCACCGATTGTACCCTTACCGGAACAATTGGTTCCTGCATTTGTTGCAGTTGTACATGATACTCCAGTAGAACCACCAGAGCAGCTCATGCCAGTCCCACCGCCAGAGCAAGAATCTGGAGTAATAACGCCAAGATCAACATCATCAAACACAATAAACATAGGGCTTGAATAATCTGACATAAATAAAACCTCCGTATAATTATATTAAATTTGAAATACAAAGTAATCCTGAACGTTCAATTGATTTTCTTTGTGTATTTAGTATATCACAATACCTCAATAGAAACAATAGAGAGGTTTTTGCTCTGTTCCGTGGAATGCAGAAGTATAAAAAACTTATACCACCAGGAGTAGATTATAGAACAGGATTCTCTCTCGCTTCTGTATAATTATTTACACTGTAGCCAGAAACTGTACAGGCATATGCGGCTGCAAGTAGCATCAAAAATGCGTGAGGGTATGAATACGTTACAAATGTATTGCTGTTTCCATCTACGTTCAGTTCATTGATTCGGATTGAACGTGTGTCAATAATGCTAAGCTTTGATTTAATCTCATCCAAGCGAGATAAATCCGCACCAGCTTTTTTAACGAGAGCCGTAAGCTCAATCTTCCCAGGCTCTTGGGTCAGGAGAAACATCACGCATTTGTAAACGTCACGGTCACCAAGAGAAGAAAAAAGCTGCTCGATATTCTGGTTTTCCCTGAAAATTTTCGCGTAACCTTCCTCGGGTTCCATGAAAACCGCAGCGTATGGGAACAGCCTAGACTCAAACAACCAAACGCCCCCCTCATCGCAGGAGATTATCCCCTGACTCGTAGCTGCTGCCTTATCATACTTCGGTTCATCTCTTTGTTTACTGTAATAATCCCAGTACTCCGGTTCCAGCGTATAGTCGTCATCATCACATTTCAACGCCTTATATCCGGCAATAATCAGGTTATAAATCCGCTCAATCTTCTCGGTAAGAATGGATTTTTCACTTTCTTTCTGCTCCGCTGGTTGATTTATATATTCATAAACCGCGTTGAGGACATTCATTTTTATACCACTGCTGCTGCCATAAGAAAAAAGCGCATCAATACTCACGTCCAACACCCCCGCGATTTTCGGAAGCAATGATGTGTCCGGGAGAGTGTCGCTCGTTTCCCATTTGCTCACCGCCTGTGGACTGACATTGAGAAGACCTGCAAGCTGCTCCTGCGTCAGATTTTTTCTTCGGCGGAACTCGCGTAAATTATATGAAAATTCCATGACTTACTCCTTTTCTTCATTGAAAATAGGCTTGTAGACAGCGCTCAGGGTTTGCGTTCCATCGCTTTTTTGATCGAGGAAAGCTTCATATATTAAGGAAATCGCACTGAGGAGACAACCGTTTCCGCAGACACAGTACACAGTCCGCTTACCGTCTTCAAATTCGATTACTTCCTTCTGTTGTGTCATAAGCTCAAATAATGCTCTTGCGTTTTCCACTCTGCATCCGGTTTTTTCGGCGGCATATTCCGCACTGATCCAGACAGGTGTTCCGTCGGTATGCACAAATTTTACGAGCGGCAATACTCCCGGCTCAGCTAAAATAGAAAAGATCTCACTCATCCTGTCACTGTTGCGGTCAATCCAGCCAAAGTTGTCCTCGTTCTGCATAAGGGTTATCAGCATATTATTTTCATTAGACGAATGAGCGCGGACAAATATTTCCGAGGTCTGGGCACCGGTGTAGTTCCCTTCACTTCCGTTCCATGAAAGATGATTCCCCGTAATCAGCGGCTTGTGAGGCTTTTTTTCTGCACTGTAATCAGTACTGTTCATAAAGATAAACGTTTTTTCTACTCCGTCGCGGAAATATTTCAGAGCGGCTTCACGATATGAGGCTGAATATAAAGCTTTGCTTTTTTCAGTCACCCCTGTGATAAGAATATCCATGCTTGTTTCAAAATGCTGAGCGAGAGCGTAGATATATTTCAGTTCCGGCTCACTATCTCCTGCCTCCCACTTTGATATGGTTTTGTTTGATACGCCGATAGCTTCCGCAAGCTGGATCTGCGTTTCATTTTTCGCTTTTCTCAGACACGCGATGTTCTCAGATAGATGGATATTTTCGTCCATTTTGTTCACCTCTGGATATGTTTTTAAGATATCCCTATTATACCACAAATTTTATTTGTCTGCAATAAGCCGTCACTTGTGTTATTCTTTGATTCGTAGATTTATGGGAAGCGTGTATAATTTTTGTTGTGTTTGAAGTTCAATAAAACAATCTATTAAATATTAAAAAAGAAAGAACCTAATTTTAGAGAGCAGACAGTCGGGTCAATATCTCGTTCATCGCCTGCCAAAGCCGCTCTTGATTCTGGAGTATTTCCTCCAAATCCTTATCATACAATCGTCCCGTTGACCCGCTTGGCAATCTGGTTGAGGTTACTGCTCGAACGATGTAAAAGCGTGATCATTTCCTTCAATTCCGGCAGTTCCAGCTTGACGATGTATCCGTCGATTGCCATTTTCCTAAGGAACGCACTCATGTTGTCCGTGCCGAGCTGTTTCATGCGTTTGCGGATTTTCTTGACGAACAAATCCGTCAGTCCCGGGTGGTACCTGTCAACAACGTATTTGCACCTGTTCGGCTCATCTGGGACGGGGATGTCTTTCGCCCATGCTTTGTTGTCACTGGATATACGTCCGTCAAAATCTTCTTGCTGAACCGTTGCTGCGAGAACGTGTTCGATACTCTCTGGTGTTAATCGAGCCACTACTTGAGTAAACGCTGTTTTTGTGTTGAGACTCCAGCCGTTGTAGTTTTCGTAGATAGCTTTTACGATGGCTTCCTTGCAGGCGATGTTTTAGTTCATTGACTCTCGGTACTGCGGCAATTCGTCATTTTCGACTGCATACTTTGCTGTGTGAGAGTAAACAGGGGTAGTATCTTTTGCTGGCAGGATACAGTTTTTCTCGCCGACTTGGATAAACTGCTCCGGCGTTTTAAATCCTCGTTCATACTTCGGGATGAGTTTATCGGGGATTGAGATGAAATCTTCCTCCCCACGCCGACAATCAGGAATTTTCCGACAAGATAATCGCAAATTTTGTTATCTTCATCACGAATTGCACGATTGAACGGCAGTCCCATGATCTTGCCTTCTTCCGCGACGATTATCGCGACCGGGTCAGCATAGGGTGTGATTGCCTGTATGTCCCCACCGACTTCATGCTGTAGGGAGTCGAGCGTGTTCGGGACTGACTGCACATGCGGCTTCTTTCCCGGCTCGACTGCAATGACGGTTATTTTTTGTTTTCAGAAAATTCGGTATTCATATTCTTATCCATATAAAATTCCTCCATAATATAATAAATCTATTGCTTTCTTTGAAATTTTATGATATACTTTATTGGGGTGGTAATACAATGGCATACAGTGAACAATAATGGAACGAAGCAAAAACTAAGTGTCATCTGAATGATGACGATATTGCAATCTCAAAACGGCTCGGCATTAATCCAAAAAAGCCTGATACAAAACCTTCCGAGCAAAAGTGAGCCGTGGAAAGCGTCGGTCAAGGACTGGCTTCACGAATTGGACGAAAAAGCGAAGAAAAAGTCCATGCAGAAACAGCGGCGGAAGGAGCAGGCGAAGAAAAATGAATCACAGACATGAGTTCGGTCGGTGGTTTTTCTTTTTTATGAAGAAATTTCTATGTTTTCCTCTCGTTCATCGTTTAAAATCGCATAAAGTGTTCCAAAACTGGGGTTCAAGCTCGGGTTTCGGCGATATTTCTCTTCGGCTGGACTGATTCCCTTGCCGGGGGTTTCCTGTTGATTTTTGCGAGTATGGACTCCTTTTTCTGTGGCTCAGATTCGTCAATCGCCTTTTCCAGCGAAGTCCGCTCGTCGATGTTCAATTCTGCGTTCAGCTCATTCAGCCGGGCACTTTTCATTTTCAGCTCCTCCTCCTGTTGGAATGGCTTGCCTACCTCCGCTTTCGCCGTCTCAAGCTGGTTACTCACATTCTCAAGCTGAGCTTGTGCCGCTTGTATTTTCTCCGGAATCTGATTCAAGGCGTTGTCGATTCGGATAATATTTCCTCGCACAACCTTGCCAAGCTCGACTTTGTGCGACATCTCACCTTTTCGTATAAAAGTCGGCGTCAGTGACAACCTCGTAATCGTAACCGGTAAATCCGAAAAGGAAATCAACGGTTTCAAGCGTTCCGCATCCGTCGGTGTGAGTTTCGCCTACCTTTTTCTGCATTTCCGTGGGGGCCGTCAAAGTGACAGCGGAGTTAGCTTCTTCCGGCAACGGTATCGAAAAAGAAAAAGTTCTGTTTCACAATACCGTTGGTGGAATTTTTATAATTGGTGCATCCGGTGCAGTTCCCTCCCCTTTTCACGACGCAGTCAAAGTCGTCGACGGGTTCGAATTTTTTCAGATACACATAAACAGAAGCAAAAACGCTGATGAAGTTGAGGTCGGCAAATCCGGTGAACGGGATGTTGAATGGCAGTTTCATGTTATTATCCTTTCTTTTTCGCCGCTATCATGTAGCACAGGCACTCCTCTCCCGGTCCGCAAAGCTCATCATGATATTCTTCCGCGCACCAGCCGTCTACACCGTCGATTCCGGCGTATCCGTTTTCTTCCATGAACGCGACGGTAATGCTGTTCGGGTCAGTTGACCAAATGTCGTCGTTCTTCGAATATCTGAAATACACGCGCTTCACTTTCGGGAAAACGTCGCAGAATCAGCTCGTCCGGTATCGCTGAATCACTCTTCATCAGCAAGCCCACGCCATTAGAAAAGCGTCCGTCGTTGTCTTTGTTGAGGTCATAGTACATGCCGACTGCCGAATGCTCGCGGACTTTGCCGAGAAGATTATAAGGTTTTTTATTCTTTCCGCTGTTATTTCATCCTGCCAGATGAGCCACAGGGGGGGATTGCTTCCGTCTACCTGACCCGCCATCGAGTATCGGACGTGAAACCCGCGAGAATAGACGGCAGAAGTGTGATTATCTTAGATTTAATTTTCTCATTCATTTACTTTTTTCTGAACCTGAACATAGGCGTAACACAGACCTGCGTTGTGGTTGTACATCTCAATCTCCTGCGCGTCGTTTGTGCCTGTCTCATAGCCAAGACTGTCAAGCGCCGACTTGGTTACGCTGAACAGCTCCCAAACTTCAAAATATTCCCGCCCGAACACCGCCTGCGCTGTTTCCCTTGTTCTGGCAAGACGGATGTAAAGTGATTCCGTCATTCTATAGATGTCGTGAGCCAGATTCTGATCGTCGCTTGAAACCTGCTGTGAGAACACCATTATTCTACGCGGAACCGCTCCGTTCTGCCAATAATCGACATGGAGACGTGCGTTCTTTTGCGCTACCAAGGCGCTAGGGAATTTGTCAATGTTCCGTATGAACCGGAGAACGCTGACTATCTGAGGGATATGCCAGGGAATGCGAGCTACAGGGAGATCAAAGAGTGGATACAGCAGGAGTATGGCATGATGGTATCCAGCTTGTATGTCGCCCAGGTGAAGCGGAAGCACGGCATCATCGAGCGAGAAAATTACAATACCGGAAAGGGTGGGCATAAGGTGCCGCAATGCCCGCCTGAAAAGGAGCAGGCAATCGAAGAAACCCTCCGGTACTTTAGGATGACATGATCACCCTATGGGCTGCCTGGATACTCATTCGGATGCCCAAAATCGGAAAAATAATTTTGTGAATTTTTTGTGAACGTTTTGGCCCGTCTGAGCCCTTGATTCCCGCGGCTTCGCGGCGACCACTTTTTTTGAGAATATTTTGAGAAAATGGCGAGGTCTTGACATACTGAAAAGTACGTTTTTCCCTTCGAGGATGTTTCCGTTGACGATTGGTACTACAGATACGTCGAATATGCCGACAAAAAGGGGCTTTTCAACGGCAAAACTGAAACTGCATTCTGTCCGGACGAATACATAACTCTTGCGGAGTGCGTCAAACCGGCTTCGTGCCTGCATCAGCTTAATGCCGACGAAGAGATAACTCTGACAAACGTCGATCCGTGGTACAGTAATTATGTTGATTACGGTATATTGAATTATTATACAAATTTCTTTGAGTTTACGGATGAGGACATGAACCTGCCAGTGACGCGCGACGTTTACGTGAACATATTCTGCTACGCTATGCCAAGTAAAAGTTTCACGCTGGTCAACGATATTTCCGATGGAAGCATTACCGACCTTGACGGAAACCGGTATAAGGATAACATTTATAAAATGTGCCGCTACGGAATCCTCAACGGCAAGGACGAAAGGGGCACATTCTGACCGTATGATTTTGCCAAGAGAACCGACGTCGTAGCAATTTTAGTTTGCTTGATGGACACAAACTACTGCGTCGGCGTGCCGGTGGGGCTTGATTCAGCCGAGTAAAACTCCAAACAAAGCATAATTTTATTCATTCACTGTCGCTGACCCATGTTCCGCGGGTATTTTGCCTATTCCTTCCGCAACTGCGCGGTCGTTGTCGAACATAATTTTCCACAGCCGAATCATCTCCGACTGCACCGCAGTGCTTTGAATCAGCTCAAATGATTTTTCACAGGCATGTATCCTGTTTCCGGTCCAACTTGGAGCAGATTCCAGATTTTCCGACCGGTTCCGTGAGTTTCTCCGTTGTTGTTCGCGGTGTAGCGGGAGAAAAATAGCTCTTTCAGGTGGACTTTGACGCTTTCGTCAGCACTGAGGCTCGAGAGCAGGTTGTCGGACGAACAGAACGCCTCAGCCGCGTGCCACCGTGACTCAATTGGAACGCCGTTGATTCCCATCATTTTAAAGGCCAAATCCACGGCGTTTTTTGGCATCACGTCTGACAGGTCGGAGTAAATTTCCTGCTCCAGTCTATCGTGGGACAGGTCGTTTAGAACTCTATATATCCGCATGAGACTGTCCATGTATGTCATTTTCCGCAGGGTCCGGCCGGTTATTACAATCCAGTCATGGAAGACGGCGTTTGTCTCCGTGATCATCTTCCCGCCCGTCTGCATGAGCGTAATTCCGTCATCCGTGTATCCGCAGACAACGTTCCAGCACCTCGCCCACTCCATCTTGTCAGGCCACATTTGATTTCTGGTGTTCGCGGTTATCGCAGTGCAACCGTCATTAATTGCTTTCTTTATTCGCTGACTCATTTCCCCAGCGGATTTATCCGTATATCTCTCATATGAAAGTCCGGTGAAATCCATCAGGTCTGAGACGAACGGTTCTTCCCAACGCCAGCCTGTTTTCACCCTGGGTAAAGTGTGGAAACCAACACAGTCGTCCTCGGGATAGTCGAAGGTGAAGGCAAGTCCACTGTCTTTCATAAGTGTGTGGTACAGCATTTCCTGATGCTTTTTCAGGGTATCGCAGTCCGAACATTTGACGCAGTACGTACCTTTCTGCGAACAAAAATATGGGATTTCCTTTATTATTCCAAGACATGGCATGACGGCATTGGACAGAGCGGCAATAAAGTTATCCGACTCAGTTCCATTCGGAAAGGGGACGACAGGAATCTGTTTTGACATGGCGGCGCTCCTTATGAGTTTTTTATTATATTATATCACAGCCATATTGGTAATATATTATCAAACTACTAACATTTGTTCTAATTCCGGACATAATAAAAAAACGGCCGTTCCATGAGAGTGACCGTTTTTTTATATTGTTTTACGCCTGTACAGCGTTTTTTCTGTATTTTTCAGCCTGGAGCCGGAACATTTCCGCGTATTTGCCATCCTGCTCCATCAGTTCATCGTGGCTTCCCTGTTCGATTAGACTGCCGCTGTCGAACATGAGGATGCGGTCGGCCATGCGAGTGGTTGAAAGTCTGTGGCTAATGAACACTACCGTTTTGTCTCTGGCGTACTCGAGGATGGTGTGGTTCAGATCGTATTCAGCCGAAGGGTCGAGGGCGGATGAGGGTTCGTCCATAATTATGAGGCTGTATGGCTGGGCGAAAATCCGTGCGATTGCAACCTTTTGGGTTTCACCGCCAGAGAGGTTCACGCCGTCGTCGTAGAATTCCTTGGTCAGTTCGGTGTCCATTCCCTTTTCAAGCTCCCGGAGTTTGTCGCCGAAGGTAGCCTGCTCGAGGGCTTTCTCCACTTTGGGACGGTCGGAATCAGTGCATTCTCCGCCGAGGACGTTTTCCGCGATCGTCGCCGCGAAGATTTTGTAATCCTGAAAAACCGTTCCGATATTTGAGCGCAGTGTGGCCAGGTCGTACTCGCGGAGGTTTTTACCGTTGTACAGGATCTCTCCCTCGGTTGGGTCGTACAGGCGCATGAGCAGCTTGGTGAGTGTGGTCTTTCCTGCGCCGTTGTAGCCGACGATTGCGATTTTCTCACCCCGGTGAATGGTGAGGCAGACGTGCTCGAGGGGATTTTTCTTCGGTTCGGACTTTTCCGCTGTCTTGGAAGCAGCATTTTCGCCATTTTTATCCTTGTTTTCGCCGTCCTTTTTTTCATCATTACCGCTGTTGGGGTAGGCGAAGGAGACGTTTTTCAGCTCGATCGTCTCGAAAATGCCGGCTTTGAGCTTACCGCTTACAATAGTCGGTTTGTAGTCCATGAATTTCACGTACTTGCCGATGTATTGGGCGTTGTCGGGCATGCGGGTCAGTTTTTCCGCAAGGTCGTACATGCGCCACTTCAGCTTCCAGATTATGTTAATCGAAGCCACGAATCCGCCGAACTGTGCTGTACCGTCGTAGAGCTTGAATAGAAGCATGACCACAGGGAGATACTGCACAATTTCGTCTGCCAGATTCATCGCCACTTTGAAGGCGTAAATCTTCTTTCGCGTTTGTACTTTTTCATCAATGATTTTATCAACGTCGTCGCTGTAGATTTTTTGCAGATTTTCTCCGGCTGAGCTGATTCTCAGCTCCTTTGCGTAGTCCGACAGGTGATATACCCGGTTGACGTATGAGTTTTTGCGGAGCAGGGGCTTGAGTCGTTCGTTCATTTTGAAGTATAGCTTGTTTACAAACTGCGACGCCGCCATGCTTCCCAGTGCGCCAAAGAACAATATCAGACCGACAACTATATCCACCTGCATCATGAGAGCGGACAGGGTTGTGATTCCTATGAGGTATTCTATAATATTAGCGGTATCGCCCAGCACCTGGCACGCTCTTCCCTTTGATTCGTCCATTGCCCAAACGTAGTCGTTGTAGAACTTCGGGTCGTCGTAGCAGGCGAGGTCCATTTTCAGTGCATGGCGGAACAGCTCCTCGTGCATTCTGTGCTGTAATTTTTTGTCTACAATTGGCTGATAATACTGGTAGTACCACGCGTAGAACAGGTTGATTCCCAGATTCACGACAAGTATGACTGTGATGTAGCCCGCAATTTCGCTAAAGGTTACGTCGGGTTTGTCGAAGGCGTTGAACAGCGCGTAGTTGAAAATTGTCGTTACTGAGGATGATATACCGCCGATTAAGCCGACGACTACCATGAAAACAATGTACTGCGGTGTCATCTGGGCGATTTTTTTCAGCATCAGGAGGTTGTAGCCAATCACCTGACCGAGGGGCATTTTATCCTTTTTGTCTTTTTTCTTCTTTTTATCCGTTTTCGGCATTTCGTTTCACCTCGCTTTCCGTTTCCACGTAGTTTTCAGCCTGCATCCTGAACATCTCGGCGTACCGTCCGTTTTTCGCCATCAGTTCGGAGTGACTTCCCTGCTCAACTATTTCGCCGTTGTCCATGAGAAAAATCCGGTCGGCAATCACGGCTGAGGACAGGCGGTGGGAGATGAAGATGAGCGTGCGGTTTTGGCAGGCTTCCATCATGTTTTTGAACATATTGTATTCCGCGATTGGGTCGAGGGCGGAGGACGGTTCGTCAAGTATTACAAATGGCGAGTCGTTGGTGAACACCCTTGCGAGGGACACCTTCTGGGCCTCACCAACGGACAGAACCGCGCCCTCGTCGTCAAATTCACGGGTAAGGGTGGTGTTGATTCCGTTTTTCAGGCTCATCACCTTGTCGTAGGCGCCGCTTTTCCTGAGAGCTTCCGTCACACGCTCGTCGTCCCCTTCACGTATGGGTCGGAGAAGAACGTTTTCAGCGACTGACAGTGAGAAGGTCTTGAAGTCCTGGAACACCACGGTGAAGGCGTCTCGGTAGGAGTCGCTGTCGTAGTCCGTCGAAGCATGTCCGTTCAGCGCGATTTTGCCGGAGGTGGGTTCGTAAAGGTGGAGGAGCAGCTTGACAAGGGTAGTTTTTCCCGATCCGTTGTGACCGACCAGCGCGATTTTTTCCCCGGGCTTGATGTTAAGGCTGATGTTCTTGAGAGTGGGCTTTTCCGCGCCGAAGTAAGTGAATGACACATCGTTCAGGCTCAGCTCACCCTTTTCGGCTTTCATGCCCTGATTCAGCTTCTTGATTTTCGGCTCGTATTCCATGAAGTAACGGTAATCCTCTATGTACATTGCGTGGTTTCTGAACTCGCTGAACACTCCCGCGATTCGCATGAGGTCGTTTGAAACCGTGTAAATCGAGTTGAACACCACAAGGCAGTCGCCAATCATCATGGTACGGCTGACAAGGGTGCGGAATCCGGCGTACATTGTGGCGGCAAACGAGGTAATTTCCGCGCCGGAATATACGAAAAGCTCTAGAATTGTGGTCTTTAAGCCGTATTTGCGGAATAGTGCTATGTAATCCGTCTGCGCAACCTCGTAGATTCGCTTCATCAGTCCGGGTATGCCGGAGAGACGCATTTCCTTCGCGTAATCGTTGAGGTAGAAGGTTCGCTGGACGTAGCCCTCTTTTCGGTCAAGCACACGCCGCTCGTCGGTTCGCTCCTTGCCGACCTTGTTGCGTTTGTTGCGAACCAGGCTGAAAATAAGCGGGATTAGACCGAATACAATCAGCAGCGGGTCGATGAAGAACAGCATAAGGCTGGTGGAAAACAGCGACACTCCCACCCAAATCAAGCCGTCTGTGGTGTAAACCACGTCCATGCACCGACCGTAGACGTTGTCCATTGCTTTCACGTATTTGTCGTAGAACGCGGGATTTTCGTAGCATTCAAGCTCCACTTCCGCCGCTTTTTTGAACATTTCGCTCTCGATCTTCTCCACAATCCTCTGATCGTAGCGGGGATAGAGAAGCTCCGACAGGGCATCGGTGACTGACATCCAGATGAAATCCGCCACCACAAGGGCAAGCAGCATTCCGATAACCTCCGTGGCAGGCTGTCCCATTTCGTAGCGGTTGACGATTTCACGCAGGAGCCACACATCGAGGAGGAATTCGAATATGGCGCTTCCAACCGACCAGAAGAAATACGTGGGCAGGAACGACGGCGCGACTTTGTGAATCATGCTCAGGGCGTAGAGATTGTTTTGGAATACCCGTCGGGTTTTCAAGGCGTTGGGGTCTTTCTTTTTCTTCTCTTTTTTTACTTTTTTACTGTTCGTTTTTGTTTCTTTCAATGAAATCATCTCCTGTTAACAGTGAAGTCAGATAGTCGTTGGTTTTTCTCGCGGCTTTCTCGATGTAGTTTTGGTTGATTGAATAGAAGATCTGCAGTCCTTTTTTCGACGACACTTGTATGAGATAGCCGTCGCTAAGGGCTTCCATGTGGCGAAGGGTGGTTGACAGCGGAATTCCGGTCTGCCGCGAGACGTCGCTTACGGTCATTTCCCCGGATGACGACAGAGTGGTCAGAATCAACCGGCGGTGGTGGCTGCCTAGGTGTTCGAGGAACGCGCCGAGGTCAACTTTATCTTCGTCAAGCTCTTCAATAAGAGCGGGGATATGATTCAGTCCAAGAAGCAGGCGCATCTCTCCCCCCCCCGCTTCGTCAGCGAAAAACAGGCTTGGCCGGAGAATCGAGAAGGACACAGTAACTTTCCCGAATGAATCCAAGCGAATTTTTCGTGTATCGTAGTAGATTTTGTCGTACTTGCCTGAGCTTAGCTCGGAAAAAATCCCGTCGGTTTCATTTTTGCATACCTTGTGGAGAAGTTCGACCTGTTTTTCGACAACCGTCAGTGTCCGGCAAAGCTCTCTGACCGCGTGAGAAAAATATGTGAGGCACATGTGCGCCCGGTATTTGAAATCGGTGGTGTATCCCATTCGGTCAAGCCGTTCCGCGGTTTTCACGGAGCAATCGGACTCAGTCGGAATATCATCGGAAAAAAGAGAACGCAGAACAAGCCGTCGAAGTTCGTTCTCACCTTCGTCTTCTTCGAGAATGCGTGAAAAATCAGCGGTTGACATGAGATTTTTTTGATCAGCAAGAAACGCGAGAGCCGGACTTTCACCTTTCAGGCTTGGCGCCGCGAAGAAAAACGGCATCAGAATAGGCGGTATATCCACGTCAATCCTCGGAATGGATGAAGCGAAGCCTGATTCAGGGGAAAAATGTGCGCTCAAGTACAGCAGCGAATCGTATAAAAATCCAAAACTATCCAACAGATACATCATATTTGCCACCACTTGAAATAAACTTGATTTCAACAGGGTATATATTACCACCAAGTGGAAGATATGTCAAGTGTATTTTCTTTTTGTTTACACTTTTGTTACATTTATTTGGATGTCAGGTCATGAATTTCAAATAATGTACTTATAAAAACTAAAAAACGAGAGAGCATCTCAACTCTCCCGTTAGTTCCGGCATACACCGGTTACATAAGTATTTTTTATTTTACATAATAGCAATAATCCATGATGACTTTGCCGTGTTCGTCCGGAGTTGTATATCTCGGGCAGCAGCAGTTTTCGAATGACCAAACTCCGCCGTTCTTGTCCTGCCAGAGCCGGAACCCCTCTCTGAGCAAAGCCGGACAGCATTCCCGCGTGTCGTGAACTTCGTTTTCCTTCCCGTAAATCCAGCAGGTTCCGAGGCTTCCCGCAGGAAAATCAACGGAAGAAAATCCGTACGGAACCAATGTGCCGCCGGGTGCAAACATGCCGATCCAGTACTCAAACGGTGCGTTGTCCGCGTTACGTTCCAGTCCGACATATCCTCCTCCGCCCTCCCAGATTCGGCAGATGTTGTCGATTCCGCCCATTGCAACCTCGATTTTTTCAAACCATCCGTTCGCGAACCAATCGCCCCACCATCCTCCGAAATTAGGGTATTTCTTCCCGATAAACCGCATCGCCGGCACTCTTTCCCTGTAAATTTTGATAATCTCAGCCATTGCAGTATCTCCTTTTGTTTGGTTATGAATATAAGTTGCTCTTTATATCGATTATAGCATAAATATTCAAAAAAGTCAATATAATTTGGCTTGTTCAGCAAAATGTTACACTTTGTACGAAAAAACGAGAGAGCCGTTCCTGACTCCCTCGATTTTTGTTGGATTTTGGTAAAATCTGCAGTAATGCTGTTGACGCTGGTGGGAATTCTCCCGTTTTCTTGGGTTTACGTCTGTTTTTCTCACTTATCCTGTTCCAGTGACTTCATTGTCGGGAACAGCAGAACGTCCCTTATGGCGGCGGAATCCGTGAGCAACATGCACATCCGGTCTATGCCGAAGCCGATTCCTCCTGTGGGGGGCATGCCTATCTCAAGGGAGTTCATGAAGTCCTCGTCGGTGCGGTTTGCTTCCTCATCCCCTTGCGCAAGCAGCTCCTCCTGAGCCTTGAATCTCTCGCGCTGGTCAATTGGGTCGTTCAGCTCGGAGTAGGCGTTTGCCATTTCCCAGCCGTTCATGAAAAACTCGAACCGCTCCACGTATCTGGGGTCCTCCGGCTTCTTCTTTGTCAACGGCGAGATTTCGATGGGGTGATCCATGACAAACGTCGGCTGAATCAGATGCTCCTCCGCGTATTCCTCAAAGAACAGGTTGATGATGTTGCCTCTCTTGTGCCTCTCTTCAAACTCAATTCCCTTCTCCCGTGCGACTGCCTTTGCTTCTTCGTCAGTGTTGATTTCATTAAAGTCCACGCCGGAGTACTTTTTCACGGCTTCTACCATTGTGATTTTCTCAAAGGGCTTGCCGAGGTCCATTTCAACGCCATTGTATACAATTGTCGTATTACCGAGAACCTCTTCGGCTACGTGGCGGTAGAGATTTTCCGTCAGATCCATCATGCCGTGGTAGTCGGTGTAGGCCTGGTACAGCTCCATCAGGGTGAACTCGGGGTTATGGCGGGTGTCGAGTCCTTCATTGCGGAAGACTCTGCCGATTTCATAAACTCTCTCAAGTCCGCCGACGATAAGACGCTTCAGGTAAAGTTCGAGGGAAATTCTGAGCTTGAAGTCCTCGTCAAGGGCATTAAAGTGGGTCTCGAAGGGTCTTGCCGACGCTCCACCTGCGTTTGCCACAAGCATGGGAGTCTCAACCTCAATGAAGCCCTGATTGTCGAGGTATTTGCGAATTGTGCTGATTATTTTCGACCTCTTGATGAAGGTATCCTTGACCTCCGGGTTCATGATGAGGTCGACGTAGCGCTGGCGGTACCGTGAGTCGGTGTTTGTCAGGCCGTGGAACTTCTCCGGAAGAATCTGGAGGCTCTTTGAAAGAAGCGTTACGCTGTCGGTATGTACGGAAATTTCGCCGGTTTTGGTCTTGAACACCGTACCCGTGATTCCCACAATGTCGCCAATGTCCATTTTCTTGAACTTGGCGTAGCTGTCTTCACCCACGCAGTCACGGGCGACGTAGCACTGGATGGAGCCTTTTAAATCCTGAACGTTGCAGAAGGAAGCCTTGCCCATGATCCGCTTTGACATCATTCTTCCTGCCACTGAGACTTCACTGCCCTCGAGTTTTTCGAAGTTTTCCTTGATGTCGGAGCTGTGGTGGGTCTGGTTGTATTTTGTGATGACGAAGGGATCCTCTCCAGCTTCCACAAGTGCGGCCAGCTTATCTCGTCTCACCTTGAGAAGCTCGTTCAGCTCCTTCGCCGTCATCTCGGGCTTTTCTGTATTATTGGTATTATTTACATTATCTGCCATTTTAATCCTCCATTGCGTGATATTGGTCCACAAAAATTGCGCTGTACCTCTGTTGTCAGTTATTCTTTGTACGTCCTACGCTGAGAACCTTGAATTTCAGCTCTCCGCCGGGTGTGTTCACCACAAACTCATCGTTAGCTCTTTTGCCGATCATAGCGGCTCCGATGGGGCTTCTGTCGGAGATTTTGCCCTTCATTGGGTCGGATTCGTTGGTTCCGACGATGGAATACTCGATTTCGTCTTCCATATCGTAGTCGTAAAGGGTTACAGTAGAGCCGAGGTTTACCACGTCTTCCTTGATGTCGCTCTCGTCGACGATTTCCGCGTTTTTTATAAGCTCTTCAAGCTCGGCGATTCTTGCCGCAACCTGCCCCTGCTCATCCTTTGCCGCGTCAAGCTCACTGTTTTCTGAAAAGTCGCCAAGGGAGCGGGCAAACTCGAGGTTCTTCTTGACCTCTTCGGTTTTCTCGCCCTTGAGATAGGTCAGCTCGTCAACGAGAGCCTGATAACCGTCGGGGGTATATTTCGTAATGTTCTTTTTTTCCATGGTGATGCCTTCCTTTATATCTGTAGTAATATTTTTCAGTTGTAAAGCGCTTTGACCGCCGCCTCGAGCTGATTGTCTTCCTCATCGGTGATTTTATAGATGTTCTTGCCCTCGAGGGATTCGTCAAGCTCTATTTCAATATCAGGAACAATTCCCACTCCATGATAGTTGTCGGAGAATGGCGGATTGTACATGCGGTAGGTCACGGATATTGCTCCGCCGAAGCTCAGGGGTATTGTGCTCTGCATGCATCCTTTGCCGTAGGTTGTGGTTCCGACAATTGTTGCCTTGTGGTAATCTTTGACTGCCGAAGCGAACAGCTCAGCCGCGCTTGCGGTGCTTCCGTTGACAAGAACCGACATGGGAATCGTGAGTTCATTTTCATCGGAGCTGTAGGACTTGACCTCGTTGCCGTCAGCGTCAAAAATACGCACAATCGGTCCCTCGGGCAGAATATAGTCGAGTATTGTGACAATCGAGGTAAGCTCGCCGCCGGGATTGTAGCGCAGATCAATTACCAAACGTTCGCAGCCTTGATTCTGCAAATCTTCAACCGCTTCGACGAACTGAACGGGAGTATTCGCGTCAAATCCGGTGATTTTTATGATGCCTACAGTGTCGTCAAGAGCGTAAACATGGGACATGACGGAAATTTCTTCAACTACCTCACGTACGATGTCGAACTCAACTTCTTCGGAGTAGTCCTCGCCGCGGTATACCGTGAACAGAGCGTGGGAGCCGACTTCCCCTCTGAGCTGATTGATTGCGGGATAATAACCTATTTCGGAAACCGCCTGTCGATCGTCCCCAGTGCCTACGTAAACAATGAGGTCGCCGGGTTCGACTCCTGCTTTGAGCGCCGGGGATTCGGGAACCACGCTAAGTACTTCAATGACCTTGTACTCCGTGTTATATATGACGTTTACGCCGATTCCCGCAACTTCTCCCTCCATGTCCGACATGAAATCCTCGAAGGCTTCGGAGTTGTAGTATGCGGCGTAGTCATCCCCTGTTCCGGCAACGTAACCGGCAATTGCACCGTCGATTAATTTGTCGTCGTCAAGCTCACCGATATAGAGATTCCGGTATATGGCGTCGACCTCGCTGAGCCTTGAAGCAAGCTTATTTATAAACTCCGCGTCTGCTTCGACAAATTCACCTTCACTGTCGCTTTCCTGATTTTCAACGCCACTTTCAGAAGCGCTGCCATATGACGCCGTCACAGCTTCAGACAGATACCTGTCCTCGAATTTGTTGTGCAGTACAATATACGTCGTCTGGAATGTAACTATGCAGCATATCAGAGTTATGACGACGGCCAATCCTATAGAAATTTTCTTTCGCATTAATAGTAAACCAAGCGTTATTCACGCCAAACCTTTCAACCATTGATAAACTGAGCCGCACACGCGATGAATCCTCGCCGGACTTTTGTGAGGCTCAATAATTTGCAAGAGCTTCGCAGTAGTTTCTGGGATTTGTGACCTCGCCGTTTTCCCTCACCTCAAAGTGGAGATGGTAGCCGGAGGTGCTTCCTGTAAGTCCTACGTGACCTATAAGCTGACCTGCCGTGACGGTCTGTCCTTCCGATACCTGCCTGTCCGCCATGTGGGCGTAAAGCGTGGAAATTCCGCCGCCGTGGTCAATGAGGACATAGTTGCCGTAGCTCCAGTGGTACTCGCTCTTCAGAACCGTTCCGCCGTTTGCCGCAAATACGTCAGTTCCAGATGGACAGGCAAGGTCGATTCCCAGATGATAATCGTCAACGCCGTAAAGAGTTCTCCAGCCCTGCTCGGATGAGACATATATTGAAGCGTTCGCATCAAGGGGAAAGCCTATTGTTCCGCCGATGTAGAGGGACTGGCTCTTTCTTTGAAGCTCTGCCAGGTATTCTTCCAGTTCGGCGTTGATTGCGGCTTCCTGTTCTTTATTATAACTGTAGAGTGCCATCTGTTCGGCTTCGTTCTGCTCAATCTGTGCCACATACGCGAGCTTTGCGTCATATGCCGCCTGGTTGTCAGCTATAGCTTTTTCAAAGTCATTGACCCTTTCCATCTGAAGCTCCTGAGCCTTGACAAGCTTTTCCTTGTCCTGTTCAAGTTCCGTCCTTGCTTCCTCGAGGTCCTTTATCACATAATCGTCATACTCGAAAACCGCCTTGGCGTAGTCGAACTTTATAAGAAAATCGAGAAGACTTTCGGAACCCAGCATTATCTCAATGTAGTCCGTGTCGTCGTCCATGTAGTTGTCGACCATACGGCTGAGAAACGCTTTTTCCTGTTTTTCAATCCGCGCTTCATTGTCGGAAATTTCGGCGTTGATGTTGGCTATCTGATCGTCAAGCGCGTCAATCTGACCTTCCGCCAGCCGTTTTTTCTCGGAGTTGTAGTTGATCAGGTTGTCGAGTTCAGCCATTGTGCTCCATGTCTCGCCTTTTTCTTCCGCCAGATTGTCAAGTGCTTCCTGAGCCGCCTGTTTTTTCTGTTCAATTGCCGCAAGCTGTTCCTCGTATGACTGAACCGTAGCGTCAGTGGTGGCGTAGGAATCCGTACTCATGGGAATGAGCGAAACCATGAGAAGCACTGCGGCAAGAGAGACGGCTGTTGCTTTTTTTACCGCTGTTTTATTTTTGCGTCCGTTTTTTGCTGTTTCTTTATTAAACATCAATATTATACCTCCGTTTGGGATTCTCACTTGCTGAGGTATTTTCCGAGAGAGATGGACGAGCCGATGATGCCTGTAATAATACCGACTGCCAAAAATCCCCATAAAACATATCCGCTGATGTCGGAGAACGCCATGATTTTTATCATCTGCAAGTCCTCGACTACCATTTTTTCTATATATGAGTAAATGTACCATTCAATAAAGTACGCGGTGATTGATGAAAAAATTCCGATTATTATGCCTTCGAAAATGTACGGAAGTGAGATGAACCACCCTGTCGCGCCCACGTACCTCATGATGCTGATTTCATTGCGGCGTGCGAACACTGACAGCTTGATTGTATTGATAATGATGAAGACGCTCACCACAGCGAGAATCACGAGGAACCATATGAACACAAGCATGATTCCGCTTTTGAACTTCTCGAGGTTTGCGGCCAGATCAAAGCGGTTGTTGATCTTCATGATTCCGTCGATCTGCTCAAGCTGGTACTGCAGTTCCGAGACTTTATCATTGTCGATGTACGTGATGTCGTATCTGTCCGGAAGGGGGTTGTCCTCGTCGAGAACGTCGTTGTATGTGTCATACTTCTCCCGCATGAACTTCAGGCCTTCCTCTTTCGTCACCCGTTCTATTTTTTCTATATTGTCGAGCTTGCCGATTTTGTCCCCGATTTCCACAATCTGCTCTTCCGTGGCGTCAGTGTCGCAGAATACCACGATTTCCTTGAGTACGCCGAACTCGTCGAGGTTTACGTTTATCGTTTCAACAAGCAGAGTGAAGCCTCCGATTACCACAAGGCAGCTCATGAGGACCGCAATGGAAACAAAGCTCATGACGCCGTTCCGCCAAAGTCCCGACAGCGCTTGACCGATAAAGTAGAATATATTATATCTTTTCATCGTACATGCCTCCAACTCTGTCTTCAACTATCAAACCGTCCTGAAGCATGACGACTCTCTGTCTGTAATAATCCACCAGATTTTTTTCGTGGGTCACGACAATCACGGTTTTGCCCAGCTTGTTTATCTTCACAAGGAGGGACATTATTTCAAGTGACATCTTCGGGTCGATATTTCCCGTAGGCTCGTCAGCAATGATTACCTTGGGGTTGTTTGCGAGAGCGCGGGCCAAAGACACTCTCTGCTGCTCACCTCCGGAGATTTCATTGGGGAAGGAGTCCTGCTTGCCGTTGAGGTTAACCGTATTCAGGATTGCCGGAACTCTGCGGGCGATTTTTTTTCGTGGAGTGCCTACAACTTCCATGGCGAATGCAACGTTCTCAAACACCGTTTTCTTCGGGAAGAGGCGGAAGTCCTGGAACACAACGCCAAGTTCCCTGCGGTAGTACGGCACCTTGAAGGATGACATTGTGGCAAGATCGTAGTCCCCAACCGTCAGCTTGCCGGAGGTGATTTTCTCTTCCCTCAAAAGAAGCTTCATCAGAGTCGTTTTTCCGGCTCCGGAATGGCCTACAATGAACACAAACTCGCCGTCGTCAATGTGGAGATTCACTCCCCGCAGAGCCATGGTGCCGTTCGGGTAGGCTTTTTTTACGTTAACAAAATCAATCATATGAACCTTTGTCTCGCGGTCAGCCGCCGTAGTACATATTTTACACATATTTTACCGGTCATAATATGTACAACCTGCGGATTCCGACTGCTATTATTTTTTGTTTGTGTACGTTCTTTTAAATTTCTGTGTTTTGGCACAATAAAAGCATTTCAGGAACAGAATCATCTGAAGAAACTGTTCCTGCTTGTTTATTATGTTGTTATGCCAAATTTGGTACTGCAAATCAATATTTGACAGGCTTTGCGGTAAGGTATCTCTTTACCATGAGCGCAACCTTGAAGGTGATTGCGTGGTCGAATTGCCGGAGGTCGAGACCGGTCAGCTTGCGGATTTTTTCAAGTCTGTACACAAGAGTGTTTCTGTGAACGAAGAGCTTACGTGATGTTTCCGATACGTTGAGGTTGTTTTCAAAGAACGCCTGAATGGTCATAAGCGTCTCGCGGTCAAGTGAGTCGAGAGAGCCGTTCTTGAAGACTTCCTGGAGGAACATTTCGCAGAGTGTGGTGGGAAGCTGATAAATAAGTCTGCCTATGCCGAGGTTTTCATAACTGATGATGTTCTTTTCCGTGTCGAACACCTTGCCAACCTCGAGAGCAACCTGTGCTTCCTTGTAGGAGCGGGCGAGATCCTTGATGTTGTCGACAACCGTGCCGATACCGATTGACACCTTTACATAGAACTCGGAGTTGAGAGTGTCGGCGATGCTCTTTGCGATTTTTTCGATTTCCTTGATGTCAGTGCCAGGCTTCACTTCTTTTACAAGAACGATATCCTGCTCGCCGGTGGAGATAATGTAGTCCTTGTTTCTGTCCGGGAAGATGTTCTGCACCATGTCGTAGGAGAGAACGTCGGACTTGGAGTGGAACTTGATGAGGAACACCACTCTCGTTTCCTCAGCGTTGAAGTGCAGTTCCTTTGACTTGATATAAATATCGCTGGGGAGGATGTTGTCAAGGATTATGTTCTTGATGAACGAGTTCTTGTCGTACTTCTCGTCGTAGAGGTTCTTGATGTTCGAGAGTGAAATCGCGAGAAGGGTGGCAGTCTTTTCGGCGTACTTGTCCTCGCCCTCGATGAACACGATGTACTCCCATTTGGAACTGGTGCCGATGGGCTTGTAGGTATATCCGCCCGAGGTGATGGCATCGGATGTGTAGGCAAGCTCGTCCTTCACACCCTGTCTCATCTCGCCGATTTTAACGAGTTCGCTGCATGCGATAATAACTCCGTTGTCGTCGATTACGCCCATGACCCGGTCAACGGCGACCTTCATCTGTTGTATAATACCCTGAAATAAGCGGTTTGACATAATAATCCCTTTCCATACATTTATATTTTTTGTTCTTGTCTATACTACACTATATTTTACATGATTTTTTGTGTTTTTTCAATAGGAAATTTAGGATTTTCAATAGAAATTTACAAATTTTTTGTTTAAACTCATGTTTTATGCCGAGGCCTGTCATATATTTCCATTTTTATCCTGTACGAATGCAAAAATTCATCTGTCATGAGCAAAATTATAAATAAAAGCCCGGATAATTTTCTGAAAAGGTCCAAGCTTTTATCGCAGATTATTTCTTATACATAAGTATTGTGTAAATATAGTACACAGCGAAAAGTACGCTGACTATCACAGTCATCGTGTAAAACAGAAACGGAGTGGTTCTGAAGTTTTCATACAGCATTACGGTGACAAAAAGATAAAGAGTCACAGCGGCTGTCATCACGGGGGTCATGTACCATGTGGATGTGTCGATTTTCTTTACAATCGAACATACGAAGAAAACCACTGCGGCGGCAAAGCAGACCCCAAAGGTATACTTCAGCGGCGTATGTATATTGAAGTGGAAGAAATATTCCCTTTCAGCTTCGGCGCCTACGAAATCAAAGAGGGACGCCACTATAATATCTACAAGTATTATAATAAGAATGCGTATGAATACAATCCGTCCCGCCTTGCTCTTGTTAAGCGTCGTCATTTTATTTGAGGCGGTAGTTTTTGTCTTAGCCATACCTTATTTCACCTTTCTGTTTATGAAAATTGATGGATGCCCGTGAAACGCAAGTCAAAATGATTGATTCCTGTCGTCGGTTTCACCATCCGAAAATTTTACAGCTCGTATTTCAGCGACAGGCAGGACAGCACGTGTAGCGGCGCGGTCTCGGTCCTCAGAATCCGCTTTCCCAGCCCGGTCAGCTTCATACCGGAATCCTCTGCCATTTCCGCTTCCTCCGGGGAATATCCGCCCTCGGGTCCTATCATCAGCGAGACGCTGTCCGGCTTTTTGCACCCTATGAGAATCTGACTCAGAGGAACCGTTCCCTCTCCCTCGTAACAGAACAGGGGCAGGCCGCACTTCACTGCTGATTTTACAGCGTCCGGAAACTTCAATGGTCTGTGTATCACCGGAATTTTACCCCGCCCGCACTGTTTTGAGGCTTCACAGACGATTTTCTGCCACCTTTCAGCCTTGCGGATGAAGTCGCGCTCGTCCAGCTTCACACTGCATCGGGAGGTCATTACGGGATAGATATCGCTGGCTCCAAGTTCAGTCGACTTTTGAAGAACCACGTCGAACCGGTCTTTCTTTACCAGCGACTGATAAACCTCAGCCCTGTACGGCGGTTCGTTTCCCGACGGATGGGAAGAGATGATTTTACAGAAGACTTCTCCGCCGGCAGATTCAACCTCGGACAAGACGGAGCCGTGTTCGATTCCATGATTGTCGCACAGAACAATACTCTCGCCCCGCTTCATCCTCAGGGACTTGGTTATATGAAAAGCGTCCTCGCCGGTTATTACAGCGTAAAATCCGTCTTCTTTTTCGGTAATATCCGATTCAGAGATGAAAAATCTTGGCATACACCCACCTTCAGGGGTTACGTTAATTTATACCATATTATTATACAGCAAAAAATAGATTTTGTCAAACACTTTTTTATATTTTTGTTCCAAAAAGTTATATTTTCATGAAATTTTCTGCTCTACAGTCATATAATCTTGTGTGAGGAGCCGTCAAACCACAATTCTTTCGGTTCATTTCCCTCGAAAATCCGCACAAGCCAGTCGAGAGTCTCAGCCGTTTTATAGTCGAACAGTTTCTCACGCTGAACCCAGAACGCCTCGCCTTCCTCAGACGAACGGACTTCACCCTCGAACTCGTCAGCCTTATATAAAAACACTATGTATCTCGCGCCGCCTGACGTGTAGAACTCCTTGATTCCGCACAGTGACGGGTTCTTTACTTTTATTCCGGTTTCCTCGTAAACCTCCCTGACGACTGACGCGTAAGCTGACTCGCCGCGCTCGAGGTGTCCGCCTGGAAATATGATTCCGGGAAAATCGGGGTCGCGCCTGTCCTGCACCAGCACACGTCCGTCTTTGTCCCTGACCATGCACATATTCGTGAGGATTACTTTTTCGTCCCGCGCCATGATCCGCTTCCTTCCCTCCTTAATATGTAAACAATCCCATTTGTTCCATTATACGACGGATTTGTTAATAATCAAAGCGAAATTATGCAACAATCCATTAACATCACATTTACCGAAAATTCATTGTGATTGAAGAAAAAATTTGTCGAATATTGGTTTTTCTTGATATTGACAAAATACACCTTTTTATGCTATACTTATTGAAAGTGCGGGAGTCCGACCTGTTTTCATTGGCAGATTTGGGTTCCGGCTGAAAAATGCCAGTCCGTTCCAGCATCGCAGTTCGAAAAAATTTAATATATCGGAGGAAGTTATGAAACTTTACTACCAGCCGAGCGACAGGCCGAAATTTGGTCAACTTATCGTATTCGCTATTCAACAGCTTCTCGCAATCATGGCGGCGACCCTCGTAGTACCCGTAATCACAGGACACGGCATGAGTCCCGCGGCGGCGTTGTTCGGAGCAGGAGTCGGAACTCTCGTGTACGTTCTGTTCACCCAGAGAAAAAGCCCCGTATTCCTCGGCTCGTCCTTCGCCTTTCTCGGTTCGATGGCAGCAGCCTTCGCCGGAGCCGCAACTGAAGCCGTAGGCTACCTCGGACTCATCATCGGCGCGTTCTTCGCAGGTCTCGTTTATGTCGTAATTGCCATCCTCGTCAAGATTGTCGGCGTAAACTGGCTCAACAAGCTCATGCCGGCGGTTGTAATCGGTCCTACGGTTGCCATAATCGGTCTTTCCCTCGCCGGAAACGCCGTTGGTGACTTGCAGAACAGCGGAACAGGCACGGCTGACGTTCATCTCTGCATTCTCTGCGGTCTTGTAACTCTCTTCGTCACCATACTCTGCTCCTGCTTCGGCAAAAAGATGACAAAGCTCATCCCCTTCATAATCGGTATTTTGGCCGGATACGCCGTCGCGGCAGTGTTCACAATAATCGGAAACGCAGCTTCAAACGACGCTCTCAAGGTTATCAACTTCGGCGTGTTTTCTTCCCTTGTTGAAGGCGGTTTCGGACTCCACACCTTCCTGCAGCTTCCTCAGTTCACATTTGTGACAGCATTCGGCGCGTTCGACGAGCTTTCCGGACAGTACATCGGCACAATCGCCGTGGCTTACATTCCCGTTGCGTTTGTCGTATTCGCTGAGCACGTAGCTGACCACAAGAACATCTCCTCCATTATTGAAAAGGATCTTCTCGAGGATCCCGGACTCTCCCGCACACTTTTAGGAGACGGCGTCGGCTCAATGGTAGGCGCGTTCTTCGGCGGATGCCCCAACACCACCTATGGCGAATCCGTGGCATGCGTTGCTATAACCGGTAACGCGTCGGTTGCGACAATCATCGCCACTGCAATCGGAGCGATAATCATTTCCTTCTTCTCACCCTTCGTGGCTTTCGTCAACTCCATTCCCTCCTGCGTAATGGGCGGCGTGTGCATCGCTCTCTACGGCTTCATCGCGGTTTCCGGTCTGAAGATGATTCAGAAGGTCGACCTCGAGGACAACCACAACCTCTTCGTTGTCTCCACCATCCTCGTCTGCGGAATCGGCGGACTTGCAATCACTTTCGGCAAGGTAACAATCACCTCAATCGCAACCGCGCTGGTTCTCGGAATCATTGTAAACCAGATGCTCGGCGGAAGCAAAGCTGAAAACAGCAAAAAGTAATTTAAAACAAACAATACAAGGCGGGCTGTCAGAGTTTGGCGGCTCGCTTTATTTTATTTCCTGCTCAAGGTTGCGGAACAGGTCGGAGTCAAAGAAATCCTCCATGGTGATGTTCAGCCCATCGCATATTTTCTTTACAGTTGAAACGGTGGTGCTGTTGTTCCGTCCGCTTGTGATATTGTTCAAGGTGGACTGGGTGATTCCGCTGTTGTTTGCAAGCTTGTTCAGCGTAATGTCGTATTCACGGCACAGCTCGAGTATTCTTTCCTTTACGGCTTCTCCTACGCGCATAACTATATCAAACCTTTCTTTATATATGCTGAATCCACCGCGGCAGTCCAAAGTTCGGGGAACGCCAGAGTTCTCAGGATCACGCAGTGTTGCTCGGAATTAATTATTTTGAGTTTAGATATATGTTATACGATTATCTTCAAAATATCTAACTCTTTTGAGTTTTTTACTTTATTATATTAAAATATTTTCAAATTTTATGTATTTTTCCGCAATTATCGCGCATGTGAAAAATTTTTGATAAATGAACCCAATTGGGTTGACATTATAATAAATTTATGCTATAATATAATTAAGCCTGTTGGATTTTCAACTATTATGCAATTTTTTGCAAGTGGAAATTGAATCAGGTTGTGCGGAGAGGCCGGAGAGATCGCGATCGTCAGCTTATTCCGCGCAGGAATAGCATAATTAGCTCCTGACATGGAGTTATTACGATGTAAGCATCAAAAAAATAAGGTCGGCTGAGTCAAATCCGTCGATCTTATTTTTGTATTTATTTATAGAATTGCCGCCTTAAATTTCCCCGCGGAGTCTGTGCAGAGCCAGCATCATTGCGTGTGAGGAGCTGAGTCGGCGGATTTTTGAACGGTCGTTTCTGCCGTTAAAATGTTTTGTCTCGGTGTAAACACCATTTTTGTCGGCAACGCCAAAGCACACCGTCCCCACAGGCTTATCAGGAGTTCCTCCGCCTGGTCCCGCTATTCCCGTAACCGATACCGCTATGGAGCATCCGAGGATCCTCATCGCACCTGCGGCCATGTATCCGGCACATTCCTCGCTGACGGCTCCTTCAGTGTTCAGAGTGGTCTCAGGCACTGACAGCACCTGTTCCTTCACCTCGTTGGCATATGACACTACACCGCCGAGAAACACGTCAGAAGCTCCGGGAATATCGCAGATGGACGCGGCTGTCATTCCGCCGGTACAGCTCTCGGCACATCCGAAGGTTTCTCCCGCTTTTCTCAGCTCATTTATCAGCGCAACCGGAAGTGAATGCTTTGCGTCGAAGGGGTTGTCGGTTTCGGCATAGATGTATTTTCCGCATTCACCTGCGTAAATCACGTCAGCCTGAGCACGGCACATGGCCTTTGCTTCTTCGAGAGTCCTTGCCCTCGCGGTGATTCTGATTCTGACCTCGTGCTCGCAGGCGTATGGGGACACTGTGGGATTGATTCTGCTCTCCATAATCGGACGGAGTATGCTGTCAGCCACAGCTTCACCGATGTTGTACATGTGCAGATTCAGGCTGTAGATGCACCCCTCGGACAGAGCAACAAGGTAGGGCCTTGCGTATTTTTCGAACATTGGCTCGCACTCAGCTGGAGGTCCGGGTAAAAGCACAGCGATTTTTTCTTTTCCTTCAACCGTTCCCTTTACGCCAAGTCCGGGAGCCGTTCCCCACTCGTTCGGGAAAACCGCGGCTCCGTCGGGAACATAGCATTGGGAAAGGTTGTTGTCCGTCATCCTGCGCCCGATTTTATTGAAAAAGTTCTCGATGTCAAGCCGGATTGACTCGTCAAAGTGCATTTTCAGGCCTAATTCGTCCGCAACAGCGTTCTTCGTTATGTCGTCGCAGGTAGGGCCAAGTCCTCCCGTGAGAATTACAACGTCAGCACGGGTCAATGCGGTGTGTACGGCCTCGCGCAGCCTCTCCGGATTGTCCCCGACTGTTGTCTGATGGTAGGAAGAAAAGCCGAGCTTTGATATTTCCCCGGCAATGAACGCACCGTCGGTGTTGATGATGTCGCCAAGCAGCAGCTCAGTCCCCACGCATAATATTTCGCAAATCATTTATTGTTCTCCTGAAGCTATTTTATGTTATGCAATCAAAGTTAAATAACTGAATAAAGTAAAGCCGAACCATTCAAGTTCGACTTTATTTTTGTAATTTTACCAAACTATTTTTTCGCCGTCGTTTTCAGCGGACTTGAATGAGTCAAGAATAATCTTGAGTACGCATCTCATCTGGTCGTGAGTTACCATCTGCTCCTCAATGCCGTCGATTGCCTTGACGAAATTGCGGTAGTAGTCGTGAACGTCGGAAAACGGCTTCTCAATGTCGTATTCGTCAACTGTGATGCTGTCTCTGGGAGCCATGGTCTTTGTGAGTCCGCTGGCGTTCTGTACAGGAAGCACGTCCGCTTCGTTCCATGCCTTGCACTTTACAACATGAGCGGGAACTCTCCAGTCGGTGATTATAGCCGAACCGCCCTTCGCTCTCATGTAGAAACGGGGCATTGCGATGAAGTTGTAGGTTCCAACCTCGAGGAACGCCTGAGCGCCGCTTCTGTACTTGATTGTGAGGTGGAAGCCGTCGTCTACCTCGTCGTTTGTGATGTGGTCGAAGGTGCAGCGGACGGACTCAACGTCGTAGCCGAGAATCATGCAGGCCTGATCGATGAGGTGAACGCCCCAGTCGTAGAGCATACCTCCGCCATACTTCTTGATTCCGCGCCAGTCAGAGGGGATCCCCCGGCTTCCGTGGATTCTGGACTCGATGTTGATTACCTCGCCGATTTCTCCGCTGTCGTGGATTTTCTTCATTGCGAGGGCGTCCACGTCAAATCTTCTGTTCTGGTGAACCGAGAAAATTTTGTTGTTCTTCTTTGCGGCGGCAATCATTCTCTCGAGGCTTTCCATTGAGAGCGTCACGGGTTTCTCTGAAATAACGTTTTTTCCTGCGTTCAGTGCAGCGATTGCGATTTCCTCGTGAACGTCGTTGGGAGTTGCGATTGTAACCATATCGATTGACGGGTCAGCGAGCAGCTCCTCACGGCTGTTGTAGACCTTGACTCCAGCCGCTCTCGCTTTTTCCTGCTTTGCTTCATCAATGTCGTACACTCCGGCAAGATTGCAGACGTCGGACTCAAGTATGTGTTTCACATGGAAGCCCGCGCCCATTCCGCCATAACCGATAACAGCAGCATTCTTTTTCATAATAACCTCATTTCTCCGCATAGACATACGTTGTCCCAGCGGTATATAAAATTTTTTGTTTTCATTTTAAGGACGGCTGAATATGCTCTCAGGCTGAATCAACATTGTCGTCCCCTCTTATTATATAGAAAAAAACGGAAAAGTCAAGGGGATTATGTATAATTGTTTCATCTCACGACAAAATTATTTTTTCCCGACGCTCTTGATTTAATCCCGGGGATCGTTTATAATATGGAAAAATATAAATAATTCTTTTAATCAGGAGGTCTTTATGAAAAAGCCGAATCTTGTTTACATGTTCGCGGATCAGCTCCGGCTGTGCAGTATGGGTTACGCCGGCGACAAAAAAGCAATAACCCCGAACATAGACGCGCTGGAAGCTAAATCCTGCAATTTATGCGAGGCTGTGTCCGGTCATCCGGTCTGTGCGCCATACAGAGCTTCCCTGTTCACGGGGAAATACACCACCAGCACTGGTATGGTAATCAATGAAATCAGGCTCAATCCTCACCACCGGGCGTTTGCCCACATCCTCAACGACAACGGCTACAACACCGCATATATCGGCAAGTGGCACATGTATGCAAATCAGCTGGGAAACCACTACGACCCTAAAAATTCTTATATTCCTGCGGGGGAGGACAGGCTCGGCTTTGACGGACTCTTTGCCGCGTACAACTTCCACCACGACAACTACGGAGAGAAGTCCTACTACCACCTCAACTCCCCTGAGAAAATCCACTACGACGGCTTTGAACCGGACTGCCAGACCGATATGGCTATAGCTGAGATGAAATCCCTTGCGGCTGAGGACAAGCCTTTTGCGCTGTTTTTATCAATCGGGATTCCTCACGACCCGTGGAACGCGGAAAACTGCGACCCGGATTCATATAAAATGTTCGATGGGGTAAAGTTTGATTTACCTGAAAATTACATGCCGTCAAACGATCCCTACGCTGACGACTGGGCCAAGCTTTCCGAAAAAGAGCGCGGGGAGCTTCCATTGTGGATAAAGGGGTACTATTCAATGGTGGAAAAGGTTGACGAAAACGTGGGAAGAATGCTCTCGGCAATACGTGAAGCGGGACTTGAGGACAATACCATATTCGTCTTCACGTCGGACCACGGGGAGATGTTCGGCGCACATGGCAGACGGGCTAAAAATATCTTCTACGAGGAGTCCGTCAGAGTTCCCTTCCTTATGCGGCTGCCGGGAGTGATTCCCGAAGGCAAAAACAACGTCTGCCTTAACACCATTGACATAATGCCTACCATGCTCTCGCTCATGGGAATGAAGAACGACATCCCCGACGAGGTTGAAGGACTGGATTTGTCCGAAGCTATCCTCGACAAAAACAGCCCTAAACGGCCCGACGGCGCTCTCATGATGGGTACCGGTGCGACTGCGGCATGGGAGGACGGTCACGAGTGGCGTGCATACAGAACGAACGAATACACCTACGCGGTCTATCTGAAAGACAAACATGAGCTTCTCTTCAACAACAAGTTGGACCCGCTTCAGATGTGCGACCTGTCCGGTGTCAAGGATTACGAAGTGGTTAAAGCTGAGCTAAAGTCAAAAATGCAGGCTGAAATGGAACGGATTGGCGACAGATTCAGACCAAGCTCATACTACCGCGACAACTGGGTGAAAGACAGAATCATTCTCAAAACCAGTGCAAAGCAGGATTGACTTTTGTATAATATAAGCGGTCCGCAATTGTTGTTTCAGTTCAAGTGAGGCTTTTATTTCATTAATCGTTTCACGCGAAGCAATGGCTCTTGAGTGTAAAACACGATTTTTCAGAAAAATCATAAAATTTAACATTTTCTATTGACAAAGGACGCGGGATTTGATATAATGGTATCAAGGGATATGTCGCGTCCTTGTTTTGCGCACAGAGAGAAACAGTGGCTGAGAAGTTTCCGCAGGCTCTTCGCGGTACCACCCTGCCGAATGAAACGGCTTCAACTATATAAAATTGAGTTAAAAGCTCGGGTGGAACCGTGCGGGTCAATTCTCGCACCCCGACAGATTTTCTGTACCGTGCTTTTTTATTTTTCCACACGGTATAGATTCAGCTTTGACTTTGTTTATCGTACATAGGTCAGAGCGTCTAAAAAGAGCAGTTTTCTGCTTGGTTTCGGAGGTATTCGCTATGATTACCATCAAATTTGCTGAAGTATCACAAAACTTTGAGTCCCCGATTTCCGCATACGACGCCGCACGGGAAACAGGACTCATCTTACGGGAAGTCATTGCCTGTAGAATCAACGGCAAGGTTTCCGATTTGACAACCGTCATTGATTCCGACAGCGAGGTGGAGCTTCTCACCTTTGCCGACGAGGACGGCGCGAGAGTTTTACGCCACACGGCTTCCCATGTTCTTGCGGCGGCTGTAAAGAGACTCTACCCCGAGGTAAAGCTGACGATTGGTCCGGCTATCGACAACGGCTTCTACTACGACTTTGATTCCAATGTTACTTTCACTCCCGACGTGCTGGAAAAGCTCGAGGCCGAGATGAAGAAAATCATCAAGGAAAACGCGAAAATGGAGCGGTTCACACTTCCCCGTGAGGAAGCTCTCGAGCTTGAGAAGGATGAGCCATACAAGGTTGAATTGATCAACGATTTACCGGAGGGCGAGGTCATTTCCTTCTACAAAATGAACGACTTCACTGACCTCTGCGCAGGTCCCCACCTCTTCTCAACGGGCGCTATCAAGGCGTTCAAGCTCACGTCCTGCAACTCCGCTTACTGGAGAGGCGACTCAAAGAACAAGGTTTTACAGAGAATATACGGCACAGCTTTCACTTCAAAGGACGCTCTCAAGGAGTATCTTGACAGAATCGAAGAAGCAAAGAAGCGCGACCACAGAAAGCTGGGCAAAGAGCTGGGTCTGTTCGCACTTATGGACGAGGGTCCGGGCTTCCCCTTCTTCCTCCCCAAAGGAATGGTTCTGCGCAACACGCTGATCGACTACTGGCGCGAGGTTCACAAGAGATACGGCTACGTTGAAATCAGCACTCCCATGATGCTCAACCGTGCACTGTGGGAGAAATCCGGTCACTGGGACCACTACAAAGACAACATGTACACAACTGTAATCGACGACACGGACTTCGCCATCAAACCCATGAACTGCCCCGGCGGTATGCTCGTGTACAAGCTCCAGCCCCACTCATACCGCGACCTTCCCCTTCGTATTGGCGAGCTTGGTCTGGTTCACCGTCACGAACTGTCAGGCGCACTCCACGGACTCTTCCGGGTACGCTGCTTCACACAGGACGACGCGCACATCTTCATGACATGGGACCAGATGAAGGATGAAATCAAGAACGTAGTCAAGCTGTTTGACGAGGTTTATTCGGTATTCGGACTCTCGTACCAGATTGAGGTTTCCACAATGCCAGAGGACCACATGGGAGACGAGAAGGACTGGGATTTCGCTACGGAAACGCTTAAGGAAGCTGTCAGCGAGATGGGCAAGTCATACGTAATAAACGAAGGCGACGGCGCGTTCTACGGACCCAAGCTTGACTTCCACATTTCCGACTGTCTCGGCAGAACATGGCAGTGCGGCACGATTCAGCTCGACATGCAGCTTCCCGAGAGATTTGAGCTTGAATACACGGGCGCGGACAACGAAAAGCACCGTCCCGTCATGATTCACCGGGTTGTTCTCGGCTCCATCGAGAGATTCATCGGCGTCATCACGGAGCATTTCGCAGGTGCGTTCCCGCTGTGGCTCTCACCCGTTCAGGTTGAGGTTATGTCAGTATCGGCTTCCTTCAACGAATACGCCGCAGAGGTGACAAAGAAGCTGGACACAGCTGGAATTCGGGTACATCTTGACGACAGAAACGAGAAGATTGGCTACAAGATTCGTGAGGCTCAGCTCCAGAAAACGCCGTACATGCTTGTCGTAGGTGAGCGTGAAATGAACAGCGGCTCGGTTTCCGTCCGTACAAGAGCTGGCGAGGACAAGGGTGCGGTCAAGGTTGAGGAGTTCATCGCGTCTGCGCTGGAGGAGATTGAGAAGAAAGTTCGGTAAATTATTGATAAAATATAAAATCTGCTGATTTATTTTGTTTAATTTTATCATTCGAACTTGATTAACTGAATAAAAAATAACCTTCCGAGAAGATTAATTTCAACCCGGAAGGTTTTGTTTATTTTGTTATAATAAAGTACCCAAGTACAATCGCGCCGAGGATTATTCTGTACCAGCCGAAGGACTCAAAGCTGTGCCGTCTTACAAATCCCACAAGGAATTTTATTGACACAAGGGAAACCACAAACGCCATCACGATTCCGGTTATCATGGTCATAACCTCGATTGACGTAAACGACACGCCATAGTTGACTGCGTATTTTGCGATTTTGAGTAGGCTTGCGCCAAGCATTACGGGGATTGCGAGGAAGAACGAAAACTCAGCCGCAGCGGTTCGGGACACATTCACGCACATTGCGCCTATTATGGTTGAACCTGAGCGGGATGTGCCGGGGATCAGGGACAGCATCTGGAAAAGTCCAACTTTGAACGCGGTTTTTCCGTCTATGTCCTCGGCAGTGTTGATTTTATAACTCTTGTCCTTATGTGAGCGCTCGATTACGATGAATACTATACCGTAAATGATGAGCGCCGCGGCTACTGTTACGTAGTTATAAAGGTACTTGTCGAGTATGTCATCAAACAGTACGCCAACTACCGCCGCCGGTATGACCGCAATGATGATTCTAAGCCAGAGCTTCCATATGGAATTCCGCTCAGCCGGTTTGAGTCCGGGGGTGAACGGGAAAAGCCGCTTCCAGTAAAGGACGACCACCGCTAAAATAGAGCCGAACTGGATTACCACGCGGAACATTTCCATGAACTCGGGCGAGACGTTCAGTCCCACGAATTCGTCGAAGATTATCATGTGGCCGGTGGAGGAAATCGGAAGCCATTCGGTGATTCCCTGCACTACGCCAAGAAAAAACGCTTTGAGAAATTCTATAAAGTATTCCATAATCAACCTTTATGTATATACAAATTTTACCCGAGGCGAAGTATGTCTCCAGCTTTTGTCGGGAATGGGACTTTCAGCCTGAAATACATCGACGGGTGTGGAGCGGACTCAAGCTCGTTTTCCTGAACGTCACGCAGTGTGTTGGCTGTGAATCCCCGTCCGACTTTACCTGGAGAAATCAGCTCCACTTTGTCCCCGCAGGTCAGCTTGTTGCGCTGGATGAAAAGTGCGTCGTACAGTCCGTCGCCGTCGGGAGTCTGACAGTCGGAAACAACCGAGGCAATGTAGGCTTTTTCGCGGATGTAGCCGAGGTCGCGGACGGTGTTTGCCTGCTCGCTTGGCGGAGTGAAGTAAAATCCTGTGCCGTACTCCCGGTGGCTCACGCCGTCAAGCTCATTCTGCCAGACTTCGTTGAATTTATAATTTACGGGGTCTGCCCGATAGGCGTCGATTGCCATGCGGTAGGTGTTTGTTACCACAGCTGTGTAGTACACGCTCTTTACCCTTCCCTCGATTTTATAGCTGTCAATTCCCGACTCCTCAAGCTCCGGTATGTGCTCGATCATGCAGGTGTCCCGGGATGACATGAAGAAGGTCTCGCCTTTTTCCTCAGTCAGGGCGGCGACGGAGGGGATGTTCGGGCGGTTTGACTCAGACAAGTCCATACTCAGTCCGGCGGGGGCGTATTTCCAGCGGCATGATTGGGCGCAGGCTCCGTGGTTGGCGTCCCGTCCAGTGAAGTAGTTGGACAGCAGGCACCTTCCGCTGTAGGCTATGCACATGGCTCCGTGGACGAAGGCTTCAAGCTCAATCTCGTCGGGAACATTCGCGCGGATTTTTTTTATGTCATCCATGGTCAATTCCCGTGCGAGGACTATTCTCTTTGCGCCAAGCTTTGCCCATCCCATGCACGCCTGAGCAGAAACCGCGCTTGCCTGAGTGGAGATGTGGATTTCGAGGTTCGGCGCGACTTCCCGGGTGAGCATGATTACGCCGATGTCCGACACGATTACCGCGTCAACCTTGATTTCGCCGAGGAAACGGATGTAGTTTTCCAGTTCAGCGTACTCGTCGGTGTGGGGCATAACATTTACGGTAATGTACAGGCGAACGTTGTGGCTGTGGCAATAATACACGGCTGCAATCAGCTCGTCACGGTCGAAGTTGGTGGAAGCCGAGCGCATACCGAAGTTCCGTCCGGCGAGATAAACCGCGTCTGCTCCATAGTTTACAGCGGCTTTCAGCTTTTCAAAGTTGCCAGCAGGGGACAGAAGTTCCGCTTTTTTGTTTTTTCCCATATTAAAAATCCAAACACAGCCGGGCTTCGGTCACGGAACGGACGTATCCTGCGGCTTCGAGATGGAAGGGATTGGTCTGGTACCCGGCGAGTGCTTCAGCTGATGTAAAGCTGGAATCCAGCATCATGTCGGCGTTTGAGGTGGGAAGCCGGTCGGTGATTACCTCGAGCTTGATGAGTCCGTCGATTTTTCCGTTCAATGATTCAAGCCGTTTTTTCGCTTCGGCACGGGCGGCGGATTTTTCTTCATCCGTCATGGATTCTTTGAGTTTCCACAAAATTATATGCTTAACCATATTGTCTCCTTGAATTTTATACGTTCATTATTATAGGCAGGATCATGGGCTTGCGCTTTGTCTTGTTGTAGAGGTATTTTGTCAGCGCGTCCTTTACATTGGACTTCATCTGGGTCCATTCGGTGACTCCTGAGTCGAGGGTGTCGCACAGAACGCCGCGTACAAGATTACGCACGTCATCCATCAGCTCCTCACTCTCCCGCACGTACACAAAACCTCGGGAAATGAGGTCCGGTCCGGAGATGATTGTGGCTTCGTCGATGTCCACCGTGGCGACTACTACGATAAGTCCATCCTGTGCAAGATGGCGGCGGTCTCTGAGCACAATATTGCCCACATCTCCCACGCCGTAGCCATCAACCATCATGCGGCCTGACGGAACCGTGCCGTTTTTCTTGCAGGAATCGCTGTCAAGCTCAAGCACCTGACCTATGTCCATGATAAAAATATTCTTCGGGTCCATGCCCATATACTCGGCAAGCTCCTTGTGCTGCATCAGGTGGTGGTACTCGCCGTGGATTGGCATGAAGAATTTCGGTTTTGTCAGGGCGTGGATCAGCTTGAGTTCCTCCTGGCATGCGTGACCGGACACGTGGACAACCGCTTCGTCATGGTACACGCTGACGCCTTTTTTATACATTTCGTTGATTATACGAGAGACTAATTTTTCGTTTCCAGGGATTGCGTGGGATGACAGCACTACGAGGTCGTTGGGGGTCAGCTCAACCTGACTGTGGTCGGAGAACGCCATTCTGTAGAGGGCTGACATTGGCTCTCCCTGTGAACCCGTGGTGACAATCGTAATCATCTCCGGCGGGTATTTGTTAATGTCGGTTATGTCGATGAGCGCGCCTGCAGGAACGTCCATGTAGCCGAGTCTTACTGCCGCTCCGACCACGTTTAGCATGCTTCTTCCGGTGATGGCAACCTTACGCCCGAATTTGACGCTGGAATTAATAATCTGTTGGACCCGGTGGACGTTTGACGAGAATGTGGCGATGATAATCCGTCGGTCGGTGTTGGTCATGAAAATCGTGTCCAGGGACGCGCCGACTATTTTTTCCGACGGTGTGAAGCCAGGGTGGTCTACATTTGTACTCTCGCACATGAGAAGAAGCACGCCTTCCCTGCCATATTCGCCGATTCGGGTGAGATCCATCATTTCGCCGCCGATTGGGGACACATCAAGCTTGAAGTCGCCTGTGTGTAGTATTATTCCCTCGGGGGTACGAACGGCTATCATGCAGGCGTCGGCAATAGAGTGGTTGGCGCGGATGAACTCGCACTTGAACACGCCTAACTTTACCACGTCCCCTGCCTGAACCGTAACCAGCTTCCGTTCACCGAGGAGCTTATGCTCAGCCAGCTTTGTCTCGACGATTCCGAGGGTCAGCTTTGTGCCGTAAACCGGTACGTTTATGTTTTTGAGAAGGTACGGGAGTCCGCCGATGTGGTCCTCGTGACCGTGGGTGATCAGAACTCCGCGGATTTTTGAGGCGTTCTTTTCGAGGTACGTGAAGTCTGGTATAACGAGGTCGATTCCAAGCATATCCTCGTCCGGGAACGCGAGACCGCAGTCGATTATTATTATGTCGTTTTCGTATTCAATTACGGCTATATTTTTGCCGATTTCATTTAGTCCTCCGAGCATCATTACACGAACTTTACTGTTGCTTTGTTTTTTTGCCATGTACTCTACCTGTGTGCGGCAATCCTTTCGGCATGACGAGCCTGCAGCCGCACTTTCCTTTCCTATAATTTTGTTTAATACGATTCCGTCTCAATCAGGCTTATTTGTCGTTTCCGTGTCATCCCGATCCTTTGTGAATAAAAATTCACCTGTTATGCAATGTGTTCTGTTAATATGTATCATAGGAAAAATTCATGCTCTCTCCGGCGCTGTACCTGAAGCTGCGGCTGAAAAAACTCTATGGCTGTGGCAGCTAAAGCGGGTGAGACGGTCAAAAGTAACATACAAAGAAGCTCGCGATTCCGGCGGGAGCGGACAGCAGTCCATGTGGATCGGCTTGTTTCCGAAGGCGGCGGAAAATACCGAAGCGGACTCTGTTTCGTTAATTTTTCCTGAATAATCCTGACGCTGATTCAACCGTACCGGCGGCAGATTAACATAATAATATTATACACCTGCTGACGATTGTCTGTCAATAGTATGATTATACAAATTTAATACGGTTTTGCTTTCTTTTTTACAGCACCACCGCACAGTTATGCGAGTGAAAACAGCTGTATTTTTTGGACGATATAAAATACGCCTCAGGTTTGCCAGCATATATTTACGCGTAATCGTGAATAATGCCGGCTTTCCGGTGAAGCTATTCTATAATGGTCAAATCCGCAGCTTCCGCACTGCGCAGTAAATTCAATCACACCATGCTGATGATGAGAGCCGCAAGGCCTATTACAGCTGACGATGAAGCTGCCCCGAGAGCAAAGGACATTCCACGGCTGAGCCTGATTTTTTCCCTCTGGCGCTCGGTTTTGTAAAAGCATTCCGCGTCACGTACAATTCTTTCGGCTTCGGCGGCGAGATCGGTGGTATGGCTTCCGTTTCTGTCCTCGGGCAGGTCCGGCTTTAAGACAAGATAGGCCTCCTCAAAATATTTTCCGCCTGTGTTTTTCATATAGTAGATTTTTTTTTGACACCCTTTCAGCATATTGCACCTCGGTTTATTCCTGACTTTGTTACCTTATTTTTGACCCGCTCTCGGACTGATATGCAATAAATTTCAACTTGCGAAAAAAATACGTGCAAGAGTGCATGCGGTGAAAACGGCAAAAAGCGATACGAAGGCGGATACCGGAAAGACATAGCCGGCTTTTTTTGACTTAACTGCGGAATAGTACACGGATATCACGTAAACAAGCGTATCGCCGGAACCCATGATGACCGACGCCGCATAGCTCTCGAGACTGTCAGGGCCGAATTTTTCGAGAACCTCGCTGTATGCCGCAACTGAGCCGGAGCCGGAAAACGGGCGGATGACGATAAGCGGTATGATTCCCTCCGGAAGTCCGATTTTTGTGCAGACAGGCGATAAAAATGAACTGATTCCCTCCGCCGCACCGCTTGCCGAAAACATTGTAAGTGAAACGAGGAGCATTGTCATAACCGGAAAAACGTTCAGTGTTGTTTTCAGTCCGCTTTTCGCACCCTTGATGAATGAAGAATAACGCGCTTCCCTTTTCTGTAGAATGAGGATGCAGAAAACGGCGATTACGGCAGGTGCGGCAAGGGACGAGAGAAGTTCGGCGTTCATATTTTCTTACTTATTATGCGGCTGGATTTTTTGCTGGGTTCAGGTGTGTTATCGACGAGTTTTGATTTTCCTTTCCCCGACTTTATGACCACCGCGGCCCGGGAAAGGATTATTCCGACAATGGCGCACGTGAATGAGCATATCCAGATTGGAACGACCACCGAATATGGCTCGGATGAACCGGCAGCTCTTCGCAGAGTTAGAATCGTAGTAGGGACAAGGCTCACGGAACAGGTACCGAGGACGGTGAAAGAAGCCATGTCGGGGGTGTTGCCGTTTTCATCCATTTTTGACATGGCGGACAGTGCGTAGGGAGTGGCGGCGTTTCCTATTCCGATCAGATTTGCGCATATGGCGGCGGTTATTTCACTCATGCCCTGCTTCGTCTTCCAAGCCGTGGGAAAAATCCTGCCGAACAGGGGCGAGAACAGCCGGCTCAGCTTATCGAGAACTCCGGAGTCGAGGTAAACCCGCATGACGCCGCACCAGAAGCAGGCTGTCCCACACAGCTCAAGGGAAATTTTCACGCTCTTTGCACATCCGTCGATAACAGCGGCGGTCATAACGGTCAAATTTCCGGTGAACGTGGCATAAATCAGCGAAAACATTACGATTACGGCAAAACACAGCGATATCATATGCACTCCCTATGAAATTTGGTTTTTGTATTTTTTTAGAAAAAAGCCAACATTTTTTGACAAAAACTCTTGACAAACGAAGTCGAATGTGGTAAAATATGGATGAAAGAACAGGAGTTGCCAATTTTGGAAGTCCTGTTACAGGTATACAAATTTTTGGGGATTGCGCGATATTGACAGAACTTGCTGATGCAGGCTGATTCACGCAATATTAAGCCGTAAACGGCAGAATGGAGTTAATTATGAAATCTCTCGGAATCGTCAGAAAAGTTGATGAACTCGGCAGGATTGTGCTTCCTATCGAAACAAGAAAGAGACTCGACCTTGGACCGAAAGATCCAGTGGAAATTTTCGTGGAAAAGGACAGAGTGGTTCTGAAAAAGTACGAGCCTTCCTGTATTTTCTGCGGAGATGCGGACGACATTGTAGTCTACAAGGACAAACGGATATGCCGCGCGTGCCTTGAGGAGCTGAAAAAATCCGCGCTTTAAGGCTGACAGTACATAATATTACTACCGGAGGGGATATAGAACAGCTTTTTTACGCCGAGGTTGATTAAAACCTAATCCAAGAGAGATAAATCTGAGTGAAATTCAATTGATATAAAAACAGCAGGCTCCGCGGTCGTGTATACCGTAAAGCCTGTGTTTTTTATGTATGGAAATTTTTTAGACCCATCTTTGATATTAAATTAATTACCAGTTGCGTTAATCGAACAGGATAACATGGAATCAACATCATTCCAAGCAATCCTACGGTTCACAATACCATCATTCCAAGTATATTGATTTGTTATTACCAGTACCATCAGCGGCTTTCATATATCTAACAATCTCTTTTTTAATATATACTTCTTTGTCTCGTTCGCTTCTTGGCACCAAATCAGGAAATCCGTTGTCATCCCAGTATCCAATAATATTTGACATAGACGTTGGTATACATGTACATCCATCAATGTCTTCACTTTGTGCATAATCTGGAACTCCAGAAATTAAATAATATGACGGAGAATTTTCAGATTCTATGTCGTTTGCTAATGAAGAATTCCATCTTTCTTAGAAAAATGCAATGTCATTTTCTGAACCATCATACCTTGTAATTTTAGTCTCCTCAACTTTTGCCTCCGTTTCAAAGAAAGAACAGTCAGACAGAACCTTTACGTTATCAAAGTCTACCTCATTATCAGTGAAATACATATCGTAGATGTTATAAATATCCATCATTCCATTACTGTTCAAAACACAGTAACCGTATGTGAGAGTCTGATAAAAATAGTATGTCTTTGAATTACGGATTTCTTCCGGGATAAAATCGAGTTGTCCGGCTTTCATAGCTTCCTGAAATTGCAGAAACGGCAAAATACCTTCGGCAAATTCAAATAGTCTTTGTCTTTCAAAGCTGTATATCATGAAACCATTGCCACCATTGGTAAACTGTAAATCGTACACTGCTCCGTTGATTCTTCCTGTATGAAAGTCGTGTATATATAATGTTAATGACTTCGGAATCTTTCCAGACGTTAATCAAGTATGGTCTGCTTTTTATGCTTTCAAGCTCATCGTATCCCTCCTGTGTCAGCTCTTCAAGATTGTCGGGAATCTTTTCCACAATTGTAAGAACATCCTCATTAATTGACATATCTTCATCAACAATGAAAATCACATCACTTTCGGCATCGATGTAATCATCTGCGCAAACTGATATTACACCTAACATTAATATGCCACTTATCAGGATGGATATAGTTATTTTTCTAATTTCTTATAATTCCTTTCTATTTTATTATTGTATGTTCAGTCATAAATCTAACAGTGTAGTATTAAGTGTCACTACAATGCTGTCTTAATCAGAAAGGTTATATAAATGGAGCTGACTAAAAATATCCTATATATGTTATAATTTATTCAGGGTAGAATGTCAATGCAAGCTTTGTAAATTAACATAAAATTATCAACATATTTACAATAATTAATTTTTTCTTTATTTACATCACAGTAAATCCGTCGGTCAGGATTGTCACGCTGTCCCGGGTGATTTTCGCAAAACCTTCGCCGGTTTGGAGCATTTTCACCGGTTTTCCGTCGAGGTAAGCTGTGGTTTTACCTTTGGCGAGTGCGGCGATTGCATCTATGTGTCCGTAGTGAACGCCGAAGAAGCCGCCTCCTTTTTTTTCGCCATCCTGTGCGGTCATGATGATGGAGTCGCAGTCGAACTCTTCCCCGCCGGAGCTGCCGTTTGGCGTGACGATTTTCACGTGAATCAGTTTTTTATCAGCCATAATTTAATCCGCGTCGGCTTTGTATGCGGCGTAAACGTCATCAACCGAGCCTTTCATCAGGAATTTCTGCTCGGGAATTTCGTCGCAGTCCCCGCCCAAAATGGCTTCGAAGCCCTCGATTGTCTTCTCTATTGGCACATACGCGCCCTTATAGCCAGTGAATCCCTCGGCAACGTGGAAGGGCTGGGACATGAACCGCTGGATTTTTCTCGCGCGTTTTACCGTGGTTTTATCCTCCGGCGACAGCTCGTCCATACCGAGGAGGGCTATGATGTCCTGAAGCTCATTGTATCTCTGTAGAATACGCGTGACTTCCTTTGCGGCCTTGTAGTGGCGGACTCCGACAATATCGGGAGACAGCATTCTCGAGTGGGATTCAAGAGGATCGACCGCGGGATAAATGCCAAGCTCCACGATTTTTCTTGACAGAACGGTGGTTGCGTCAAGGTGAGCGAAGGTTGTGGCGGGTGCGGGGTCGGTCAGGTCATCGGCGGGGACATAGATTGCCTGAACGGATGTGATTGAGCCGTTTTTCGTGGAGACAATTCGCTCCTGCAGTTTGCCCATTTCTGAGGCGAGGGTGGGCTGGTATCCAACGGCTGATGGCATGCGTCCGAGAAGCGCCGATACCTCCGATCCTGCCTGGGAGAAACGGAAAATATTATCGACGAAAAGCAGTACGTCCTTGTGGGATGTTTCGCGGAAATATTCAGCAATTGTCAATCCTGCAAGCGGTACTCTGAGTCTCGCTCCCGCCGGCTCGTTCATCTGACCGAATACTAACGCGGTTTTGTTGATGACTCCGGAATGTTTCATTTCGTTCCAGAGGTCGTTTCCTTCACGGGACCGCTCCCCGACTCCGGCGAAAACCGAATACCCGTCATGCTCGAAGGCTATGTTTCGGATAAGCTCCATGATTAAAACGGTTTTGCCCACGCCCGCGCCGCCAAAAAGTCCGATTTTACCGCCCCGGGCATAGGGAGTCATCAGATCTATGACCTTGATTCCGGTCTCGAGGATTTCGTTTGCGGTTACGATTTCTGTGAAAGCAGGAGCTGAGTGGTGGATTGGCCAATAGTCGGCGGCTTCGATGGCTCCCGCGCGGTCGATAGGGCTGCCGAGTACGTTTATCATCCGTCCGAGAGTTTTTTCTCCGACCGGAACGGATATGGGGCGTCCGGTATCTACAGCTGTCATACCACGTGACATGCCGTCGGTGGGTTCCATTGAAATACAGCGCACTTCCCCGTCGCCGAGGTGCTGCAGAACTTCAGTGGTGAAAACGCTGTCACCGTGGATTATTTCAACCGCATGGAAAATATCCGGAAGATTCAGCTTCTCAAAACGGATATCCACCACCGGACCTGTTATTCTTGTGATTATACCTTTGCTTCCTTTTGACATTTCATATTCCATTCTGCCTTAAGCGGCGCATAAATAGAATGAAAGAATTCCGGTCATCTGTTAGACGATTGAAAATGGCGGTTGTCCCGATAAAAAGGTAGGCCTCATTTTACAAAAGAATTCTTTTGCGTGAAAGAAACTCACTCAATATCAAGTTTTACTATATCTTTCACGCGTAACTCCAGACATTTTCTTGTTAGTTATCTTCTTCGGGAGAGTAGGTTTCGATTACGCTGGACGTGACATCGCTCTGGCGTTTCCGGCTTATCTCAAGCTCGATTGCGGCGGAAGTGTCCTGCGCGTTGTCCGAGGCTTCACGCATTGCCATGAGTGTTGCGGCCTGCGCTCCTGTGGCGGATTCGAGAATCAGCGAAAAAATCGACGAGTTCAGACAGCTCATGCAGGCGTTTTTCATAACGGCGGCCTTGTCGGGAATAAAGTACGCGCCATCATCCTTGATTCTGCCTTTGCCTGAGCCGTTTTCTTCATTTGCCGACAGCGGGAGAACCTTTTTCAGTGTGGGAATCTGCGTCAGGGTGTTCTTGTACCGCTCGTAGATGAAGCTGACTCCGGAAAAGCTGCCGTTTTTATAGCTGTCGATGAGCCACTGGCGGATTTCTTCGGTGGAAGAATAGTCCGGTACGTCGGGCAGGATGAATCCGCGTTCAATTCCGACTCCGCGTTCACAGAAGTATGTCTTCGCGATTTTGTTTACGGTTACTATTATATGACTTTTGCCGGACTTGCGGTTTTCTTCTATGACGTCGTCGGCAAAGGACAGAAGAGCCGTGTTGTATCCGCCGCAGAGACCCCGGTTTGACGCGATTACCACATAGCACTCGGGTGCGTCGGGATTTTTGCAGGGCATTATTTTTCCGAGGGATTCGCCGAACAGCTCTATTATCTCACCGCAGGCTTTTGCGTACTCCGAATATGAGGCGTAGGCTGAGCTGAGTCGTGAAAATTTCGCCGAAGATACGGTTTTCATGGCTCCAGCAAGCTGACCCGTGGTGTTCACGCTTTTCAGGTGCTTTTTTAACTCATGCATTCCCGCCATGATTACACAACCTCGTGAAGCTCAACCTTCGGCATCTCCGACAGTGCTTTTTTCAGCTTTTCCATAAATTCAGGCGTCATTTTAGCACCGGTTTTCAGCACATCAACTAAATCCGGTTCGTTTAACTCGAAGTAGGAGTAAAGCTCGTCCTCGTATATGTCAACCTGCTCCGGCGGGATGTAGGACGCGAATCCGTTTGAAACCGCGAAAATCAACAGTGCCTGTTTCCAGTCCTCGAGTGGGGAGTAGCGTCCCTGTCTCAGCGCCGCCATCATTCTCTCGCCTTCGTCAAGAACCGATTTCGTATCCGCGTCAAGGTCCGAGCCGAACTGGGCAAATCCCGCAAGCTCCCGGTACTGGGCGAGGTTCATTCTCAGGCTGGCGGAAACCTGCTTCATCAGCTTGGTCTGAACCACGCTTCCCACACGGGACACGGACAGACCCACGTTGACTGCAGGACGCTGTCCTTCGTTGAAGAGATCCGTCTCGAGGAAAATCTGACCGTCGGTGATTGATATTACGTTCGTAGGGATATAAGCGGATATATCTCCCGCCTGTGTTTCGATAATCGGTAAAGCAGTGACAGAGCCGCCGCCGAGTTCAGGGGAAAGCTGTGCCGCTCTTTCAAGAAGTCTTGCGTGGAGGTAGAACACATCGCCCGGGTATGCCTCTCGTCCGGACGGGCGGTGAAGCAGAAGTGAAAGTTCACGGTATGCAACTGCGTGTTTGGACAAGTCGTCGTAAACTATTAAAACGTCCCTGCCGGAGTACATGAAATATTCGGCCATTGCGGCTCCGGCGAAGGGTGCGATGTACTGGAGTGAAGCCGAACTGGACGCGGGTGCGCAGACAATTGTCGTGTAATCCATAGCTCCATAATGCTCAAGCTTTTCTCGCACGTCGGCGACTGTCGTGTCTTTCTGCCCTATTGCCACGTAAATACAAACGGTGTTCTTGCCATTCTGGTTGATTATTGCGTCGATAGCGATTGAGGTTTTGCCGGTCTGACGGTCGCCTATTATCAGCTCACGCTGGCCTCTGCCTATGGGGACAAGAGCGTCGATTGCCTTGATTCCCGTGTGCAAAGGACGGTAAACCGCGGCTCTGTCGGGGATTCCGGGAGCTTTGTATTCGATGGGACGTTTTTGTTTTGTCCAGATTCTTCCCTTTCCGTCAAGGGCGTGACCGCGCGGATCCACGACTCTGCCAAGAAGCTCTTCGCCAACGGCAACGTCCGCGATTCTGCCAACACGTCTGACCCTGCTGCCGCTTTCGATATGCTCGTAGTCGCCGTAGACTATACAGCCGATTTTGTGGGGTTCTATGTCGAGAATCATACCCCGCTCGCCGGAGTCGAATTCGATGACCTCGCCGTACATGATGTCAGCCAGACCGTCAAGCCAGCAGATGCCGTCGGATATGCTGATAACACGTCCAACCTGGAATTCGGTGACGCCGTTGTTGATTATGGAAATTCCGGCAAAGGTGTCCTCCAAAATTCCCTCGGGCGTTTCGTCTCCCCGGAGAGGACGTTTTTCGAGTTCACGCTCAAGCTCGTACAGCTGGTTTGCCACGGTGCAGTCGTAGATTGTGTCGCCGATTCTGAGCCGGAAGCCGCCGATTAGACCTTCGTCCAATTTTACCCAGTATGACGACTTTCCATTGATCTCGTCAAGCATTGCCGTGGTTTTTTCGTCGATTTTTTTGACGATCTCCTCTGGCAGCGGCTCGGCTGAGGTCAAGGTGACGTAGAGCACATCATGGTTGTTCAGATATGCTATGTCGCCGGGGGTCAGCTTTATGCGTGAAAGGATCATGTCGGCGAGTCGGTACTGCTTGTTGTAGAGAGTAGTTTTGTATGGTTCGGTATGAATCAGCTCGGAGGCGCGGCGCTTTATATTCTCAATCAGTTCCTTTTTTTCAACGGAGATTACCTCGTAGCACATCTCAAGGACTTCCGCGTCGGCGTTCTTTTTGATTCTGTTCACCCGGGCGGCACTGTCCTCTTCTATTTCGTCGATTTTCGCCTTGATGCTGTCGTTTACATCCTTGTCTGCGGTCATGGGAATATCTGGAAGCGACGGGGACTCGTATTCGATTTTTTCAATCTCTTCAGCCTCGTCAAGCTCCCGATTGATTTTATCAAGTCGGTTTTTGAATATTGAGCCGATCATTTTTCTGCCGAAAAGCCAAAGAAGACCGACCAATATAAGAAAGTTAATTATTGCGTATAAAAACTGCATTTTCTTCCATTCTGCCGCTATGCGGCTCACAAATAGCTGTGTTAAAGAATTACATTCGGCTGAAAGTCGATTGAAAACGGTGGGTCCCATTTTCAAAGTAATTCTTTTGCGTGAAATCAGCTTGCTGAAAATCAATCAATAACTATATATTTCACGCGATTGTCCGTTCTGTTTATGAAACTATTCGTGTGACGAACGCCTGCGCAAGCTCATCTACGCTTTTGTCAAGTTTTTCGGAAAGCTCGCTTTTTTCGATTTCTACATCCGTCTTCGCAAGCTCCACTCTCTTCTCCTTCTCAATTTCGGCCTCACGAACCCTTTTTTCAGCCGCTTCCTTTGCCTGGTTTACTGCGTCCTCAGCCCGCTTTGCCTCGTTTATGAGAAACTGCTCATGGCATGCGGAGAGATTTTCTTCGTATTCGCGCTGAGCTTTTTCGATTTCCGCTTTTTTCGCGTGAGCCGCGTCGATTTTTTCCCTGCGCTTATCCATAAAGGCCAGCATGGGTTTGAAGAGAAGATTGTTGAGAATCAGCGTCAACAGACAGAAACATATCACGGTCCACACGAGAACCGGTAATTGTATTGTCAAATGTATTCCGCCTTTCGGTGAGGTTGGATTTGGTTAAGCCGGCCTCAGATTTTTGAAGTGAGAATGAACGCGATGAGAAGTCCGTAAATCGTGAGGGCTTCCATGAGGGCGAGGGCAATGATGAGAGTCGAGCGTATGTTTCCTGCCGCGTCGGGCTGACGTGCGATTGCTTCCATGGCGGATTTTGACGTGATTCCCTGTCCGATTGCCGGGAAGATTGTGCTTACTGCGATTGCGATTGCCGCTGCGATTGCGATGAGTCCTGAGTTATCCATTTTTTTACTCCTTATGTTATGTTTTGATAATAATTATTCGCCTATCTGCTCTTCAAGGTAGATTGACACAAGCATGGTGAACACTACTGCCTGTATTGCGCAGAACAGCAGGGACAGCACCATCATGATGACCGGCACCCCTATCGGAAGAAGTCCGTACAGCTCCTCCGTCACCGTTTCCTCGCCGAAGATGTTTCCGAAAAGTCGAAGTGCAAGCGACGCCGGCTTTATGAACTCGTCAAGGAGCAGAAGCGGAAGCATGAAGAACATTGGGCTGACGAACTTTTTGAAGTATTTCTTCACGCCTGAGCGCAGTCCCGCGATTTGCAGGAACACAAACGCGCATATGCCAAGCCCCAGCGTACACGACAGGGATGAGGTCGGCGCTTTTAAGTACGGCGTGAGTCCGACTCCCGGAATGAGTCCTGAGTAGTTTGCCACTATGATGAATATAAACAGCGAGCCGAGGAAATAGAAATACCTGCGCGAGTTCTTTTTTCCGATGATGCCTGAAATAAAATTGTCAAGGGACTCGACTCCGCATTCTATCATATTCTGAAATTTTCCCGGGCGCATTTTCATGTTCCTCGTGACGATAACTGACAGGACCGTAAGAAGCGCCAGTATGACGAACATGGCAATAACCTCGCCCGTTATGTCAAACACTCCGAACAGTTCTACGATTACCTCCGATTTTTCACCCATTCTATCTCACCTCACTTTGCTATATTGTCGTCCTCTCCGGTTTTGTCCGCATCATCCGTCTTTTTTGACTTATCCATAATTCTGACAAGACAGTATGTGAAATAGAACATGGCCAGTGTAAGTCCCAGAACCGCTCCGACAAGTGCCAGAATCATGGAAAAGGGCGTATGCGGCACGATAAAGTACACGGCTGCCAAATATCCAACGTTGAACAGCTGTCTGACTACGGTACCAGCCGCCACCAAATCCGGCTTCACTTTAAGGATTCTGTCGTTTATTTTATAGTTCGCGAATGACACGACTACGCCGAGAACAAACGCGATTATGGCTCCGAGAAAGCTCATGTTACCTCCGTTCAATTCGTGTTATGCAGACACAATCGGACTCTTGCTTATATAATTCCCCCATGTATACGCAAAAAGTGTTAATTTTCGTTTAACATAAGGTTTTCACATTATCTATTCTTTATACATTTTCAATAAATCACGGTTTTTTCATGGAAAACATACTGCTTTCCGAAATCCGCAAGAGTCAGAGACATCTGAAAACCACGGTAGCTGCCGATTTTCAGCGGTTCCAGTCCGTGTACCTCTTTCATGACTGCAAGCAGAGCTTTCCCGGCGGCTTCATTTTCGGTGAGTCTTGTTCCTTTCAGCTCCATTCCGGAAAATCCGTCGGCTGGGTGAGGGTGAGCTTCAACTGTCGCACGGTCAGTTTCAAGTCCGGCAATTGCTTTTTCTGCCGCTTCGATTTTCGCCGGATAGTGGATTTGTATGTTGTCCTCCATGCGGTGCTGTTTGCTCTGATGGTCAGCTTTAAGCAGTTTCAGCTTTGCTACAAATACATCGAGATCCATTTTTTTGCGGATTCGGTCGTCTCCGGCTCAAAGGGCTTTGACTTCGGTATAACTGAGCGTGGCTTCATCAATGTCATCACAAGTACGGACGGGAGACTTTGACGTCATAGACCTATGAACTTTTGCTTATTTTCATCGGAAGATACAACAAATCTTTGATTGTTGACCCATCCACGAATAACCGGGTTGAGCTTATGAATCAGGACTTCCTGCCTTGTTGATTTATTGCTCTTAATTATATCACGCACTTTTCTGAGGAAGGACTTGACCAAAGTCTTTGACGGCTTAATCAGCAGCTTTCCGTTGTATTTACGGATGTTCTTGCCGAGGAAGTCGAAACCGTCGTCTATATGCGTGATTACTGTCTTTTCCTACGATAATTGCAGTCCGCGCTCCTTAAGGAATGTCCGTAGAATGGGCATAACCTCATTCCGTAGAAATTCCGGTGATTTTCCGGTTATGATAAAATCATCCGCGTAACGAACAAAGTTCATCATGTATTTCCTTTTGCGGGTCGGAAAGTGTTCCTGCAATATCTTTTCAAGACCATCAAGCGTCATATTCATCAGAGTAGGTGAAATTGACCCACCCTGAGGCGAACCTTCTTCGGTTGGAAACAGTTTTCCGGTTTCAATGAATCCTCATTTCAGCCACTTTTCGAGCATTGCCGTATCTGTCGGAATGTTCTCAATAAGCCACTCATGACTTATATGGTCAAAACATCCTTTTATGTCGCCTTCCAGAATCCATACCGGTGATTTCTTTTTGGCAAGGACAGTAAAGGATTGTTCGATAGCGTCATGTGTGCTTCTGCCGATACGGAATCCGTATGAGTTCGGGTCCGCAAAGGTTTCCGCTATAGGTTCCAATGCGAATTTTTAGAGTGTCTGCATGGCACGGTCGGTCATAGTCGGTATGCCGAGCGGACGCATTTTTCCGTTCTTTTTCTGAATGTAATGCCGTCTGAGCGGTTTTGGACTATAACCGCGCCTATGCAGTTTTGAAACAGCGCATAATTTTACCTCCGGTGTAAGCCATAATTCATGATCAACACCGGCTGTGTTTTTACCTGAATTTGATGTCACACGTTTTACTGCCAGTGCTTTTGCATAAAATGAATGTGTGAGCAGCCCTTGCAGCGATTTTACTTTGCTGTAATGACCTTCTTTCTGAGCCTTTACGATACGAATTTGCAGCTTTTTCACATATGCACCGCGGTTTTCCAATCAATGGATTCCCATGTCTGTACATTGTGGGATGATGCACACGGTTTCCCGTTCATTTGCGATTTTCTCCTTAAAAAAGTTCTATAAATTCTCTCGTAAAGAAAGACCGGATGGAAGTCTGCCCGCTTTCGCGTGAGATGATGTTTCAATCTCTGTCCTTCCCCATTACAGTGTCGGCTTTCGCTTTTTCCATCGCTCCTTACCTGCATTTCCCATAAGTTTTCTTTACAGATTGCCGTCCGGTGTCAGTCATTTCGACTTCCCGGAGAAAATACAGGTTTACCACGTTTTGCGTAATGAACAATGCGGGTTAGGTTCCGTTTCTCCGCCGACGGTTCTTATGTCCGTGTAACCTTACTATGGAAAAGGTTATCCGACCGCAATACCATTTTGGTTCAGGCTTATCAGCAGCTTTAGCCTATTCGTCTTTAACGGCGTTTATCAGCGATTTACATTACATAAATCATACCGCACAGCCAAGCTCCCAAACCGCATTGTTGCTTGCAGTTTATCGCGTCCGCTTCGCGGCTTCTGCTTGACCCTTAACGGGAGGGCTGCCTATTCACACCATGCTTCCTCACAGCCGTTGCCGACTGCTTTGGTGGTGCAAGGCTACTGCTGACGGAACAGCAGGTTCGGTCATTGCCGAACAATTAAATTACGTGACTTCGTGTCGCACCCAGAGGTACGCGTCAAAGGTTGCTTCTGTAACGTAACGGTAAATATGAACCTCGGGTTAGAGTTGCCCTGACGTACAATTCTGCCTTTGCGCTGCTCCAAATCCCCCAGGCGCCACGGACAGTCGAGGTCATGCAAGGTTATGAGTTTATCTTATAGTGATAGGTAATCCTTTGAACTCACCTCCGGATTTTCCCCCACTCCAAACCGTGCATGAGAGTTTCCCCTCACACGGCTTTCCATCATTTACAAATTGTCATTCTAATCAGCAACAGGATTCATCCGGCTTCTCAAACATGATTGCTTCGTTTCCTGCCAGTTTTCTGAGCTCATTCAGCTTATCAAGCTGGCTTTTGTTTAGCTGTACGGTTTGCATAATTGCAGAAATTGTCTCTTTTTGCGTTGCGTGTATCAGTCTGTGAACATGTTCATGCAGAATTATCAGGTTTACGTAGTCATCTCCGCCGCCCAGCGACTTTGGCGTTTTATAATGACAATGTATTTCTTCGACAGATAACTGCTCCTTTGTGACAGCGCATTTTCCCTGCTGTGCCACATAGAGGGATATACGGTTGTCGTTATAATCCACAGAGCAGCTCATGATAGGATTTCTCATGAGAATGTGCGGTATTGCCATGTCCACACTCTCCAGATACTTGTGTATTTCCGCCCTTCCGGATGGTGTATATTTATTTATGGATTTTTTCACATGAACCGGCGGATGGTGCTGTATGTAGCCTATGGGCAGGAGAATATTCTTTCCTATGAAGCGTATTTTCCTGCTGTTCGCATACCGTCTTGCATATGCCGGTATGGGTTGATTGCTTCGTCGCTGTACTCTTTCCTGTAGTCTGTTTTTTATAGCCATCTTAATCTCAAACGCTGTTTTCTGTATATCTGGTGAAGCGGAGGTCGCCATGCTATAGTAGTTGTGGACTCCCATAACAAAGCTGTTGTAGTCATTTATGACTTTGTATTCTTCCATTTCCTTAGACGAGTGTTGAATCGACTTGACCTTTTCCTTTGCCAATTCCTTAATCTTATCCATTGCCTTGGGTGCGATATGGGAGACAACCACATATTTACCGCCCCTGCCTTTGCGGACCTTGATTCTGAATCCCAGAAAATCTGAGTAATCATGTTTCAGATTCACGATTTTTGACTTTTCCGGGCTTATATCAAGTCCCAGACGTTCTTTCAGCCACGCCTTTGTTGCTTCAAACAGCTTTACGGCGTCGCTGTGTTTTCTGCAAAAGATTTTGAAGTCGTCGGCATACCTGACGATATAGCACTCTTTCAGCTTGGTTTTTCTGAGTTCGCGGTACTTTTTCGACTGGTCTTTTGTTCCGGTTTTATGGATTCGCCCACTGTATTCGTGCCTTGTCGGCATTCCTACCCATTGGCTCGTAATCCACCAGTCAAGCTCGTTGAGAACAATGTCGGACAGCAGTGGGGAGATGATTCCTCCCTGCGGCGTTCCTTTCACCGGAAAACCGATTCCTGCTACCTCTGCTTTCAGCATGTCGGATATGATGCAAATCAGCTTTTTGTCATGTATACCCATCGCCCAGATTTGGCGAAGCAGCTTTCCGTGTTTCACATTGTCAAAGAAACCCTTTATATCTATATCAATGACAATGTGAAGATAGCTTTTCTGCATATGCTTCTCAGCCTGTGCCAAAGCGTTCTCAACTCCGCGATTCGGTCGAAAACCATTGCTTGTATCGCAGAATTTTGCTTCACAGATTGGTTCCATCACCTGCAGTATACACTGCTGTATCAGTCTGTCCATTATGGTGGGTATTCCAAGCGGTCTGGTCTTGCCGTATCCCTTTGGAATCTCCTTCCGTCTGACAGATTGCGGCTGGTACCAGCTGAATTTCCGCTGAACCGTATTAATCAGCTCAGTTTCACTCATTTCTGCCAAGTATGTGATGTTCTTACCATCCGTACCGGGTGTTTTGCTTACTGCGTTCTTTTTCAGATTTCTATATGCTAACCTGATATTTTCTTCTGTTGTGATAA
>CAZULC010000015.1:0-46752 GCA_964621165.1 uncultured Ruminococcus sp.
CCGCTGCGGCATTGCATTTTAAGAAAAGGACTGCAAGGTTTTGTTTGCTGAATGACCACACCTCAAAGCGCCGCCTCGAAGTACACGATTTTCTCCCGCCTCCAGGTGTACGTCCCCCTTATTTTCTCCTCATCCCATATCACGGCGGGGTAGGAGTATTCTCCCGGCTCGTCTTCAAGCGTCAGAGCTTTCTCAAAATGCAGACCATCCCTTGACGTCATCAGGCACAGGGGAGTCCGTTCTATCTTCACGGGATTACAGCACAGCACCAGTCCCTTCGGAGTTTTCACCAGATCCAGACCGCTGTTGTTGTTCTCAAGCTCCAGCGGGTACGCCATGCCCCAGTGGATTCCGTCGGGGGAGTCGCTGCGGTAGACCCGTTCATTTTTCGACCGAAGCAGCATGTGAACGCCCTCGTCGTCCTCCCACAAAGTCGGCTGTATTACCTCGACTTCCTCCGACGGCAGAGGAATCAGACAGCTGCGGTCGAACTCTTTTGCGCCATCCTGAGAATGAATTCGTGGGTTCGCTCTACTGTTTGGCTTAGAAAGTGCCGTGTTTGCCTGTCGGGGCTTCCCGACTTCCCATGTGTAGCCGTTGTCGGTGGAACGGTCGGTGAACGCGCGCCATGCTCCCCGCTCGATTGACGCACCGGCAAGTATGGAGCCGTCACGGAGGCGTATTGGCTTGTTCTTTACTGGCCCCCGTCCGCCGTCCTTTTCTTCGCAGAGCAGTGTTGGCTCGCCCCAGCTGTGACCGCCGTCGGATGAGGTGACGAGCATTGTGTGCCAGTAGGGAATGGTTCTGCCCACCTTGTAGAACAGAAGCAGCTCTCTTCCGTTGTCGAACAGTACCGGGTTCCAGTGGGGTATGTTTTCGGAGTCGGATGCGCACACGGGCTTGCTCCAGACGCGATTCTGCCGGAGTGCGGAGTAAATCCGAACGTCATCATGCCCCTCGTGAGTCCCGCCGAACCATGCCGCAACGGTGACGTCCCCGATTTGAACCAGCGTGGATGCGTGGCACTGCGGCGTGTTTTTTTCGTAGATGAATTCCTTGCAAAGCAGGTTCATACAGCTTCTCCTTTGGTTATAGTAAAGAATTGAACAAAGTTGTCGCGTAAATTACGAAATGCGTGCGATTTACTGCGGCAATATTTTCGTAAGGTCTTGACAATTCCGCATTTTTGCGTTATAATATACACGTGCAGATGTAGTTTAGTGGCAGAACTTCAGCTTCCCAAGCTGACCGTGCGGGTTCGATTCCCGTCATCTGCTTCGCGGCAGTGTTGGTTCCGTTATCGGAGTCGGACCTGCTGTTTTTTTGTTGGCTTAGGACGCTCAGAACCATCGGAAGGCGACTTCTTCCCCGTTTATCAGCCATTTTTCCGGGCAGACCGATTCCATCCAGTCGAGGGGAACGGCGCGGTCGGACTGGACTGAGTTGACACAGAAGCCCTCGCGGATGTCGGCGAATTCACTCTCCGTCGGAACGTCCGGCTTGCAGGAGACAAAGAGAGGCGAGCCGCTGAGTGAGAGCAGCTTTAGCCACTGTTTATTACAGCTCCACGGGAATTTTCCCATGATTCCCACACAGTCCGCGTCGGCGGCATAGAAGGTGCCGTTCTGCATCATGCGGAATGCCAAAGTGTTGACGCCCATTTTCCGCGTTCTCTCCCATTCCATGCCCGACGTGTCGTCTCCCGTGCGGTTCAGTTCAACCAGTCCGGCGCAGAGGTGACCGATAGTATTGCAGCCGATGAGAACCACGTCCGGTCCCGCTGCCTCACGGATTGCGCGGTAGAGGTCGAGTATTATCTCAGCTGAGGTTTTGGTGTTGTCGTGGAAGCTCCATTTACCGTCCGCCAGATTTTCGTGAGCCTGAAATCCCCATTTGCCGAATATGTCAAAGGTGGAAAAATCATGCTTGATGAGGGTGTATCCCCAACCTATAAGCATCTCGGTAGTTTTGCGCACGTATTCAAGAACAGCCGGATGGGACGGGTCGAGAGCGGAGGGGTTGTGAGAGAAATGACATTCCGCCGGCAGTCTGCATTCTCCGTGAGCGTCAGCTAAATAGCGGACCCAGATTCCGGGCTTCACGCCAATCGCCTTCATTTCTTCAGCAAGTCCAGCCATATCGGGGAAGGAAGCCTTTGTCTCAGTCCATGGACCGTCGCAGCTGTATTTTGACCAGCCGTCGTCGATTACCATGTAGGGAGCGTTGTCATTTCCCGCGCACAGCTCTGCCACCAGCTTAGAGTCGCGCAGAATGTCCTCGTGGCTGCTGTTTCCGTAGGCGTAATACCAGTTGTTGGAGCCGTAAACCGGGCGGGATGTTGTCAGGCATTCGGTACACATCTCCCCACAGAATGCCCGTCCGGCTTCATAAGCGGAACAGTTTTCGTATGTGCGGAAGAGTACGTCCCCAGCCTCAAGGGTGCGTCCACATAAAACAACGCCGCGTGCGCCGCTTCGGATGTCCATTGTCAAAGTCACGAACGCAGTGGTGTACTGCCATGAGCAGAGGGAAGAGGGGCGAACCTTGACGCCATAACAGTCGGTCCGGCGGTTTTCATAAGAGCGGTTGAGGTCCGTTCCGTTTGAGACGAGAAAATACCATTGCATGCGCCGTTCAGGTACAATTCCGCGCCATTCCAAATCGCCGTAGCCTCTCTCCCATGCGTCGCCCATCACGCGGACCGGGTCAGTGCGGCATTCTTCTTCGTTGAAGCGCCAATTCAGGCGGATATAGCACAGCGGCGTGGTATCTGCGGTGACGGAAACATGCAGTGCGTCGGCTTCGCAGTCGAGCGAATAGGAAACGTCGTCAAAGGAGCCGGAGGGGATGGGGAGGTGCTTGGTGGAGATGTGGCCGGTGGAGGATTCATATGTGATGGTGATTGAATCAGGTAATCGTGTGGTCATGGTGGTCATCCTTTCGTGATGTTATAGTGAGGAAGCTCCCGCAAAAGCTGCCATATATTTCAGCCTTTTTCACGGGAAATAATTTCCAGAGAGCTTGCTTAAACATTATATCACAGCTGCCACAATAAGTCAAATGAAACAGGAAATTAAACTAAAAAATAAATTGTCTGCACAACTGTGGCGTTGATGTGGTATCCCATCACCGTAAAAAAAACCCTTCAAGTTAAACCTAACTCAAAAGGGTATCTTTTCGCTTGCGGGAGTGGGACTTGAACCACACGACCTCCGGGTTATGAGCCCGACGAGCTACCAACTGCTCTATCCCGCGATATATAATTGCTTCAAGGAAAACATCTGCTTTTGCTGACATATCAGCCATGCCGGACACCGGGCTTGAACCGGTACGTAACTTTCGTTACACGGGATTTTAAGTCCCGGGCGTCTGCCAATTCCGCCAGTCCGGCTAACTCATTACTCCCGTGAGATGTGTTATTCCCTATCGCTTATTTATTATATCACACCGCGCCAACTTTGTCAATAGGTTTTAAGAAAAAACTTTGATATTTTTCCGATTTTCTTTGCCGCACATCACATCCGATGAAATTCCGGCTGAAATCCGATTTGTCATAGCCTGTTGGCAATCGTCCATAAAAAATACTATAATTTGATTAAACCCACACCACCTGCAATCGACTGCACTACAACACCCTGCTTCACCTGAAACAGAGCAAATCCGACGCAAAAATGGTATTCATCCACGTCCCGTCCAGAAAAAACATAACGGAATTTGCTGATTTCAGGACGAAATTGCTTGCAGCTATATCAAAAATTGAAAGCTGCCTCTGAAAAATCAGGATTAAATTTTATTAAGCATAACAAAAACCTCCCACAGCATTTCTGCCATAGGAGGCTTTTTCTGGTTTACAGGAATTCAGGCAAACCGGATTATCGGTTTATCTTACTTCGCTGTCTTGGTCAGGTAGGTGTAGATCATTGCGGCAACTTCTGCGCGGTTTGCGTTTTCGGTCGCGTTGATGTCTTCGCCTTCTACAAGAAGTCCTTCGGATACAGCCCATGTTACGCTCTCAGCTGCCCAATCGGATACAACTGCCTTCTCGGAAAGGGAAGTGGTTGTTTCATAGATTGTGACGCCCTTGAACTGAGCATATCTGTAGATGATTGCGGAAAGTTCCTGACGTGTTACTGCCTTGAGAGGAGCGTATGTGCCGTCTTCGTAGCCGTTTACGAGGCCAACGGAAGCAGCCCATTCAACAGCGGCGGTGTACCATTCGTCTGCTGGAACGTCGGAGAATGTGCCAGCTGATTCAACAGCGGGTTCGCCTTCGAGACGGTAGAGGATAGTTACAACAGTAGCGCGGTTGAGTTCCTTATCAGGTGAGAATGTTGTGTCGCTTGTACCGTTCATGATGTCTGCATTGTACAGATATTCAACAGCGGTGTAGAACCAGTCGTCAGTAGAAACATCAGTGAAGGGCATACTCTTTACAGGAGTTTCAGGAATTTCAGGTTCTGTGGGAGTGACAGGTTCTTCTACAACAACGGGTTCTTCTGCAACAACAGGTTCTTCAGGTTCAACCGGACTTGTGGGCTGGTTGGACTTTGTGAAGAAAGGAGCTGTATATGGGTTGAGAACCGGAATAGGTGAGTCGCTTCCGCTGACAATGAGACCGCAGCGAGAGCAATATGTCTTGCCGTTCTTGATTCCAGCATAGCCTTCTTCGGTTACAAAGTCGTGACCGAGAGCAAGAACTGTTCTGGATTCGGTTTCGCCACACTCGGAGCATGTGCGTGTTTCAACACCGTTCTCTGTGCAGGTAGGTTCAATGGTAACAACCCATTCGCTCCATTCGTGACCGTCATCTTCAGAATCGAGTTCAACAGTTACCTCGTCGATAATTTCATCACCATCAACACTGTCGTTGAGTTCGTGAGTTTCCACAACTACTTCAGTGTATTCGTCGGTGAGACGTTCAAATTCAATCTTGATAACAGGTTTGCCGGCAGGAGCAGCATTTGTATGAGCAAACGCAATTGTAATAATTCCGTCATCTTCGTTGGATGCCACAACTGCTGCCGCAGAATCGTATTCGGGAGCTGTTACACCGATGAACTTCAGTACGGATGATTCATAGGAAATCTCATACTTACCGTTTGTAACATCAATATCTTCGGTTACGTCAACAACGAGCTTGTTATTGTTGATGACAGGATCGCCGATTTCGCCGGAAGTAGAATCAATTCCAACTGAAGCGTTTACAGAGTTGAGTCCACCAACCGGTGTAGTGGAAGACTGTTTCTTTGCGGCTGCAACAGCGTCGCTGGAAGCGGATTTATCGGAAACGAACTTGCGTGACATATTAGCAAGTGCTGAGGATTCTGCAAGATTCGATGTAGCTTCTGCAAAGTCGGCTTCTGTGAATGTCTGAGCTTCAACGGTCTTTGTGAAATCAGTCTTGAGTTCTGCTGCTTTAACTTCGCTCGGCTTGCTTTCTGCGTTAGCAGCTGCGTCTGCTGTCTCTCCGGTATTGATTACTTCAAGAAGAGCAGCGGGCCATACAGCGTCTCCAAAATCACCGAATTTTTGACCAGTGAATCCTGTTGTATAGTCAACATATTTGAGCTGGTAGAGCTCATTTGTTTCACCATTGAAGTGTGACAGATACAGGTTTCCGTCATTCAACCCCATGAGGAGTGAGTTGAACTGATATCCATCATAATCCGGGTAGACAAGATTCAGATCAGTTGGTAAAAAGTCAAAGTATAGACTTCCCGTCCCGTCGTAATAAAATACCCAAATCCAGTTGTTATCGGTAAGTGCATAAAAGACATCAGCATAGGGTTCTGTTGAAGTGTCAACGCCGCCCCACGCTACTGCGACAAACTTGGTAGCGCCGGGTGTATATGCTGCTAAGTAGGAAGAGAAATTCCAACCGTAACCGAAAGAGTTCTCCACAGGAGTTATTGGTCCGCTTTCATCACTGTTCATAAGGAAAAATCCTGAGTATACACCGAACATGAAAGGAAGTCCTTCATTTTCGGAGCTATAGTAAGCGATATCGGTATCGTATACTGGTGCGCCAAATCCACAAACTCCGTCAGATATATCGACAGTCTCACCTGTGTCAGGATCGACAACGTACATCATACCTGCAGTATTCTGCTGATACATATAGTTTGTTCCATCGATGTCGGAATCCCAGTTCCATGTAGCGTTTACAATATCGGTGTCAAGGTCAGCAGTTTTTTCCCATGTTTCATCCTCAGCAGTGTACCATTCAACAAGGATAGGATTTCCGTTTTCATCCTGAAGAGCAGCTCCCATTGCAATTTCTAACACGGAAACGTTTACAGTGCATGTTGCGGTCTTTGAAGGATCAAGAACAGATGTTGCAGTGATTATTGCGGTACCTTCTCCAACACCAGTAACAACGCCCTTAGCGCTTACAGTAGCGACTGAGGGGTCAGAGGATGTCCATGTTACATCTCTGTTAGTAGCGGTCCAAGGCTGAACTGCAGCTGTCAGATAAGTAGTTCCTTCAACTAGAATATCGACTTCTGAAGGAGTAACCTTAACGCCTGTGATTTCGTCGGTAGGATCACTCCAGCTTTCGCCACCTGTTGCTTTTTCGGGAATAATTAGGCATGTAAGTTCATCCCAAAGATCTTCGTGTTGAGTATATTCGCCGGTTGCAGGGTCTATTTCGTAAAGATACGAGAATCCCCAAATGCCATCTGCGTAGTAGCTGTTCCATATGAGCATGCCAGTGTTCGGGTTGATTTCCATACCCTGTACATACTGAGATGCGCTCAGGTTTGTTTCTACAAGAAGCTCAGGATCTGAAATTGTATCAAGAGTGAACTTATATACTTCTCCAGAGCCATACTTATTGCAGTAGAATGTACCTTCAGCGTCGCATGCAAGGGTGTTCGTAGGAACGCCAATCTCGCCAACATTGCTGATTTCCCCTGTTAGTTTGTCAACAGTAACGAGATAACCATCTGCAACACCGTAAATTGTGTCGTCAGCCTTGTTGTAAGCCATATCAGTGAGAACCAAACCGGTGTTGCATACATATGTCAAATCAGTGAGGTCATCTTCAGGCATTACATATAGATCTCCGCTGTCAGTTGAAGCGAATACGAGGTGGTCAATGATTGTTGCCGCATAGAACGTAAGATTGCTGGGTTCGTATTCAACGATATCACTAACTTTTGAGGTCAGTGTGAAGGATGTCCAGAAGTTATAGTCGCAGTCGAAAGCGATCATTTCCGGAAGAGGCTGTTCTTCGCCAATCTGTACATTGAGGGCATATGTGGAAACATTAAGTGCATAGTCGTAAACCTGAATAAGGAACTTCTTGCCGTTTACGCCATCAAGGTCGAGTTCGTATGTAGCAGTCTCACCTGCTGTAATGTCCTCTTTGGAACCGGTAGCAGAGTAGTACTTAGAACCGGAGCCGTTATAAAGAATTACTGCGGAAATATATTCGTTGTCGGAAGCAACAACTTCGAGCTTATTGTTCTGAACATCAAGAAGAACTTTCTGGATTTCAGGAGCGGTGTTGTCAATTGTTGCGTTGATGCTGAATGTAGCGCCGTCGCCGAGAGCATCCCAGTCAACATTGCCTTCGTCATCAACGTAGTACTCGGGAGCGAGAGTCAGTGCGAAGCTGAGATCATCGCCCTCTTCAATGTTTTCCAGTGAAACATCGGGCTTTAGAGACCAGCCAGTGTTATACCAGTAACCGCCATTTACATAATAATATGCAGCGTCAACTGCTCCTGGCAGGCTTTCTTGGAGGATTTCGCCCGTGGTTTCATCAATAACGGTGAATTTTGAGGCAGCCGCGTTTCTGATGGAAGTAAAATATACCTTGGAGATCTCGTCATTGCTGTTGATTGCGGTGCGTTCGGAATGATATTCTTCATCATGAACGAGTCCCTCAAACGGGTTGGCTCCGAAGTAGTAAATGCCGGAGTCACCGTCGTATGATACTGCGTATGTGTTGGCGTAGTAAGAGCCAACATAAGGCTCACGTACTTCCTCGTCATAAATGTACTCGAGGAAGGAACCTTTGTCGAACATCGAAGAATCAGTCCAGTTGCCGTAGAAGCCGAGAACCGGGATGGAATGAGCAGGCATTACAGCGCCGTCTTCGGTGTTTGCGGACTGAACATAGATGTATGCTTCGATATATGCGCCATTTTCATAGTTCTCATCGAGCATTTTCTTTGTTTCGTCCTCGAGAACAATGTCAACCTTTACGTTGATAGACTTGTTTGCACCGATTTCGACAGAGTCAACCTCAAGACCTGTGAGAATGAGGTATGCGTCATATGATGTTACCTCGCCGTCCTCATCAACGTCTGCCAGTGTTTCGTCGATATCGTCGATGTTTCCTGCAACGAAGTTGATGATTATCTGTGCGTCTTTAGCGTCTGTCTTGCCATCGTTGTTAAGATCGCAGTCATAAAGCGCTGTGGGAACAAATTCCTCGCCGTCAACCGTGTATGTAACAGAAGCCGCAAGAGGAGTTGTCCATGTGTCAAGGTATGTGCCAATGTCATAGTCGTAGTTCACATAGTAGTCGAATGTATCCTGTGTGAATACGTCAGTCTTGAAGGTGTATTCATGGGTTTCGTCTGTAAGGTTGTTTACAGTGAATTCTACAGAATACTCGCCGGTCTTGTCAGGATCGTCGCCGAGTTCAGCTTTAACTTTGCCGTCGGCTGCGCCTGCGTTTGAACCGTCAGCCATTATGATGTAGGAATCTGCGGAAACTGCAGCGCCTACGTTTGCAAGACCTGCGCCCTGCTTCAAAATGGAGTAGTAGTTACCGTCGCTTTCCTCTTCAAACAGAGGTTCTGCTGTGGACATGAGAAGACTCTGTATAAGTGTACGTGCGTCTTCGCCTGTCTTTTCTTCGAGGTCATTTTCACGGATGTACTGAGCAATAACTGCTGCCATACCAGCAACCTGAGGAGCAGCCATTGATGTACCGGACATGTTTTCGTAAGCTTCTCCGCCTTCAACAGCGCCGTTTACGGAGTAGATGTTTCCGCCAGGAGCTGTGATTTCAGGCTTGAGTTCGAGAGAACCAGGAACACCCCAAGAGCTGAAGTCGCTCATTGTGTAGTAGTCGCCGGCTGTGATTGTGGAATTAACACTGTCGGTGATTGATAATGTACCTGTGTAGTACAGTACATTGCCTTCGTCATCTGTAACAGGAGTGGAAGCCGCTTTGATTAGATTGCCGTCAGCCTGAGTAATGGATACGCAGGGAGCGTTGTAGGTGTAACCATCAAGGTTCATGCTGATTGTGCCGGAGGTGTTGTTGTAGATGATTGTAGCAACTGCACCGGCAGCAACTGCGGCGTTAGCCTTCTGGTAGAAGGAAGTGGTGCCGCGTGAGCAGAAAGCAACCTTGCCTTCAAGTACATCGCTAACCGCTGCCCAGTCATCCTCAGTTCCTACACCGTCGATGAAGACATATTCATAGTCACCGGGAATGCTGGTCATAGGATCGTTGCCGTAACCGCTGGTTTCGGTGTAGAAGATTGCGTTTTCTTCAACAGTTACAAAGTTACCGGTTGTGCCGGCATTTTCAACGGAAGCGACGCTGAGAGAGTTGGTGTAGGATCCTGGAGAACCTGCAGTGTCAAAGCTTACGTCATCACTGTAAAGATAGCCTGTAAAGTTGTAGGAATTCTCAGCCCAGCTATAGGAGTTGCCTGCTGACATTGTGACAACTGTACCAGATTCAACAAGATTGTCGAGTATTGTCTGATATACATAATTGCCTGATTCTTTTGAGGGGCCCGCACTTCCGGAACCAAGAGAAAGGTTAACGGAGTCAGCACCGAGAATAACGGCGTCCTCGATAGCGACCATGTAGTCGGAGTCATAAGCGCCGCCGCCTTTACCGAATACCTTCATGGTGAGAATCTGAGCATCTGGCGCAACACCCTGAACCTTAACGGAGTCAAGTGCCTTTGAGTATGTGCCGTCATCATTCGGAATATAAGCGTTTGCCGCAGCAATACCTTCAACGTGTGAACCATGTTCGCCTTGAGAGTCATTGTCATGAGTTACATCATAGCCTCCGTCAACATAGTTGTATGCGTAAGGAATCTTGCTTGTGAGGTAGGTCTGATCAGGATCTATATTAGCGTTGAGCTGATCAGCGACTGCCGCAACTTTTTCTTCTGTGAGAAGATCAAGGCTTTCAATGTATTCGTCGTAGTCAAGCCCCAGGTTGTCTGCATTAACTTTAAGAGAGTATTCAAAGCCATCTTCTGAGAATGACTGGTGGTCAGTATCGATACCGGTATCGATTACAGCGATTATGCTGCCGGCGCCGGTGTATCCTGCTGCCCAAGCGGTAGTTGAACCAATCTGTTCACTTGATGTGGACATGTTGGGGTCAAGGGTAATATCGTCGTTGACAACCATAGGCTCATAGCGAGTCTCGATAACAACGTCTTTTACGCCTGCAACCTTCTTGATTGCTTCAATCTGACCGTACTTAACGTTTGCGGAGATAATATTTGCGGCTAAAGTGAGGTTCCACTGAACGTCGAGGTCTTCTTTCAGCTCTGCGGAAATTGCCTCAGCCACAATGTCCTGTGTTCTCTGCAGGCTTGAGCGGTACGACATAGCCGACTTGTTTGCGGCAATATCGGTGGAGCCATACTTCTCGATTGTGGATTCCTCTTCCAGTACAATGGAAACACGAACATCTTCGTTTTCCGCATACTGGACTCCGGTTTCGCCTACTGCCATTCCCTCGTCAATAGGGGAAAGCAGTGAAGCTGTGACAGCGGAGTTTTCTACCTTCTCAAATTTTACGCTCTGTTTGTCCGGCTCGGCGGCGAATGCCTGAGGGGTTATAGAACCGGATACCATCAGAAGTGTTAAAATCGCAGAAAGCAGACGGGCTTTAAAATTTTTCATATCCCTGTCCTTCTTTCAAGAATTTTGCCATGCCGGGTTGCGCATGGACTTTCGTCCCGCCTCCAAGTTATGACCTTATTGGTGGGGTATGTGAAATATCATGAAAGTTGAACTGATAGGCACAGAAGACATGTATAATTATTCCATATGATATCACATTTCCCTCGCAAAATCAATAATAATCGTCGAAAAAAACACAACAAAATGTATGATTATAAGCCTCAAAATATTGTTGAATATTAATATAGCAAATTTCGTATTAACACTTGACAAACCACAAACAAAATGATATAATGAATAAAAATTTATGCGGTCAGTAGCATCGACGAGCCATCTCGGCACTTCTTCAGCCAAGCAGTGGAGAACTCACACGGAGACGCCAAAACAGCTCCCGCAGTGGAAAAGTCAGCCCGACAATTACTACAACTGATAATCTCAAGCTTTCTACGTTTCTATATCAAACGTCAGGGAGTTTTTTTTTCGAGGTATTTCCAATGAAAAAACACATCATCTACACCGAACTGTCCTATCTTTTCGGGCTTGTTTTTATCGCCGCAGGTGTTGCTCTCATGGAAAAAGCCGACTTCGGCGTATCTATGGTTGTGGCGCCGGCTTACCTGATTTATCTCAAGCTGTCCCAAAGTCTGAGTTTCTTTACCTTCGGCATGGCGGAGTACCTTCTGCAGGCTGTGCTGATTCTGCTCATGTCCCTGATTCTGCGGCGGTTCCGGCTGTCGTATCTGTTTTCCTTCGTGACGGCTGTTGTCTACGGCTTCATACTGGACGGTTTTATGGCGCTGGCGGTCTTCATTCCGGGTGAGATTCTCGCGGTGCGGATAATATGCTATATTGCGGGGATGCTTGCCTGCGCTGTGGGAGTGTCGTTCATGTTCCACACATACATACCGCCGGAAGCCTACGAACTGTTTGTGTCGGAGGTTAGCCATAGATTCAACATAGAAATCAGCCGCTTCAAGACAGCCTACGACCTGACGAGCTGTGCCATAGGGGTAGTGATGTCCTTCTGCTTTTTCGGCGTCGGTCACTTCGAGGGCGTGAAAGCGGGAACTATAATATGCGCGCTGGTTAACGGATATGTTATAGGCAGATGTACGGTACTGCTTGAAAAACATTTCAACTTTGCGGACAAGTTCAGAAAATCCGCCGAACCGAAAGCGAGAATATGAATCGACCCGAATCGAGCGAAAAAAGTCCCCTCCGTCATAAAGAGGGGATATTTTTGTGTAATGCAGGTTTCTTTGGCTGGAAATCTGGCTCATTGATTGTCAGTAAAATCTTCAAATGCTTTATCCAGCGTGGCTATGGCGATGGTCAGCCCAAGAGGTCTTAAAATTTTAAGAAGGGTGTGAAGCTGTGGGCTTATGGTTCCTTTTTCAATTCTCGCAATGACCGGTTGCTTCACTCCATTGAGTTTTTCGAGCTTCTTCTGACTTATGCCTTTTTCCTGCCTTGTTTTTATTATCTTATCTATCATAATCCCATTGAATACGGCGATGATTTCTTCTGTAGTCATTTTACTGTAGTCGTATTCAGGATTAATATTATTGCATTTAACTTCATCATTCATGAATCATATTCCTTTTTTTAATACTCTGTTCTATTATATATTATAATCAAAAGTTATCACCATGTTAATACCTTTTATGAAAATTTGTTTACATCCCCCGATATATTTTCGCCGCCCCACTTGCAATTCCCGACTTAATATAATATAATAATATAAAATGAAAGAAACATCGGCGGGAGTGCGAATGGACAGTATTTTTGAAAATCTCAACGACAAACAAATCGAGGCGGTCAGCGCCACTGAGGGGTACGTGCGGATTATCGCCGGCGCAGGCTCGGGAAAGACCAAAACCCTGACCCATCGTTACGCTTTTCTTGTGGAAGCCGCCGGAATCCATCCCGGAAACATCCTCTGCGTCACTTTCACCAACAAAGCCGCCGGAGAGATGAAAAAGCGGGTGCGTGCTCTTGTGGGCGACGGCTGCGACACATCCCTCATCACCACATATCACGGCTTCTGCGTTCGTGTTTTGCGTGAGGACGCGGGACGACTGTTCTATCCCCAGAATTTTGCCATTCTCGACGAGGGCGACCAGAAGAAAATCCTCGAGGAAATCTACGCCGAGCTGGAAATCAAGCTGGACCGGGCGAGCTTCGAGAACATACTCGACAAAATCCACGCCGTGAAAGCGAAGGAAGACTATGTCTCCATGTTCGTCTCGGGGGACTTCGGCGTGAAAAAGGGGGACTCAAGCGAGGACAACATCATCCGCATGTACATGGAGCGGGAGAAAAACGTGTTCGGGCTTGACTTTGACGACCTCATTTCCTTTACATTTGCCATATTTGAAAACTACCCGGAAGTCCTCGAAAAATGGACGGAGCGGCTGCATTACATCCAAGTGGACGAATTTCAGGACTCCTCAAACCGGGAGCTGCGGCTCATAAAAATGCTGTCGTCCGCTCACCGCAACCTCTTTGTCGTAGGGGATCCGGACCAGAACATCTACGAGTGGCGCGGGGCTGACATGAAGATTATCGTGGATTTCGACAAGCTCTTTCCTGGCACCGAGACCATAATGCTCAACCGCAACTATCGCTCCACGCCGAAGATTCTCAAATGCGCCAACACCCTTATCGCAAAGAACAAAAACCGAATCCCGAAGGACCTCTTTACCACAGCCGAGCCTGGAGATGACGTCGTACACCTTCACTCAAAGAGTGAGCGGGAGGAAGGAAAGTGGATTGCCTCAGAAATAAAGCGGCTGGTGAAGCAGGAGGGCGTGAACTACCGGGACATTGCCATCCTCTACCGCTCCGGGTTCCTCTCACGATTTGCCGAGCAGGCTCTGTCCTCCGCCGGAGTACCATATGAGCTGTACGGAAGCGTAAGGTTCTACGAGCGCATGGAAATACGGGACACTGTGGCGTATTTGCGGTTAATTGTATTCAACGACAACTATTCGTTCGAGAGAATAATCAACACACCCAAGCGCATGTTCGGCAAGATGAAAATGACCCGTCTTAAAGCTCTGGCCGAAGAGGACAACCTGAGCCTGTACGAAGCTCTCTTGAAATACCGGGATCTGCCCGAGTTCTCCCGCTCATCTGTGGGCGAGTTTATCGAAATGATGGAACAGCTGAGGGCCGAATATAAGCACAAAACCATAGCCGAAAACCTGTCGGCGGTGCTGGAAAAATCCGGCTACGAGCGGTACATACGTGAGAACGGAAGCATGGAGCGGCTGGACAACCTTGCGGAATTCAAGCGTAGCACCACTGAAGAAGAGCGCTCACGGGGAGAAGAATACTCCCTCGAGGAATTTTTAAGCGACCTGACTCTCCGCGCAAAGGACGACGGCGACGAGGAAAAGCGGGACAAAGTCAAGCTCATGACCATCCACGCGTCAAAGGGGCTGGAGTTCCCGGTGTGCTTCGTCTGCGGCATGACCGACGGAATTTTCCCCTCAGGCAGAACCCTTGAGGAGCGCAAGGAAGCCGGACTTGAGGAAGAACGCCGACTGTGCTTTGTGGCTCTCACACGGGCTATGAAGCGGCTGTACCTGACGGAATCGGAGGGAAACACTGTCGACAGCGGAAGCTCAAGAAGCCCCCACAAAAAGCAGCCCTCCCGGTTCATCTACGAAATAGGGGAGGAAAACTACACCCGAATCGGCACTATCCCAAAGGAGTTGCAAAGAAGTGGAAATTCGGCGGAAATCGATAACAAACCCACCTCAACGCTGGCAGTCGGAAGCCGGGTGAACCATCCCGTTTTCGGCGAAGGGGAGGTGGTGGAGATCGACGAAAAGCGCGGGGTGTACAATATAAAGTTCGACAAAACGGGAGCCGTGAAGCCGGTGGACATAAACTACGATTTCGACAAGTGGAAAAACATAGACGAGATGCGCCGAAAAGCCATCGAGTCCGCCACGTCCGAGCAGGATAAAGCCCCACAGCCGGAACCTGAGTCAGTGGAAACAAAGTCGGAATCCGCCAATTGTGACATTTTCATGAACGCTGCACGGGAATCACCTGAGCCGATACCAGACGAAATCCCGCCGGAGATGGTGCAGGAGTTCACCGAAACCGTAAGCACAGCTGACGAAATCCCCGCTCCGGTTCCGGATAAAGCCGAAAAGCCCGGAAAAAAGCCAAAATCCAAAAAGTCCGACGACAACCAGATAACCCTCGAGTTCATTCCCGACCTGCCGAAAACCAAAGCCGAACTGGAAATCCCGCCCGAGCCGCAGACCTCACAAGAAGCTGAGAAAATATCCCACGAGCCGACGAAAAAGCTCCCGCAGAAGTCCGACCTGCCTGAGAAATTCCGGAACGCCGAGTGGCTTGAGCAGGTTGACATGGGTGAAACAAACCTGTGGAAGCGTCCGGACATCCCCCATGAAGGCTGGTCATGCGTTGGAGTCATAGATTTAGGCTCGCCCGTGGGAATCTGCCGGATGTGCGGCTACCAGATAATCCGCTACGTCCATATAATGGAGCATCCGACCTACCCGAGAAAAATAGGCGCGGGCTGCGTTTGTGCCGGACGGATGGAAAGGGATCCCGAGAGGGCAAGACGGCGTGAGAACGAATACAAAAACCGCCTGAGCCGACGTGAGACCTTTATGTCGTCCAAGCTCAAGCGGAGCAAAAGCGGGAACGAATACTTCAAATACAAGGGCGAGATTATCACCTTAATCCGGGACAAATACAAGCCGGGATTTTACAAAACCGTGTACAAAAACGCCTTCTCCCCCTCCTTCCCCACAAAGGAAGCCGCGCTCCTCGATGTTTTCGACAAAATAGACCCGCCGATTCAGCTGTAACGACTCAAACTGAGAACCGGCGGGTTCTTCTTTATTCTGTTTTACGTTTTATGCCCCACCTGATTCCTCTTTTTCGCTGTCGGCTGATTTTTTGTCCTGCTTCTTGTCTGTGCCGTCCTGCTTTTTTTCTGAATCGCTCAGGCCGAAGTCAGCACGGCGCCTTTTTCTCACACAGTCGGTGAGGAGATACTCAATCTGCCCGTTGAGGGAGCGGAAATCGTCCTCAGCCCACTTCATCAGCTCGTCAAACAAAGCCTTCGACAGGCGAAGAGGAACCTGTTTTTTCTCCTTGTCCCCTGCCATATCAATAAAGGGAACCCGTGTTTACAATGGGCTGGGCGTCTCGGTTGCCGCAGAGAACCACGAGAAGGTTAGCCACCATTTGAGCCGTTCTCTCGTCGTCAAGGGCGCAGATTCTCTCGTCGCTTATCTTGTCAAGAGCCATCTGGACCATGCCCACCGCACCGTCGACTATCATCTTTCTCGCGTCAATTATTGCGGAAGCCTGCTGTCTCTGGAGCATAACCGCCGCGATTTCAGGGGCATAGGCGAGGTATGTTATGCGCGCTTCCACGACTTCCAGACCGGCGTAGCGTACTCTTTCGTTGATTTTGTCCCGTATTCTGGAAGCCACAATCTCACTCGAGCCTCTCAGGGAGCCTTCATCAGCCACTCCGTCGCCGGTTGTGTCAATGTTGGGGGATACATCGTAGGGGTAGATTCTCACGATCTCACGCAGAGCCGTGTCGCACTGGAGGGAGAGGTATTCCTTGTAGTTGTCCACATTGAATACAGCTTTGGCGGTGTCCACAACCTTCCACATTACTGCGATTCCAATCTCAATTGGGTTGCCGAGACAGTCGTTGATTTTCTGTCGGTTGTTGTTCAGAGTCATGACCTTGAGGGAAATTTTGTTGTTCGCGAACTCTATGCTGGATGACGAGAACGTTCCCGTAGCTGCGTTGAATCTGGGCTTTCCCACCGCAACGTCGCCGCTCTGGTTCAGCTTTGTCTTTGCCGCGGGGTTGACGGAGGTGCAGAAGGGATTGACGAAATAGAAGCCTTCGTCCCGCAGTGTGCCGATGTATCTGCCGAATAGGGTGAGAACTACGGCTTCGTTTGGCTTCATTACCTTGAGTCCCACAAACCAGAACCAGCCTAAGCAGGCGTAGATTACCGTCAGCACAAAGCATACGATTGCGAGAGGCTCACCGCCCGTTTTGTCCATCTGTGACGCCGACGCCGCGATTCCGATGATGTCCGCGATGTAGAGTACGATTCCCAAGAACAGAAAGAACCAGCCGCTTACCGGCTTCAGAATTTTCTCGGTGATTTCACTCGTGTTGTTTTTGCTCATTTTCTTCCTCCTTGAATTGTCATTGTTTTTTATCGGTTTAGTTTCATACGCAATGATATCATTTTGATATCATGATATATTATACCACACCTGCAGACTAATGTCAATAGGCCGGAGCAAATATTTTCACTTGACAACAGCCGTTCGCTCGGGTATAATTATTAAAACACAGAAAGGAGAGCCGCATGAAGGTCAGCGTATATTACACCAAAGCCGGAGGGGAAGACTCCCACGCGCTTCTTATAAAGTCCGCACGCCTTTTTTCAGAGGAAGAAAACCTGACCCTCGTCAGCGAGTACGGGAAGAAGCCGTATTTTGCTTCCGGTCCGGTGAAGTTTTCCCTGAGCCACAGCGGGAACATTTGGGTTTGTGCAATGGCATATGACGAGGTGGGCCTTGACTTTCAGCTATGTTCGTCCCGTGCGAATCTTGAACGGGTAGCGCGCCACTACTTCCACCCGCGCGAATACGAAGCATATCTCGACGGCGTGAGCTTTTATAGAATCTGGACAGCAAAAGAGGCGGCAGTTAAGCTGACGGGCTGGGGAATCGACGGCAGGTTCGCGAGGTTCGACTCCACCAAAATCCCCATTGAAGCGGAAGAATTCCCGTCGGCGGTGAATCTCAAGTATATTCGCGAAATCCCATCGACTGAGCGATACTTCTGCTCCCTCGCGTCATACGAAAAGGCTGAGGTGGAGATTTTTGAAATATAGATTCGCTATGCCGCGTATGATAAGCCCGCTTTACGGTTTTTCTATGGTTACTGTAAAGACGAAATATTTCCCGCTGTGATTCCGGCGGGATTTTTAATGATAAGAAAAACGGTGAAATTTGCGAAAAATTTGTCTATACGCTTTACTTTGCCCGACCGATGTTGTATAATAAATCATGATAAATACGTTGTTTTAAGGAAATGATGCATATGTCAAGCCAAAGCCATGACGGTTACGCCGTACTTTCATCCGTTTACGATAAACTGAACAAAGCCGTCGACTACGAACGCTGGGCGGACTTCATCGAGGCCTGCTTCACCCGCTTTTCGACGGAAAAAATTCACTCCGTCCTCGATCTGGGCTGCGGGACCGGCGCAATGAGCCTGATTTTAGCCCGACGGGGATACGACATGACCGCCCTCGACATATCCGAAGAAATGCTCTCAGTGGCGGAAAACCGTGCTTACAGGGAAAAGGTAAAGGACATCCTCTTCATCAGGGGGGATATGAGCGCGTTTGAACTGTACGGCACAGTCGACGCCGTAATCTGCTGTCTCGACGGAATCAACCACCTCACCAAAAAGGAAGACGTCCTCTCATGCTTCTCTCTGGTTCACAACTACCTGAACGACGGCGGACTGTTTTTGTTTGACGTAAACACGCCGTATAAATTCGAGTCAGTCTACGCCGGCCACGACTACATTTTTGAGGACGAAGGCGTCATGTGCTGCTGGCAGAACTTCATGAGCAAAAACTGCGACGCGGCGGAATTCTATCTCTCGGTTTTCGAGGAAAAAGACGGGGTCTGGATCCGCCATGACGGGATTGAGCATGAGAGAGCCTACAGCCTGCGTTCCATAAAGAATATGCTCATGCAGTGCGGCTTTGAGCTGGCAGACGTCTCGGCAGACTACGGCTTCACCTCTCCGGAGAAAATGGACGAGTGCGAGAGATGGTACATTACGGCAAGAAAAATCACGAATACGGAAAATTAAGGAAGATAAAATTTGACACAGAAATATAAAGACAAATACGAGGTTCTGTCCGACGTCTTCGGCCATTCTTCATTCAGAAAAGGACAGGGTGAAATTATTGATGAGCTTCTCTCAGGCTGCGATGTTTTGGCTGTGATGCCGACGGGCGGAGGGAAAAGCATATGCTACCAGCTTTCCGCACTGATGACTGAAGGAATTACACTTGTAGTATCTCCGCTGATTTCCCTCATGAAGGACCAGGTTATGTCCCTTGCCCAGTCGGGAGTGCGCGCCGCCTACATCAACTCATCCCTCACCTTCGCGCAGTACAACAAGGTTCTCGCCAACATGAGAATGGGAGTGTACAAAATCATATACCTGGCTCCCGAACGGCTCCAGTCAGAGGACTTCATATCATGCTGTTCCGAGCTTGATATCGGCCTTGTGGCAGTGGATGAAGCTCACTGCGTGTCCGGCTGGGGTCAGGATTTCCGTCCGGCTTATCTCGGAATCAGCGGATTCATAAAATCCCTGCCGAAGAGGCCGACCGTCGGAGCTTTCACCGCAACTGCCACCGAAAGGGTCAAGGACGACATAAAGAACCTGCTTGAGCTACAGTCACCATTTGAGATAACAACGGGCTTTGACAGACCGAATCTGTATTTCGAGGTAATCCCCACCAAAAAGAACACAAAGTCCGGCGAGCTTCTGCGGCTGATGCGTGAGAGATACGCGGACAAATGCGGCATAGTTTACTGCGGAACGAGGAGCGCTGTTGACGACGTGGCCTCTCTCCTTCGACTGAACGGTTACTCAGCCGGACGGTATCACGCGGGAATGGAAGACGAAGCAAGACACGCGGCGCAGGACGACTTCATTTACGAACGGATAAAAATAATGGTGGCCACAAACGCCTTCGGTATGGGAATCGACAAGTCCAACGTCTCGTTCGTTATACACTACAACATGCCAAAAGACGTGGAGAGCTACTATCAGGAAGCCGGAAGAGCCGGACGAGACGGTTCAGCGGCTGACTGCATACTTCTGTGGAGCGAATCCGACGTGATTCTGAATCGGTTCCTGATTGAAAAAACCGACGGAGCGGAGGCTGAGCTTGCGGCAAAGCTGTCCCCTGAAGAGAGGGAAAACCTGCGCCGGCTGGAATATCTGCGTCTTGACAAAATGTCGGACTACTGCAAGACTCTTGGCTGTCTCAGGGCGTATCTTCTGCGTTACTTCGGCGAAAAAACCGACTTCGACAACTGCGGAAACTGCTCAAACTGCACCGGCGACAAAGCCGTAGTCGACGTGACCGTAGATTCGCAGAAAATCCTATCCTGTATCGCGAGAACCGGCGGAAGATTCGGCGCCTCAACCATAGCCGAGGTCCTGCGTGGCTCCATGAACGAACAGATAGAAAAATACGACCTTGACCAGCTTTCAACCTACGGAATCATGAAGGGTGTGAACGCAAAATACATACGCCATATAATAGACCAGCTCCGGATACAGGGCTATCTCGAAATCGACGAAAAATCAGCGTACCGGATCCCGACTCTCACATTCAAGTCGAGGTATGTGCTGTCAGGCTCGGATCATGTGTTCATCAGGGAAGCTGACGGGGAAAAGAAGAATGTCAAAAGGGAAAAGCCCAAAAGTCCGGCTGAGAGCAGAGAAAAAGCTATTGATTACCTCAGGCAGAGTACTCTTGCAGACACCAACGCACAGCCTTTGCTAGGTTATTCGAAAACCATACCCGACAGCAGTCACAAAGGCGGACTTCTCGAACAGCTCAGGGCAGAGCGGCTCAGGATTTCACGGGAAGCGGCGGTACCGGCCTATGTGGTGTTCTCCGATGCAACACTGCTTGACATGTGCCGCATAATGCCCACGAATCGGGAGGAATTTCTCTCGGTTTCCGGAGTCGGCAAGACCAAAGCTGACAAATACGGCGACGCATTCATGAATATAATAAGAGAATTCAAAAAATAAGTCAGGACTAAGTTCGGGAGACAGTAATGAAAATATTGATTTTATCCCGCAGTATGGGCGGAGGTCACAATTCAGCAGCGAGAGCCATCGGGGAAGCCGTGAAGTCGTTGAACGGCCGGGAGCAGGACGGAATTGTCATGAACATAGAAGCCGACGTGGTTGACGCTTCCCGCTTCACAAGGTTGGTTCTGAAGGACGCTTCTTCCCACATCTACGTGAACTCAGTGCGCTGCTTTCCCGGCCTGTTCGGAAAAGTTTACAAAATTGCAAAGGTTATTTCCACGCCAAAGTTCAAGTCGGTGGTGTATCTTGCCAACCACAAGGGAGCCGGAAAAATGCTGGACTTCATTGAAAAAGGGGGCTACGACGGGATTGCGGCTACAAACCTGTTTCCTATTGAGACTCTCACCTACCTGAAGAGAAGCGGACGGCTCAAAGTCCCATGCTTCGGAGTGGCGACGGACTACACCTGCATCCCTTTCTGGGAAGACACTGAAATGGACCTCTACTTTACGCCGGGAAAGGAGCTTAATGGGGAGTACACCGCCAAAAAAATGCCGGAAGACCGTCTGATTCCAACCGGAATTCCCGTATCGCAGAGATTCCTTCACAAAACCGACAGTTCCGAAGCCAAACGGCAGCTGAATCTTGACCCGAACCGCCGGTACATCCTCGTGATGTCTGGAAGCATGGGAGCGGGATATCTCGAGAATACTGTGGGCGCGGTTCTGTCCTATGGCGGAGATATTACTCCAATTGTGGTATGCGGGAGCAACGCCGAAGTGAAGTCGAGACTGGACGACAGATTTGGCTCCCTTGTTGTAACTATGGGATTTACCGACAAGGTTGAGCTGTACATGAGCGCGTCCGAAGCTGTTGTCACAAAGGCGGGAGGCTTGACCAGCACTGAGGCGGCGGTGTTCGGAATCCCCATGATACACACAGGCTCCATTCCCGGATGCGAGACCAAAAACGCCGGCTATTTTTCTTCACACGGCATGTCAATCACAGGGGAGAACGTTGATGAGCTGATGAAAAACGCCGTTTCTCTGATAAACGACAAGGATAGAGTGAACTCCATGCTCGCGGCGCAGAAAAAATACGTAAGCTCCAGCGCGGCTGTGGATATCGTTCTGGAAATGGTAAAATATATCGAGAATAACCGCAAAAAGCAGGGGTAATCCTGAAAAAGCAACGGAAAATCATTTAAAAAAAGAAAAACCGCGTCGGTGCCTGACCTTCACGGCTGATTGATATGCGTTTTATTTGCTTTTTGGCGGCTTCAGCTCAAATATTGACAGCACGCGGGCATTGTTCACACCGAGCATGTAGCCGAATGTGGTGACGAACATGGCGGGAAAAATATAGAGAAGATGTATTATGGGGTTGTGGGGCGAAAAATACGACACCAGACCCGCGTACATTCCTTCCCACAAAAGACATGCCGCCCGCCCGACAACATTCAAAGTTCCTGCCCATGCGTGAGCCGACTTGAAAGGGTCGGAGATAAGCACGAGGATTGCCAGAATGAAGTTCGGTATGTTTGCGCAGAGGGAAATGTAAAGTCCCTTCCACTTGTTTTTCGCAGCCCGTCCGCCGTCGATTTTGATTCTGTCCTGACCGCCCTTTTCCCAGATTACGTTGTATATGAGGAAGAGGTAGAAAATCGACGAAAATATGCTTGCGAACAGCATGAGCCAGTCCTTCTGACTTTTTGCGGAGGAAGCGGCGGTTATGACCATAATTCCAAGAAAGGTCGAGCCGAACTGGTTCAAAAGTATCTTTCCAACAATTTTTGAGTTTTCACTCCAGAAATCTTTCATATATATCTCCCAACGTGTGAAATGTATTGTGCAATCTAACCTTTATGTGAGCTTTTTTCACACGGTTATGCGCAGAATAAATAAAAAAATACGTGCCGCTTAATTGCTATCGGAACACCTATATTGTATAGCTAAATCGCCAAAATTACAAGTATTTAATGCGAAAATTTACAAACTATCTAACAAAAAATTAAAGTTTCGAGAATTTTCGTTATCATTTAAGACCATAGCAAACCCAATTAAATAATTGATTCAAGAGAAAAATCACAATGAACGATAAAGAATTCAAGGCGTCATTTCCGCCGCTGATACAGAAATTCGCGAATTACAAGGACGTGGTTCAGGGATGCTCAGCCAAAACTGTGACCGAGTACCTGTTTGATTTGCGCACTTTCTGCCGCTACATGACAGCCTCCCGCGAAAACCTGCCTCTCGAGGGTGATGAGCTTGAGAAAATCGACATCAGCGGACTTGATGAGGACTTTTTCCGCTCGGTTACGACGACTGACATATACGACTTTCTGTCATACGTAAAAAACGGACGGGACAATCAGTCCGACACCCGTGCGAGAAAGCTGTCCGCCATCAAGCAGTTCTACAAATACTGCACCGTGCGGCTGAAAATATTTGAAGTCAATCCCGCCGCCGATATAGAGGCTCCCAAACGGAAAAAGCAGCTTCCCAAGCACCTGACCGTCGACGAATGCGTGGATCTTTTGAACGTGGTCAACTCCGATGAACAGTCCAAAACAAAGGAGCGGGACTACTGCATTCTGACCCTGTTTCTCAACTGCGGACTGCGTCTGTCGGAGCTGTGCGGAATCAACATACGGGACATGGACGACGAGCTTCGATCAATGCGGGTCACAGGCAAAGGTTCAAAAGAGAGAATTGTCTACCTGAATGAAGCATGCAAAACCGCAATCGAAGCCTATCTTCCGGTCAGAATCACCCAGAGCACGAAGAATGAACATGAAAACGCGCTTTTTCTCTCGCGTCTGGGAACAAGAATTTCCGTGAAGACAGTTCAGTGGATGGTGAAGAAATATCTCGGTGAAGCCGGTCTGGAATACAAAAACTACTCCACCCACAAGCTCCGCCACACCGCCGCAACTTTGATGTACCAGTCGGGAAAGGTGGATATCCGCGTACTCAAGGATATTCTCGGCCACGAGCAGCTCAATACCACCCAGATTTACACCCACGTTTCAAACGCGAACATGGAAGAAGCAATGGAGCAGAATCCCCTCGCGGACTTCACCCCAAAGAAGAGGAAAAAAGACAACTGAATTGCAAAAAATCAACATCAGGGAGGAGAAATCTTATGAAAAACTACATTCTGCACCTCGATAATCCAGCTGAGGTATGGGACAACACGTCACCCGTAGGCTGCGGAAGCGCTGGAATGATGATATTCGGCGGCGTAAACGAGGACAAAATCATCCTCAATGAGGAATCCATCTGGGCCGGCGGCGTTATGGACACAAAAGTCGAGGGTTACATGGACAAGATAAAACATCTCCGTCATCTTTTCATGGAGAACCGCGAAGAAGAAGCCGACGGCTGGGCAAATGCAAACATGAGCGGCTGCTTCAGCAGAATCAAGTCCTACGAGTACGCCGGTTATCTCTTTGTAAAGACCCGTCACCCTGACGATTTTTCCGAACCCGAAGACTACAGCCGCGACCTCGACCTTATAAACGGTGTGGCGTCAGTTTCCTACAAAAAGGGAAGCGCAAAGTACCGCCGCGAATACTTCGCCAAATATCCCGAAGGACTTCTCTGCGCCCGGTATTCATCGGATGAAAAGTTTGACGCGGAAGTACTTTACACCCGTGAGAACCTCGTGGGTCTTTCCTGCTCCGACGACACAGTCACAGCCGACGGAAGAGTCGTGGATGGCGGACACCGGTTCAGAGTTACGGTAAAGGTGAAAACCGACGGTCAGGCTCATGGCGCGGTCGAGGGAGTTTTCGTAAAAGGCGCGACTTATGTAGAACTGTACACCGTAATCACCACGTCGCATAAGTCGAATCTTGATGACGCTTCCGCCGCCGCAAAAGCTTCCGAAACCGGCTGGGATAAACTGAAAAAAGCACACACCGCCGACTTTTCCGCTCTCATGTCCCGCTCCGAATTATACCTTGCCGACGAAAACGAAGCGGAGAAGGACAAAATGACGGTGAGCGCACGGCTTGAACGGCTGAAAAACGACCCTGAGGCCACTGACAACGCACTGATATCCCTGTACTGGAAGTTCGGCAAGTACCTTCTCGTAAGCTCCAGCAGACCCGGAACGCTTCCGGCAAACTTGCAGGGCGTATGGGCGGACGGACTCACACCTCCATGGGGAAGCGACTACCACACCAACATTAACCTCCAGATGAACTACTGGCAGGCTGAGTGTGCGAACCTGACCGAATGCACGGAGCCGCTGTTCTCATACATGAACAATTACCTCATGCCTGGCGGAAAAAAGGTTGCGCGTGAGAACTATAACGCCTCCGGTCTTGTAATCCACCACCTGTCGGACATCTACGGCTTCGCGGCGGCGGCTGACGGACTCTGGGGACTGTGGCAGGTTGGGGGAGCGTGGCTGGCGTACCACATGTGGGAGCACTACCTCTTCACCGGCGACGCAGACTTTCTCAGAAATACCGCATACTCCTTCATCCGTGAGTGCGTTGACTTCATGACCGACTTCATGTTCGAGGGAAGCGACGGATACATGCACACCGGCCCCTCCACATCTCCGGAAAACCGGTACTTCAAGGACACTCCTGATGGGAAGAAGGCTGTATTTCTCGCGGTTTCCCCCACAATGGATATAGAAATCGTCGGCGGACTCTTCGACTTCTACTGCGAAATTGAAAAAATTCTCGAGCTTGACCCGGACAACGCCGAAAAAGTGAAGAAAATCCGCGAAAAAATGCCGCCTCTCAGAATCGGAAAGAGGGGTCAGCTCATGGAATGGCTCCGGGACTACGACGAAGTGGAGCCTGGACACCGCCATGTATCCCACGCCTTCGCACTCTATCCCGGATACGAAATCAACCACTCCACACCGGATTTGATGGCGGCTGTAGAGCGTACACTGGAACTGCGTCTTGCGTCCGGCGGCGGTCACACGGGCTGGTCACGGGCATGGATCATCAACCTCTTCGCCCGTCTGTGGAATGGGGAAAAGGCATACGAAAACGTCCGCGCACTCCTCACTAAATCCACCCTGCCCAACCTGTTCGACACCCACCCGCCGTTCCAGATTGACGGCAACTTCGGAGGCAGCGCAGGTATATCCGAGATGATTATCCAGAGCCACGAGGGGTATATCGCCATAATTCCAGCACTTCCGAACACAATCTCCGGCAGCTTTGACGGACTTGTGGCAAGAGGCGGCGTTGTAGTTTCCGCAGAATGGGAAAAGGGAAAAGTGACGAAGCTGACCCTTAAGTCCACTGACGGACAGCCGAAATCGGTGAAAGTAAAGCTTCCCGAAGGCAACGGCGGCGAGATGATTACAGCGGACGTGCAGGACGAGACGACTGTGCGGCTTTGACGGGAAAGTCACGCATTGTGCAAAAAAATGTAATATGGTAAAGCTCGAGAAAATCACCCCTGAAAACCTCGATAGCGTCCCGAGCCTGCAAATCCACGACCACCAAAGCGGGTATGTCTCCAATCCAGCAGTCTCTCTTGCGCAGGCGTACATCTACCGCGACACGGCATACCCCTTCGCTATATGCGCAGATGATAAGATAGTCGGCTTCATCATGCTTGGGTATCATGCGGCGAGGAAGCAGTACACCCTGTGGAAGCTCATGATTGACAAAAAATTCCAGAGAAAAGGATATGGCAGGGAAGCGTTGAGGCTCGGAATCGCGTTTTTAGCTGAAAAATACGGCGCAAACGAGGTCTGCACCGGCGTGGTATTGGTTAACAAAGCCGCGAAAAAGCTGTATGAATCAGTAGGATTTAGGGAAACCGTTTTGTCGAGAACGGCATGACGGAAATGGTTCTGCGGATCGGCTGAGACCACTCACCAAAAAAGAAGCCCCGCTTTACTTTTTCACTCACCTAACCAATAAAATATCCTCCCAAACCGCGCATAAACCCACGCATCCAATCAGAAGGAATAAAATCCCTCACGCAGAATTATTACCAAAAAGTAAAATGTAAAAGCGGCGCAGATGTAGCTTATAAGCAATGAAATTATTGCTATCATTCTGTACTGCGCCTTTTTTTAATACTCCACGCAAGTTTCAGCAAAACAACCGCTATCACTGCTGACCCCAATATTGTAAGAAGCACGAAAAAATACGCGAGTTCCACGTCATCCATCTGTTTTCAACGTTCATCCAATGCAACTGTAACTGGTTTGTTTTCTCCGGCTCCATCAGATAACGATAATATAACCGTATCTTCATCCCAAACAAGCGCATATTCTCTGGTGCAGATTGGTCTGTATTCGTCGTCGGTGACGATACATTCCTTTTGATGAATCAGAAATGGGTTGACCCGCTCATATAGGACTACATGTCCGGAAATCGGGCTAACTCTTTCCATAATGATGACGGTGTGTGAATTGTCGGGGGGAAGTGAAGTTGTGGTATTCCTCCATCCCGTCAAGAAGGGCGCAAAGTAAATTCCAGCACAGCAAGACAAGGAGCACACCAACGATAACTGCCGCAATTGTAACTTTATTTTTCAGTTTTTTGTGGCTCTTCCGGTAATGCTGATACGCAAGGACGATTACGCAAGCCGCAGCGGCACAGTTTAATACGCGCTGTATGAGAAATGCAGTCCCTGCAGTCCCAATCAGCAGGCTATAATCCGCCATCCAGATAATGACCACAACACAGGGATAAGCAAGCCACAGGGCCAAGGTACAGGTACAGAAATTTCCTCATAATCAGCCGGGATTTTTTACAACATCCGAATCAAATCCGGCATGCATTCCTCAAACTTCACCCCGTACCAGTGGGAGCTGTCCCCCATTGTGTGCCGGATGCAGTCCACTGTGTACTCCACCGCAATCTTCTCCGACTCAGCCAGACTTTTGCCTAAAACCAGTGCGCCGAACATGGACGAGGAGAACACATCCCCTGTGCCGTGACAGCTGATGGGCAGATTCTCGCTGAAATACCACGTGAACTCGCCGGTTCTGCTGTTGTAGCCCATAACGCCTTGTTCTTTACCATTGTAGTTTACCCCCGTGACGGCGGCAATCTTCGCGCCAAGCCCTGCCAGCTTTACAAGGGTAGACTTGATGTAGTCCTCGCCGTACTCGCCCGGTCGGTGAAATTCCTCGCCCAACAAAAACGCGGCTTCCGTCAGGTTAGGGACGATTATGTCCGCCTTCGACACAAGATTTCGCATTGCCTCGACCATGCCCATGTCAAATCCGGGATATAATTTCCCGTTGTCCGCCATGACCGGATCCACAAACTTGAGGGGCGGGTTGAACTCGTCAATGAAGTCCATGATGAGCTGTGCCTGAGCAGGGGAGCCGAGATAGCCCGTGTACAGTCCGTCAAAGGTCAGGCCCTCCTTCTTCCAGTGGCTGAATATTGCCGGAAGGTCGTCGCTGAGGTCGCGGAAAGTGTACCCCGTGAAGCCGCCGGTGTGGGTCGAAAGTACGGCTGTGGGAACGACGGCGCACTCAACCCCCATTGCGGAAATGACGGGAAGTGCAACGGTAATCGAGCATTTGCCGAAGCATGAGATGTCCTGTATTGTTACTGCTTTTTTCAATTGAATCATCTTCCTTTTGCTTTTTGTTTCATATTATATCCCCGCGCCGAATCGATTTCAATAGTCAGACTGCACAAATCAAGCGCATTTGAAATGAAAAAAATCTATGAAAACGCAAAAACAGACACCGTCTTGTAAACGATGCCTGTCTCATGGTCATTGAACTTTGAAGTTTAAGCTAAAATTACTTTACTTCTACTTCTGCGCCAGTAGCTGCGATCTTGGTCTTCATAGCTTCAGCGTCTTCTTTGGAGAGACCTTCCTTGATGGTCTTAGGTGCGCTCTCAACGAGTTCCTTAGCTTCTTTAAGGCCGAGACCGGTGATTTCACGAACAACCTTGATAACGTCGAGCTTCTTAGCGCCGAAGGACTTGAGTACTACGTCGAACTCAGTCTTTTCTTCTGCTGCGGGAGCTGCTGCACCTGCTGCGCCTGCTACTGCTACGGGAGCTGCTGCGGATACGCCGAATTCTTCTTCTACTGCCTTAACGAGGTCTGCAAGTTCGAGAATTGAAAGAGACTTGATAGTTTCAAGAATCTGAAGTGACTTTTCGGATGCCATTTTTAATTCCTCCGTTTATTTAATGAAATATTTTTTGAATTTTTGTTTTTTCCCTATATTAACCGAACGGGAAACGCGGTGAACCATCGGGTTCTGTCAGGCTGGGCGATTATTCAGCTGCGGGGGCTGCTTCTTCTGCCGGAGCTTCTCCGCCTTCGTTTTCGCGGTCGATGATAGCCTGTAATACGTATGCAAACTTGTAGAGCGGACTCTGGATGCTTCCGAGGAACTTCGCAACAAGGACTTCCTTCGAGGGGATTTCAGCAAGCTCGTTAACCGTAGCCGCGTCAACTACCGCACCTTCGAGAATACCGCCGCGAATTTCGAATGTTTCAATCTTGTCAGCGTATTCCTTGAGAATTTTGGCGGGAGCGACCGGATCTTCGGGGCTGATTGCGATGGCGTTCATTCCTTCCAGATTGGGCTTGAGGGCTTCAAATCCAACCTTGTCGCACGCCTTGCCGATAAGAGTGTTCTTGATAACGGTATATTCGACGCCTGCCTTACGAAGAGCCGCGCGGAGTGCAGTGTCGTCAGCAACGGTGATTCCTTCGTACTTGACGATGACGCCGGACGCGCACTTGCTCATCTTATCCGCGAGAGATTCTACAATGGCTTTTTTCTGCTCCAATATTTTCTCGCTGGGCATTTTATTTCCTCCTTATAGTTTGACTCGCAGAATACAGAAAAAGTCTTTCTCCGCATGCACGAAAAAAGACTGACATAAACTTAACTCAGGTCTCTCCTCGGCAGGGAAGCGGTGCTTTTACTGTAACCTGCTGTCTTTGGTTCAACAACACGAGAATTATACCACAAAAAAATCCCTTTGTCAATAGCTTTATCAAAGATTTTCGAAGATTTTTTCTATTTCAGAAGAATTCTTCCGCAGCTGAAGCACCTGTCCCGCTCGGCTTTGTTGATTTCCCCGCAGTAGGGGCATACAAAGTGGGGGTCGGTCAGCTCGGAGACGTTCTCCACTCCAACTCTGGCGAAAATCCGCATTCCGCGAAGGTACAAAACGGTGTCGTCGATTTTATACGGCGCGTAGGTGTGGTATAGGTTTTCTCCCCTCATGGAAGAGGTGCTTGCCCGGTCAGTTGGCGTGCGGAACAGTTCGGCTTTGTATTCGCTCATGCCTTCCCGTGCGACCGTCACTGTCACGATAAGTCGGCGCTCGAGGCCCTTGTTTTTCGTCTTGGTTTTGTAACCGGACTCGATATTGACGATTTTTCCCACCCACGTGGGCTTGAGAAAATTGTGCAGCTTGAATATGATTGCGGCCAGCGCGACTCCGCAGAGAATCACGAAAACCACAGCGGTGGTGGGGTACTTGGCGTCGGAAAAATCTATTCGCGTGGCGATGAATATGAACAGGTTGATTATCGCAAGGCTTCCGAAAACCCGCATGGCTATGTCGCGGTGGTATTCCTCAACGAACTTCTGAGGCAGTTTAATATCCTTGACTTTCATAACAGCTCCTTCCAAGTATGCTCTGATTTAAGGTAATTTTATTCAGAGCTTTCTTCCTTTAATCTTTTCAAAATACGCTCGTGCGGCTTGCTCGGTCTTGTTGTCCCCGAATGTGTAGTAGTGCCTGTCAGTCAAATCGTCCGGCAGATACTGCTGCTCAACCCAGTGATTCGGGTACATGTGGGGATATTTGTACCCCTTGAACTTAGGTGAGCGCAAATGCTCCGGTATTTCGCCTCCTCGTCCTGCCTTGATGTCCGCCTCAGCTTCGTCGTAGGCTGAAATTGCTGAATTTGACTTGGGTGCGGTCGCTAAAATCACGGCGGCGTTTGCAAGTGGGATTCTCGCTTCCGGCAAGCCCAGCTCCTTCGCCGACTCCACGCAAGCCCGCACAATCACAGCCGCCATTGGGTAAGCCGGACCTATATCCTCGCTTGCGATAACCATCAGCCGCCGACAGGGCGAAATCAGATCCCCTCCCTGAAGCAGCCTCGCCAGATAGAACACAGCCGCGTCAGGGTCGGAGCCGCGAATGGACTTCTGAAGCCCGGCGAGAAGGTCGTAGTGTACGTCCCCATCACGGTCAAACCCGCTTTGTGAAGCCGACGGAATGAACTGTTTTACTTCCTCCACTGTAACCTCGCCGTCGCAGGAGTTCATCGCAACCTCGAGCATGGTGAGCGCCCGTCTCACGTCTCCTGCGGCACAGTCGGAAATCAGCCTGAGAACGCCGTCACCGAGAACCACATCCGGAAACTCCCGTGCGGCAATCTTTTTTATATGCTCCTCAATATCCCCCGCCGGAACCCGCTTGAATTCAAAAATTGAACATCTTGACAGAAGCGCGTCATATATATAATAGTAGGGATTTTCGGTGGTCGACGCAATCAGTGTAATCCGCCCGTCCTCAAGGTACTCGAGCAGTGACTGCTGCTGCTTCTTGTTGAAATACTGAATTTCGTCAAGATAGAGAAGAATCCCGCCCATTCCTAAAATTCCGCCCGTGTCACGAGCAACGTCACGTATGTCCGACAGGGAAGCGGTGGTGGCGTTGAGCCTGTGCAGGGTTTTCCCGCTTTGTTTGGCGATAATCGAGGCGGCGGTGGTCTTTCCGCATCCGGGAGGTCCGTAGAAAATCATGGACGGGATGACTCCACGCTCAAGCATGCGGCGGAGGACACCTTTTTCGCCGAAGAGATGCTTTTGTCCTGCAATGTCGTCAAATGTAGTGGGACGGACCCGGTCGGCGAGTGGCGAGAGCTGATTCATAAGTATATCCTTTCGAGTATTATGCTGAAATAATAGGTGAATAATGAATTATACTGATTTTGTAATCTCCTGCGGCAGGAGTAATATAGTCTTTCCGGTTTTCACGGACCCCGACGAAGCCGCTGCCCGGATGAACCGATTCTATTCAAAAGCCGCCGGAATAATCCACGCCTGCGGTGAAGAGTACACACGGGAGAAGTTTGCCGCGTTCTCCTGCTGCTTCTGCGTGGAAGAGACGGATGTCACGGTTTCGGTCAGCCTGAACTTCACCTGTACCAGACGCGGTGAGAGACGGGAGAGAAAGACCGTGACCCACATTTGGAAGTACGGGTATATTTGGAGGAAGGAGGTGGTGTAGGGAGAGATATACAGCGGGTTTGACTTAACTTTTGCTTATGACGGTACATTTGTCAGGCACATATATTCATACCGCCCGTTCAGCTTCACATTTTCAATCATAAAAGCGGCGTACCTTTCCAGCGATTCATCAAAAACATATATTTCACTCTGGAGAACTGCACCCCAAACTCTCCGGCGAAATCATCTTCAAGCTGCCCGACCAGCTCTTCCCCTGTGGTTTCCATAATCATATCCGCCGGAAATCTGTGCCGGAAGAGTAGAGCCGTCTTTTCCTCAGTGCGCAAGTCCCACATCACAAAGACTTTGCCCCTGCCTCGGAAGATTTTCATCGCTTCATCCCGGGAGATGATATGTGATTCAAGCAAGGCTTCCCATAAGTACCCGCTGTACCGCCACCCGTCGGAATGACTGCTCAGCCTCAGCGTTGTCTTGTAATACTTTGACGTTTTATCAATAAACCTGTCGGTGAAGCGTTCCCATAGATAATCGGCTTCTGCTGACTCTACTGCTCTGTAAATCATATGAAAACTATAGTTATTTCTGTCAGCCGCTTATCTCATAAAAATAAGGTCCCAGCGACTTTTCGTGAGTTCTGACATACGTCCACCTGTCGGCGGGATGAAAAACATACGCGTTCGCATAAGAGAAACCCTCGCTTCTCGCAAGTAAATCCAGTTCTTCAGCTGTCAGCTCAACGGCATTTTCAAGCATAAAAGCGTCCCTCGAATGTTCAAAGAAAAGAATAATCCCGTCCTTGTTTTTCGCATTGTAAAACTCCGCGGCGTTAGCTTCATCCGCGCGAATCAACCCGAAGCTGAATATGTGCCAGCCAAAATCCTCGCTGTAGTTCGGCGTATGTGCCTTCATTTCAGCCGTAATCCCGCCGCAGATAATCCCGCGCCACAGCTTTAACGCGTATTTTTTGTCCATCAGCTGGGCGTGGATTCCCAAACTATGTAAAAATCCTGTAAGATTGTCGGTGTTCATAAGCGTTTTACTTACCGGAATTAACCGATAATATTGTGAAAATCCGGTTCAGGCTCATATACCGCGTACGCCACGTTTCCGAGAACCTTTCCGTTTCTCATCAAATCAGTGTACTGCCCGACCGACAGCATGCCGATAAGGTTTTTCTCCCCGACACTGACGGTGGACAAGCACATATGTGCGTCTTACAGGTGACAGCTTTATAATTTGCCGAAGGATTTTCTCAAGCGGCTCTACATAATCGGAATCAATCTCCACCGAGCAAGCGTCGGCCGACTGTCATGAGACGTTGAAATAGCCGCAGTCTTTGGATTTTTCCTGGATAAACAGCACGCTGCCGCATTCGTCCTTCGATGTCGTCTCGTTGTAGAACGCGCCATCCTCCTCGCAAAGCGGAAAGGCAAAGGAATTCTCTTCCTTGTACGGCACAGCCCTGTAATGCAGTCCGTCAACCTGTGGAAACGCGTTTTCGTCGTACTTCTGTAAAACGGAGAAAACCCAAAAATCGAAGCCGAAGCCATATATTTCTGTTTTGTTATTCATAAAACTCATTTAAAATTCATTTACGTCACTCATATCGCGAAGCGGCGGACGGGCAGGACTCAAACAATCCCGACTCCCCTTTACAAATATCGTTGAGCAGGTCAAGCGTATTGTCGTCATCTGTAAAGTCCGCGACAAAATATTTCTCGTCAATTGTGCGAACATAGTACTGTAACTCATTGCCTACAGTTAGGAAAAACCGCGCACTCCACGTTCCCAAGAATGTGCGGACAATCTCCCCCTGATTCCGTATATCCAGCTGATAATACATGTAATACCAGCCGTTACCCGCTGAAAGGAGAAGAGAATCAACGCCCCTGAATCTGTCGGTGCCGTAGGTTGAAAAAGACGTCCTGAACGCGGGAACCTCGATTCTTTTCATTATGGTGACAATATACAAAAATGAAAAGACGCATTTGGCGGAAGTGACGATTTCTGAGTCCGGGCATTGCTTCAATATCTCGTCAAGCGGAATTTAAGGATTATCTTCAAGCAGTGACGAAGCCTCGCCCCAGTGCCTCACTAAAAATCCCTTCACGATATTCTCTATCTCATGAATACTCGCGGCTTCCGTGTACCTTAACGTGTGGCTGGTATAGCTGTCGTAAATCGCAAGCTTGTCCTTCAGCGCCTCGTCAACTGAGGCAGCGCGCATACTTTCGAGAACGCCGACTGCCAAATATGACAGCCCGTCCGGATGAGCCAGCGCGTCAAGCAGAGCTAAGGTAATATGCCGGTTAAAATATTCCTGACGGTACATTCGCATAACAACCACCACCTAATTTAAGTCATTAGAAATATTATACAATACATTTCCCATAAAGTAAAGGAAAAAGTGGTAAATTTTTTGTGATTGCGCCATCAAGAGCAGAATTTTATTGACCCCGCGCCCCGTTTGTGTTATAATTATAACATAGAATACAGTTTAACGGATGTGATAATTTTGGAAATCAAAGAAACGCCCCTGACCGACGGGGTCTTGAAATACTGCTCGCCATGTCTGAAGCGTGGGAGTAGGAAAACTCATGTCACGGGTACGTCAAAAACAGCCGCGCTTCCATCGAGGGGAACCGGATTTTCCTTACGCTTGAAAAAGGGGATGTTATAGCCTACCTCTTCGGTCACACTGAGGAAGCGAAAAAGAAAACCGCAGTAAGTCCGGCCGACGCGAGAATTTTTGAGGTTGAGGAAATCTACGTCAAGCCGGAATACAGAGACCGCGGGGTCGGCAAAGCCTTGTTCAGGCACGTGGAAGGTGTTATCGCGGACGAGGCTGACATGATTTTTCTCAGCACAGCGGTGAAAAACTACAAGTCAATACTGCACTTCTACATAGACGAGCTTGGAATGGAGTTCTGGACCGCGAGACTTTACAAGAAGGTGGGAAAGTAAAATGCGTATTCTGAAAAATAAAAAGTCCGTCGTCATCTGTGCTGTGGCTTTAGTTCTCGTCCTGACCGCCGTCTACCTCATCCCCACCCGAATCCAGCTTGAGACAACGCTGTGCAGCTTCTCCGACGTCAGCGACACGGTGGATATATCCCTTGACCCCTTAACCTGTACCGGCGACGCCACCTCTTCAGACCCACCCAGCTCACCGGACGCATCATCCTCGACGTGGAAGAATATGAAAGCGCGGCGGGACTCGGTTCTTGCGCTGTGGTTTACGACAGAGTATCATTCGGCGAAAACCTGCGCCGGAAATTCGAGGGCCGCACATACGATTTGTTCGTTCTCACAAGACTGAAAGACCAGCCGAAGCAGATTCTGCAAAGCGCTTTCGCTATAACCATGTCCGGCGGGGATATAAGTATTCTGAGACTTGCTCCCGACGGCGGGTTTTATGTTTCAAAATAACCGATTATTAAAATATTCTCTATTGCAATCCACACAAAAATATTGTATAATTATCTCAGAAAATTCTATTATTACAGGAGAAAAAAATGTCCAGAATCAATCTTGTAAACATCAAGCAGGGAACAAAGTCCACCTCGAGATTTTCTCAGGGAAACACGCTCCCACTGATTCAGCGCCCCTTCGGAATGACAGCTTTCGCTCCACAGACCGAGAGAAACGGAAGCTGGTACTTCTATCCCGAATCCCACAGCATCGAGGGAATCCGCCTCACCCACCAGCCGTCTCCGTGGATTGACGACTACGGAACAGTTGTCATGACTCCACAGAACGACGTTGTGGCATCCTCAACAGGAGGTGCATGGGGAGGATACAGACCGAATGAAACCACCATGACCCCGTCCTACCTCAAGCTCAGGTTCCTCCGCTCCATGTGCGACTTCGAACTGACTCCGACCGAACGGGGCGGTGTGTGCCGTCTCACATTCGACTGCGACCGACAGTCATACCTCTCCCTTCTCCCGGTAAAAGGAAAGTATAACTACACCGTTGTCCCCGAAAAGAACGAGGTCATAGGCTGGACTGACGGACACTCGCAGGACATCGCAGAAAACTTCAAAATGTACTTCGTCGTGAAGTTCAAAGACGGAGACGCTGACTGGAACAACGTCCACATCGCACGGGAAAACGGAGCCGAGCGCACCTTCATCCACATCGGACTCACGGGAAAGACTGCGGAATACGCGATAGGCACGTCCTACATCTCCCCTGAAATCGCAGAGTCCGTAATCGAGCGCGAGGTCGGAAACCGTACATTTGACGAAATCAAGGCGGAGAACGACGAAATCTGGGAAGAACGTCTCGGCAGAATCGACGCGAAATTCGACGACGAGAAGGTTGAGAAAACCTTCTATACCTGCCTCTGGCGCACATTCCTGTTCCCCCACAAGTGCTACGAGTACGATGAAAACGGCAAAATGGTCCACTACACCCCCATCGACGGCAGCGTTCACGAGGGACCTCGCTACACTGACAACGGCTTCTGGGACACCTACAGAACCGTCTACCCCCTGTTCGCCATGATTGCCCGCGACGAGTACGCCGAAATGCTGGAGGGCTTTGTCAACGACTACCGTGAATGCGGCTGGCTTCCCAGATGGATTTCACTCGGCGAGGTGGGCTGCATGCCTTCAACTTTAATCGACGCGGTTATAGCACACGCTGTAGTCAACGACATAGGCTCCCGCAAGACATGGGAGGACGCCCTCGAGGGAATGTTAAACCACGCCAACCACAATGGACCCCTTCCCAGATTCGGACGCAACGGCGCTGAGCTTTACTGCAAATACGGCTACGTTCCCCGTGATGAGCATGGCGAGAGCGTGAACCTGACCCTTGACGCGGCATACGGCGACTGGTGCATTGCTGTGGTCGCTGAAAAGCTCGGTCGTACGGACATTGTTGACGAATACAAACGCAGAGCCAAGAACTACGCCAACATATATGACAAAGAGACCGGATTCATGCGCGGACGTGACAAGCAGGGCAAAATGGCGGACAACTTTGACCCAATCAAGTGGGGCGGCGAGTACACCGAGGCTTCCGCATGGCAGTCCACATTTGCAGTTCCCCACGACATCGAGGGACTTGCTGAGCTGATGGGCGGGAAAGACAAGCTCATTGCAAAGCTGGACGCGTTCTTTGCCGAAAAGCCCAACTACAGGGTCCACGGCTACGGCGGCGAGATTCACGAAATGACGGAAATGGCGGCGGTTGACTACGGTCAGTGCGCAATCTCCAACCAGCCCAGCTTCCACATCCCGTACATCTACGCATATCTGGGTGAGACGGAAAAATCCCGCTACTGGGTCCACAAGATGGCTCTCGAGGCATTCTCCTACGAAGACGACGGATTCCCGGGAGACGAGGACAACGGCACAACCGCCGCATGGTACGTATTCGCATGTCTCGGCATGTATCCCCTCTGCCCCGGCAAGGCTGAAATGGTAAAGATTCCGCCAATTGCCAAAGAGTGGAGTATAAGGAAGTAATAAAAACTTAAATCTAAAAAAATCCAACGAAAAAAGGGAAGGCTGAAATATGCTTTCCCTTAATTTTTTAGTCAAGCAAAACATCGTTCTCGTCCAAAAGAATCATGCAGTCGTTTATCCGCTTTGCCGCCTCGTCGGACTGCTCACTGAACAAATCCGGATCCAGCCGCTCCATCGTCCCTTTCGCGTAAGCGTCGTAGTTGGACTTGATGTTGTTGTGGGGGCGGGAGAAGAACACCTCGTCCGAGATAAACGAACCCCGCCCGAGATGAGTCTGCTCGCACACAAACCCACTTTCTGCTTCAAGCAGATTCTGCCCGAACATCACGGCTTTGTCGTTGCCCAAGCCCAAGAGACACAACAGCGTCGGAAGCACGTCCATGTGCCCCCCCGCAACCGAGACAGTTTCCGTGACCCCGCTTCCCGGAATGTTGATAATCAGCGGAATGTTGAACACGTCGTAAACCGTGTAGTCCCGCCCGAACTGTTCGCGGAACTGGCTGGTGTTATTTTCGTCGGTGTTTGAGAGAGCGTAATGGTCGCCGTAGATTATGATAATCGAATTGTCATACAGCCCCGCTTCCTTCAGCAGGTCGACAAACTCACCAATCGCACGGTCGGTGTAGTTCATCGCCTGCATGTACAGCCCAAACAGCGTCCCCTCATCCTCAGGCTTCAACGTGATCTCACGGTCCTTCAGCGGGATTCCGTAGGGGTAGTGCGAAGAAACCGTGACGTAAAAGGCGTAAAACGGCTCTTCCCAGCTCACGAGGTAGTCCATTGACTGGCGGAACATTTCCTTGTCGGACAGCCCCATCGGGAACATGTCGGTCTCTTCAAAATCCTCAAGGGAGGTAAAATCGTCAAACCCCTGTTTCGGATAGGCACTCTCCCGATTCCAGAACGAGCCTATGTACCCGTGAAAAGCGTGAGCCGTGCTGTACCCTGCGTCCTTCAAAAGGTAGGGAAGTCCGTAATAATCGTCATTCGTGTACTTTACATAAGCCGAAGCGGACTCTGGTGCAAAAAGGGAATTGTTCACCGCAAACTCAGCGTCGGAGGTGTTCCCCCCGCCAATCTGGTAGTAGTAATTTTCAAAATAAAGCGAATCTTCTGAAATCAGCCGGTTCAGGTTGGGCGTAATCTCCTGCCCCTCGTATTCCGCGCCGATGACAAAATTCTGCATTGCCTCGACCTGTATGATAATCACGTTCCGCCCCTGAGCCAAGCCGTAGTATTCGCTGGAGCTGTAGTCCGGGTAGGTGTAGAGACTCTTGTCCACCTCGTATTTTTCAATGGAGTTTTTCAAGGTCACGTAAAAATCCTGCACATGGTAGCAGAAAATCTCGTTTGTGACGTACTCCGGCTCAAATTCCGGAAAGAGAAAGGTAAAAGCACACAGCCCGCCGCAAAGAACCGCACAGACGGGATAAACAGCCGCCGGAGTCACAGACCTGCTTAAAATTTTGTCGAACTTCGGAGTCTTCCGCCGGAGCATATCCCGGTTGATTCTGTGAATCAGGAGAAACGGCAGATCACATATGAACAGCACATGCCACGAATGCACGAGAGTCTCCACCGTGTCCGAAATTCCCACCAGCTGCCACATCATGGGAATCAGCTCAGCCGACGGCAGCTTTGAGGCGTAGGAATAATACACCGCGTCAATGGCCATGAATGCGGAAATCACAGTGTAAATCACGGTGACGGCGGTCTTCGCGCCTTTTTTGGAAATGAGGGAGAGGAGCGCGTAAACAAGGACGAATATCGCCACAGTCAGAGCAGTCAACGCCGGAGGGAACTGTGCCAGTCCGATATGCCGGTAGAGTAGGTCAGACTTGAACCCCAGCAGCGCGCACAGAAGTATAATATATAAAATATCGCGTATAGTGAAATGTTTGTTTTTCTTCATAAATATCTTCTTCTAAATGGATTTTCCTTCACATGTAAAATTATAAACCAAAAAGAAGAAATATTAAATAGACAATTATTACAAATAAAAGAATTTTTTACATATAAAATTTTGTCAATTCCTTAAACAATCAGCACCCGATGTTGCTGTAGGTTTTCGCCAGCCCGCCCTCAGCTGTCTCACGGTAGCGGAAGTTCAGATCCTTGCCCGTTTCGTACATCGTCCGCACAACCATGTCAAAGGAAATCTTTCTTGTCTCCGATAAAAAGTTCGCCAGACTCAAGGCGTTGATTGCCCTCATAGCCGCGACGGCGTTTCTCTCGATACAGGGAATCTGCACAAGCCCGCACACCGGATCGCAAGTCAGGCCCAAATGATGCTCCAGTGCAACCTCAGACGCGTATTCAATCTGCCCGATAGCCATTCCGTGAAGCTCGCACAAAGCCGCCGCCGCCATTGAACAGGCCGTGCCAACCTCAGCCTGACATCCGCATTCCGCGCCGGAGATTGAAGCGTTGGTTTTCACAATCGTCCCAATCAGACCAGCAACGGCAAGAGCGCGGATTATCTCATCCATTCCAAAGCCCTTCTGCTCCTTCATGTATCTGAGAACCGACGGAAGAACCGCGCAGGCTCCGCAGGTGGGAGCAGTGACTATGGTGCCGCAGTCGGCGTTCTGTTCGCTTACCGCAAAGGCGTATGAGCAGACGATTCGGTTTTCCCGTGTGCTTGCGGACTCGTCAATGTGCCGCTGATTGTAGAGGTACTGCGCCTTTCTCTCCACGTTCAGCCCGCCGGGAAGTATGCCCCGCTTTGATAATCCCTCGTCAATCGCCGTGTTCATCACAAGCCATACGTTCTCGAGAAATTCACGGATTCCCGCGCCCTCATGCTCGAAAACGTAGTCCGACAGACGTATATTGCGGGAAAGACAGTACTCCGCGATGTCGGAATAGCTGGACTCCGCGTAAACCTCAGGAGTTTCGTAGGTGCTTTTTCCCACAACCTCGATGTCACCGCCGCCGACGGACAGAACCCGCATCTTTGCCGTTTCACACCCGTTTTCGTCATAGGCAAACAAATCCAGCGTGTTTTCGTGGGGGAGAGACAGCGTGTGGTCCGTGTTCCACTCGATTTCGCAGGGAGAGGGGGAGAAGCTCTCGAGAATCGCCCGGTCGGTGCTGTGACCTTTGCCCGTGTCAGCGAGAGAGCCGTAGAGAATCACTTTGTAGGACGCCGCGTCCGGATTCTCGCCCTTGAAGATTTTCACAGCCTTTTCCGGACCCATTGTGTGGGAGCTTGAGGGACCCCGCCCGATTTTGTAAATTTCCCTGATTGATTTCATGTTTTCCTCCATTCATTGCAGACGTGAAATAAGCACTCCAAAGTCAGAAAGCCCCACGCCCGTGTGTTTTATGCCTCTTGCGTAAAATAATCTTTGCTGAACCGTCCGCGTAAGTAAATAAGGCAACACCCGAGAATGCTGCCCTATACTTTACTCTATATACCCCTCGGCTTTGAGTTTTTCCTCCAGAGCCTTAGCTTTTTTCTTTCTTCGCATCGCAGGACCGAAAATTCCCACCGCGACTCCGAGCGCCAAGATTACAAGACAAATGTAGTCAACCCATCCTGGAACGCTGTCGCCGAAAACCGCGCTCTTACGTGTGTTCTTTGCGGTGGACTTGGCTTCAAACTCGCTCTCACCGTTGTATTCCCGGCTTAAATCGGACACGGTGAGGTTCTTTGACGAAAACGCCGCTCTGCCGTCTGTGGATACGTTCACGTTGATTCCTTCTACAATCAGCGACTGGGTAGTCTCAACAGGGGAATTTGCTTCAAAGCTGCCGCCCAAAAGGTTCACGCATCTCCCGTTTACAGCCGCGCCGTCCGTTGAGGTCACGTTTATCTTCATTGTGCCGTCAACAAAGGAGAAGTCGGAAGCGTCGCTGTAGATGCCGTATTTGCCGGCGGTTATGTCGTAGTTTCCGGATGTGAGCCGGATTTTCTGGGTGTTATCCTGTGAAATCAGGTACATGCCAATCTCACCCGCGTCAACAACAAGGCTTCCGCTTCCTTTGAAAATCACGGTGCCGGAGCAGGAAACGCCGTATTTAGCCGCTTTGACGTAGTTTTTTCCCTCGAGCACAACCGTGCAGTTTTTCGGAAGCCGTAGTCCGTAGGGGTCACTTGTATCTATGTTCACACCGCTTAAGGTGAGTATGTCGTACCGGTTCTGCCAGTCGTAGCCGGGACCGCTCTGGTTCTTGGTTGCCGACGCAATGTCTACAGTTGAAGTAATCACGTCAGCTGCGCCTGCCTGAACACCGGATATGGCGAAGCACAGAGTGAGGACCGCGATGGATGATATCATCAAAGAAATAATTTTCTTGAATTTCATTTATTATAGCTCCTGATTCTTGTTTCTGTCTGCTATTTTATCATATTTCATGAAAAAAATCAATACCAAAGCAGATTTTCAGTGAAGATTTCAAAAAATATATTTTCCGCCGTCACATGAGCTTCACATTCCCGCGCTGATTCAGAAGATGCGAACGGTATTCGACGGCATATACCCCACGATAAGCCAGCGACAGGGACGCGGTCATGATTCTCATGTAAGAGGCAAGCGGAAGAGTAGTGTTCTCGCCGGTCATTGAGAGGAACCAGCCGATGATCAGAACAAAGGCGCATGACAGCACGGATGTTATTGTACGTGCGGAGAAGCTGAAGCCGCGTCTCAGGTTCACATCAAACCAGCCGGCAAACGCGGTGAGCATGATTATGAGAAACAGCACTCCGGACACCGGAACCATCAGCTCCCAGTAAACCCGCATCATGTCGTAGGCCCACTCGTCGTAACTGTCGCCGCTTCCGCTGAGCTTTATTTTGACATAAACCGACGCGATGACGAAAATCAAAACGCCGGCGGAGGCAAGAATACTGTTCGCAAAAAACAGTTCCCGCCTCCTGTCCTGACAACGATTCCACAGCACGTTCAGAACAACCGACAGCGCAATTATTAATAAGGAAGTAAAAATATATGCCATGTTACTTTATAATGATGGAATCAAGCGGTCTTTTCGGCACAAAGTGGACGCCGGCTTTATCACGGAAGTAGGCGGTGCTTCCGTCCTTTGGCAAATCGCAGATGAACACAGTCTCGTCCGGCTTGCCCAGAGCCAAAATCAGCTTGGGTGAGTATATTTTCGGAATCAGAAGAGTCTCTGACGCCTTTTCCGGATTGAACGCGCCAACCATGCATCCACCGAATCCTTCTTCACACGCCCGCAGCATAATTGTCTGAGCCGCAATCCCCACGTCCATTGCAGTGAAGTTTGTGTATTCTCCGACTGTGGAGTCGTGGCAGATTACGATAAACGCGGCGGGATGCTTTCCCTCAGGCGGCAGATGAACGTCTTTCAAAAGTCCGGCGTATTTCGTCAGGGGTAGAAGAGCTTCAACCTCATCCGGCTCATGCACAAGCCTGTATTTCAACGGCTGACGGTTGGATGCGCTGGGACAGAGCCGGGCCGTGTCAACAAGCTCCGTGAGAAAATCAGCCGTCACCCTGACGCTCCCGTCAAAACCGCGATAGCTCCTTGACTCCGATACTATTTCTTTAATCATAACAATAACCTTTCTTTATTTTTCCGACACTTCAACACCGTCGGGCGTTTTTATCTTCGTCCGTTCTTTTTCGATTTCAACCTCAATCTCGCCATGCGGTGTGGGAACGGCTCCCTTCACCCATTCAAGCCCGCCCGAGTGAGGTGTGAAGCTGATCCTTTTGTATCCCGGCTCAAGTGGTGTGATTCCAAGCACATTCTCCGCAAGGTACGGCACGGGACCCGACGCCCATCCGTGACATAAGCTGTGACGCAGACCCGTGTAGCAGTACGCGCCAAAGTCCCCGTGAATGTCCCGCATTCCCTCAGGCACCGGCTCGTCAATTGGAACGGCGTTTTCCATCCAGTCAACATCAAAGTCCTCCCAGAACGTGGTCGCACCCATTTTCAGCATGCCTCCCCAGTACTCCCGCATCAAATCTAGAGCTTCCGAATATTTTCCGGCTTTTGCGGCGGTGGAGAGGGTGAAGTAGCCGAGAAATGTGGAAAGTCCGTGAGCACCGCCGACGGAAATGCAGTCATCATACGCTTTCTTCGGCTCAAGCAAACCGCCCGACGACAACAGAGCCGCCGCCTGCTTCCACTTTCCCGGATCAGGCTTGTGATAAGCCATTTCTTTCCATTTGTGAAAACACTCGTCCGCCAGCTCGCTCTCCCCGAGAATTGCAAGAAGCCGTCCGCCCTCGTAAACCGCAAGCCGAAGAAGTCCCTGAAGCCCGCAGTGTTTGGCTGTGCTGTCGCCGTTTGTGGGCCAGTCGAAGAAACGTCCTTCGGGTAAAATTTCGCCGCCGTCCTCGTCAATGTACCCGAGATACCGCACAAGCATGTCTCTGAGGTACTCCTTCTGTGAGGCGAGATAGCCGTAGTCCCCCGTCCCCATGTACCAGCGGTACTGACACATGATCCACCACAGGTTGTAGGACGATATGGAGTTCATCGGCTCTCCAGCAGGAGTTATGTCCCGGATGAAGTCGAGGGATTTCGGCACAACCTCGTTTTCCCCGAAGACTGAGAGAATCGCCGAAACTTCCGTGTACATGTCTCCGGCCCAGACAAGACGGTCCCGCTTGATTCCGTCCCACAGATACCTCTGCATGTTGAGATGAACCGTGTACGCTGCCGTGTCGTAAATTCTGTTGAGCAGAGGGTCGCTTGACTCAAACCTGCCCCTGTACTCGATGTCACGGAAAATCAGAACCGCCGTCACCGAACGGATTTCCGCAAACGCACCGGGAGTCAGCAGTTCCACATGAGCGAACCTGAACCCGCTTTCGTTTGTTTCGTTCGACGACCAAGCTCCTGACACCATCTCCAAATCCCGGCAGGCGTGGTCGTTTGTGGCGTTCTTTACCCCAATGTCACACATGGCTTCGGAAACACTCTCGCCCAGCCTGATTTGAAACCTAACCTGCCCCGACGTGTTCCAGAGCGAGAGGTTTATAGTTCCGTGAATCTCCCGTCCAAAATCAACTAAAATTCCAGCGTTCTCCCCGGAGTCCCGGTTGTCAAGCATACACTGGTCGTGATAGGAGTAAATCGCCACCTGAGCCGGCTTGTATTCCGTGAGATGACCTCCGCCCGTAACCTTTCCCCTCGTCAGCACAACCCGGGTTGGAAACAAGATCCGCCGGGTCCTCTCGTCGTCAATGCCGTATATCCCGAATTTTTCACTTAGCTTCATAATTTAAACCTTTCCGTATATCATTCCGGCAGGACTTTTATCTCCCGCTCCTCTTTTGTCTGCGCAAAGCCGCCTCAGCATACTCCCGCTTTTCCTCCTCCGTCTCGGGAATCACAGGCGGAACAGGGGTGGGCTTGCCGTCCTCGTCTATTGCCACAAGCACAAGGTACGCCCGGTTTATCTCCCGCCGCTCACCTGTCAGCTCTTCCACATACGTAGTAACGCAGACCTCCATTGATGTGCGGCCGGTGTAGGTAACGTGACCTTCCAAAAGTACAGTGTCGTTTACCATTGCAGGGGACTTGAACACCAGCGAATCTACCGCCGCCGTCGTGACGTTTTTCCCGCAGTGCCGCCGCGCAGTAACCGCCGCAACCACGTCAATCCACTCCATCAGCCTACCGCCGAACAGCCTGCTCTGACCGTTCATGGTGTTGTAGAGTAGAATCTGCACCTGCTCCGTCCGGCTCGAGGACACCGGCTTGCCGCAGATAATTTCCTCACTCATCGATCTTCACCCCGTACTCAGACTTTATGAGAGACTTGATTTCCGCCGGGTACTCGCACTCCGACATGAGCCTGAACTTCGTGTAGCATTCCTCCATCAGCCCGTCAAGACCAACAACAGCATTAAGTTTATCTTCTCCAAACGGGATAACCTTCACGTACTCCTGCGGGAAAGTGAGAATCGTGCAGTCACGGAGCGACCAAATCACCCGGCTGTGGGACATAGCGGTTTTCGCGGTGCAGGGAAGGAAGCGGGAGTTTTTGTCACCAGCGTTCTTCACGGCATATCGGATTTTGTTCACATCGCAGGCAAACGGGTCGCCGTAATCAACTGTATTGCCGTCGTTCATCACCGCTGTGATCTTAGAGCCGTAGTTGTCTTGGTCATAATTCACCACGCCGTTTTCAAACTCATACCTGAATCGGGGGTTCACGTTCTTCTCTGTAGCGTGTGAGCCGACAAACAAAGCCTCAGCCCCTCCCGCAAAGTGCATCCTGATAACCGATGTGTCAAAGTTCTCGATGGGATTCGCCCGTGCCAGCTCCACGTCAATCGTCTCGGGAATTGCCGCTCCATCCAACGCACCGCCCATCAGATATAGCATGTTGTGAAGATAATGCGCCGCCGCGTTGTTCGCCACACTGTCGAGTATTGGAGTCCCGTCAGCCGCGTACTTTTTTCCAGCCCAGCCTGAGCCGCGTTTGAAGTAGGACTCCCGCCTGCACCATAACACCGCCGTAGCCAGACGAACCGGACGACCGAACTTTCCCGCGAGAATGTCCCGCTTCAGGTTAAAAATGGCGTCGCTGTGTGACCACTGGTAGCCTGACATAACAAACAGCCCAGTATTTTCAGCCGCTTCGGTGATCTTCACTCCGTCATGCCAGTCACCCGAGAGGGGCTTTTCGCAGAGGACATTGCTACCGTGTTCAAGTGCGGTCAGCGTATATCCCGTGTGGAACTGTATGGGAGCGGCAATACAGCACAGCTCTGCCCGGTCAGAGGCATAATAGTCCTCGAGTGTGGGGTAAATCTTAATCCCCGCCGCCATTATTTTTTCGTATCCCGCTGCCGACTCTATAGCCGGGTCAACCACACCGGAGAATACAATCTCACCCTCAGCGTGCATGCGAAGAAGCTCGTTCACGTACAAATTCCCGTACCCGCCGGCTCCGACGAGAATAACCTTTATAATTTTTTCCATAATTCCACTCCATAATAGATTTTTTTCTGTATAAGACTATTTTAAATCAAACCGGACGAAAAGTCAATGTATTTATTAAAAACAGCTTGACAAAAAGGAGCGGCGAATATATAGTGAAGTAAAAATAAACGAAATCCCAAAAAAGGAGTACTAGCGTGAAATATATAGCTTAACTGAATTTGTAGTGAGCTGATTTAACGCTTAAAAGAATTCCTTGAAAAAACGGAACCCCACCATTTTTCATCGGCTTTCGACCGACCGAAAATCTTTCATATTTATTTAAAAGCCGCTATGCGGCGAATGGAGGATTACCCAGTGTTAGCTAAGGACAAAAATTATTAGCTCCCTGACTGG
>CAZULC010000016.1:0-45912 GCA_964621165.1 uncultured Ruminococcus sp.
ATGAAGATATACAGGCTTTTAAGAAGATTTAAAATGATGATTTTTAGATGACGTACTTTTTATCATAAAAAAACACCTAATTGCATGATTCTCGCGCAAAACAGGTGCTTTCTTATGTAATATTTTTGTTGTTGGGTTACTGTTCAGGTTTGAGAGTGACAGTTCATCATTCAGCTTTATTTACGTCCGCCTTCTTTTTCCGATTCAGCGTCGGAATATAGAGATTGTAAGATTCATTTGGATTGAAATATGACTGGAAACCGTAATCGGTTATATAGAATGCGTTTTTAAGGCAGTAATTTTTCTTTTCAAATGTAGTCTTGACGTCGTTCAGGTATGCTTCCGTCAGCTTGTTCCTGTCTTTGACTATGAAAGTACAATATTTTGCTTCTCCGCAGTAGCCGCGCATGTAGTTCAATGTGCGCACGGCTTCAAGGGTGAGAAAATCGTCAGGAAGAGGAATGAATTTGGCAAATACGTCGTTTTTGTCCTTGAGAAACATATGCACATTCTTGTCCTGCAATCTGTTGAAATATAGATCAAGCAGGGTGAAAAGAATATTGAATTGTATTATTTTATCTTCGGTATACTGCTGTCGAATATCTTCGTTCACCATGGAAGAGTATGATTTGATATACTTAGCCGCACTGCTGCCAATACCCGAAACTTTAATAAGCTCTTCATACGGAGCCTTCAGAACGCCGACAGCCGAGCCGAATTTATTTATCAAACTGTGTGCGATTTCATTTGTGTTCGCACGTGGAATAACGCCGAAGAGATACATTTCAATAATCTCGTGTTCCGCGAAACATTGGAACTCGTCGTCCACAAACCGGCACAGGATTCTCTGTCTGTGACCAGCGTGCAGATTTTTCTCTTCTTTGTCAGCCATATAAAGTACCGCCCTGTCTATGGTTTTTTAAATTGACATATAAATGTATTTTCTATTGTATTATAACATAATTTTACATTTTTGTCAATGATATTTACGTCATTTTTATGTTTTTACAAGGATTCCCACCGCCGCTGATGTTTCATGTCACCCATAATTTTCACCTGACGAGATTATGAGCATGGATGAGGCGAAAACCGCGAGACCGAGATTGGGCTTGAGTTTCAGTTCCACGTAAATCACTGCCGTCAGAAGAAGAATGGCGGTGGCCCATGAGATTATCTTCATTACATTATATATTCGGTCGGGCATGAGGAATATTGACAGGACCGCGCGAATGAAGCCGTAGCCGTCGAGCCCCCTCAAAGGAAGCATGTTGATTACGGTAAACGAAAGGGACAGTCCGGTAAAATAGTTGGTACAGACGGATGCGGGAAAAAATACCTGTGCGGCGCAGGCTGATATTATACCGAAAAGTCCGCCGGATAAATGAACCAGCGCTTCACCGATATAGCTGACTCGGGAAAAGTCGAAGGTCAGAAGTGTGCCGTTTGGCTTGAAGGAGAAACGGAAACGCTTCACACCGACTACAGCCGACGCGGTAATATGGCCAAGCTCATGCACTGCCGCCGCCAGTATGACAAGAATTGATTTTATGAAAAAATCACTCATCTTTGCCGAAAATCAGCTCCGCGAACAGTTCTCCAAGCTCATCGAAGAAAGACTGCTCCGTTACGGATGACGCGGGTTTTTCTGCCGGATTCAGTTCTTCTCTGTTTTCAACACCTCCGGACATTGCCGGAACATATTCACCTGTGGAAGCGGATGTGGAGCCGGGCTTTGCTTCGTTTATCTGGAACACCAGCGTCAGGCACAGTGCGCCGACTCCGATTATGTAGAACACGGACTCGAGCTTATTGTTTCTGCTGATGTATTCTTCCCTTTTGACTCCGATTTGTATCTTGTTCATATTCACCTGCACAACTGAAAAAATCAAATTTTGACTCTTTACGTGATAATTTGTTTTTTCTTACAAAAATGATTGACTTTACCGGTGCGTTTATACTATAATATATATAATAAAAATGAGGTGCGGATTATGTCTGACAATATTACACCATTCACAACAAAAATTTCAACCGCAATGCGTATGAGAATCACGGGGTCACGTCCCATCGTTCTCTGGATGACCGGACTGTCAGCTTCGGGCAAATCCACCATTGCTTCTATATATGAAGAAAAAATGAACGCGCTCCACCGGTCAGCTTTCATGATTGACGGAGACACGGTGAGAAGCGGACTCTGTTCCGACTGCGGCTTTACACCGGAAGGACGGCGGGAGAATTTACGCAGGATCGCGGAGCTGGTGAAAATCATGGCGTCCTCAGCTCAGGTAGTTGTGGTCTGCACTATTTCTCCCACGGATGAGGTTCGCAAAACCGCCCGTGAGATAATCGGGGCAAGCGCGGAGTTTTATGAGATATACGTCAAGGCGGATGTTGATTTATGCGCAAAAAGAGATCCAAAGGGACTATACGCAAAGGCTTACAATGGCGAAATCAAAAACTTCACCGGCGTTTCTGCTCCGTTTGAGGTTCCGCTGAAGCCGGATATAGTGCTTGACACTGCCGAAAAATCAGCCGAGGAATGTGCGGACATGCTTGTTTCCTTCACACTCAAGCGGATTTTCATGGGCGAGCGGCTCATCTCCGACATGGTTGAAGGCGCGATTAAAGCGAGTCGGAAAATCATGGAAATATACGACAGCGGTTTTTCCGTTGAAACAAAGTTTGACAATTCGCCTGTTACGACGGCTGACCACGCTTCGGACAATATGCTTCGCAGGTATTTCAGTGATAAATATCCGGAATATTCCATTTTATCCGAGGAATCCGAGGACAGTCTTGACCGGTTCACGAACAACGCCGGAGTTTTCATCATTGACCCGCTGGACGGAACCAAGGAGTTCATCAACCGAAACGGCGAGTTCTGCGTGTCGATTGGGTTCGCTTCCTCAAACCGGGTCATGGGCGGTGTGATTACTGTTCCGGAAAAGGAGCTGATCTATTACGCATTCGAGGGAATGGGCGCGTACAAGACTACATTTGACGAAATTTCCGGCGGATTCACTTTCGGCGTTGGCAAGCGGCTTCATGTGTCGGACAGGACTGACAAGCTGAGAATTGTGGTGAGCCGTTCCCATATGGACCGTGAAACCGAAAATTTGATTAAGTTCAACAGTCCGAGAATCAGCGAGTTCATCAGCGTTGGAAGCTGTCTCAAGGGCTGCATGATTGCCGAGGGACTGGCTGAGGTTCACTACAGGTACGGCAGCTTTATGAAGGAATGGGACACCGCCGCCATGCAGATTATCTGCACCGAAGCCGGAGGAATTTTCGCCCATCACGACTTGACGGAAATCTGCGCCAACCGTGAGGATCCCTACAACAGAGGCGGGTTTGTCATTCTCAACAGGATTGAATCGAGGCTAGACGAGCCTGAGACCTGAAAGTGATGTCGGATTATATAAGTTTTTACCATTTAAAATGATTTTGAATCGAACAGTATAACCAAATTAAGCAAAGGACTGAAACAGTATATGCAATACTCCCATCTTGATATGCTTGAATCCCGCAGCATCCATATTTTGCGGGAATCGTATTCGGCTTTTAAAAATTTATGTATGCTGTGGTCAATCGGAAAGGACAGCACGGTTCTTTTATGTCTGGCGAGAAAAGCGTTTTACGGTCACGTTCCCTTTCCGCTGGTTCACGTGGACACCCACTACAAGATTCCCGAGATGATAGAGTACCGGGACAGGCTGGCAATGGAGTGGAACCTTGACATGATTTACGGGGAAAACCGTGACGCGCTGGAATCGAAGGCCACTTTCCCCGACGGAAACGCCACGCGAATCGAATGCTGCCGTCGTCTGAAAACAGATGCACTCACCGGAACTCTCGCCGGAACTCTGCCACGGTACAGGCTGAATCACGCCACAGGAAAATATGAAATCGACACAAACCATGAGCCTTACACAGGGGTAATCGTCGGGGTTCGGGCGGACGAGGAAGGAAGCAGGTCGAAGGAGCGGTATTTCAGCCCACGGGACCGTCAGAACGACTGGGACGCGGATGATCAGCCTCCGGAATTCTGGGGTCAGTACAAAACCGACTTTGCGCCGGGAACCCATGTGCGGATTCACCCCCTGCTGGACTGGACGGAGGTTGACATATGGGAGTACATCAAGCGGGAGGGTGTTCCCGTTGTGTCGCTGTACTTCAATCAGGGGGATGGAAAAAGGTACCGGTCTCTCGGATGCTGGCCCTGTACAAAGCCCGTTGAATCCGACGCTTTCACCCTTGACGAGATTATCGAGGAGCTTAAATCCGGCAAATTCGCCAGAGTCGCTGAAAGAAGCGGTCGTGAGCAGGACAAGGAAGACGGCGGCGGACTGGAAGAGCTGAGGCGCGGCGGGTACATGTGATTTTACAATTGACTTTACTATGACAGAAAAAATCCAAGGCGGACTATATTATGGATTATACTTCGATTGATATCGGCAAACAGCACATGAATATCGTTGTGGCGGGACATGTGGATCACGGCAAAAGCACGGTAATCGGCAGGCTTCTCGCGGACACACACACTTTACCCAAGGGCAAAATTGAGTCTATACGGGAATTGTGCCGGAAGAACAGCAAGCCTTTCGAGTACGCTTTTCTTCTCGACGCGCTGAAGGACGAACGTGCCCAGGGGATCACTATTGACACGGCGCGGTGCTTTTTTGAGACGGAAAAGAGAAAATACATCATAATTGACGCTCCGGGTCATATTGAATTTTTGAAAAACATGATTACTGGAGCATCCCGTGCGGACGCGGCTCTTTTGGTGATTGACGCATTCGAAGGAATCTGCGAAAACTCCCGCCGTCACGGGTACATGCTGGAAATGCTTGGAATCAGCCAGATTGCGGTGGTTGTGAACAAAATGGACCTTGTAGGTTACGACGAGGCGGTTTATCGAAAAATCTGTGCGGATTACACGGAGTTTCTCACGTCCATCGGCATAACTCCGGCGGCGTTTATTCCGGTTTCGGCTATGCAGGGGGACAACATCGCGAACCATTCCGGCAATACACCATGGTACGGCGGTATGAACATACTCGAACAGCTTGACGAATTCAGCGGAGGCAGAAACGAGGACGACAAGCCATTCCGCATGCCGGTTGAGGACGTGTACAAGTTCACCGAAGGCGGGGATGACAGGCGAATTATTGCGGGTCTGTGCGAGTCGGGGGTTCTGCGGCGCGGAGACGAGATTGTGTTCTATCCCTCGGGCAAGACTACAAAAGTAAAGAATTTGGAAGAGTGGTTCATGCAGCCCAGTGAAGATAAAATCCCGCTTGAATTCAGAAGCGGAAAGTCCTGCGGATTCACGACGGAGACTCAGATTTACGTCCACCGGGGTGAGATTGCATGCAAGGCTGGCGAGGAAGCTCCGCTGGTGGGGCGTGTGTTCCGTGGGAGCATGTTCTGGCTGGGGAAAGAGCCGCTGACTGTTGGCAAGGAGTATATCATTAAGTCATGTACAGCTAAGACGAGATGCAGGGTCGTACGGCTGAACAGTGTGCTCGACGCGTCGTCCCTTGAGAAAAATACATCTCCGGCAAAGGTAATTAAGCACGACATCGCGGACTGCGTGATTGAATGCGAGAAGCCCATCGCCTTTGACGTTGACCCTTCCCTTCCAGCCACAGGAAGATTTGTGATTGTTGACAATTATGAAATTTCTGGCGGCGGAATCATACAGGAAGCCATGTCGGACTCTGGCACGGGTTCGGGTGAGTCCACGGCGGCGGTTTTGGCGAAGGAGAGAGCGCGGTTCATGGGGCAGATTGCTCATGTGGTTGGAGTTGAGTCGGCGGAGTACGGCTATGCTCTCGAGCGAGCTTTGTTCAACGCGGGAAAGGTTCCGTATTTTGCCGCGCATTTGTCGGACGAGCAGAAGAACGCCCTGATTGACGCAGGGATTATCGTCATAACTATCGGCGACGGTGAAATTAACGCCAGCGGTCGGATAGACGAGGATTTGGCGTCGGTTCTTTCACAGACCGATATTGTTCTTTGAGAAAAAATAAAATCCGCTTATCATGGACTCTGATTTGAGTGATTTTTTCAGAGGCTCCACGACGGGCGGATTTTTTGTTTTACAGATTTACGGTCAGTCCCACAGGACAATGGTCGCTTCCCATTACGTCGGAGTAGATTGCGGCGGCGATTAGCTTATCCCTCAGTCTGTCCGAAGTGATGTAGTAGTCGATTCTCCATCCGTTGTTTTTCTCACGTGCCTTGAACATGTACGACCACCATGTATACGCTTCGGTTTTGTCCGGGTAGAAATAACGGTAGGTGTCGATGAAGCCGGAGTCGAGGAGCGCGTGCATTTTCGCCCTTTCTTCGTTGGAGAAGCCGGGGTTGCCTATGTTGTTTTTGGGAAATTTGAGGTCAATTTCTTCCTTGGCCACGTTCAGATCCCCACACAGAATCACGGGCTTTGACTTATCGAGGGACGTCATGTACGCGCACAAGTCATCCTCGAAGCCCATTCTGTAGTCAAGGCGTTTCAGTTCGTGCTGGGAGTTGGGAGTGTAGGAGGTGATGTGGTAGAACTTAGAAAATTCGAGTGTTATCAGCCGACCTTCATCGCTGTATTTTCCGTCGATTCCGTAGTACACAGCATCGGGCTTGATTTTCGTATAAACCGCCGTTCCGGAGTATCCTTTTTTCTCAGCGCTTGAGAGGTAATGGTAATATCCTTCTCTTTCAAACTCGGCTTGTTCCGGTTGGAGCTTTGTTTCCTGAATTGAGAAAATGTCAGCGTTCACACTATCAAAGAAGTCGGAAAATCCCTTATTCAATACAGCGCGAAAACCGTTTACGTTCCATGAGACTAATTTCACTTAACTACCCATCCTGTTATAATATAGTTTGTTTCCTATATTATAACACATACTTCACTCATTTTCAAGATGTTCGTCGTACACCATTATCACCGGCGGGAATGCGTGGTCGGCTCCTTTAAGGTGGAGTCCCTTTTCGTAAGCAAGGCGGATTACAACCATTGGGACACAATTTGTTGCGTTTCTGTACCTACAGGTTTCCGGGATTCCAGTGAGCTGGACAGGAAGCGGCATTTTCTCACCCTTGAGGAATTCGCGGTATTTTCCGTCGCAGCTTTCTCTAAGTAATGCTATCGTCTCGTTGATTATTTCGTTTAAAACATCAAATTCAGCCTTGCTCAGAATGGGAATAAGCACCTTGAGTCTGCCATCGACTCTTTCGAAATAGCCGGATGAGATGAATCTTTCAATTGCACTGATAATCTCTGTGGGAATTTCATCCTCGGCAGGGTCTATGTTCTTCCATACATCCCACAGGAAACGCTGGATATAGTTGCAGTAATTATTAAATCCGCCAATGAACGCTTTGCCGCTATTGTCAAACATACGAGAGTCAAATTCATTCATGCATAACTCGATTTTGTCGTTGCCCGGGACTCCGAAGCGATTTATTATCCTTAGACCGCCTTTTATTTCGTAAATCCTGACCTCGTCAAGGAGATGCTCGTCGATGTCGGCGGGTTTGTAGAAACCCATTGCGCGCCATCTGAATCCATCGTTGTGAAGGGGCATTTCTTCGTCATCTCTTATATCGAGAATCCGGTTGTCGGCGTTGAAGTATAGCTGAAGTGTTTTCAAAAGCATATGCCGCTCGAGGTCAACCCTTGAATCCAGCTCCAACGCTTTATAAAAATCCTTCGCTCTGACCTTTTCAAGCATTCCCTCGAGGATGTTCCAGATTGTGTCAAAGTTATCCTCGGCGAACTTCTTCTGTTTCGGAAGTTTCTCGATTGCATCCTTGCTGTTGTAGATTATAAAATTGGTGTACACCTTGCCGGAATCGGTTTTTACCATCAGCTCCATCTCGCACAGCATGTCCACGATTGGCTCTATGTATGCCGCGGGAATGCTGATCATGCGTGAAAGCTCTGAGATTGTTACCGGCTTCTCGTATGCGAGTATGAGAAGGTTCTGCATGATGAGGTCGTTTTCGACTGTTGACTGCATATCCATTCTGACAGCGCCACTTGTGATTACGTTGAGTCTGCCGGGGATTACGTTTGTTTTTTCAATTGTCTGTCCTGTCATAGTTTCCATTCCTTTCTTGACCTGTCGTCGTCCGGAGTCCAGCCTGCTTTTTACGGTTCCCTCCGGTATTTCCATAATTTCCGCTATTCGCTTTACATCAAGTCCTGTAAAGTAGTACAGAATTATAACCTCCCGGGTGATTTTTGACAGATAGTTTACTTCCCTGCGGACCGCCGCTCTTTCTTCCTCGGCAAAGTCGTCGTCATCCTCATCCGTCGTTATGTCGTAAGCTGCGTCAAGCTGGACCACCGTGGGATATTTGTACTTTTTGCGGAAAAGATCGTTGATGACGTTCATCATGGTGTTGCGGAGCCATATTTTGTAGTGCCTGATTACCCCGCCGCGTTTTTCGTAGGCAAGCGCACGGATAAAGGTCTCGCTTACTATATCTTCGGCATCGAATTCATTTTCGATTTTCGCGCATGCAAGGCTCATGAGGTAGGTATAATATTCCGTCACAAAATTTTCTTCCATTTGGTTACTCCTGAAATAAAGCGGTGTTGTATCGATACACCTATATAGTCGTAATAATTCGTCCAAGGTTCGCGGATTTCTGAAAAAAATTATGAAAAATCAAAAAATGTTATATAACAGTACAATAAATGCGATTAAATATTGCATGGATAACTTTGATTCTGGCTAAATATTTAAATTTTCACAGAAAAAACACATAATTGAGGTCACAATTGCTATTGACAGTTTATTGGAATTTCGATAAAATATTATATGACAGTTTTATATAATGGAGGTTAATATAATTTCATGCTGAAAAGACTGGTAAAATGTATCGGAGAATACAAGACTCCGACAATACTCACTCCTGTCTTAGTTATCGGCGAGGCTATAATCGAGTCGCTCATGCCATTTATTATAGCAAATCTGATAAACGATATCAATGCAGGATGTGAGCTTGAGAATATTGTAAAGAACGGAGTTGTTCTGCTTCTGATGGCGTGCATTTCACTGGTGTGCGGCGGAGCTGCGGGAATGACGGCTTCACGTGCATCTGCCGGATTTGCGAAAAATCTGAGGAAAAAGCTGTTCTACAAGGTTCAGGATTTCTCCTTTGACAACATCGACAAGTTTTCGTCGGCTTCCCTTGTCACACGTATGACAACCGACGTGGCGAACGTGCAAATGGCGTTCATGATGATTATCCGGACGGCAGTTCGAAGCCCACTGTTGTTCATCTTCTCGATCATCATGTCGTTCTACGTTGGCGGCCCCCTTGCAATGACATTTGTCATTGTAGTTCCCGTGCTGATAATAGGTCTTCTGCTCGTCGCGAAAAAGGCAATGCCTGCATTCCATGCAGTGTTCAAGAAGTACGACAAGATGAACGAATCCATCGAGGAAAACGTGGCGGCTATGAGAACCGTCAAGGGCTTTGTCCGTGAGGATTACGAAAAGGAAAAATTCAACACGGCTTCCAACAACATCTGCAAGGACTTTACAAAAGCCGAGCGAATTGTGGCGTTCAACAACCCTCTTATGCAGGTATGTCTCTACTTCAACATGGTATTCATCCTGCTTGCTGGTTCTCGTTTGGTCATCACCTCACAGGGTCAGACTGTGGACGTTGGTCAGCTTTCCGCAGTGCTCACCTACGGCGTACAGATTCTCATGTCGCTGATGACGCTGTCCATGATTTACGTCATGATTACGATGTCCATAGAGTCTGCCCGGCGTATTGACGAGGTTCTGGTTGAAGAGTCAGCTCTCCACAATCCCGAGAATCCCGTTATGAATGTCAGGGACGGCTCCATTGACTTTGAAGACGTAAGTTTCAAGTACGCAAGCGACGCCGAGAGGTATGCTCTCGATGGAATCAACCTGCACATCAAATCCGGCGAGACCATCGGAATCATCGGTGGTACCGGCTCAAGCAAGTCCACATTTGTACAGCTTATTCCGAGACTTTACGATGTTTCAGTTGGCAAGGTCAAGGTCGGCGGAATCGACGTAAAGGATTACGACATTGCAGCCCTCCGCGACTCCGTGTCAATGGTGCTTCAGAAAAACGTGCTGTTCTCCGGCACAATCAAGGAAAACCTGCGTTGGGGTGACAAAGCGGCAACCGACAGTGACATCGAAGAGGCATGCCGTCTCTCGCAGGTACATGAGTTTGTCTCAGGCTTCCCGGACGGCTATGATACCATGATCGAGCAGGGCGGTACAAACGTCTCCGGTGGTCAGAAGCAACGGTTATGCATCGCACGTGCGCTTCTCAAGAGACCAAAAATATTAATTTTAGACGACTCCACCAGCGCGGTTGACACAAAAACCGACTCCCTGATCCGCGCGGGACTTGCGAAATACATACCCGAAACCACAAAAATCATAATTGCCCAGCGTATTTCCTCGGTTGAATCAGCCGACAGAATCATTGTTCTGGACAATGGTAAAATTTCAGCCATAGGCAATCACGACGAACTGTTGAAGTCAAGCGATATTTACCGCGAGGTTTACGAACAGCAGACGAGAGGAGGTCACGCAGATGAGGAATAATCCTGAAAAGAGAAAAATCAACACTGGCTCCCTCATGCGGGTAATCAAGATGCTGTTCAGGTATTACCCAGTTCTGGTTCCGCTGACGGGAATCTGCATTATTTTTTCGGCAGCCGTGTCGTCAATACCCGCAATATTCCAGCAGAAGATCATTGGAATCATCGAGGTTTGGTTTACCTCCGGCGACTGGGACTCGGCAGCACGCGAAATCATGCCGCTGATTATCACGCTGATTGTACTGTACGTTGTTTCGATTATCGCAATGGTCACGTACACCCAGCTCACAGCGTACATCACACAGGGATTTCTGTCGAAAATGCGTATTACTCTGTTTGACAAAATGCAGAATCTTCCTATAAAATACTTCGACACCCACCGCCACGGCGACATCATGAGCTACTACACAAACGACATCGACACTCTGCGTCAGTTCGTTTCAAGCGCACTGCCAACGGTACTCCGCTCAGGCTCCATCGTCCTTGTGATTCTCTGCATTATGATTTACTACAGCGGCTGGCTGACCCTCCTTGTACTCCTCGGGGTTCTGGCGATGTACTTTGTATCGAAGAAAATCGGCGGCGGATCGTCAAAATACTTCATCCGTCAGCAGATTTCAATGGGTAAGGTCGAGGGCTACATTCAGGAAATGATGAGCGGTCAGAAGGTCGTCAAGGTCTTCAACCACGAAGAGGAATCCAAGGCGGGCTTTGACAAGCTCAACGACGCTCTGTTCGAGGACAGCTTCCGTGCGAACGCTTACGCTAATATGCTCGGTCCGATTATCATGAACATCGGCAACCTGATTTACGTCCTCACTGCAATCATCGGCGGCGTTCTGCTGATTTTACAGGTTCCCAACTTCAGCCTGTCCGGACTTCCGATTCAGATAAGCATTATCGTTCCCTTCCTCAACATGACGAAGCAGTTCACGGGCAACTTCAATACCCTTTCCCAGCAGATCAACTCTGTGGCAATGGCCGGAGCCGGAGCTGAGCGCGTATTCTCGCTGATGGATGAAGAACCCGAGGTTGACGACGGATATGTTACACTTGTAAATGTCAAGGATGACGGCAAGGGCAACGTTGTCGAAACCACCGAGCGGAACCACAACTGGGCGTGGAAGCATCCTCACGGCGACGGAACCCTGACCTACACTCCCCTTCGCGGCGACGTGACCCTGACCGAGGTTGACTTCTCCTACGATGGCGAAAAGCAGATTCTGTCAGATGTTTCGGTTTACGCAAAGCCCGGTCAGAAGGTGGCGTTTGTCGGTGCTACGGGCGCGGGTAAGACTACAATCACCAACCTGATCAACAGATTCTACGACATAGCCGACGGTAAAATCCGCTATGACGGAATCAACATCAACAAAATCAAGAAAAGCGACTTGCGGCGGTCCCTCGGCATCGTTTTACAGGATACGAACCTGTTCACGGGAACGGTGCTTGACAACATCCGCTACGGCAGACTCGACGCAACTGATGAGGACTGCTTTGAAGCCGCGCGGCTTGCAGGTGCTGACGACTTCATCAGACGTTTGCCCAAGGGCTATAATACCGAGCTTACCGGAAACGGAGCAAACCTGTCGCAGGGTCAGCGTCAGCTTATAGCAATCGCAAGGGCAGCAGTTGCCGACCCGCCGGTCATGATTCTCGACGAAGCTACATCATCAATTGACACGAGAACCGAAGCTATCGTTTCCCGGGGCATGGACAAGCTCATGGAAGGACGGACGGTGTTCGTCATCGCCCACAGACTGTCAACGGTCATGAACTCCGATGTGATTATGGTTCTCGACCACGGCAGAATTATCGAGCGCGGCAGTCATGATGAGCTTATTGCAAAGAAAGGCACGTATTATCAACTTTACACAGGCGCGTTTGAACTGGAATGAGCGCGACTTGGATAAAATAACGGCATTAATTAACATTAAAGCAAAACAACACTCTTGATTCCTGAAAGCCATCGAGTGTTGTTTTTGTTTTCAGATTAAGCCAAAGTGACGCACCAGCTTTTCGCAGACTTCATCACGGGTGTCGCGTCCGCCGTCCTCCCGAACGAGAGTGTAAAAGTCGCTGTTTGCGTAATTGTCGTAGTTTTCACGACTGTTTATCATCAGCGCTATGCCGTTTTTGTAATTTTCCATGACCGCCTCCGAGTCGTCACAGCTCTGGATTACGCTGAGGAGGAACTGTTTTTCCGGGTCGGTGCGGTAGAAGAAACGCTCAACGTTCATGGACTATGGCGAGAGCATTATAGCGACGTGGCTGTAGTCGGAAATCTCGCGGAGCAACTCTACGGGAATAATTGTGTCGACAATGATTTTTTGTTCTGCGACGACAGCGATATCAATTGTGCGACCTCAAACTCCGCCGCTTCCCTTGCCGTTGTCGTGCATACAACGAGCGTATTCCTCCGGCGAGCGGGTGACGAATTCCTTCCAGTCCGCCATTGTATTGAAATAACAAAGTCCCGGCTGAATCTCGGGTTCCGTCACAATTTCTGAAACTGGTGAGTAGTAGTTTTCGCCGCAGTAAATCATGTCGTATCTTTCCGCAAGTATTTTTACCATTGTCGATTTGCCGCGTAGGTGGTCCTGTTGATGAAATATGCGTTTCTCAAGTAATATTTTATAATATTATTTTCAACTTTCATTTACTGTCTCCTGAATGTGAAGGACAACGCTGTCCCCGTCGCGGTAGTCCCTCGTCAGGTTCAGTCCGGCTCTCATCAACGTGTCGCCTGAATAAACACGGCTGTCCCCCTCGATTTTGTATTTTTTACCAGGGTCAAGTCCTTCAAGCTGTACGAAATAGACCGGGTGAATTGACGCGCGGATTACGACAATTGTAAACAATGCTTCCGTCCTGTCATCGGTCACGTACATCCATGCCGCGCACTTGCCCACGTTGTAGTTGACCGCATCCGACGGGTGAATCAGACGGTAGAGGTTTCCTTCATTGATTATATGCCAGAAGCGGTGGTAGTCGTCGATTTGCTTCTTCATGAGGGCTTTTTCGTCGTCTGTCAGCTTCGTTAAGTCAAGCTCATACCCGAAAGCTCCCGCCATTGCGATATTTCCGCGGGTTGCAAATGATGTCGCGCGTCCGGTCTGGTGGTTGGGTGAGGCTGAAACGTGGCAGCTCATTGTTGATGCCGGATAGACCACGCTGGTGCCAAGCTGAATCTCGATTCGCTCCATGGCGTCGGTGTCGTCGCTGGTCCAATACTGGGGTGCGTAGTAGAGCATAGCTGGATCATATCGTCCACCGCCGCTTGCACATCCCTCGAGAAGCAGATGCGGGAACGCGGTGGTGATTCGCTCAAGCAGGTCGTAAAGTCCGAGAACGTAGCGGTGGAACATTTCCTTTTGTCTCTCGGGCGGCAGGATAGCTGAGCCAACTTCGGTAAGGTTGCGGTTGAAATCCCACTTGACATAGGCTATATTGGCGTTTTTGATGATGTTTGACATTGCGTCAAAGATATAATCCCGCACATCCTCCCGGGTGATGTCGAGAACGTACTGGTTTCGCGCAAGTGATTTGTCCCGTCCTTCGATGTGAAGGCACCAGTCGGGGTGAGCTCTATACAGACGGCTGTACGGTGAAATCATCTCCGGCTCGAACCAGATTCCGAACTTGAGTCCGAGGGCGTTCACCTTTTCGGTCATTTCCCTGAGTCCGCAACGGATTTTGTTTTCGTTCACGAACCAGTCTCCGAGGGAGCTTCTGTCGTTGTTGCGCTCGCCGAACCAGCCGTCGTCCATGACAAGCATCTCGATTCCGACCTGCGCCGCGTCCTTCGCGATTGCAAGCAGTTTATCGTCATCAAAGTTGAAATATGTGGCTTCCCAATTGTTCACGAGAATCGGGCGTGGTTTATGCTTCCATTCGCCTCGGCAGAGGTTATCCCTGTATAATTTGTGGAATGTGCGGGACATTTCGCCAAGTCCTTTGTCGGAATACACCAAAACCGCTTCGGGAGTGACGAATTCTTCCCTGCTTTCAAGCCGCCACGAGAAGTCCACCGAATTAATACCGACGGTCATTCTCGCCATGCCGAAGGGGTCGGTGTCGCAGTCGATTGAGAAATTTCCGGAGTAAATCAGGCTGAATCCGTACGCATCGCCGTGGTTTTCGTCGCAGTTTTTTGAAACGAGGGCGGCGAAGGGGTTGTGGTGATGGCTGGAGGAGCCACGTTTGCTTGAAACTGATATGGTGCCGTGATGAAGCGGGGTCCGTTCAACGTGGCGTTCCCTGCCCCATGTGCCGTAGAGGTGGAGAAAATCGTATTCGCCGTATGTAAAGTCGACGTTTGCGCTGACGGCTTTTTCGATGTCCATAATGTCAAGTGAAGTGTTGCGGATGACGGTTCTGCGGGTTATCGCGTTTACTTTTATCATGACAGTATAGTAAAGCACGGCTTCCGCACCCGTCACCTTATCTCGGCAGGTAATTTCGAGGGTGTCAGCTTCGTCGTCAGCGTTCAGGTAAACCGCGGGTTGTTTGTCGAGAGTTGGTTTACCATTGTAGATTTTGTGGGAGACATAGCGAAAATCCGTAGCGGTATTTCCGGCACAGTTGCGTATTGAAACAGCCGACGGTCGGAAGTCGCCGCATAGGTTTCCAGGATATTCGAATGGCGCGATGTCGCAGGAGAACCAGTGGTAGGGCACGTCGGGAGAGTTGGGGACGATTGAGTCGTGATTTACCTTTACGAGAAGATAATCAACGTCGTCATCGCTGATGTATGCGCCATAATATAGGTGCAGAAGATAGCCGCCGTCGAATATTTTTATGATATATGACGTTTCATTTGCGTCTAACTTGAATGTTTTGTTATTTTTGTTGAATTTTATGCTCATATGTTTACTCAATTCTGATTTTTTCAAAAATCGGTACGGCGTTTTCTTTGATTGCCATTTTGTACATTTCCTGATTTCTTACAGTCCATACAAACCGCTTGGTTTTATGCAGATTCACACACAGCCAGATCGGGAAAAAACGCCGTCGGTCGAGGTTGTACGCCACAAAATCCGGTTTTGTCATGCAGTTCAGGACGAGGGACGACAGAATTATATTGAGCGGCGTCGTTTTGACTTCCCGGCAGATGTTTGTGATGAGAATTCCGCGCGGAACTTCCGGCCTGTTGATTCTATACCAGCGCAGAAGCATTGGATTGAAGGACTCTATTATATATTTACCGTTATATCCACGTAAAATCTCATCAGCTTTCAGGCATAATGACGCGTCAGTGTTCTCGCCTTTCAGTTCTACAAGAATGGGAACTTTGCCGTCGACTGTCTGTAATACTTCCTTTAATGTAGGAATTGTTTCATCAGTTGGCGTTTGATTACCGTTTTCGTCATAGGAATACAGTCGGAGATTTTTCAGCTCGCCGAGTGTCAAATCACTTAGTTTAGCGTCAACACCCGTCATTCGCCTCAGGGAGTAGTCGTGAAACACCATCACTTCCCCGTTCTTCGACAATAGTAAATCAAGTTCGATTCCGTAACCTCGGTCAGCTGCTTTTTTGAACGCGGTCAGCGAATTTTCGGGAATGCCGCCGCCGTGAAGTCCGCGATGTGCGTACGGTGTCAGCAGGATTTCGTCAAATTCACGGGGTTTATTCGGCTTGATCAGTACGGCAGCGTAAACCGTAAAGATGACAAGCAATATTAATATTATGTAAATGGCCATCATGTCAGTCTCCCGCGTCAAAATGCTCAAGCAGATCCTTTTTGTTCGCCGGCTTTGTGTCTCCGTGCATTACAAACACCATTGTTCCAAAGGAAAGTGCCACAAAAATCGCCGCGTATGGAAAGAGCGACGTCATTCCGATGTAGGTGAGGAAGAATCCGCTGAGTATGGGAGTCACAATCTGAGCCGCCATGCTTGCGGTATAGTAGAATCCGGTGTACTTTCCAATGTCGGTGGTCTTTGCCATTTCCACAACCATGGGGTAGCTGTTGACGTTTATTGTAGCCCATCCAACTCCTGCAAGGGCGAAAAGTGCGTTCATGACCCAGATATTGCTGCCTTCACGCATGAATGAAGCTGTAAAGAATGAAAACTCGAGAATCAGAATGCCAATGAGAATTGTTTTCTTACGTCCCAGCTTTGAGGAAATAATGCCAACCGGAATGTATGACACAATCGCCGCGGCCTGTGCTACGATGAGAGTGAGGTTGAAGTCCAGCCCCAAAACGTCTCCGGCGTAGACTGAGTATTTGCTGGTTACGGCGTTGTAGCCCATGAACCACAGTACAACCGACGCCAGCAGCAGAATCAGCGAGTGCTTTTCATCCTTAGTTATCTCGTGCTTTGATGTTGATTTTTTGTTGTTTTCGTTCTCTTCGTTTAACGCGTTGTTAATCTTGTCCGCTTCGTCTGCCCACTTCATTTCCTTCACGGTGAGCATGAAAATCAAAAGCGCCGCAAGCATTATAAATGACACAATCATGAAAAATACTGTGTAGCTCATGAGGGTATTTTCGGTTTTTCCTGTGCCGAAGATTATTCCAAGAATCAACACCAGAATTCCGCCGGCGCTTCCCATGAGGTTGATGATTGCGTTGGCTTTTGAACGGAGCGGCTTCGGCGTGACGTCGGGCATCAGTGCCACTGCCGGCGAGCGGAAGGTTGACATTGCCACAAGCACGACCATCAGCAGAATCATGAAGAATACCAGCACAACCGGATTCTCGCAGGTCTTTTTCCATGCGTATGCCTGACGCGCTTTCACAACCCATTCGTTGTTGACGTCATTCTCTTTGTTCATACCTTCAACAAAGTCGTCTTCTTCGCCGAAAATATTTCCGAGAGACAGTGGTTCAGTGCTATTCCAGCGAGTCGTTCCCATGTCGATTTCTTCCCGGTAAAGATTGCGTAGAGCTTCGTCACGCTCAAACGACTGTTCTGCATCAACTACCGCGCTGATTTCCTCGAGTTTTGCAAGCTGTATATTGTCGACAAACGACAAACCAACAAACGCGACTGCGGCAATAATCGTTCCAACAAGTATAAAAGGCGTGCGTTTTCCCCGCTTCGAGTTCTTTTTGTCCGAGATCGCGCCGAAAATCGGGAGCAGGAACACGGCGAGAACGTTGTCAAGCGCCATGATCATGCCAGAGTAGACGTGGGACATGCCGAATTTGTCGGTGAGAATTTTTGGGATGATGTTGTCGTACGCCTGCCAGAAGGTGCAGATCAGGAAGAAAGCAAAGCCTACGAGAAGTGTTCGCTTATAATTGAGTTTCATATTATATTATCCTTTTAATATCTGCCGTAGTTTTGGATTGCCACCATGACGGTGCGCATGCTTGTGAGCAGTGAGCCGTTGTTAATAGAGCCGGCCGTTGTCAGGTTCAGTCCGCGTAAATTCCCTTCCTTTGCGGCTTCGCAGTCCCGTTTGACCTCGGCGATAATGTCGTCCTCGTTGTTGCGCATGAAGGTGAAGGGCGCGAGCTGGCCGTCAATTCGTGTTTTCGGCATATATTTGCGAATTTCCTGAACGGTTATAGTTGGTCCGAAGTTGCATCCGGTCAGGTTGAAGTCGGCAAGCAGCGGGATCAGGTGGCCCATTGCGGAGTCAGAATGCTGATAACGGTAGTCCTCCGGCTTAGGCGAGGCAAGGCTGAATACCCTGTCGAGAACACGGTAGCCGAACGCCTTGTACATCTCGGGAGTCAGAAGGTTGCTGTCGTCGTCGTTGAAGGAGAAGCCGTGGCGGAAATTGTCCATTGTGTGCCCGGACTCGGCGATGAACAGGCGGATGTAGCTCTCCACCACTCCGGCTATGTCGTCGGCAAAACGTGTGTAGAGATCCGGGTCGTCATAGTAGAGATAGATTAAATTTTCTATTCCGAACACTGATGTTGCAAGGGTCACGGGTCCGCGAATGTATTCAAACTGACACGGATGTCTGCCATAAAGCTCGTAAACCTGACGGCATCTTTCGTCCCAGTCGGCGGGAAGAACAAATGCGCGGAATTTCTCAGGGTTCGCAATTAGCTCCTCCACTTCCACGAGCTTTCTTTCGAGAGCTTCGGCGTCCTCGAGGTTTCCCTTGAGCCATGTTGTGTTGCCGTCGAACTTGTACTCACCGCCGAAAACCTCGCCGATCTGACGGTAAGCCGGAATCGTAACCTTTGGCTGTTTCTCCGGCGGCAGTGGCTTGTCCTCTCTCAGAAGTGCGCGGCCCACGATTTTTCTCGCTTTTTCGTTGTAGCGGCAGTTCAGCTCATATCTTCTCTCCGGCGGCGTATATCCCCATGGCTGTCCCTCCTCTCCAAGCTCTGCAAAGACGCACTCGTCGCTCATTCTGATTCCAAGTGCGACCTGCTTTGATTTTTTCGAGAAGCAGTTTTCCTCATGGGCGGTTTCCTCGCCCTTCCAGAATTGTTCAATATCAAGATCCAGCATATTTTTCTACCTTTCGTGCAGTTTTTTTATTTATATTATACAGGATTTTCCTGATTAAAGCAATAGGTTAATATGTTTTGGGCAGATTATTTATGTAAATTTTAATTCAAGTTTATTTATTAGTCATGAAATCCTGCTGATTCTTGTGGTATAATAGGATGAAATAAAAAAATCAGGAGTGATTCATATGGACAAACAGCAGCTTATAAACCGGGCTAAGGAAGCAATTGAGGCTCACCGGGCGGTTTATTATTCAAACGGCGAGTACAGAGGCGCGGATTTCTGGGACTTTGCCGAAATTTTCGAGATAATCGAGGATTATTACGAGGTCTCGGGGGACAAGTCGGTATTCCCCATGTTTGAGGAAATGTACGGGTTCGTTCTGTCATCCTACGGCGAGGACTGGCACAAAAATCCGTTCAACGACGACATCATGTGGCTGGTGATTGCGCTGACCCGGGCTTATATCTACACGGGTACAAAGAAATACCTCGACACCGCCGTTTACAACTTCGAGAAAACCTACGCAAGGTCAAAAAGCGACGATTTAGGCGGGGGATTATTCTGGAGGGTGGAAAACGAGAGCAAGAACACCTGCGTAAACTGCCCTGCCGCCGTCGCCGCTCAGTTTTTAGCGAAAGCTACAAATGATGAAAGCTACTATGAAAAGGCTCACTACTGTCTCGACTGGGCGGTGCGGATGATGTTTGAGCCTGACACGGGAAAGGTTTACGACTGTATCAATATGGACGGCAGGGTCAGCAAATGGTCGTCGACCTATAATCAGGGCACGTTCATCGGCTCATGCATGATGTATTATGAGAAAACTGGCGAGTGCAAATATCTCGAATACGCCGATAAAGCAGCGCAGTACGTGAAGGACGTCATGTATCAGGGGGGAATCATGGACAATGAGGAGCCGGGCAACGACCTTCCCGGCTTCAAGGGAATTTTAGCGCGTTACATACGTCGTTTTGCCGCCGCCACGGGAAAGCATGAATATTTGACATGGCTCCGGGAAAATGCTGACGCGGCTTGGAACAACCGTAATTCCCGCGGAATCATGTGGACCCAGCTCAACCACAAAACCGAGGAAAAGAACGGCTATGATGTATTCGCTGTATCCGCCGCTGTTTCGGTTGTGGTCAACGCTGTAGGTTAAGCAGTGGTTGAATAACAGGTTTTTATCAGATTAACTTAAGGAATAACAAAAAAGATACTCATGAATTTTTGCTTCACGGGTATCTTTCTTTTTTTGACTGTTATGAGTTCACGGAAACGTAGGTGCCAACACGGTTGGCAATGACGGTTGCAGTCTGCTCAGCGGATTTCGTACCTCCAAAGAAACCGGACAGCTCTTCATTGATGATGTTGAGCAATTCTTCATCGGAACGAACGACATGTGTTGCACCCTTGATAATGCTCATCACCTGCTCGGCTGAAGATTCATCATATGGCTGATTTGACATTTTGAGGTATTCAATATATTCGTCGCTGTAACCTGAATTCTTATACCATTCTATATCTAATTCTTCGTTGTAGTAATAGTCGTTCTTTGCTTCCGAAGCCATATTTTCAATGTAAGAAATGCTTGGTGTGAACTGGTATGTTACAGTGTTATTTTCAAGAATGTACTTTATAAACGTCCAAGCTTGATCCGCAACCTGAGACTGTGCGTTGATTGCAAACTCCATTGAGGGAACAATCAAAGCTCCATTCCCTCCATCCTCGTCAGGATATCCGATTGCTGTGACTTCATTTGTGGCAAAGTCGTCGTATGCATACATCATTGATGAAAAAGATGAAATATTCAAATCATAGAACAATGCGCTGTCGTTGTAGAACCGCATATCATAAGTCATGCTCATTTCATTCACAACATCGTAATCGTAGACATAATCATCAGAATCATAATATGATTCCCAGAATCCCTTTTCCGGGCAGGACTTAAGGTAATTTATAAAGTCGATGAATGCCTGTGTGCCGAATTCTGTGTTTCCAGTGTCCCAGTTAATGAATGAACTCATTGCGTTATTTAATAACAGGTCTATTATGCTATCCCTGGAGTAGCCAAAGAAGGGATCCATTCCATCTGGTGCGTTCTGAATGGTTTCCATCATATCTTCAAAAGTCCAGCCAGATTCTGTACCCACATATTTTGACTTTGCAACAAGCGTCTGAACGCTGAACTGCGTAATAATGGAGTTGAGTCTGCCGTCTGTGGTGCATGCGTCGAAAATATTTGAAAGGTAGTCGGCCCGGTTTAGTCCAACCTCGGGATCATCAACATACTTATTCAGGTCAACGAAGATTCCCTTTTGGAAATAGCTGTCCACCGGGAGACTTGAATCAAGGAAGATAATGTCAGGTGCACTTCCAGTGATGATATCGATGTTGAGTTGTGTGCTCGCTCCCTTGTACTCATTGGACTCGTTGTTGTATTCATCATAGGTCTTAAGCGAGATGCGTACTCCTGTGTTCTTTTTATTAAAGTCAACTATCATCTGCGTTAACCTATAGTTCTGGTATATGGAACCGAGAGTTACAATAATCTCTTCCTGAAGTTCCTCATCAGGAATTCTTGTCAAGATATTCACTGTCGTCTTATAGTAGCCGCCATTTTTATCCGACTGATCCTCAAGCCATTGGCTGTTGACGAAGCAAAGCTTTTCATCAGGCAGGAGTATTAAGGAGTCAATTTCGTTGGGATTCAGATCGGAGTTAATATAGTTTAGCATTTCTTCACTTGTATCTGTGACAAAATCGTAATAGAATACTCCATCGGATGTGTTGAAATAAATCCTGTCATTTTCCACACCGATAATACTGTACATATTTTGCGTTGCTTCCTTGAGATTTTCACTGTTGAAGTCAGTTATCTGTCCGTTGTCAAAGACTTTTATATAGTTCTGACCGTTGTCAGGATAATAGTTCATGTAAATACTGTCACCGTTGCTGATTATATCGTTGCACCAGCCTGATTCAATATCATATTTATTGTTCACAGTCATATCCGAATTCAGCACAAGAATTGAGTTATCGAGAACGATGTAATACTCACCGGAATCGCTGACCGCAAGATTGTTCAGGTAAACATTGTTCATGTCATATCCGGCTGAGGTAATTATGTCATTTAAGGGTGTAGAATCGATAAGCTCGCCGGTATTGGCATCGTTGCGGACGAGAGTGTACATTGACGTGGAGGTCATGGTTACTTCATCGTAGGTGTACTGGGAATAGATGAAATTAATTATTCCCTTTGAGTCAATGACCATTGTACGCTGATAACCAATGTCATCTGACTCGGGCAAAGCGATGGATTTTGTGGTTCCATCCTCGAGATTCATGACAATAAGGTTTGTCTCGGAGATGTACTCATAGTACCAGCCTTCAGGAAGTCCACCTCCAGTGGATGTTGCAGATTTTTCAAAAGCTTCATCTTCCTCAGCTTCTGTTTCTTCATCTATTTCTGCATATTCCGGCTCCAATGTATCTTCCCAGTAGTAGCCTTTGCGTTTTTCGATCTCTTCACCCAGCTCGTTGCGGGTTATCGTGTAATCCTGATCATATGTAAGGTATACTTTACCATCAGCATAAGTGAAATAACGGATGTAGCTGATTCCGTCCTCAAGGGGCAGCTCCTGTGTGGAGTATACGTTGGTTCTCTTGGACTTGGGCGGCTCATTTACCTTGTTGCACGACACAAGGGAGCCTGTCAGAATCATTGCCAATGCAATGGACGCTGATATAATTCGTTTTTTGTTCATCTGTAACCTCCTACAACGCATCTCCGCCGTCAATTTCTTCCGGAATTTTAATCTTACGGCGGGATTTTTTTTGTTTCTTTTTTTTCTTTATCTTATTTGACGTATTTTTTCTGTTTTTGTTCCGGTTTTCCGAAAACTTTTTTAATAATTTTTTCAGTTCATATATCAAGGAAAAGCCGGAGAACTTCACGCATATCAGACAAAGAAGAAGTGACGCTACGAATATAGCTGCCGCAGCTGTTTCAAAAATCATGAATATGGCACAGTAATAATCGTACACTCTCGCTTCATTTTCCCAGAAGGGGTATTCAATCTTGTTCGAGCGAATCCACGAGTATTTAAGTATCCTCATGTTCTCGAAGCGGTTTTTCAGGGAAAATCTTTCCGTCACCTCGAGAACTTCCGTTGTGTCTTCGTTTACGGTTATGGCTTTGTTGAAAATGTTCTTTGCAAAACCGTTTACCAAATTCGGAATGGCGGCTTCGAATATTGTTACATCCGCGTCCTGACCAACCGCCGTCACATATCCGGCGTAGCTCATGAACAGACGTGGACGTGTGCCGTAGGTGTAGCCGTAGATTCCCTTATCCGACTCAGGCTGGCAGACGCCAGATACCGTGAACTCAACGTCGTTTATTGTAACGGTTTTTCCCACGATATTTACAGCGCCGAACAACTTCCATGCGAGATTTGAGTCGATGACGATGCCTGTGGGGATGGATTCGTCGTTAAGAAAGTATGAGCCGTAAATTAAGTCCATTGGATGGAAGACGAAGAAGTCTCCTCCGGCGGCAATTGTGTCGGCTTTGACGCTTCCCATGGGTCCGACGATGGTCATGTCAGCTTCGGCGGCGTAGGTGTATGCCCATGAACGCGAGGTCTCGGATGAGGGAGAAATGGAGGATTCAAGAAGTGCTGAGTCAACGGACCTTGCCCAGCTTTTTGCCTGATCCGAGGAAAATGAGCTCTCCTTTTCGGCGTACATGGAAATTACCGCGAATGTGTCCCCGTTTGACGACCACCGTCTGCCGGCTTCAAGGTACTCGAGCCTGCCTTTCAGTGAGAATGCGCACAGCTCGAAAATACCGGCTATTACAAGCGCGGCCGCCATGATTATCGCACATATCCCCGAAAATTTCAGCATTTTTTTATTAACGTTTTCGTTCATTTAATTATACCATGCGGGAAGTACCATAGCAAAACGTTGCTCTTCCGCATAACTTCCTACATTATTAATTCTCGGCAAGTCTTACCTGCTGTTTGTCTGAAATCGGAGTCTCCGAGCTTGTTATGACGAATTCGCTTCCGTAAAGACCGGACACCGCGGATTTTGTGTCGTCCGAGGCGAGGACTTCAATATTTGTGCGGCGTGCGGTGTATCTGACTCCGAGAGGTGTGCTCTTGGACTCGACTACCAAAACGAACTTGCCTTCGTTGTCCTCACGGATCGCGGAATTCGGCAGAACGGAGTCATAGGACTGGCTTTTGTCACCGATTGAGAAGTTCAGTGACTGACCCTCGTAGACGTCGCCTGTAACGGTTATGACTATGATTCTGTTTTTGCCTTGGCTCTGTGTGTCGGAGCGAATTGAAGTAACAGAAGCTTCGATGTTAGAATACCACCACGAGTTTACAATCGTACAAGGTGAGCCAACCTGAATCTTGCTGGCCTGTTCGGCGGCCATGTTTATTTCGCAGACATATCCTTTATCGGCAATTTCAATTGAAGCCACAGTGTTGCCGCTGGTAACGGATTCGCCGGGAGTGACATTGATGGACACGATTTTCCCTGCGATAGGAGCGGTGACCTGTGTGTTTTCTGGCGCGTTCTTGTATTTCTCGATTTTTTCCGCTAATTCGTCGAGAGCCTTCTTGTCAGCTTCACGCTGAATTTTGGTGGACGCATCGGACTGGTTTTCTGTTGCCTTTGTCAGTTCAAGCTGGGATTCAAGATCGGCAATGGAGTTTTTTTGATCCCTAATCTGAGCTTCAAGGTCTTCCGGCTTAAGGGTCTGGGTAGAATCGCTCAGCTTTTTATTAAGGTCCTCGAGCTCATTGTTCTTCTGCTTCAGCTCGTCCTTGATTGTATCTCTTTCGGCTTTGTAGCTGTCGAGAAGAGTTGTGTATTCGTTGACTGTAGCTTCGGCGGAACTCTGTTTTGTCAGTGATTCGTATTTGGTTTTCGCTTCGTTGTAGGTCTTCTCTACTTCTGTAAATTCTGCGGAAGCGTCGTCGTATTCCTTCTGAGCCGCCGCCAAATCGTAGTCCACTGTGTAGTCGACAATGTCATCAACCTCCGGCATTCCGATAACGTTCAGCTTTGCTTTTACATCCTTTATCTGTGTTTCAAGGTCGATTATCTGATCGTCATAATCTTCAAGCGTTCTGTTGTATTCCTTGTCATTGTATTCGTAATACACAAGATTATGTCTCTGGTCTTCATACTCCCATTTCTGGTCAAGCAAAGCGTCCATTTGTTCAGTTTCGTCCGCAGGTTCGGTTTCGTCACTCTGTCCGGCAATCATATCGTTCAGTTTTTCATTGATTTCCGCAATCTTTTTGTCAAGCTCTTTTATCTGCTCGTTTATATTGTCGGCATAATCTTCTATGTATCTTCCTCTTTCCTTTTCGAGGTCGTCAAGGCTCTTGTTCAATGTGTTCAGGGACTGGGTGAGCTTGTTGGCTTCGGTCACATCTCCGGAAACAGATTTCAGCTCGTCAAGGCGTTCCTTGCTGACTTCTACTTCACGCTTGAGCTGGTTGTATGCGGATTCAGCTATGTTGTAGTCCTCTTCGGCTATGGCAAGCTTTTCGGCTATTGTCAATGTGGAGAGAATGTCCTCTTCAATGAGAGCTTTTGCCGCGTCTATTTTTGCCTGAGTCGAGGTTATGTTTCCTTCAATCTCAGTCTGGTTTTCGGTGAGATTTTCTATTTCGTCCTCGAGAGCGTCAATCTGCGCTTCAATCACGGAAGTAACGTCCACTCCCGATATGATATCATTGTAGCTCTCCTGCAGTCTGGCAAGTTCTTCATATGCGTTTGTAAGCGCTCTCTGTGCGTCGCTGAGAGTTTTATCAGCCTGCTTGTCCTTCACCTCATCATCCAGCAGAGCGAGGTCGTATGTTCTCTTTTTCTCCTCGTATTCCTTTTCCAGTGTTTCCAGCTGTTCGCTTGCTCCGCCTTTCAGTTCGAGGATGGGCGCGTCCTTCTCTACGGTCTCGCCTTCCTTGACGAACACAGACACAACCGTGCGTGACTGCACCACTCCGTCTGCGGCTTCCGCTGCGTCAGCTTCATACACAACGTTATAGCTTGCATTTGCTTTTACGGTGCCACTGACCTTTATCGCCGTCGAAAGTGTGCCGTACTGTGCGTACTGAGCCGACACCTCCGGCAGTGAATACTCGAGAATTGTTTTGGAAAAAAAAGTCAAAAGCAACAATATAACGAGAAATACGATTGCTGCGTTCTTTATCCATGCTCTGCGGCTTGCTGAATCCTTTGACATGATATTTCTCCTATAGTAGTAAATAGAATTAACTTAGCCTTTAACTCCTGCCGAATATGCTATTCCGTCTATCAGATAATCTTCGCTGTAGAGGAACAATAACACCGGCGGAACCATATATATTACCGCTATTGCCAGCGCGATACCCGTGTCTCCTTCGTTGATCTTTGAGAGGAACACAGACAGCGGGTAGAGATCTTCGTTTTTCAAGAGAATCAGGGGCTGCTCCACCATGTTCCAGTAGTCTATGAACACGAGAATCGCTACCGAGTAAAGCGTGCTCTTACAAAGAGGAAGGAAGATGTTCCAGAAAATCCGGAATTCTCCCGCACCGTCCAGCTTTGCGGCTTCCACGATTGACTTGGGAATACGCTTCATGTATTTTGTAAGAATGAACACCGAAAACGGCGAGAATATTCCTGGCAGGATTATAGCCCACCTTGTGTCAAGGAGGTTCATTTTGTCGATTACAATGTAGTTCGGCACGAGCGTGACCTGATACGGCATGAGCATCAGGATTATGTAGATGAAGAACACCAATGAGCGGAACTTTGTCTCAACCCGCGCAAAGCTGTAAGCCGCACCGGAGGAAATGGCAAGCTGGAAAATCACAATCGGGAGAACATAGAATACCGAATTCCAGAATTTCAGGAGGTATTCTGGACTCTTGAACAGCACCGTGGAGTACTGGCTGAAGCTGACCTTGCTCGGAATCAGCTGGAGGTTGACCTTGTCCGCTATGAATACCCGGCCGCCGTTTCCGGAAATTCCGAGTCCGGTGAATATCTTACCGTAGTTCGCCGATATTTCCGTGGTAGACATGAATGAGTTGGTTATTGTAAACACCGTCGGGAACAGAAACAGAAATGCGAAGGTGACAAGAACAATCAGCGCGATTGTCAAAAATACGACACGTGACACCTTGAGTTTTTTCTTCCTGCGGATATGCACCTCTCCCGCTCTTTCACGGGTCGGATATGTATTGATGCTTTGGTTTATGTTTTTGTCGCCCGTCATTCTTCAATTCCCTTTCCGACTTTATCGTCAACCCAGAGAAGCAGTCCGATAATCACAATCATTATAAGGCAGAGAACAATCGCCGCGCTGGATAGCTTCTGGTAATCGAAATTGCTAAAGGTGTTGTTCATGAAGTGCTGCAGCGTGTAAATCGTGTCGAAGGGGTAGTTGCCTGTCAGGAGGTACACCTCGCGGAACACCTTGAAGGAGTTAATAAGCGACATGATGGTTACAAAGGACAATGTCGAGACGAGGTAGCGGAGTTTTATCATGAAAAACCGCTTCACCGGTCCGCATCCGTCCAGCGTGGCAACCTCGAGAATATCCCGTGGAATTGCCGACAACGCTGACGTGAACATAATCATATTGTAGCCTATATTCTTCCAAAGGAACAGAAGGATTACAACGATGACGCCGTAGTCGGATTTCAGCCACTCGATTGGGTCGGCGCCGAAAAGAGCGCCTATGTCGTTGATGACTCCGTTGTAGTCGAACAGAACCTGCCATATGAGGATGATTGACGCCGCGGGGACTATCATTGGCGAGAGAAATATGGTTCTGAATGTACTTTTATAAGGTATGTTGGAGTCGAGAAGTACTGCCAACGCAAGGGACAGAATTACAACCAAAGGTACGGCTGTGGCTGAGAAAACTCCCGTGTTCTTGAGAGCCATCTTGAACGCCGAGCTTTTAAACAGCTTCACATAGTTATCGAATCCCACAAAGTTTGCTGACACGGTTCCATCTATGAAGGAATAGTAGATAACCACCATGAACGGGATGATAAAGAACACAAGCACGCCGATAATCGACGGTATCATAAATGGGGACGTCGCAATCTTCTCGAACAGTTCCCGTTTGGATTTGCGGTGTTTGCTCTTTGGGACATGAACCACAGCTCCGCCTTCTACGGATTCCATGCTTCCCTCATGTTGCTTCTGCTTCTTCGACTTTTTTACTTTGACTTTTTCGTTCTGCATTTCTTCTGTGCTGATGTTTTTCGTTTTCATAATATTACCAGATTCTATTTAATATAATTTATAAGACGTTTATCCGCCGGAAAAGTTCCATGTTTTTTCGAAAAAATATATTTTTAATCTGATTTTTATCTTTGGCTCGGTTATCGCTTTATTTTCGCCATCCGTCCAACTCGTTTTTCTCCATTGCCATGACAATGCGCTTCTTCAGCGACTTTCTCGTCCTGCCGAGGGAGTTTAACAGATTCTTGATTTCTTCCCGCTCGGTTTTTCCGTCCTCAGGACAGGGAGATTTTACAACCGGCAGCTTTTCGGCTTTGACAAGGGATTTTATATCGGCTTCACGCGTATATATGAAGGGGCGAATCACACAAATACCGCTGTTCTCATATACTGTAACAGGTGAAAAACAGCCTATTCTGCCCTCGTTAAGGAGAGTCATCATGAAAGTTTCAGCTGCGTCGTCAAGGTGATGCCCGAGAGCCAGCTTGTTTGCTCCCATTTCAACGGCGGCGTTTGTCAATACTCCCCGTCTCAGCTTTGCGCAGAGTGAACAGGGATTTTTCTCCTGACGGCGGTTAAATACTATCTCGGCGATATCGGTCTTTTCTATCCGGTACCCGACTCCAAGGCTTCCGCACATCCCGCAAAGAGGATCCCACAGGTCTTCCGTATCTGGTAAACCCATGTCCACAGTTATGGCACACAGGGTGAACTTCTTCGGGTAGAACCTCCGCAGACGCTCGAGGGTCAGGAGCAAAGCTGTCGAGTCCTTGCCGCCGGAGAGTCCAATCGCGATTTTGTCCCCGTCTTCTATCATTTCATATGCGTCCACAGCCTGACGGGTCGTGGATAAAATATGCTGCAGTTCATTCATCTTCTTTTGTGTAACTCGGTTTTCTTCCAAATTATATAACATACTTGCCAAGGAGGTAATCAATGGCAACTCGAATTTACATCGATCAGGGTCACAATCCGGTAAATCCAAACGCCGGAAGCGAGGGCAACGGATTCCGTGAGCAGGATCTTGTGTACACCATAGGTCAGCTCACGGCGGCGGATCTAATTGCAAACGGTTTTGAGGTACGGCTGTCTCGCCCTACTCCGGAAACACAGCTGGGTACGTCAAACACAACTTCCCTTGCCGCACGTGTGAACGACGCCAACGCATGGGGAGCGGACTACTTCATCAGCCTGCACACAAATGCTTCTGAAATTACGTCGGCTTCGGGAAGCGAGGCTTTCGTATATCGGCGGGACAGTGCGGCTGAGGCTCTCGCGTCAAACATCCTGACCCAGCTGAACTACGCCACGGGACTTTTGAACCGAGGAGTCATGGTTCGTCCGGGGCTGTATGTACTGCGGAAAACCCGCATGCCAGCCACTCTTGTAGAGCTTGGATTCATCACAAATCCGGCAGACGCTGAACTTATGGCTTACTCACCCCAGCTTTTCGCCGCGGGTGTGACAAACGGCGTTCTCGCTTACCTTGGATTGCTTTGACTTGACGTTACTGTTTAGCTTGGTTTACTTTTTCTCAAGCAGGTCGGGGCGTAGCTTTTTCGTCAGCTCAAGGGACTGCTCGGCTCTCCACTTGTCAATGTTGGCGTGATGTCCCGACAGCAGAACCTCGGGAACTTCCATGTCATGCCATACCGGAGGACGTGTGTACTGGGGATATTCGAGGAGTCCACCTTCAAAGCTCTCTTTTTCGTGACATTCCGGCAGAGCCAGAACTCCATCGCAGAGCCGTCCCACCGAATCCGCTATTATACAGGCCGGAAGCTCGCCGCCGGTGAGAACAAAGTCCCCGATTGACATTTCCTCGTCCACTATTTCGTCAATCACCCGCTGGTCCACGCCTTCGTAATGCCCGCAGAGAAGCACAAGATTGTCTTTTTCCGCAAGCTCCTTTGCTATATCCTGATTGAACACCCGTCCTCGTGGCGACATGTAGACAAAGTATGGCTTGATTTTTTCTAGCCCTTCCTCATTCCGCTGGACGTTGACCGACTTGCAGATTGCACTGTAGCATCTCCAGATTGGGGGAGCCGCCATGAGCATGCCTCGTCCGCCTCCGTATGGGGTATCGTCGACCCGTCGGTGCTTGTCCTCGGAGTAGTCGCGGATGTTGTGGGTCCTGATGTCAAGCTTCCCTGCCCGTCTCGCACGGCCGATTATGCTCTCGGAGAGGATGAAGTCCACGTATTCGGGGAAAAGAGTCATTATGTCAATCCGCATTACTCCCGCATCCCCTCGATAAGGCTGACTTCGATTCTGCCGCCGTCAACGTCGATTTTCTTTATGAATTCGCTGACTGCCGGAACCATGAACTCGCCGCCTCTTACATCATCGATAACGTAAACATCACGTCCGCCGGGGCTTATCACGTCCTTCAGGCGTCCGATTTTTTCGCTGGATTCCATGTCAACAATCTCAAGTCCGATGAGGTCGGCTATGAACTCGTCTCCGTCATTTGTCGGAAGGTCATCCCGGTCGGCATAAAACACGGTATTTTTATAAGGAATAGCTTCGTCAAGTGACTTTATATTCTCGAAGGTGATGAGGGTCATGTGTTTCTGCACGGTTGACGCTATCACTCTCATGGGAATGTATTCTCCTGACGAAGTTTTTCTGTACATTAGTCTTAGCTTTGCCAGAACCTCCGGGGAATCGCAGTAGGACTCGAGCCGCAGAGTTCCCCGTACTCCGTGGGTTGACACAGCTTTTCCGCATTCAAGATATTTATTTCTCGGCATAATTTCACCTTTTATTACAAATTTTATTGTTTTTCTCCGAATTTGCGCTTCCGTTTTTGACTAAAAATGAAAAGCAATCCGGATAATATTTTTATTTACACATACCTTGTTTATTATACCTCAGCGTGGAGGCCACCGCGGGCTGTCTCGGCCTTTCTGCAGCTGAAACATGAACAGCTCCCACGACGACGGAACATAAGCTCCCGCAGTATATAAGTTTTCTCTATATTATACCACATTTTACGAAGAAGCTCAAGAGGGATTAAGCATATTATTAATTAATTGTGGAACTTTTTCATGCTTTGTACGTCTATATATACAGAAACAAATACGGGAGGTGGAATTATGAGAAAGAAGCTTATTTCATTGGCTCTGGCGGCACTTACACTGTCGTCATGTGAGGCTGTTCCTGAGAATTACGAAAACATGGGCAGCAATGATGTGACTGTTGAATCTAACAACACATGGAGACGGATAAGGTGAAGAGCAATATTGTGGCAGTATCCGCCAGTGAGCCTGTTGGGGCTGAGATTGATGAGAAATTTCTCACGGCGCTGGTTGATTTTTCTGGAAAACTGTATTCGGCGGTATCGGATGAACAAACCGGAAACATGATATTCTCCCCTTTGTCGGTGATGTACGCACTTTCACTGTGTGCAAATGGCGCGGGCGGCGAAACTCTGGGAGAATTTGAAGCTCTGATGGGTGGTGTTTCAATCAATGAAATGAACCAGTACCTCTTTTCGGTGAAGAACAGTCTTGAGAAAGAGGGGGAATCAAAGGTTACTATTGCAAATTCCGTCTGGGGCAACAGTGATTCCTTTGAGATAAATCCAGCTTTTGCAGATATTGCTGAGAGGTATTACAGTGCCGAGGCTGAATCAGTTCCATTTTCCGACAAAAATTCAGTCAAACTTATCAACGACTGGGTCAGCGGCAAAACCGACGGTATGATTGAGAACGCAGTGGACGAGCTTGACCCAAGCCTTGCCTTGATTCTGCTAAATACGATACTTTTCGACGGAGTCTGGGCTGAGGAATACGAAGAAAACGACATATCGAGCGGTATATTCACAAGCTACAGCGGAAGCACATCGAACGTAGAATTCATGTACTCAAGAGAGAACAGTTACTTTGAGTTAAATGGCGGCGTGGGATTCTGCCGTGACTACAAGGATGGGCATAAGTTTTTGGCGGTGCTTCCCCATGGGGACGTGCGTGAGTTTGTGAAGACAATGGACATGCACGAAATTTTATCATCTGCAGAGAACACGGGCGGTGTGGTTGACGTGTCCATTCCCAAATTTGAATACGAAAGCAAGGTCGCACTGGTGGAGATTCTCAAAAAACTGGGGCTTGATATGATAGAGCGTTTACTGGTTCCGCTGAGCTTGGCGGACTCCAAAAAAGCGGTGAGAATAATCTGCCATAAGCTATATTTTGCAGAAGGCAAAGATTATCACTAAAGAACACGGCACAAAAGCGTTGGCTGTGTCTGAAATAATGGTAAGGTTCACAAGCATTCAGATGACGAAAAGCATTTATCTTGACCGTCCGTTTTTCTATATGATTATAGACGGGAATAACGCGCCTTTGTTCATGGGTACAATTTAAGAGCTGAAATAATTATTTTATTATGTATTGACAGGCAATTTATAATATGATATAATATTCAAAACGGTAAAAAGGCAAAAAACATTGATATTTACAAATCATGTCCAGTGCTTGAGAGCGGGCGGTTTCTGCTCAGGTTCATTCAGGAAGAAAGCTGCGGGGACTTGCTCAAGTTTTACAGCGACAAGAACGTCCTTACCTTTTTCAACAGCGATAACTGCCGTGGCGACAATTTTTACTACCCAACAATGGAGCGGATGGCTGAGGCGATTGACTTCTGGTGAATGTCCTATTAGGGCGGTTGGTTCGTAAGGTTCTCGATTATCGAAAAGTCTTCCGGAAATGCAATCGGTACGGTGGAAGTATTTCGGTGTAAGTCAGAGACTGTTCCGACGGAATGTGCGTAATCCGGCTTGACGTCCGCAGTGATTTTGAGAAGGAAGACGTGCTGTTCGAGTTGTTCTCGCTGATAAATCCTGGTCTTGCAGATATGCTTGAATGTACAGGAGTTATAACAAAAACTCCAATTTACGCTGTGGAGAGAACAGCCGCGGTCAAGAAAGCCGGATTTGTCCCACTTGATAAACCTTTGGTAAGAGATAACGGCAAAGAATATTACGGCTACTGGGTTTATATGAAAATTTAAGGCACGCAAAAAGTCCCCTGTATGACATTGTATCATATGGGGACTGTTTTTTATTCTCTTGTGAGCAGATGAGTAATTCTACAGAAGTCCTCGGCTGACAGGGTTTCTCCCCGTACGTCAGCTCTGATTCCAAGTTTGTCGAGAACCTGCGCGGTCTTTTCCTTGGGGTATTTCTTTGACACGGCGTTTACAAATGTCTTCCTCCGCTGACCGAATGCCATTGCTATAACATCCGACACGGAGACAGCAAAATCCGCGGCGTCTGCGGGACAGTCGGGGAACACTTCCCTGATTCCCTCGTGGGGTATGATTCCCACCACAGCGGACGCTACCTTGGGTACGGGATAGAAGTTTCCGGCAGACACGTCGAGGAGCTTTTCTGCGTTGGCATGGAGTGCGATTGAAGCTGATATTGCCCCATAATCAGCACTTCCCGCGTTCGCCGCAAGTCTTCGTGCCACTTCGAGCTGAACCATGACTACGATTGAGCGGAGTGGGATTGGCTTGTCCGGCGGAAATGACTCGAGAAGCTTCATTATCACCGGTGTGGCTATATAATAAGGAAGATTTGCGCAGACTTCCACGCTTCCGCCCGCCTCGAGAATGTCGGAGAAATGCTCATTCAGGAATTCCGGCAGGTTCAGCTTCATGAAGTCGCCCTCGACCACTGTCACGTTGTTGTATTCCCCGAGGGTTTCTGAGAGAAGCGGAATGAGTCCATGGTCAATCTCGACGGCGACTACTTTGTAGTATTCCTGCGCCAGATACTGGGTCAAAGCCCCCACACCCGGACCTATCTCGAGAACTCCCGACGGTCTGCCGGGTTCCGCGTAACCTGACGAAAGCTCGGCTATTTTCATGGGGATTCTTGAATTTATGAGAAAGTTCTGGCCGTAGCCTTTTTTTGGTGTGAGGCTGTACTTGTCCAGCAGTTCCTTTACAGTTGAAGGATTACATAAATCCATGTTGTTACCGTATGATTTCAACGGAGTAGCCTACAATGTACTCTTCGTCTGGCTTTATTGTAAGCGAATACTTCTTGCTTCTTGCGTCGGTTGTTTCGTCCACGTCAGCCGGAAGTCCGTTCCATGGCTCAAGGCATATGAACGGCGAGTGTTTTTTGATTGGGGTCCACAGTCCGAGAGCGTCAAATCCTTCGAACTTAAACGCGAATCCCTTTCCGGATTTTCTCGAGAGCAGCTTTACCGCCTTTTCCGGGAGATATTCCACAATCATGGCGTCGTTGTCGTAGTCGGAATACACGAGGGGAAGCTCGCTTGTGCCTTTGAGCTTATCAACCTTTGGCAGACTCTTGTCCATGTATCCGTCCTTTGTCAGGGAGATTGTGCAGCCTTCCGCGTCGTCGAAGTACAGACTGTAGTCCTCGAATCCGCCATCCTCGGGAGTCAGGGGGCAGTTGAAGGCAGGATGTCCTCCTATGCAGAAAGTCATGTCGTTCTTGTCGAGGTTTTTCACAGTGAAGGTTGTGGAGAATCCGTTATCCCTGACCTCGTGAGCCACCTTGAGTGAGTAGCAGAACGGGAACATTTTCAGAGTTTCTTCGGTCTCCCTCTGCTCGAGAATTACTTTGTTTTTGGAAATAAATACCGGCTCAAACTCGCGTGTCCGGGCGATTCCGTGCTTGGTCATGGGGTAATCGCGGCCGAAGTGGGACATTTTTCCGTCCTTGGGGGAGCAGCAGACCGGGAAAAGGATGGGCGCCTGACCGCTCCAATGCTCGGGATTTCCTTGCCAGACGTATTCGATTCCGTTGTTTTTATATGAGACAAGCTCGCCGCCGTGTGTCCGTGCAATGCCGACTGATGTGCCGGAGCTTATATTGAAAGTCATTTTTATACCTCATTCTTTATTGCGCGACGTATCACGCGGATTTATATCAGAACTGGATTTTCTCCTCGATATATGCAGCAACCTCGGCGATTGGCATTCTCACCTGCTCCATTGTGTCTCTGTCGCGGACCGTTACGCAGCCGTCGTTTTCGCTGTCGAAGTCGTAGGTGATGCAGAAGGGAGTGCCGATTTCGTCCTCGCGGCGGTATCTCTTGCCGATGGAGCCGGTTTCGTCAAAGTCCGTCATGAACTTCTTCGCGAGGTCGCCGTACACTTTCATTGCGCTGTCGGTGAGCTTCTTTGAGAGAGGCAGTACGGCACACTTGTAGGGAGCGATGGCTGGATTCAGATGAAGTACAACTCTCACGTCGTTCTTTGCCTCGTCGATAATCTCTTCATCGTAGGCTTCGCAGAGGAGCGCCAGAACGGTTCTGTCAAGTCCGTATGTGGATTCAATGATGAACGGGATGAAGCGTTCGTTTGTGTCGGGGTCGAGATATTCCATCTTTGTTCCGCTGTATTCCTGGTGGCGTGTGAGGTCAAAGTTGGTGCGGTTGTGGGTTCCATTGATCTCCCCCCAGCCGAATGGGAACAGGAACTCGATGTCACAGGCAGCCTTGGCGTAGTGAGCCAGCTTTTCGTGGTCGTGGAATCTCAGGTGCTCAGAAGGCAGACCTAAATCCTCGTAGAACTTGTGTCCGTACTGCTTGAAGTAGTCGTAAAGACCGGTGTCGTCCCCCTCCTTGCAGAAGGTCTGGAATTCCATCTGTTCAAACTCGATTGTTCTGAAGGTGAAGTTGCCGGGGGTGATTTCGTTTCTGAACGCCTTGCCTATCTGACCGATTGAGAAAGGCAGCTTTGCTCTCATGGTGCGTTGAACATTGAGGAAATTCACATATTCGCCCTGCGCGTTTTCGGGTCTGAGGTAGATTATGCTCTTTGCGTTCTCGGTGACTCCGCGGTAGGTCTGGAACATGAGGTTGAACTCGCGAATTTCGGTGAAGTTGTGCTTGCCGCAGTGGGGACAGGGGATGTGGTGCTCCTTGATGTACTCGAACATCTGCTGCTTCGTCATTCCGTCTGCGTGGGCGTTGGAGTCGAAGTCGTCGATTAAGTTGTCGGCTCTGTGGCGCATTTTGCATTCCTTGCAGTCGAGGAGCGGGTCGGAAAAGCTTGCAACATGTCCCGACGCTTCCCACACACGGGGGTGCATGAGAATATCCGCGTCAACCTCGTAGCTGTTCTTTCTCTCCTGAATGAAACGCTTGCGCCATGCGTCCTTTACGTTGTTCTTCATTCTTGCACCGAGAGGTCCGTAGTCCCATGTGTTGGCGAGTCCGCCGTAAATATCGCTTCCGGGAAAAATAAATCCTCTGTTTTTGCAAAGTGCGACGATTTTATCCATTGTCTTATCTTCATTAGCCATTCTTGCCATGTTTGTTACCTTCCTGTATTCTTTATTCTTGATTTTATGTGAATTTTATTATTCACTTACGTTTCTGTATTCCATGAACAGTTCGAGTCCGGCGCTTATGTCCGCGTCGAAATATTCGTCGTTTTCCTCGCCGGCAGGGGTATAGGTCATCGGATATGTTTTTGTCACGTTTTCGAAATATGTGACGGCGGAGAGCATTTCAATAACCTTGTCGAAGTCATTCATAGTAAAGTCGGTGTTGAGTATGGGAGTTTGAGGTTCGTAAGGCTCGCGGAGCCACTTTTTGCACTCTTCTTCGGTCTCCTCAGGCTCACTTTCACCCTCACCCTCTTCTTCATTCCAGCTGTTCCAGTCATCCCACGACTGGGTTTCAGGTTCGGTCTCAGTTTCCGTCTCAGTTTCGGGAATCTTGGCGCCGTCAATGTTTTTCCACTCATCCGACAATGTAATCAGCTGGGATATGATGGTTTTCTGCTGGGCCTTATCCATGCCGGCGATCACTGTGATGTATTTTTGCAGGGTTTCTATGATGTACGCCTGCTTTGCGGACAGATCATCGTCGCTGTGTTCCTTTACTGTAAGTATGTCGTAAATATTATCCGGATTCAACTCGGCTTCACCCTGTCCTGCTATGTAGGTGTTGGGAACGTGTTCAACCCAGTTTCCTCCGTCAGGTTCAATGTGGTTCACCGTGGACTCGTACTGGAACGTGCCATATATTCCATCATTGTATATATCCTTTGGCAGGTTTATCTTCACGTTTCCGAGAAGTTCAGCCATGTTATCAAGATTGTATCCTTCTATGACAGCTGTATATTTTGCGTTCAGTCCGGTCATTGCGTGAACATGCTCGGCAATACGGTTGATACCGTAAAGCTCATAAACTTCTGACAGTGTGTGTGTTCCTGTCGAGGTGTATACCATTGTCAAAGGAGAAATATATGTATAAACAAACTGTCTGTTTTCCTTGTCGATTCTCACAAGAACCAGCGCCGACAGACTGACTTCCCTGTAGTCCTCGCTCAGGCAACCGATTGTTTCCGTTGGGGCGACTCCGTACCACTGTGAATTGTATTCATCCGCGTCGTACATGAACTCAACGTCAGGCTGGTAATCCTCGTAAAGATCGGGTCGGAAGTCGGTGACGGCAACAAGGAAATTGAACGTATCTCCCTGCGGCACTTTTTCGTAGGTGCTTCCCGGCGTCTGTACGGCGTTGTCTCCGCTTGTTTCCGTTTCCTCGGTCTGGATTATACTGTTGAGTTCCGAATTCTCGTCGTCAAGCATATCGCCTACGGTGTTCGTCACAAGTCCTACGGCAAAATACGCAATTACCGCGAAAATCACGGCTGAGATTATGAAAGTAACGCTAAAATTCTTGAAAGCTGACAGCATTTTGTTTTCCTTCCACTTTACGTTATAGAGTATATTATACTATATTGTGATAAATATTTCAACGGCAAATTAACGGTTTTCTTATATATTTGTCGTGAACTAATCGTGAATTATTACTATTTTTCTTATATAATTGCATTTTTCCGCGCAGTGTGGTATAATAGAATCATAGAATTTCCGGAAAAAATCCGGCTTCGGGAGTGAACATGATGAAAATAAACTACAGCCTGATTCTCGAGAAAACTTTATCCGAACTCGAAAAAAGTGGAAGCAAACCGTCCCTTCTGCTTCATGTCTGCTGTGCGCCTTGTTCCTCGTATGTGCTGGAGTATCTTTCTTCCCATTTTAATATAACCCTGTTTTTTTACAACCCGAACATTGCTCCCGAAAGTGAGTTTGACCACCGTCTTGCTGAGCTGAAACGTTTTGCTAGTGAAGCGGGATACAACGTAAAAATCGAGTCACCGGCCTATGATTCAAGTGAGTTTTACTCCCGAGTCCGGGGGCTTGAGAATCTGCCAGAGGGTGGCGAGAGGTGCAAAATCTGCTATGAGCTTCGCCTGAGAAAAACGGCTTCTGCCGCGGCTCAGGGAAAATACGACTATTTTACGACTACCTTGTCAATCAGTCCATACAAAAGAGCGGACTGGCTCAACGAAATCGGCGCAAGGCTCGAAGTTGATTATGGAGTTGATTATTTGTTTTCGGATTTTAAGAAAAAAGGCGGCTACAAGAGGTCGATTGAGTTATCGGAAAAATATGGTTTGTACAGGCAGAACTACTGTGGATGCGTGTATTCCAAAGCTGTTCGGGAGAAGTACGAACGTGAAAAGGCAAATGTCTAATTCGAACGGCGTTTTTAGTCAGGTGTCTAATTCAGCGGATTGAGTATGCTCTATCGCAAAGCAGCACCAGCTTTATATTAGGTAATTGTCTTTTTACTGACAGCTTAATAAAGCGGAACATAAGATCCCCCTGAACCGTTTTAGACAAACGCCGTTCCAAATCATTAATTAATGGCAAACGCCGTTTTTGTTTTACGTCTGCCGTTTTTCGATTCAATTCAATTTAGACAAATGTCTATTCGGTTCAATCGCTTGTTACTATATTTGCGAAGTTCCGGCCGATTGCATAAAGTGTTGCCGCGGCTGCTCTGATTACACTCTCGCCGTACAGGTTGACGTCGCTCCACTGATAATAGTGATTGTCGGCTTCGAAGTTGAAGGTTCCGGTATAGCCGACTTCCTTGAGAGTGCGCAAAAACTGCATCCAGTTGGTTTTTCCCCGACCGGGAGCCTGATGCATGTCCACAAGTCCATCGTTATCCTGAACGTGGAGAATTTTTGTCCTTGAGCCAAGCTCCTTCAGCATATGGGACGGTCCGGATCCGGAAATCAGCGCATGACCTGTGTCGAGGCAGGCCGCAAACATACTTCCGCCGTGAATCTCGTTCAGCCCGTCGATGAAATCTATCATCCACTCAACTCTTGAGCAGGTGGTTGGGATTCTCTTTTTCGTCTCGGGATCGCCGGCAAACATATTCTCGATGCACATCACCACCCCTGTTTCACGTAGAGCAGGAACCATTTTACCGTAGAATTCGAAGTTTGAACAGCGGCATTCATCATAGTTGCGCCCATAGATGAAGCTTTCGTTCATGGCGGGATGTACTACGATATTGGGGCATCCCATGTATGCGGCGGCGTAGATTGACTTTATTGCACAATTTAGAAGCATTTCATCCCGCTCAGGATTGTACACTTTCAACGGGAAAGGAGCGTGGCACTGGAAGATTTCAAGGCTGTTTTTGTCCGCTTCCTTCTTCACTCCCTTGAAATATTCGGCGAATTCCTCACGACTCCATTTTGTGTAGGCTTCACCGTCAGGAGTAAGATGGAACATTCCGAAGTCTATAGCTTCAAAACCGGCGTCTCCGATTATGTTGAACGCTCGCTCAAGTCCGAACAGCGAGACTATATTGCTGGTCGATGTACTGACTTTCATCATGATTAAGTTTCCTTTCTATGACTGAATTTCATTGTTTTTCGTCCGTGTAAATTATACCACAAGAAGACGAATATATCAAGTTTTTTATTGCAATTTCTACAATAATTTTATTTTGCACCGACATGGTAAAATTTTTTATCAGCACTTGACGTGAACGGTTTAATCTGTTATAATCTATATGATCTAAAAATCCACGAAAGGTATAAACAACATGGACAAACTTCTTGAACTGCAAAAGGACTTTATCAACGAGCGGTTCGGCACATTCATACACTTCAACAGCGCCACCGTTCAGTTTCACAACAATCCCGACATAATCGACTGGGAATTCGACCACGAAAACGGCGATGTTCCACGGATTTATCCCTTCAACGAGGCTGACTGGAACCCGAAAAACCTCGACTGTAAAAAGTGGGCTGAGACTGCAAAGAGCGCGGGATGCACTTTCGGAATTCTTACCACAAAGCACCACGAGGGCTTCTGCTTATGGAACAGTAAATACACCGAGCACTGTATCAAGAACGCCACCAACAAGACCGACGTGGTCGCGGAATTCTTGAAGGCGTTCCGTGAAGCCGGACTCAAGGCGGGACTTTATTTCTCCATACTCGACCTGACATCGGAGCTTGGCAGGAATTCCTTCACTGAGGAGCATAAAAAAATGGTGTTCGGCGAGCTGACGGAGCTGCTTACAAACTACGGCGAAATTCCCTACCTTATTATAGACGGCTGGAATGCTCCCTGGGGCGGTCCGTCATACGAGGTCTTCCCATTTGAAGAAGTCGACGCACTGGTGAAGTCTCTTCAGCCGAACTGCCTACTCATGAACATCGGCTGTACAACGGGTATTTCCGGCACGGACATCATATTCTACGAAAACGGCGCAGGTCAGGATGTGGAAGACGGCTTCTTCGGTCCGGGTGCGCTGTGTCAGAAGCTGACGAGGACCTGGTTCTGGCGTGACGAGCACAAAACCGAAGGCGTGAAGCCGGCAAAGTGGGCGGTGGACTTGATGAACCGCTGCTTCTCCATCAACTGCACCTTTATTCTGAACATCAGCCCGAACGCCGACGGTGGAATCGAGGAAAACCTTGTCGAGGAATTCAAGAAAATCGGCGGGCTTGTACAATTACCGGCTCCCATTAACGAAATTCCGGACGGCTGGCTCATACGGAAATGACGCGGTACATAGCTTTTTGCCGTGTGATTGAGTTGGGAAGCTTTACAAAAGCCGCACAGTCCCTCGGGTGTTCGCAGGCCGCCGTGAGTCAGATTATTCACTCACTCGAAAATGAGCTGAATCTGAAGCTGATTACCCGGATGCACGGCGGGATAAGGCTCACTTCTTCCGGGGAGGCTCTGTACCCGCTGATTCAGAAAATCGTCGCCACCGACCGCATGGTTCACGAAAAAGCCGGGGAGTTGTTGTCCGTGGAAACCGGTGAAATCCGAATCGGGACCTTCTCGAGTGTGTCACAGAACCTGCTTCCGCCGCTTATCAAGCTGTTTTCCGCGGTTTATCCGGGGGTAAAGTTCACTCTTAAGCAGGGGGACAACTCGTCAATTGAAGAGATGCTCAAGTCCGGCAGTGTTGATTTTGGCTTCTGCTACCCGAAAACCGTACACGGTCGGAAGGTGATTGATTTATGCGAGGACATGTTTCTTGCGGTTCTGCCGGAGCTTCATCCGCTTGCTGGACGACAGGAGCTGACTCTCGAGGAACTGGTGGACTACCCGCTGATTGCGCTGGATGAAGGAAGCACCCCAAACTCGGCAGAAGAGGCGTTTTTGGAGGCTGGGCTGACTCCGAAGCTGAAATTTCTCGTCCACGACGACTACACAATTCTCGCCATGATCGAGGAAGGCTTGGGAATCGGAATCCTTCCAGCGGCAATTTTGAAGCATACGAACTACCGTTTCAACAGCATAAAAATCACGCCGCCAATCAGCCGGAGAATCGGAATCGCCTACCAGAGCGACGAGCTTTTGTCCACGTCGGCGCACAGGTTTATCGACTTCATTCTCGAGCATCTTGACGAATGCACTGGCGGAAACTTCATTTCGGTTTACAGTAAAAAATAAAGAAAACCGCAGAGTTTTACGTTTGCCGTAATTTCTTGCGGATTTTTTTACTGCTTGTCGATCATTTCAAACTGACTGCTCCACAGCTTTTTGTAAAAGCCGCCTTTTTGCAGCAGTTCTTCGTGACTGCCGTTTTCGATGATTTTGCCGTCCTTCATCACGAGGATTATGTCGGCTTCCTTGATTGTGGAGAGACGGTGTGCCACGATGAAGCTGGTCCGCCCCTTCATCAATTTGGCAAATGCCGACTGCACTTTAAGCTCGGTTCGTGTGTCGATGGAAGACGTGGCTTCGTCGAGGATGAGCATTGGCGGAATTTCAAGCATGACCCGGGCGATACAGAGAAGCTGCCGCTGACCTTGTGACAGAACACCGCCGTCGTCGCTGATTACAGTGTCGTAACCCTTCGACAAACGCCTGATGAAATTGTGGGCATATGATGCTTTTGCGGCGGCTATGACCTGTTCGTCGGTGGCTTCCCTTCCCATGAGGATGTTGTCCCGTACGGTTCCGCGCATGATCCATGTGTCCTGCAATACCATGCCGTAGGTTTTGTGGAGTGAATCCCGGGTTATACCGTAGATGCTGTGTCCGTCGATTGCGATATCTCCTGAATTTATGTCGTAGAACCGCATGAGAAGGTTGATGATTGTGGTTTTTCCGCATCCCGTGGGTCCGACAATTGCCACACGCTGACCGGGATTTACCTTGATGTTCAGGTTCTTTATCAACTCACGGTCGGGAGTGTAGGAAAAGTCGACGTCTGTAATATCGACCTTTCCGGCGGAGTAATCGAGGACATATGCTCCTGGGACGTCGGGCGGGTTGCGCTTTTCGTCAATCAGCTCAAATATCCGCTCGGCGCAGGCAAGTGCGTTCTGCAGCTCGGTTATGACTCCCGAGATTTCGTTGAAGGGCTTGGTGTACTGGTTTGCGTATGCCAAAAAGCTGGTGAGTCCACCGACGGTCATGGTTCCTGCGACAGCTGCCAAAGCTCCGGTCAAGCAAACCGCGGCGTAGACAACGTTGTTTATGAATCTGGTGGACGGGTTGGTGATGGACGAGAAGAATATTGCCTTAAGGGAACATTTCTCAAGGCGGGAGTTGATTTCGTCAAACTGAGCGAGGGCGTCATCCTCCTTGGAGAAGGCTTTGACCACGTTCTGTCCGCCGACAAATTCGTTGATGTGTGCGGTCAGCTCCGCCCTTGTCTCGGACTGGAGCCTGAACATGGCGAAGGTTTTCTTTGCGATAAAGGATGCCACGAGGAAGGACAACGGGGTCAGCACCACTACCACAAGTGTAATCGGCGAGTTAATCGTCAGCATGAACACGAGTGTACATATTATGGTGACAATTCCCGTAAAGAACTGGGTGAACCCTAAAAGAAGTCCGTCGGCGAACTGGTCCACGTCGGAGATTACGCAGCTCACGGTACTTCCGTACTGGTGGGAGTCGATGTATGACAGTGGCAGGTGGGTTATGGTGTCGAAGGCATCCCGTCTCACGTCGCGGATTACGGAAAAGGTTATGCGGTTGTTGATGGTGTTCATGACCCACTGCAAAACGCCACAGGACAGTGCCGAGATGGCTATTGTCGTCAGGTGCTTGACAATAGAGTCAAAGTCCACCTTTCCCGCGTCGATCATGCAGTCGATTACCTTACCGCAGAGTATCGGGATGTAGAGTGACAGGACGACCGTTGTCGCCGCGAGGATTACCGTCAAAATGAGCAGGAAAATGTACTTTTTCAGGTACACAAGGAGGCGTTTCCATGTGCTGCTTTTTACGCTGATGTTGACTTTTGCCATTTAAGCGTCCTCCTTCTTGTACTGTGATTTGTAGATTTCGCGGTAGACCGGACATTTTTCGAGCAGCTCGGCGTGAGTTCCGATTCCGGCGATTTTACCGTCGTCGAGAGTAATTATTTTATCGGCGTGCATGATGGACGAAGTGCGCTGCGACACGATGATTAACGTGGGCTTATAGTCAAGCCGTTTCAGCTCCGCTCTTAGTGCCGCATCGGTTGCGTAGTCGAGGGCGGATGCACTGTCGTCAAGAATCAATATTTCAGGACGACGCACCAAAGCCCGGGCTATTGTGAGTCTCTGCCGCTGACCGCCTGAGAAGTTGCGTCCGTTCTGCTCCACCTCGGCGGAAAGTCCGTCGTTCTTTGACTTGATCACATCCCATGCCTGAGCGGATTTTATTGCTTCGTCAAGCACGCTGTCGTCCGCGTCGGGGCTGCCCCATTTCAGGTTGTCGCGGATTGTACCCTTGAAGAGCGACGCTTTTTGCAGAACATAGCCGATTTTACCGCGCAGTTCCTTTGCAGGGTAATCCTTTACGTCAATTCCGTCGACCAAAACCTGTCCCTTTGTCGCGTCGTAGAACCGGGGAATCAGGCTGACAAGTGTGGTTTTGCCGCAGCCGGTGCCGCCGATTATGCCCACGGTTTCGCCCTTCTTTATTTTAAAGGTGATGTCCGACAGTGCCGCGTCTCCGCCCTCGTAGTATTTCAGCTCGACCCCGCGGAACTCCACTGCCGTATCAGTGTCAACCGCTGACGGTGAGGTTTCCCTGAAGGACATAGCCGGCTTGGTTTCGAGGACTTCAGAGACACGCTTCATGCAGGTGATGAATTTGCTTATGCTTATGATAAGATTTGCAAATTTGATAAGCTCGACCAAAATCTGGGTCATGTAGTTGTAGAGCGCGACCGCCTGACCCGTTGTAAGCTCGCCCACGTTGACCTTGACTCCCGAGAAGTACAGAAGAATAATAATTCCGGCGTTGAGGATGACAAATGTCATGGGGTTGGTGAGGGCTGAAATCCGTCCAGCAATGCGCTGGCGTTTGCTCAGGCTTTCGTTGTGCTCGGCGAACTTTTCCCGCTCACTCTCTTCCATGCCGAAGGCTCTGACGACTCTCGCGCCGGTGAGGCTTTCCCGGGTGATTCCGGTGATTGTGTCAAGCTCGCCCTGCACCCTTTTATAGGCCGGGACGGAGCCTAAAATCAAGCCGAACACCACTGCCGCCAGTATTGCGATGACGATGAAGAAGATTAGCGAGGACTTTTTGTCGATGGTGAACGTCATGACCATTGCGCCGAACACTACAAACGGAGAACGGAGCAGGAGCCTGAGTGACAGGTTAAGTCCGCTCTGCACCTGATTTATGTCCCCGGTCAGGCGTGTGATGAGGGTTGGGATTCCCGCTTTATCGAGGTCCGAGAAGGACAGGTGCTGGATGTGGTCGAAAAGAGCCCTGCGGAGTCTGGTTGAGCAGCCCACAGACGCCTTTGCCGCGAAATACTGTGCCGTGATTGAGCAGACGATTCCGATAAGCCCGAGGGCTATGAGGATAAAGAATCTTTTGACGATATATGCGGTATCGCCGTTTTTGATGCCGTAGTCGATAATATCAGCCACCACCAGCGGCACGAACAGCTCGAACATAGCCTCCAGCAGCTTAAACAGCGGACCCAAAACCGACTCAACGGTATAATATTTGAGATACTTGAACAGATTTTTCACCGAAGTCTCCTTACATGCGGTGCGGTGAAGCCCCCACGGGCGGTCACGGCTTTTCTTCGGTTGTAGGGTGAAGAATACCCACGACGACCTTAGTTAGGCTCCCGCAGATTTTTTGTTTTCCTTATTATAACATAAAAAGGCTCGGCTTTCAATAACATGAGTAAAAAAAGTGAAATGGATGAAAATTCTGTCTTGACAAAACTGTAATCCGGTGGTATAATAAAGCTGTCGTTGGGGTATCGTCAAGCGGTAAGACACAGCACTTTGACTGCTGCATTCGCAGG
>CAZULC010000017.1:0-45778 GCA_964621165.1 uncultured Ruminococcus sp.
AATTGTCTTAATCGGGAACGGAAATTCCTTTTTGAGCATCTTCAGAAATCTCACTGTGTTTTCCTGGGTGTGCTCTTCGAAGCCGTACACAAACCGTATGCGTGTGCACTCGTCTATCGCCGTCCACTGGTACAAATGCTTTCCTTCAAGGCGCAGTTTTCCCTTCAGGCAGTTATACGGCACCTCTTTTACGTCGATCTGTACCTTTTCGCCGGGGTAATTCAGCTCCGGATACCTGCTGAGGTTGGTTCTTGGAGGTTTTTCTTCTTGTTCGGCGTCCCAAGTCCGATTCGCTTTGCGGCGTATACCATTCCACTGAAGCTGCGCTTGTAACCTGCCTTAATAGCTGCGTCACCCCATCCCAGCCGTAACGGAGGAAATTCGCCTTAAAAGCCTCTTTTATCAACTTTTATTTCTCTGACGTGTGCCTTTTTGGATGGCTGTTGGGACGATGTGACCTTTCAGCAAGGGACTGCCACGTTCCGTCATAGCGTTTGCACCACTATTTCACGCTTGACAGTCTGACGCCGTATTACCGAGCCGCAAAACTTTTGCCTTTTGTGTACCTTTTGTGATATAATATTCATGGGAAGTTCCTCTCCTGTATGGAATGTTTGTTGTGGACTACATTATACCATATTTTTTGGGGGGGACTTCCTGTTTTGTTGTTGGTGGGGTTATTTCGTTTTAGCATATACACGTGGGAATATTACAGGAGCAGAGCCAGTTGATTCCAGAGTATATTCCCTTCTCGAAATATTTGCCGTACCAGTAATAGTAAATATTCGCCCGCGCCTTTCCGCCGACTGCTTTGTCCTTGCCGACGATGTTGCACCCGGGACTGAAGCTGCCGCTGTCTCCTTCCGATACCTCGTCCACCAAGAACCAGCCGTATCCGCCGTCCTTTCTCACGGGATATGGATCGTCCTGCAGATTCAGACGCTCATACTTGACCTTTTTGATTAAATCCTTGAGCACTTGGGGAACCACGAAATATCCCAGCCGCTCCATGCCGAATCCGCTTCCGTAAAAGTCCATCCCGAAGACCTCTTCCGCTTTTTTAATGAACATTTACCTGTCCGTGATTTTCCCAACAAGGTCCGCTGAGGCTTTTTCGATGTGTTTTTTTGTCATCGAGGCTCAGGATGATGAAATTTGCGGCGTATTTGTTTTTGCCGACCCTGCATACCGCATCGCCGTACTCCAGCCGGGGAAGCTCGTCCTCGATGTACATTGCGGGAATTCCGGTGGCAAGGCTGATTTCGTCGACCGTCAGGGGCTTTTCGTAGGCACAGGCGCATATTGCCCGGGACAGCTTGGTGTGCAGGTATTTGTCAGGGTTCATTGACCCACGGCAGGAGGTGGTGTTCCAGTTGATTCTTGAGTATACTTTTTCCATGGTGTTTTCTCCTATTCTGTTTCTGATTTTTCCCGTCCGCTGTTCAGACGCCATTTTATAGTGGTTCCCGGAAGGGAATATTTCCGTGAGAGGGATTTTACCGACATGCTGCCAATGTAGTAGTCGACGAAAATACTGCGGTATTCGGCACAGAGGGTGTGAAATGCGCGGAAAACCGCCTCGTATTCCCACTCACCTTCGTTATCGTCGGCACAGCTGTCCACCTCGACGGAATCGAAAAACGCGTCGTTTCCCGAGTAGGTCATAACAGAATTGTTTTTTGCATCGATGAGCCGTGCCCAGCGGTTGTGTGCGACCCGCCAGACCCAGCCTTCAAGGGACTCAATCCTGTATTTTTCATTCCCTCGAGGACGTGGCAGATTATCTAGCCGGCCAGATCCTCCGCGTCATAGGTGTTTTCCAGTCTTCTGCGGCAGAACAGGTATATCGGCTCTATGTAGGGTATGATTTTGTCCTCGTTCATTATTCCGCTTCCTTTCGTTTGAACTGTGCAATCATGATTACACCTATATAGTGCAGAAAAATCAGAATGGATAGGTGTTTTTTGAAAAATATTTTTTCAGTCGAAAAAGAGCCTGCGTGAGACTGCCCATACAAGCTCTTCTTTATTCTATTGAACCAAGGCCAATATCGCGTCAACTGTCTCCGCCGGCTCAAGGTAGACTATATCCGACTTTTCCGGCTGGACGTAGTAGCCCTCATCGGTTTTTTCGCCGATTGTCACGGTATAGCTGGTGCTGAGGTAGGTGGTGGAAGAATTGCCGCTCTCGTCGGTGGTGGTTTTGCCCCGCTTGAAGTTCACGACGACTGTGTTTTCCCCGTCAAGTCCGTAGGATGCGCGTTCGTCCTCGTCGGAGTAGTAGTCGGCAACAGTCGTGAGAGTCAGCTCCTTCACAAGGCCTACCGCGTTTTCCTTTTCCTCGTCTCCGGTGACGCTTGCCTTGACTCCGGCTTTTGTCACATCAACTGATTCTACATAAGTCATATCAGTCCATTCCGTCGTGGGCATTTCGTCAAGGGTCATGAGGTCGTCGAGGGTGTAGCTGAAGTACGAGAGCAGGCCCGAGCTGATCATGTACATCTCCCCGTCAGCCGAGAAGTAATAGCAGGAGTTGAAACTGTTGTAGTTCCCAATTTTGTAGGTGTGGGAGTCTCCGCCGTAGTTTACTTCAATAATATATGCGGGTTCGTCAAGTCCGTAGTCCCCGTCGCTTCCCTCGTCAACCGTGCATTCCACCGCGATTTTGGCAATAGCCGTCGCCATTGTGGAGACAGTGTTCTGGTCCAGCGGGAAATGCCCGTCCCCGTCCCAACTCCACTCTGAGTCGGCGTAGGTGAAGGACATCTCATCCCCGCCGGACTTTGTATAGCTCAGGTGGGTCATGGTCTCCGCGTCGTAGTCAGCTATGAGAACTTCCTGATTCTCCTCCGCCAGTCGTGCCGCTTCTTCCTCTTCAGCCTTCCGGTTTGCTTTTGACAGGACTGCGTAAACGATAAGAAGGACTGCCAGTACGCACACCAGCATAATCATAGGAAGAAATTTGTTTTTCTTTTTCTTTTTTGCGCTGTTCATTATTTCTTTCTTCTCCTAAACCATACTACAAATCCGGTTACGAATACGGTTATCGGTATAATAAAGATGAGTACAACCGACCAGATTGCCGCGTCAGCCGAGGTCACAGCCAGAGCCTCAACCTGAAGACTCTTTGCCATAATCGACAGGTTGATCTTGTTTTCGCACATCCAGCCTAGAGAGGCCATGAACACAGCTGAGTTGCCGCCGGACACCCATGAATCCGCTCCGGAATCCACTATTGCAGGGGATGAGTACCAGACAAACTTGTACTCCTCGCTTCTCTCGCCGTTTGAGTCCCCGGTGACTGAGGCTCCGATGTACATGGTTCCGGATATGTCGCCGTCGGCTTTGGACAGATCTTCCGAGGTGAGGTCAGCCTTCACGTATGCTCCTGAGGAGGTGTAAAGCAGGGGTGTGACGTCATGGGTCCCATCGGAGATGATTCCGTGGGCGGCGTTTGTAAGGGCGTAAATGTTTTTATTCTCCAGCATTGACATGGGTTCGGTTGAAGTTGAGCCGAGAGACGGGAGCAGGTAGTGGGGCTGCATCATGTAGTGGTTCGAGTCCGTCTCGATCACAAGACCGTCCACCGGCTCAAGTCCCACGTACTTCGCGACTGAGGTGAGGTTGGGCATTTTGGAACTGCTGTAGTTCAGCGCACCTGTGATTAAAATTATGCTTCCGCCGTCGTCAATGTAGGAAATGAACTTCTCCGCTTCATCTGATGATATGTCGGCGGTGGGATTTATAATCAGCACAGCCGTTGCGTCGTCAGGAACCTTGTCGTAGGTCAGCATGGACAGCTCTTCCCACTGGATGTTCTCGGATGTGACGTATGTTGAGTAGGTCTCGTCAAGTTCAGTTTCACCATGGCCTGTGAGGGCGTAAGCTTTGGGCAAATCGTCCCGGGTTACGTAGTCGAGAGCCGTTGTAATTGAAAGCTCGCCGTTGAAGTACTGCGTTCCCGTAGGTATCTGGCCATAGTAATAGTAGTAGTACAATTCTTCATCAGAGTACTCAGTGGTGTATATTTCATAGTAGTCAACGGCGTAGCTTCTCTTTCCGCTGACTGCAATGACCGAGTTCTGGTTAAGGGACTGAGTGGTGTACTGCTCAATGAAGGTGGGGTTTGTCACAGGGTCGATGTTCTTCACCTTGATTTTTGAGTTCAGATCCGTGTACCTTGTAAGAAGTTCCTCAATTAAGCTGTCCTCAGATCCCCGCTGTGCGATAAGATAGAATGTCACGTCTTCATCAACTGAGCTTATGACCGACCGTGTTTCGGCACCTATGGTGTAAAGTTCCTCGCCAGACATATCTATTTTCGTTACGGAAGACGGAAGCTCACCCACAAGAAGGTTAACCACAATTACAACAGCTATTACTACAATGGTCATAGTGATGGAAAACGAGCCGATTTTCAGGTATTTTTTATTTACGCCGTTCTTTGGCTTTGTTTGTTTTTCTTTGTTCATGTCAGTTCAAGCTCCTTTTCAGTTCCATCTCTTCTTTTCCATAGACTGGTTTGTCAGGTACACGAACAGAGCCGCTATGGAAATGTAGAACACTATAGTAGACAAATCGAGCATACCCGTCTGAAATGATGTGAGACGGTCAAAGAGGGCAAGGGACGACAGAAGCGAAGGTATAGCTCCTTCAAACACATCCGGCTTGATAAGGTACACCACAACAACAGCAGCCGACAGAACTACTCCCAGAGTCACAGAAACTGCAGTGTTCTTTATCATGTTTTGGACAACAAGAGCCACTGCTACCACGATAAGTATGAATCCTGCAAGGGAAACTGACGCGGATGTTGAAATCATGTTTGCGATTCCTGACATGAAGTATATGAGAACCAGTACACCCAGGCTCAACACCGCCGCTATTACCTGACTTTCAGTTGTAGAGGAGATGAACATTCCGATTGAAATAAGAGCCGCACCCAGAAGGAAGAATGACAACAGGCAGACATAAGCCGAGCTAAGCTGAACTGTGCCGAAGCCCGCAAGAATCAGTGGGTAGAAGGACATAATAAGGCATGGGAGGAACAGGACAGTCAGCATTGCGAAATATTTTGCCAGCACCACACTGCTCATGCTGATTGGCAGAGAGTAAAGGAGCTGGTCGGTACGGGAGTGCTTTTCCTCAGCCACGGAGCGCATAGTGATAATCGGAATTACAAGAAGATATATAAACGAAATGGCGTTCAGTGTCAGTTCGAAGTAGGGATAACGTCCATCCAAATTGTAGTTTACAGTGAAAATTCCGGCGATAAGCAGTAAAAAACCTATGAAAACAGCTCCCGTCATGCCGGTGAAGTAGCTTTTAAGCTCTTTTTTATATACAGCCGTCATTTTTATTCCTCCTTATTATCGTTATTCCCGCCGAAGAGGGGTTTATATTCTTCAGAGTCGGGTTTGTCTTTGGACTTTGACTTTTTCTCAGGTGTCGTCTCTTCCGGCTGGGATTCGCATTCCGGCTGAGCTTCGGCTGATTCAGGCTCGTTTTTTTCCGCACCACCGGACTTTTCGAGGTCGTCAAGCACACGGTCAACGTATTTTTCTTCCGAAGTCTCCGGGAGTGCCGCCTCATTCCCGCTCTTGTCCGAGGTCAGCTCAAGGAACACCTTCTCTAGAGTCACTTCCTCGTATTCCATTGAGAGAATCGGCATTTTTGCATCGGCAAAGCGGAAGAACAGCTCCTCCCGTATGTCGTTTTCGCTTGACGCTGCAATTCTTGCATGAACTGTTTTACTTTTACCATTGTTCACGGTCGAATATTCAGCTGAAAGCGCACCGGGAATGGACGAAATAATCTTCTCCCCCAGATTCCGCTCGCCCCTGAAGGTCAGGTCAACGTAGTTCTTGCCCTCGTACTTCTTCGTCAGGTTTTCGAGGGTATCCGACGCCACGACTTTACCACGGGAAATGATGATGACATAATCGCACACGGCGGAAATTTCCGTCAGGATGTGGCTAGAAAGAACCACGGTGTGTTCCCTGCCAAGCTCACGTATCAGGTCGCGGATTTCGATTATCTGGCGTGGGTCAAGTCCAACTGTAGGTTCGTCGAGAATTATAACCTTTGGCGAGCCGATAATAGCCTGAGCGATTCCAACTCTCTGGCGGTAGCCTTTAGACAGGTTTTTGATGAGCCTGCCCGAGTATTCCTCAAGTCCGGTTTTCTTTATCACCCGCTCGACTTCCTTGTAGAGCTTGTCCCCACGCAATCCCTTGGCTTCACCCACGAACTCGAGATATTCAGCCGACGTCATGTCGGTGTAGAGAGGCGGCAGCTCGGGAAGATAGCCGATGGCGGACTTGGCTCCCACCGGGTCCTCGTAGATGTCGCATCCGTCAACCGTGACTTCCCCCGACGTAGCCGCGAGACAGCCCGTGATGATGTTCATTGTGGTTGACTTTCCCGCGCCGTTTGGTCCGAGGAAGCCGTAAATCATGCCCGGCTGAATCGTAAAGCTGACGTCCCGCACAGCCTCCACGTCGCCGTATTTCTTGACGAGATTTTTTACTTCAATCAATTTTATCTTACTCCTTTGTAAGGTTCATTTTTATTTTTCCACATAATTTCCCGGTATTTGGTATAATTTCACCTCACCGGAAAAAAATATACATTCACATTTTGATTATAGCACCAATTAGTGATAATCCTGTGAACATCAGCAAAAAAATATTAAAAAAAGAACCGCGATTGTATATTGCAAAAGTCACGATTATGTTGTATAATGTAGTTTAAGTTATTTTAAGCGGGGATATTATTGCTTTCGTTTGAAAAATTGCACCTGTTCCCCGCAGTAAGCGGAATGAATTGTAAGTATAAAGGAACATTAAATACAGCAGAAGTACGGAGAAACAGATGAGCAAGGACATCGGAATAGACTTGGGAACGGCTACGGTTCTGGTTTATGTCAAGGGCAAAGGCATTGTTATAAAGGAGCCGTCGGTCGTTGCCATAGATAAAAACACCGATACTGTATTGAAGGTCGGGAGAGAAGCTCAGCTCATGCTCGGACGCACTCCCGGAAATATTACGGCAATACGCCCCTTACGCGACGGGGTCATAAGCCAGTATGAAATAACACTCAGAATGCTGCAGCACTTTATCAAGAAAGCATGCGGCACAATGATTTTCAAGCCGAGGGTTGTAATCTGCGTACCCTCAGGCATAAACGAGGTCGAGGAAAGAGCGGTAGTTGACGCGGCAACTCAGGCGGGGGCAAGACGTACATACCTGATAGAAGAGCCTGTGGCGGCTGCAATCGGCGCGGGAATCAACATATCAGCCCCACGAGGTCACATGGTTGTTGACATCGGCGGAGGAACCACTGACATAGCGGTGCTGTCTCTGGGGGGAATCGTCGTGTCCGAATCCATAAAAGTAGCCGGTGACAAGTTCGACGAGGCTATAATCAGGTATGTGCGGCGCAAGCACAACGTCTTAATCGGTGAGAGGACGGCCGAGGAGATAAAAATCAAAATCGGCTGTGCGTGGCCCAGACAGGAGCCGAGACAGATTGAGGTCAAGGGACGGTGCCTGATTCAGGGACTGCCGAGGGTGGTGAGGATCCGCTCCGACGAAATACCGGACGCGCTGGAAGAGCCTATTACCGCAATAATCGAAGCCGTATGCTCGGTTATCGAGAGAACACCGCCGGAGCTGATTGGGGACATTCTCTCAAGCGGAATCGTAATGACCGGCGGCGGAAGTCTGCTCTACGGACTTGACCGGCTTATCGAGTACGCCACTGAGATAAAAACCCGGGTGGCAAAGCGTGCGGTGTCCTGCGTGGCAATCGGAACGGGCAAGTGTCTCGAAAACCTGTCGGACGTACCCGAGGGGGAAATCAACATAACCAGACAGCACAGAAATTAGTGTGGAGTTATTTCATTTTTTTCACCGGATTAAATAATCCAAATATAAAGTAAACATCATATTGTAAGGTGTCATCATGAACAATGCTTTATTGACAAAGGACGGGGGTTATCTTCTGTCCACACGAGATTGCCGTCGTGACTTCTGGCGGCGCTGGGGTCGGCTTCTTGTCACTATCGCGGCCCAGAACATCATAGTCTACGGCGTGAACCTGCTCGACAACATCATGATTGGGCGGATCGGCGCGGAGTCGGAGCTTGCCATGTCCGGCGTATACATAGTGAACCAGATACAGTTCCTTCTTCAGTCCATCTGCGGGGCTGTGGCTGACGGAACGGTGGTAATCTGCTCCCGGTTCTGGGGAGAGAAAAATCTGGACGGTATAAAAAAGGCCGGCGCCTGCTCCATGCACTTCGGGCTGATTGTGTCGGGAGTAATGATGCTGGCGGCGCTTCTCTTCCCGGATCAGGTGCTGTGGCTTCTGACGGACAAGTCATACGTCATTGAAGAGGCGAAAAAATACCTGCTCATCGTAGCGTTCACCTATATGTTCTTTGCGGCGACTCAGGTGCTGCTGGGAATACTCCGAAGCGTGGAGACGGCGTTTATAGGTTTCGTCAACTCCTGCGCGGCTCTGGTTGTGAACCTGACCCTAAACTACATTTTGATTTTCGGTCACTTCGGCGCACCTGCCATGGGAATCCGGGGAGCCGCTGTCGCAACGCTGGTGTCCCGCATTGTGGAGTTTCTCATAGCGGTGATTTATATCGCGTTCTTTGACAAAAAGCTGAAATTGAAAATCACGGACTTTTTCAGGACTGAGCGTGAAATCACCAAAAAGTTCTACAAAGTCAGCATGCCGGTGGTGTTCTCGGGAGCTTCATGGGGTGTGGCAATGGCAATCCAGACCTCGATTCTCGGACGGCTCACGGACCCTGTAATCTCCGCAAACAGCATAGCGTCCACTGTATTCCAGATTATGTCAGTCTTCGTCTACGGCGCGGCTACGTCCTCCTCGATCATGATAGGAAAGACTATAGGAGAGGGCAAGGGCGGCAGCTTCGACATGCTCAAAAACGAGCTTAAGCACCGGGTAAAGTGGCTGCAGATTGACTATCTTTTGATGGGTGCGGCTACGGGGCTGGCAATATTCCTCTTCAAGGACGTTATAATCGGCTTCTACGACGTTACCTCCGAAACTCAGGGGCTGGCGGTGCAGTTCATGACGGTGCTGTCTGTGACGGTTGTGGGAACTGCGTACCAGATGACATGCCTGACCGGTATCGTTCGGGGCGGAGGCGACACCAACTTCGTCTTCTACAACGATATAATCTTCATGTGGTGCATTGTCCTGCCCTGCTCATACATCGCGGCGTTCGTTCTGGAGCTGAGTCCGGTTATGATTTTCATTGTCCTCAAGTCCGACCAGATAATAAAGTGCGCCGTTGCGGTGGTCAAGGTCAACAGGTACAAATGGATCAAGAAGTTTTAGAGCAAAATTATTGTAAATTTTAGAAAAAAGGTATTGCAATTTCAAGGAATTCGTGATAGAATTATAAAGTGTATGATAATGCTGTCCTGTACCCTCTCAGGCAGGGAAGCTTTGTATACGGTAAATCGTATAAATTAATTTATATAGGAGAAAAATCAATGCCCAATATTAAATCCGCTAAAAAGCGCGTTAAGGTTATTTCCACAAAGACTCTGCAGAACAAGATGTTCAAGAGCCAGCTCAAGACCCAGGTTAAGAAGTACCTCGCATCCGTTCAGTCCGGCGACAAGACTGCGGCTGAGACCGAATACAAGGCAGTTGTAAAGAAACTCGACCAGGCAGTAGCCAAGGGAATCCTTCACAAGAACAACGCCGCACACAAAAAGAGCCAGTTCACACTGATGCTCGCAAAGATGGCGTAAGTCAAAAGTCAACAGGTCTCCGTACCCAACCCAGTGCGGAGGCTTTTTTGTATCATGCGGGGACTTCCCCACTGCGGGAAAACAGAATAACAAAAAAATGCCTGCTCACTGACTTTTTACACTTTTTTTATGCTGGGTTATTTATTTTACGCGAATTTTATGGTATACTATTTTTTGTACCTTATAATTTGCACGGAAGGACCGCTTTTATTATGAACGAAGAAAAAAACATACAGCCTGTAAATGATGTCTCACCAAAGAAAAAGAAAAAAGAACAGAAAGAACCGTTTTCGCTGGCGGTTTCGATTTACGACCTTGCTGAAATGATTGCCGTAACTTCAATCGGAATCATGCTTCTGTTTTCCTTTATACTGCGGCTCAACGTTGTCGACGGTATATCAATGGAGCAGACCCTCTACGACAATCAGTTTCTCGCGGTGTGGGAGCTTGGATACGAGCCTGAGGCGGGGGATATCGTAATCATACACGACCAGAACGCCGCTCCCTATGACCACCCAATCGTCAAGCGTGTTATCGCAACCGGCGGTCAGACCGTTGACATCGACTTCAACACATGGACACTGACTGTGGACGGCGAGGTAATAGACGAACCCTACCGTTATCTCGACCCGGCCTCCGGTACGCTCACGGTGGAATATTCCCTGCCGATTACTTTAAAGGAAAACGAAATTTTTGTCATGGGGGACAACCGCAACCATTCAGCCGACAGCCGGCAGATTGAAATAGGTCCGGTGGACGAGAGATGCGTGGTGGGCAAGGCGTTCATGCGGATTTTCCCGATTGACGAGATCACAGTGTTCAGTAACCCGCGAAAAGACTGATTTCACGGAAAACTTCATTAAAGAATTACACGAGAGGTGCATATGCCTTCACAGACAATACAGTGGTTCCCCGGTCACATGGCGAAAACCCGCCGGCTCATCAAGGAAAACCTGACTCAGGTTGACATTGTGATAGAGCTGCTTGACGCGAGAATCCCGAAAAGCTCTAAAAATCCCGAAATCGACAGGCTCTGCGGCGACAAGCCCAAGCTGATTCTCATGACCAAGTCCTCCCTCGCAAACCCGAACGAGACCTCCGCATGGGTGAAGTACTACTCCGGCGGAAAGACAAAGGCCCTTGCGGTGGACACAATACGGGGGGACGGAATCAAAAATATAGCTCCGACCGTGCGGGAAATCCTCGCCGACAAATTAAAGCGTTACGAGGAGCGCGGGATGAAAGGGAGAGCCGTCCGGGCTATGATTGTGGGAATCCCAAACGTGGGCAAGTCGTCCCTTGTAAATAAGCTCTGCGGCGGCAAAAAGGCAAAAGTCGAGGACCGGCCCGGGGTGACTATGGCAAAGCAGTGGGTCTCTACAAATATCGGAATAGATCTGCTCGACATGCCCGGAATCCTCGCGCCAAAGTTTGATGACAGAATCATCGGCGAAAACTTAGCCTTCACGGGTGCAATACGGGACGCGATTTTGGACTCGGAAGAGCTGGCTTCACTTCTCTGCACACGTCTGTACCAGAACGAAGAACCGCTGTTCTGTGCGAGATACAAGCTTGAGCCGGACTCCCTCGAGGGCATGAACGGGTACGAAATTCTGTGCGCGGTGGCGAAAAAGAGGGGATTTTTGCTCTCCGGCGGTGAGCTTAACACGGAAAGAGCGGCCGGAATAGTACTCGACGAGTTCAGAGAAGCCAAAATCGGTCGCATCACCCTTGAAAAAGCACCTGACGGCAAAAAAGTAAACTCAACCGAAAGCAAGCCTGCCGAAAATTCACGCGAATCCGATAATCCGGAGGGCACAGATGCTTGACTTGACTTTTGACGAACAATATTCTCGAGATTACGGCACTGTCTGCGGTGTTGACGAAGCCGGACGTGGACCTCTCGCCGGACCTGTTGCCGCAGGAGCCGTGGTTTTGCCCGAGGGCTGCGTGATCGAGGGGCTTGACGACTCGAAAAAGCTCAGCGAAAAAAAACGGGAGCTGCTTTACGGCGAAATAATAACAAAAGCCCTCGGCTGGTCGGTAAAGCTGTGCTCAAACGAAGAAATCGACCGTATAAATATATTGAACGCGTCCCTGCTTGCAATGAAGCAGGCTGTGGATGAAATCCGAAAAATGCTGGCTGAGTCCCATCCTGAGGTGAAAATCGGCGTGGTACTGCTCGACGGTAACCGCAATACCGACTTCGACCTCCCGTCCTTCACCATAGTCAAAGGCGACGGAAAATCCCAGTCCATAGCGGCGGCGTCGGTCCTGGCAAAGGTAACACGGGACAGACTGATGCTTGAAATGGATAAAAAGTACCCCCAATACAACTTCAAAAAGCACAAGGGCTACCCCACAATCGAGCACAAGCTGGCGCTCTACAAATACGGACCCTGCGAAATCCACCGACAGTCCTTCCTCAGCTTCCTCGAGCGGGACCATGATAAGCTGGCATCTCTTGCGGCAAAGGAAGAGGACGAATGAAAAGCTACGACATAGGGCTTGCGGGGGAGGAATCGGCGGCTCTGTTTCTCGAAAAGTCCGGCTACACCATAAAAGGCAGGCGTGTGCGGGTGGGACGGTCGGAAATTGACATAATCGCTGAGGACGGGGACTACATAATCTTCGCCGAGGTCAAAACACGACGGGTCTCACCTGACGAAAAAACCTCTCCCGCTTCCGCAGTTGACGAAAAAAAGCAGGGCTATCTTGTGCGCGGGGTGGAGGAGTATCTTTCGGCAAACAAAACGGAAAAGTTCGTGCGGATAGACGTAATCGAGGTTCTTGTTTCAGCAGACAGCGATAACTATACCCCGCTTGAAATCCGCCACATCAAAAACGCCGTGAAGAGAAACGGGAAGTTTTCCCTTAAGGAAAGCCGGAAAAAGCATTTCTGAGCCCCCGCGAGAAACTTTACTACATTATAACAGAGGTAACAACATGAAGCTTATAGACTTGCACTGCGACACGGCTGACGAAATCTACCACATGCACGAGGGACTGAAGTCAAACGGGTGTCATGTCTCCCTCGACAAGGCTCTGGCGTTTGACAAATATCTCCAGTGCTACGCTGTGTTCACTTCCCCCGATTTATCCGACGGCGAGGGCTGGGAGGAATTTCTGAAAATCCGCGAAAACCTGCTCTTGGAGTTCGAAAAAAACGGAGTCGCGTTTATCAAATCAAAGGAAGACTTGGAAAACTTCGCCCAAAGCGGCAGCAGATTCGGCGGGATTTTAACGGTTGAGGACGTGCGCATACTGGACGGAAAAATCGAGCGTGTGCAAGAATTATACGACCTCGGTGTGAGAATCGTGACTCCGCTGTGGGGCGGGAAAACTATAATCGGCGGATCCCACGACACGGACGAGGGTCTGACGGAATTCGGGCGTGCGGCAGTGCGTGAGATGGCAAAGGTTGGCATAATTTCCGATATTTCCCACGCTTCATTTAAGTCGGCTGACGAAATCATGGACATATGCGAGGACTGCGGCGTCTCTCCCGTTGCGACACACATGAATTCCTACGAAGTCTGCCCGGTAAGCCGTAACCTGACCGATGAGCGATACTTGCGTCTAACGAAGCTCGGCGGTATTGCGGGAGTGTCGCTGTGTCCGCCCCACCTGACCACAAAGCCGGAAAAGTCCCGCCACGGCTCGGAGTACGTCCCCCTTAAGGCAATCGCTCCCCATTTTGAGCACTACAATACCCTTGTCCCCGGAAAGGTATGCTTCGGCTGCGACCTCGACGGCACGGGACTTCCACGCGGTATCGGCGCGGTAGACGGACTTGGACGTGCGTTCAATATTCTGCTTGAAGCGGGCTTCGGTGATGATGAGATGGAAGACATCCGCTGGAACACGGCGTACTCGTTCCTTCTGGCAAACCTGAGATAATGCCGCTGTACGCTATAGGGGATTTGCACCTTCCCTCAAGCCGGGGCAAGGGTATGGAGAAGTTCGGTGGTCGGTGGCGGAACCACGTTGAGAAGCTGAAATCCCGCTGGAACGCCATTGTGGAAAAGAGCGACACGGTTGTGATTCCCGGTGACTTTTCGTGGGGCATGACCCTCGATGAATGCGCCGATGACTTCCGCTTTCTCGATTCTCTGAACGGGCGAAAAATTCTCTTAAAGGGCAACCACGACTACTGGTGGAGCAGTCCGGCAAAGATTAACGCGTTTTTTGTCGAAAACGGGATTGAATCCGTGGAAATCCTGCAGAACGGCGCGAAATCAGTTGAGCTTGACTCCGGCAGGGTGGTAATCTGCGGCTCCCGGGGGTGGTTCGTCGAGGAACGCCTGCAAAAACAGAATAAGAACAGCCAGACCATCGCCGACTGGGGGAAGATGATAAACCGGGAGTGTCTGCGTTTACGTCTGTCACTTGACGAGGGAATGAGACTGCTGGGGGGAATAAACGACAGCGGTGTGACGGATGAATCATGCAAAAACGTCAGCGAATCGGGCGAAATCTTCCTATTCATGCACTTTCCGCCAAAGTTCAGCGGGTTCGTCTGTCCTGAGATTATCTCGGTGATAAAGGAGTATCCGGTGAAGCGGGTCTTTTTCGGCCACATCCACGGAAAGTACGCAATTCCATCATACGAGGACTACGACGGACTGAGGCTGGAACTTGTCTCGGCGGACTTTCTCGATTTTTACCCCAAAAAAGTGAAATAAAGTGCGGATTCACAGAAAATTCATATTATTTTTAGTAATAATTATTGACAAGACGGGGAAATAATTGTACAATATAGAGAGTTATGGGAAAATACATTCAAGTTATATAAAGCAAGGAGAAACAATATGAGCCTGAAATCACAGGAAACAATTGCAGCAAATCAGCAGAAGATTACATTCGACGTGGACCGCGCCACCTTTGATGCTGCAGTAAACAAGGTTTACCAGAAGCAGGTGAAAAACATCACCCTTCCCGGCTTCCGCAAAGGCAAAGCTCCCCGCGCGCTTATCGAGAAGATGTACGGCAAGGAAGTGTTCTACGAGGACGCCGTCAACGAAATCATTCCCGACGCCTACACAGAAGCTGCAAAGGACGAGAGCCGCGTTATAGTCAGCCGTCCCGAGTTCAACGTTGAAACAATCGACGAAAACGGCGTAGTTCTGACGGCCACCTACTTCACAAAGCCAGAGGTTGAAATCGCCGACTATCTCGGAATCCCCGTTGAAAAGACAGTCGAACACGCAACCGACAAGGAAGTCGAGGATGAGCTTGAGAGAGTACAGAGCCGCAACTCAAGAATGATTGACATCACGGACCGTCCCGCCGAAAACGGGGATCTGGTAACAATCGACTTCGAGGGCTTTGTTGACGGAGTTCCCTTCGAGGGCGGCAAGGCTGAGGGCCACCAGCTCAAGCTCGGCTCCGGTCAGTTCATCCCCGGATTTGAAGAGCAGGTCATCGGTCACGCAATCGACGACAAGTTTGACGTAAACGTAACATTCCCCGCTGACTACCATGAAGCAAGCCTCGCCGGAAAGGAAGCCGTATTCAAGTGCGCACTTAACGCAATCAAGTTCAACGAGCTGCCTGAGCTTAACGACGAATTCGCAAAGGAAGCCTCCGAGTTCGACACCCTCGCCGAATACAAGGCTGACATCAGGGCCAAAATCGAGGAAACTCACGCAAAGCACGCCGACAATCAGGTTGACGAAGCACTCATCAAGGCTCTTATCGAAAAGCTGCAGGGCGACATTCCCGTATGCATGTACGAAAACGAAACCGAGAACCTTGTCCGCGACTACGACAACCGTCTGAAAATGAACGGACTGGATCTGGCAACCTACTTCAAGTACACCGGAATGGACCTCGACAAACTCCGCGAACAGATGAGACCCGACGCCGAGAGACAGGTAAAGATGCGTCTTGCGCTTGAAAAGATTGCCGCTCTCGAGAACCTTTCCGTAAATGACGAGGAAATCGAAGAGGAATACAAGAGACTTGGCGGAGCGTACAACATGGAGCTTGACAAAATCAAGGAAGCCGTTGATTCTTCCGCCATCGCCGAGGACCTCAAGGTTAAGAAAGCCGTTGACCTCATCCGCGAAAAGGCTGTCATCACCGAAAAGGAAGCAGAAGCTCCTGCAGAAGCAAAGGCTGAATAATTTCCCGCCGAATATCTCAGGTAAGGGATATTCCCACGTTTCATGAATAAAATATTACGCATATAATGAGCAATGCATCCGCTGTCAGAGGAAACTCCGGTGGCGGTTTTCCCTATTACAGCAAAATTAGCGCAAATTGTTAATAATCCGTGAAAATTATGCGTTTTCTGAAATCAGGAAATAATCAAAACCGTATAGGGCATAATTTACGGGATATATAATAAAGAAAAAATACATTCGTATATACAAGGAGGATTTATATGGCACTTGTTCCAATGGTAGTACAGCAGACCTCACACGGTGAGCGTTCCTACGATATTTACTCACGCCTCTTAAACGACAGAATAGTTTTCCTCGCCGACGAGGTTAACGACACAACCGCGTCCCTTGTGGTGGCACAGCTTTTGTTCCTTGAAGCCGAGGACCCGGACAAGGACATCTCGCTCTACATCAACTCCCCCGGAGGTTCGGTCAGCGCGGGCATGGCAATCTACGACACAATGAACTTCATCAAATGCGACGTTTCCACAATCTGCATGGGCATGGCGGCTTCAATGGGTGCGTTCCTGCTCTCATCCGGCGCGAAGGGAAAGAGACTTGCTCTCCCCAACAGCGAAATCATGATTCACCAGCCCCTCGGCGGAATGCAGGGTCAGGCGACGGACATCAAGATTCACGCCGACCACATTCTGAAAACCCGCGAAACCTTAAACTCCATCCTCGCGAAGAACACGGGCAAGCCCATTGACATAATCAAGGCGGACACAGAGCGCGACAACTTCATGACAGCCGACGAAGCCTGCGCCTACGGTCTTATCGACAAGGTAATCGAGCACCGTCCGTAATTATACGACAGCGACAGATGAAAAAGTACTGAGATGATTTTAAATCGTTAGTCATCCAATGCTTCTTCCGCACACGACTTATTGAAAGGTAAACGCGTGAAAGATATAATTTATTCTAATTTGCAGTGAGCTTCTTTCACGCTAAAGAATTCCTTTGAAAACGGGACCCACCATTTTCAATCGGATTTCAGCCGACCGGAATTCTTTCATAACAATTTGAGCCGCATTGCGGCAACTGGAGAATTAAAATGCCACAGAACAACACGCGCGGCGGGCGGCTGAGAGTGGAGCGTTCCTGCTCTTTCTGCGGACGGAGCGAGACCCAGGTGGAATTCCTCATTCCCTCCCCCACCGGCTTATATATATGTGACAAGTGCATTGACGCTTGCAACGACATAATTTTCGACCACTTCGGCGGCGACAGCGAGGTCACGGTCTCATCCCTCGAGGATCAGGAGCTTCCCAAGCCCGCCGAAATCAAAGCTACACTCGACGAGTACATCATCGGTCAGGACAGGGCAAAAATCGCACTCTCGGTGGCGGTGTACAACCACTACAAACGTCTTATTTTCAAGGATCAGAAGGCAAAGCTTGACGGCGTGAAAAAGGCGAAGAAGGCGGGCGACTCCACAAGTGAGACAAATTCCTCCGACGACGTTGAAATCCAGAAGAGCAACGTACTTCTCATCGGTCCTACAGGCGTCGGCAAAACCTTCCTCGCACAGACCCTCGCAAAAACCCTGAAGGTTCCCTTTGCCATAGCCGACGCCACAACCCTGACGGAAGCCGGATACGTAGGCGAGGACGTGGAAAACATCCTTCTCCGGCTCATTCAGGCGGCTGACTACGACGTTGAGCGGGCTGAAAGAGGCATCATCTACATCGACGAAATCGACAAAATCTCCCGCCGCAGCGAGAACCGCTCAATCACCCGTGACGTCTCCGGCGAGGGAGTACAGCAGGCACTTCTGAAAATTCTCGAAGGCACGGTAGCCAACGTTCCGCCTCAGGGAGGACGCAAGCACCCGAATCAGGAGTTCATCCAGATCAACACGGAAAACATCCTCTTCATCTGCGGCGGCGCTTTTGACACCCTCGACCAGATTATAGAACAGCGTAAGGGTCAGTCCATGATAGGCTTCGGCGGAGAAATCAAGAACAAGTCCGAGAAGCTGAAGCAGGCGATTTTCAAGGAAGTCACGGCTCACGACATCGTGAAGTACGGACTCATTCCCGAGCTGGTGGGCAGACTCCCGGTAATCGTGGGACTTGAAAACCTCGACGCCGACGCACTGGTAAGAATCTTGTCCGAGCCGAAAAACTGCCTTGTAAAGCAGTACAAGAAGCTCTTCGAAATGGACGGAATCGAGCTTGAATTCACGGACGATGCCCTTCACGCGGCGGCTGAGAGAGCTATCGAGAGGAACACGGGTGCGAGAGGACTCCGGTCAATCCTCGAGGAAACCATGGTTGGGCTGATGTTCGACATCCCCTCGCGGAAGGACATTGCCAAGGTCACGATTACAAAGGAAGCCATAGAAGGGGCAGACGAACCTGTTCTCACGCGGAAGGGTGCGTAAATCGACACAATTTTCCGTTTATGTTGTTCAGTTCAATATAAACCCGTGATATAATGTAATCATCAGGAAAACTGAAATAAAATTACAGCGAGGTTTATTATGAACACGGACAGAATTTACGCGGAATCAATAGCAAAGGAATACGCGCCGAAGGATACGTCTAAGGTGGTCGCTCTGAGAAAGCTTGACAGAAAAGCGCGGCTTGGAGCAACCGTCTTCACCTATACCTTCGGCATTGCTATGGCACTGGTGCTCGGCGTGGGCATGTGTCTTGCAATGGGAGTAATCGGAGGAGGAAGCAGCGGCAGGATGAACAAAAACGAAAGCAAATACTTCAGCACGGCTTCCCTGATGAACGAGGCTCTCATACTTCTGCTCGAGGCGAAGGAATTTGAGTACATCACGGTGAAGGAAATCTGCGAAAAAGCCGGAGTGAACCGCTCCACATTCTATCTCCACTACGACTCGGTCAGCAATCTGCTGGTGGAGACAATGGAGAAAACCCTGTCGGACTTCATCGGCATGTTTCCCACTCCCCCCGAAAGCCTGATTCCGGCAATATCTGACGCTCCACTTGACGAGCTGATCTTCATCAAGCGGGAGTACCTGAGTCCGTATCTCACATTTGTCAGGGAAAACAAATCGGTCATAAGGGCGGCGTTCAAAAATCCCGTGTGCCTGAAAACCGAGAAGCAGATGGAGGACGTGTCAAAATACGTGCTCATGCCCATACTGCACCGATTCAGTGTTCCCGAGACGGATCAGCCCTACTGGGTCAGCTTCTTCATCCACGGCTGCATGGCGGTTATGCGGACATGGATGGAAAACGACTGCCGCGACCCGGTGGAGAAAATCGAGCGGATAATAATCGACTGCATCCAGCCTTCCCGAGGGCTAGCGATCAGCTGAATAAAAAACAAAACCCGTTATGCTACTGCCACCAGCAACACAGCGGGTTTATTTTTTATGCTTTGTTTAGTTTCGTTTCGGGAATAGTCCCATTTTAAAAACCGTATTCAGCCGAGTTCTGGGAACTGCCCCAAAATTCCGGCTATGGTCAGCAGACCTCGATAAGCTCCTTCGGGCAGTCGGTGAGGTTGCGCTTGCCGCCTTTGGTCACGAGAACCATGTCCTCGATACGGCAGCCGTACTTGCCTTCAATGTAAATACCCGGCTCAACGGTGACAACCTGACCCACCTTAAGAGTCTGCTCTCCTGCGCGTGCGTACAGTCCGGGCTGCTCGTGAATCTCAAGACCTACGCCGTGACCGAGGGAGTGGCCAAAGCAGCCTTCATATCCAGCGCCGTCGATGATGTCTCTGGCAATTTTATCCATCTCTCCATTGTTCGCGCCTTCAGTGATTGCGTCGATTGCGGCGAGCTGTGCCTTCAGAACGGTGTTGTACAGCTTCTTCATGTCCTCGTCAGCTTTGCCGACAACTATGGTTCTGGTCATGTCGGAGTGGTAGCCGTTTACCATAGCGCCGTAGTCCATCGTGAGGAAGCCCTGCTCTAACTTTACCTTTCTCGGCACGCCGTGGGGTCTTGAAGAAGCGGAGCCGGATACGCAGATTGTGTCGAACGAGGGCTTTTCGCTGCCGTGCTTCTTCATGTAATATTCAAGCTCAGCCGCAACCTCAACCTCGGTCATGTCGGGGGTGATGACTTTCAGGATGTGCTGGAACGCGCCCTCCGCAATTCTCTGAGCGGCCACAATGTTCTCAACCTCGTCCTCGGTCTTGTAGGAGCGGATTTCGGTGAAGGTGCCGCCCATTGGCTTGAACTCAACGCCCAGTCCATCAACCGAACGCTCAACCCCTCTCAGCTCGGCGCAGGTCATTCTCTGGTCCTCGTAGCCGATTGTTTTGATTCCGAGGTCCTTTACAAGCTCCGAGAGCTTCGGCTGTCCGGGGAGGCAGACTTCGATTGACGGGTCGGCTTCGGCTTTTGCGGCTTCAATGTAGCGGAAGTCGGCGAAAAGGTAGGTCTTGCCCGTGGTAACTACTACATATCCGTCGGGGTTGTCAAATCCGGATACGTATAGGTGGTTTTCGGGGGAATTTACGTAAACCGCGTCGATTCCGGACTCCTTCATTTTGTTCTGCAATGCTGTGATTCTGTTTGTGATAACTGACATTATAAAGCCTTTCTTTATATTATATTGTTTTAATTATATTATTCTTTTGTCAAAGTGTGGTGAAGCTTGTGCCGTGAAGCAAATTGTACTTCTTTATGTACGGAATCTCAAGGACGCGTTTGAAGCGGAAAAACAAATTCTTCTTGTCACGAATCGGCGGAACAATGACGCAGTACAGCCCCGCTCTCTTTCCCGCCGCGCAGTCCGTCAGAAGCTGGTCGCCGAGAAGCACCGACTCATCCGGGGATGCCCCGACTTTTTCCATTGCGCGGAGAAGCGCTTTGGTCTTCGGCTTTCCGGCTTTCGCTTCCGTGACGCACCCGAGGTGTGATTTGAACCGCTCAACCCTGTCTGCGTTGTTGTTTGAGACGAAGGAGACGGTCACGCCGGACTTTTTCATCCGCTCAAGCCATTCAAGCACCGCCGTGGTGGGTTCGGGGTCATCGTAGGTGACAAGGGTGTTGTCAATGTCCGAGAAAATGTACCTCCGCCCCAGTTCCTTCATGTGCTCCGGGGTGAGGAAAGCAAAATCCGCGTACATTTCGTCGGGAAGAAGGTGTTTTTCGAGTATCATTGTGCCGTCAAACCCGCCATTACAGAGTAACGATTGTGCCGCTCTCGTCGCTCCTGTAGGAGTTTTCAAGCAGCTCGGTCAGTGCAATGGCGTCGTCAAGTCCAAGTCCCGCAGGAGAGCCGGTTCCGTTGATGCACGCGTCAACAAACTGCATTATGGGAGCTTCTTTCTGTCTCGGCAGGTCGGGCTTCACGAATCCGTTGAAGATTCCGTTCAGCTTCTTCGACTGGAACATAACGTCCTCGCCGTGTGCGATAAGGGAACCTTCGGTGCCGTAGATTTCGAGAGTCTGTGGAGAGCCGACGGAAACAAATCCGGTTTCACCTACGCCGATTGCGCCGTCCGCGAATTCAGCTACAGCTACGGCGTTTTCGTCAACGGGCTTGCCGTAAGGAGCGGTGAACATACCTGTAACTCTTTTGGGTTTGCCGAGGAAGTGAGCGAGCAGGTACATGGGGTGACAGCCAAGATCCATCATAGCCCCGCCGGCCGCGTCGTCCTTGTTGAACCAATAGTCTGGGAGCCAGTTTCCGGATACGCCGTTGTGCGCGTCTCTGACTCTGACAAATGTAACCTTGCCGAACGCGCCCTCGTCCAGCATTCTCTTGGCAAACTGAACCGACGGTCTGCCCTTCTGGGGATAGCTGATTGTGAAGGTCACGCCGGCTTTTTCGATTGCATCCTTTACTTCAAGGCATTCGGCAACTGTGGGGCAGAGAGCTTTTTCCGTGAAGATGTGCTTGCCCACCTTTGCCGCCTTGATTAAAATATCGTGGTGCTTGGTAGTGGGAGCGTCGCAGAACACGGCTTCAATGTCGTCCCGTGCGAGGAGTGCGTCGAGATCCGGAATAAATTCGCATCCCAGTTCAGACGCCCAGTCAGACCCGCGCTTTACGTCGTCATCCCATACGGCCTTGATTTCAACCTTGCCGCAGTTTTTGAGCTGGTTGGCGTATCCGCCTGCGTGAACGTGCCATTTTGATAACATTGCCGCTTTAAGCATAATTTTATTCCTCCGTTGTAGAGTGTATTTTAATTGTTTTACAGTTTTAAAGCTTGTCCCAGACGAGGGAGTCGTTCTCTTCCCTCAGCGGGATGAAAATCGGGGACTCAGGTCTGCCGGATTTATAGCTGTTCGGCGCGTGAAGACTCATGTAGAGACGTCCGTCAAAGCCCGTGAAGACCATGCCGTGACCGCCGTCGTACTCCCCGCCGATTTCCTTCGAGTAGAAGCTCTCGCCCGACTGAATCCACTTCCCGTCGACCCTGCCGTTATCACTACGCGCGATGCCAAGACAGTAGCCGGAGGGGCAGTAGTTTGACCAGAGCATTAGCAGGCTTCCTTTCTTTGTGCGGTACATGTAGCACCCGTCGGTAACCTTGTCGTTTGACCATACAGGCTCGTCCGCGCGGAACAGCTCAATCGGCTCCGTGATGAAGTGGGTCAGGTTCTCCGACAGCTTAGCCGCGGCCATGCGTCCAACTCCGTCGTTGGTTGAGGTCCACTCATGCACGAACACCATCCACGGCTGACCGCCCTCGTCGACATAAAGCGTCCCATCGATCGAGTCCCAGTCGTGAGGCGTAATCTGCCCGCCGCTTATCTCCACAAAGGGACCTAAAGGAGATTCCGACTTCAGCACAGTGCAGCCCCGGTGTCCCGTCTTTCTCGAGTGGTAGGTTGTAATCATGTAGAAGCTGCCCTTGTATTTGTGAACCTCTGGAGCCCAATGGTCGCCGTCATTTTCGTGGTTCGGAGGCAGTGACACAACCTTGCCCGGGTCAACCCACTCGCCGTCCAGCCTGCCCGACTTGTTGTACCTGCACTTCCATCCCGTGCCGTAGATGTAATAAACCCCGTCTTCAGCCAGCACGCATGGGTCACGGAAACCCACAATGCCGGACTCGATGTATTTTTTCTCCATAGAGTCCCCACTTTCTGCAATTATAGCGTTTTTATGTGAATTTTTCAATTATGTTCCTGTTAAATCCTATGTATAAATGGGGATTTACGCTTCACGCCAGCGAATGCCCGTCTTTTATCTTCACGAGTTCCTCCACAATGCCCCTGTAGTACCGCCGGAAACGCACGTCGTCCCACCCGAGGCAGTGCTCAAGGTCAATCTCGAAGCGAATCAGCCTGTCCACAATATGTCCGGCAATCATGCGCCTGTACTCATCATCTTTTTCGTACCTGTGAAGTACAATACCGCCCTTTTGCTCTTCTTCAAGCAGGAACGCGTACGCGTCGGGTATCTCGGTCTCACTAACAACGGGAACAGCAGTCTCACACACAAGCTCCGGCTCCCACGAGGTCATGCCCCGCAGAAAACCGTCCTCCTCCACCTCATAGACATAGCAGGATCTGCCGCTGTATTTTATAAACATCGCGTCCGGGTAGCATTCGTAAACATCGGGAGTGCCTTTTTCGTCAGTGGAGATGATGAAGTCGAAGTCGTCCTGCCTCACTCCGAAAAGTACGCCGGTGACTTTGTTTTCTATGGCGTAAACGTAGGGCTTCTTGTGAGTCGAGGTCTTCGGCTCCAGTATTTTGATTCCCTTTGTAGGGGAGACGTGGTAAAGCATATTTTTTCTCCGTTTTTTATAGTATATCAGTTTGCCGCGCGGTTGTCAATACGCTCTATAAAATAGTCCTATTTAATCTTCACACGGCCGCCGGCTTTTTTAACTCCCGTAAGGTACAGCACCGTCGAGAGCACCAGCACCGCGTACAGCACCGCCGCGAAAATCGGGAACGCCGACACGGTTGTGAACTTGAAAATTCCTCCGGTGACAAAGGGCATGACCATGAACCCCACGTAAGCCGCCGCCATCTGCACCCCGATTACAGGCTGGGACGAATCCCCGCCGAAGCTGATGGGGGTCAGGTGCATGAGATTGGGGTAGGTCGGACCGTTGCCGAATCCCACGAGAAACAGTCCCGCGGCGGCTCCAACAGCTCCCACGGGCAGCATGAGCAGAACAAAGGCGTAGAACAGGCAGACGTACCCCACGGCGAGGATTTTCCCCGAATTCAGCTTCAGGGAGAGCAGACCCGACGCGAACCGGCCGAGAGCAAGTCCGATAAAGTAGAACATGACGAGAAACGCAGCTTTGTCCGGGCTGATTCCCTTGCACTCAACGAAATATGACGCGGCGTAGGTGTTGCAGAGGTATTCGATGGAACAGGATGAGAGGAAGCACAGCATTGTCAGCCGCACCTCACGGGTTTTGAGCAGGGTTATTATTCCGATGTCACGGTAGACCGGCTCGCCACCTGAGCTGCCATTTTCATGCTTTACCCGGCTCCACAGGGGAAGTGCGGCGAACATCAGCACAGCAATGACAAGCTGAATTATTCCTGCCCCGCGGTAGCCGTCCTGCCAGAGACCGGTTTTCTCAAGTGCCTTTGACATTATGTAGGGACTGAGGGCAACTCCGACACCGTAAGAGCAGTGCAGAAAGCTCATGTGCATGGCCTTGTAGTGGAGTGCTACGTAGTTATTGATTCCCGAGTCCACGGCTCCCGCTCCGAAACCGAGTGGGATTGCGAAAAATATAATCCACAGCACATTGTTCGAGACGGAATAGCCAAAAAGTCCGACAACTGTAAGGGCTGTGCTGAATGCCGTGACTTTTCCCGTACCGAAGCGGTTGATTACCTTTGAGCTGAACAGTACGGACATTACGGAGAACAGCGAAAACAGCGGAGTCAGGTACCCTGCCGCATGAACTGGAAGTCCGAAGTCCACGCACATAACGGGCCATGCCGTTCCGAAAAGAGAATCGGGGATTCCGAGGCCGATATAGGCGATGTAAATTGCGAATAACAAAAGGAAGGAAACCATAGTATTGCTCCAGAATCAGATTGTACATTGAAGAAATTTGGGCTTGCTTTTGAGTTTACACGAAGCGGAAATCCCGGGGATATAGCCCATTAAAGTATTATTTAGGTGTTCATTACGCTGCAACCGCTATTATATCATATAAAATGCGTCCAGTCAATGGCTATTATACATCAATATTACACGGGTAAAATTGCTATTAAGCTGTTGAAAATTGCTTTTTGTCATTTTGTACATAAATTTAAAAGAAAATCATGTTATAATAGCGTATATTGAACGATGAAACCGACAACTGAATATATACGACCACCACCCAAGTCTTAACGAAAGGAGACGCCATGAAAAAACGCGCATTATCATTATTTCTCGCCCTGCTGATTCTTGCTCTGTCCGTAACGGCATGCAGCGAAGTCAAAGAGGAAACCAACGAAACAACCGGCGAGAGCGCTCCCACCTCCAACACAGGCGAAACCGTACCTGAGGCGGAAGGGGAGACTGAGCTTCAGCCAAATCTTCCCGATATCAGCTTCGACGACAGAACCTTCACCTTCCTTACCTCCGGACAGAACGACACAAACGGCAAGGACTGGGAAACCTATGACGTTTGGGTTGAGTCCACAAACGGCGAAGTTATAAACGACGCCGTATTCGAGCGGAACCTGTACATCGAAGAAACCTACGGCGCAAAAATAGCTGAATTCAAGACCACCAGCACTACCTTTGACGAAATCCGCAAGGAGGTTCAGTCGGACAGCGGTTCCTTTGACGCGGCAATGACCCACTTCGAGAACTCCGCAAGCCTCGGCAAGGACGGCTTCCTTCACAATCTCAACAGTATAGACTACCTTGATTTGTCCATGCCCTGGTGGGACCAGCGTGGGGTTGAAGAGCTTACGATTCTGAACAGTCTCTACATAGCAACCGGAGATATCACGGTAATCGACAACGACGCCACATGGGTCCTTATGTTCAACAAACAGCTTGTCGACGACTATCAGATACCGAACCTCTACGACCTTGTGCGCGAGGACAAATGGTATTATGACACCCTCTACGACCTGATGAGTCAGGGCACCAAGGATCTTGACGGCGACGGCGAGCTCAACTACAGGCGCGACCAATTCGGTTTTCTCACAACTGTCGATTCGGCTTACGGACTTCTCTTTGCCGCCGGACAGCCCCTTGTAGTGCGTGACCCGGACGCGGTTCTCACTCCCGTCAGCGATATCGAGCGGCTTGTGGGTGTGGTTGAAAAGGCTACGGCCATGATGAGCGACAAAAACATCGTATACCGCGAGGACTTTGAAAGCATCGGCACCGACCCGCTCCGCAATATTTTCGAGGAAGGACGGGGACTGTTCTACGGCGAGGTAATGCAGTGCATCAAACGCATGCGCAACAGTGACACGGACTTCGGTCTGATTCCATGGCCGAAATACGACGAGGGTCAGGACAGGTTCTACAACTGGATCCACTCTTCCGCCGGACGGGGCGTTGTTGTTCCCGCAAACAAGACCGACTTTGAGTTCATAGGCGTGGTTCTTGAGGCAATGGCGGCAAAGTCCATGTACACCCTGACTCCGGCTTACTACGACATCTCCATGACCTACAAATTCATGCGTGACGCGGACTCGTCGGAAATGCTTGACATAATCCTTGACAGCCGTTTCTACGACCTGAGCCTTATCTACAACTTCGGTATGTCCACCATCATCACCAGCATGATCACCTCCGGCGCCAACACATTCGCTTCGAAGTGGAAGGCCATGAGCAAGTCATTCGCAAAGAACATTGAAAAAACCGTGAATAAACTATCCCAGCTCGAGGACGAACGGGGATAAAGCATCTTAGAAAATACCACAAAAATGGCAGTCTGATACGGAATCCCTCCGCCGGTAAGGCTGTTTTTTTTTTTTAGCGTTTGTTAACATAATAACAGTATTACGTACATATTTCAGACATTTTATGGTGGTATAATATGTACAGTCAATAATTTAGAAATTTAAAATTCAATGATTATTTTATAATCACAGTGCAGAAAAGAACAATACATTTTAAAGGAAAGGACTACACATGAAAAAGCGTACTTTATCGCTGATTCTCGCTCTGCTGATGCTTGCCACCGCAGTCACCGCATGCAGTGAGACAAAGGAAGAACAAAACGGCAGCGAAACCACACCGTCAGCCGCAGACGAAAGCTCCTCAGGGGCTGAAAACGAAGCCGAAGAAGAAAACGCGGCCGAAACCACCGAGCTTCAGCCCGATTTGCCAGACGTGACCTTTGACGACCAGACCTTCACCTTCCTTACGTCGGGACAAAACGACACAAACGGCGTTCACTGGGAGACCTACGACATCTGGGTTGAGTCCACAAACGGCGAGGTCATCAACGACGCGGTGTTCGACCGGAACATGTACATCGAGGACAAGTACAAGGTTAAGCTTGCCGAATTCAAGGCTTCCGGCGCTACACTTGACGAAATCCGCAAGGAAGTCACTTCGGACAGCGGCGCCTTTGACGTGGGCATGACTCACTTCGAAAACTCCGCAACCCTCTCAAAGGAAGGCTACCTCCAGGATCTGAACAGCATCGACTACATCGACACCACAAAACCATGGTGGGACCAGAGACTGGTTGAGGACCTGACCATCATGGACAGCCTCTACATAGCCACCGGCGACATCACGGTAATCGACAACGACGCCACATGGGTTCTCATGTTCAACAAGGCAATGGTAGCGAACTACCAGATGCCAAACCTCTACGATCTCGTGCGCGAGGACAAATGGTACTACGACACCTTCCTCGAGCTTATCGAACAGGGTACGGAAGACACGGACGGCGACGGCGTACAGAACTTCAAGAACGACCAGTACGGCCTGATCACGACTCCCGCATGTGCGTACGGACTTCTCTTTGCCTCCGGTGAAGAAGCGGTGGTGCGGGACCCTGAGGCCATACTCATGCCCGCCTCGGATATCGAGAGAATGACGGGAGTAATCGACAAGGCCATGGGCATTCTGGCAAACAAGGACATCACGGTTCAGGCGGACTACAGCAATCTCGGCTCCGACGACGTGCGCAACATGTTTGAGGAAGGACGGGGACTGTTCTTCGGCGAGGTAATGCAGTGCATCATCCGTATGCGTGAGAGCGACACCGACTTTGGTCTGATTCCATGGCCCAAATACGACGAGGGTCAGGACCGCTACTACAACTGGATCCACTCTTCAGCAGGACGGGGCGTAGTTGTTCCCGCTAACAAGACCAACCTCGAGTTCATCGGCACAATCGTTGAAGCCATGGCGGCAAAGTCCATGTACACCCTGACTCCGGCGTACTACGACATTTCCCTGACCTACAAGTTCATGCGCGATGCGGAATCGGCTGAAATGCTTGATATAATTCTAGACAGCCGTCTGTATGATTTAAGCGCGATCTACGGCTTTGGCCTTACTACTACCATCACCAACATGATAAACAGCGGCACAAACACCTTTGCTTCTAAGTGGAAAGCTCTGAGCAAGTCCTTCGGCAAGAGCATAGAGAAGACCGTCGAAACATTCACTGAACTTAAAGAAGAGCGAGGCTGAGTAAATAGTAAAACAATATCAACTGAAAAGCAGTCTTCATCCCGTTGTTTTCCGGGAAGCAAAGACTGCTTCTTTTTTGTCCGGCGGTTTTCACGCGGTGACTGAGAAACTGCAGGGGCTGGGGTGCCTGAGCAGGTATCGGGCGTAGTCGCTGTCGCAAAGCCATTTCTTCATGTCCTCACGCCGGACAAAAAGGGGCATGCGGTCGTGAATTCTCGCCGGAGTCCCGACTGCCGCAGTGGTTATGATGACGTACTGGCGCGAAAAGCCTTCTCCCCTCTCGAGAGCCGCCATGAGAAAATCCGAATTGTTGTTCTTTTTGTCGAAGGAACCATAGAAAACATCATTTCCCGGGGAGATGTAGTACTTTATTCCCCCGTTCCACTCGTAGTAGCCTGAGGCCAGAACCAAAGCACGGCTTGAATTGAAGCTGTCGTGGAACATTGGGCGTTCGTCTGCGGTCTCGGCTCTTGCGTTGATTATTCTCTTCGTCGACAGTCCGGTTGGAGTTCCGGATTTTTTCTCCGTGTATGTGAAACCCCACTCGGAAATGTGGGCTTCAACCTGGCCGGAGGATGAAAATGAACTGTAAAAAAGCGGCATAACGCTCCCCGGGAACACTTCCTCCTGCCTGAAATATTTCTTTCGCTTTTCCCTGTCGAGGATTCCCAGCAGCTCCTCGTCGTCAAGCCACGCCTGATATCTTCCGCACATAGTATATATCCTTTCTGTTATCTCACAACCATCGAACAATATTTCTCTTTAATCCCAATATTTTCTGAAATTAATTTCGTTTTTCCTATTGACATATCGCGAAAATGCGTTTATAATATAGTCAATCAAATGTTCTTCATCGCAGCTATATTGTACATTAAGTTTTCCCGTTTGTCAATGGGATATTCCATATTTAACAGAAATTTAATTTTTACGAAGGTGATTTAAGTGACTGAAAGCTGTTCTTTGAATACGGTATACAAATCAGGAATAAAGAAAAGACCCCAGAAGTCCATGTGGGCGGATGTCCGGAAGGAAGAAGACAGGGTCATACTCCACTGCGACCTCAACAATTTCTTCGCCTCGGCTGAGCTTCTCGACCATCCGGAGCTGCGTGACAGGCCCGTCATAGTGGGAGGGTCAACGGAAATGCGCCACGGGATCGTGCTGGCCAAAAACTACCCCGCAAAGGCTTTTGGCATCATAACAGGGGAACCGGTGACCTCCGCCCTCGGCAAATGTCCGGCTTTGATTTCCCTTGAGCCTCACTACGACAAGTACCTCGACTACTCACGAAAGGTTCGTGAAATCTACACCCGATACACCGACCTTATAGAGGCCATGGGAATTGACGAGTGCTTCCTCGACGTGACCGGCAGCAGGTACCTCTACGGCGACGGGGAGACCATAGCCAACGAAATCCGTGAGACGGTAAAGCGGGAGACGGGGCTGACCATATCGGTTGGTGTATCCTTCAACAAGATTTTCGCAAAGTTAGGCTCGGACATGAAGAAGCCCGACGCGGTGACTGTGATTCCACGCGAGTCCTTCCGGGAGAAAATCTGGAGCCTTCCCGCCAATGAGATGTTAGGTGTGGGAATGAAGACCTACAAGAAGCTGTGGTACCGTGGCGTTCACACAATCGGGGACATTGCCAGAACCAAGCCGGAGCTTATGCAGTCATACCTAGGCAAGGCGGGGCTGGTTCTGTGGATCTACGCCAATGGACTGGAGGACTCGGCGGTGATGGAGCAGAACGAACGTTACCCAATCAAATCAATCGGCCACGGGACTACAACTGTCGCCGACCTTGACACTGAGCGCGAGGTGTTTGACGTGATAATCGAGCTGTCGGAGGAAATCGGCATGAAGCTGAGGGGAAACGGCCTGAAGTCCTGCGGAGTTGCTGTGGGAATACGGGAAAACGATCTGAGCTGCCGTGAGTACCAGATGAAGTTTTCCGAATCCACCCAGTTGTCCCGGGATATTGCAAGGGGCGCCATGCGTGTATTCCGTGAAAAGCACGTGTGGACCCGTCCAATCCGTAGTGTGACCGTGAGGGCAATCTACATTTCATCCGAAAACGCACCTGAGCAGCTGAGCTTCACGGAGGAGCTGTACGGCGGCTGTTGTTCACGGGAAAAAAAGTCGGAGCTTCTGCGGCTCGAGAGCACAATCGACTCACTGCGTAAGAGGTATGGGGACCACTGCGTACACAGCGCCACATACCTGCGGAACAACAAACTCGGCTCACAGAGAATCGGATTCCGGGACCACAGCGAGATTTACTGAAATATTGAAGTTTTATGCTTTTTCCGTCCATTTTTTTCACTTTTCCGTCATTGATTTAACTATGTTATAATTTTGTTATTGACTTTGACGGAATTATCATTTACAATTAATATATTACTTATATTGTGCAGAGGATTGAATTAATAGACTGTTCGCAAATATCACTTGATTTGTACTTATTTTTAGTATGCGGTATTCATCCCGTCGGCAATATGACGCGAAGTGAAAGAGGAGTGCATCCGTATGCCGGATGAAAACAAAAATTTTACGCAGAGTTCATACAGATATACGTGCGGTTCAGGTTCCCGCCTTGGAGTTTTCCCGTTTATCTGCACCGATTCCGCAAAGTTTACGCTGGAAAACGGACAACGGGAAAAGCAGGAACCCTGTGAAAAATACCTGATTATCGCTGTACTGGAAGGCTCCGGCGAGGTGGCTCAGGGCGGTGAGAGCAGAACCCTTGACGAGGGACGCGCCATTCTTCTGGACTGCCGTACCCCGCTTGAATACGCCGCCGTCGGTGATAAATGCCTGTTCTGCCTCGTTCACTTCACTGCCCAGACCATGGAGGGATACGCCTCTTCCCTGCTCTCGGCCCTCACGCCTGTCAGACTCAGGAACAGGGGGCATTTTGAAAAGCTGATATACCAATGTAGCAGACTCCTGCGGCAAAGCGACTATGAATCATGTGCGGTCGGAAGTAATATCATATCAAATCTTCTGACGGAAATGATATGCTCCGAGGGGGAGGAAGCCGAAAGCAGCGTCAAAGTCCGTCCGGAGATTGCCGAGCTTGAAGAATACATCAGGACAAACTGTCATGAGCAGCTTCATCTGCAGGACTTCATGGAGCATTCGTATTTTTCGAAGTACCACATGATACGGCTGTTTGTGGCTCAGGTGGGAATGTCGCCCTACAAATACCTCCACGCATGCCGGGTCAGTCAGGCTCAGAAGATACTCGAGACCTCCGGCGCGTCAATTTCCGAGGTGGCCTATTCCGTGGGCTACTCCGACCCGATTGTGTTCACCCGTCACTTCAAGGCGGTTGTGGGTGTGACTCCAAGCGAATACCGACACGAACACTCCCGCGGGCAGAACCGCAGGAACATGAGCGGGAACGAAGGCGCCGAATAGCAATTTCAGTATGTTTGTCGGCAATTAATGAGTTTACTTTCAGTTGTGCATATGGTATAATTTAATTATACTTAAACCGGCAATAATTTCGGATTATGGCTGAAAAATTCCGTTAATCAGTTGGGCGAATTCTACTGATATTTTAATTATGTTTGCTATGGCTTCAAGAGCAAAAAAAACATTATATTAAAGCAAGGGAGAAAATTATGAAAAAGCTGACTACAATTCTGCTGACGGCGGCTGTCACTGCCGGCCTGACGTTGGCGGTAAGCGCGGCCGACCCTACGATTTTATGGGACTTCGGCGAAGATGAGGAAATGTCCGAATACATAACCGGAGACACAAATGTCTTGTTCTACGGCGAAGAGGACTACTACTCCTTTATGGCTTCCGGCGGCGACCCCTACCTGACAATCAACACGCCGGCCGACGACGTATCTGATGTACAGTGGGCAAAGGTCCGCGTCATGAACCCCAGTCCGGCTACTGCAATCGAGCTGTTCGGCTACACCAACGGACGTTCCCTAAGCGGTCCTGAATGCACCCACATCAACATCGAATCAAACTCCGACGAATGGAAGACCTACATCATCAACGTTTTCCAGTCCAACATGATTACCGCAAACACCTTCAAGGGCGCGTCCCTTGACACGACATACTGGATGGGAACCGTTGAAGGAATCCGTCTCGACCCGATGTGGATAAACGGCGACGGCGACATGACCGCTGGTGACGAAATCTACATCGACTACGTGGCATTCTTCTCAAGCGAAGAAGACGCAAAGGCTTTCCGTGCGGATCAGGACTCCCCTTCCGACAGCGTTGAGCAGTTCTTCACTGAAGAGGAAGTAAAGCCCCAGGACGTCACCATTGCCGAAACTGTGGATACCTCATCCCCCGACCCGACCATCGTATGGAACTTCGGCTCGGACGGCGCAATGGATGCATTGATGAGCGACACTACATCCGTTGAATGGGAAGCGGCTGACGACTACTACACCTTCACCGCTCTCAACGCCGACCCCAACGTTGTAATCAACACACCGGCTGACGATGCACGTCTGATTCAGTGGGCCAAGGTTCGGGTAAAGAACCCCGGTCCGGCTACCGCAATCGAGCTGTTTGCCGCAACGAACTTCAGATCTCTCAGCGGTTCCGAATGTACACATATCGAAGTCGAAACCAGCGACGAGTGGAAAACCTACATAGTGAACCTCTTTGACGCAAACGTTGCCACCGCCAACACCTACAAAGGCGCAACCCTTGAGACCACCTACTGGGAAGGCTCCGTTCAGTCCATCCGTCTCGACCCGATGTGGCAGGCAAATGAAGACGGCACTGACGGCGGCGGAAGCATGAATCCGGGCGATCAGATCATGATCGACTACATCGCGTTCTTTGCAAACGAGGATGCCGCAAAGGCATACGAACCCGGCGCTGAAACTGCTGCTCCCGAGACTGTCGAGCCTGAAAACGTTGAAACTGCCGTTCCTGCTGAAACTGCTGCTCCTGCTACTAATACAACAGCTTCTTCAACTGCTCCACAGACTCCTGACGCCGTTGTGGCTCTCGTGGTTCTCACCGGAATCTTCGGAATAGGCGCAGGCGTTTCCAAAAAGAGAAGATAAACACAGTATAGCTTTCTTCAAAATCAGATAAAACTCACTTCCTGAAACAACAAAAACGGTGTACGGTTAACTTTGATGTACACTGTTTTTTTGATTTTTTTAGCGGACATTTTAATTTTTCCGCACTTTGTTCATTGGAATGAGCCGATGAATATTGACTTTTTGCGGCGCGGGAGATATAATATATGTGTAAATATATGGAAAACAAATACTGCAAAGGTGGTGTAACATATGAGCAGATACAGTGAAGCGCGTGAGATTTACTCTTCCCTCGGAGTTGACACGGAATCCGCGCTCGAGAAGCTGGCCGGCGTTCCCGTTTCAATCAACTGCTGGCAGGGCGACGACGTATGCGGCTTTGATTCGGGCGAAAGTCTCTCCGGCGGCATTCAGGCCACGGGCAACTATCCCGGCAAAGCTACAAATTCTGAGGAGCTTATGGCAGACCTCGATGAGGCTCTGTCGATGATTCCCGGAAAGAAGAAGCTGAACCTCCACGCGTCATATGCGATTTTCGAGGACGGCGAGCGTGTCGGACGGGACAAAATCGAGCCGAAGCACTTCAAAAAGTGGGTGGAATACGCAAAAGAGCGCGGCATGGGGCTTGACTTCAACCCGACGTTCTTCTCCCATCCGATGGTGAAGGACAACTTGACCCTATCCTCCCCCGACGAGGAAGTGCGGCAGTACTGGGTGAGACACGGCATAGCCTGCCTAAAAATCTCGGAATACTTTGCCCGCGAAACCGGAGTTCCATGCGTGATGAACATCTGGATTCCCGACGGATACAAGGACATTCCAGCTGACAGGCTTGGTCCACGTGCGAGATTCAAGAAATCCCTTGACGAAATTCTCGCGACTCCATACGACAGAAGTAAAGTGTACGTGACCCTTGAATCAAAGGTGTTCGGAATCGGGCTTGAGAGCTACACCGTCGGTTCGGCTGAATTCTGTCTCAGCTACTCGGCAAAGGCCGGCATTACTCCCCTCATGGACAACGGCCACTACCACCCCACCGAGGTTGTAAGTGACAAGATTCCGTCCCTGCTTCTCTTCAACGACAAGATAGCGCTCCACGTCACCCGTTCGGTAAGGTGGGACAGCGACCACGTTGTTATCTTCGACGACGAGACGAAGGAAATCGCAAAGGAGATCGTGAGAAACGACGCTCTTGACAGAATTTTCATCGCGACGGACTACTTTGACGCGTCAATCAACCGCATTTCCGCATGGGTAACAGGCATGAGAAGCGTTGAGAAAGCTCTGCTCTTTGCCCTGCTCCAGCCTGATGAGAAGATGAAGAAACTGCAAAACTCCGGAAACACAACCGAGCTTATGGTTATGCAGGAAGAGATGAAGACCGCACCCTTCGGCGACGTTTGGGAAGAATATCTCCGCCGTGAAGGAGTCGACAAAAACTACATCAGTGAAATCAAAAAATACGAACAGGAAGTTCTGGTAAATCGCAAATGAAAGACATTTTACTCGCACCTTTTTTAGATGAGATGGAGAAAACCACGGTCAACATGTACCGCTACGGCTGGGATGAACGCAACGGCGGCAACATCAGCTACATGCTTGACACGGACGAGGTTAGGGAATACCTGAATCTGAACCACGTCATCCGCACAATTCCCATGGGCTTTGACGCTTCCCCGCTGGCCGGAAAAATCTTCATCGTGACAGGAGCCGGAAAGTACTTCAAGAACGTGGCCGACGACCCGGAGACGAACCTCGGCATTATCAGAATCGCAGACGACGGAGTTGACGCTGAGCTTCTCTGGGGCTACAAGGACGGCGGACGGCCCACAAGCGAGCTTCCAGCGCATCTCATGAGCCATATGGCACGGCTTAAGGTTGACCCGAAGAACCGCGTAATCATGCACTCCCACCCCACGTACACCCTCGCAATGAACTATATCCACGAGCTGGATGAAAAGAAGTTCACCCACACCCTCTGGGAAATGTGTACCGAGTGCATTGTGGTGTTCCCCGACGGCGTAGGCGTACTCCCGTGGATGCTCTGCGGCACAAACGAAATCGGCGAAGCCACAGCCAAGAAGATGGAGGAGTTCCGCCTTGTGGTATGGGGCATGCACGGAATCTACGGCGCAGGAGAGACCATGGACGAGGCCTACGGTTTGATTGAGACAGTAGAAAAAGCCGCGCACATATACATACTGACGTGCCACATGCCGCGGGTTAATACCATCAAGGATGAGGAAATGGTGAGACTGGCGGAATTCTTTGGGGTGAAATACAGGAGAGACTTTTTGAATCTGGACTGAAGATGAGGTTTGAATAAAAAAATATCGGACGCGCTCGTTTTTGTGGGTACGTCCGATTATGTTTATTTTAGATTTAAAATATACCCGCCGTGTTTTGACTTTATTTTTTCCTCCAACCCCATCCCGCCAATAAAAAAAGCCGGCACAACGTTTGCTGTACCGGTTGCCGCAGGGAAAGGGATTCGAACCCTTGTGGAGTTGCCCCCAAATGGTTTTCAAGACCACCTCGTTATGACCGCTTCGATATCCCTGCGTGTTCATACGTCTGTTATTTTATCACATTCTCACCCGTTTGTCAATAGCTTTCACCGAAATTTTTGCCACTTCACGCAAAAATTATGCCTACAGACTTATCCCGCTGATGAAGTTCTCGAAGCAGTCGCTGCTGTTGTCGGGAAGGCTGAAACGCACGCCGAGTATGTGCAGAAATCTTATTCTCGCGTAGTCGTAGGTGTACAGCGGGCGGTCGAAGGCATCGTTTGAGTGGGCTGACACGAGATAGCCGTCCTTCTCAAATCCGGTGACTATAAGCGTATGGTAATAATCCCCGTCGTCCTCACCCAGCTGGATTATGTCACCCTCCTGCAAAAGTCCCTCGCTGACTTCCTCGGCAAAGGGTCCCACTCCTTCGTTTCCCGTGATGAAGTTGTAGAAAAACTCAACTCCCGTCCATGCCGGCGCACGGTTTGTGGGAGAAATGTAGTACCATCCGAAGTCCCGGGTGTAGTTCATGACGCAGCTTCCGGCGTAAACGCACTGGGAGACGAAATTTGTGCAGTCACCGCCGATTCCGTTGTAGCTCTCAAACAGCGGACTCCGGTCAAACGCCCATTTCGACGCATACTCCACCGCTCTCTGGCGATTGTATTCCTTTATCGCAAGCATATGCACCCCCGCTTTCGCTCAAGTCAGCCGATACTCATACAGGTTCAGTATATGCGGGGCGGGCTTGGAATGTGAAATTGCGGAGTGTGAAGTTAGCCGCGAAGCAGCTGTCAGTGGAGTGTGAAATGTGGAGTTTGGGGTGTGGAGTGTGAAGCGGTTGCCATCAGCGTTTGCTTATATTCAATTCGGATTTTCCTATTTTTTCTCCCTCAGTTTGGCTAAAATTTCTTCTATGTCCCGGTCTGCTTTGAGGACTTCTTCACGGAACTCACGTGCGGACAGGCGTAGAACTCCAGAGCGGACTGCCTGAAGCTGAATCAGACCGTCGGACGTCACCACTTTGACCGACAAATCCTCGCCGATTTCATAGACCAGCTTCTCAATATATGTATCCCCCAGCTCGCCCTCCTTGGTGTAGACAACTGCAATACCGCCCCAGTCCAGCTTCCGACGGGCCGCACCCTTGACGTTGTATGCGTCGAACACAAGAACTATGTCCCGTCCGGTGAAGGATTTATAATTGGACAGAATTTCGCACAGCTGGCGTCTCGCGGCTTCGAGGTCGTGCTGCGCTATGGCTGACAATTCGTCCCACGCAAAGATCACGTTGTAGCCGTCGACTATATAGAGGTATTTCTTCCGACTCACAGGCTTGTGATTGGTGATGACGGGGGTCTTTGGGTCGGAGTACACCGGACGGCGGATGGGTCCGAACTCCCGCTCCATTATGGCTTCAAGTTCCTTTTCGTCTATGTCGAGATTTTTCTTTATGACATGCGGGGCAGACAAATCCTCTTCGGAGCTTTCGTACTCGCGGCGGAATGTCAGGTGCATATACTGGGGGACTTCATTCCATGGCACAACGATTCCTGCGCCGTGGGAGCAGAAGACGCTGTCGGGGCTGTTGTCTATGTCGGACTCGGGGGAGTACCCAATATCCTCGATGACCCTTTTGGCATTGTGGCAGGGGTAGAAGCCGCTTAACACGCTGGAAAATTTCCCTTTTCCGTGGGTGTAGGCCGCAACTTCCTGTGCGTAGTCGCCGATTGTGGAAGCCGGAGCTTCTCCTTCAATCAAGGTGTAGGCCGAACCGCGGGAGCTTTCCTTTTCCGCATATGTTCCTTCCCGGGATGTGATGTCGGAGATTGCCCTGCCCATGTATTCCGTGGGTATCTCCAGTTTAAATTTGTAGAACGGCTCGAGAAGCACCAATTTGTCCCTCTCCCGCAGTTCCATGAGTCCCTGTCTCAAAGCCCGCCATGCCGCTTCACGGAAATCCCCACCTTGTGTGTGCTTGAGGTGAGCGCGGCCGCTGACGAGTGTAATCTTGATGTCGGTTATCGGGGAGCCTGTGAGGGTGCCGATGTGTTCCTTTTCCTCGAGACTTGAGATAATAAGCCTCTGCCAGTTCACGTCCAGCGGTGCTTCGGCGGTGTTTACACGGCTGTCCACGGCATATACGACTCCTGACCCGGGCGGCAATGGCTCGAGAAGCAGGTGAACCTCAGCGTAGTGACGCAATGGCTCGAAGTGACCCACTCCCTCTATTTTGCCGGCGACGGTCTCCCGGTACATGATTCTACCCTCGTCAAGTTCAGCCTCAACCCCGTACCTGTCGTGAATCAGGCGGGTTAGAACTTCGGTCTGCACTTCCCCCATGACCTGCGCGTGAATTTCCGAATACCGCTCGTTCCATACGATATGCAGCAGCGGCTCTTCTTCCTCAAGCTCCCGCAGTTTTGGCAAAAATTGGATTGGGGACACCTCGGGCGGCAGCTTGATTCTGTAGTACAGCACGGGCATGAGCTGGGGATCGGCGGATTTTCCGGCTTCTCCAAGTCCCTGACCCACGTATGTTTTCGAGAGTCCCGCAACAGCACAGATGTCGCCAAGCCCGGCAGTTGTGACAGTCTCGTATTTTGCACCGGAGTAGAGCCGGATTCCCGTGATTTTTTCAGCCACAGGTTCAGCCGACTGACGGGGGAAGTAGGACAGCACCATGCGGTTTTCAAGACTTCCCGACGTCACGCGGAGAAACGTCAGCCGGACTCCCGACGGGTCATGTGCAATTTTATAGACCACCCCGCCGAATTTTTCCCGTTCAAAAAGCTCGTCCTCGTCATATGTGCGGTTTTCGGGAAGGATTTCCGCGAATTTCACGAGGGCTGAGAGTAAGGCTTCGATTCCGTCATTCTTCAGTCCGCTTCCGAAAAAGCATGGGAATATCTTACGCTGAGCCACAGCCGTCATTATGTCTGAGTCGTCCAGATCCTCGCCGGAGGTGTATTTCTCGAGCAAAACCTCATCACACGCCGCACACAGCTCGTCCCGTTCTTCCCGTGGGAGAGAAAAATCCACGATACTGCCGTCAAGGGAAGCGAGGCTTGACTTCACCATATTCCGGTCGGAGGTTGGCATGTCCATCTTTGTGACAAAAACAAAAGCGGGGACCCGGTACCGCTCAAGAAGCGCCCACAAAGTCTCCGTATGCGCCTGAGTGCCTTCGCTTCCGCTGATTACGACAACGGCGCAGTCGATTACGGACAAAACCCGCTCTGTTTCGGCGGAAAAGTCCACGTGTCCCGGAGTGTCAAGAAGGGTGAAGTCCACGTTTTCATGAGAAAAACGAGCGGTTTTGGAAAAAATTGTAATTCCCCGCTCTTTTTCGATTTCATGGTTGTCGAGAAACGCGTCGCCCCTGTCCACACGTCCCAGCTTTTTCGTGACCCCGCAGTAGTGGAGCACGGCTTCGGACAGAGTGGTTTTTCCCGCGTCAACGTGAGCGGCAAGGGCAAAGGCTAACTTTTTTGGCTTTGTTTTTATCATGTTACTGTACTATATTTTTATATTTAAAATAAAAGGAAAGAAAAAATAAATTTTATGTGGTTGTGTTTTGGACTTGCATATATTTTTGAATCAAAAACCTGATTTATTCTTCTGGTCAAATGCTCACTTTTATAGGGGAAACCTTTTTAAAATAGGTGTTTTTGGGAAATAAAAAGTTATGGCAAAAAGGTGGGCAAAGGGGTAGAAGGTTCTTCTTGTGCAAAATATAGATGTTATTTGGCTGTTATTCAGACTCATAATGGATGATTTGTGCAAAACAATAGTACTTTTCACTGTCCGGTTTTTGAGAAGAAATTGGGCAAGTAGTTCGTTTTTCAACCATTTGTGTTCCTCACGTGCGATAAAAAGTGGGCTTGCCCGTTTTTACCAAAATAAAAGTGGGCAGACCGTCTTATTGAGTCCGGCTAAATAAACACAAATTCTATCAATATTATATACACCGCGGTGCCGGCTGCCATGGAGAGGATCATCTGCTTTTTCCAAAGGTGGAGGGCCGCTACTACAGCGCAGGCTATTATTTCCGGAAGTCCGAAAGGATATGCCGTCGGCGTTATGTCCTTGAGGCTGTACACCACAAGCATAGCGAAAATCGCACCCGGCAGCACCCGCCCTAGATACTGGATATATTTCGGCGTGGGTTTGTCCGCGGGAAATATTATAAACGGAAGAAAACGCATGAACAGCGTACCCGCCGACGCTATGAGTATGGTTAAAATCTGCTCGTTTCCTGTCATTTTACGCCTGTCTCCTGTGCTGCTTTCTCTTGGTTTTCGACGTTGTGGTGCAGCGGCCGGTGCCACTCGTGACGGATTCCGCCAAGCCCGCTGTCTTCAAGCCGTTTCTGTCTGAAATTATCATTTTCGTCAGCCGCCTTTTCTATTGGCTTTCTGAACAATGTGAGAATTACTATAATCAGAACCATTGCCGGAATAATAAAGTTGTCCCGTCCGAATATTACCGTGCACAGAATCGAAGCCGCTCCGCCTATGTATTCGCTGACGTGCCGCTTCTCGTTCATCCACTGGTTCATGAAGATTATGACGAACAGAGCAATCATGACAAAATCCATGCCGCGTATGTTCAGCTTCGCAAGGGAGCCGAGAAGTGTTCCGACATTTGTGGAGAAGAACCAGTAGAAGTGGTCGAGAAGGGTGACGAAAAACATGAACCAGCCCCGGTCAACGTCCGGAGTCACGACTGACTGACAGATTATGGAAAAGGTCTCGTCTGCCAAAGCCACTATGAGGTACGGCTTTTTCGCACCCATTCCCTTGTACCGGTCAAGCATGGCGATTCCGTAGAACACGTATCTTGCGCCGGTTATCAGCGTAATGACAAGGGTGTTCAGCGGGTCGAAAGATCCGCCCATCAGGTTTATGGCAATCAGCTCGGCCGAGCTTGAGAAGATAATGGATGACATGATTAGCGGGTACCATAGAGGAAGGCCGGACTTGTTGAGATAGAGTCCGTATGTAATTCCGATGAAGATATATCCGGCGAGAACCGGGACTGTTCTGATGAACGCCGCCCTGAAAGCTCTCTTTAATTTATGGTTGTACATTGTAATTCCTTTGCAAATGTATGATTTTGTTAAGGCACTGCACTGCCGAGCGGATTTTTTTGTGCGTTATGTTCTTTAGCATGATAATTATATCATTCTCTTCTGGAAAAGTCAACAATTATTATAATTTGCAGAAAAGTTTTCTTTCCGGCCGAATTATTTAAAATTTCGTTGACAAATTTATAAATTTGTTATATAATAGTTGGGAAGGCTGTCGGCATTTGCCTGTCCGGCGCTTATTTTACTGAACTGATTTTAATAAACCGCGCTTTGATATGTCTTTGATTCAGGCAGCACCGTTTTATATCAGCAGAACAAGGAGAACATATGCTCAAACGATTTTTGGCTTACTACAAACCGCACATGAAAATTTTCGTCCTCGATATGGCCGCTTCTCTCTGCGTGTCCCTTATCGGAATCGTCTACCCAATAGTGACGCGGACAATGCTGAACGACCTGATTCCAAACCGGAACTACCGCATGGTCGTCGTCTTCGGCCTGACGCTTCTCTGCCTCTACGGAGTGAAAATGCTGCTTAATTTCTTCATCCAGTACATCGGCCACATGATGGGCGTGAAGATGCAGGCTCAGATGAGGCGGGATATGTTCACTCACCTTGAAAAGCTGCCCTACAGCTTCTACGACAACCATGAGACCGGTAAAATAATGTCCCGCATGACAAACGACCTGATGGACATAAGTGAACTGGCGCATCACGGTCCGGAGAACATAATCATCTCCACCATTACCATTGCGGCTTCGTTTATCTACCTCTGCACAATCAACGTTTATCTTACATTAATTATATTCGCGGCGATCCCCTTTCTGTTTCTCATTGCAATGCTTCTGAAAAATCGAATGAGGAAAGCCTTTGCCGACTCGCGAAAGTCCATCGCCGTAATCAACGCCGCCCTCGAGAGCTCCATCTCCGGCATACGGGTGACTAAAGCCTTTACCAATGCGGACAAGGAAGAGGAGAAGTTCGAAGAAGGCAACAAGTCCTTCATAAATGCACGCCGTGACGCTTACCATGCTATGGGTCAGTTCCAATCGGGGACTTCTTTTGTTACGGACGTTTTCAACGTAATCATCCTGATAGCAGGCGGTCTGTTTCTCTACAGTGGTCAGATAAGCTTTGGAGACTACTCGGCGTTTGTAGTGTCGGTCGGAATCTTCATAAACCCGGTCATGACCCTGATCAACTTCATGGAGCAGTACCAGAACGGAGTCACGGGCTTTGAACGGTTCCTTGAAATCATGGACGAGGTGCCGGAAGCGGACAGTCCGGGTGCGGCTGATCTGGGCAAGGCTCAGGGGCATATTGAGCTGAAAGACGTCTCCTACGCCTATGTCACCGAAAAGGAAGGCGAAGACGGGGAGACTGTGGAAGAAAACGCGGTCATCGACCATCTGTCACTCGACATAAAGAAAGGCGAAATTTTTGCCCTTGTAGGACCATCCGGCGGCGGAAAAACCACAATCTGCCACCTGATTCCCCATTTCTACGACGTAAACAGCGGCAGAATTTTAATCGACGGCAAAGATATTCACGACGTAACAATGGAGTCGCTGAGGCGGAACATCGGCATCGTACAGCAGGATATATACCTGTTCAACGCGTCAATCCGCGACAACATCCTCTACGGCAGACTTGACGCCACGGACGAGGAAGTCATCGAAGCCGCAAAACGGGCGAACATCCACGACTACATTATGTCCCTGGAGCACGGGTATGCTACAGTCATCGGCGAGCGCGGTGTCCGTTTGTCAGGCGGTCAGAAGCAGAGGCTGTCTATAGCGAGAGTATTTTTGAAAAATCCGCCCATTCTCATACTTGACGAAGCCACAAGCGCACTTGACAACACCACGGAAATTCTGATTCAGCAGTCACTGGACGAGCTTTGTAAAGGCAGAACCACAATTGTCGTAGCTCACCGGCTGTCCACAATCAAGAACGCCGACAGGATCGCGGTCATCTCCGAGGGAAAGGTCGTCGAGCAGGGTACCCACGAGGAGCTTCTCAAAAAAGGCGGAATGTACGCCGAGCTGTATTCGCTCCAGTTCCGTGCAAACAGCGGCGAGAGGCTGTCGGTCACTGACAAGAAGCTGATCGGGGTTAAATAAAAAATCAACCGAATCCGCTTATATTACAGAGAAAATATCCGTAATTTTACAATAAATCAACACAAGATACCGCTTTTGAGGGAGGGATAACTATGGCAAAGACAAAACGCCAGCTCAGCAAAGGAAGCGAGGGAAAAATCAGGCTCTCCGTCTCCTCGGTCCTGTCCTGCGCTGTTTTTCACCTGGTCTGCCTTCCCATGCCAACGGAAGCCGGAACGCAATTGTCCCTCGACGGTAGAGCTTCCCTCTACGGCAACGGTGCGGAGTTCGACTTGGACCGGCTCGACGGTGTGGTAAAGTCCCTTGGATTTGCGCGCAGGGTAAGTTTTGAAACCCTGAGAAAGAACCGGTTCTTCATCCTCTGCGGTGAACGCGGACGTGCCGGAATTTTACTTGGAGCCTTGTCCGAGCTGATTGCCGCCGGAGTGAACAAGATTCTGATTCTGACCGACACAACGGCCGAGCGTCAGAGAATATCCGACTCGCTGGAACTGTTCAGAAACGCCCTGAGCATAACGGTCTACACCCCCGGGGATTACGACGACGGCGCGAGATATGAGCTGTCCGCTTCGATTCACTCCTACCTCGCCTCGCCAAAACCGGAGATTCTCGTGCTTGGACGGGACTGCATCACCAAAAAGAACAACATCATCCGCGCACCCCGCAAAAACAGTCACGGCTCCCTCAGCGGACTTATCGCACAGGCTCATCCGGTGGTGCTGATCTCATGCGAAAAGATTGACAGCGGTCGAACAATCGGCAGGGCAGCAGGGATTTTCTCCCCCATCTGCTCATTCACCTTCTGCGGGGAGGTGAAGAACATCCACGGGTGCGTGATTTACAAGCCGGAGAAGGCCAATGCCAAAGCGAAAGAGGAAAAACCAAAGCCGGAGCCGGAGCAAATCAGTCTGATTTGAGGAGAAATCATGAAAATTGCCACATATAATATATGGAACGAAAACAAAGGCGTCAGGGACAGGGTTCAGCTTGTACTTGATGATATCTGCGGGTCGATGCGGATGTTTTGGCATTACAAGAAATCACGCCGGATTTTTACGGGAAATTCCTGTCATCCCTGCCGGAGTACCCGTTTTCCCGGTTTGTGAAGTACTCGGATTAAGATGAAGGGCTGGCGGTGCTTAGCAAATACCCGATTTTGGACAGTACTTTTCTTCACGAGGATGAAAATTACGCGAATTCCTGTGCGCTGAACGTCATTTATTCATGCGGACATGGTAAAAATCAGCCTGACGGACGTACATCTGCCGTGGAATTCGATTCTGACAAAGGAAGAGCAGATTGTCGCGGTCAGCCGGTTCATTCATGAGCAGAAAGAAAACGGGCTTGCCGACTATTTTACGGTGCTGGGGAACTTCAACTGTGGGATTAACTCCAGCCCTCACCGGTTCATGACAGGCGAACAGTCCATTAACGGGCAGTAAGCCAAGCCGTACTGGTACGAGGTATAGAGCGTCTACGCGGCAGTTCATGAGTGTGAGCTTTTGCCGACCCTCGACTGTGTAAACAATTCCCGGTGGAAAGGAAAGCCTGCAACCTACGCTCCTGAGAACTTCGACAGGATTTACGTGATGGACGTGAGAAACGGGTATCGGTTTGAATCAGTGGAGCTGTTCGGGACTGAGGTGGATTCTGCGGCAGGTCTGTGTCCCAGCAGCCATTACGATTACGGCGTAGCGACGGAGATTGAGTTTTTGCGGTGAGGCTGCGTGAGAAAAAACATAAAAAATCTAAAAAAATTCTAAAAAGGTATTGACAAGCACCGGTTGATGTGGTATAATAACAACGTCCTCAAGAGAACACTGCAAAATGAACAAAACGAGGACATAGGAAATAGTAAAACTGCATAAATGCTGGTGTGGCTCAATGGCAGAGCAGCTGATTTGTAATCAGCAGGTTGTTGGTTCGACTCCGATCACCAGCTCCAGGGGGAATTCCCGAGTGGCCAAAGGGGACAGACTGTAAATCTGCTGGCACTGCCTTCGATGGTTCGAATCCATCTTCCCCCATCTTCTTCAAGGAAGTCGCATAATGCGGCTTTTTTTTATGAATTCCCCGACAGAATCAGCTTGAAGTTAGTCCGAAATTCTTTTATTTGGCCGCGCGAACCAAAAAGCTGCTCTTTTCTTTCCGGCGGACTCAGGATTCGGATGTTCTTCGGCGCGGATTTAGTAAACCATACTCAGCATTTCCGCTTGGCTGATGTTCGTCGTCTGGTTTTTCCGGAAGTAACGCCTGATTTTGGGCAAAAGAAAAAGCAGATTCATCTCTGAACCTGCCATGCGGAAAACGGGACTTGAACCCGTATGGAATGCTCCACACGCCCCTCAAACGTGCGCGTCTGCCAGTTCCGCCACTTCCGCGTAATGTTATCGAATCGCTTCGACTTTATTATTATACCACCCGAAAGAGGATTTGTCAAGGCCTTTTTGCAAATTTTTTAAAGTTTTTTGTGTTGTCAATAGATATGACCCATATTACAGAAAGTCCCAAACCTA
>CAZULC010000018.1:0-41399 GCA_964621165.1 uncultured Ruminococcus sp.
CCTTTTTTGCTGGAAATTACCAGTTGTATCTCACCGTTGTGAATGATACCGCTTTGTTCCGCTTCGATGAGCGCCTGTAAATTGGTGCCGCTGCCGGAGACCAGCACAGCAATGCGAACAGGATCGCTTGTTTTTTTTCGTTTCATATAACTAACGTGCGCTCCTTTTATGATTATATTGTAATATTATGCTTTTATAATGATTTTTTCGTCTCCCGTCGTGATTTCACCGATGAGATATGCATCTTCTCCGTTTGCGTGAAGCACGGCGAGTGCGGCATCGGCGTCGGATGCCGATACGACAACGCTCATACCTACGCCCATGTTATAGGTGTTGAACATGTCCCTCTCGGAAATTCCGCCGGCTTTCGCGATAAGGTTGAAGATTGGCAGAACCTTCACGTCAGCTTTCTTGATCTTCGCGCTGAGTCCGGAGGGAAGGCTTCTTGGGATGTTTTCGTAGAATCCGCCGCCGGTGATGTGGGAGATTCCATTGACCTTAATCTCGTCAAGCAGAGCCAAAACCGGCTTTACGTAAATCTTCGTGGGAGTCAGCAGGGTCTCGCCAAGGCTCTTTCCGCCAAGCTCAGCCACAGGGGACTTGATGTCGGCGTTTTCGATGTCGAATACCTTTCTCACAAGGGAGAATCCATTTGAATGCACGCCGGAGGAGGGAAGCGCGATGATGACGTCACCTTCCTTTGCGTTTTCCTTGTCGATAACATTATCTCTGTCGACGATGCCGCAGGCGTAACCCGCAAGGTCGTACTCGTCCTCGGGATAGAAACCGGGCATTTCCGCAGTTTCGCCGCCCACAAGAGCCGAGCCGCCAATGACGCAGCCGTCAGCCACACCGGAAACGATAGCGGCGATTTTCTCGGGGTAGTTCCTGCCGCATGCGATGTAGTCGAGGAACACAAGAGGTCTCGCGCCACAGCAGATGATGTCGTTCACGCACATTGCAACGCAGTCGATTCCCACAGTGTCGTGCTTGTCCATGAGGAACGCGATTCTCAGCTTCGTGCCAACGCCGTCAGTGCCTGAAACCAGAAGCGGGTGCCTGATTCCGTACTTTTCCATTATAAGACCAATATCGAATATTCCGCCGAAGCCGCCGATTTTGTCGCAGACTCCGTCAACTACGGTGCGGGCAATGTGCTTTTTCATCAGCTCAACGGCAGTGTAACCGGCTGTGATGTCAACGCCCGCGTTTTTGTAGGCTTCACTGTAACTTTTCATATGATACAACCAAGTGCCAATAACTGAAAACTCAGTCTGAACACAGTCCTTTACTTTTATTTACTCTTTTCGGGATTGACTTCTTCCACGATTTCGGAGAGCTTGCGGTCGTAGCGGGACGACTTGATGCAGCCGGGAACAGCTGTCGGGAATTTGCTGTTGAAGCAAGCCGTGCAGAAGCCCTTGCAGTTCTTGGGAGCCAGCTTTGTTACGTTTTCCACGCTCAGGTAGCCGAGGGAGTCAACGTCAATGATTTTCGCAATCTCGTCCAGCGAATGACGGCAGGCGATGAGGTTATCCTTTGAGCCGATGTCGGTGCCGTAGTAGCACAGGTCAATGAACGGCGGCGCGGAGGATCTCATATGAACCTCAACAGCCCCTGCCTGACGGAGAAGGTCGACAATTCTCGCACATGTGGTTCCTCTCACGATGGAGTCGTCAACCAGCACAACGCGCTTTCCCTTAACAACGTCGGAGATAACGTTGAGCTTGATTTTGACGAGATTTTCTCTCACCTGCTGACCGGGGGCAATGAACGTGCGTCCGATGTACTTGTTCTTGATGAAGCCGATTTCGTATGGAATGCCAGACTGGTGAGCGTAGCCGATAGCCGCGTCAATACCCGAGTCGGGAACGCCGATAACCACGTCAGCGTCAACCGGATGCTCGAGAGCGAGGAACGCGCCGGCTCTTTCTCTTGCGCGGTTCACGGAGAAGCCGTCGATTATCGAGTCGGGACGTGCGAAGTAGATGTATTCAAACACGCAGAACGCAGGCTCCACCTCGCCGACATGCTCCCTCATTGAGCGGACTCCGTTTTCGTCGAATATTACAATCTCACCGGGGTCTATTTCACGCACAAGCTCGGCTCCCACAGCGTCGAGAGCGCAGGATTCGGACGCCACAACATAAGCCCCGTCGGAACGGATTCCGTAGCATAAGGGTCTGATTCCGTGGATGTCCTTTGCCGCGATGAGCTTGCGGGGGGACATGATAACGATTGAGTAAGCGCCGTCAAGCTTCGGCATAGCTCGGCACAGGCTGTCCTCGATTGAGGGGGAAGTGAGTCTTTCGCGGATGATAATACTGGAGATGATTTCCGCGTCGCTTGTGGTCTGGAAAATCGAGCCTTCAAGCTCAAGCTTTTCTCTCGTCTCCATGGAATTGACAAGGCTGCCGTTGAAGCACAGTGCCATGTGACCCTTGACGTGGCTGACGACAATTGGCTGAGCGTTGACCGCGTCGTTTTTCGCGTTTTTGCCGTAGCGGCAGTGACCGATTGCGATTTTACCCTCTCCAAGGGAGTTCAGCTTCTGCTTTGTGAACACGTCGTTGACGAGTCCGCTGTCCTTGATTGAATTGAAAATACCGTCGTCGTTCACTACGATACCGCAGCTTTCCTGACCTCTGTGCTGGAGAGCGTACAGTCCGTAGTAAACCGTGCTTGCGACGTCACACTTTTCCGGTGCGTAAATACCGAAAACGCCGCATTCTTCTCTGAGATTACTCATCGCTTTACCTCTTTATAATATTTTTTATAATCAATTAATAATAATCTTTGCTTTCCGCGCACCGTGTAAAAATACCGCACTACGGAAATACTCCAAAACCAACAAACGCAGGGATGAAAAATCTCTGCGTAAAATAGTTATAATTTTTCCTGTAAAGCCGCGTCCTTTGCGGAAATTTTTTCTTCTCCTGCCTTGCGCGCATTTCTGAGAGTGTCTGCTAACTCCTCGTCAGAAACGGATAAAATTTCTACAGCCAGATGAGCAGCGTTAGCCGCGCCGTTTACAGCAACAGTGGCTACAGGTATACCCGTGGGCATCTGTACAGTTGAGAGGAGCGCGTCGAGTCCGTCTATGATTCCCCCCTTGACAGGCACACCGATAACTGGAAGGGTAGTGTAAGAAGCGCATACTCCCGCAAGATGAGCCGCCATTCCCGCACAGGCTATGATTACGCCGAATCCCTTTTCTCTCGCTCCGGAGACATACTCACGCACGGCAGAGGGCGTTCTGTGAGCGGACATAACATGAGCCTCAAATGGAACGCCAAACTCCCGCAGAACCGCGAATGCCTTTTCCACAACGGGAAGATCACTGTCGCTTCCCATAATAATGGCAACTTTTTTCTTCATTAATTTTCCTCCATGCCGAAAGGGCAGAAATAATAATTTTAGAAAGTCTTGATTCTTTACAGCCGGTGTTTTAATCCGGAAAAACAAAAAAGCATACTTCCGCCGAATGCGAAAAAAACACCACAAATATTATATATGATAATCCCGACTACGTCAAGTCTTTAGGACGACAAAATTCACCTTTTTGCGAAAATAATTTTTAATAAAAACCACGAAAGCGGGATAATTATATAATTATAAGGAAAGAAAGTCCCCGATTTTCTCCGGCTCTTGACTTTAGCGGGGATTAGTGGTAAAATAAAAACAATAAAATCACAGCGGAACTTCCGCACAAGGACAGGTATATGTACTATAAAAGTAAAAACGGTCTTACCGACGACAGCCTGACTCTGGCTCTCAAGCAGTCACTGGAGGGCAAAAATCCCAAAAAGGTTCTGATTCTCCCGCCAGACTACACGCGTCTCTACTCGGGTGCGGGAAAAATCACGGCGATTTACTGTAAGCTTCTCGAAAATCGGGCCGAGGTTGACGTAATGCCCGCGCTTGGCACCCACGTCCCCATGACACGTGACGAATGCGAGAATTTCTTCATGGGAGTTGTGCCTTATGAAAAGCTCATTGTCCACCGCTGGCGTGAGGATGTAGTTAAAATTGGCGAGGTTCCGGCACAGTTCGTCTCTGAGGTTTCGGAGGGGCTTGTGAACGACAAAATCGACGTGGAGGTAAACCGGCGAATTGTCAGCGGAGAGTACGACCTCATCATCTCCGTCGGTCAGGTTGTGCCACACGAGGTCGTGGGAATGGCGAACTACTCCAAAAACATCTTCGTAGGCTGCGGCGGCGCGTCCATGATCAACTCATCCCACATGCTGGGCGCGTTCTACGGACTTGAGCGGATCATGGGGCGGGATTTCTCACCGGTCAGACGTGTGTTCGACTACGCCGAGGAGCATTTTCTCGCTGATGTGCCGCTGATGTACGTCCTCACCTGCACCACAAACACGGGGGATAAAACGAACATCCACGGGCTCTACATCGGTCGTGAACGGGAAAACTTCGAGATGGCGGTGGAGCAGAGTCAAAAACTCAACCTCATCCACATGGACCGCCCAATCAAAAAAGCCGTAGTCTACCTCGACCCCCAGGAGTTCAAAAGTACATGGCTGGGGAATAAAGCGGTGTACCGTACACGAATGGCAATAGCTGACGGCGGTGAGCTTGTGGTTCTGGCTCCCGGAGTGGCGCATTTCGGAGAAGACCCGGAAAACGACCGCTTAATCCGAAAATACGGCTATGTGGGACGTGAGAACGTGCTGAAGCTGGTGAACGACCCCGCCAACGCCGACCTCAAAGCGAACCTCTCCGTAGCAGCCCACCTGATTCACGGTTCCTCCGACGGAAGATTCAGCATAACCTACTGTACCAAAAAGGTGACAAAGGAAGAATTCGAAGGCGTGGCGTTTAATTACGCACCATACGCTGAGATGTCGAAAAAATACGACCTGTCAAAGCTGAAGGACGGCTGGAATATGGTGGACGGCGAGGAAATCTACTACATCTCAAACCCGGCATTGGGGCTTTGGGTGTGCGACAATAAGTAAAATTTATGACTGCCCGAAATGGAGGAACAAATGGAAAAATATATAGACCTGCACACTCACACCATCTATTCCGACGGCTCCATGACTCCCGACGAGCTTGTACGTCACGCCAGTGAAGCCGGACTCGCAGCCGTAGCAGCATCGGACCACGATTCGTCCTCCGGAATCCATGAAGCTTTAGCGGCTGGGGAGAAATACGGAGTCGAGGTAATTCCGGCAATCGAGCTGTCAGCGGCGTCGGACACGGAGACCCACATCCTCGGCTACTTCATCGATCCGGATTCCCCCACCCTTGCCGGAGCAATGGACTACATCCGCAAGGTTCGGGAAGAGCGCATGAGTGAGACCTGCCGGAAACTGAGGGATTGCGGAATTGACGTGACAATCGACGAGGTCAAGGCAAAAGCCGCCGGAGGGGTACTCTGCCGCGCACATATCGCAAAAATCATGACGGAAAAAGGCTATTCAACCAGCCCTAAGGACGCGTTCAACCAGTGGCTCAACGTTGGCAGACCGGGATATTCCGACTCGCAGGCCCTCACCGACACCGAAGCCATACAGCTGATCCGAGACTCCGGCGGTGATGCGTACCTCGCACATCTCCACCTGACCCGCAAAAGTGACGAGGAACTCGATAAATTCGTTAAGCGTCTGACCGAGAAAGGGCTTTGCGGAATCGAAGGCTGGTACACCGACTACACACCGGAGATGAACGTGACATACCGGGCGCTGGCGAAAAAATACGGACTCAAACTCTCCGGCGGCACGGACTTCCACGGCGAAAACAAGCCCCACATCAAAATCGGGCGGGGGCTGGGAGAATTGCACATCCCCTATTCGGTGCTTGAAGGAATGAAAAACCGCAAGTAGTTAGCAAACGAAAGGAGAATTAATGATAACGAAACGGATAATCACAATCCAGCACACGCAGTCGGTCCACCACACAAACGGCATGGTCGGCTCATGGACGGACTGGGAGCTGACGGAATTGGGCAAGGCGCAGGCAGAATCCATCGGAAAGAAGCTGAGCCGGGAGCTGCTGTCGGGGGAGTTTGATTTGCAGGACACGACAATCATCTCATCCGACTTGCTCAGAGCACGTGAGACCGCCGCCCCTCTCGCAGAATACATGGGACTTGACGTGCAGCTGAATCCCCTCCTTCGGGAAGAAAACCTTGGGGAAGCCGTGGGCAAATCAATCAAGTGGGCGACCGACTACCGCAGTCCCACAAAGACATACGACGATCGTCCGTTTGAAGGAGCTGAAACCCGTCGTGAATTCTGGAACCGGGTTAAAATGGCCGAAGAGCAGATTCTCGAAAATCCCGCACGGCTGATTTTTGTCGTCTCCCACGGCGTGACCCTGAGCGTGTGGCAGGAAATCTGGCAGGGCAGGGACATTTGTCCGTATGAGTACAAAGGCATGGCGGGTGGCGTTTCCTTCTTCGACATTGATGAAAATGGTACACAAAGCATGAGGGTAAACGACCCGTCATATAAAGAGATGGACTAAATTAAACGAAAGATAAAATTAATCGGAGGTTAACATGAAAAAAGCCAACATTGGCATGATTGGAATGGCGGTCATGGGCGAAAACCTGTCCATGAACATGGAGAGACACGGGTACACCGTTGCTGTTTACGACGTATGGGACGGCGTGGTTGACAAATTTATGGAAGGCCGCGGAAAGGGCAGAAATTTCATCCCGTGTTCGTCGTTTGCCGAGCTTGTTGAGAGCGTCGAGAAGCCGCGCATTGTCATGATGATGATTCGCGCAGGCTCCCCTGTAGACGAAACCATAGACAAGCTGCTCCCGCTTCTGGACAAGGGCGACATCATCATCGACGGCGGCAACTCCCACTTCCCGGACACCCAGAGACGGTGCAAAAAGGTTGAAGAAGCCGGCATGCTCTACATAGGTACAGGCGTTTCCGGAGGAGCTGAGGGTGCGCTCACAGGTCCGTCAATGATGCCTGGTGGCTCACCTGAAGCGTGGGAGAGAGTCAAGCCGATTTTGCAGAACATCTGCGCCAAAGTCGAGGACGGCACTCCCTGCTGTGACTGGGTAGGCGAGGACGGCGCGGGTCACTTCGTCAAAATGGTCCACAACGGAATCGAATACGGCGACATGCAGCTCATCTGCGAGGCTTACCAGATTATGCGGGACTACCTCGGCATGACGGCGGAAGAAATGCACGACGTGTTCGCTAACTGGAACGAAGGAGTCCTCGACAGCTACCTCATTGGAATCACCGCCGACATTCTGACCCGCAAGGACGAAGATGGAGCACCGCTTGTTGACAAAATTCTGGACACCGCCGGACAGAAAGGCACAGGAAAATGGACGGGAATCGCTGCACTTGACGAAGGAGTCCCGCTCACGTTAATCGGAGAAGCCGTTTTCGCCCGCTGTCTCAGCTCAATAAAGGAGGAAAGAGTGGCGGCGTCCAAGGTTCTCACGGGACCCAAAATAAAGTTCAGGGGGAACCGGGAAGAGTTTGTGGAAAAGCTGAAGAACGCGCTCTACGCCTCAAAAATCGTCTCCTACGCACAGGGCTACACTCTCATGCGCTCGGCGGCGAAAACCTACGGCTGGAACCTGAACTACGGCGGAATTGCCCTTATGTGGCGTGGCGGATGCATCATTAGAAGCGTATTTCTCGGCAAAATCAAGGAAGCCTTTGACAAAAATCCCGACATAACCAACCTTATGCTTGACGACTACTTCAAGTCCGCCCTCGAGTCAGCCAATTTGGGATGGCGTGAAGTCTGCGCCGCCGGAATCATGGCCGGAATCCCTTTGCCTGCAATGACCTCGGCTCTCGAGTACTACGACGGCTACAGATGCGAGCGACTCCCCGCAAACCTGCTCCAGGCACAGCGTGACTACTTCGGCGCACACACCTACGAGAGAGTTGACGCGGAGAGAGGAAAATTCTTCCACACCGACTGGAACGACGGCGAGGTCGGAAACACAGCCTCAACCACGTACAACGCTTAATATATAATTATGAGGGAAACTTCACAAAACTAATGGAGGGAAACATGAATTTCAGAGAAAACTGTAAATACGCGATAATCGTCCCTACAAGCATGGGTGTGCGAATCTGCCCAATGAACGGTCAGCCCACCCAGTCCTCGGACACCTTTTTCATGCAGGCGACCAGTGCGGAGTCCAACGTCGTCTCAATCGCGTCCTACCTCGGCATGAAAACCAAGGTGCTGACCACATTTGTCAAGGACAGTCCCATCGCGGACTTCATCAAGCGGAGCCTGCGTTCCCGTGGAATCGACTACGAGGGCGTTGAGGTTGAGCAGGGCGGACCGTGGGGATATCGTCACCAGTTCAACATCGCGGACAGCGGATACGGAACGAGAGGTCCGAGGGTGTGCAACGACAGAGCCGGGGAAGTAGGACGTACGCTGAACATAAATGACTTTGACACTGACCGAATTTTCGGCGAGGACGGCGTGCAGATTCTGCATCTTTCCGGACTTATCGCCGCACTTTCCCCGGAAACCGGAGAATTCTGCCTGTCTCTCGCGAGAGCCGCCAAGAAGTACGGCACAAGAATTTCTTTTGATCTCAACTACCGCGCGTCCTTCTGGAAAAACCGCGAGGATGAGCTGCGGGCAATCTTTACGGAAATCGCGTCAATCGCGGACATTTTAGTCGGCAACGAGGAGGACTTCCAGCTCGCCCTCGGAATCAAGGGACCGGAAGCCGGGGGCGTCGACATTGCCGGAAAAATCGACAGCTTCAAGGAGATGATTCGCCGGGTGAAGGAAAAATTCCCGAAGGTTGAGGTTTTCGCAACCACGCTGCGTCAGGTAATCAGCGCGAATGACCACATCTGGGGCGCGATTATGCTCTCCGGCGACAAATGGTACACCGCTGAGCCGAGAAATATACGCGTTCTCGACCGAATCGGAGGCGGCGACGGCTTTGTTGGCGGTATGCTATATGCCATGCTCAAAGGCTGGGACGACGAAAAGTGGGTCCAGTTCGGCTGGGCAACGGGCGCTTTAGCGACTACATTCCTCACCGACTACGCACAGCCGGCGGATGAAGAGCAGGTTTGGTCCGTCTGGGGCGGCAACGCGAGAGTCAAGAGATAAAAATTAACAGAAACAAAAGATAACCCCGTTGCAAACATACATCCGACGGGGCTATTTTATAGTAACGAGGTAAAAAAATGAAAACAGTAATAACCGACGCTTTCGCCGTGAATCCGGGAGATCTCTCTTGGGACTGGCTTAAAAAATTCGGCGAATACGAAGCTTACGACAAGCTAAGTGACAGAGAAGCCCCCGAAAAAATAGCCGACGCGGAAATTGTGTTCACGAACCGTGTAAAAATCGGCAGGGAAGTGCTTTACAGGTGCGAAAATGTAAAATATATCTCGGCACTCGGCACAGGATACGACATGATTGACGTGAAGCTCTGCCGTGAGAGGGGAGTGGAGGTCTGTAACGTCCCGGGATATTCTACCGCATCCGTGGCTCAGCTCGCCTTCACCCTGCTTCTGTCCTTTGCCTTTGAGCTTGACAAATACACAGACATGGTAAAAACTGGAAAATGGACGGGAATCCCCGGATTCAAGTATCAGGAAGCAAAATTTATGGAGCTTGAAGGAAAAACCGTTGGAATCTACGGCTGCGGCGCAATCGGAACGAGATTTGCCCACATCTGCTCTTCCTTCGGCATGAAAACCCTTGCGACCAAACGAAGCAGAACCAGCGGCGAGGAAAACGGAATAACCTTCACCACGCCTGACGAGCTTCTTGAAAAATCCGACTTTGTGTCCTTCCACTGCCCGCTGACCGACGAGACCCGGGGCACGGTGAACCATGACTTCATCGCGAAAATGAAGGACGGAGCCGTAATAATCAACACATCCCGGGGTGCGGTTCTCAACGAACAGGACGTAGCCGACGCGCTGAACTGCGGAAAACTTGGCGGTGCGGGACTTGACGTTTTGGTAAAAGAACCCGCCGACCCCAATAATCCCCTTCTTTCCGCGAAAAACTGCGTAATCACCCCCCACTGCGCATGGACCTCACGGGAAGCAAGAGTGCGGCTCATGGAAATTCTCGAAAAAAATCTAACCTCATTTGTCGAAACAGGAGCAGGAATCAACCGCGTTTTCGGGTAAAGTTTATCTTTTTAAATTTAATCAAATTTTAATATGCGTTCTATTGACTGCAAACACACGGCGTGATATAATATAAAGGCTGGAAATAATACAAAAAAGCAACAGTCAAAAGAGAAAGGTTGCGTTATGAGTCTGATTGTAAAAAACCTCTCAAAAAAGTACGGCGAAAAGACCGTCGTCGATAACCTGAGCTTTGAAATGAAGGATCACGGCGTGTATGCGCTGCTAGGGACAAACGGAGCCGGGAAAACCACCGCAATCCGAATGATCCTCGGCATGCTGGCAAAGGACAACGGACAGGTCGAGTGGAATGGCAAGCCCCTTGACATCTCCACCTGTAACATCGGCTACCTTGCGGAAGAGCGCGGACTCTACCCCAAATACACCCTCATGGATCAGCTGATGTATTTCGCGTCCCTCCGTGGTGTGAACAAAACCGACGCGATGGCGAGAATCAAGAACCTGTCGAAGAAGCTTGAAGCCGACGAATACCTCTTCCCGAACGCAAAAACACCGGCTGAACCCATGCTGAATCAGGCAGGAATGCGCCGGGGCATGGCAATCTGGAAAAAGGAAAAGCCCAAGCTCGCCGACCAGCTGTCAAAGGGAAACCAGCAGAAAATCCAGTTCATGATTTCCCTGATCTCCGATCCGGAGCTTATAATCCTCGATGAACCCCTGTCCGGTCTTGACCCGGTGAACACCGATATTTTCAAGCGCGTGATTCAGGAGCAGATTGAGCGGGGCAAGTACGTCATCATGTCGAGCCACCAGATGGCAACGGTTGAGGAGTTCTGCACAGACATCACCATTCTGAACCGCTCAAAGACGATTTTGCAGGGACATCTCAACGACATCAAAAAGAGCTACGGACGTGTGAACCTGTTCATCAAAACCGAAGGTGACATATCGGAGCTGATTAACGCATCCGGGGCTGCTCTTCTGAGCAGGAAGGAAAACGAGTACCGGGTCAAGGTCACAGGGGAGGACATGGCGAACAGGCTTCTCTATTCAGTCATTTCCGGTGGTATTACGGTTGTAAAATTTGACTTGAGTGAACCGACCATGCACGATATTTTTGTGGAAAAAGTAGGTGAATCCAATGAAGCTGACAAAGAATGATTTCAAGGGAACCACAAAGGTCTTCCGCTTCACCCTGCGCCAGCTTCTACATAACAAGGCAAACCTCGTCAGCCTGATAATCAGCGGCTTGGTCATGCTTCTTATCATCCCGGGAATCACGTTTCTGAACGGCAAAACGATGGAGAAAGCCGACGCGATTGACGCAAGCCTCACCTCTGACGCGCCTGAGGTGATTTATGTAATCAACGAAACCGACGCGGACGTATCCTTTGACATGTTCGACGAATACAAAGATTCACAAATCGTAAAAGTGGATTCTTTCCCCGATGAAGCCGAAGAAAACGCGGGCTTTGTCAAGGTGGAGTACGGCGAGGATGGCGGTTATTACGTCAAAACCGGTGGTTACGGCAAGGATACGCTCGCCCGGGATGCGGAAAGCCTGATTTTCAACACAATCTACGGCAGAATCGACGAGGCAAAGGCGGCGGTCCTGTACTCCCCCTATTCCGTTGAAAGCTCGAGCTTTTCCGACTACAGCAGGAATGAGGACGAGTTTTCCATGGCAGGGTACTACATCCAGCTGATTTATTCCATAGTTGTAATGATAGTCAGCCTTTATGCCGCATCGTATATCGTTCAGGCAGTGGTTGAGGAAAAGTCGTCCAAGCTGGTGGAGTCGCTGATGATAAGCGTGAAGCCCCTCGCCCTGATTATCGGCAAAATCCTCGCGGTCATGAGCTACGTCTTCGGCTCACTGCTGGTCTACATAATCTGCGGGCTGTGCGGAGGCTTGATTTCGGCGTACATGACGGGAAGCTCGGGAATCTCCGGTCTGCTCTACGGACTTGGAATATCTCTCGGCGACCTGCGTATGAACCCAATTACAATTGTGGCGGCAATCGTGTCCCTGCTCATCGGGTACCTGACCTACTCCCTCATTTCAGGACTCAGCGGCGCGGGATGCTCGGAACCCGAGGACGTGCAGTCAGCCAACTCAACGAGTATGTTTTTTATAATGCTATGCTACGTTGCGGCAATTGTACTCATCAACTTCGACAATCCCGTGGTGAACACAATAATGTCCATCTGTCCCATGCTGTCGGTGTTCTGTGCGCCCGTTCAGTACATGCTCGGCGGAATCGGACTTCCCGTGCTGATTCTATCATGGGTGATACAGATTGCCGTAATCCTGCTCCTCGCCATGCTGTGCGCCAAGGTCTATGAAAGTCTGATTATCTACAGAGGTAAAAGGCTCGGATTCGGCGATATAGTGAAGATGGCGCTCAGCGATAAATCCGGCGAGAAGGAGGCGAAGTAACATGGAAAAAACCTTAAGCGAAATCAAAAAGGTGTTCTCATTCACCACAAAAACCACCACACAGTCGGGCGGCTGGAAGAAAACCACCGTAATTTTAGCCATAATATTACTTTTGCTTCCCGTGATAATTCTGTCCCTTACGGCAGTTTTCGACGACGGGAAAGCGGAAAATCTCGTCTACAGCGGTGGGATAAGCACGGTCTATGTCTTTGACTCCACCCCCGGCGAATGCGAATACTTAGTCCTGACCGCGGGAGACGAGGATTTTTCTTCCGTCACATTCGAAAAGTGCGCGTCACTTGAGGAAGCCATAACGAAAACCGAGGAAAATCCTGGCTCGATCACGCTGAACATCACGCTTGGCAACGACAGCTCCAACATAGTTCAGTCCGGCTTCCGCTGCACCGTCATCACCCTCGACGAAACGCAGATTCCCGAAGACGACGTGGAACTTCTCCGCTCCTGCATATATAACAATTTCATTCAACTTACAGTACAGAAATCCGGACTTACAGCTGAGGAGCTTGCTGTCATCTCGACTCCCGTTACAACCGGTGAGCTGTCAGATGAGGAGCTTAACATTCCCGCAGAGTCCGGCGAATCCGAGTTTGACGACACAGACAACAGCGTCGCAAAGGAAGTAATCGGAATGGTGATGCCATACGTCATCGTCATGTTCATGTACTTCTTCGTCCTGTTCTACGGTCAGAGCACGGCGCGGCTGGTGGTTATGGAGAAAAACTCAAAGCTCATGGACACGGTTCTCGTCAGCATGAAGCCGCAGTCGCTGATTTTCGGTAAAACTCTATCCGGCGTGTTCTGCGCCCTGATCCAGCTTGCGGTGTGGATCGTCTCTATTTTGGCTGGCGTCTACCTCGGCGGAATCTGTGCGGGGGCAATCACCGGAAACGACAGTTTTAACGTCTTTAAGCTCATCTCCGACTCCGGTTTCCTCGATGGCATGTTCACCCCAGGCTCGGTTGCGGTCGCACTGCTCATCGTAATCTCGGGATGCGTTCTCTACTGCTCATGCGCGTCAATCGGCGGAGCTTTGGCCGGAAAACTTGAGGATTTGCAGTCCACAAACGTGCTGTTCACTATGGCGCTGGTAGTCAGCTTCCTCGTCACCATATTCGGCGGCAGTTCCGGCTCGGGCATGATATCGGATTCCCCCGTGCTCAACTATATCCCGTTCACGTCGGTTCTCGTCTCACCGGCAAGGGTGCTTATCGGACAGCTTGACTTAATCGGCGGAGTTGTGTCCCTGCTCATCACCCTCGCTCTGTCGGCTGTGATAATGTACGTCTCCGGCAGACTCTACAAGTCCATGTCATTCTACCGCGGAAACGCACCCAAGCCCAGCCAGATTATAAAAATTCTCTCGGGAAAATAACCTGACAAAACCGGACAGTAAAAATCAAGACTTTGTTTCACCGAAGCGGTATAATATGCTCAGACAGGGGGGATGGCAGTGGACTGGATCAAAAGCCTGCAAAAGAGCATAGATTATATGGAAGAAAATCTCGATGAAAATCTGGAACTGAAAAAAGCGGCAGGTCGGATGAACGTATCGGAATATTACTTTCATAAAATCTTTACTCTTGTCTGTGGAATCACACCGGGGGAGTACGTCCGGAATAGAAGACTCGCGAAAGCCGGTGGCGAGCTTGTGTCATCGGACGAAAAAATCATCGACATAGCGCTGAAATACGGCTACGATACTCCCGAGGGATTCGCGAGAGCTTTCACCCGATTCCACGGCGCAGCTCCAAGTGCGGTCCGAGCCGGAAAAGCTCCTGTCAGACTATACGCCCCTCTGAGGGTGAGCATTACAATGAAAGGCGGAATCAGCATGAACTACAGAATAATCGAAAAAGAACCGTTTTACGTCCTCGAAAAGGTGGAAACCCACACTATAGTCGACAACCAAAACAAGAACACCATTCCCGACTTCTGGACAAGAGCCAAATCCGACGGCACAATCAAAGCCCTTGAAGCCGCGATGGTTCCCGAGGAGAACGTGATTTTCGGAATCTGCTACGGCAACTCGGCAAGCGACGACAAAACCTTCGAGTACGCAATTGCTTCCCACTGCGACAAAGACTGCGCCGTACCCGCGGGAATGAGAAAAACCGAAATCTCCGGCGGAATTTGGGCAGTGTTCGAATGCACGGGAACCATGCCCGACGCAATCCAGAACGAATGGCACAAAATCATAACCGAATTCTTCCCCTCCTCGGACTACGAACCCACCTACGAGATGGACATAGAGGAATACCCGGACGGCGACATGACCTCAAGTGACTACAAGAGCCGCATCTGGGTCAAAGTGAAGAAGAACTGATTAAATTTTTGGTAAAAATAAGTTAAAGAAAAGCTGATTTCAAGAGCACTGTTAAACGCAGCCGCATGAAGTCAGCTTTTAGTAATATTTACTTTGACTTAATCGTCATACATGAAAATTTCATCCACGGCATAAACCCGTCTTTCGAGCCACTCCCGCAGGAAATTTACGTTTTCCTCGTAGGTTTTATCCGGACGTCTTTCGTAAGCCGAATAAGCCGAGTTCACCCGCCAGCCGCATTCCTCGTAATTGCGGGCAAAATCATCCCCATATTCATCGAGAATCAAATCAATCTGCGCTTTTCCAAGTCCGTTGTCCGAGTACAGGTTCACAAAATCGTCCCGCAGCTCAGCCCATCTTGCGTAAACCAGCTCCCGGAAGTCTTCGTCCTCCCACAGTATCTCGAACCACTCAAATTCATCCCAGTATCCCTGAGCCGAGTCCTCGCTTTTGTCTCCGCGTCCTTGTACATTGCAGTAGAAGCGGTATTTTTCCTCATCAATGTATGGATTGGCGTTTCCCATTGACAAATCGTTGTCCCACGGAACTCCGGCGCAGAGCTTTCCGTCCTTTAATATGTATCTTGTGGAGGAAAAATAAGCGTCGATGTTCTTGAAGTACTCCATGTAGACGTAGTAGTCCACAAATGAATCCACATCAACATACCCTGAGTACACGTCCATATCGCCGGTTTTCATCTTCTCTTCAATCATGTTGAGCGTGCTTCTCGCCAGTTCCGCGTCAGAATCGTCGGCTTCCTCGGGTTTGTTAATCTTGAGCCGGACTCCGGAATCAGTCGTGAAGTAAACCTCGTTGTAATCATACCGCGTATCTTCAAGCTCGAGGAGAAAGTCCCCGTTTTCCACGTCGATGTCCGCCTTGTTTTTTCCGTCAGTCACAGCTTCCGTGCAGAGATACACGCCCATATATTGATTGTTGACATACACATCCACATATTCGCACTCAGGCACGTACATCAGCCGAAGCTTGCCCGCGAAGTCAAGAGCCAGCTTGTTGCGCATGAGGGTTTTGTCGAACATGTCCGCCAGCAGAATCCATTTTCGTCCCTTTCCCATGCCCAGAACCGATTCTTTTTCCGAGAACTTTATATTGTAAGGCTGTTTTGGTGAGCTGGCAGTGCTGTTTCCGCGGACTTTTACCTCTGCGCTGTCATCGCGGATGAATTTTCCGTCAGGTTCGATCATTACCACCGACGCGGGCGAGTATTCCATGTAAATTTCAGGCGAATTTATGTAAAACGTGGGAATTCCAACTTCCTTCAGCCTCATTCCGCCGATTACTTCCTTGATTTCGCCAAGCAGTTCCCCTGCGTTTTCCGCAGTAACCTCGCCGATCTTTGAGCTGATTCCGGACTGAAAAGATGAGTATTCGGCTAAGTCTTCATCCATGTAAAGCGAAGAGGGAAGGGGAAGAGCAAGGGCCTCGTTCACGGCTTTCTGAGCGGCAAAATCCGATTCAAACAGTATCATCGGCTCAGTTTCAGCTTCGGTTTCCGGGACGGTTTCCTCAGTGGGAATATTTTCACTCACGCAGGAGGGAAGGGTCAGCAGAAGCAGCGACAGAACAGTCATAATAATTTTTCTCATAGCATGGCACCTCTCGATATTATACTTCAATTATATACCGTTTTCGCCTGAAAGTCAATGACATGAGCGCAATGTTTACACTTTGATATAGTAAAAGCGTTTAATTAATTATCGCTGATTTCTAAAAAAATCTTGAAAATTTTAAAATCCTATAGCTTTTTTTACTAAAACATGGTATAATATGATTGACGAGGTAGGGAGTGAACCCTGTTTCAATTGAACCTTAATTACTATACATAGAAGGAGAAAATCTATGCCTTTCAACATTCCCGATTACCACGAGAACACCGAGACGCTGCATGTTGGCTGCGAAAAGCCGAGAGCGTACTTTGTGCCGTTCCCATGTGAATGCTCAGCGGAAAGCGAAAACCGCGGTGAGAGCGTTTACTTCAAATCCCTCTGCGGCGAATGGGATTTCAAATTCTTCAAATCCCTCCACGACCTGAAAGCTGTGTCCGGCGAGTACGCCCCCACGGAATTTGATAAAATCACCGTTCCCATGAGCTGGCAGGTTGCCCTTGGACGGGGATACGACGTTCCCAACTACACAAACGTCAACTATCCCATTCCATTCGACCCGCCGTATGTGCCGGAGGAAAACCCCTGTGGACTCTATGAACGCACCTTCGAGATTCCCGAAAAGCTGGCGTCAAAGAAGATTTACCTGAACTTCGAGGGCGTTGACTCCGCGTTCTACGTTTGGGTAAACGACACCTTCGCCGCTTACAGCCAGGTCAGCCACATGACAAGCGAAATCGACGTCACGTCATACGTTCACGCCGGCAAGAACTCCCTCAAGGTTCTCGTTCTCAAGTGGAGCGACGGAACATACCTCGAAGACCAAGATATGTGGCGTATGTCCGGTATTTTCCGCGAGGTTTACCTGCTATACAGAGACGAAACCCACATTCGCGACGTGTTCGTTCACTGCGACCTTGACGACGACTTCAAAAACGCCGACTTCAGCGTGGATGTTTCCGCTACAGGAAAGACCGACGTTGAATGGACGCTGAAATGCCCCTGCGGAAAGGTTATCGCGTCCGGCTGCGAAACCGTTGACGGGGACGGAAAAATTACAATCCCCACAATCGAAAACGCAAAGCTCTGGTCCGACGAGGAGCCAAACCTCTACAGGCTCACCCTCCACTCCGGCAGCGAATACATCTGCTTCCCCATTGGCGCAAGACGGGTTGAAATCAAGGACCGCTGCATCCTCATCAACGGCAAGAAAGTCAAGGCAAAGGGCGTTAACCGTCACGACAGCCATCACCTTCTTGGCCACGCTACGCCGGTAGAGCATATGGTGAACGACATCATGATTATGAAGGCGCACAACGTCAACATGGTCAGAACCTCCCACTATCCAAACGACCCCAGATTCGTAGGTCTGTGCGACAAGTATGGTCTGTACGTCTGCGATGAGTCGGATATCGAAACACATGGCGCAAAGCCGTGGGACGCACTCTCACGTGACCCCGCATGGGAAAAGGCGTATGTGGACAGAGCAGAGCGCATGGTTGAGAGAGACAAGAACCACCCCTGCATCATCTTCTGGTCCCTTGGCAACGAGTCCGGCTGGGGACAGAACCACGCGGCTATGAACAAGTGGATCAAGTCCCGCGACAATTCCAGAATCATCCACTATGAAGGCGCAAACTACGACAGAAACGGCGGCGAATACCTGAGAGACATCTCTGACATCGAGAGCAGAATGTACCCCTCACCCTCATGGTGCAAGGACTACTGCGAAGCTCCCGAGCGGGACGAACCCCTCTTCCTCTGCGAATACGCTCACGCAATGGGCAACGGCCCCGGAGGAATGAAGGAATACTGGGAAGTAATCGAGTCCCACGACAACTTCTTCGGCGGCTGCGTATGGGAATTCACCGACCACTCCGTTGCAATCGGCGACAGGTACGGCGACCCCCACTTCACCTACGGCGGCGACTTCAACGATCATCCCAACGACGGAAACTTCTGCGTTGACGGTCTTGTTTACCCCGACAGAAGAGTTCACAACGGTCTGCGCGAGCTGAAGCAGGCAATCATGCCCGTGTTCGTAACGGAAGTTGCTCCCGGCAAGGTCAAGGTTAAATCCCGCCGCTTCTTCAAGAACCTGGACGACGTGTCCCTTGTATGGAGCCTCAACGTTGACGGCAAGGCTGTAAAGTCCGGAGTTGTTCCGTCGCTTGGAATCGAACCCGAAGACGAGGCTGAATACACACTTGTCGATGAGATTCCCGAGGGCGTTATCGCAACTCTCGACATCTCCATCAGACAGAACAAGCCTACCGAATGGGCGCCCGCAGGTCATGAGCTGGGAATCGCACAGTTTGTATATGAAGAAAACGTGGCAAAGCATCCCGCACCTCCCGCAGTTGACTCCGTAGTTGTTGACCAGTGCAGAAAGTACTACAAGATTTACGTCGGCGAGACAAGATACTTCATCAGCAAGTTCACCGGAATGATCGAGGACATCACCGACAACGGCGAACACCTCATCACAAAGCCCGTAACTCCCCAGATCTGGCGCGCACCCACGGACAACGACAGAAACGTGAGATGGGACTGGAGCGACTCAGGATTCGACAAGGCTGTTGTCAAGTGCTACAGCACAGAGCTGGTGAAAGCTGACGAAAATGAAGCTGTTGTTCAGGCGAAGATCAGCATGGGCGCGGCTCCCAACTCAGTGATACTCCACGCCACCGTGACATACACCGTGAAGCCAAAGATGGGTATCAAAATCGACTGCGACGTGAAGTTTGACATTGAAGAGAAACAGTTCCCCTGCTTCGGCATGAGATTCACAATGCCCGAGGGAGCAGAGCAGATGAAGTACTTCGGCTATGGACCCTACGAGAGCTACGTTGACAAGAAGATGGCTTCAAAGCTCGGCGAATTCAAGTCCACCGTCACCGAGTCCTACGAACCCTACGTATTCCCGCAGGAAAACAGCTCTCACTGGGGATGCAGATGGGCTGACGTTCACACCGTTGCCGGACACGGATTCCTCTTCACCGGATGCGAGCCGTTCACATTCAACGCCTCCCACTTCTCACCCGAACAGCTCACACACGCAAGACATCACTATGAGCTTGTGAGAGAGCCTGAGACCACCGTCATTGTCTACATGAGAATGAACGGAATCGGCTCCAACTCCTGCGGTCCCGAACCCTTCGAAGAATACCGATTCAACGAAAAGGAATTCTCCACCTCCGTCACAGTGAAGCCCATGTTCGCGGCAGAGGTCAACCCCTACAGAGAGACAAGAATCGAGTATTAATTTTGGTTCATAAAACAATTTCATAAAAACCACGCACTACAACCGGCGAAAAATAAACGAATTTTTGTGTCAATCACCCATTTGATTTTCCCAAAAATCCGTGGTATAATTACTACTGTGAAAACGTGGAAGCTTCGTTGTCATTTATTGAAGCTTGTCCGCGTCAGTGTGTGACCGTAAGGTGTAAGTCCAGCTTTGGATTTGCACCTTTTTTGTTTTATGGAGGTATATATGGAACAAAACAATCAGTCCTTTCTCGTTACAGAACGGGTTGGAAAACTCATGCGCAAGTACGCTCTGCCATGCATAATTTCGCTTCTTGTCGCCGCACTTTACAACATAGTCGATCAGATTTTCATCGCCAACGCCGATTATCTTGGTTCTTTCGGTAACGCCGCAAATACTGTAGTCTTTCCGCTGACAGTTATAGCCCTCGGAATCGCGGTAATGATAGGGGACGGAACCTGCGCATTCGTCAGTATTTCCCTCGGAGCCGACAACAGGGAAGACGCTCACAAGGGAGTTGGTAACGCTGTACTTTTGTGTATAATAAGCAGTGTTGTACTGACTGCCGCTTATCTCATCTTTATGGACCCGATTCTCACAGCATTCGGCGGACGGGTCAATGACGAAACATTTGCCTGCGCACAGGAGTATTTCTTCTGGATTGCACTTGGCGTGCCGTTTTATATGTTCGGTCAGGCGATGAACCCTATCATCCGCTCGGACGGAAGCCCTAAGTTCGCTATGGCTGCAACACTCAGCGGAGCCGCGGCAAACATAATTCTCGACCCGCTGTTCATTTACCCCATGAAGCTGGGCATGAAGGGAGCCGCGATTGCTACAGTCGTCGGACAGATGCTCACCGCGTTTTTGTCAATATGGTACCTGACCAGAATGAAGACCGTAAAACTTCATAAGGGAAGCTTCGGCTTCTTCGGCAGCATCATGAAGCGGTTTCTCTCGCTTGGACTTACCAGCTTTCTCGCGCAGATTTCCCTCGTCCTGTCCATGGCGGCGGTTCAGAATATGTGTACAAAATACGGCGCAATGGACGAGATTTTCTCCCAGTCCGAGTACGCACAAATCCCGCTGGCGGTTCTCGGAATCGTGATGAAGTTTTTCCAGATTGCAATCTCCATTGCCATAGGCTGTGCCGCCGGATGCATTCCAATCGTGGGGTACAATATCGGAGCGGGACGGACTGACAGGGCCAAAAAGCTCTTCACCTACCTTCTCGCCGCGGAAGCATTGGTTGGAATTGCCGCTCTTCTTGTAGTGGAACTTCTGCCGAATCAGCTGATAGGAATATTCGGCGCGAAAAACGAAAGCGAATATTACCGTGAGTTTGCCGTGAGGAGCTTCCGCATATATCTCTGTATGATGCCACTGGCAATGGTGAACAAGGGTACATTCATCTATTTGCAGGCTCTCGGCAAAGCTGTCCTCTCAACCACAATTTCCCTGACCCGTGAAGTCATATTCGGCGTGTTCCTGCCCATCATAATGCCGATTTTCATGGGACTTGACGGACTTCTCTGGTCATTCCCGGCAGCAGATATCATCACTTTTATAATATCGGCGATTATAATAAGGAAAGTATATAAGGAGCTTACCAGCAAATCAGACGCAAAGGAACTTGAAGGAGCGAAAACAGCAGTATAACGATAATAACCGGGTCATCAAAACGACAGCCCGGTTTTTGTTATGCAAATGCAAAATCATGTCTTATAATACTGCGCCTGCGCCATGTAGAACATCCGGTACGGCTCGCATTCCTGCACCAAGCTCTCATGCTTACCGTGGGCAAAAATTTTGTTGTCCTGTATGTAAATTATCTCGTCCGCGAGGGAAGCACTGGACAACCTATGTGAAATGTAGAACACCATTCTTCCCTTGGACACGGAGTGGAGCAGCTTGAAAAACTCATCCTCGGAAATGGGGTCAAGGGCTGAGGACGGTTCGTCGAACAGCAGAACCTTCGCGTCGCGGAACAGTGCCCGGGCGATGGCAATTTTCTGGAGCTGACCGCCGGAGAAAATCACGCCGTCGGGGTCAAATTCCTTACTCATCTGGGTTTCGATTCCGTGGGGAAGGGTCGAAATGTAGCTCCACATGTCCAGCTTTTTCAGAATGTCGATAATCTTCTCCTGCTGTGCCTTGTCGCCGGGGTTGTACTTGTCCAGCGCGATATTTTCGGCTATGCTCATAGCAAAGACGTGGGTGGACTGGAAAACGCAGGAAAAAATCGAGCGGTAGGCATCAATGTCGTACTCCACCAGCGGGATTCCGTTGAAACAGATTTTGCCCCCGGTCACATCGTACAGTCTGCCGAGAAGGTTCATGAGGGTAGTTTTTCCGGCACCGTTCCGTCCGATGACCGAGTAGACCATGCCCGACTTGAAGGTGTAGTTCAGTCCCTCAAGCACATTCGGCGCGTCGCTCAGTCCGTAGTGGAAGTCCATATTTTTTAACTCAATTGAATAATCGCCGTCGGTGTCCACTTCCTTCAGCAGATTCTCCCCGGTCCAGCTTTCGATATTTGAGTCGATTTTCATGAAGTCGATGTACGCCTGAACATACCGCGCTTCCTTGATGAAATACGTGAAGAAGTCCATGATTGTACGCATTGCTTGAGTTAGCTGACCGACAGCCTGAAAGCCCTGCGTGAACAAGCCGATTGTGATTTTCCCCCGGATTACACAAATGGCAAGGTAGAGGTAAATCATGTAGTCCTTGATATTTATCATAATGTCGAAGGGAGCGTTCGCCTTTGCAACGTAGTTGTTGAGCTTCTGCTCACGCTTCAACAGCTCCCGGTATTTTTCATCGTGCTTTTCCACAAGCCACTTGTAGATGCGGAAGAAGCGGATTTCCTTTCTGAAGTTTTCGTTTCCGAACACACCGTTGAAATAGCTTTCTGCGCGGAACAGCTCTTCCGAATACTGCTGATTTTCAAAGACTTTTTTGTCGATATGAGAAGATATTACAACGGACAAGGCCGCAAAAATGACGGATACCAATACGAGAATCCAGCTTATCTGAGAAATGATAATGATTGTTGATGCAAGTATAAAAAACGCTGATATAAAACTCATAGCTCTGTTGGTCACATTACATATAACGCCGCGGTTCAGAACTTTCTGCGCCATGTCTGCCATGTTGTGAATGTCCGGAGTCTCAATCTGCGCCATGTCAAGCTCGGTTTTCTTTTGGTTTATTTCCATGCTGACGTGGTTTTGCAGGTGGGAGAGCCTGAAGCCCATGGTTTCTTCGATTTTCGAGATTATACTGAGGTAAATCTGCGCCGCCAGCATGATGAGAACCCAGACGACGATATTTCTGATGTTTTTGTCCCCCGTCAGCTCATCGAGAACCAGCTTGGGCAGGTACAGCATTAAAATTGAAGAAGCCGCGTTGCTTAATTGGGTGATGATTGATATGATGAAGTAGCCGTTGTCGAGATCCCACAGCCGCTTGACATATTGGAACACGAGCTTGATATTATGAAACAGCCGCATTTTGGTTAGTCCTTTCAATAAAACTTATGGAACAATATATTAATGAAAATACAGAAAAATTACTATACTACATTATATCACATTTACTCCAATAAAATATTGCGTGACAGTGAACAAATATAGAAATTTCATTTGAATCCGACAAAAAGTTACATAATCGTATACATATTATTGAGTTTTGTTATTGAAAAGAGTATAATATTCATAAATCAACCCGGAATTAGAGCGCGAAAATATGCGAGATTTCTATAATACTCCGGTTTCGATTGATTTGAAATTATTAATAAATAAAGAAGAGTAACAAAAACACCATCACTTTTATCATGAATTACCGTCGACTTGGGCTGGAAATCAGCGGACTACCACTAATAATCTATTTAATAAAGAAAGAATAAACATATGAATTTCAATAAACTAACTCAGATTTTTCTCTCCCGTGTTATACTGCACGCGGCCGGAACGGGATTCTCACTCTACAGCGCGTCAACCCTGTCTAAGTTGATAAATCAGGCGGGAAGTGGAATCAACAATGGTCTGTTCACAACGGTATTACATTGCTGACAGTAAGCGCGTGCTGCTTCATCTTCCGCGAGATTGACGGCTTCTTCGTCTCAAAACGCGAAACCAAAACCACGCAGGAACTGCGCTTCACCCTCTACCGCAAGTTTTTCTCCCTGTCCCCCGCGAACATCTACCTCTATCAGGACTCTGGCGAGGTTCTCGAGAGCTTCCGTGACGATTTCACCACCGCCGCAGGAATGTAATGTATACGAGCGTCCTCCCGTCGCTGATTATGTCAATCGCTTCATATGTAGTATACCTCGTATACGCCGGAACGCAGAGCCTGACAGTTGCTGCAATCATGTTCGCCCTGTCACAGTTCCAGATAATCGTCCCCCTCGTCATCGAGCCGAAATTCTACGACAAATATGCCGAGGACCGTGAGTGCGAAGCGAGATGCACCAACGTCGAAATCGAAGCCCACACTGCCTTCCGCGATATACGGGTGTTCGGTCTGCAAAAGTGGTACCGCGGCTACCTCGCGAAATTCCAGAACGAAGCCGCACGGGTTGGCACAAAGTTTGAACCTCTGCGGAATTGGTACGTCGCTTGAAACGCTGATCAATTCCGTCATCCAGTACGGGACCTACCTGATCATAGGCGTGTTCGTTTTCATTGACTACATCCCAATGGAAAGCGCGGTTTTACTGCTCCACATTTCGGGAACAACCTATTCGTTCCTGATGGAAGCACACGAAAAAATATAGACTTCTCCGAAAGACGCATGGCAAAGGAGAGAATGGCGAAAATCACCGAACTTCAACTGTCGAAGAGCGAAAACGACCTCTGCCATGGTGACTGCTTGACGATTGAAAACTGCAAGGTGAAATCTGACGATAAAATAATTCTCTCGCTTCCCGCTTTTACGGCGTACCATGACAGGACAAACGTAATCGTAGGAGTCAACGGCTCGGGAAAATCCACACTGCTGAAGGTTCTCGCCGGAATGATTATCCCTGACGAGGGCAGGATTTCGACTACAGAACAGTTGTCGAGCGTATTCTACATCCCGCAGGACGACCTGAAATTGCAGGAAACCACGCTTGATCTGTCGTCAGCCGACAGATGCATCGAGCTATGCACCCGCTTCGGCTTGACGGATAAAATTCTGTCCTGCCTGATTCAGACCCTGTCCGGCGGAGAGTACAAAAAGCCTATCTCGCGCTGGCGTTTTAATCGAATGATGGCTGGATTTTATTGGACGAGCCGAGCAAAAACCTTGATTATGCGGCAAAGGTAATGCTTGCGGAACTGCTATGTGAAAGAAACGGGAAAGCCATGATAATCACCCACGATGAAGATTTACGCGCGCTGATTTAGGAAAAACAGCCGATTTCAGTAACCCACGTCGAAAAAACAGCGGAGGTTGACGCATATGGAGAATAAAATCAACCGCACACTTGACCGCGACCTGCTGGCCTCGCTCCTGCCGTCCTTCCTCGGAATCCACATCCTCGACGATTTCATCGGATTTTTCGTCGACACATACATCGCGGTGTTTTTGGCAGGCTGACCGATGCGGTTTTCACCCACGACGCGGAATACCTGAAAAGCAACATTATCGGAATCGCGCTGTGCCTCGTGTTCAAAATCTTCTGCGAGCCTTTGATTTTCGCGTTTTTCTCCTCCCGTTCCGTCTACGGCTCATGCGATTTCACACGGAAGCTGCTGTCCCACTACCTGCGCAAGCCCTACACTTCGATTCCAGACAATCAGGCTGGGGACATTCCGTCGCGAATTGATTACGATATAATGGATTTTGTCCGGGAAAAACTTGAACAAACCGCGAACCGGATTCTGCTTCCGGTGTTTATGGTATATCTTTTTTGCAATTTTACAAAAGTAGAACCATATCTACGGCGTAATAGCAACTCTCGCAGTAGCAGTTACATATATCGCACCAATAGCGGTGAGAAAAGTTCTCGCGAAATATGACGAAGCCGAAAGAAATTACCGCTCCAGTATGCATACCACTGAAACCGAGCTTGCCTCCCATGCATGCTATCTCAAGGAAATGGGACTTGAAGTTCGTCTGATGGACAAAATGCAGTCGCTGTTTGACAGTTTTTGGAAAGAAACCCGCCTGAAAAGGATGCGCTGTGAAGCCGGAGTGGATGTTTTCTGGATGTATTTGCTCGATTGCCGTGCAGCTTGTGATAATCATTGCAGAGGCGTTTCTGCTGTCGGAGAGGAAAATCAGCTTCGGTGAGATTGCCGCAATTCTGTCACTTGTGGGGAGTATGACGTTCCTGCTCGACAAAGCGTCGGGACTAATCACGGTCAAGCCGATTCTCAAAAACCTTTACGACCGCCTGCGTTTCTTCTGCGAAAGTGAGGACGACAAAACCACGCCCGCAAACGCAGTCGAGAGCGAAAATATAGTCGAGTGCCATGGCGTGACGGCAAAATACGACGATAAGATTGTGTTTGAAAACCTCACCCTCGCGGTTCCGAAAAACAAAATCACGCTTCTCAAGGGAGCCAACGGAAGCGGAAAGTCCACACTGGTCAGCATGATATGCGGCTTCGAGCGCGTGTCATGTGGTAAAATTTTCCTGAACGGCAGGGAAGCGGGAGAGTCAAGCTATAATTTCATCAGCCTGTCGTCCCAAAGCTCGACATTGTTCAAGTACGCCGGAGTCCGTAAAAACATAATGCTCGGCGGATGCAGCTGTAAAATTCAACTCAGCGCGGACGGGCTGATGACAAAATTCTCCCTCGAAAGCCTGAAAGACAGACCGACCACAGAAAATCTGTCCGGCGGGGAAGCACAGAGGGCGAAAATCCTGCGGGCATTACTGAAGGAAGCGAACCTTATCATTCCTCGACGAGCCGGAAAACAACCTCGACGTCGACGCCGTCTGAATTCCCGTAGATGAGCTGAAGCGGTAGAAAAAGAGTATTCTTATCGTGTCGCACTTCTCGAATTTTGACAAAATCGCGGACTGTGTGTTTGCAATCTAAGCGTTAACAATAAGCAAAAACATATAAAAAAGCTCGAATGTCAAACCAGCACTCGGGCTTTTCTTTTTGTCAAACATTACCTGACAAAGTGAATCCTGCTTTTGTCGAATCTGTTTTCCTGTTCCCTTTTTTCAGCCGAATAGCCAACGGGGAAGAGCGAGAACGCTTCAAGTCTGTCCGGCAGATCAAGAATCTGTCTCACCGCGTCCATTCTGTCCTGATTTGGCGCAATTCCCATCCAAACTCCGCCGAGACCGAGAGATTCCGTCATAAGCCACATGTTTTCCTGTGCAATAGCGAGGTCAATTTGTGCATATTCGGGGAACCACAGACCTTCCTTCCTGTAAACCGGCACTATTATCACCGGAGCGTCAGCTGCACATCCGGAATAACGGTGAGCCGTCGCCAATGCCTTGATTTTTTCCTTGTCCGTGACTACATAGAATTCCCACGGCTGCTGGTTTCCTGCCGAAGGAGCCTGCATTCCCGCACGGATTATCTCGAGGATTTTCTCCTCTTCAACAGGCCTGTCATCATACTTCCGGATGCTGATCCGAGTAAATATTTCATTCATAACTATAATCCTTTCTTATAGAATCAACTGGACTTCGACTTTGCTTTTTACCAGCGAAGCAAACCTTTCGCCGTCCGTTTTGTTTCCCACAATCGCGCCGTAGTGGTAGGGAATCACCTTTTTCACCTTCATTTTGTCAGCCAGTTCCGCCGCCTCACCTGCGTCCATGGTGTAGGTTCCGCCTATTGGCAGAAAAGCAAGGTCAGCCGCAACCGCCTCAGCTTCAGGAGTCGCATCAGTGTCTCCGGCGACGTAAATCCGCTGACCTTCAACCTCAACCACATACCCCAGCCAGCCGAATTCCTTTTTGTGCATGGGTTTGTTCGTGTTGTAAGCCGGAATTGCCGTCACATTCACCCCGCTGACAACCGCGCTTTCCCCCGGCTCCATCATCACGGAGCTGCCGCCGAACCCGGCCTTCGAGAGATCATTTTCCATGGACTTTGGCGCGACGAACAGGGTGGAATCATTCATCACCTTGACAATATCCTCAGGTGAAAAGTGGTCGAAATGCGAATGTGTTATAAAGATAACATCCGCGTCGTGAGAATGATCGGAAATCATGAACGGGTCGAAGTAAACCGTGCTTCCGGAGACAATTCTGACGCTACTGTGAGCGTTTATTGTAGTTTTCATTCAAACACCTCAGCTTCCATAATTTTACCTGACTATATTATACCAAAACAGTTTTAAAAAGGCAATAGAAGATCAGTATTTTTGAGAAAAAACAGCTTCCGAACAAGAGAAAAATGTGATAAAATTGAAAAAACCTAAAAAATCAGCGGAAATTTTTAAAAATCCCTTAACCAAACGCTGCAAAGTGGAACTATAAAGGTGAAAAATAAGGAGGTCGTGTAATGGACAAAAAACGGCATATTCTCTCATGGATGAGAGTCTCAAAAGCATATACGCATACGCGGCGGCAAGGGTTTCATGCAGGGAAGACGCGGAAGATCTGGGCGGAGAAATAATCGTGGCGCTTCTCGAAAGCTGTGAGTCAATCAAAATATGGTCGACGAAATCAAAACAAAACCGGATTCGTCCCGCTATCTCTGCTTCACAAAGAACGAGATTGACAGACCCACCGAAATCCTCGCCCCAGAATTCGACGGCATGGTTAAGCTCTGGGAAGACGTTTACGCCACTATGCGCAGAATCGTCATAAACCGCGCGCCGCAATACATCCACGGCAAGATTTACGGAATCACCTATCCCTGTTCTACTACGAGGCGGTGGGAATCATCTGCGGCTCCATCCTCGACAGCGGCGCGCTGTATTTGCCCGACTTCGACTACCCAGCGGCGGTGTACTTCATAAAGGAATAAAAAAATTCGTTTTTTCTCAAAAAATTCCCAGCCAAATCCCAACTCACGTTACTCAATAGATGAAAACAACATGTTGATTTCAAAAAAGAAGGCGAGCTGACCAAATTGACGGAAAAAAACTTCTGTACACCTTTGAGCAGGAGATGCTGCCGAAAATCTATGGCTTCTACCGGCTTAAGCTGAACACTGAACACCACCGATGACGCGGAGGATCTTTCTCAGGACATCAGCCTCGATGTGCTTAAGGCAATAAACGCCGGAAAGAAAATCGAGAACCTGAACGCCTTCGTGTGGAGCATATCGAACCACATGTTCTACAACTGGCTGCGCAAAAAGAAAAACGGCACAACCGTATATTTATCAGAATTTTTAACTTCCGAGGACGATATTGACAACGAATACCTCCTTCGCGAACAGAAAAATCTCCTGCGCCGCGAGCTGTCACTGATGTCCGGCAACTACCGCAAGGCCGTCGTCATGCACTACTTTGACGGCATGTCATGCGAGGAAATCGGCGAGGTTCTCGGACGGCAGGCGGGTACGGTCAAATGGTGGCTCAACGACGCGAGAGAAGCAATTGAGAAAGGAATGAATAAAATGAGAGAATACGTAGAAAAAAGCTATCGCCCCGGCAGACTCAACGTAAGTTTTACAGGTACACCCGGAGCAAACGGAGAGCCGAGAACCTGCGTACAGCGCAAATCAACCCAGAACATCCTCCTTGCCGCGTACAAAAAGCCCATGACTATAACTGAGCTTTGCGAGGAATTAGGAATTTCCGCCCCTTACATCAAGGATGAAGTACAGTACCTTGTAGACAATCAGCTTATGTGCGAGCCTGTCCTTAGGAAATACCAGACCGACTTCGTAATCAGCAACGGAAACAGCCCGGAGGACGGAAATTTGGTTTACTCCACCGCTTACCCGGAATTCTATAATAAGCTGATGGACTTCCTCGAATCAAAGAAGGACGTCCTGACCTCGCCCCGCTTCAACACCGCCGGATTTGAGTGGAACCGCCTCTTTATGGGTGTACATACACATGATCACGGACATTGCGGTTGGGCAGTACCGTTATAATGAGAATGTAGAATATTCAGCCGTGCCATACTATAACATCCCCCTCAGACCTACGGCGGAAAGTAGATTGCTCTCGGCTTCGATTGCAGCGTTCCCTCATCAAAATTCGGTCCGTGGAGGGATTACAGTGTATTTAACAGTCCTGTACACCACGAAAACGCGCAGTGCTTCTTCCACAAATGGAGCGGAAATGACTGCTCACCCTTCTTCGACACGCCGGAGGAAACCTTTGCCATTTGTCGGGAGATAATCACAGGTGAAAAGACGATAGACAGCCTTGATGAGGACGAAAAGTACCTGTTCAGCATAGCCCTCGAGAAAAAGCTGTTCATCAAAACCGAGGACGGATACAAACAGAATTATTATTTTGTCAGCCTCCACGAATATAAGGAAATCGTGAAAATGGCGTGCGAATTTTACGGGGAGGTTTCGGATATTATAGTTAAAACTTATCAGGCTATTCTTGATAAGGAACTGCCCTGTACTACGAAGCAACTGAAATCCCCGCGACGGACCACTTCTTCTTCGCTGATGGTACCGATGACTCCAACAAGGGCCGCCGAATTCACCCGTATGAGCTGCTTTGTTATGCTTTGTGTAAGTATGGCAACCATTTGCGAATGTACGCAGGTCAGAGCGTGACAAACAAGAAGATAATTCATCATTGTGACTGCGGAATTCTTTTTCCTCTGTAATCCTCTCGCGCGTAAGCTCAGCCATACCCTTTGCCAGCTCGGATTTATCGAATCGTCCGCAGGATATCCTACAAGATAGCGGTAGATGTGCTTGAGAACATCGTCAATCCGCGGCTGAAATTCACTTTTCACGTCAGGCGGAGCCATATCGAAGTAAGTTTTCGCGTAAACCGGCAGATTAAGATTTTTTGTGATTCCGCCGTCGGTGTAGTCTTTTTCGTCAGCGCTGACCGCACAGTTTAGGAGTATACCGATTCGTCCGGCATGGTACTGAGCGGCGGCGTATACATACTGCGTTTTTGCGCTTATGGTCTGATTCTTTATCTTGGCCAGATGTTCCTGATGATGGTATACATATTCCGCGGACTCCAAAACCCCCATGACAATCTGCTGATAAAGATCAGGCATTTTTGTCCGAATTCCGGAGTCGCGTGCCGCCTGAAGATATACCGTCCTGTCAAAGTGCATTGTGTACCTGTAGGTCTCCCATGGCAGTGATGGATTAAGCCGGCGGTATTTTTCCGACTTGAAGACCTTCATGGCATCGTTGAAAATCTCCATGTACTTCTGATAACCAAGGGCTATGTTGTTTTTGTGCTGCCAGTCGTTGTTCCACTTGATGGCAGGACAGCCGTATTTCCGGTTGCCGAGACAGCGCAGTATGAACGCACGTGTAGTCTCGCTTTCGATATTTTCGTAATCCTTAATGTATGAAGCACCGTCAGTAAAGTATTTGTGGATTTTTTACCCTGCAGATTGATTCCTATGTCCGATCTGTGCAGGTGAAAGGAGTTAAGCACCAGTCCCTGATAATACAGCTCGCGGATGTGCAGATCAATATCGTTCTGAGCCACTGCGTACGATCAGATTGTGGATCCGGTAAGCTTTGCCTGTGTCAAGCCCTCTTCCGTTCTGGAAAAGCACATCCGCCAATTCAATTCGAGAAGCTGGTCTTTTTCCTCGGAGGTGATGTTCTCTGGCTGACGTTTGTAAATGTTTTCGCTTATAAAACGGTCGTTCCACGCCTTCAGCTCAAATACCTGCTCCAATCCCGCGTAAATTGATGTTATGATTTCGTTCTTTGTCATGTCTGACTTTATTTTCGGACGAATCAACTGATTTACTGTCTTGTAATTTGAATAATACTGAGTGTGACTTTCTTTCATATAAAACTTCAATGGATATATTCTGTCAATTAAAGTGAATAAATAAAAATACAAAAGAATTGTATCCAAATTATAGAAAATACTATCATTATTTTACCACATATGCACGAAAATGCAAAGAGAAGCCGGCGAATTAATGCGGATTTTCTGAAAAATATAAGTCTCCTCAAGTCCAATGAACCTAAAGGAGACTATCATACGCAAATCTTATTCCACAGGAGTAAATCTCATGATGTATCCGCCGCCGTGCTGTACGCTGACTGAAATCTCACTCTCTGCGGTGACGTTTTCAATCACATCCATCACGACAGCCTGACGTTCGCCCGCCTTTTCATGGAACAACGCCGCCGTATATTTTTTCCCTTTTTCGAGGAACAGCGGATTGTACCCGAACTTTCTCTCATTCAATGAGATTCCGCCGGCAAGCCATGTTTTCCCGTACCTGCGCGCGATGTTCACCGCCTCACCGACCTCAGCGTCAATCACATACAGCTCGTCCCATTTTTCCGGGAAGTTTCGGTAAAGCTCCACTGACGCGGGAACGCTGTAATATTCCTCGGGCTTGCTTCCCATAGAGTGGATCCCGTTCTCAATCAGAACCGACAGCGCAATCTGGAACCCCATGGAGGTTTTCTCCGTGTCGCGGGAATAGAGCTGCTCGGTTACGTCGGCTGTACCCACGGCTGAACGGAGAAATGGAATCAGGGTGTATTGCTCGCAGGTTATGCCGCCCTGTTCCTGACCGCGGATTGCTTCTCTCGCCAGAGCGTTGGGCCAAGTCCGGATCTCGCCTGACGGAGGATTGGAGCCGTGTGCGTTCACAAGCAGATGATACCTTGCCGCGTCACGGTAGATGTCGTCGTAGAGCTGCATGGTTTTCTGCGAATCATTGTAGAAGAAGTCAACCTTGATTCCCACAATTCCGGCTTCCGACCACTCCCTGAACCGCGCCAGACGATCTTCTTTTGATTCTACGTCGGTTTTGTTAACCCACGCGATGAGCTTTACGCCTTTTTCGTCAGCATGAGCCTTTACGTCGCCGAACCAGTCCCGCATTCCCTCGTAACGTATACCGGGTTTTGTATGGCATTCCGGCTGCCAGCGTTCGTCGAGGATGTAGTACTTCCATCCCATATCAGCCGCCAAATCTATGAACTTTTTGTGAATTTCAGGGTCTTCCTGACCGCCGTAATAGCTGACCCATGACCATGACGACAGTCCCGGCTCCACCCACTTCTCGAATTCATAAGCCGGATCAGGCGCGGGACTCAGGTTTTCTACCATTGTATTCTGTAAAATGTCCGCAGGAGAGCCGATTATCACGCACCGCCACGGTGAAGCAAAGGGAATCGAGGTCTGTACAGGCTCCGTCTGAACAAGGTCGAAAATCAGCTTCATGCAGCTGCCGTTTTCCAGTCTGAGCATTGAGCCAGTGTAGTTCCCGTGACGGTCCGCCTCCATGATTAGCGCGTATTTTCCCTCCGTCTCAAACAGCATAGGAAGGGAAGGAAGAATACCATCTCCGGTCACGCCGATTTTTCCGGCAAGATAATTGTCCTCATACATGAAGTTACGTCCGCTTCTCGGCATGTACCAGATTTTTGCACCTTCGGGAAGCGTGAATCCGGTGCTTTCCGCGTCAACGTCAACCGTTATTGGAGCAGGTCCGCCGTCAATAAAATAGCGGTAAGCCACGCCGCCGTCGTATGAGCGGAGTACCAAATCAAACTTCACACCGCTTTTGTTGAAATGCAGGGTCTTGCAGTTCGCGTGATTCGTGTAAACGCTCTTTTTTCCTGAGAGGGTGGGATTTTTTTCGTCAATAACGGAGTCTTCCTCGGATATGAATTCGAGTCCGGTGGTAAAGTCCCCGGCGCTTGTCCTGATGCCCATGCACGACGGCTCAAGCACAGTAACCCCGTCCTGCCTGACTGAATAGCAGAGTCCGCCGCACTGGGTCAGAGTCAATGAAACAGCGGTGTTGTCTGAAGGGGAGAATAATTCAAATTTCTTTTCCATATGTACCTCGCTTGGGAGTTTTCGCGACGCTGAAAGCTGACGGCGGCTTAATTTCCGGCGAGAACAGCGTCAATTTCGTCAATCTCCTCTTTGGACAGGCTCATGTTTTCGAGGGCCTTGACGTTTTCCACTACCTGTTCAGGCTTCGACGCGCCGATTAGCGCGGAAGTTACAGCCGGATTCCGCAGGGTCCACACAAGAGCAAGCTGAGCCAGGGACTGACCCCGCCTAGATGCAATTTCGTTGAGCGCACGTGTGGTTTTGAGCAGGCCTTCGTTTATATCCGACACATGTAAAAATCTCGGGTCATGCACGGCTCTTGAATCGGCGGGAATACCGTTCAGGTACCGTCCTGTAAGTCTGCCGCCGGCAAGAGGACCAAACGCCATGATTCCCACGCCCTCTTCTGAGAGAAGGTCCGTAAGTCCGTTTTCGATTGAGCGGTTGAACATGCTGTAGTTTGGCTGGTGAATCAGCATGTGCATGCCCATTTCCTTCATGCAGTCAATAGCCCGCTTGGCTTGAGCCGGATTGTAGTTTGAGATTCCGGCGTAAAGCGCTTTTCCGCTCTTCACAATGTCGTACAGTGCGCACATAGTTTCCTCAATCGGAGTGCTGTCGTCGGGTCTGTGATGGTAGAAAATGTCAACATACTCGAGGTTCATCCGCTTGAGCGACTGGTCTATGCTCGCCATAAGGTACTTGCGGGAGCCGTTGTTTCCGTATGGACCCTTCCACATGTCATATCCGGCTTTGGTTGAGATAACCAGCTCGTCTCTGTAGACATGCCAGTCCCGCCTCATGTGTTCCCCGAAGTTGCGTTCAGCCTCACCATATGGGGGACCGTAGTTGTTCGCGAGGTCAAAGTGTGTGATCCCGCAGTCAAAGGCGGTGCGCAGAATCTTCTGCTGTGTTTCGAATGGGGTGATGTCCCCGAAATTGTGCCAGAGTCCCAGCGATACAGCCGGAAGCAGAAGTCCGCTTCTTCCGCATCTGCGGTAGGGCATGTTGTCGTACCGGCATGGGTTCGGTTCGTATGGCACGTACTGTTCGTAGCTCATAATAGTACTCCTTGTCGTGAAAGACTGAGCTGATAAGAAGGCGGCAAAAGCTGCATAAATCCCGCCGTCCCCAGCTCCAGCTTCCGTATAATTATTGATGTAATTATACCATACTTCATTGTGATTTGCAATAGCCTGAATGTAATTTTATACCCATGAATCAGCCGTATAGCCCAATCATCGCCGGAGTTTCACCCGTACAAAAAGAAACGCCCCCGGCTAAAGGGACGTCTCATTGAAACATGAAAACAATTCTTTTTTGCTTATAATCGTGGCAGCTTTATCTCTTCTTTGTGAGGGAATATCCGGCCGCGGAAATGATGGCTGCAATAGCGGCAGTAACGCTGAAGTCAAAGGTTTGAGGTGCGGTTTCAACAGGAGCGGTCACCGTTTCCTCAGCGGATTCAGCGGGAGTTTCAGCCGGTTCAGCCGGTTCTTCAGCTTCAACTTCGGGAACTTCTGCAGGCTCGGTTTCTGTAGGTTCAGCTTCAGCAGCGGGAGCTTCATTTGAGCCGGCGCCGACTGCGGAAAGGGTGAGGGCTGCCCAGTACTCGGGATTTTCGCTGTTTGTAGCGTCCTCGTTCGCCAGATTCATGCAGTCGTGGAAGTTTATCTGTACATATGATGAGCCGTCCCACTCGTTGTAGTCGTCAACTGTGTCGCGGGACATGATGATGGGAGTGAAGCGGAACACTGTGCCTTCCTTGATTTCCGAGTCGAGGTGCCACTGATCATCAAGAACGGACCATGCCATTTTCAGCTCGAACACAATGGTGTCGCCGTTTACTGAGCCGCCGTATGTGGTATCGCCTTCGCCGGAAGGTCCGACATAAGCGTCAGCCGCTTCATTGCCGTTGCCGATGAACACGGAAGGACCCTTGAGTTCGTCCACATATGAATAATACTTGATGTCGCAGCGGTTTGATTCGTCGGGCATTTCGTTGTCGCAGAAGAAGATTGCGGTGCCGTCAAGAGCCCACGGAGTCTGTGCGTTGTAGTCATATCCGTCGAAGTTTGAGATATAGTGCTTGTCAGTGCGGATTTCAAGCAGATAGAGATAATTTTCATCCCACTTGATCCTGTAGGTGCAGCTTAAGTCGCTTGCGGGAAGGGTGTTTGCGCTTTGCCAGCGTCCGTATTCGCCGAGTGTGTCTCCATTGATAACAAGCTCAACAGCGTCGCTCCATTCGTCTTCGTTGTAAACGCCGTCAGCTTTTACTTCGTTTACGCTCTTGTTGCAGATGTAATTGAAGTAGCAGTGGTCGATTCCCTCAACCGGGGTAACGTCGGCAGTGGCATGAACAGTCATAGCCAAAAGGGAAGCCGCCGCGATTGCGATAGAAAGTGATTTTTTCATTGTAAATCTCCTTAAAATATTATATGATAGTCTGTCCTAAAGCAGAGCTTTATCATTCGTTTTATTTTGCCTCAGCCGATTTTTTCAAAAGTGCTAACCAGCTTGTCAATGGATTTCAGCGCCATCTTTTCGTTCCTTTTGTAAAATGAAGCAAAGTCGGCGGATGGACTTGCGGTTGAGAAAAGGTTTCCGAAAATAGAAGTAAGGGGGCTGTCGAGATAAACATAAGCCGTGCTCATCATTCTCGATTCGTTTATGATGTCGAGGATTCTAACGCTTTCCGTGTCCTGTGCGTACCTTCCTTTGAGAGCGATGTCGTAGTACGCCGGATAAATGGTGCGGTAGCCCTCGGCGCTCATGGCTTCAAGCATAAGTCCGATGTTGTCTACGTTCTGTGCGGTTGTGGGAATCACAAAGAACCGGTCGGTGTAGAATGAAATGTACTTTTCTTGAATCTCGTCAAGCTTGGGGAAGGGAAGCATGCCGTAGTCCACATCGGTCTGGCTGTATTTCAGGTATGAGGTGGAAATTTCGCCGTAGGTTATGAGTGAGCGGTTGTTTGCAAAAATGTCAGATTCGCTGAGCTGGTCTCCGCTTTTGAGCTTGCATATGTAGACGTCATTTTCGCCGAAAACCCAGTTGTACATGGTCTCAACCGCGTCGTATGTCCTTTCGCCGCCGATTCCGATTGTGAGGGTTTTCTCCGGATCGTGTACGATTGTGTGAAGCCCAAGGGAATCCATCCACCCGTCGAACCACTGATGTACAGTGAAGCCGAAGAAGTCATCCTCGTCCTTTGTTCCGTCGGCGTTCAGGTCAGTGTATGCGTTCGAGGTCAGATTTATGAGCTTGTCAAGGGTCCATGAATTGTTGAATACATCCTCGTAGGGACTTTCGAGTTCGTAGCTGTCAAGAAGGGTTTTGTTCATGTAGAGAATCCGCGTCTGGTGAAGTCCCTTGTACGACATCGCACTGGAGTAGAGGAACAGTTTGCCGTCAATGGTGAGCGAATCCACCACGTTTGAGGGGTACCATGGCTGATCAAAGTTCAGGTGCTTGACTCCATGTAGGTTGATGAACGCGTTTTCAAGGGATAGTCCGCCGGAGAGGGTGTCGTGCATTTCAGCCACGTCGAAAAGGTTGTCGTTGGTCGCCACTGAATTGCGTACTACATTCGTATAAGCTGCCTCGTCAACCGAATCCTGTATGTTGGCAGCAATGTTGCAGTTGAACCGGTTTTCCGTGTTGATAACCGCGATCCGAACAGCGTCGTTTACTACCTCGCCGGTGATTTCGTCGATGTAGAAGAACTTCGCCATGTCCTTGTCCGACACAAGAATCCGGAAGGTGTATCCGTCAAGATTGACGTCGGGCAGGTCGTCCTTGAATTTCTGCTCTGTTTCTTCCGCGGTTTCGACGCTTCCACCGCTCAGAGTGTTTTCAACGGGGTCGGACGCGGACTCATCCTCGGGCTGCATGCAAGACGTAAGAAGTATGGATAAAATTGTAATAATGCACAATGTCGTTTTGCTCTTTTTCATGACCGTCTCCTTTCTTTAATGTACAAAATCGAAGTTGTTTGTTAACCCGATTTTGGATAATTTACCTACATTACTTAATTTATTATATACTATCAGCGGAGAAAACAAAAGTAATTATTTGCAATAAATTGGACAATAGTTAAGAACTCATGTAAAATTAACATATCCGACCGGGAAAAGTGCAATAAATTTCGTTAGTACCGCTGTACACCCTTGCCAAATATAATTTTACACACACTTAAAAATTACCTCATCCATCAATTTTCATAACAGCGCAGTTCATATAGATGGGGCTTATCCGCTAAAGTTACATAAATCCTCACACCGCCATTCCGAAGTACGGGCAAAATCAGGAAGCTTTCGTTTTCCTTCATTATTATGTATGCCTAAATCAGCCGACCGCCGACTCTTATGACAGCGTCCTCCGGCACCGACTCAAACACAAACTCTACCGTATCTCCGGCTTCAACCTCGCTTCTGGCGTCCGCTGACAACTCGCTATCGACATAAATTTCAGCCCTGACAACGTCGCATAAGCCACCGGAATTTGTCACTTTCAGGACAGTGTTTCCCCATCGCGGTATTTTTTGAGTTCGAACTGAGCCATATGGTCACGCCGGAGAACGAACGCCGCGTCAGAGCCTTCACCTGAGCCGGAGTAGCCGAGTCTTTCCTTCCGGTTGTCGTTTCCGCTGTCGCAATAGGGCGAAATACCGCCAATGAAGGCCCTGAACATGCCTTTTTTCGCTCTTCTCACCATGTCAGTGCCAAGAAAGCTCAGCGAATACCAGTCAAGCTCAAACTCAACCGTCTTTTCCTCCCCTGCGTTAAGTGAAATTTTCCTGAAATCCTTCAATAAAGTCAGCGGAGTCGCGGCGAACGAATACATGTCGGTGATGTAGAGCTGTACGGTTTCAACTCCTGCGCGGGTTCCAGTATTTTTTACCTTGGCAGAAATTTTGACACCGTCGTCCGTCACCACAGCGGAAGCACCAGAATAGTCAAATGTAGTATAAGTCAACCCCTGACCGAACCTCGACCGTGGAACTGAGTCAATGTCAATGTAATCGTAGCCCCGTCCGGACATGTTGTAGCTGTAGAAAATCGGCAGTTGCTTCAACGACTTGGGGAATGACATGGGCAGCTTGCCATTGGGAGCTTCGTCACCGAAAATCAGCTTTGCGGCGGCATTTCCAGCTTCCTCACCGGCGTACCATGTAACCATTACCGCGTCTGCTTTTTCGAAGGCTTCTTCGGCCGAAGTTGGCTTGCCAACAGACAAAAGTACAGCTGTCCGCTTTCTGAGGAAGAGTATCCCATGCATAAGCTCAGCCTGTCCGCCGGTCAGCTCAATGTCGGCACGGTCGTTGTTTTCGCCGGTGGTGAGGTTCCCTTTGTCCCCGAGTACAAGAATCACAACGTCGGCGTCACGGGCAGCGGACTTCGCTTCTTCAATCATCTTCAAGTCAGCCGCGCCGATAAAATCGCATCCCTTTGCGAAAATCACCTCACACTCAGGCACTCTCGCCCGGATTCCCTCGAGAATCGACACAGCCTGATCTTCCCTTAGCCTGCCGGTGTAGTCCCCCTGTTCCGCACTCTCAGCGGCAGGACCGATTACCGCAATCTTTTTCGTTTTGTCCGAGAGGGGAAGCAGGCCGTCATTTTTGAGCAGCACCGCACATTTTACGGCGGCTTCAAGGGCAAGTTTGCGGTGACTTGGGGAAATCCCAGCAGTCCACGTCCCCCCAGATCTGCTTGTTAAAGCCGTGTTCAAAGGCTCCAAGCCTGAGCTTAACCTCGATTATGTTGCGGACCTGTCGTCCACGTCGTCCATTGTGATGAGGCCTCTTTTGACAGCTTCGGCAATTCCGTTTTTGTAGACGTCCCCCGGCGCGCAGAGATCAACCACGCCCTTGATAAGATAAGCCGCGGCTTCCGCTTCGTCCTCGCATATGTACAGTTTCTTTATAAGATTGTCCGGAGCGCCGATGTCACTGCATACATAACCGGGAAATCCCCATTCCTCCCGCAAAACCTTGTTCAAAAGCTCGTGGCTTCCGCTTGCCGGAATTCCGTCCAGTGAATGGTACGCGCTCATCACGCACTGTACATTCTCCCGCTTCACAGCTGCACGGAAGGGAGCGTAGTGTATTTCGCGCAAAACCCGCTCGGAATATCCGCAATCGTTGCTGTCCCGTCCGCCGAGTGGAGAGCCGTGAGCTGCAAAATGTTTTGGTGTGGCGGTCAGCCCCTTCGACTGGAATCCGTGAATCCACGCAAGACCGATTTTTTCCACAAGAACCGGATCTTCGCCGAATGATTCCTCGACTCTGCCCCATCTCGGGTCACGGGCAGCGTCAAGAAGCGGGGACCACCCCTGAAGCGCGCCTGCCGTTATTGTCTCTTCTCCTATAGCTTCGCCGATTCTGTTAATTAAATCAACATCCCATGATGCTCCCATGGCTATTGCGTGAGGAAATGAAGCCGCTACCGTTGAGTAGCTGTTCCCGTGAACCGTCTCGGATTTGTAAAGCGGCGGGATTCCAAGTCTTTCGATTCCCGTGACGCCCTACTTTTCCGTAATCTGACTGAGCTTCTCTTCAAATGTCATCTGCCTGACAAGCTCCTCGGCCCTGACCCTTTCAGCGGGTATTTCCGCCTTTTTGTACGCTTTTATTTTCATCCCGGTACCTACCTGAAAAAATTTTAATCTATGTTGAAATTATACGAAAATTTTCTTGACAATACAAGAAATTTGTCTTATAATTATAGACGAAAGTAAAGATATTATCAACCGCAGGAGGATGTGAGCAATGAGTCCTTTTTACCAGAGAGAAAACTCGCAAATGGAGTCCTTTATGTTCAAGGAGATGTCGTCGAATCTGAATTTCCCGCGCCATATTCACAGTTCTTTCGAGTTCATCGACGTTTTGGACGGAGAACTGACGATAATAATGAGGGAATCGGACTGCGAATATGTTATAGACAAAAATAAAGCTGTCCTCATTCCGCCATATCAGGTTCACTCCTACCGCACTGAAGACTATTCAAAATACATCATAATTATTTTTTCAACGGACTATGTGAATATGTTCTACAAAATGATAAAGGATAAAGTTCCAGCGTCGCCGCTTTTTGAGTTTACCGACAGCAAGCTTTCCCTGAATCTGCTCCAAACTGACGACAATATCATGGAAAGCTCCTACCTTTACGCGATCTGCGCCGAATTCTACCGACAGCAGACCTTCACCGAAAAGCCCCGCCTGAACGTGAACCTCATCGAAAAAATAATAGAATACGTGGATGAAAACTTCACGGAAAACATAACCCTTAAGTTCATCGCGGATAAATATAACTACAGCTATCACTACTTGTCGAATTTCTTCAACGAAAACGTAGGCATAAATTTCAAAAGGTTCATAAATGAGTACCGTATAAACAACGCCTGCAATCTTCTCCGCGAAACGGACCTGAGCGTAACGGAAATAGCACAGCAAAGTGGATACGACAACCTGCGCTCATTCAACCGCGAGTTTCTTTCAATCATGGGCTACACCCCCAGCGACTACAAACGCAGATATAATAAGAGAAAGAACGAATGAAAGTAAACAGAATACAATCGTTCGAAATTGTCATGCGGCATCCGTCTGACGTCTGTAATCACAAAGGTAAACGGAATAACCCGTCATACAGATGAAAAAACGCCTGCATAAATATACACCGCTTCGCATATCACATACCCCATTCACCAAATTTCTACC
>CAZULC010000019.1:0-37335 GCA_964621165.1 uncultured Ruminococcus sp.
TACAGCTGTTTTAAACTTGGTTTTAAATTTAATTTAAAGTTGATTCAACTTGAAACAAAAAGAACTCGGTCTTTGCTCAGCCGTTTATTTCTTCAGCCGACTGCAGTACGCCACGTCGTAGAGCAGGTATCCCAAGGTCAGGTTAAGGACATTGAGACCTTCCTTCTTGGCGATTATACGTCCGATATTTGCCACGCGGATTGAGTGCTCGAAGCGGTACTGCATGCCATACAGATTTTCGGCGTAGTTTTTCGACTGCTTCAGTTTTTCTCTACAAATTCTACTGTTCTTCCGATTTTATCGTCCGTCATGTTTTACTTTATGTACTCCGTTACGATTTTTACGAGGTTGTCCGGCTTGTCCACCTTGATGAATTCCACGTCGGATTTCAGGATGGGTTCGTCGTTTCCGCCAATTTCATAGTCGTCTCCAAAGTAGGTCACGTCGGCGCGAGTATAACCGTTTTCGGTGCAGAACAAATCGAGGGCGTGGAGCTTGTCGAAGGGCTTGGGCACCATGTCAAAGGATGTAGAGCCGCCGACGAACACGTTGTAGTCCGAAAATATTTCCGCAAGCTCGGGGTAAATCAGGTGGCGTTTCTTCTTGTCCGGGTCGAAGGCTAACTTGTCTCCGATGTCGGCTTTTGTTCCGAGAAGGGGGAATGTGACGCATCCCGTGGGGTGAATTTCGCAGGTCTCTCCCCTGTAGTCGGTGTAGCCGAACTTTTCCCGGGCGAGGTTTATTCTGTCGGTGACGCTTTTCACGTCGCAGGGCAGGTTCAGGTCGCGCAAAAATTCAATGTCGCCGGAGTCCTCGCGGTAAACGGCATATTGAAGTCCGTAGTTGCCCAGTATTTCAAGAGGATACTTTTTCATCTGGGTAAATATTCTCTTTGTTCTGCCCGCTCCTACAATCAAGAGACGGATTCCCTGCTCTCTCAGTCCGTCAAGGAGCGCGAGATTTTCGTCCGTGATCCATGTGCGGTACTCGGTAAGCGTTCCATCCAAATCAAAAGCAAATACTTTCTTCTGCATAACCGTTTCCTGCCCCGGCTGTTTAGTGAACCGAAGCGAATCCTTTCCAGTGTGATTCTTTGACATTGTTTAATTTATAAAAACTCAATCAGGCTCAGTTTCCTGCGTCCGACTATGTTATTTCTGTTTCATTCTGCTGACTTTTTCTTCGTCAGGTGTGACGTAGGCGGTCCAGTTGGTGGTGTAGATCACAAGTCCCGGCTTGGATCCCGCGGGCTTTTTTACCTTCGCGACCTTTGTGTAGTCCACCGGAATCATGACCCCGCCCTTAGCCTTGGAGTTGTACGCCGCGATCTCAGCCGCTTCCGTGAAAGTTTTCTCGTCCGGCTCCTCGTTTTTTTCCTTCAGTACCAAAACCACGTGGGAACCAGGCTGATTCTTGACGTGGAACCACCAGTCGCCCCGGTCAGCCATTTTTGTGGTGAGGTAGTCGTTGGCAACATTGTTCCGTCCGCAGTACACCGTGTGGCCGTCTGTGGTCAGGTATTTGAAGACGCTGGGAGCGGTCTGCTTCTTTTCGGTGTAGTTTTTCATCTTGGAAGCGTAGCCGCTGCGATATAACTCCGCACGAATTTCGTTCAGCTCACGCTCACTCTCGGCTCTCGACAGTGCGTCAAGGACAGTGTAGACGTACTCAAGCTCCTCCTCGGCGTTCTTTATCTGTTCCGTCAGGTGAACCTTTGCCGCTTTGGATTTGTTGTACTTTTTGTAGTAAAGCTGAGCGTTGGCGGAGGGAGTCAGGCGTTTGTCGAGAGGGATAGTAATATTCCCGCAGTCCTCGCTGTAGTAGTTCGGGAGGGTGCATGAATCCATTCCGCGCTTGAGGGCGTAGATGTTGGCTGTGATGAGGTCGCCCCAGAGCTTGTATTTTTCGCCGTCCTCGCAGGATTTCAGCTCATCCCGCTGGAGTACGGTTTTCTTTATTATGCGGTTCTCGGCGTTGGTCAGGAGCTTGAAAATGTCAGCCGCTTTTTTGTGCAGGCGTTCGTCCCGGCTCCTCTCTCCGTAGTACACGTCAATCAGCTTCCCGAAGGATTCTACCTTTTCGACGTTTGCCGAAGCACCGTACTGACGGATTTCGCAGAAGGCGTACTCGATTGGCTTGCCGTCGGGATTTTTCACTATGTATGGCTCGCCGTCGAGGTTCTTTATACGGTTTATCACGTCGAAGAACTTTTCGGTCAGCTCACCTGCGGCTTCCTTCATTGTGGCGTCAGTTTTTCCGGCGGCACGGTAAGCGATTTCACGGGCTATCAGGGGGGCGATTCCCGAGAAGTTAGACATGATGAACTTTTCAGCTGACTTGCTCTCCTCACATGAAGCTGCAAGTGTTTTGAAGTTTTTTTCGTCTACGATTTCATCAAGGGGGTCGGTCTTGTCCTGTTTCGGGGGCAGCTCGTACTTCATTCCGGCGAGTACCTGACGTTTTTCACTTGTAGTGAAGTCGATTGATTTCAGCACGCCGATTATTTTGTCATCCGCGTTGGTGATGATTATGTTTGAAAACCGCCCCATCAGCTCGCAAATTATGTGCTTTTGTGTGGCAAAGCCGAAGTCGTCGTGGGTGTCGAAGGTGAGTCGTGCGACTCTCTCAAATCCCAGCTGCTCCGCTCCGGCAAAACGCGCGCCTTGGAAGTGTTTTCTCAGCATCATGCAGAACATGGGCGGGGTTGTAGGGTTCTCGAATTTCAGGGAAGTCAGGTTCATTCTCGCTCCGTTTCCTCCGGCTGAAATGTCAAGTCGGTGCTCTTCTCCGCCGCATCGGATGACAAAAACTGCTTCCTCACGGGAGGGCTGGTAGATTTTGTCGACCTTGCCGTTTTTCAGTTTCTGGTTAAGCTCCGCCACGATAAAGCGAAGCATACCGGCGTCATATGCCATTGTTTATCAAATCCAATCTGTATTAAAAATTGTTATATTAATTCTTTGAGGACATCTTCGTCCGCTACATCTTCATCTTCGGAATCACAATCCTTGTAGCAGACGAAGGGCATGCGTTTATCGCAGAGTCGGAATCCGGCTCCCTCGGCAACCGCTTTTGAGGCGAGATTTGAGTCTTCGCAGATGTACTTCACCCGCTCTCCTAAAAGGATCAGGTATTCGGCAAGAGCAGCGGCGCATGAGGTTCCATATCCCCTGCCCCTGTATTCCTCCGCGCACTCAACTGTCAGCTCGATGAAGTCGTCCTCCTCGCAGACGTCGTTCAGTCCGGCGAAGCACACGATTTTCCCGCCGTCACGGATTACAGCCATTCTGTCGATTTTTTCCGCTGGGTCAATCTCAAAGTCCTCGAGGGATACGCCCACCCAGTTCTCACCGGCCAGTGTATCTATGATTTCGCACCCGGGCAGGACTTTTGACGTGTCAACCATACCGGGGGAGCCGCACCTGAACTCGAGGTGGATTTTTTCGAGTGCACTGGTGCAGTCATACCCAAGGTCATTCATTACAGGCGTGAGCTTTTCTCTCAGAAAGTTCTTTGCCTCGTCGGAAAATGGGTTGGCGGAGTAGTTTTTTTCAAATTCTTCAGCTGTTTTCAAAGCGAAGGAATATGCGATTATCCTGATTTCTCCACTCTCGCTCAGATGAAGGTCAAATGGAAGCGCGATATTGCTCCCTGAGTTTATTATTTCGTTTTCAAACTGTTCGTCTTCTAGTTCAATCATTGTTCGCTCCGTTTGAATAATTGGTTTCGTAGTGCCCGTCTCACGCGGATTTGCCGCCGGTTATCACGAAGAAAAAGTCCGTGTAGCGGTCGGTAAGCTTGTTTTCAAGGTTTTTATTTGTTCCGAACAGCTCCGTCACAAAGCTGTAGTAGGAGTAAACGTAGTCGAGCTTGGAGTTTTTCACGAAGTACACCGTCCCCTTGTCCGGCTCAAAGGGGAAAGTACATGCTGTTTCGGTATCCGGTCCGGCGGCGGATTTGGTGTAGTGGGTCTGGATGAACATTATGCTTTTATCGGGAAGGCTTTTTTTCAGGTCTTCTGTGAAAGTGCTGTCCTGCATCAGTACACTCGAGTCAACTATCCACATTGTGCTTCTGTCGTCGGCGGATGAGGTGACAGCTGAGGTTATTATATCCGGCAAAAGGACGCTTTCAGTCTTTTCGTCAGTGTTTTGGAAGGGGGATACCGTCAGCTTCTTTGTGTTCGGCATGGTGCTGTTTACAAAGTAAAGCTCGGACAGATATGTACACTGGGCTTCGCTTAGTCCGCCTTCTCCGCCGATTGTCGAAAGGTATGCATTGAAGTTGCTTTCGCTTGTCTGCTTGAAAAGGGAGTCGATGAGCTTGCCACTTGTTTTATTTACATCCATGTAGATTGTGGAGACGTTGTTGTACTGCTTTATGAATCTTGTGAAGTGGCCGAGCATTTTATAGCTGAGGTCAATGCTGTCGTCGATTCCGATCACAATCACGTCGGCTCTCGAGGCTTCACCGCGCATATCGTAGTAGACGGCGTATGTATTTCCGTCCGTTTTCACCTTTTCAGCCGCGGCTCTCTGGCACAGGGGATAGATTTTCTCGATGCCGGATGGGGTGAAAAACAACAGTGCTATAAATTGTATGGCAGCCGCCGCGGCGATAAAAATCAAAATCAGCTTAAGTCGTTTTTTCATGTAGCCTCCGGAACTTAATAAAAATCGTCTACTCTTATTTTAGCCTATTTTCATTTCAAAATCAATAATTTTTTATAAATTCCTTTATTTTCATGGAAATAATTATTCCATATCGTTTTTTGACAAAGTGCAAACACAAATTGGCGAATAAAATGTTACAATTATTAATATTGTGGTATGGAATTTCGTTTGTTTTTATGATATAATATGATGATGTATTTTACTGTGATTAATTTGAAGCCACCCCTCGAAAGGATAACATAAATGCCCAAGATTATTGAAAAAGTAGAATCCCTGACACTTCCCGTCATACCTCTGCGCGGAATCGTGTCTTTCCCGTCAATACCGATCAACTTTGAGGTCGAACGGAATATATCCAAAGCCGCCTGCAAAAAAGCTGCGGAAAACGACTTCATGGTATTCCTGATTACACAAAAGGATATATCGGTGGACAACCCTGCCGAAGAGGATTTTTACAGGACAGGCTGTGTCGCGAAAATAAAGCAGGCTGTGGAAAAGTCGCCGGACGGAAATATTCAGATTTTAGCCGAAGGCTGCTGCCGTGCTGACTTACAGAAACTGAAAAAAACGAACGGTTATTATATAGCTGAGGTTCTGTCGAAGACCATCAAAGGCGAATACAACATCCTTGACCTCAAAACGGAGGCTCTGCGTGACGAAGCCTTGAAGTCTTTGAGCGGAATGCTGCAATACACGTCAAACATACCGGCTGACTACTACCTGACCGCAAGCTCCATAAAAAATCCGGGGTTATTGGCGGACTTTATCGCCTCGAGCATACTGATACGCTTTGAGGACAGAGCCGAGGTTCTCGGGACATACGACCCGGTAAGCCGTCTCGAGAGAATCATCGTCATCATGGAAAGCGAGCTTAAGCTTCTTGAGACAGAGCTGAACATCCACCGCAAGGTCAAGGAAGCCATGGACGACAATCAGCGTGACTACTACCTGCGGGAACAGCTCAAGGCCATTGAAGCTGAGCTTGGAATCGACGACGACGTGGTTGAGCTTGAAAAAAAAATGGACAAGGCTATACTGCCGAAAGAAGTCAGGGAGAAGCTTGAGAAAGAAATCGCAAAGCTTGCTAAAACTCCTCAGGGTTCACCGGACGCTTCGGTTATACGCAATTACGTCGACACATGCCTTGACATTCCGTGGAGCAAAAAGACAAAGGACAGGCTTGACATTGAGAAAGCAAGGGCAATTCTTGACGCTGATCACGACGGTCTTACAAAGGTCAAGGATAGGATTATCGAATATCTGGCGGTAAAACAGCTCAATCCCGACTTGAAGAACCAGATAATCTGCCTTGTGGGACCTCCCGGCGTGGGTAAAACTTCACTTGGCGCGTCCATTGCAAGAGCCATGAAGAGAAAGTACGTGCGCGTGTCCCTCGGTGGAATCCGTGACGAGAGCGACATACGAGGTCACAGAAAGACATATGTGGCATCAATGCCCGGAAGAATCATCACGGCTCTGATCCAGTGCGGCACGTTGAATCCGGTGATGCTCCTCGACGAGGTTGACAAGATGTGTTCGGACGTTCACGGGGATCCGGCGTCCGCGCTTCTCGAGGTTTTGGACGGAGAGCAGAACAAAGCCTTCCGTGACCACTTTGTGGAGCTTTCTGTGGATTTGTCCGACTGTCTTTTCATCTGCACTGCCAACACCCTTGACACAATTCCTCGGCCTTTGCTGGACCGTATGGAGGTCATTGAGCTTCACACATACACCCCTGCGGAAAAGCTGTCAATTGCGAAAAATCACCTGATTCCAAAGCAGCTGAAGAGGCACGGATTGAACCGGCGTACGCTTAAAATTTCCGACGACGCGATTCGTGAGATTATATCCGGCTACACTAGGGAGTCCGGCGTTCGTAATCTCGAGCGGCAGATTGGCTCCCTTTGCAGAAAATGCGCAAAGTCCATGGTTGAAGAGGAGCTTAAGTCCGTTACTGTCGATAAAGCTGACGTTGAAGGACGGCTGGGTCCGAGAATATTTATAGACGACGCACTTGAATCACAGGACTTTGTTGGAGTCACAAATGGCCTTGCCTACACTGAGGTCGGCGGAGATATGCTCAAGGTCGAAGCCATTGTAATGGACGGCGTCGGTAAAATCGAGCTGACAGGAACACTGGGCGACGTTATGAAGGAATCGGCTCACATTGCTGTGTCGTACATCAGGGCACACGCGGGCGAGTTTGGCATCGACAAGGACTTCTACAAAACGAAGGATATACATATCCATGTTCCCGAGGGAGCTGTTCCAAAGGACGGACCCAGCGCAGGCGTTACAATTACTACTTCCCTTGTGAGCGCGCTGTCGGGAATCAAGGTTCGGCATGATATCGCCATGACCGGAGAAATTACCCTGACCGGACGGGTTCTCGCAATCGGCGGTCTGAGGGAAAAATCCACGGCGGCGTACACAATGGGAATCAGGACTCTGCTTGTTCCACGTGAAAACATGCGGGATATCGCGGAGCTTGACAGTGTGGTAAAGAACGAGGTTACGTTCATCCCATGTGACACACTTGACGATGTTTTGTCCCAAGCCCTTATACGCGGAGAGAATTGTTCTTCACTGAACTCAGCTGAATGCATGGTCAAGCCCGACTGCGGCACGGATATATCCGAGGTCATACCTCAGATACGAAATCAACACATATATGGAAATATACAAAGATAGTGTGAAATTCAGAATTTTATAAAATCTTGGCTTCACATATTTGTTCCATAGAGCGGAAATATGAAATAAAATGAAACCAAATCTCAACAATGCTAACCTTAAAATCACGGCGGGGTTGATCAAGCAGTTTCCTGCTGACAGAATTCCGCAGGCGGCTTTCTCCGGCAGATCAAATGTCGGTAAAAGTTCACTTATCAATTCCCTTTTAGGGCGGAAAAGTCTCGCCAGAGTAAGTTCGGAACCCGGAAAAACTATCACTATTAATTTCTACGACATTGACAAAAAGCTGTATCTCGTGGATCTTCCCGGATATGGTTATGCCAAAAGGACATTTGAAGACAAGAAGCGATGGTCAGCTCTGACTGACGGATATTTCACCAACAATGAAAATATCGACTCGCTTAAGCTTGTGTGTCAGCTTGTGGATTCCCGAACTGGTCCGACATCCGACGACTGCGACATGCTGTATTATTTACAGGAAGCCGGTATTCCGCATATTATTGTCGCAACGAAGACTGACAAGCTCAACTCTGGAGAACGGGCGAAATTCGATGATATGATTCAAGAAAACGAGCTTACCAGAGATTTGACAGTAGTAAAGTATTCAGCCAAGACCAATCTCGGACGTGATGAGCTGTGGAAGCAGATTTTCAACTATACCGACGTCTGATTGCAATTAATAAATGTATATAGTCTTACGAGGTTAACTTATTATGATACTAAACAAAACCTGCGGCGTCAACAGCGCGGGACATCTGACAATCAGCGGGCTTGATTCAGTGGAGCTTTCGGAAAAATATGGCACTCCAGCTTATTTTCTCGACACTGACGCGGTGCGTGAGATGTGTAGAATGTATATTGACTCATTCCACCGGTATTTTGGCTCTGGCTCCTCTCCGGCGTTCGCTGGAAAGGCACTCTGCTACAAAGGAATTTACAAAATCATCGGCGAGGAAGGCATTCTGGCAGACTGTGTTTCTCCGGGGGAACTGTATACCGCCAAAACCGCCGGATTCCCTATGGATAAGGTTTTTTTCCACGGAAACAACAAAACCGACGCGGATTTGAAGCTGGCTCTCGGGTATGGAGTCGGGCATATTGTGGTTGACGGTGAGGATGAGCTGTATGCCCTCGAGAAAATCGCGGCTGAGGCTAGCGTGAACCCCCACATTCTTCTACGGATTACTCCCGGAATCGACCCTCACACTCATAAAAAAATCATAACGGGCAATGTAGACTCCAAGTTCGGCATGGCTATTCTAACAGGTCAGGCGTTCGAATTTGTTAAAGAAGCTCTCGGGTGCAAAAATCTGGTGCTGGACGGATTCCACTGCCACATCGGCTCGCAGATATTCGATATTGCTCCATTTGCGGAAGCGGCGGACATAATGCTTGCGTTTATCGCGAAAATCAAAGAAAAGTATGGTTATACCGCAAAAATGTTGAACATCGGCGGCGGATTCGGCGTTCGCTACACTGAGGACGACCCGGAAATAGATTATGTGAAGAACGTACGGGATCTCGGAGAAGAAATTGACAAGATGTGCGCACTCTACGGCGTGGAAAAACCTGCTATTATAATGGAGCCGGGGCGGTCAATCGTTGCGGCTGCCGGAGTCACGCTCTACACCTGCGGTTCGGTCAAGACAGTAAACGGATTCCGCAGCTATGTTTCAGTGGACGGTGGCATGCCTGACAACCCAAGATATACCCTGTATCAGTCGAAATATACCATAGTCAACGCTTCCCATGCTGACCGTGAGGCAGAGTTTGAATGCACAATTGCCGGAAGATGCTGTGAAAGCGGGGATTTGCTGGCAGAAGGCGTGAAGATTGCGCGTCCGGTTCGCGGTGACATTATCGGGGTTCTCGTCACGGGAGCGTACAACTACTCCATGGCTTCAAACTACAACCGCATACCACGTCCACCGATAGTCGAAATCAGCGGCGGCGAGAGCAAGACTGCGGTTAAACGCGAGACTTACGAGGATTTAACCCGGCTCGACATATAATCGAAGAAATTAATATTGCTATATAAAACGGAGTTATACATTGAATTTATTTTCTACAGAATCACTTATAGAATTCCTTTTTGTCATACCGTGTGTGCTTATCGCACTGACCTTTCACGAGGTTGCACATGGGTTCATGGCGTTCAAATTAGGCGACCCGACAGCGCGAAACTTCGGACGGCTGACTTTGAATCCGCTGAAGCACCTCGACCCAATCGGAACAATCTGCATGATTTTCTTCCACTTCGGTTGGGCGAAACCTGTGCCGATTAACTCCCGGTACTTCAAAAAACCCCGACGTGATATGGCTCTGACCGCCGCCGCCGGACCCATTATGAATTTCATTTTGGCATTTGTTGGCGTACTTGTCACTCAGATACTTATCGCGGTCTTTACTGCTTTTCCGGCGCAAAGTCAATTCACATTTTACCTCCAAAGTGCGGCTGTAAGGCTGTTCTCATATTTCCACATACTGAATCTATCGCTGGGACTGTTCAACCTGATTCCAATACCGCCGCTGGACGGCTCCCGAATTTTTTATGTATTTCTGCCGCCGAAATTCTACTTCGGAATTATGAAATACGAGAGATATATTCAGTTAGCACTTCTGCTTCTTCTTTGGACAGGCGTTCTTACCCTTCCCTTATCTTCCGCGGTTTCGTGGGTTTCAAAGGGAATGCAGTTTTTAGTCTCTTGGATAGGCTGACTTGATATGGACAGTATAAATTACAAATTTGAACTTTTTGAAGGTCCTCTGGAGCTTCTCTTGTCACTTGTAGAAAAGCATAAAATGAAGATTGACGATATTCCGATTGACCTTTTGTGCGACCAATACATGGAGTACATCAGCGAGGCACAGTACAGGAACATTGACCTTGCATGTGAGTTCATCTACATGGCCAGTGAGCTGATGCTCATAAAAAGCCGTATGCTTCTTCCCCGTGACCCGGCAAAGGATGAAGACCCGAGAAAGCCCCTTGCCAACGCCATGAAGGAGTATCAGCATGCCAAGCTTGCCGCCACTGACCTTTCCTACCTGTTCATGGAATACGGCGGGCGTATGGTGAAGGAGCAGGACGATATTTCACCGGACAGAACTTATGTAGCAGATCATCCGGTGGAACTGCTCAAGGCAGCTTTGATTCACATTCTGACCGAGACAAAGCTGAGCGAAAAGGCAGTCAAAGAAAAGTTTTCGGAGATTGTAAATGCGCCAAGGATTCCGGTTGAGAATCTGATGTCGGGGCTTATAGATCGTTTGAAGAAAGCCGACGTATATCTTGATGATTATTTCAGCAATTCCGTTGACAAAGTTGAGATGATCGGTAAATTTATCGGTATACTTGAGCTTATCAAGAGTAAGATTGTGGTAATAATAGAGGACGGACTGTTTCAGAATTACGACGGCGTCACGGATATGGCTTCCCATGCGCGGCTTAATCTGATTGGAACGGATGAAGATATACGTTCGGCTTCGCTTGATTTGTACACTTGATATAGTTTGTTGATATTTAAAATGATGGCGATATGGTTAAACTTTACAATGATATAGACAGCACTGACAAGTACTCAAAAGAAGAAATGTTTGCGGTAATTGAAGCGTGTCTCTTTGCCGCCGGACACCCGCTGACATACGCACGGCTTGGCGAGGTTCTCGGAATTTCGACCAGTGCCTGCCGGGACTTTATTAAAAAGATGGCGGAAGAGTACAACATCAACAACAATTTACGCGGAATTATTTTAGTGCGTTTCCCAGACTCCTGTCAGTTATGCACCAAGGAAAAATACAGCGCGGAAATCAAAGCAGCTCTCGGAATACGCCGCGGCGGAAATTTATCCCAGTCGCTGCTTGAGGTTCTTGCGGTTATTGCGTACAATCAGCCTACGACACGGGCTTTTGTCGATGCTGTTCGTGGTGTTGATTCAAGCTATGCGATAAATGCTTTACAGGAGAAGAATTTGATTGAGTCCTGCGGCTGTCTCGACACTCCCGGCAAGCCCACGCTTTTCCGCACAACGTCCGATTTTCTTCGTGTGTTTGGACTTTCGTCAATCGATGATCTTCCGGTGGTAACGGTGAAGAACTCAAACGGCGAGGAAATCGAGATTCCGTCAGGTTCCGCGAACACGAACAGTGCGGATGAAAGTTATGATTCGACTGACGCAAATGAGGATGCGGAACAGTAATTGTACAACTTTACCGATTTGAAAGGATATGAAAAATGACTGCTTTAGTGGTTTTACTATGTGTTATAGCTTTTTTCGCTATGATTCTGTCCTTTCACGTCAAGTTATACGTCATTACCGGTTCCGACACAGAGACCCGGCTCAGAGCAGGAGTTGGTCCGGTTGTACTGACGCTTGCACCCAAAAAAGAGAAAAAAATCAGACTGTCTAACTTCACGTACGAGAAGCACCTGAAAAGACTTGAAAATGATAAAGCTGCGTCGCTTAAAAAACAGTCAAAACTCACAAAAAAAGCGGATAAAACCGCAAAAATAAAAGAAAAAGCAAAGTCAGTTGACGGGAACAGTACTCCCGAAGCAAAATTATTTTCAGTTATCGATATAATCGAGTTTATACTGGGAGAATTTCCGCGCCTCGTTTCATATTTTAAGATAAGGCTTCGTTCGCTCAAAATTGTGGTGGGAGGAGATGATGCAGCTAAAATAGCCGAGACTTACGGTGCGGTTCAGGCGGTTGTTTCTCTTTTCATTGAATTTCTCGAAGAAAAGACAGATTTATACAGGATCAGCGAAGGTGAGGTCATGGTTTACTCCGATTTTCTCTTGGAAAAAACCAAATTTGATCTCAATATTTCCCTGAAAATCAGCCTCTTCTCTATACTTCGAACTGGATTCCGCTCTTTGGCATGGCTTGTCAGGATGAAATTCAGAAGCTTGAAAAATGTTAATATTTAATAAATCAGATTTTTATAAATTTTTGGAGGTTTGTTATGGCAGATTCTTCTAATAAGCTCAGTGATATAACCAAAACTTCACTTGACGCGATACGTTCACTGCTTGACGCGAATACTATTATCGGAGATCCAATTGAAACGGCTTCAGGCACTTGTATAATACCGATTTCAAAGATTTCCGTAGGTTATGCGTCAGGAGGCATTGATTACGCAAAGAAAGAAACGGCTCAGACTAATCGCGGCAACAACTTCGGAGGCGGCGGTGGTACCGGAATAACTGTGACCCCTGTGGCTTTTCTTGTAGTGACGGGTGATGGAAATGTTAATATTTTGAACGTTAACTCACCCGTAGCTTCACAGACAACTCCCGTCGATACTGTTTCTTCAGTTGTCGGATTTCTTGAACGTTCACCGGAGCTGCTTGAGCGAATCAAGGCTGTATTTTCAAAGAAAAATGAAGAAAACGACATATAAACCTTAAATTTCCTGTAATTTTTATTCTCTCTCCCGGGGATAATTCTGTCATAAGAATTTTGCCGAGAGGGTTAATTATGAGCGCATTTACAGTTAAATTATACAGGAATTATATATTATATATTACTTTGTTTTGCTCGTTTTTGCTATTTTTAACATTATTTTCGCAAGTTTCAGCGGCTCAGGTTTCAGCTAGATCCGCCATTTTGATTGAGGCTGATTCAGGAAATGTGATTTTTGAAAAAGACGCTGACGTCAAGCTTCCCATGGCAAGCACAACTAAAATAATGACAGCCGTCGTTGCATTGGAAAACGCTGAACTTGACAAAATCGTCTCTGTTTCACCGAAAGCCTGCGGGGTTGAAGGGTCAAGCATTTATCTCAAACCCGGCGAACGGATTACAATGGAGGACTTGTTGTATTCCCTGCTTTTGCAGAGTGCAAATGACGCTGCGGCTGCGATTTCATATGAGGTCGCGGGTGGAATTGACGAATTTGCGCAAATAATGAATGATAAAGCGGCTGAGCTTGACATGAAATCGACTCACTTCACAAATCCGCATGGGCTTGACAATGAATCTCACTACACGACAGCGCGTGACTTGGCCAAACTGGCAGCTTATGCTTTAAAAAACGAAAAATTCAAAGAAATTGTGTCGACTTATAAGCATAGTATACAGCTTAGCAGCGACAAGAATGCTCACGTTTTGGCAAATCACAACAAACTCCTCCGTCTGTCAAAGGATGTTATTGGAGTAAAAACCGGATTTACAAAAAAGAGCGGTCGATGTCTTGTATCTGCGGCCGAGCGTGACGGTGTTCGTGTGATTGCAGTGACGCTTGACGCTCCCGATGACTGGAACGACCACATCATGCTTCATGAGCTTGGATTTTCAACTTACAAACGTATTACTTTGGCGACTGTTGGACAGTACTCGGTTAGAATTCCATGCATGAATTCGGTAAACGGTTATGTCACAGCGGTAAATAGAGATGAAATGTCGCTTGTCGTGAAAAATGGCGCTAATTTTGATTACAGAATTGAAGCGCACAGAATTATATTCAGTGATGTTCACGAAGGCGACATTTTAGGCAAGATTATTTTCACTTGTGAGAAAAATGTTGTTGGAGAGCTTCCTCTTTATTCAGTCGACACAGTTGAAAGTGCTGATTACATCACTGTCAAGGACTAAATATAAGGATTAATTAATTAATTAAATGGATAAAATCAGATTGCAGAAATTTATCAGCGGTAGTGGAATTATGTCGAGACGTGCCGCTGAGGATCGGATTTCAGCCGGAAAAGTTACGGTAAATGGCGTTGTTGCTCAGCTTGGCGACAAGGTTGATCCGGGATTGGACGTCGTCTATGTTAACGGAAAGAAAATCAGCGGTTATTTGTCCTCTGACGAGAGCCGCTTTACATACATTGCGTTGAATAAGCCCGTAGGTTATGTCACAACCATGTCCGACGAGCAGAATCGCAAAACTGTTGTGGATTTAATACGCGATACGGGAATCCGGCTATACCCTGTTGGCAGACTTGATATGTATTCGTCAGGGTTAATAATTTGCACAAATGATGGAGATCTGACAAACAAGCTCACTCATCCCTCGCATGAAATATGCAAAAAATATAAGGCATACATTACTTCTCATTTGTCAGAGAAAGATATCGAAAATTTACAGTTGCCAATTGAAATTGACGGATATCTGCTAAAGCCCTTTGAAGTTCGTTTACTTGGTTATGCAAAGTGCGGTAATGCTGATTTCTCTGTTGTAGAATTTACTTTGCATGAGGGAAGAAATCGGGAAATTCGAAAAATCTGTGCTTACCACGGCTGCGAGCTTGCGCGATTGGTCCGTGTTTCCATCGGTGAGATTGAGCTTGGTTCGCTTGAATCGGGGAAATGGCGTTATTTGACGAATGACGAAGTCGAATATTTGAAGAAAATAAGGTAAATTAAGGAGTTTTTATGTTTGAAGTACAGCCTGTTCGTTCGAGAGAACTGCAAAAACAGATTGCTGACGCTCTTTCATGTCAGTTTTATGAGAATACTTACGCGTTTTTCGTCGGTGAAATGAGTGATGACTATACAACTATCACTTCCCTGATCGGCTTATGCCAGTTCACCTATTCGACTGAAAAATCAGATATCAAGTCGATTGCATACGCGCCCGGGTGCGAAAATGACGAGGCGGTTTTCATTATGGTGAGGACCGTGATGAATTTCATATACCGCGCGGAGATTCCGGTGATCTGTATTGACGAAACAGCTGCAAGTATTGATTTCATCAAAGCCCTTGGTTTCAGACTGGATAGCGGCGTCTGGCAGATTGATCTTAAGAAGTTTTACAAATCTCCGTGCAGTTACAATGCCAATGAGTGATATTTTTTATAAAAATAACCCTGAAGGTCGAATGTATATTTTTTACACTTTCTTACTTCAGGGATTTTTTATTCTTTTTCTATGGAAATTTCCGTATCGAGTGAAGCTTTCAGATATATTACACTATTATCTACAATAAACTTCTGACCCATGCTGTTTTCTGTAAGTTCATTGCATTCCGTGCTGGTTTTCAAAATCAACCTGCCACCAACGGATGCTGCGACTACTATTTTACAATTGTCCGTTGATTCAAAAGGAATTCGTTCATATATGAAAACATTGCTGTCAACGTACAATATTCTGAACAAGCCATCCTTGAAAATACCGTTTTCCCGTCGGATTCTTCCTATTCTTTGGTAAAAATCCAACAGATTCTCATCCATGTTGTTCCATGGGAATGGGCGTCGGCAAAACGGATCGCGGTAGCCCTCGATTCCGACTTCATCTCCGTAGAATATAGATGGTGAACCGGGAAGTCCAGCTATGATTCCGTAGGAGATTTTCAGCTTTGGAACCGCGGTTTCCCGCTCTACCGAGGTCATTTTTATTTTCGACAGCTCATCATTTGACTTGTTTCCGGCATCCTCACCGCCGAGTAGGGTCAGAATCCGCTCCGTGTCATGGGTGCCGAGGAAGTTCATCAGGTTATCGGAGGAGCATTTGGGATAGCGGCGGTAGGTTCCCTCAGTATATCGGACAAGATCGCTAAATTCGCCGTTCTTCACAAAATTTATGACTGCTTTGCGGAGAGGATAGTTCATCACCGAATCAAGCTGTCCGCCGCAGAGATAACGACGTCTGCAACTGTAGCTTACCTTGTCGGTAGCATCCTCCCATACCTCGCCGATGATCACACCATCGGGATTGTTTGATTTTACAGCCGTCCTGAAATCGTCGAGAAAATCGTTGTCCAGCTCGTCCGCAACGTCAAGCCGCCATCCGGAAACGCCTTTTTTCATCCATTTTGGCAGAAATTTACTGCAAACAAAGTCACGGAATTGTTGATTATGGCTATTCACCCGGGGCATTATTTTTATTCCCCACCAACATTCGTAGTCATCGGGAAAATCACGGAAGGTGTACCAATCAGCGTAGGGTGACTCCTTTGACTGATACGCGCCGACGGACTTGTACTTCCCTTTTTGGTTGAAATACACGCTGTCAGAGCCGGTGTGGTTGAAAACTCCGTCAAGAATTATCTGGATTCCATGCTTTTTGGCTTTTTTGCACAAATCCGCCAGAGCCGCGTTTCCGCCGAACATTGCGTCCACCTTGAGATAATCGCCGGTGTCGTATTTATGGTTGGAGTACGCGTCGAAAACCGGGGAGAGGTAGATTGTGCGAACGCCAAGTGATTCGATGTAGTCGAGCTTTTCCGCGATTCCCCAGAGATCTCCGCCGAAGAACACGTTGTTTTCGACATATGCTCCGGGAAATTCGCCGAACTGCGGGATTCCGTTGTCCCAGTTTTCGTCGAGGACCGCACCTTTTTTCACCCTGGATCGACCGCTACGGCAGAATCTGTCCACGAAAATGTGGTAGGTCACGCCTTCGCTGTAGCTTTTTGAGGTTTCGTATCCGGAAGAGTAGATCAAAAGCTGTCTCTCGCCGATGTTGTCCTTGATTCTCACCAGTTCCGTTGGATTTTCGCCGCCATAACACAGGCATTCGTTCTGGTATCTGACTCTATACTGGTAGTAAAACAGACCCGGCTCGTTATCCCACACAGACAGAAGCCCTCCCATTGACAGCTCAACGGTGAAAAGCATCGCTTTTACTTTTTTCAGGGAGATTGAGCGGTAGATTGTTTTGCCGGAGTTCCACGCATCCTTGTGAATCAGAATTTCCACCGCTTCCGGGTCTAAATCGTTGAATCTCACAGTGAAACGCAGTTTATCATCGGTGGAAAATGCCCCAAAAAGACTCATGTCCCGATTTTTTATGAGGTCATATTTGCATTCTTGTACTGAATAGTTCTTATTATGGGATAATATCATATTCAAAATTATCTCACAGGCGAAATGTGCCAAATATTGTCTGCATATTCGCGGATGCATCTGTCGGACGAGAAGAATCCGGCGCTTGCTATATTGTAGAGGGACTTCTTCTGCCACGAGTAGGTGTCGCGATAGGTCTCCATCATTCTCTCGTAGACGTTCATGTAGGAGTCATAATCGGCAAGGCACATGTAGGGGTCGGATACTCCATGACTGTAGAGCAGATAATTTATCATGTTGGAGAAGTTGTTGCCCGCGAAAGTGCCGCCCAGTCTGTCGATTGTCTCCCGGAGTCTGTCGCTGTTGGTGTAATAATGGAGTGAGGAATAACCGTGGCGCCACATGTCGTCAACTTCGTCTGCCTTGAGTCCAAAGATGAAGATGTTGCTGTCGCCGCCAACTGCCTCACGGATTTCAACGTTTGCGCCGTCAAGTGTACCTATTGTGAGAGCGCCGTTGAGCATGAACTTCATGCAGCCCGTACCACTGGCTTCCTTTCCGGCGAGGGAGATCTGTTCGCTGATGTCGCTGGCAGGCATGAGAACCTCGGCGGTGCTGACGTTGTAGTCCTCTACGTAGATGACCTTGATGATATCTCTGACCTTGGGATCGTTTTCGATCTCTTCGCCAAGGGACCAAATGAGCTTGATGATGTCCTTTGCCATGTAGTAACCCGGGGCAGCCTTACCGCCGAAGATAAAGGTTGTGGGAGTGAAGTCGCCGTTGGGGTTTGCTTTGATTTCATTATAGAAGGTTATGATTTTCAGAACGTTGAGCAGCTGACGCTTATATTCATGCATTCTCTTAACCTGAACGTCGAACACGGAATTTACATCCAGCTTGCGTCCAGTTTTATTGAAGTAATACTTTGAAAATTCAAGTTTGTTATCGGACTTGATTACCGCGAGTTTGTCAAGAACATCCTTGTCGGAAGCAAACTGCTTGAATCTGCTCAGACGGGAGAAGTCTTCTCTGTAGTCGGGGCCGATCATTTCGTCAAGCAGTTTTGTCAGTCCGGGATTGGAGCTGCACAGCCATCTTCTCATAGCGATACCGTTTGTTACATTTGTAAACTTATACGGCATTGCCTTGTAGTAGTCGTGGAATACGGTCTTTTTCAGGATGTCAGAATGAAGAGCCGATACGCCGTTGACCGTATGTGAGGCTGCCACGCTGAGGTTTGCCATTCTGACCTGTGAATATCCGACAATTGCCATGCGGGAAATTCTGTCCCAGTCACCGGGATACATGTTCCAAAGGTCGGCGCATAGACGGCGGTTTATTTCTTCAATTATCATATAGATTCTCGGAAGCTTCAGCTTGAAGAGGTTTACGTTCCACTTTTCGAGAGCTTCGGGGAGAACGGTATGGTTTGTGTACGATACAACTCTGGTGACAACGGACCATGCTGTTTCCCATGAGTAGGAGTAAACATCCATCAGGATGCGCATAAGCTCGGGAATGCAGAGTGCGGGGTGGGTATCGTTGATGTGGATTGCCACCTTTTCTGCAAAATTGTGGAGTGTTCCGTAAGCGGCAAGGTGGTCGGCGATTATGCTCTGGAGCGACGCGGAAACGAGGAAATACTGCTGAGTAAGTCTGAGAAGCTTGCCCTCTTCGTGGTCGTCGGAGGGATATAGCACCTTTGAGATAACCTCGGCGTTTGAAGTCTCCTGAATGGCCTTGATATACTGTCCCTGTGAGAAGAGATTCATGTTGAAGTTCGTGGTGTCAACAGCTTTCCAGAGTCTAAGGACGCTGACAGCCTCGCAGTTCGCACCGGAAATCATCATGTCGTAAGGGACGGCTCTGACGGTTTCGTAGTTGTCATAGGTGACGGAGCATTTGCCGTTGTTCCACTGTTCGTTGACGTTGCCGCCCAGCTTGATGTCAAAGGCTTTGTCAGTACGTGGAACGAGCCATGTGTCGCCGCGGTTCATCCATGAGTCGGGAAGCTCCACCTGGTTGCCGTCTATGATACGCTGCTTGAACAGGCCGTATTCGTAGCAGATTGAGAATCCTGTAGCTGCGTAATCGAGGGTTGTCAGGGAGTCCATAAAGCATGCAGCGAGACGTCCGAGACCGCCGTTTCCGAGACCCGGGTCAGGCTCAAGCTCGTAGATTCTGTCAAGATCAAAACCAAGTTCAGCAAGGGCTTCCCTGTATTCGTCGGCAACGCCAAGGTTCATCAGATTGTTTCTGAGCTGGCGGCCAACGAGGAACTCCATGCACATATAGTACACTCTCTTCGGGTGCTTTCTCTTGATTTTATCATGGAACTTGGAGCGTTTTGTGGTGAGAATATCCTTTACGCTGAGAGCGGTGGCCTTGAAAACCTGCTCTTCCGTGGCCTCATCCGGATTTACTCCGTAATATCTCGTCAGCTTGAGCCTGATACTTTCTTTGACATCAGCTGACGTCAAGGGCTGTGAAATGTCTTTTGAATCGTTAAGATAATTGTTCATAAACCTATCTGCTTTCATAAAGAGTAGGCGCAGATGTAATTCTATGAAAATATAACTGCGCCCCTGACTATAACTTTATTATTTTACATCAAATTCCGATAAATTTCAATATACTTTTTAGCCGAAACATTCCATGAAAAATCGACTTTCATGACGTTTTCTAACAAATTTGACCATTTTTCTTTATCTTTGTATATATTCAGCGCATAATTGATAACGTTCATCATGTCGTGAGCGTTATAATTCTTGAAGGAGAAGCCATTACCGGTTCCGTCGTATTCGTTATATGGGTGGATTGTGTCAGCTAGTCCGCCGCATTCACGGACAATCGGAACGGTGCCGTATCTTGACGCGATCATCTGGGAAAGTCCGCATGGCTCGCTCTTTGACGGCATGAGGAACAGGTCGGCGCCGGCGTAGATTTCCTTGGAGAGAGCCTTGTTGTACTCGAGCTTTACGCATACCTGATCGGGGTGGCGTGCGGCTAGTCCCTTGAAGTAGTCCTCGAGAGCCGGATCTCCTGTGCCGAGAACCACAACCTGAACGTCGTTGTTTATGACAATCTCTTCCATAACGCGGCGGATGAGATCAAAGCCCTTGTGGTCAGCGAGACGTGAGATAACAGCGATAATAGGAGTCTCAGGCTTGTTTTCAAAACCTGCGAGAGCCTGAAGAGCCGCTTTGTCCTCAGCCTTGCCGGATAAATCGTCGACGGTAAAGTTCCTCTTGATTTCCGTATCGGTGGCAGGGTTGTAGTAATCAACGTCGATACCGTTTACAATTCCGATCAGCTTGCCTTCTGCGTCCGCCTGTCTGAGGATGTAGTGGAGTCCGCTGCCGTAGTACTCAGTGAGGATTTCTCTCGAGTAGGTCTGGCTGACTGTGTTTACCATATCCGCACAGGTTATGGCGCCCTTGAGGAGGTTAATGTTGCCGTTGTATTCGACTATGCTTCTGTCCCATTCGGGAAGCTCGAACACATCGGCCAAAATGTTGAAGTCGAACTGGCCCTGATAGTCAATGTTGTGAATTGTAAACAGTGCCTTGATGTTTCTGTATTCATCCAGATGGGAATATTTTCTCTTGAGATAAATTACAGCAAGGGCGCTCTGCCAGTCGTTGGCGTGCATTATATCCGGGTAGAAGTTGACTGCCGCCATAAGCTCAAGCACGCACTTTGAGAAGAACGCGAATCTCTCGCCGTCGTCGTAGCTGCCGTAGGGTCTGGGTCTGTCGAAGTAGTAGAGATTGTCGATGAAGTAGTAGGTTACGCCTTCGTTTACGATTTTCCAGATTCCGCAGTACTGGTTTCTCCACGCAAGTCTCACGTTGATCTCGCATACAAGTTCCAGCTGCTCGGCGTATTTATCCCTGACTGAGGGGTACATGGGGATTACGGCTCTGACGTCCGCCTTGCAGTCCTCAGCCTTGTAAACCGCCTTGGGGAGTGAGCCTATAACGTCAGCAAGTCCGCCTGTGGAAGCATAAGGGAGAGCTTCCGATGCCACATATAAAATTTTCATAATATTATATCCTTTTTAATAAAATCTGTATCACTTGGCGGAATTATAACGTCAGATCATTTTGCCCTTTGATACGTAGAAGGGCTGTGTGTCGGCTCCGCAGAGCATGAGTCCGTCTCTCAGAACGGCGTTTTTGTCTGTAATTACGTAGTTGAGGAACGCGCCGTCGCCGATTATTGTGTCCTGCATGATGATGCTGTTCTTGACCGTGGCGTTCTTGCCGATTTTAACTCCGCGGAAGATAATGGAGTTTTCGACAGTTCCCTCGATGTAGCATCCGTCGGCTACCATGGAGTTCTTCACCGATGACTTTTCGCTGTAGTATGCGGGTGTGGAGTTGCGTACCTTTGTATATACAGGACGGTTCTTTACGTTGAACAGTGATTCTCTTGCCTCGGCGTTGGTGAGAAGCTCCATGCTGTGCTTGTAGTAGTCGAGAAATGAAGTGATGTTTGCGAAGTAGCCGTCGTAGCGGTAAACGCGGTAGTTCATGTTCTTGTAGTTCTTTGAAATAATATCTCTGGACATGCTTGTGAAGTTGTGAGCTATTGCGTCAAGCACGATCTGGCGGAGATATGATGTATTGATGACTACCATGTTGAGGCTTATGTCGGCGTTGCCCTCGAAGTCCGTGGGATATACGAGAACATCGTTGATTCTTCCGTCGGCGTCGGAGTAGAGGATTGTGCTCGCCTTTGCGTCGGTCTTGGTCAGGTTAACGTTTTTTACGGCGAAAGTCATGTCCGCGCCGGACTTCTTGTGGTATTCGATCATATCGTTGAAGTCTACGTTGCAGATTACGTCGCAATCGGAGAGAACCACGTAGTCGTCGGTGATGCGGCTGATTGAGTAGTTGACGCTCTTTAACGCTTCGAGTCTGGAGGTGTAGAGGGCGTTTACGTTGTTTGCGTAGGCTGTGATGTAGGGCGGCAGGATTTTGATACCACCGGAGCGGCGTGCAAGATCCCAGTCCTTACCTGAGCCGATGTGGTCCATCAGTGAGTGGTAGTTGTAGTGGGTGATGATGCTGACGTTGTAAATATCGGAGTTCACCATGTTTGACAGTGTGAAGTCTATGAAGCGGTAACGGCAGGCAAAGGGAATTGACGCTACCGTCCGAAGCGTTGTTAGCTCGGGTATGTTGTTATCGTGAATATTTGAAAATATAATTCCAGTTGCTGACATATTCTATCTCCGTTCTGTTATATGACAATTAGTTTGCCTTATTTGTTCTTTTTGAGCCACTCTTCATTTACCATCTCGCCGCCGGGAATATCCGAGCCAGGCTTGATTCTGAGTCCTGAACCGACAACCGTTATTGCCTCTCCCGAGCTTTTTGTTCTGCCGATGACAGAGCCTGCTCCCACTGTTGTGGCACTGTCGATTATGGAGTAGTTAATGGTGGTTCCGCTCTCGATAACAACGTCCTTCATGATGACTGAATCCTTGATGTACGCGCCGCGGGCAACCTTGACTCCGCTTGCGAGAACGGAATTTTCAACGATTCCCTCGATGTCGCAGCCCTCGGTGATCAGTGAATTTGACACTTTAGCGTAGTCGCCGGTGAAGTGCGGGGGTTCGGAGTAGTTGCGGGAGTAGATTCTCCAGCTTCTGTCGCGGAGGTTGAACTTGGGGGACTCGCCGATCAGATCCATATTTGCTTCCCAGAGGGACTGGATTGTTCCGACGTCCTTCCAATATCCGCTGAAGGGGTAGGCGTACATCTTGCAGCCGTCAGCCAGCATTGTGGGGATGATGTTCTTGCCGAAGTCCTTGGATGAGTTGGGGTCAGCTTCGTCCGCGATAAGGTATCTCTCGAGAACATCCTTATTGAAGATGTAGATGCCCATTGACGCCTTTGTACTCTTGGGATGCTTTGGCTTTTCTTCGAATTCAACGATTTTCAGGTTTTCGTCGGTGTTCATGATGCCGAAGCGGCTTGCTTCTTCGAGAGTCACTTCAAGAACGGCTATGGTGCAGTCAGCTCCGTTTTCCTTGTGAGCCTCGAGCATCTTGTTGTAATCCATTTTATAAATATGGTCGCCGGATAAAATTATGACATATTCGGGGTCGTAACGGTTTATAAAGTCAAGATTCTGGTAGATGGCGTTAGCCGTACCCTTATACCAGTCCGCGCCATTTTTAGCCTGGTATGGCGGGAGAACTGTGACTCCGCTTTCCATACGATCCAAGTCCCACGGACGTCCGCTTCCGATATACTCGTTAAGTACAAGAGGCTGATATTGAGTAAGAACGCCGACGGTATATATGCCGGAATTCACGCAGTTCGACAGCGGAAAGTCTATTATACGGTATTTTCCGCCAAAGGGTACGGCAGGTTTTGCGGTTTTTTCAGTCAAGGTATAGAGTCTGCTTCCCTGTCCGCCTGCAAGAAGCATAGCTACGCATTCTTGTTTTTTGTACATAATATTCCTCCATGACTATATTGTCATAAAATTTTACTGTTTTTATGGATTCGCTGCTTGAAAATTATTATAATGATGCAATATTTGTCTTAATCATTTGTCTCTGGCTTTGCTTTTTTGTCGTCAGTAGAGCTGAGCTGCTTTTTCAGGATAATTCCACCAAGCGCGGGCAGAGTCACGTCTATGGCATAGGTTTTGCTTCCATCCTCGCCGATAATCGGGTGGGAGCGGATTGCTTCCTCGTTGAGAATGTTCTTGCCGCCGAACTCATATTTGTCCGTAGTCATGACTTCCTCATATCTGCCGAGCTTGGGTACTTTCAGGGAGAAGTTTTCACGAACGACGGGCGCGAAATTGAGGGCTATGATGAGTTCCTTGCCCTTCTTGCTCTTGCGACGGTAGGTTATGATGTTCAGGTCGGCGAGGTCCGCGTCAATCCACTCGAAGCCGTCCCATGAGTCGTCGATTTCCCAAAGCTCCGGATTGTCGAGGTAGAAGCCGTTCATACTCTTTACAAACCGCTGCATTTCTATATGGCGGGGATACTCGGTCATGAACCATTCAAGCTCGTTCTCGTAGTCCCATTCCCTGAACTGTGCGTATTCTGTTCCCATGAACATGAGCTTTTTGCCCGGGAGGGTCATCATGTACATAATAAAGGTTCTCATATTGGCAAACTTGTCGTCGTAGCTGCCGAAACATTTGTCAACCAGCGACTTTTTGCCGTGTACAACCTCGTCGTGGGATATGGGGAGGATATAGTTTTCGCTGAAGGCGTACATCATCGGGAAGGTGAGCTTGGTGTGCTTGTATTTTCTCGCCACAGGGTCGGTTGCGATGTAGTCGTACATGTCGTTGGCCCAGCCCATGTTCCACTTGAAGTTGAAACCCAGTCCGCCTTCATACGCGGGCTTTGTAATCATGGGCCATGCGGTGGATTCCTCGGCTATCATGAGCATATCGGGAAATTCGCCGAAGACTGCAGCGTTGAGCTTTCTGAAAAACGCGATTGCCTCCAGGTTGTGGTTTGTTCCGTTGACATTTGGAACCCATTTGCCCGGCTCCCTGTCGTAGTCGAGGTAGAGCATTGATGCAACAGCGTCAATCCTCAGGCCGTCGGCATGGTATTCACGCATCCAGAACAGCGCGTTTGAAATGAGGAATGACTGAACCTCGGGTCTTCCTACGTCGAAGCAGCGTGTACCCCATCCGGCGTTTTCCTTGCGGTCTTCCCCCTGATATTCGTAGAGCGGCTGACCGTCGAATTCGTAGAGTCCATGCTCATCCTTGGGAAAATGCGCTGGAACCCAGTCGAGGATTACGCCGATTCCGTTTTCGTGCATTTTCTCGACGAAGTATCTGAAATCGTCTGGCTTGCCGTATCTGGAGGTAGGAGCGTAGTATCCGCATACCTGATACCCCCATGAGCCGTCAAACGGATGTTCCATAATCGGCATAAGCTCTACGTGTGTGTAGTGCATATCCTTCATATATGGCGCAAGTCTGTCGGCAATGTCGCGGTAGTTCAGGTAATGCTCGCCGTCCTCGGTGCTTTTTGAATCCTTGGTCTTCCATGAGCCGAGGTGTACTTCATATATATTAAGGGGTGCGCTGTAAAAATGATTGACCTTCGGCTTGAATCCTCTCTGTTTGGGACATACGGTGGACATTCTCTTTTTCATCCACTCGCCGTCGTTCCAAATGTGAGTCGACTCCTCGGTGATTATTGAGGCGGTTTTCTTGAGCGTCTCGGACTCGAAGGCATATGGATCCGCTTTAAGGTGAACCCTGCCGTCCCTGCCAGTGATTCTGTACTTGTAGAACTGGTTTGCAAGCAAAACGTCCGACTCGATTACCGCTTCCCATACACCCTGTTCGTTGAGCTTGTACATAGGATGTCCGCCGCTCCAGTCGGTGAAGTCCGCGTTGATGCTTATATTAACAGCGTTAGGAGCCCACACGCGGAAGTAATACTTGAACTTTTCCCCGTCTTTTTCCTCGTGAACGCCAAGATAGTCATATGCTCTGTAGTTTGTTCCCTGATGGAAAAGGTATATCGGGAGTGAATTTTCATCCTTCAAATTTTCATTCTCAATTATTGCCATAGTTAATCCATCCTTTCTTTAACTCTATTATACAATATAATTCCAATATTTGCAAGTCCTTTTTGATAAATATGTTAGATTTACTTAAATTTTACTGCAAAATTTTCAACAGTATCACTAACATTATTGCAAAAGGTACGGTTTTTAGCGGTTTTCGACCATGAAAATTGGATTTTGCTGCCATTTATGTTATTTTTATGGAGTATTATATCCGTCGGATTTTATACAAATACAAAAAATCACGTCGTACTGCCGGACCTGGCGTATAATAATTCCTGCCTTTAGTATATCCCTGCAGGAGCAAAATACACAATAAACGAAAAGCCCCGACTTTTTTCACGGAACTTTTCATGTATTCATTTCCTGAAATCATTGGTATTGACGAAAAATCTCCACGGCTTGAGAGCGTCTTCCTCAGCGTAGTCTATTCCGATTCTTTTTCCTGTAAAAATCTCACCCGGAACAAATCCGTCGTCGCGGATGTAAAAATCACTGTCAGGGGATTCGAGAAGATCGCGCCCGTCAAGCTCTTTCGTTATATCCATTGCATTGCACAGCTTTCCCGGGCCGTTGGTCAGAGTGTGAATTTCTCCCTCCGTGAGAGAACTTATGCTTTCGGGAAGATTTTTACGTCTGCTGTATCTCTTAACGTTTGCGTAAAGCCTGTCAAGTCCGATGTAAGGCTCTGCCGAGCGTATAAGTACAGCTTCCGGTACTCCTTCGCGGTTTGCCGTGACGTTCATGCAGGAGTACATGCCGTAAATCAGGTAGACATAGGAATATCCGCTGGCTTTATACATGGTTTTTGTGCGGTTTGTCATTCTGCCGCCGTACGCATGTGACGCCCGGTCAGCTGTTCCCATGTATGCTTCAGTTTCGGTAATGACGCAGGAGGTTTCTTCTTTTCCGAATCTGCGGACGAGAGTTTTTCCGAGTAGCCTCTTTGCGAGAGTCACACCGTCGCATGTGTAAAAATCACGGTTCATCATAAGAAAATCCTCCCATGCCTGTTTTAATCTTTCCTGCCGCTGTTGTTTTATTCAGCGCTGATTACCCTGAAGAACTCGATCTCTTCCCCGGACGGTCCGTAGACAAAGCCGCAGTTCAGAGTCAGCTTCACCGGAGTTGAGTTCAGCGGAACTACATTTGGAGCGGACTTTTCCTCTGCGCCGTACTCCAATGCTCTCTTGTAGGCTGCGTCAACGTCGTCAGCTCTCAGGGCAAGATGTATGTAACCCGATTTTTTACGCTCTGCCGGCTTTCCTCCCGCGAAAAGCTCCACAATTCCGCCTTCTCCCATGTCGAGCATTGCGATTCGTCCGTCGCCCTCGCCCCAAATGGCGTAAAGCTTCATACCGAGACCTTCGGTGTAGAATTTGAGCGACTTTTCAAAATCAACCGCCGCGAGAGCTATGTGGCGAAAGTCCATTCCTTTGATTATTTCGTTTGCCATGATTTTTGCCTTTCTTCCATTATTTATAATAACGAATGCTTGCCACAACCTTGCCGAGAATCATCAGGCTGTTTACGATAATCGGAAGCATCGTCTTGTTTTCGGGCTGGAGTCGGAAATGTCCCTCTTCTTTGTAGAAGGTCTTAACTGTGGCTTCGTCGTCAATTAATGCCACGACTATGTCTCCGTTTTCAGCCATTGCGGTTTTCTCAACGATTACGATATCTCCGTCCATGATTCCGGCTTCAATCATGCTTGTTCCCGTTACTTTGAGAGCGAACATTTCCCCGTCCGGAACAGGACTTATACCTCTCGGATATCTGACATAGCCTTCGTAATTCTCAACCGCCAAAATCGGCTGACCGGCCGTAACTTTTCCGAGAATTGGAATATTGAGCTCTCCTCCGGCTTTTTCCGTATCTTCCTCGTAGGTTACTCCCTCGATTCTCAGGGTTCTGCTCTTTCCGTTTTCCTTCTGTATATATCCTTTTTTCTCCAGTTTCTCGAGGCAGGTATGTACAGTCGACGTGCTTTTGATGCTCAGCGCAGTGCATATGTCTCTTATCGACGGAGAATAGCCGTTATGCCTTATGTTTTCTTTGATATAATCGAAAACCAACTGTTCCTTCTGTGTTAGCGGTGCCATTTCAAACCTCACTTTTTATTGCGGCAAGCTGTTCCCGTATTACGGCAGCACTGTTTTAAGTGCGTCTGGTCGGAAGAACAAAATTCCCACAAAATATTATGATATATTATATCATATTTTTTTCTTCTTGTAAACACTTGTTCTAAATATTTTTATGAATTTTTGCTATTTATTTTGTGAATATTTTGTCTTGACTGAAATTTAGCAAATAATATGACGAAAATGTAAAAATACAGATTTTTTCCAGTCGGCTCTTGAAAAAGGAAGTTATTTAGAGTATAATCTAAGATAGGGAAGTAGGGGACTTCAGAAAATCCACAAGCCCTGCTTTCTGTAAATCAGTTCAAATTAATTTTATATAAAGGAGTTTTTGTAATGGTTACTAACAACAAGTACGTCCTCTCATGGATTGACGAAATGGCCGCTCTCTGCACTCCCGACAAGATTGTCTGGATCGACGGAAGTGAGGAACAGGCTGACGTTCTTCGTGCTGAGGCTTGCTCGACAGGTGAGATGATAAAGCTCAACGAAGAAAAGCTTCCCGGATGCTACCTCCACCGCACAGCTGTAAACGATGTCGCGAGAGTTGAAGACAGAACTTTCATCTGCACATCCAAGAAGGAAGACGCCGGCAACATCAACAACTGGATGGATCCCAAGGAATGTTATGAGAAGCTGACAAAGCTCTACCGCGGCTCCATGAAGGGCAGAACAATGTATGTTATTCCCTACTCCATGGGTATCGTCGGCTCCGAATTCGCAAAGTACGGCATCGAGCTGACTGACTCCATTTACGTGGTTCTTAACATGCTCATCATGACAAGAGTCGGCAACGACGTTCTCACGGCTCTGGGTGACAGCGGCGACTACATCAAGGGTCTGCACTCCAAGGCTCAGCTGGATGAAGAAAACCGTTACATCTGCCACTTCCCGGAGGACAACACAATCTGGTCCGTCAACTCCGGCTACGGCGGAAACGTTCTTCTCGGCAAGAAGTGCTTCGCTCTCCGTATCGCTTCCTACCTCGGCAGAAAAGAAGGCTGGATGGCTGAACACATGCTCATTCTCGGCATCGAATTTCCCAACGGCGAAGTCAAGTACATCTCCGCTGCGTTCCCCTCAGCATGCGGCAAGACCAACCTCGCAATGCTCATTCCTCCGGAAATCTACCGCAAGCAGGGCTACAAGGTATGGACGGTCGGCGACGACATAGCATGGCTCAGAATCGGTGCTGACGGACGTCTCTACGCTATGAACCCAGAAAACGGCTTCTTCGGCGTGGCACCCGGCACAAACGAAAAGTCCAACCCCAACGCTCTCCACACCTGCATGAAGGATACCATCTTCACCAACGTCTGCCACAACCTCGACGACAACACTGTTTGGTGGGAAGGTCTTGACAACAATCCTCCGCACAACGCTGAAAACTGGCGCGGCGAAATCTGGGACTACACAAAGTACGATAAGGCTGACAAGGTTAAGACCTCCGGCGCTCATCCCAACTCAAGATTCACTGCAAAGGCTGTCAACTGCCCCTGCCTCTCCAAGGAATTCAACAATCCCGCAGGCGTTCCGATTTCCGCTATCGTATTCGGCGGACGTCGTGCAAAGACTGCTCCTCTGGTTTACCAGTCAACATCATGGCAGAACGGTACATTCGTCGGCTCCATCATGGCTTCCGAGACAACCGCGGCTGCTTCCGGTGCTGTAGGCGTTGTAAGACGCGACCCTATGGCTATGCGTCCCTTCGCGGGCTACAACATGGGCGACTACTTCGCTCACTGGCTTGAAATGGGCAAGAAGATTCCTCACGCTCCCAAGATTTTTCACGTTAACTGGTTCAGAACCGACGAAAACGGCAACTTCATATGGCCCGGCTTCGGCGACAACATGAGAGTTCTTCTCTGGATCCTCGCACGCTGCGAAGGAACTGTTGACGCTGACCTGACTCCTATCGGCTATGTTCCGAAGGCTGAGGACATCAACATCGAGGATCTTGACGGCGTTACTGTTGACACTATCCGCGACCTGCTCTCCGTTGACACCGAAAGCTGGAAGGCTGACGTTCAGAACATCAAAGACTTCTACGCTCAGATCGGCGACAGAGTTCCTGCAGAGCTTCTCGACGAGCTTAAGGGTCTTGAATCCCGTCTTGGCTGATTGAATCCGGCTTTAATTTATAATAAAATTTAGCGGCTTGGCATAAAGTTGAGCCGCTTTTTTGTTTCTGTATATGCTAAAATGATATAACCCCACCAACAACAAAACAGTAAGTCCCCCAAAAATATGGTATAATGTAGTCACCACAACAAACATTCCATACAGGAGAGGGACTTCCCATGAATATTATAGCACAAAAGGCAAACGGTTGTGAAACTTTCTTTGAGAAAAGGCAAAAGTTTTGCGGCTCGGCAATACGGCGTCAGCCTGTCAAGCGTAAAAAGGTGGTGCAAACGCTATGACGGAACGTGGCAGTCCCTTGCCGAAAGGTCACATCGTCCCAACAGCCACCCAAAAAGGCACACGGTGGAAGAAGAAAAGTTGATAAAAGAAGCTTTTAAGGCGTATTTCCTCCGTTACGGCTGGGATGGGGTGACGCGGCTATTAAGGCAGATTACAAGCGCAGCTTCAGTGGAATGGTATACGCCGCAAAGCGAATCGGACTCGGGACGCCGAACAAGAAGAAAAAAACCAAGAACCAAAGTTGAGCCGCCTTTTTTGTTTTCTTATTGATTAACCGCTTTTTTTATGGTATAATAGGCGAGGAGACTCCGCGGGTAAAAACGGCTCTTCTTCAGCTTAAATTTTAAAGAATCCCGCGAGAAACGTCAACAGCTCCCGCAAAAACGTATCATACAAGTTATATTTCATACGTTTTATACACAATATATTACTTTAACAGAAAGTTGCATTATAATGAACAATTTACCTGTATACATCACATCTTGTGAATCCTATGACGAAAATCTGCTTTCCGATATTCTGCGGCAGTCCTTCTCCGCTTTGGGAATTGATGAAAAGCTCATCTGCGGCAGAAAAGTCCTGCTCAAGCCGAATTTAGTTCTGGCGAAAAGTCCAGACCACGGCGCAACCACACATCCCACGTTCATCAAGGCTGCGGCTCAGGTTATGCACGAGCTTGGCGCAGCTTCCATTGTGGCGGCTGATTCACCTGGCGGTCCGTTCAACGCTCAGGCACTGAACAACGTCTACCGCGTCTGCGGAATTGCGCCTCTGTCCAGCGACATTCTGAAAATCAACGACGACTTTTCCTACAGTCCGGTGAAAATGAGCGGGGTGAAGCTGAAAAATCTGCATCTCATCAACGCCTTCCTCGACTGCGACGTCATTGTGGATTTATGCAAGCTCAAGACACACACCCTGACGAAAATGAGCTGTGCGACGAAAAATCTCTTCGGACTGATTCCCGGGGTGGAAAAATTCGAAATGCACTCAAACTTCCCCCTGATCGAGGATTTCTCGGAGATGCTGGCGGATCTGTCGTCATATGTAGTTAAGGAAAAGGAATTTATTGCGGTGTGCGATGCCATTGTCTCGATGGAAGGAAACGGTCCGTCATATGGTGTTCCGAAAAAGACCGGTTTGATTTTGGCTTCCCGTTCGCCCTATTCACTGGACGTTATCGCGGAGCACATCATGAAGTCCGAGGGGGAGGTTCTGCACCTGAACAAGGCGGCTGAGCGTGGATTGGTATCCCGGGACTGGCACGAGATTCCGGTTTTGGGGCTTGCGGACTATCCGACCTTCGATTTTCTTCCACCCGATACGGATTCCGGCAGGTTTCTCAAGAATCTGTCAACCATGTTCGGCGGAAGAGTGGCGAGATTCTTTGAGACAAAGCCCCATGTGGACGAAAAAAAGTGCGTGGGCTGCGGGGTCTGCGCGAAATCCTGCCCGAAGCATACCATTGAAATTATATTGAAGCACGGTAAAAAGAAAGCGAACATCCACCGGGAGAAGTGTATCAAGTGCTACTGCTGCGGCGAGCTGTGTCCCATCGGTGCGGTTGAAGCCAAACAGAATCCGCTGATACGGTTAATACATTGACTATGGTAAAGAGTAAGAAAGCGTTTGCAAAAATCAACTACTTTCTCGATGTGGTTGGCAAGAGAACTGACGGGTACCACGACATTGTCAGCGTTATGCAGCAGACTTCACTTTTTGATGTGATTACGGTCATGCTTGAGAAAAACAACGTTGCAGAAAACATGATTCGGATTGAATGCGACGACAAAAATGTCCCCTGTGACATACGAAACATTGCATACAGATGTGCGGAAAAATTTTTATCTCATTACAATATGTCCGGATATTCAGCGGAAATCGGCATTGAAAAGCACATTCCATCGGCAGGAGGACTTGCTGGCGGTTCAAGCGATGGTGCGGCTGTTCTGTCACTACTCAGCGAAATGTCCGGCGTGAATACGGTTGTGGACGAACTTTACTCAATTGGAGCGTCGGTGGGGGCGGATATTCCTTTCTGCATTGCCGGTGGGTGCTGTATCTGCCGTGGGATTGGCGAAAAGATTGAAAAAATCCACATATCACAGCCGAAGTTTCATATTTTGATTGCGGTAGATGGTGATGGGGTCTCAACTCCCGAAGCTTACGATCGGATTGACAAATTGAGGCGGTTTGACAGTCACGGCTCAGTTGAGCCGTTGCTTGGTGCATTAAATCGAGGTGAAATTCCCGTGGGAATGTACAACGTTTTTGAAGAAGCTATACTCCCAATTCGTCCATGCGCAAAGGCATTGAGGGAGAAAATGATAGCTCTCGGTGGGGATGGGGTCATGATGAGCGGAAGCGGACCTTCGATATTCGGTCTGTTTTATGATGAAGGGACGCGGGACTTGGCCTATACCCGCTTGACTAAAGAAAATATTCGGGCATACAAGTGCGAGACTGTATTTTGAGACAGGATTTATTTGAAATATAGTTCAATTTAAATTAAACGAAAGGGAAAAATTATGTCAGACGTAATAATTTACAAGGGTCGCGGGAATCCCGAAATGTATGATGACTTCATGGATTTCATCAACTATGTGTTCGGCTTCAACGGAAACGAGCAGGACTTCAAGAAGCTTTTGCCGAAGCTGTATAATCCCGACTGCAATCCGTGTTACAACAACTATATCGTGACCGAAAACGGCAAGCTCAAGGCTGCAATCGGAGCGTTCGACTCAATTCTGGCGGTTGGCGGTGAAGAACTGCATTGCCGCGGAATCGGAAACGTCGCCGTTCATCCATACTCCCGTTCGAAAGGCTACATGATTGACTGCATGAATATGGCAATCGACGACATGATAAAGGACGGTGTGGACTGCTCCATTCTCGGCGGAATCCGGCAGAGGTACAACTGGTTCGGCTATGAATACTGTGGTCAGGAGTTTGAGATGTCGATCAGCTCCACCAATCTGCGGCATTGCTTCAAGGATGTGCCGTTTGTGGAGCTTGAAATTCGGGACGTAAAATCCGGGGACAGCGAGTTAATTAACAAAATGTATACGCTCCATTCAAAGAGACCCATGAGAACCGTGCGTTCCCGGGAGAAATTCTTTGACATCTGCTCATCTTGGCGCGCTCCTGTCCGTGCGGTATTGAAGTGCGGCGAGTTCATCGGGTATTTTGTCGGGGGGCTGGGTGAGCTGACCCTTGTCGACAACAACGACTTCGACGACGTGGTGCGGAACTATGTGAAAAATTACGGCGAGGTAACAATTCACCTGCCCATGTGGGACACGGACCTCATCGACAGAGCCGAGAGAATCTGCGGCCACGAGAACATCGGACACTGTGACATGTTCAGCGTTTACAATTACAAAAGGGTTATCGGCGCGCTGCTCAAGTTCAAAGCTTCACGGGAGGAGCTGGTTGACGCGGAGTTCACCATTCTGATTCACGGAAAAGCGCGGGATGAGCGGCTGAAAATCAGCGTGAAGGATAATGTTACATCAGTTGAGGATTACTACGGCGACTGCACACTGGAAATCGGACATCGTGAAGCGGCAACACTGTTCTTTGGTCTGCGTTTGCCTTATCTCAAGAAGCTGTCCCCTGCCGCACGTGCGATTCTTCCCCTTCCGCTGTACGTGGAAAGTGCAGATCACGTATAATTATTTACGAAAAACTGCATTTTTATAAACCGGTCCCGACATCAATCGTACAATTTGCTGGAGTTTTTTCAACTGTTGTAGTCATGTTGCGGAAAGTTTGCTGTGTTTTACACATATTTTTTCGGCAATATGCGGAATTTATGCGAATATGATTAATATTTATATATTATCTTGCATTTTTCGCTGATTTGTGGTATATTTATGTATTGGGAAACATTATTTATACTTGAAAAGAGGAAGCATTAATGAGCTATTTACAGAATGTACTTGAATCAGTCGACAAGAAATATTCCTATCAGCCGGAGTTTTTGCAAGCCGTTCATGAGGTTTTTGAGTCCCTTGAAAAGGTAATCGCCAAAAATGAAAAATTATACGAGCAGGAAGCTATTCTCGAACGCATCACAGAGCCGGACCGTCAGATTCAGTTCCGTGTGCCGTGGGTTGATGACAGCGGTAAAATCAGAGTTAACACCGGCTACAGAGTTCAGTTCAACAACTCCATCGGTCCATACAAGGGAGGAATCAGACTTCATCCTTCCGTAAACCTTTCGGTCATCAAGTTCCTCGGATTTGAGCAGGTGTTCAAGAACAGCCTGACGGGACTTCCCCTGGGTGGTGCAAAGGGCGGCTCGGACTTCGACCCCAAGGGAAAGAGCGACCGTGAGGTTATGGCGTTTTGCCAATCCTTCATGACTGAGCTTTACAAGTATGTCGGCGCAAACGAGGACGTTCCCGCAGGCGACATCGGCACCGGCGCACGTGAAATCGGCTACATGTTTGGTCAGTACAAGCGGCTCACAGGACTGTACGAGGGCGTTCTCACCGGTAAAGGACTTTCCTACGGCGGCTCTCTCGTTCGCACACAGGCGACAGGTTACGGTCTTCTCTATCTTGTAGAGGAGCTTCTCAAGTGCCACAATGACGGAATCGACGGCAAGACTGTCTCCGTTTCCGGTGCGGGCAATGTTGCGATTTACGCGGCAGAAAAAGCTGCTCAGCTGGGCGGTAAGGTTGTCACAATGAGTGACTCCACAGGCTGGATTTACGACAAGGACGGAATTGATCTCGCTCTGGTTAAGGAACTCAAGGAAGTCCGCCGCGGCAGAATCTCCGAGTACCATGACACAAAGCCCTCGTCCGAATATCACGAAGGCCGCGGAGTATGGTCGGTTAAGACTGACATCGCTCTTCCCTGCGCTACTCAGAATGAACTTCTTATCGACGACGCAAAGGAACTGGTCAAGAACGGTGTAAAGTGCGTTTGCGAGGGTGCCAACATGCCGACCTCCATTGACGCCACAAAGTATTTCCAGGAAAACGGCGTACTCTTCGTATGCGGCAAGGCTTCCAACGCGGGCGGCGTTGCTACATCCGGTCTTGAAATGTCCCAGAACAGCGAAAGACTCAGTTGGACATTTGACGAGGTTGACGCAAAGCTGAAGAACATCATGGTCAACATCTACCACAACATCGACAACGCGGCTGCTGAATACGGCATGGCTGGAAACTATGTAGCCGGCGCTAATATAGCAGGCTTCTCAAAGGTTGTTGACGCTATGCTGGCTCATGGCGCTTGCTGATTCAATTTAGGAACAATTGAAATAGAATAAAATTTCACCCGAAGCTTTCATTGACGATTGACTTCGGGTGTTTTTTACATATATAAAAACGGCACAGGATTTTTCCCATGCCGTAATTTTTATTTTAATCTGACAATCAGTCGCCATATTTGACTTCGATCATCTTAGTAAGGCTCTTTGTAACAGCTTTCTCTTTTGCTTTATAGGTGGATGCGAGTGTGTTCGTCTGATCAGCGAGCATATCACGGATCATGTAAGGGATACGAGCGAATACGGATTCACCAAACTGGAAGGAGAAGTCGAACAAACGACCTGAAAAGATAATGTCAACCATCTCCGCAGTGGTTTCGTCGGCGGAATACTTGCCCTTGAGAGCGGTGTCATAATATACAGGGAATACAGTCTTATATGATTCTGCACTGAGGGCTTCATAGATTGTTCCGATAAAGTCAAGCTGGTCATAAACAGAAGTAGGAATACCAAACAGAGTAAACTTATCGTCAGCCTTTGTAAGGTATCTCTCCTGGTTTTCATCCCACTTTGGGTAAGGAAGTATCGTGTAAGAGTTTTCCATGTCTCTCAGCTGAGCGAATGCCGCGTTGAATCTAAGCGGAGCGAACACAAGGTTGCCACTCTTAAATGCCTTCTCTTCATAGTATATACCATTTGATGTGTATTCGATAAATCCGGGGTTGTTCATATGCATATCAAGAAGTTTATCGAGAATGGATACAGTCTTGTCGCTCATGAAGAGAATGTCTATTCCACCTTCATCGTTAGGCTGACAAATTTTCTGGTCAAAAGCTGTTAGCCACACATCAGCTGGGTTCATTGTCACATAACCAAAGCCATAGATGTCAGTTACGTCACGGTTGCCATTACCGTCTCTGTCAACATACATGCTGGAGATAATATCGGTAAAATAGTCAATGGTCCATTTGCCTTCTTTGACGGTGTTATAAATGTCATCGGTTGTGTAACCGTAGTTTTCAGCAAGAGGAATGTCCATAAAGATAGCTATTGTGTATGTAAGAGATGTAATAGCAAGGTCGGAGGTAATGCCATACAGTTTACCGTTGATTGTGGAGTCGTCGTTTGAAAGCTGGTTATGCCATGGCTTTTCTAAATTAACGTGTGGCACATCACACCAGTTAAGAAGAGCTTCTGAGTTGATCGGAACATATGCAAGGTAGTCAAAGAACCCGATAACGTGGTAATCATCAGTTCCAGCTTTAGCTACTTCTCCAGCTTTGCTCCATGGTGCACTGTCAGAGATTCCCTTTATTTTTACGTCAAACCGCTTTTCTACTGTAAGGTTTCTGTTGTAGATTGCGTCGTTACATGCTTCACCGTTCAAATCATCAACGCTGATTTCCTGCGTGTAGTCCGCGTCGCTGTAGGTTAAAAATCTAATTTCGGCTCCGTCGAATGTTACTTCCGGAAGGTCGTCAGATATGAGCTGGCGCTTTTCTTTATCGGTCAGTTCCGCCTCATCGGTTTCGGGAGCCTCTGTTTCAGTGTCCTGAGCCTGAGGAGCAGTTTCTTCCTCTTTTGTGGTACCTTCAGTTTCGTTTTCTCCATTTCCGCATGAGTACATTCCTGCAGATACTGAGAGCATCAATAAGGCGAGTATCAAACAAGTTATGCGTTTCATATAATTCACCTTTCTTCTACACTTTTACCGTGAATCTAATTAATAGATAATAATGCTTTAATGAATTGAATATAAGTTATTATACCACTTTTTTTCAATTAAGTCAACCATATTTTCAACTTTTTTCGATTTCCGTTTGTGTTGTCAATAGATATGACCCATATTACAGAAAGTCCCAAACCTAAAAAT
>CAZULC010000020.1:0-29774 GCA_964621165.1 uncultured Ruminococcus sp.
CATTATACCATATTTTTTGGGGGGACTTCCTGTTTTGTTGTTGGTGGGGTTATATAATTTTAGCATATACAAACGAATTCATTTTTTTTTTGCAAAACCCCTTGACAAAGTCGGGAAAATGATGTATAATGTCAGCGTTGACTGATGCGGGTGTGGCGGAATTGGCAGACGCGCAAGATTCAGGTTCTTGTGGGGGCAACTTCGTGAAGGTTCAAGTCCTTTTACCCGCATGATTTAATCCGGGCAGTATTTCTTATGAAGCGGCGCGGATTATTTTTTTTCACAAAAAAAACGGTAATCGTTTGACTACCGTTTTCTTTTTTATATTTCTTTTTTATATTAATTAAAGGAAGAAAATCACTCGCCGGACTTGACCAGCTTGATCATCCTCATGCGGTTTATGACGGCTTTCAGCTCCTGCTTTCGTGGAACGTCGAGGAACCTCTCGCAGGTGGTGAAGAACGATGAGAACACTATGTCCGCGCCTTCCCCGTCGATTTTCGCGTACAGCTCGTCAATTATCCCGTCAATGTCAATTCGACTGTCCCTGTTCGCGGCTTCGAGGTACCGCAGCATGAACCCGAGGGAATACAGCTGACCGGGAGTGATGATGTCGTGGAGTCCGCACACGTCTATTTTTTCGTCCCCGATTAGGATGAAGCCCGTGTCAAGCACCTCAAGCTTCTCCGTGCCGACGCCTTCCGGGTATGAAGTGAAGCCGCCAGAGTATAAAGTCCTGCTCTGGTTCCAGTCCGCCGGGTCGGGGAGTGTTACGTTTACATCTGACGAAATCTCCTTCGCGCACCCGCTCACGTCGTTGATCTTGTAGTCCTCCATCATGTAGATTTTGTCCGCCACCGCAAGGTACTCCCCGCTTCCTCCTATTACAAGAATTGTGGACACGCCGAGACGACTGTGCAGCTCGCTTACCCGGTCGGTGAATGGGGTGATTGGCTCTTTTTTAATGAGGGATTTCATCTTCGCGTCACGTATCATGAAGTTGGTCGCGCTCCGGTCCTCGTCAATCAGGAGAAGATGCGCCCCGCTGTCGACGGCTTCCATTATGTTTGCCGCTTGCGAGGTTGAGCCGGACGCGTGGTCGGTGGAAAAATCAGCTGTGTCGCCGCCGGGCAGCCATTTTATGAACGGGGAAATGTTCACGTGCTTCACGCTCCGTCCGTCCTCAGCCGAAATTGTCATGGCGGACTCGTCCGTTATGCACATCTCCCGCCCGTCACCCAAGATATGGTTGTAAATCCCCGCAGAAATCGCGTCAAGAAGCGTGGACTTGCCCGAATATCCGCCGCCAGTGATGACGGTAACGCCCTTTTTGATTCCCATGCCACGCACACCGCAGACCTCAATCTCGTCCTCAGGTGTGGATTTGAACGGAACAGCACTCGACAGGGGTAAATCTGCCCGACTCTGACCCTTTTCAGCCTTAGCGCGGGGGAGTATGCTTCCGTTTGCCACAAATGCGCAGTATTCGCTCCCCTTCAGCCATGCGCGGATTGCAGACTGCCGGTCGGCAAGAGCTGTGGCTTCGGCAAAGGCGGCGTGGTCGAACTCCATGATGAAGTGGTCCACCGCGTAGGGCAGATCCCGGCATAGCATAGTCGTGGCTTTTTTCAGGTGTCCGCGAGGGAGCTGAACCTGTATCATAATGCATAGGTTCATTCTCGGCAGCCGCTCAACCCCGTCGTCAAGCAGAAAAACCTTGATCCCCGAGCCGTTGCGGTAGCCCTTTTGGTGACGAATGGCGAAAAACGCGGAGTTTCTCTTCACTATCTCGCCGCCGGGTGTGCAGATGTAGTATTTTCCGTTTTCGTTTGCGGGACGGCTGCGGTTGTAAATCAGCGCGTTAATCTCGTCAATGTATTTTGTAAACCTCCGCAGGCAGAAGTCCGCCACCGCTTCCTCGTGCTCCTTCTTCGGCTCGTCAATCCCGAGGACAGAGCAGGGAATTGTAATCAACACGGTGGGCTTATCCTTCGCCAGCTTGTGGGTTTCGGATATCTCAAACCCGATGTCGTCGTTGTGGTAATAGGTCGCGTCGTGGTCCACATACGGCTGAATCCACGGGTTCGCAGGGACCGACACGATCATTGCGCCGTCGTACATTTCCCAGTAGGTCGTGGTGTTCGCATTCATGGATGTCATTATTGTTTTAAGTCTCTTCACAGGCATTCCTTCTTTCCGTAAGTGTGAATTTTTGTGGCAGTTATAACGGTTGACAAATCTGTATCCTCCTTGAATTTTGATTTATCCGTTGTAACTTATATTTGAAGGACTTCCCACGAAAAACAAAAAGCACCCCATCGGGCGCGTATCAGCCATGCAGACATAGAAAAAACACCCGACTCCGGATGCACATGTCATTTTAACTTAATCAAGGCTCAACCGCTGATTCTCTCAAGGATGGCACATGACGTCCGACAAATATAAGTATTACATCCGAACAAATATAAGTTTTTCATCATAATCGCCTCCTTCGGCTGAATTTACAGTTGACTGCTTTGTTAGTATAGCACATTCTTCATCACTTGTCAATACTTGATTTTAACTTTTTTCAAAAAAATTTCAATAATGAGCATATATTCCATCCCCGTGAATATTTCTATATCGGAAGGCTGTGGCGCAAATAAAAAAATCTGTCGGAAAGTGTAGTAAAAACTGATAAAACTCTTGACGGAATGGCGAAAAAATTATATAATATATGGTAGAATATTTGAGGGAAATAATTTTTACATGTGTGAAGCTCATCTTGATTGAGGAGAATTATATGAAAAAACTGATAGCCGGTATTCTTGCGATAATATTTTTGACGGTATCAATGTACGGCTCTGTTTCGGCGGCTGAGATTGACGCCGACGTCGGGGACGTTCTGTTTCATCAGGATTTTTCAGCGGAAATCGGCAAAGGTCTGGGCGAATACGGACTGCGGTTTGGTTCGGCCGGCTCACAACCTGAGGAAATGGCCTTATCGGACGGAAAACTGTACCTGAAAACCGGAAACAGCAGGCTATACCTTCTTTTGGCCGACGTGGACAAGGCCGACACATTCACCGGCGAGTTTACTTTCCGCTTTGTGGAGCCGGAAAACAGCAACGCATACATAGCGTTCATGCTGACCTGTCGCGGGGATGAGCCGACAAACATCAGCTCGGTTGTAATCAGAGCCGGAGGAACGGTTGATGAATTCAGCGAACCGACTGAAAAAATCAAGGCGGCAATATCGTCTGGAGAGACGGTGAACGTGAAAATTCCCATTGAATCGGGGGCGCTCAGCGAAATGACCCTGACCTCCGGCGGAGAGAGTTGCACTCTCAAGAGAAGCGACGTTCTTTTGGTGTCATCAGGCTCAAACGGGTTCATCATGCGCAATACAGGCGTAGAGCTTGACGAGATTTACATAGTTCACGGCGCACATTACGCTGTCAAAACCGGATACTATGCCGACGCATCCTACTCTGCCGCCGACGCCGAGAGGGAAATGAACGAAAGCTCCGGCGAATTCGCTCCTGAAACCGGTGAAGATGGAGCCGTACTTGCGTCTGTTCTGCTAGCCGTGTGTGCGGCTTTCTTCGGAAAAAGGCGGCGCGTCGGACTGCGGTTCTGAACCGGATTGACAAATCAAACAAATAAAACGGTGGAATGCCAACAAAATCTGCCGTTTTTTATTTTTGCCGGCGAAGTTCATATTAAATTAACAAATATTTCTTATTTTGTTGTTGAATGAAGAACGGAAAAACTGTATATTAATATCAGAAGTTAGCACTTAGAGCTTGCGAGTGCTAAAAGTTGAGGCGGCACCGCATGGTTCTGATGATGAAGATGCGCCTTGAAACCTTGCCAGCGGTATCATGAGTCAATTGGGAGGTGAATGGAATGAAGAGCGGCAAAGATGAGCTTAGCGAAAGAAAAAAGCTGATTTTGAAAGCTATAATAGATTCACACGTGTTGAACGGAGAGCCGGTGGGAAGCAAAGCGCTTACCCAGAACAAGCAGATTGCGTGCTCGTCTGCTACCATACGGAACGAAATGGCGGAGCTGGAAGAGCTTGGCTATCTCGAGCAGCCCCACGCGTCGGCCGGCAGAATCCCCTCTGAGGCGGGCTACAGGTTCTATGTGGACTGGCTCATTGACAAGTACAACCTGACCCAGAACGAGATAGCGGAACTTCACTCATCCCTGAAACAGAAGGAATCGGAGCTTGACTCAATCCTGCAGGCGGCAATGAAGCTGGCCTCAAAGCTGACAAACTACACATCCCTTGCACTAAAGCCGAGACAGGCGAGAATCACGGTTCAGCGGTACGAAATCATGCGGCTGGACGAGACAACGGCGGTTCTCATCATGGTAATCGGCGGCGTAATCAAGACGAAATACATCCACTCAAACTACCGCATTCCCATAGAAGCGATGTCAAGGCTTGCGGCGGCTCTCAACGCTAAGGCGACTGACATAACGGCGGCGGAAATCACAATGCTGACCGTGATGGAGATGGAGCGGATGATGGGCGAGTACGACTACCTTGTAACCCCTGTGATCAAGACCATATGCGAGACCATAACGGTGTTCGACGGAGGAGAATTAAGCTTCGAGGGAATCAACCGGCTGCTGTCCTACCCCGAATACTACGACATGGACAGACTGAGGGAAATGCTGGCGCTGTTTGAAAAAAAGGAAACGCTGCTGGAATTCCTATCGGATGAGACAAAAACCGACGGAAAGGTTCAGATTTACATAGGACGGGAGAACCTCGTGAAGGTCATGGATAACTCCACGCTGGTTTTCAAGACAATCATGGACAGGGGAAAGCCGGTGGGAGCTATTGGAATCATCGGACCAACCCGCATGAACTACCGTCGGGTCATAGCCACAATCGACAGCCTGACTAAGGAAGTTACGGAAGAGCTGAACAGTCACTCGGACGGAATGAACGGCGGCGTAAGAGGCGGGACGGATGAGGACAACAAAAACGAAAACGAGATAAATTAAAACGGAGATATATAATTAATGATGATTGACGAAAAAACAAAGGACAGTACGGAAACGGAAAAAACACCCGAGTCCGAGCTGAACGAACAAAAGGAACCCGCGCCTGAGGCGGAAAATCCGGAGTGCTGCGGCGGCAAACCCAATGAAGAATCGGACGCTGAGGCAAAGAATGAAAAGGACGTCAAAGGCGACGAATCAGACAAGGCAGACAAGAGCGACAAGACGGATAAAAAAGACAAAAAAGGCGACGTAAAGAAGCTGAAAGTCGAGCTTGAGGCGGCAAACAAGGCTCTCGCTGAGGAAAAGAAGAAAACAGAGGATCTGAACGACAAATACCTTCGTCTGGCGGCTGAGTACGACAACTTCCGAAAGAGAAGCCAGACCGAGCGCAAAAACATCTACGGCGACGCGGTTAACGACACCCTCAAGGGAATCCTTCCTATAATAGACAACCTGAGATACGCAGAGAAGTATTCCGGCGGCGACAGCGAAAAGGTGGCTGAGGGAGTGAATCTGATTCTCGGCAAGCTTCCCGAAACCCTCGAGAAAATCGGAGTGGCGGCATACGGCGAGGTCGGAGAAAAATTCGATCCGGCTCTGCACAACGCTGTGATGCATGTGGAAGATGAAAGTCTCGGAGAGGGAGAAATCGTCGAGGTTCTCCAGCAGGGCTACAAATACGGCGACAAGGTTCTCCGCTACGCTATGGTAAAGGTGGCAAACTGATGGCAGTCGAGGGAATCCCTCAGCCGGACATTATCAGAATCGACGACAATCTCCGCCTGAGTAAATATGACGGAAACTACCTGACCGGACTGCCGTGGTACAGGGACGAGGTTGTGTACTACAACTCCGAAGGAATCACGGACAAAAGTAAAATCCCCGACGAAAATTACGTCAAGGGAATGTATGACTGGTTCGAAACAAACGGCAGAAGCGAGATGTACTTCATCGAAGTCAAGGAAAACGGAAACTTCATACCCATAGGCGACGCGGCACTGCAAAAGGAAAACCTGCCGATAGTCATAGGCGTGGGGGAATACAGGAGCAGGGGAATCGGAAAAGCTGTTCTGACTACCCTTGTGAACCGGGCAAAGTCCCTCGGCTGGGATAAGCTGACGGACGTGAAGATTTTCAAGTACAACACCGCTTCCCAGCACCTCTACTCCTCCTGCGGATTCAAGCGTGTCGGAGAGGACGAGCGATATTTTATCTACGAAAAAACAATAAATCAAGGCAAAAATTAAATTTAACATAAACATCATTCAGGAGGCATATTATGGCAAAGATCATTGGTATAGATTTAGGTACGACAAACTCATGCGTCGCTGTATTTGAAGGCGGTGAGCCTGTTGTTATTCCCAATCCCGAAGGCGCGAGAACAACTCCTTCGGTTGTGGCGTTCACAAAGACTGGTGAAAGACTTGTAGGTCAGGTTGCAAAGCGTCAGGCTATCACAAACCCTGAGAGAACAGTTTCCTCCATCAAGCGTCACATGGGTTCCGACTACAAAGTAACTATCGACAACAAGAGATTCAGCCCTCAGGAGATTTCCGCAATGGTTCTCCAGAAGCTGAAGTCCGACGCTGAAGCATATCTGGGTGGAACTGTATCTCAGGCAGTAATCACGGTTCCCGCATACTTCTCCGACGCTCAGAGACAGGCTACAAAGGACGCGGGCAAAATCGCGGGACTCGAGGTTCTCCGTATCATCAACGAGCCTACAGCGGCAGCTCTCGCATACGGCGTTGACAAGGAATCAAAAGAGCAGAAGATCATGATATTCGACTTGGGCGGCGGTACATTCGACGTATCCATCCTCGAAATTTCCGACGGCGTGTTTGAGGTTCTCGCTACAAACGGTGACACAAAGCTTGGCGGCGACGACTTCGACAACCGTGTAATAGACTGGATTGCTGAGGAATTCATGAAGGAAAACTCCGGCATTGACCTGAGAAAAGACAAAATGGCTCTCCAGAGACTCAAGGAAGCCGCAGAAAAGGCTAAAATCGAGCTGTCCGGCGTGGCATCCTCCAACATCAACCTCCCCTTCATCACAGCTGACGCGACAGGACCGAAGCACTTCGACGCAACCCTCACCAGAGCAAAGTTCAACGAGCTGACAGCCGACCTTGTAGCACGCACAATGACTCCTACCAGAAAGGCTCTCGCGGACGCAGGACTCTCCGTTTCCCAGATTGACAAGGTTCTCCTCGTCGGCGGCTCCACAAGAATCCCCGCAGTACAGGACGCAGTAAAGGACTTCATTGGCAAAGACCCCTTCAAGGGAATCAACCCTGACGAATGCGTTGCAGTAGGTGCTGCAATCCAGGCAGGAGTTCTCGGCGGTGACGTTAAGGATTTGCTCCTTCTCGACGTAACACCTCTGTCACTGGGTATCGAGACTCTCGGCGGCGTGTTCAACAGAATCATCGACAGAAACACCACCATCCCGGTAAAGAAGAGCCAGGTTTACTCCACAGCCGCAGACGGTCAGACCTCCGTTGAAATTCACGTACTTCAGGGCGAGCGCGACATGGCATCCGGCAACACCACACTCGGCAGATTCATCCTCGACGGCATCACACCCGCACCTAGAGGAGTTCCGCAGATTGAAGTCACCTTCGACATCGACGCAAACGGCATTGTAAACGTATCCGCAACCGACAAGGGAACCGGCAAGGAACAGCACATCACCATCACATCCTCCACCAACATGTCAAAGGAGGACATCGACCGCGCCGTTCATGAGGCTGAGAGATACGCGGAAGAGGACAAGAAGAAGAAGGAAGCCGTTGAAGTCAAGAACAGAGCCGAGCAGATGATTTACCAGAGCGAAAAGAGCCTCTCCGACATGGGCGACAAGGTAACTGAGGACGACAAAGCTCCCGTAAGAGCCGCAATCGAAAAGCTCAAGGAGACTATCAAGAGCGACAACATGGACTCCATCAAGACTGACACTGACGCTCTCGAGAAGGCATTCTACCCCATTGCCGAGAAGATGTACGCTCAGCAGCAGGGCCAGCAGGGCGGCGCAGGCTTCAACCCCAATCAGGGCGGCAACGACGGCGGCAGCGGCAACGGCAACACCTACTATAGCTCCGACTTCGAAGACAAGTCAAACCAGTAAGATATTGAGATACGATAATTTGTTGGTAAAAATAACAAATAAATAAGCATTCACGCAGGGTGGGGAATACAAAACTCCACCCTATACGTGGTGAAACGGCATGAAATATATCGTTTGCTTAATATTTAAGTGAGCTGATTTCATGACAAAGAATTCCTTGATGAAATGGTTGAACCTTTTCGCGGACCCCCAACTATTTTTAATTGTCCTTCGGACAACCGGAATTCTTTCAAAGTTTTACCTAAAACTATATAACGTTTAGTCTGAAATTGGAACAATGGAGTAAAAAAATCAGCTTTTCCAACAGGCGGAGGATTTGATACATGGCTGAAAAAAGAGATTACTATGAGGTTCTCGGCGTAGACAAAAGCGCGGACGAGGCAACCATAAAAAAAGCATACAGAACCCTTGCGAAAAAATACCATCCCGACATGAATCCCGGCGACAAGGAAGCGGAGGCTAAGTTCAAGGAAGTCAACGAAGCCTACGACATCCTCTCCGACCCGGACAAAAAGGCAAAATACGACCAGTACGGCCACGCAGCTTTCGACCCGGCTTCCGGAATGGGCGGCGGATTCGGCTACGGCGACTTCGGCGGATTCGACATCAACGACATTTTCTCCAGCTTCTTCGGCGGTTCGTTCACAGGGGGAAGCAGCCGCAGAAACGGTCCCGTGCGAGGCGACGACATCAACGTACGACTCACGATTGACTTCGAAGAGGCGGTGTTCGGCTGCAAGAAGGAAATCCAGTACAACAAAATCCAGAAGTGCGCGGACTGCTCGGGAACCGGTGCAGCAAAGGGAACGTCCCCCAAGACATGCCCAAGCTGCAAGGGTACTGGTCAGGTGAGGGTCCAGCAGAGGACGGCGTTCGGCATAATGCAGACCCAGAAAGTCTGCGACGCCTGCCGTGGAACGGGTAAAATCATCGAGTCCAAGTGTCCGGGCTGCAAGGGAACGGGATTTGTTCGCATGCCGAAGAAGCTGGAAGTTACCATTCCCGCAGGCATTGACGACGGACAGCAGCTGGCGCTCAAGTATCAGGGAAGCGACGGCATGAACGGCGGAACAGCGGGCAACCTGAACATCATCATCAGCGTACGTCCCCATCCGTTATTCGAGCGTGACGGCGACGACATATACTGCGAGGTTCCGATAACATACGCCGAAGCAACTCTGGGCGCGGAGATCGAAATTCCCACCCTCGAAGGCTCCATGAAGTACACGATTCCCGAAGGAACCCAGCCCGGAACGGTGTTCACAATACGCGGCAAGGGAGTCAAGCGGGTCAACGCCAACATACGGGGAAATCTCTACATTACGGTAGTGGTTGAAGTCCCAAAGAATCTGAACAGTGAGCAGAAGGAGCTTTTGCAGAAATTCGCGGCATCCTGCGGTGAGAGCAACTACTCCAAGCAAACAGGGTTTTTCAAGCGGCTGTTCAAGAAGGACAATTAAGTAAACGCTGATTTAATGTTAAAGTCGCCTAAAATTGCCATATATTCGAGCATTTTCGGCGATTTTTTCGAGTTATTCAGCTTTAACTTAAGCGGGATTAAGCTACCGGAACCCATTCCGCAAATATGGTTTGGTATAGATAAAGCATGAATAAAAAACGAGGTTATTATGGACGACAACAAAAGCTGGGTTCAGATAAAGGTAAGCTGTGACTCAAAGAATACGGAACTGGTGTCAAGTGTAATGTCAATGGTTGACAACGGTCTTATGATAGAGGACTATTCCGACGTAGACGACCTTTTGAACGGCGTGTATGGCGAGGTCATTGACGAAAAGCTCCTTGAAGCCGACCGCACGAAGTCTTCAGTGTCCGTGTTCATCTCAACGGAAAGAGCGCCGGGCGAGAGCGAGATGTTCATCAAAGAGAGACTTGACGGCGCGAGAATTGAGTACAAAATAGAGCACGTCGGCGTGAAGGAGGAGGATTGGGCGAACACATGGAAGAAGTACTACAAGCCCATCAAAACCGGACGGCGGCTGGTGATAGTTCCCGTTTGGGAAAAGTACGACCGGGCTGAGGACGAGGTTATAGTCCTCATGGATCCCGGAATGGCGTTCGGCACGGGAACCCACGAAACCACGCGTCTCTGCGCCGGATTTGTTGAGGAATACGTGAAGGACGGCTCCACTGTGCTTGACGTTGGATGCGGCTCGGGAATTCTCGCTATCTCCGCTTCAAAGTTAGGTGCGAAATCCTGCTTCGCCTGCGACCTCGACCCGGTAGCGGTGAGGGTTGCGCGGGAGAACACAGCTCTGAACGGCACGTCAAACGTGAAATGCGAAAGGTCGGACCTCTTGAAGCAGGTTGAGAAAATCGAAGGCGGGTACGATATCGTTGTGGCGAACATTGTAGCCGACGTGATAATTCGCCTCTCTCCCGACGTGTCAGATTATCTCGCACCGGACGGCGTGTTCATTGTATCCGGAATCATTGCCGAGCGCGCTGAGGAGGTCATCTCGGTGCTTGACAGAGAGGGCTACGCTGTGGAGCGGGAGAAGTACGAAAACGGATGGTACGCCGCCGCTCTGCGAAGAAAAAGATGATGTTGAGCGAGAGCAAAAAGAGACAATTATACTATAATTACCGCTTGACTTGAAGGGACGTTTTGTGATATAATAACATGAAAACCGAATTCATAGAGAGCGATAATAATGATAAAACAAAAGTCAAAGAACAGTATGTGCGCCTTTATCTGCGACTTGTCCAGACTTGTGCCGGTGACAATTATCGCTGTGAGCCTGTACATACTGAATTTTGTAAACATAATGTCAACTGACCCCGACTTTTTCCTGAGAGCCTACGCAAGCGTACCGGAGATGATGGAGTGCGTCCTCGCTGGCGTTCTCGTCTACGCGGCGTTTGTGCTGATAATGCTGAAGCTCGAGAAAAACGGCGGGTACTGACGTAAGCGATGGCTAGCGATGTCTTACGAACGAATACGAACGCTGCCAAAGATAAAGCAAAAGATAAAGATAGAGATAATATAAAGCAGACTCGCCCCCCGCTCAATATATCGATGGACATCAATCGAAGCCAATGAGAATGCAAATGAGAATGAGAGTATGAAAAAGCACTTCGACAGCCCCGTCGTCACGGGATTTAATTCCGCCTTGAAAAAGTACGCCTTCGACAGCCTGATGAAGTCCTCCGGCACGGTAATCGCCGCGTATTCCGGTGGAGCTGACTCGTCGTGTCTTCTGCATCTGCTTCACGCCTACTGCACCGAAAACGGAATCACGCTGGCGGCGGCTCACGTCAACCACATGATTCGGGGAGAGGACGCCGATTCGGACGAAAACTTCTGCCGTGACGAATGCGCGAGGCTTGGAATCCCGCTGTACGTGAAAAAAGCTGACGTTCCGGCTCTCTCACGCAAGTCCGGCATGGGAATCGAGGAAGCGGCGCGGGTGGTGCGGTATGAATTCTTCCGTGAGCTGTCACAGAAGCACGGCGCGGTCATAGCAACGGCACACAACGCCGACGACAACTGCGAAACATTGCTCTTCAACATACTTCGCGGAAGCGGACTGCGTGGGCTTGGCGGAATCTCACCTGTGCGGGATGGCGTTTACATTCGGCCGCTTATAGAGGTGAGCGGGGAGGAAATCCGCGCGTTCTGCTCTTCAAACGGGATAAAATATGTCTACGACAAAACAAACTCCGACACCGACTACACCCGCAACAAAATACGCCGCGAGGTCATGCCGATTCTGCGCGAGATTGTGCCAAATCCCGAAAAATCCGTGACGAAGTTGACCGAAATGGCACGTCGTGACGAGAGCTTTATCAGCGGGTATGCTCGGGAACAGCTCAGGGGGCGCGACAGGCTCACGAGAGACGAGTTTAACACAATACACGACGCCATACTGTCCCGCATGCTTATTATGCTCTATGAGAATCTGACGGGCGTTTCGGCGATTGAGGAAAAACACATATCGAAAGTCATACGTCTGGCGAGGGAGAAGCAGGGCGAGAGTACCCTTTCCATTCCCGGCGGAACCACGGCGAAAATCACAAGGGATTGCGTTTATTTTGTAAAAAACCGGGATGAAAGCGGATATAATAAAACCACAGGCGAGGTCGTTTTCCGCTATCCTGACGACGGAGACGTATTCGACAACGGACTGTACAGGGTGGAGTTTTCACAAAATAAACACAACTTTCACCAATTCAACGACAATATAGATGAAAATATTTACAAATTATCTATATTGAGGACTTTCTGTTTTGATAAAATAAAGGACGTACTTGAAGTCAGGTATCGCAGAGAGGGAGACGCGTATGTTTTCGGCGGCATGAGGCGGAAGATAAAAAAGCTGTTTATCGACCGAAAATTGTCCGCTGAGGAAAAAAGCTTGACCCCCATAATCTGCGACAGGGAAGGAATTCTTCTGGTTCCGCCCTATCCGCTCCGTGATGGAGTTTCAGTGAATGACTGCGTCGGTTCGACAGACGGAGAGCAGAATCTGACAATAATAATACGAAAAAAATAAAATTCTGACAAGCGAGGTGCGGCATGGCGTATTCATCGGTTCTCGAAAAGGATATCGAGAGAGTGATTGTGTCTCCTGAGGAGATTGACAGCATTACCACAAAAATCGCCGGACAAATTGATTCGGACTACAGTAATTCAAAGAGGCTTCTGCTTCTTGGAATTCTGAAGGGAAGCGTTGTTTTCATGGGGGACTTGATGAAAAAAATATCACTCCCGGTGGAAATTGATTTCATGAAGGTGTCTTCCTACGGCGGCGGAACGTCGTCAAGCGGCAGAATCAACATAATCCTCGATTTACACAGAAAAGACCTGTCCGAGTGCGATATTGTCATAATCGAGGACATAATCGACAGCGGCAGAACCTTATCCTACCTTATGGATTACCTTAAAATAGGCGGTGCAAAGTCGGTGAAGACCTGTACAATGCTCGACAAGCCCTCACGCCGTCAGGTGGACTTCACTCCGGACTACAGAGGGGTTGAGATTCCCGACGAGTTTGTGGTGGGCTACGGCATGGACTACGACGAGCAGTACCGCGCGCTCCCCTATATAGGCGTTCTCAAGCCCGAAGTTTACGGGAATAAATAAGTTGGTTTTTAATTATCATATACACAAAATCATAACAGGAGGAGATTAATGAAGAACGGTTTAAAAATAGCCATATTCTACATTGTTCTCATTGGCATTATTATGATAGCCACTGCGTCACTCTGGAACTCAATTCCTCAGGAAAGCATCGTTTACAGCGACGTGGTTGACTATTTCAATAACGAACAGGTAAAAGAGTTTGAAGTCGATGAAGACAATAATCTTACGATGATAGTCAGGGCTACATTGTCTGACGGAACCGAAACTGAGGCATACGTAACCTATCAGCTGAGAAGTCTCGACCTATTCATAGAAGACCTCGGTGACCTCATTGAGGAACAGCATAATGCTGGAATCATCTCAGCATACGATTATCCGCCGCCATATAGCATTCCATGGTGGGTGTCCCTGATCCCCTACGTAATAGTGATAATCCTCCTTATAGCAATGTGGATGTTCGTCATGAATCAGGCGACAGGCGGAAAAGGTTCGAAAATCAACTCTGTCGGACGTGCGAAGGCTAAGCTGGTCACTGCAGACAAGGCTAAGGTTTACTTTAAGGACGTAGCCGGAGTGGATGAGGAAAAAGCAGAACTTGAGGAAATCGTAGAATTTTTGCGCAATCCTGACTACTTTACCAAGCTGGGAGCGAAAATCCCACATGGTGTACTCCTCGTTGGACCTCCCGGAACAGGTAAAACCTTAATCGCCAAAGCTGTAGCGGGAGAAGCGGGAGTGCCGTTCTATTCAATCTCCGGTTCCGACTTCGTTGAGATGTACGTAGGCGTTGGCGCTTCAAGAGTCCGTGACCTTTTCGACACCGCGAAGAAGAACCCCGCCGCAATCATATTCATCGACGAAATCGACGCGGTAGGACGTCACAGAGGCGCAGGTCTTGGCGGCGGACATGACGAAAGAGAGCAGACTTTGAACCAGATTCTCGTTGAAATGGACGGATTCGGCTCAAGCGAGGGCGTTATCGTCATGGCGGCTACAAACCGTCCCGACATTCTCGACCCTGCACTTCTCAGACCCGGACGTTTCGACAGACAGATTACAATGAACGCCCCCGACGTAAAGGGAAGAGAGGATATTCTCAAGGTTCACTCGAAAAACAAGCCCTTTGAAGCCGACGTGGACCTCTCCGTTATCGCGAAAACCACTGTAGGCTTTACGGGTGCTGAGCTTGCGAACCTCTTAAACGAAGCCGCGCTTCTGGCCGCACGAAAGGGCAAGCATCTCATTGGCATGACGGACCTTGAGGAAGCCATGATTAAGGTTATAGTTGGTCCGGCAAAGAGGTCGAGAGTCATAAGTGAAGCCGAAAAGAAGCTCACCGCGTACCACGAGGCAGGTCACGCAATCACCACATGGGTGCGCCAGCCCGACGACCCGGTTCACCAGATTTCAATCATCCCCAGCGGCAGAGCGGGCGGATATACGCTGTCCTTACCGAAGGAGGATAAGTCCTACATGTCTCGCGGAATGATGGAGGATGAGCTTGTAACCCTTCTCGGCGGACGTGCGTCGGAGGACATAATTCTCGGCGATATTTCTACCGGAGCGTCAAACGATATCCAAAGAGCCTCGTCAATAGCCCGCGACATGGTTACAAAATACGGCATGTCCGACAAGCTGGGTCCCATTCTCTACGGCTCGGAGTCATCAAGTGATGAAATATTCCTCGGACGTGACTTTAACCAGACCAAGAACTATTCAGAAGAGACTGCTTCAGTCATCGACGCGGAAGTCAAGGCCATCATCAGCCGGGCATACACCGACGCAAAGCAGATTCTCCGTGACAACATGGACCGGCTTCACTTTGTTGCGGCTTATCTAATGAAAAACGAAATCATGGAGGAGGAGCAGTTTATCCGCGCAATGAAGGAACCCGACGTGACAATCGAGGAACTGGAGGCAATGGTTGCGGAAAAGCGCCGCCGTTCCAAAGAGGAAAACGAAGCCCACGCACGTCATCTCGCCGAGCTGGAAAAGCAGCGTGAGGAAGAAAGAGCGCGCAATGAGTCCCGTGAAAAGAAGGATAAGCATCAGGACGAACGCTTTGAGCCGTACACCGACATCCCCAGCGACAATTCAGATGACAAAAACAGCGGCGACAGCGACAAATAAAGAAATACCGGCGTCAGATTATCTCAGGCGTCGGTTTTTTATGAGTTCCTGTTGAAAATGCGTGCGATTCATGATAAAATATACATAATAATCATATAAGGAGCACCGGCATGAGCATTGAAAGAATTAAAAAGTCCATCCTGAACCTGCTTTTTCCGCCAACCTGTTATGTCTGCGGGGAGAGTGCGGAGTCATGGGGCGTGTGTGATAAGTGTAAAACAAAATTCCGACGGGAACTGTTCACAGCATGTCCGAACTGCGCGCAAACTGCCGACAAATGCACCTGCGGGGGACGAAAATTCGACCTGACGGAAGACAGAACGACAGTTATCGGCGGTAAAACATCACTTTCGCTCACGTTTTATAAAAATTCCATGAACCGGGACGAGGAGCGTGTGACGGAGAAGATGATGTTTGCCCTGAAAGAAAAACACGTGCTGTTCGATTTTTTCGCTGATTTGATTTCCAGTGCGGTGAAGCGGGAATTCGACAGAGCGGGAGTGGAGCTTGACGGGTGGATTCTGACCTACATCCCCCGTTCGGAAGCGAAGAAAAACGAGCTGGGCTACGACCAGTCCGAAGAAATTATCAAGCGTGCGGCGGAAATTTTAAGCATACCATATGCCCAAACCCTCAGCCGGCTCAAGGGAAGCGAGCAGAAAACTCTCGACAGCCGCAGTCGGGAAATCAACGCCGAGAGCAGTATTGTTCCGGTCCGTGAAAACATCGTCGCGGGCGGAAAGTACATACTGTTTGACGATATCATGACCACCGGCGCGTCTCTCTCAATCGGTGTGCGCAGCCTGCGATTCTGTAGCGCCGACGAGGTCTTTCCGGTGACGATTGCCAAAGACTGGTAAAAATTTTTAGAGAAATCGAGTCCTTGTGAATATGAAAGAATCCGTTGGTGAACAATAGGACATACATAAAATTCACCCGGAGGTATATCCATGAAATACATGACAGCAGTCTGTGCTTCGTTTCTGGCGGCGCTGATTATCGCGTCAGCTGTTCCCGGAAGCGGGGATCTGAGGCTCTACGATGACGTCCTGCGTCTCCACGTTATAGCGGAATCTGATTCTGAGGAAGATCAGGAGCTGAAACTCAAGGTGCGCGACAGGGTTTTGGAGACGGTTTCGGAGAAAATTCAAACCTGCGGCGGAATAGATGAGGCGATTTCGGCAGTGGATGGGGTGAGGGAAGAGATTCAGTCGGCGGCTGTTGACTGTGTTGCGGAAAACGGGTTTGACTATCCGGTAAAGGTGGAGCTTGTCCGCGAATCCTATCCCAGACGGGATTATGGAGGTGCTGTATTGCCTGCGGGAGTGTACAATTCGCTGAAGGTTACAATAGGACAGGGACAGGGACACAACTGGTGGTGTGTGCTGTTCCCATCAATTTGCACCAGCTTTGCCCTTAACGCGGGAGAAGAAGAGTACATTACCGCCGGATTCACGCCTGAGGAGTACAGAATCATAACTGGCGGAAGCGAGAGCTGGAAGATAAAGTTCCGTCTGCTCGAGATAATCACGGAGATATTCGGCCCCGACGCTGAGTGAAAGGTATAAAATTCCCGAAAATTCATCGGAAAAATTTGAAAAAAGTGTTGACAAAACGGGTCCTCTGTGGTATAATAACAACGTTGCAAGCGAGAGAACAAATTCTCAGCGTTCATGGCGGAATAGCTCAGCTGGCTAGAGCAACCGGTTCATACCCGGTAGGTCGTGGGTTCAAGTCCAACTTCCGCTACCAATAAAGATTTACCGACGAGTTCGGCCCGATGGTCAAGAGGCTAAGACACCGCCCTTTCACGGCAGTAACGGGAGTTCGATTCTCCCTCGGGTCACCACAGTCGGTAATCTTTATTCGGCCCGATGGTCAAGAGGCTAAGACACCGCCCTTTCACGGCAGTAACGGGAGTTCGATTCTCCCTCGGGTCAGCCTGACAAGAACCGGCGTTTCAGTAAAATGGGACGTGCGGTTTTTTGTTTTATATGAATCAACTGAGTAAATATTCCATCAGGCCTTCGTTTTTCGCCTTTTCATTGGCAGAGTGACGCATGCCGGAAACAAAATCTAACCCGTGCATTTATGGGCAGGGCAGATTTGGCGGTATTTTTAAAAAAGCTGTTGACATGAAAAGAAAAATATGGTAGAATTTTAAAAACTTAAAAAATTACTAATACAAAGGAGTTACTGCTGTGACTAAATTAAAAGTTGGAATCATTGGCTGCGGTGGAATCAGCAGAAGCCATATGGCGGGATATCAGGCTCTGGGGGACAGAGTTGAGGTCGTCGCCTGCTGTGATATTGACGAGGCAAAACTGCAAAAATACGCCGCCGCATACGGAATTCCCCACACCTACGTTGACTATAATGAAATGATGGCAAAGGAAGAGCTTGACTGCGTGAGCGTATGCACATGGAACGCGGCTCACTGCGGTGCCACAATTGCCGCACTCAAGGGAGGAGCAAGCGTCATCTGCGAAAAGCCAATGGCAATGAACGCCGCTGAAGCTGAGTTGATGAAGAAAACCGCCGACGAATGCGGAAAACTCTTACAAATCGGCTTTGTCCGACGTTACGGAGACGACGCAAAGACCATCAAAAAGCTAACAGACGGCGGACTTTTAGGTAACGTGTACTACGCGAAAGCCACATACCTGAGAAGAAACGGCTGTCCCGGCGGCTGGTTTGGCGATAAGTCATACTCCGGAGGCGGTCCGCTTATCGACTTGGGCGTACACGTGATCGACCTGACCCGCTACCTCGCAGGACTCCCGAGACCCGTGTCAGCATACGGCGTGACATACAAGAATCTCGGGTGCAACAGAGCAAACGGCGGAGAAGTGGCATGGGAGCTTGAGAGCGATGCAAACGGCTACAAATACACCGTAGAGGACTTCGCGTCAGCCCTTGTTAGATTTGACAACGGATTTACCTTGCAGGTTGAGGCAAGCTTCAATCTGAACATTGCTCACGACATGGGTAAAATCGAGCTGTTCGGCACAAAGGGAGGCGTGAAAATCGAAAACGACGTGGAGCTTTACACCGACATGGCCGGAATGTTCATGAACGTAAAACCGCAGGGATTCACCGGAATGGACTTCCACCGCACGTTCAACGCGGAAATCAAGGCTTTCGTCGACGCAGTTGAGGGCAGACAGAAGTGCGTCGCTCCCGCTGAGGACGGAGTTGCACTGATGAAAATTCTCGACGCGATTTATAAGTCCGCTGAGACCGGCAGGAGCGTTGACATAGACTAATGTAAAAGAATACCGCCCGGACATTTCCATCAATCTGCCTCAGGCGGTATTTGTGTTTCAATCAGACTAATAATCGCGAAGCCGGATTTTACGACGGACGCTTGCCGTTGAAGCCGCAGATGAAGCCTGTGACGTCGGACGAGCATAAATCTCCCCCGATTACTCTGGTCTTGTAGATGATTACATTTGCCATCACGTCTCCGGAGTAGTTCGGGTAGTTCGTCACTTTGAAGGTGTAGCGCATGACTTCCTTGCCCCGATATTTGGCGAGATCCAGCCCCTGCGCCCGCTGAAGCTCGTTGTAGGAGTTCATTACTTTGTCAAACTCCTTCGGAATCTTAATGGTAACTTCCTCAAGAGGCGTTTTGTCCACCTCCCAGCCGAACTGGGCGAGAAATGACACAATATCGTCGGGCGTTTTGATTTTTGTATAGCTGTACTTCGCGCTTTCTTCCGCGACCGCCTTTGTCGAAACCGGAGCGTATTCGGGAATCGTCAGAATCACGGCGCATAAAACTGCAATGGACGCGGCAATTACGCAGAAAAATTTAAGCGTGTTGGCACGCACTGTGTAGATAAACATATTTCCTCCCGCAATTTTTCGTTATCGCTGTTCAAGAATATGTGGGAAGCTAAAAAAATATAACCATGCAAAGGAAATCACTATGTTTGAAAAAGTTAGAAAACTGACCGAAAACTGCTCCTGCGGCAAGCATCACTCCCTTTTGACGGACGAGTTTGTAATATCGGAGAGGGCGGGGGAGCTGATGTGGGATTACATAAAAAAGAACGGATTCAATAACCCCGCCATAATCTGCGACGACAACACAGCGGGTTTTCTCGGACTGCCAAACCGGCTTACCGTTCCCGGAAATGCACACGCCACCGAGATTTACGCGGGAATCGCCGAAAAATACGTTGACGAAAACCACCCCGACGTGCTGATAGCTTGCGGTTCCGGCTCGGTCCACGACGTCACCCGTTACGCCGCCCACTCGAAAAATGTCCCGTTCATCTCATTTCCCACAGCCGCAAGCGTTGACGGGTACCTCTCAAGCGTGGCCGCAATGACGTGGTACGGGCAGAAGCTGACCTTTGAAGCCGCACCCCCAATCGCGGTTTTTGCTGACCCTGAGGTGTACTGCACCGCTCCTGATAGGCTGACTTCCTCCGGCGTGGGGGACGTTCTCGGCAAATACAACTCCCTCTTCGACTGGAAGGCGGCGAAAATCCTGATTGGCGAGTACTTCTGCGGCGAAATTTGCTCACTTGAGTACGATGCGGTGGAGGAGCTGATTCAGGCGGTGAAGAGCAGGGCAAACCTCGACAAAAAGGACTACACTACAAAGGTCATGTACGCCCTTCTGCTGTCGGGGCTGGCAATGCAGCTTGCGGGAAATTCCCGTCCGGCGTCGGGGGCAGAGCACCACATGTCCCACTTCTGGGAAATGCACTGTATCAATCCGGAAACCGACGCGCTTCACGGAGAGAAGGTAGCTGTGGGATTGCTTGAGGTCGTGAGGGAGTACAAGCGGGTTTTCTCGAGCTTCTCTGACGGCTATATCGCCGAAAAAATCAAAAAAATCAACCTTGACAAGACCTTCAGCGAGTGTAAAATCACCACAGTCTACGGAAATCTCGCGGACTCAACGATGAAGGAAAACTTGCCGGACGGAACGATGTCTTCCTCAAGCCTCGCGAAAATCAGCATGGACGACTCGCTCAAGGATAAAATTCACGAAATCCGCGCGCTTGCCGACGAGCTTCCCTCCGTTGACGAGCTGACGGAACTGTACAAAGCCGCAGGTGTTCCAATGACTCCCGCTGACGTAGGATTGCCGGACGAGTTCGGCTTCATTGGAAAATCCCTCGAGTACGCCCCATATGTGAGAAACCGCATTACACTGCTCAAGGTTCTGTCCGCCGCCGAAATCGTGAACAGACCTGCCGACCGGGCACTTGTGGTGATTCTCGGACCTCACGCCGTCGGAAAAATGACCGTCGGACAACATCTCGCTTCGCTGACCGGACTGAAGCTGTTCCACAACCATATGTCAATCGAGCTGGTGCGCAAATTCTTCAACGTCAATGACAACGGAGTCGGGACCCGCCTGAACAGACTGATACGAAGCGAAATCTTCAAGGGGGTTGCGGAAAGCGAGGACATACGGGGGCTTATCTTCACGTACATGTTTGACTTTGACGAACAGTCCGAGTATGACTACGTTAACAATCTCATTGATTTATACAAATTTCACGGCGCAAAATGTTGTGTAGTGGAGCTGTGCGCGGATTTTGACGTGCGAATCGAGAGAAACAAGTCCGAAAAACGCCTGCTCAACAAGGAATCCAAGCGGGATATCGAGAAAAGCGAAGCTGAAATGCGCCGCACCTCAGAATGTCACCGCCTGAACTCAAACGAGGGAGAGATGATGCCATTCGAGAACTACATGAAGATCGACAACACGAACATCCCCCCTGAAAAAGCGGCTGAAATGATACGGGATTACTTCAATTTATAAAAACAAAAAAAATATTACTGAGCTTATCGCAAGGCGGCAGTTTTTGCCGTCGTACATCGTCCTTGACTGCATTTTTTTGGCAGTCTTCGCCGGACTTCTCTTGTAGAAGAAGAAATACATGACGGTTATCGTCGGTTTAATTTCCGGTGTGGTTTACATGGCGGTGGACTACGGAATCTTCCACCTCTTGACCCACTCCCGCACCATATCCGACGGGTGCAGCATGTTATGGGTTCTGCTTTGGATGTCCGTGAACTACGGCTTCACCAACTTCGCGTGGATTTGGCTGTGGATTTCAAGGGACAAGTACCTGCTCGAGTGGTCGACCTTGATTTTGTGCTGGTGGTTCTGTTGTCCCATGCTGGCTCAGGCCGTTGGAGCGGGTCAGGAACCCATTGTAATCCAGCGCACAACCGGCGCATATTACGGATACATGGCGCTGATTCTGCTCACGGGTTACCTTGCGGCGATAATCTACAACCTGTTCCAGAAAAATCCGCGCCGTCGGGTGAACATCCCGTGGATTCTGGCAATCGGTATTCTCGTCCAGTTCGGCTGGGAAGCGGGACTCTTGATAGGCGGAATCAGGAGCGCGGGATTCACGCTGGAGGAAAAAATCTCCCCGCTCATCTTCAACTTCCTCCTCGAGACAAATCTCGGTATGCCGACGACTTACTTCACCTTTGTAAAAATTACGTCAAAGTTTACCGAACAGCTGAAAAAGCGGGAACATCCCATCTCATTTACCGAGCGGATTGATGAAAACAACGCCGAGCGGGTCTGGGATTGTCAGAAATAATCGTAAAATCAAAAAAAGCCGTAGAATCATGACCGACTCTACGGTTTATTTTTATCTCATGACTGACGCAGTGCCAAGCTTCTGGGCTTCGTCGAGGATTATCTCCCTTTCACACAGCGGAACATGCTCCCCGTGAATCAGCTGGTAATCCTCATGCCCCTTTCCCGCGAATAGGACAATATCCCCTTCCTGCGCAATTCTCACGGCAAACCTAACCGCTTCTTCCCGGTCGGCAATTGTGGTGTATGGCTTCGACGTGTCAAAATACCGCAGGACATCGCGGATTATCTCCTCCGGGTCCTCGTAGTTCGGGTTGTCGGAGGTGATGACCGTGAAGTCGGAGAGAGTTGATGCAGCCTCAGCAAGCTCACGCCGTCTTTCATAAGTACGTCCTCCGATGCAGCCGAACACGCATATCAGCCGACGGGGATTGTAAGACCGCAGAACAGTCAGCTCATCCGTCAGGCTCAGGCCGTTGTGGGCGTAATCAATGACAAATGTAACTCCGTCCACCGCGTTAACAATCTCGCTCCGTCCAGGAATGGAAATCTCAGCCAGAGCATCCGATGATTCTCTCGGGCTGATTCCGTAAACCGAAATGGTGGCGGCTGCTGCAAGGGCATTGTACACGCTGAACAGTCCCGGAGTCCGCAGTCTCATACCCGTCCTGACCCCATGAGAAACCATGTCAAACTCAATCCCCAGCGAGGTTTTGTCCATGTATGAGCGCACGTCCTCGCCGAGAAAATCGCATGTATTCTCAACCCCGTATGAGATTACCTCAGCTGCGGTCGTATGATTCTCGAGCATATAAGCGGAATTTCTGTCGTCGGCGTTGAAGATGATGTGACCCGCGCCGTAGTCCCGGAACAGCTTGTGCTTTGCTTCACGGTATTCTTCAAATGACGAGTGTTCCCCCGCGCCGATGTGATCCCGGGAAAGGTTCGTGAAAATCACCGTGTCAAACTTGATTCCCTTCACGCGATAATTGTCGAGGGCTTGGGACGACACCTCGATGACCGCGTATTCGCATCCGTAGTCAAGCATCAGTGAAAATAAACGGTGAAGCTCACAGCTCTCCGGCGTGGAGTTGACGGTGGGCAGGTGTTCGCTTCCGAATTCGCAGCCGTTTGTGCCGATGTAGCCACACTTGATTCCGTGATGGGTGAAAATGTTCTTTATGAGAAATGCGGTTGTAGTCTTGCCCTTTGTCCCCGTGACGCCGATTATCTTCATCTTCTCAGCCGGTCTGCCGTAAAATTCCGCCGAAACACAGGCGAGAGCTTCTCTGGTGTTGGGGAACACAATCTGCACCGAGTCCTCAGGCAGATCCAGAACCCGCTCCACTGCGAAAACACGGCAGCCTAAAACATAAGCCCGTGAGACATAGTCATGCCCGTCAACTGCGGCTCCCCTCAGACAGAAGAAAACCGAGCCGGACTTAACCTTCCGCGAGTCGTACTCCACCGAGTCAACCACAACCTTGCCGCTCTCCCCGTGAATCTCATAACTCATATGAATGTTTCCGAGAAGGGAAGATAAAGTTTTCTTTATTTTTTCCATAATTTAGACAACCTCGTGACCCATCAGCCTGATGGAACAGTACGCCAGCACCGTCAGGGAATCCACAAACCGCTTGTCCGTGATTTTCTTGCCAATCAGAGACAGCTCAGTGCAGCCGAGAATCGCACAGTCGCACCCCGCGTCGAACATGGGGTAAACAATACTGTACAGCTCTTTCGGCTCGGGAATCACGCCCCGCTTCACATGGTTGTAGATTAAATCCATCAGCTTTGCTTTACCACAGTCGTCCGGCACCATTGACCCCAGCCCCTGCTTCAAAAACTCATGCTGATACGCGCCGGAGTAAATCGTTCCCTCAGTCGCCAGAATCGCCGTCTTTTTGAATCCGGAATCCTTGATGAATTTCACGGTTTCTTCGATAATGCTGGGCATGGGAACGGACACCGCACGCCGCACCTCGTCAATGAAGTAGTGGGCAGTGTTGCAGGGAATCACAATGGCGGTGGCTCCGTAGGTCTCGAGGGATTTTGCGTCGGAAATCATGGCTGGCAGGGGACTTTCCGTACTTCTGCCCAGTATGTAGTCGGTCCTGTCAGGGGTGGTGGCGCGGCTCGAGAGGATGATGTCGATGTGGTCCTGATCTCTCGAGGCTTTTGTGTGTTCGGTTATGAGTTCGTAAAAATACGCGCTGGAAGCAGGACCAAGCCCGCCGATTATCCCGAGTAAGTTGCGTCTTTGTTCCATAATTGTTACCTATGTGTGAATTGGGCGTATAATTTATACAAACCAATCAATGCTGTTTGGGGTAGTAAATCTTAAATTTCTTCTTCTGACGGCGCAGCTGCTCAAGTACGCACAGAATTCTCAGCGGATTCATGCTCATGTCCGGCTCGTACCAGATTGAGGAGTAGCCCAGCTTTGCCTTCTCCAGCCGCTTTGCTTCCTCGACGAGAGCCTTGTCCTCCGTGTACTTGTACGCCACGCTCTTCGGGATGTGGTGCCAGAACACCTTTTTCTCAACTCGGTTGCAGTCCTCCCCTTTGCTCTCGAACACTTCGTTTGCGAGATAAGCCACGTTCAATCCGGCGGAAGTCAGATAGAAGTTGCTCCTACCCTGTCTCAGGTTGATCTCGAACACCCGGAAGTCGTCCTTTGTGCCTTCTCTCAGCTTGATGTCGAAGTTAGAAAATCCCGTGTAGTGCAGTTCTTCCAGCATAGCCTTGATTTTATCGGCGATTGGCAGGGATGATACAGGTTCCGTTACAATTGCAGCGTGATTACCGAGTCCCTTCGGTGTGTGTTCCTCAAGCATGGTGTGACCGAGACACATTGCCCGAACCTTGCCGCTCTCGTCGGAGAAGCATGTGAACACCCGCATCTGTGAGTCTCCGCCGGGAATCAGTTCCTGTAAAATCATCTTTTCCGGGTAGCCGGAGTTGTAGATTTCATCAATTATCTTCTTAGCTTCGTTTGGGTCGGCGGCGGTGTAGACCTTTTTCATTCCGTCAAACGGGTGCTTCCAGTAGTCCACGCTGGACGACGGCTTCACGATTATCGGATAAGTAAACCCGAGAGCCTCAGGCGTAAGACGGGACAATTCCGCCTTTTCCGTCAAAACAACCGTGTCGGGATGGGGAATGCCGAATTTGTCGCAGGCGGCGTAGAATTCAGCCTTCTTTGAGACGGTGGCGAGCATTTCCTTCGGCGGGTAGGGAATAACAAAGTCCGACAGCTCCTCCCGGTTGCGGATAATCATTGAAACATAATCGTCCGTACAGCCGAACAGTACCATTCTGTCACCCAAATGCGCGTCTGCAAAGCGGTGGAGGGTGTCAAGCATTACGCTGTCGTTGTCAATGTCGGGAATGCTTTTGAAGTTTATAATTTTCGAATATTTCGTAGCGGAAACGGCGTACCGTCCGAAGGCATAGGATTTCACGCCGTACTGCATGTGGAACGCACGGGCTACATTGTAGCAGTTCAAATCCGCTCCTAAAAGAACGGGGGTGAGGTTTTGTGACATAGCGTATCTCCATGATGTTATTTTATAAACTGCTCATGCCATGTCAAAAAGGTATAGGCAGTCCAGATTTTTCTCTGATTGTTGGCTCTCTCAGCCCTGTGGTCGTCAAGCAGTTTCATAAGCTTGCCCGAGTCAAAATACTCTGCGGCCGCGTCGCTCTCGAAGGACTTCTTTACAATATTGTAATACTTGTTCTCCCTGAGCCACGTGCGAATCGGAACGGGGAAGCCTTTTTTCGGTCTGTGCGCCCATTCGTCGGGGAGGGTCTTGTTTGCTGCGGTCCTCAGCACGGCTTTCGTGTCCTGTCCGTTGATTTTGTACTGTGACGGCAGGGTTTCGGCTTCAAGCATGACTTCTTTATCAAGGTAGGGAACCCGAAGCTCCAGTGAGTGCGCCATGCTCATTTTATCAGCCTTAAGAAGAATGTCGCCCGGCAGCCATAAATTGAGGTCCAGATACTGCTTCTTCTCAAGCTCTGACAGCCCCTTCACCTTGTCGTAAATCGGACGCGTTACCTCTCTTGCCGTAGGTCCGACCTTGTACTTCGGATTCAGAATGTCCGCCGCTTCCTCCTCCGGGAACACCAGCGCCTGTCCGATGAAGTAGTCCTCAGGCATGCCGCTTCCTTTGATGATGAAATCGTGTCCCTTGAAGTACGGTAAACCGTGTGCAATTTTAGCCCCGCCGCGACGGATGAAAGCTGGAATTTTTTTGTACTTCCTCATCATGGGAGTCTCGTCGTACCACTCGTAGCCCGCGTAAATTTCGTCAGCACCCTCGCCGGAGAGAACCACTGTGACGTGCTCCGACGCCAGCTTGGCGAGAAAATACAGCGGAACAGAGGACGGATTGGACTGGGGCTCGTCCATGTGGTACTGTATGGTGGGGAACGCGTCAAAGCACTCGTCTGCGGTCAGGTGGCGGAGGTAATTCTTCACTCCCAGCCGTTTTGACAGCTCTTCCGCCTCGCCGGTTTCGTCAAATTTCTTCGTGTCAAATCCAACCGAGAAGGTGTTGTTGGGCATGAGGGAGGCTGTGATGTATGACGAATCCACTCCTCCCGAGAGGAACGCTCCCACCTTCACGTCGCTTATTCTGTGGGCCTCGACCGATTCATGCACCCGCCTGTCAATCATGTCCGCACATTCGTCGTAGGAGAGGGAAGTTTTCTTCGTAAAGTCAAACTCAAAATAGCGGCTGACGGTCATTTTACCGTCTTTCAGCACAAAATAATGCGCCGGAGGGAGCTTGAACACACCCTTGAAGAACGTCTCCTCGAGGGAAGAATACTGGAAGGTGAGGTAGGGCCTGAGCGAATTCTCGTTGACCGTCGGGTGAAAGTCCGGGTGTTCGAGGAAGCTCTTGATCTCCGAGCCGAAAATTATGCCGGACTTGACTTTTGTATAGTAGAACGGCTTGATTCCGAAAATATCCCGTGCACCGTAGAGTGTATTTGTTTTCCTGTCCCAGATGACAAAGGCAAACATTCCCCGCAGCTTCTCCGCGATTTTCTCGCCCCATTCTTCATACCCGTGAACTATAACCTCTGTGTCGCATCTCGTTTTGAACACATGCCCCTTGGAGATAAGTTCATCCCGGAGCGACATGAAGTTGTAAATTTCGCCGTTGAACGTGATGACCACGCTTCCGTCCTCGTTGTACATGGGCTGCGAGCCGTCGGACAGGTCGATGATGGACAGCCGCCGGAATCCGAGCGTAATGCTGTCGAACTCTCCCTCACCGCTGACGTGGTACCCCTCCGAGTCCGGACCCCTGTGGATAATCCTGTCAGCCATTTTCTTTATGACCTGCTCCCGCCTGTCAACAATTCCCGTAAATCCAATAAAACCGCACATTTAGTATGCCTCCCATAAGCGGGGAAGCCCCCGCGGGCATAAACGGCGTTTTTTCAGCCGAACCTGCATGATAACCCACGATTTTAAGCTAAAGCTCCCGCAAATTTTTCTTATTCTATATATTATATCACAGATTTTTAATGAAATAAATGCGAAAAAGATAAACTTTTACTTTATTGTTTAATCTTTCTTATCACATCGAGGGTGTGGTGCGAAATTCCCACCATGTCCTCGCGCTCGCAGATTGAAAGGTGGTACCTGACATAGTAGCCGTAATTCTCCTCGTCCATCGAGTCCACCATATCGCGGAAATAATTCGTGTACATGTCAGTCCCCACAAAATGCAACCGCTCAGCCTTTCCGGAGTCCACAAACGGCGAGGTCAGGGCAAATATTTCCTCCCGCCGCATGAGGACAAACAGATCCTCAGGTGTGGATAAGCATTTGAACTGTCGGTCGTCTATCATACCCGCGTCCAGACACCTCTTTAGTTGATTCTGGTCAAAACAGTAGCATATCACGGTAGCTTCATTCATGCAGTATGCCGTAAACACAACCCCGCCGACCTTCGACACCCGCATGGCTTCGCTGTACGCCGCGAACTGTTCCTCAGATGTGAACAAATGGTACATGGGACCGAGCAGCAGCACAATGTCGTATTTCCCGTCCGGCAAGTCCAGCTTCACCGTGTTTCCCTCGTATATTCTCACGTCCTCGCCGGGTGCGGTGTTTGCCTTGAACTTCTCGATGTTCGACGGAATCAGTTCAACCGCGTCGACGGAATAGCCTTTTCCCGCAAAGTAGTGGGAGTATCTCCCCGTTCCCGCGCCGACCTCGAGAATTTTCATGCCGGGTTTCAGGTACTTTTCCACGTAATTTACAGTAGTCGTGAATTCAATTAAGCCGTGCTTTGAGCGGAGCCTGCCTTCCTCGTCGTGGCCGCTGTAGTATTCGCTTAGGTATTCGATTGCGCTTTTCATCGCCGCACCTCCCACGTGAAATATTCGTAATAACTTATTATACTCTAAGCGGGGAGAAAAGTCAATAGTCATAAAAAACGGAAATTCAGATAAATTATTCCTTCGGGAGTTATATTTGCCCAAATTACATAAAGTAGAAGTCAAAATCTCTTGATTTTTTACATAATATATAGTATAATGATTGTTATGAATCCACACTGCGATATTTTTCACTGAAAATAGATTGGAGCCTTGAATGAAAAAAGTTATGACGGTTTTCGGAACCCGACCGGAAGCCATAAAGATGTGTCCGCTTGTGCTTGAACTGAAGTCACGGCCTGAGCTTGAGACCGTCGTATGCGTCACGGGACAGCACCGCCAGATGCTCGATCAGGTGCTTGAAATTTTCGGCGTAACCCCCGACTACGACCTGTCCATAATGAAGGAAAAGCAGACCCTCTTCGACGTTACGGTGAACATCCTCGAGAGAATCCGCGCCGTTTTGGAAGAGGTGAAGCCAGATGTGGTTCTCGTTCACGGGGACACTTCGACGACGTTTGTAACCGCGCTTGCCTGCTACTACATGCAGATTCCCGTCGGACACGTTGAAGCCGGACTGCGGACCTACAACATCTACTCCCCCTATCCCGAAGAATTCAACCGTCAGGCGGTGAGCATCATTTCCCGCTTCAACTTCGCCCCGACCGAGCTGTCGCGCCAGAACCTGATTCGCGAAGGAAAGGACGAGAGTACGATTTTTATCACGGGAAACACGGCAATCGACGCCCTGAAAACCACTGTGAGAGAGGGCTACACCCATCCCGAGCTTGAGTGGGCGGCGAAAAACAATAAGAGGCTGATTATAATAACGGCTCACCGACGGGAAAACTTGGGCGAACCTATGCACCATATGTTCCGCGCCATCCGCAGAATCATCGATGAACACGAGGACGTCTGCGCCATTTACCCCATACACATGAATCCGCTGGTCCGTTATGCCGCGAGGGAAGAACTGGGCGAGTGCAAGAGGGTCCACATTATAGAGCCGCTGGATGTGCTTGATTTCCACAACTTCATCGCCAGAAGCTATATGATTCTCACGGACAGCGGGGGAATCCAAGAGGAAGCTCCGTCTCTCGGCAAGCCGGTTCTGGTTATGCGGGACACCACCGAACGCCCGGAAGGAATCGCCGCCGGAACTCTCAAACTTGTGGGAACCGACGAGGAAGTAATCTACTCCGCCTTTAAGATCCTGCTGGAAGACAAAAATGAGTACGAAAAGATGAGTCACGCGTCGAATCCCTATGGTGACGGACATGCCTGCCGGCGTATTGCGGACATTTTATGTAAAAACTTACCCATCTCATAAAAAAGCATCAAAAACAAAAGATATAAGAAGAAAAGACAAGATATATAGTAGTACAACCCCATAGTTTACTACCAATTTACTACTTTTGATA
>CAZULC010000021.1:0-26623 GCA_964621165.1 uncultured Ruminococcus sp.
AGGAATGCCTTATTCTTTTTTTCGTTATTTTTCAGATTTGCTCATTTATAGTATAGCAATCTCCTTAATATCAGTAAACTTGTCATATTATATTATCTTAGGTATCATAAATCAATGTCGTTTGCAGGAATGTTTGATTTAAAAAATCATTTCCGTCGTAAAAAACATGAATTTCAATTATGTCTGAAAAATGGAGCTAAAAAAAGGCGATTGGCAATAAGCAACACAACAGCCGCGTAAAAATGACAGATAATTGTCAAAATTCCACCACAAATCGCCGATTGTGCAAAATCACCAAAAAACAGCAAATTCAACTGATGAAATTCTACGAAAAAAATTTTCTCCGATCGAGTGCAAAATAATAACAAAATTCGCCTGAAATCGAGGGCATTTAACGTTGTTTTGAACACATAATATAGGTTAGTTTATTTATATGTTTAACATTTTTTAAACGGTAATGTTCGCGAAAAAAACTGTGGTATAATATATACAGCAGGAAAAATCCTGTAAAAATCATATATAATTGAGGAGGAGATTATGAATCTCTCAAAGAAAGCTAACGGCAGGCTCGTATTGTCGTGCCGAAAAATGGACGGAGGTGTTGAATTTGAATACTGTCTCTACGAAAATAATGAAGTAGACGACCGTCCGTCATATTCAATATCTGTTGTGACAGTTGTCGATGGAATCCGTGACGAAGCGTATTTCAATGATGTAACCTCCGTTGAATCCATAGCGTCCGAGCTTTTCCGGATAATCAGCGAAAGCAGTGTATCGTCCTGCACCCTCGGCGACGTACTCGAGGACCTGATTGGATAAACTACATAAGAAGAATCGGCATCTTAACATGGGATGTCGGTTTTTTGTATTATAAGCACATCAGTGCGCCATAAAATACTGATATAATCTTGAAATGAAATTCAATTTATGTTATAATAAAAAGAGCTAAAGTTTAATATCGTGGGAAATGCTGAAATTTTAACAGAAGAAGTGCCGTGTCTGCCTGCGGTAGCTTCCCGCTTTATACTATAATAAGTACGCAACGCAAAAACTGGAGATAAATTATGCCTGAAAATAAATTCAAAGTCAATATATATACCGACGGATCATGTAAAAATAATCCCGGCCCCGGCGGATGGGGAGCGATTCTCATGTATGGCGGGAAGAAAAAGGAGCTGTGCGGCGGCGAAGAGAATACCACCAACAACCGAATGGAACTGACCGCGGCAATAAAGGCTCTCGAAGCCCTGAAGCAGCCCTGTGACGTCATTCTCACCACCGATTCAAAATATCTTTGCGACGGAATGGGGAAGGGATGGGCAAAGTCGTGGAAGAAGCGCGGCTGGAAAAAGGCCGACAACTCACCGGCGCTGAATCCGGATTTGTGGGAGAGAGTGCTTGAGCTGTGTGAGATTCACTCAGTGAAGTTTGAGTGGGTCAAAGGTCACGCCGGACACAAATTCAATGAGCGGTGCGACGAGATGGCACAGTCAGAAGCTGAAAAACACCGCAAATAAAACATATGCACATAAAAGAGAAAACAATGCTTGACAGAAGCATCCCGTTCTATAACACAATTCTGAAATACGATGTTTACACACCGGCAAAAATAATTCTACCGCAGGGTTATGCCTTGAGATTCTATCGACCCGGGGACGAAAATGCATGGGCGAGCCTTCATTGCGAAACCGGAGACTTTGCCGACCGGACGGAAGCGCGGGACTATTTCGTCAAAACATATTGTGAATCCCTCACGGACATCAGATCAAGATGCGTTTTTGCCGTCAATCCCGAGGGAAAAATCGTCGGCTCATGTACGGCGTGGCAGGATAAACGGGGAGACCGGACCGTTTCTTCACTCCACTGGCTTGTCGTCACACCTGAGGAGCAGGGAAAAGGTCTTGGAAAAGCCTTGTGTCATAAAGTGATGCATGTTTTCGCCGACCATGCCGCATTTCCCGTGTACATCCATACCCAGCCGTGGAGTTATGCCGCAATCCTGCTGTACATCCGCCTCGGCTTTAAGCTCCAGAAAACCGACTCCTTTTCCCACTATACCAACCAGTATGCCGAAGCAATGGCAACTCTCGAAAACCTGTTGACAGTGGACCAGTATCAGGAACTTATGAAAAATTCAATCGACTGAAAAATAATGAAAAACCCAATTTTATCATATACAATAATTTATATCTGTTTAATATCTCTCACGTCAATATTCACGACAATATCGGACAAACGCCGCGCACGCCAAAAGAAATACCGCGTATCCGAAAACACACTGATGCTTCTCTCAGCCCTCGGAGGCTCACTGGCGATGTACATAACCATGTTGGCAATCAGACATAAAACCAAGCACGTGAAGTTCATGGCAGGAATCCCGCTCATTATGGTACTGCAGGCTATTGTGATTCTCTGGCTCAACGCAAAGGCCCCGATGTTCAGCTGATTTTTATCCGCAGAATCTCCCCGTCAATAACAGCGGACTCCCCAAGTTCATCAATGAATTGCACCGTACCCTCGTCCATATTGGAGTAAGCGTCACTTGAAATAACCATAGCCTTCGGAACCTCGTCAAAGGTCAAGCCGAAGGTCTTTTTGTATTTAGGCGAATGCCGGCCGAGAACCACATATTCCGCCGACTCCACCGCATCCATGACCGATTCATTAGCCTCATTGAAGGAACACGACGTAATCACGGCATCTTCTCCGCCGGAAGATATTTTCACCGCCGTAATCGGATGGGTTGAACGCGACAGATACTTCCGGTCAAGAAGCGTCACCTCGGAGCCGTAAAACTCAACCGCCTCACCGCAGCCGTAAACCGAAACCGCAATGCCATGCTCATCCGCTAAAGCTATGATTGAGTCAAACACCGCCTCTTCGCTTTCTCTGACAGGTGTAGTCAAAATAAGCTCATGCACAATCTCACGCTCGCAAAGACGGCCCAGCAACTGGAGATGCTTCTGGTGATAGTGAGTCAGAAAGACCGCGTCAATCTCGCATGAGTGCAGGTTTTCCATTTCATCCGTCAGATTGTACATATAACCGTAAGCCGCGTTTGAAATTTCGCACAATAGAGTTTTTCCGCCGGACTTCAAGACAAACCCGTCGTTGACTCCTTCGCCGATGTAGGTTATGTATGTGCTGTTCCTGTCCGACGCCCTGACGATTCCCACCACCGAAAAGAACGCCACAATTACCGCCGCCGTTGCCGTGAAAAGCTTCTTCCGGTTCTTTTTCTCACAGTATGGAAGGGACAGAAGCATAACCGTCATTGGAATCAGGAAAAATATGCTGAACGAATAGTTTATCGGAAGCATGACTCCGCGTAAAGAGGCGAAAAAGTCCGATATTTTGGTTATGATTCCGCAGAGAAGATTGACAAGAGACGCCGTTGGCACAATGAAAATCCTGAGCGGATAAAGAAGAAGGTACACCCCACCGAGATAAATCAGAACTGTAATCAGCGGTATGAAAATCAGGTTTGCCAGAATCGAGAGAAGTGAAACCTCGCCAAAGTAAAGCCATGTCAGCGGAAGCATGTTAAGGTTGACATAGCAGGTCATGAGCAGAGTTTCGGCCAATCCCAAAGATGCCTTTCTTATTTTTTTGTTTGTAATCTTCCTCCTCAGCCTTTTCGTCACCCCATGACCGAGCTGCTGATACACGATACAGCTGTAAGTTGCCGCGAATGAAAGCTGGAGTCCGCAGTCCACCGCACATAACGGATTCAATAAAATCAAAAGGGAGCCGGACATTGAGAAGGAGTTTATCATGTTTACTTTACGCGAAACCAAAATCGAAATCTGCGACAAAAGCTGCATGATTCCCGCACGGACCACCGAAGGAGAAAATCCCGTGAGTGCCATAAACATCAGTATAACCGCGATATTGATAAAAGAACGAACCCGACGGCTGAGCTTCAGCTTCCGAAGGGCAAACTCGCACATTGTCACCACCACCGCGAAGTGAGTTCCGCTGACTACAAGAAGGTGGGACACGCCCATCCGCCGGAAATCCCGGGTTTCAGCGTCAGTGACATGGTCCCGGTTTCCAAGCAGAACCGCAGACAAAAGACCGCCGGCGTCGGATTTTGTATGAGCCATAATTTTCGCCGTGAGATTCTCGTTAATCCCGTCAAACAGCGTCGTCAGTGAAAAGGTTTTCCTGAATCCGGTTTTCGCGAGGGAAACGTCGTCGCATACAAGCATAATCTTCTGCGAGTTGTAGTAATTCTTCGCGTTGAATGAGCCAAGGTATTTGTCGAGTGATGTGTACTGTACCTCTCCAGATAAAATAGTGCCGTTTTCCATGTACCAGAGGGGAGTGTTCAGAATTACCTTTGTACCTTTCTTTAAATCAGGTGAGCTGACGACTTCCGCACGGTAGCTTGAAGCGTAAGACAGCGTGTAGTCGCACTTATAAATCTTCAACTCCACATTTTCAGTAACTCCGTCATAACTGTCAAACCTGTCTGCGTATAAGTCGAATGCGCAGAAGGAAACGGCATCCGCTATAATCACTGCTGACAGCACAAGAATCAGCCCGCGCCGCATGTTCACGCTGAATCTGCTCCTTATGATAAAAACAACCGCCAATAGAGAAAGCACCAGCACCGCAAAAAAGGCGATTTTCAATACAGGAGTGAAATAAGCAAAAGCACAGCTCATCACGAAAAACGAGAAGAACATGGCAACTGTAGGAAAATCTTTAATATATTTTATCATAAAGCCGCTCCTCAAAACAGAACAGCCAATCCAAAAAGGACCGGCCGCTCAAAATTTGTCGAATCTATACTTTTTTCTGCTCATAAGCTTGCTCAGAACCCGCGAAATTTCCTTTACATCAATGGACTTTGCAACTTGCGCGTTCATGCCGTGGTCGAGACAACGCTGGATGTCGTCGGAGAAAGCGTCAGCTGTCATCGCTACAATGGGGAGGGAGGAGTTCGCTCTGTCTGTCATTGCACGAATCATTTCCGTAGCCTCATAGCCGTTTTTTACAGGCATACGAATGTCAATAAGAACCGTGTCATAATAACCAACCTGTGAAGATGCTAACATGTCCGCGCATATCTGGCCTTTTTCCGCCCGGTCAATCTCAAATCCGATGTCGCCCATCAGCTCGCCCGCAATCTCCTAGTTGAGATCATTGTCCTCGGCTAAAAGCAGACGCTTGCCCGTGAAGTCGTCGGATTCCTTTTCGCTCACTACGGTTTTTCGCTCGCGTCAATGAATGGCTTGAGTCCGTAGTACAGCGTAGACTTGAACAGTGGCTTTGACAAAAATCCGCTGATTCCGGCTTCCTTTGCTTCGGCTTCAATGTCGTTGAAATCATATGCGGAAATCAATAGAATCGGAACATCATCTCCAAGCTCCTTGCGCATTTCACGTGCCGCTTCAATTCCGTTCATTCCTGGAAGCTGGAAATCCAAAAGAATTATATGATAATCGTTGTGCTTCAGATGATGCTGACGGACATGTTACATCGCACTTTCATCGACAAGGGTCCAGTCCGCCTTAACGCCGATGGTTTTCAGGGAAGAAGTGGTGCTTTCGCAGAGCTGATGGTCGTCGTCAACCACAAGCATGGTGAAGTCCGGAAGAATCAGGTCTTCTTCCTGCTTGTCAGGACGCTCGAAGTCGAGAGTGACAATAAACTCCGTACCCTTGCCCTGAGTGCTGCTTACATCAATCGTACTGCACATTGCGTCAACAATGTATTTCGTAATAGCCATGCCGAGACCGGTACCCTTGGTTTTCTGGGCTCTCTTGTTGTCTTCCCGGGTGAACGAGTCGAAAATGTGCCGCTGGAACTCCTCGGACATGCCGATTCCTGTGCCTTTCACATTGACAATAACACGGACGTAATCGTTTTCTTTTGGCGACTCAACGTCATGAAGCGTCAGCTCAATTGAACCTTTCTCCGGCGTGAACTTTATGGCGTTTGAGAGAAGGTTGAGCAATATATGATTCAGCCGCACGCTGTCGTATAAAACTTCCTCCGAGTTAATGCCGTGAATAAACACGTCAAACTTGAGCTGTTTTTCCCTGATCTGCCCCTGAATTATGCCGACAATTCCGTCGAGAATGTCCCTCAGTAAAACAAGCTCCACAATAAGGGTCATTTTTCCGCTTTCAATTTTTAACATGTCGAGAACGTCGTTGGTAAGCCCGAGAAGATGCTTGCTCGACAGCACGATTTTCTTTAGACATCACTCAACACGGCGTTTGTCGTCTATATTCGCAAGAGCTATGGTGGTCATGCCTATTATGGCGTTTATAGGCGTCCGGATATTGTGGCTCATGTTTGACAAATATTCGCTCTTTGACTTGCTTGCTTCCACGGGTTTCTGCTTGGCGTCTGCCAGCTCGTGAATCTGCTAGTGACTCAGATTGAAATACCGGATGAATATGGCTACAAGGGAAACCAGTATCATAGTGCAGCTTGAGATGAACACAATTATCGACTGATGTCCCTGAGCCTCTACTGTTTCGTTCAGCGTTCCGTAGGGAAGAATCGTTACGAGGTACCATTCGGACACCGGAAACTTGGAACAGTACATCTGACGACGTTCATCGCCGATCTTTATCATTGCCGAATAGTCCTTGTTCTTCTCCATTGCTGCTTTCAGTTCCGTGATGAATTGATCCACACTGCCGACTCCGCTGACCTCCGTGTATAAATCCTTTGCCCGGTCGAAATAGTTGTCCCTGAGCGTGTCAGCGTTGCCGATGACGAAAATTCCGTCCTTTCTTATGGCGAATGAATATAAAAGTGACTTCACGTCGTTCAAAGACAGCGTCTCGTTTATGTATTCGATGGGCATTTTGCCAACGATTGAGATGCTCCTTTTTCCGCTCATGGTCTGTGCTTCAAAGAGAACGCCAATCACCGCAGCTTTCTCTCCGTTTGGCTCGATTCCAACAGAAACCTTGCGCTCGCCGTTTCGCATGGATTCAAGAAACATCTGTGCGTCAGTGGGGGAGACTTCGGTGCCGTAAATCATGTCAAAGGAGCCGTCCTCGTAGTAGTATGCGAGAGATTCAAAGCCACGCAATTCGGAATTGTACTGCAGCCATTCTCTAAGCTTGTCGTTGTCCTCATGAAATGTGCTTGGCACGCCTTCCACAAGCGTATCGAGCTGTGTTAGACGCAGGTCAACCATGGTGGAGAAATGCTTGGAAATCCGCTCATTCATGCTTGCCATGTAGATGCTTCCCACCTGATTTATAGTCTGCTCACTCTATTAATTGATGTAAATTCCGAGAGTGATGAACACACTGATGCATATGACGACGATGATGATCATGCTTTTTCGTGAAAATCGTACAATTTTACTATCGTTATGCAATTTTATGCCCTTTCTTTTATTACAAAAATTCATGTACAATAATATTTCACGTGAGATAAAGCACAACTTTCGCATTTCCGGGAAAAGAAAAATATGCCGTCTTGCTCTCCCCGATATATTATACCTTGTTTTTGACAATTTTTCAACTGATATTATTAATTTTCATCTGAAAAAAATTACAAAAATGTGATTAATTCCCGTAATCAGATTGAAAATTTAGCACAATTAATGTATAATATTGTTGATATGAATAATAATACAACCATAATGAGACAGAATATGAACTTCAATAAGTCTAGACAAATCGTTCCTTTTAATACCGACTGGATGTTTTGCCGGGAAGAGAACATAAAATCTGACCCAAGACTGCCGGACTGCGACGAAAGCGATTTTGAGCCGGTATCACTTCCTCACGCGAACACCATTCTCACGAAGCACAAAGGACCGGACTTTCAGGTTCATATCGAGTCCTACCGCTTCGTTTCATTCTACCGCAAACACTTACAAAGACCGGCAGCATAGAAGAACGGACGTGTGTTCATTAAAATTGAAGGTGTGGCTACAGTAGCCGAGGTATACATAAACGGGAACATTGTCGGATGCCACAAAGGCGTTTACACTTCTTTTACATTTGACATAACCGACAGTCTGACTGTTGGCAACAATGTAATCTCCGTCAGAGTGGATTCAACCAGACGGCCCGACATCCCGCCTGAGGGTCACGAGGTGGACTACTGTCTTTTCGGCGGAATCGTCCGCGGAGTTTCCCTCATTACAACCGGCGCGGCATATGTGGAAAACGCATACTTCACCACACCCGGACTTGAAGAAAGCCTCGGCACATCCGCCCGTCTGCGCTCAGAAACTACAATTGTCAACACTGCTGAAAAACCGATTGAAATAATCGTGGAAACCGTATTGATCAGCGAGGATAACGAAATCGTCGCAGTCTCGGACTCCACGGAAGAGATAGAAGCCGGACGCGGCTTTATCTTTGCACAGGAAACGGATGAAATCAAAAACCCGCTTTTATGGGATACCGACAATCCCCATCTCTATACCGTTATCACGAGAGTACTGTCCGAAGGCGAGCTGATCGATGAAACCCGGGAAAGAATCGGCTTCCGCTGGTTTTAAATTCAAGGACGGCAAAGATGACGGTGACGCTTCCTTCACCCTCAACGGAAGAAAACTCAAGCTGATTGGAGTGAACCGCCATGAGCATTGGGTATATATGGGCCGTGCGGTTCCCGACCGACACCAGAAACGCGACGCCGACACCTCATCAAGGACACAGGATTCAGCGCCGTACGCTGCTCCCACTACCCCCAGAACTCCGTCTTCCTTGACCGCTGCGACGAGCTGGGACTCATAGTTTTCGAGGAAGCCCCGGGATGGCAGCACATAGGCGATAATAATTAGAAGGAAATCTACAAAACCAACATCCGCGAGATGATTCTCCGTGACCGAAACCACCCGTCAATCGTCACATGGGGAGTTCGGGTAAACGAATCAAATGATGACGACGAACTGTATACCGTCACAAACGAACTCGCTCACTTACTTGACAGCCGTCCAACCCACTGAACCCGCCGGGAGGACACCTACGACTCCACCCACTTTCTCGACTTCGAAGGAATCTTCACCACTCACTACAAATATCCCAACAAGCCCCGCTTCACTCCTTTTGTCATAACCGAACACTCATGGGAATGCTGGTTCAACGGATGCGGCTGTCCATGGGCTGACGACAACGGCGCATTGGAATTCACTTATTCATTTGCAAATGTAGTCAACTACTACTTCGGCAATCCTCTCTGTGCCGGAGGCTTTGCGTGGTGTATGTTCGACTATAACAACGAGGTGAACTATACTTACACAGACAACGTTTTCTACAGCGGAGTCTACGATATTTCCCGGAACGAAAAAATGCCCGCCCACTTCTATAAATCCCAGAAGAACCCGAAGAGGGGCGCGAGCGTGTATATTGCCAACTACATGACTTTTTACTCACCTAAAGACGTCACATGATGAGCAACTGCGACGAGGTTGAACTGTTTGTAAACGGAAGATCAGCCGGCAGACTTGCGCCAAACTCTCTCATGAATCTGCCGCATCCCATGACTGTGTTTGAAAACGCACTCGAATTAGGCGAAATGACGGTGGTAGGCTATATCAATGGTGAAAAAGCGGCAGAACACACCGTCCGCACACCCGGAAAGCGGTAAAGCTCACCCTGATACCGGAAGACAGCACCATCACCGCCAACGGAGTTGATTTTACAAATATCAACATCATAGCCGAGAATAAAAACGGCACAAGAGTCCGTGACTGCGGAGACGTGATAAACATCAAATGTACCGGAGAGGGAATCTTCATCGGTGAGAATCCCTTCACTCTCGAGGCAGGACAAGGTGTGTTTTACATCAAGTCCGCCGTAGGGAAGACCGGCAAAGTCCATTGCACAGCGTCATCGTAAAATGAAAACCAAATCCGCGGCGAATGTGAAATTGAAATCGTCAAATAAGCAAAACAACATAAAATCAACAACAGAAATGGAAAAACATCATGAAAACACTGAAAGAAGCATATAAAAATTACTTCAAGGTCGGCTCAGCAGTCTCTGTGTTCTGGCTTGACGAAGCGGCTGAGACCGTGAAGACTAACTTCGACACCGTGACCGCCGAAAACGAAATGAAGTACAACGGACTCCACAGCCTGAGTTATGCCTGCGAGAACGGCAAGCTCACCCCCGAAACCAAACGGATGCTGACTCACCCGGCAGAATACACCACTCCCGATGGCGCCGATAAAATATATAACTTTGCTTGTTCAGCGGGAATCGGCGTGAGAGGACACACCCTTGCATGGCATTCGTCCTATCCCTTCGGATACTTCGAGAAGCTGACTCCTGACGAACTTTACTCCACCCTTGACGAACATTTTCGCTGTGTCTCCGAGCGCTACCCCGACTGCTTCTGCTGGGACGTAGTAAACGAAGCCGTGGACAACAAGCACGGACTGTTCCTCCGGGATACCGTTTATAAAGAAAGATTCGGGGAAGACTACCTTGTGAAAATCTACTCTCTCGCGCGGAAGCACTTCCCGAAGGCTGAGCTGATCTGCAACGATTACAACGAGTTTGTGCCGGAAAAGCGTGAAAAAATAGTCCGCCTTGTGAAAATCCTGAAGGATGCCGGAGTTGTTGACGGAATCGGCTGTCAGGCTCACATCGGACTGCACACCCTGGATGGTGACGGACTTGACAACATGAGACGAACCTACGAGGAATATTCTAGTCTCGGGCTGAAAATCCACGTGACGGAAATGGACGTGAACACCATCGAGAGCGATGGTCCCACATCCCTCGATAAGCCGAAGGAGGAAATCACCCGCCAAGCCGCCGAGGTGTACGAAAAAATGTTCGCCATCTTCCGCGAATACAGGGAAGTCATCGAGAGCGTGACCTTCTGGGGCGTGAGCGACAAATATTCGTGGCTGAATTCCTTCAGAAACCAAAACCACCTTCCGGTCTACCCGCTGCTGTTTGATGAAAATTTCAAGCCCAATGAAGCATACGAGAGAATCGTAGAATTCTGATAAACAAAGGAGAGCTTATGTGTACCTGCATAACTTATAAATCCAACGACGCCTACTTTGGACGTAACCTCGACCTCGAGTCCCGATTCGGCGAAAAAGCTGTCATCACCCCGCGAAACTACCTCTTCCGCCTGAAAAACGAGGAGGAACTGCGTATAAAATACGGGATGGTGGGAATGGCGTCCGTTGCAGGAGATTATCCCCTCTATGCCGAAGCCGCGAATGAAGCTGGACTGTCCCTCGCAGGATTGTATTTTCCCGGGAATGCCCGCTGTTTTCCGCCTGAACCTGACAAACTGAACCTCGCACAGTTTGAGCTGATTCCATATTTTCTAGGAAAATATTCAAAAATAAAAGAGCTGCGCCGTGATTTGGAACAGCTCAATATTATAAACACACCGTTTGCCGACGGATTTCCCACTACCGATATGCACTGGATGATGAGCGACGGGGAAGAATGCGTGGTTCTCGAACAGACCGCTGACGGACTTCACGTCTACGATAACCCAGTGGGAGTGCTTACCAACAACCCGCCTTTTCCATACCATCTGATGAACCTGAGAAATTACCGCTCACTCTCGCCGTCAGTACGGGAAAGCACATTTTCCGACAAACTTCCTCTGGAATCTTATGGCAACGGAATGGGAGCTATAGGTCTGCCGGGCGACTGCTCTCCCATGTCAAGATTTGTCCGCACCGCTTATCTCAAGTTCAATTCACCTGAATATGTCAGCGAAGAGGAATCTGTGACCCAGTTTTTCCACATCCTCGACGGGGCAGCAATGGTTGAAGGCTCGGTTGTGACTGACAGCGGGAAGCCGGACAAAACCAACTATTCCTGCTGCATTAACACCACCCACGGGATTTTCTACTATAAAACCTACTCAAACAACCGCATTACAGCCGTAAAAATGACCGAAGAAAACAAGACTTCACAAACTCTGACAATATTTGATCTTCTTGAAGAACAGGACATTAATTACCTGAACTGACCCGCGTCGGAGTTTTATTCAACCAGGATCCTGCCGCCGAAAACCGCTTTTTCCAGCCGGAGAAGATACATTTTCTTGTCAATCCCTCCGGTATACCCGGTCAGGCTTCCGTCGAATCCGACAATTCTGTGACAGGGAATTATAACTGATATGGGATTCCGTCCGACCGCGCCGCCTACAGCCTGAGGAGCCATGTTTACGACTCCTTTCTTTTGGCAGTACATTGCGGCGATATTCCGATAAGTTGTAGTCTGACCGTATGGAACCAGCCGGAGCAGCTCCCATATTTCCTTCTGAAATTCAGTTCCCCTCAGCTTTATCGGAGGTGTGAAGTCCGGCTTTTCTCCGCTAAAGTAAATATCGAGCCAACGGGCGGTCTGCCGGAAAACCTCGCACTCACCCTCGGGAGACAGATTTCCGATGTAGTCTGGGTAGTACTTCTGTTTTTCAAACCAAAGCCCGACTAAATTGTATCCGTCCGTTGATATTATCATTTTTCCAACAGGCGAAGAATATGATGTAAACTGATTCATAACCGCTCGTTCCCCAGCGTCATTAGCTCCTGCATATTTTAACTTATATTACCATAAACAAAGCTGAAAGTCAAGCCTTTTGCAGATTGTAAAACGCCTGAAGTTCAGCCTCGCTCGGTTCAAGTCCGCTCTTTTCCAGCCTGTCAATCTCCACAACCATTTTGAGGTAATCCTTAGGCACAATCTTCTTGAACTTCGGCAGATACGATTCAAAGCTGTCGAGAATTTCCCGACCAACAGCCGAGCCTACCGCAGAGACATGCTTTTCAATCAGTTTTTTCAGCAAATCCGCGTCAGACCCATCGGTCACTTCACTCATGACAACCATTTCTTTGTTCAGCTTAAGGTACAAATCATGGTTCTCGTCGAGGACATACACAACTCCGCCGCTCATTCCTGCCGCGAAATTACGTCCGGTTTTGCCGAGAATCACCGCAACGCCTCCGGTCATGTACTCGCATCCGTGATCCCCGCAGCCTTCAACAACGGCAACCGCACCTGAGTTTCTCACACAGAATCTCTCGCCGGCAGCACCGCATATGAACGCGAAACCGGAAGTCGCGCCGTAGAGAGCTACGTTTCCGATTATGATGTTGTCCCGGGTTGTGATTTTCGAGCCTGAGTGAGGTTTAATCGTCAGCTTGCCGCCGGACAGACCCTTGCCGAATCCGTCGTTGGAGTCCCCAACCAGAGCCATCGTCAGCCCATGAGGAATGAACGCGCCGAAAGACTGACCTCCGCTCCCCTCGCAGTGAACAGTATAAAAGTCGTCGGGCAGAATTTCACCTGCGAAAGCTTTTGTGACAGCCGACCCAAGAGCAACCCCCGCGGCTCTGTCTGTGTTCGACACTGACACACTGAACTTGTGTGGTTCTTTTTTGTCAAAATACGGCTGGAACTCGGGGATCAGCACCTTTTCGTCAAGAGTATCCCCCAGCTTGAAGTCGTACTTCATTGTGCTGTCATAATGTACGGGCAGGGGAGTGCCAATTAGTCCTGACAAATCCACCCGGCTGACCCTTGACGACGAGGATTCCGCGGTTTTGATGAACTCAGTATGTCCGACAAGATCATCTACTCGACGGACGCCAAGCTTCGCCATAATTTCCCGCAGTTCTTCCGCCACAAACATCATGAAGTTTATCACATATTCCGGCTTACCGCTGAACTTTGCCCGAAGAGCGGGATTCTGTGTGGCTATTCCGACGGGACAAGTGTCGAGATTGCAGGCTCTGTCCATGATACATCCCATGCATATCAACGGAGCCGTTGAGAACCCGAATTCCTCAGCTCCAAGGACACAGGCCACAGCCACATCCCGACCGGTCATAAGCTTTCCGTCAGCTTCAAGTCTGACCCGGGAGCGGAGTCCGTTTTTCACAAGGGTCTGGTGAGCTTCCGCGAGTCCCAGCTCAAAGGGAAGTCCCGCGTTGTAGATTGAGCTTATAGGAGCCGCGCCCGTTCCCCCGTCGTATCCGGATATGAGAATAACTCCCGCACCGGCTTTGGCCGCACCTGCCGCAATAGTGCCGACTCCCGCCTCGGACACAAGCTTTATCGAAATCTCAGCGTCTCCTCCGACGTTTTTGAGGTCGTATATTAGCTGTGACAAATCCTCGATTGAGTAAATATCGTGGTGCGGAGGCGGGGAAATCAGCGATACTCCGGGAGTGGAATAACGTGTTTTCGCAATCCACGGGTACACCTTTTTTCCCGGAAGATGACCGCCCTCCCCCGGCTTCGCACCCTGCGCAATCTTAATCTGAATTTCACGTGCATTGCACAAATACTCGCTGGTTACGCCGAATCTGCCGGAAGCCACCTGCTTTATAGCGCTGTTTTCTTCCGTCTTAAATCTCGCCGGATCCTCGCCGCCTTCCCCGCAGTTTGACTTGCCGCCAAGTGAATTCATAGCCGCCGCGAGACATTTGTGAGCCTCCTCGGAAATCGAACCATAGGACATAGCTCCGGTTTTGAACCGCTTAACAATCTCACTGACCGGCTCCACTTCGTCTATCGGAATACCGCCGCCCGAAGGATAATCAAACTCCATCAGCTCACGGAGAGTACATGGCGTTTTTTTGTTTTCCGCAAGGGAAGCGTACTCCCTGTACTTTCCGTAATCCCCCGACCGCGCCGCTTCACGAAGAGCCATGATGGTTTTGCGGTCGTACATCTTTTCGTCATTATTGTTTCCGCTTCTGGTCAGCTTCAGTTTTCGCGCACCGGCACTGTCGAGAGTGCAGTCTTCATCTTCCGCCGTAATCATAGCCTGTGTATGCCGCCACAGCACGTCCTCACCCATTTCCTCGAGACCGATTCCGCCGATGGGACTTACCGTGTTTGTGAAGTATTCGTCCACCACATCCTTGTCGATTCCCACGGCTTCAAAAATCTGTGCCGACTGGTACGATTGCAGGGTTGAAATCCCCATCTTCGCCGAAGTTTTCACGATTCCGTTGAGTATCGCCTTGTTGTAGTCGTCGATTGCCGTGTGGTAGTCCTTGTCAAGCCGTCCGCTGTCGATAAGGGATGAAATACATTCCTGCGCCAGATATGGATTGATGGCCCGCGCGCCGTAACCTAAGAGAGCCGCGAAATGATGAACTTCCCGGGGTTCACCACTTTCCAGAATTATGGACACCGCAGTGCGCTTGTGAGTGCGAATCAGGTGCTGTTCCATTGCGGACACCGCCAAAAGCGACGGAATAGCCGCGTGACTTTCGTCGATTCCACGGTCAGAAAGAATGATGATGTTAACGCCCTCAGCTGCCGCATTGTCGCATTCACTGAACAGCCTGTCGAGTGATTTCTTCAATGTAGAATGAATGTCATACAGCAGGGAAACAGTCGCCACCTTGAATCCCGGCCTGTTCATGCTTTTGATTTTCATAAGGTCAACCGAGGTCAGAATGGGATTTTTGATTTGCAGAACATTGCAGTTTTCTGCCTTTTCCTCAAGTAGATTCCCGTCCGAGCCGAGATACAGCGTGGTATCCGTGACGATTTTCTCCCGTATGCTGTCGATAGGCGGATTTGTTACCTGTGCGAACAGCTGCTTGAAATAATCGAACAAAAGCGGGTGTTTTCCCGAAAGTACCGCCAAGGGAACATCACAGCCCATGGATGAGGTAGGCTCGATTCCGTTTTTCGCCATTGCCATAATAACATCATTCACGTCCTCGTAGGTGTAGCCGAAGAAACGGTACAGCCGGTCCCGCTCTGCTGTGGAGTGAAGCGGAATCTTTTTGTTCGGTATTGGCAGGGACGACAGTGGAACAAGATTTGAGTCAAGCCATTCTCCAAAGGGCTGACGTGAAGCGTAATACTCCTTGCACTCCTCGTCGGATATGACAGCTTTCCTCTTCATGTCCACAAGCAGCATCTTTCCCGGACTCAAACGCGACTTTTGTAAAATGTTCTCCTCGGGAATGTCCAAAGCCCCCGTTTCAGATGAGAGAATCAGCCGCCTGTCCTTCGTCAAACAGTACCGCGCAGGCCTCAGCCCGTTTCTGTCAAGCACAGCCCCCATGACCTCGCCGTCGGAGAAAAGGATCGCCGCAGGACCATCCCAGCTTTCCATCATCGTTGCGTAATACCGATATAAATCCCGTCGGCTTCTCGTCATGTTCACATCGTTGTTGTACGGTTCCGGAATCAGAATCATCACAGCCAAAGGAAGCGGGACTCCGCTCATAACAAGGAATTCGAGAGTGTTGTCAAGCATAGCCGAGTCCGACCCAGCGCCGTTTATCACAGGAAGAACCTTTGCCATCTCGTCCCCCATAACAGGAGAGCGCATTGTTTCCTCCCGGGCAAGCATACGGTCAGCGTTTCCGCGGATTGTGTTGATTTCGCCGTTGTGCAGTATCATGCGGTTCGGATGTGCTCTTTCCCAGCTCGGCATAGTGTTGGTTGAAAACCGGGAGTGAACCATTGCCACCGCACTTTCGTAAGCATCACTCTGTAAATCGAGATAGAACCGCCTCAGCTGACTGACGAGAAACATTCCCTTGTAGACAATCGTCCTCGACGACAGGGAACAGATATAAGTACCGCTGCATATCTTTTCAAACAGCCGCCGAACCACATACAGTTTCCGCTCAAATGGAAGTCCCCGCTCGATTACCGCAGGCCGTCCAACAAAACACTGCCTGATGCACGGCATGGAGTCCGCCGCCTTTTTCCCGAGAATGGAGCTGTCCGACGGAACATCCCTCCATAAAAGAAGCGGAACACCTTCATCTTTACAAACGTCCTCAAACTTTGCCATCTCATCCCGCGCGAGAGCTTCATCCTGTGGCAGAAAGAACATTCCCACGCCGTAGTCAAATCTGCACGGCAGAGAGTCAATCACACTACTAAAATATCCGTGCGGTATTTGGGTGAGTATGCCTACGCCGTCGCCGGTCTCATCGGTTGAGTCCTTGCCTGCACGGTGGTCAAGCCGTTCCACGATTTCAAGGGCATCGCTGATTATCGAGTGGGATGCAATACCGTCAATGCTGACAACAGCACCGATTCCGCAGGCGTCATGTTCAAATGACTGATTGTAAAGAGTATGTTCCGTTTCCATTTATAATTCTCCTGTGTAGTTGCGTGAGATGGGTTTACAATAAATCAAACCTTACTGTTGTCTCGCGCGTGTCTTTCATTTTATCTCACGCCGAAAAGCAACTCACCATAACTCGGGTAGGGCCACATTTCAGCACTGGATATAGTTTCCATTTCATCAACCGACGCACGAAGAGTTCTCATGTCGTCGAGTATTGTAGTCTTGTAGTAGTCCGCTGTTTCCTCTGCGGATTCAATAGATTTGGAAGCAAGGATGTCATCTTCAAGCTTCTTTACAGCACTGTAGCTTGCACCCATGAGCGCGCTGATGTTCTTTACGCTTTCCTTTTCATATGAGCAGTCGATGTCGCAGCTGAGGGAGGATTTTTCCCGAATTCCTTCAGCCAGAGAGGCAGAGAATCTGCTCATTGCCGGAAGAATGTCCTTGCGGGTCATGTCAATCATGGTGAGAGCTTCGATGTTGATAATCTTGCAGTAGCTTTCGAGTAAAACCTCGTGACGTGCGGTCAGCTCAGTCAGGCTGTAAACCTTGTGCTCGGTAAACAGACGGATATTTTTCTCGTCCAGCAAATGCGCCAGAGCGTCAGGCGTTGTCTTAAGATTGAGAAGTCCACGCTTTTCCGCTTCCTTGACCCATGATTCGTCATAACCGTCACCGTTGAATATGATTCTCTTGTGTTCCTTTATGGTTTTACGAATCAGTTCATGCAGCGTTGTCTCAAAGTCCTCGGCTCCCTCGAGAACATCTGCGAATTCACGCAATTCTTCTGCTACCGTGGTGTTCAGCACAGTGTTTGCGCATGAAATCGAAGCTGATGAGCCGGGCATGCGGAACTCAAACTTGTTTCCGGTGAATGCAAAGGGGCTTGTGCGGTTGCGGTCCGTGGTGTCACGCGGGAACTTCGGCAGTGTGTGAACGCCAATCCGCATTAAATCCTTCTGCTTCGAGTCGTATTTGCGATTGTCCTCGATGGCCTCGAGAATTTCCGAAAGGTCCGTACCGATGAACATTGACACAATTGCCGGCGGGGCTTCGTTTGCACCCAGTCTGTGGTCATTTCCAGCGGAAGTTACCGAAATCCGGAGCAAATCCTGATATTCGTCCACCGCCTTTATAACAGCGCAGAGGAACAGCAGGAATTGTGCGTTTTCGTACGGTGTTTCTCCCGGCTCAAGCAGGTTCACTCCCGTGTTAGTTGAAATCGACCAGTTGTTGTGCTTACCGCTTCCGTTGACTCCCGCAAATGGCTTCTCGTGGAGCAGACAAACCATGTTGTGACGATTTGCAACCTTCTGCATCATCTCCATGGTGAGCTGGTTGTGGTCGGCCGCAATGTTGGTGGTGGTGAAAATCGGAGCCATCTCGTGCTGGGCGGGAGCAACCTCGTTGTGCTCAGTTTTCGCGAGAACTCCTAACTTCCACAATTCCTCGTTCAGATCCTTCATGAATGTGGCGACTCTCGGCTTGATTGTTCCGAAATAATGGTCGTCCAGCTCCTGGCCCTTGGGCGCACGTGAGCCGAACAGCGTCCGTCCCGTGTATATCAGATCCTTGCGTTTGTCGTATAAATCTTTGTCAACGAGAAAATATTCCTGCTCAGGACCCACCGTTGTCTTTACGGAAGTAACATCTGCGTTTCCGAACAGCTTCAGAACCCGCATAGCCTGACGGTTTATGGCTTCCATTGAACGGAGCAGAGCAGTCTTCTGGTCCAGAGCCTCGCCGCCGTATGAGCAGAACACTGTGGGAATATATAAAACTCCGTCCTTGATGAAGGCGTAAGATGTGGCGTCCCACGCGGTGTAGCCTCTTGCTTCAAATGTAGCTCTCAAACCGCCGGATGGGAAGGATGACGCGTCAGGCTCGCCCCTCATCAGTTCCTTGCCGGAAAACTCCATGATGACTTTGCCGCCGTCCTTGGGTGAGATAAAGCTGTCGTGCTTTTCAGCGGTTATTCCCGTCATAGGCTGGAACCAGTGGGTGAAGTGGGTCGCGCCTTTTTCGATAGCCCAGTCCTTCATTGCGTTTGCGACGACCGTTGCTAGGTCAGTGTCGAGATGCTTGCCGTTTTTAATGGTTTTCTGTAAAGCCCTGTAGGTTTCCTTCGGGAGTCTCGCTTCCATTGTACTGTCGTCAAATACCATTGATGAAAAGATTTCCGTTACAGCCATAATTTTTCTCCTTGAAATAAATGAAAATATGTGAAAAGCGGCAAGGGTATCAGGAAAAAACCTCGGGCGACTCCCTTGTCGCTTTATCATATTAAATTTAATCCAAAGATAAAACCGCAATAAACATACACCTGTACGTTCACTGCGGCTTCCTTGACGCTTTTTCCTGTTAATTATAGCACCGCCGCCCGCTCCTGTCAAGAGCAAAGCAGGATTTTTTTCCGCAAAAGAAATTTTTCGTGTTTTTTCACAGAAATCAGCTAAAATTTACGGAATCCTTGTTCATAAGAGCATTCCAGTGTAAAATCTCGTATAATCCGTATATTCACGCCTGTTCCACTCAAATCAGAACATATCGTTTTCGAGAACATAACGACGCAGCTCTTCCTCCGTCGCACATATTTCCTTCGGAACTTCAAACTTCACCGTCATCTCACCCTCTTTCCTCTTTAAAAACCACTTTCCGGACAGTTCATTTACAAAGTAAAATTTCTCGCCTTTTGTAATCTTCATTTTCTTCTCCTCATGCAATAAAAAATTAATCTGCGTATCTTTCTATATTATATAACATTAATTTCGTCATTTCAATGTTTAATTCAATTCTACATGCTTGTGCCGCGTATTTTTTCGCAGAGTGATTGACAATTTTCGCGCATTTGTGTATAATATTCGTATGCCAGAGTATAAGTTTCAATTACGGGAGGAATATTATGCTGTACACAAAAAAAGAAGTATTTGACTTTGTAGAGCAGGAGAACGTGAAGTTCATCCGCCTAGCTTTCTGCGACGTTCACGGAAAACAGAAGAACATCTCCATCATGCCTGACGAGCTTGAGAGGGCTTTTGAAGACGGCATATCCTTCGACGCTTCCGCCATATGTGGATTTGAAAGGGAAGTGAAGTCGGACATGCTGCTCTTTCCCATTCCGTCGACCTTCAATATTCTCCCATGGAGACCGTCCCACGGCAAGGTTGTGAGGATGTTTTGTGACATACGCTGTCCCGACGGAACTCCCTTCGAGAGGGATACACGGCTAATTCTGAAAAATTCAGTAAAAAAAGCCGCGGAGAAGGGAATCAACGTTCGCTTCGGCTCCGAATTTGAATTCTACCTCTTTAAAACAGACGAGGAAGGAAATCCAACCCGCCGCCCCTTCGACAATGCAGGCTACATGGACGTGGCACCCGAGGACAAGGGCGAAAACATCCGCCGTGAAATATGCCTGACTCTGCTCGACATGGATATGCAGCCGGAAAGCTCCCATCATGAGGAAGGACCGGGGCAGAATGAAATCGACTTCCGCTACGACGACGCCTTGACCTCAGCTGATAACGCAATGAATTTTATAACTGTAGTAAAAGCTGCCGCATTGCATAACGGACTCTACGCCGACTTCTCTCCAAAACCTCTCGAGGACAAAAGCGGAAACGGCATGCACATCAACATTTCCGTAAAGTCAGATTCAGGCGATTGCACTCCCGAGTTCATGGCCGGAATCCTCGACCACATCAGGGAAATGACGGCGTTTTTGAATCCAACCGAAGCTTCATATAAACGTCTTGGCGAAATGAAAGCACCGAAGTACATAGCGTGGTCCCACGAAAACCGCTCGTCGCTCATAAGAATCCCCGCGGCAAAAGGGGAGTACAAGAGAATCGAACTCCGCTCACCCGATCCCATGTGCAATCCTTACCTCGCTTATGCCTTAATCATCCACGCCGGACTTGACGGAGTTATAAATCACCTCACCCCGCCGCCAGCCTGTGACGAGAATCTGTTCGCCCCCAACTGCAAGACTCGCGAATTACTGAACTTCCTTCCCGACAGCCTTGCGGAAGCCGAAAAAATCGCGAAAAACAGCGCGTTCATCCGCGGAATACTTCCAGATGTAACGGATTTTCTAAGCTGACCGAGGAGCGCGTATGACTACTTTAAAAAAGCAGATACGGGTTCTTGTGGTGTCGGGAAACGATAAAATTTTTGACTACTTTAAAGGACTTCTCCCTCCCGGCGAGTTCAATCCCATAATCAGAGCCGGGAGCGCAGGTGAAGCAAAACGAATAGTATCATCCAGTGAAGCTGATATTATTATAATAAACACCCCGCTACCCGACGAATTCGGCTGTGATCTTGCCGTTGACTTGTCCGAAGGAGCCGCTGCGGTTATGCTTCTTGTGAAAAACGACAACTTTGAGCAGACAGCATATAAAGTGGAAGACAGCGGAGTCTTGACCCTCGGCAAGCCCAGCACCGCTCAATCCGTCTACAGCGCGGTCAGACTTTTAACGGCGGCTCATCTGCGGCTTGAGAAGCTTGAGAAAAAGAACCGCACGCTTCAGGAAAAAATGGCTGATATCCGCGTCGTGAACCGGGCAAAGTGGCTGCTCATCTCAAACCTGAACATGACTGAGGAGGAAGCCCACTACTTCATCGAAAAGCAAGCCATGGACACAAGACGCTCACGCCGCGAAACAGCCGAGGGAATCATAAGAACCTACGACAAATGAAAAGAGTCCGGAACCAAATGACAACCGAACTCTTTTTTCTTATGTATCAAATTTTAACTCGCACCGCTCACGGATGTTGAAAGCTGAAAAATAGTTTTCTTCAAGCGGAATCCACCGATTTTTAAATTCTTCCACTTTATCTGGACTGCGGCGTGCGATTCTCTCAAGCTGGACATTGTAATCCGTCGACAGGAATATGTGCAGAGCATAGTAATCCCATAAATCCGGATGACAGCTGTAGGTTCCTTCAATTATTGTAATGTCAGAAGTAGTCACCTCAACCGGCTCACCGAAGTCCATCCGATGACAGTCAAATGGTCTGTATGAAAATCTTTCACCTGAAATGAGCGGACGAATCACCTCGTCAATAAGTCTCTCCCGGTCGGAATTTCCACCCGGTTCGGCATACCGCTCGGCACACCTCTGCTCCGGACGAAGGAAGAAGTCGTCCATGTGAATCACGTCTGCCGACAGTTTTTCTGCCAAAGCAGAGGCGAGAGTAGACTTGCCTGACGCACACTTTCCGTCAATACCGATAAGCATGGGCTTTTTTCCGGCACATTCGGCTGACTCCACTGCTTTTATAATTTCTTCAATATTCATAAAGGTATAAAATTTCAAAACTCAGTCAGAAGCGCTGTCTTCCGCGGTCTTTTTCTTCGAGAACTTCACAAGTCCCGTCTTGTTGAGAGCAACCATGATAGCGGGAATCAGAACGAGCTGGAGTATAATCCCGGGGATAGCGTTGGTGAATGCGCCGGCTAAGAACATTTTCAGCGTGAATCCCGTTCCCTTTATGCCGAGAATGATTGACTGAGCCACGCCCCACACAAGACGTCCGCCTAGCATTGCTATAATCATACTGCGATAGAGTGACACAATGCACTTCCACTTGGAGTAACCGTAAAGCGCACCAACGATTATACCGTAAGCCGCAAGCTCAAACGCCATGGAAATACATCCGGGCATCGGCGGCATACCGAACAGAACATGCCTGAGAAGGGGAGTGACAAATCCGACAGCTCCACCCCAGCCCCAGCCACAGATCAAACCGCAGAGTAGAACCGGAATGTGCATTGGGCAGAGCATGTTGCCAATCTGCGGAATCTGTCCGGTCAGGAAGGGAAGCAGCAGTCCCATGGCTAAAAACATGGCTGAAAGAGTGAGATTCAACAATTTTTTCTTCATTACTACAATCTCCTTTGAGTAATATTGGTAATTATCATCTAAGCCTAAGAAATGTTAATTATTTAACACAAATTAAGCGTATTTGACATATACATTTTACCACGATATATATTTTTTGTCAATACATTATTCAGGATTAACTCAAACTATTGATTCAAATAAATTGAATAATTCAATCAAAAATTTAAAGAATTTGCAGTTTTAGTATTGACAAATCCATGTAATTACTATATAATATATTATAAAGTTAGCTGAAGAACAGCTATTTTTTCAATTTTATTTGTTAATTTTTTCAAGGAGTATGAGTGATTTATGAAAAAAAGAACATTATGTGTTCTGCTTGCTATGCTGATGGCTGTGTCGGCCGTGTCGTGCAGCAACAGCGAAGCGAACAAAGACACGTCTGAAAGCACACCGACGTCGAGCGGTACGACAGAGACGGAAGCCGAAACAATTGATGAGTCCACACTTACCGATCGCGAAAAACGTGCGCTTGTATCCGACGATCTTCCCGCATCCATGGATTACGGCGGAGATTCATTCCGTGTGATGGTTCCAACTGAACGTCTTTATGAGATTGTTTCTGAGGAGCTGACCGCAGACAACTGCAATGATGCTGTGTATAACCGTGACCTTGATATTGAAACGCGATTCAATATAAAAATCGAAGCTACAGAAGACTCCGAGCCATGGTCCCAGCTCAAGACGATTGCTACAGCCGGAACTAACGACTATGAACTTGTAACAATTTATGACTACCTTGCATACGTACCAATTACCAGCAACTCTGTTCTCAACTGGACTGAGATTCCAAATGTAAATCTGGATAAGCCTTGGCACAACCAGCTTGCAAACGAAAACTCTACCATAAACGACCGCCTTTATGCAATCTGCTCTGACCTTTCAATCACATCCATGACATACACGCACGCTTTCTTCTTCAATGTTGATATGATGGAAAACTACGGCTATAAGACAACCGACCTCTACGATATGGTAAAGGAAGGCAAATGGACTTTCGATACATTCTCTACGATGGTGGCGGACATGTATGAGGATAAAAATGGTAATGGAAAGAAAGACACTCTTGATATATATGGTTTCGGTTATTACATTGAAAACGCTGCCGACGTATGGCTTGCAGCATTTGACCAACCTATAATTGACACAAGCGATGGTAATATTAATTTAGTATTCATGTGCGATAAAACAGTTTCAATTCTTGATAAGTTATCTGATTTCCACACCAATAACGCCGGATATATACAATACACAGGCGCAGCAAAGGATGAAGAAACAAAATTCCTCAACGGAAATCTCGTTATGGCTCCCCTTCGTTTCTACGCTGCGTTTAACTCACTCCGCGAGATGGATAGTACATATTCGCTTCTTCCTTACCCGAAGTGGGATGAAAATCAGGAAGATTACTATACCAACGCCGACGATAAATTCAGTGTTTTCTGCGTTCCGATTCCCGCATATTCAAATCAGGAATTTGTAGGTATGATCTATGAAGCTCTCTGTGCAGAGTCCTACAAGAACGTATATCCCGAATATTACGATGTAGCTCTCAAGGGTAAGTACTCCTCCGATGAGGATATGGCTGAAATAGTTGACATCATCATGTCAGGACGTAACTTCGATTTTTCCTTCCAGTTCGGTGAGACTGTGTTTGGAAGACTGCCCTACTTGATACGTGATATGCTATTGGATGGCGATACAAACCTCGCTTCTAAATATAAGACAAAGGAAAAGGCCATCACCAAGCTCATTGATAAGCAGTTGTATCCTGCATATTTCGACTGATTGAAAAACTTATATTTATAAAAATCGTGTTTTTTCACACAAAATAAAGAAAAGCTTCCGCTGAGAAAATCAAACGGGAGCTTTTCCTTTGCCTGATTTGGCGTCAGACAACCTACAAACGCTTTACTGGGCGCTGACCAAATCGTCTATCTGTTCGTTGTATTTTTCTAGAACCTTGTTGGCAACTCTTTCGGACTTGCTGTACATCGACGATACATCAGAAGAATAGCTGCGGAGCAGATTCATAATAGCCTCGTTGTAGCCGCCGATCTCGAAGTACCATCCTAAGTCGTAGGTACGTGTGGAGAAAATCAGATCGAGCATTCTCGCAGAGTCCTCGTCACGGGAAACCTTGCTCTGCAGTGTCTGTGAATAGTATGCCGGCGTGAGGGTGTAGAGGGATTCATATGCAAGAGCCTGGGTTATAAATCCCGTGCGGGCAAGCTCTTCCTCGCTAAAAGAGTTTTTCGGAATCGAATAGAGTGACAGCATCCATGAAGCCGCGCTGTTGTAGTATCTGTCCTGATTTTCGTCAAAGAGGGGAAGCGGAAGTATACCGAAGTCGTCCTCCATCTCGCGGAAATCGGTGGCGTTGAAGAGATAATCCATGAAGAACAGCGCACGTCCTTCTCTGAAAGCAATCGTACCGTAGTCCTGGTCGTAACCATTTCTCTGGTAAGCGCAGGTGACGTCCTTGTTGTATGCGTATGCGGTGAACTTGTTGAATGCGTCAACGAACTTCTCACTGTACAATGTGAGCTGTATGTCGCCGTTTTCGTCAACCGAGCAGCACTTTATACCCGACGCATTTACAATTCCCATCATGATGTCGTCCCAGATGTAGATGCCGTAGATATCATCGACGTCGTTTACATGACTGCCGTCGTTGTCGTAGTCGAGGTTTGAATCAACCGTTTCAGCGAGGGTGCGGAATCCGTCGATAGTCCATGTCTTTTTGTCTACCATCTCGTAAACATTGGGGAGATTGTACTCATCAGCCATTCTCTTGTTGTAGTATATACAGAATGTCGATTTGTTGTCGCCGATTGAAATATCTCCGGTAGCCATATAGCAGGCACCTTTGAAAGTGAAGTCGTCAACGGCGTACTGGTCCCACCAAGGCTGAGACAGATCCAGGTTTGGTACCTTGTAAATATCGAGAAGATAACCCGCGATCATAGCGTCACAGGAGCTGTAAGCCGAAAGACATGCCAGATCGTAGTCGTTGGTTCCTGCCTGAACCGAAATTCCAAGTGCGGTGTGACCCTGACGGTTGTCCGCGGTTATAACAATATTTTCGATTTCACAGTCGTAGTTGTCCTGAACCGTCATAACACGCTGATACATGGCGTCGTTAATAGGCTCGCCTATAAATTCTTCGGCTTCAAAGTCGTTTACAATCGAACTGTGCGTGAATATGTGAAATTTGTACCCGTCAAACTTCTGAGGCTCCAGTCCGAGCGAAAGCTTTTCTTCAGTTTCCTCTTCCGTATCGGCCTCAGTGGTTTCAGTCGGGTTTGCGGCGGAAACACCGGTGTCAGGCGAATCGGTATCGTCGTTTTCCTTATTCTGTGCGCAGGAAGCCATACCTGAGCCAAGCATGAGAAGCGCAAGAATCAACGCAAATCTTTTTTTCATTGTTTTCCTCCTCGTATAATATAATTCTTATAATGACTGTAATTCTTAAGTCCCCACTGATTAACTTCCCTATTGCGAAATTGCGTAAAAATATGGTACAATATCCATATCAACACAACAGGGGAGCAAACATAAAATGAAAAACCAACAAACGTTCACCGATCTGGAATACAGCAGCCGCAAGCGAATTACCCGCCGCGAGGAATTCCTGGACACCATGGATTCCATAATACCGTGGGACGAATTCGTGGAGTTAA
>CAZULC010000022.1:0-26171 GCA_964621165.1 uncultured Ruminococcus sp.
ACACCGTCAAGCTGGCATTAGACACGGTGTTCGTATACCTAACATTTGGTGGAGACGAGGGGAATTGAACCCCTGTCCGAAAATCTATTCATGCAACTTTCTTCGGGTGTAGACCGTTTTTTGTATCTCCCGATTCCCACCCCAACGGTCAGGGTTGAGAACCGGCAGCTTTTTAAATAATGACGACTGCAAAAGCTAAATCATCGTTCACTTTACCGCTGAGGTTATGCCGTAACCAAGTGTGGGCTACTCCCGTTCGGGACATTCCGGAGCCGCGGTTTCTCCGGACGGACAGCCGCAGTTAGGCGGCGATTGCTAATTCGTCGTTAGCGTTTAATTTTAAAATGAGGATTATTTGAGAGATTCCCCATCTCTACCCGCTTATCGCACTGCAAAATCCCCGTCGAAGCCATTGCGTCCCCGTATGACTGAATTTTTCAGTACCTTTATATTATACACCTTTTTGCCCGATTATGCAAGAGGTGCGCGCGTTTTTTAACCATGCGTTCATTTATTTCCGCTCAATCGTCGTATTCCCGCCTCCTGCTCGACTTCGCCGTCTTCTCGATTTCACGCCCTGTCTGAGCTTTCGCGTCGGATTCACGCTTGTCCCATAGCTTCTTGCCCTTGCACAGCCCTACCTCCATCTTCACGTTGGAGCCGGAGAAGTACAGCGACAGGGGGATTAAAGTGTAGCTGTCACGGGAGACGTACTGGAACAGCTTCAAAATCTCCTTCTTGTGCATCAGCAGCTTTTTTTCACGCAGAGGTTCCCGGTTGAAGATGTTTCCCTTCTCGTAGGGGGAGATGTGTACGCCGATGGCGAATATTTCCCCGTCCTTTATGGTGCAGTAGGAGTCTTTCAGGTTCACCTGACCCGCACGGACGCTCTTCACCTCAGTCCCGTACAGCGCGATTCCCGCCTCGTATGTGTCCTCGACGAAATAATCGTGATGGGCTTTCCGGTTAACTGCGATTATCTTTCTTCCTGTTTTTTCCTTTGGCATAATTCCCACGCCTCCATTGCTTTTTCTGTGTAAATTATATCATTCATATGTGAACATTTCTACATCGGTCTTTGCGCGGGCTAAAATTTCCTGCACTTTTTTCTTCTTTACCCCTTGATATTTATTACGTTTAGTTATGTAAATATTACGCTAACCGTAATAGGGAGAATGTGATTTTCATGCGGGACAGCGTAAAGGGCGGCGCACTCACGGAAGTTTCGTTTTATATGCTTCTGTCAGTGTACACGCCGAGACATGGGTATGGCATCATACAGTTTGTAGAAGAAAAAACGTCCGGGAGACTGACACTCGGCGCGGGGACATTGTACGGTGCGATAAACATACTCTGCGAGAAGGGGCTGATTGCTCCGTTTGGGGAGTCCGGCAGGCGGAAAAAGGAGTACGTCATCACGGACGCGGGAAAAACGGCAGTCGAGAGCGAAATTCTCAGGCTCAAGGAACTGCTGGGCAACGCAGAAGAAATTACAAAAGGAGAATAGAACTATGGAAAAGATTTATCACAGGTTTTTCGCGGGGCTTCTTCTCTCGCAGGAGAAATGGCTGAATAAAACCGCACGCGGCGGGTATCGGCTCAAGTCAACCGACAAGACAACGTGTACATTTGAAGAATCAGCGGACGAGTGGGAGTACCGGGTGGAGTACGTGGATTACATGCCGAAGGGGGAAGCTGACGGGTACGTCGGTTTTCTGCGGGAGTTAGGGTACGAGGTTTTCTTCAAGAATATCAACCTGAACTATTCAATGGGTAAGGTCTACTTCAATCCCTTCAACAAAAAGTGCAACAGGCTTGTGTCGGACGCGACCAATCTGAACCGGGAGATTCTGATCGTGGGCAAAAGAAAAGACAGCAAGCCGTTTCAGCTACGCACGTCTAATGATGATAAAATCAGGTATTTTCTTGCTCTGTCCTACCCTTGGTTCGGGTTTACGGCAGCCTTCGCCGTTACCGCTGTGATCATGAAGTCAGCTGTCATGGCGGCAGTGGCAGGTGTGTTTCTGATTACAACGATCATTATAATAATCAACCTTCTTCGGCTGAAAAAGGAACACCGGCTGCACGAATAATAAAATGATTACTTTTGCCTGCCCGTGAGTCTATCTTTCCATGTACCGAAGTAGAACACGGGCAGCTTTATCATACGCTTGATTCGCCACGGCTCGCACATGAGTCTGTAGAACCACTCAAGTCCCAGCTTGATGAAAATCTTGGGCGCACGCTTCACCGTTCCTGAATATCCGTCAAGGGAGCCGCCGAGAGCCAGCATCAGTTTTACATTTGTCAGCTTATCCCGATTGGCATAGATCCACTTTTCCTGCGTGGGTGCGCCGAGGCATACGAACAAAACCTCCGCCCCTGATTCGTTGACGGATTTTATTACGGCGTCGCTCTCTTCCCCTTCTTTTTTGAAGTAGCCGTTGCCGCAGCCGACAAAATTCACGTTGGGGTACTTTTTGAGAAGCTCGTCCCGGGCTTTTTCGGCGATTCCGGGCTTTCCCCCGAGAAGGTACACGCCGATTGGTTTTTTGTTGTCCGAGAGGTATTTTATGACGCTCTCGCCGACCTCGATTCCGGGGACGCTTCTGCCCTTGAAGGGGGTTTTCAGCACCTTTCCAGCCATGATAACGCCCACGCCGTCGGGAATCACAACGTCGCCTGAGTTTATGATTTTGTATAGGTCGTTGTTTTCGACGCAGGACTGAACTATCTCCGGATTCGGGGTGAAAAGCGCGCACTGCTCCCCTTTTTCCAGCTTTGAGACGAGAAGAGAAACAGTTTCGTCCCGGTTCAAATCGTCGAAATAAACGCCGCGAATGTTAATTTTTTTGCTCATTATATAAATCCTTGTTATGGCCGCGCCTTAATTTTCCGGTGGATAAACAATGAGCGGCGAATATAGAACTTCTTCCGTAAACGCCGCCTCGTATTATTTATTTACAACTGACTCGAGATAATCTGAAACGTCGCCGACTGTAATGAACTTATGTATTACCTCGTCTCCGATTTCAATATCAAATTTTTCCTCGCACAGAAGAACAAGGTCCGCAAGCTCAAGCGAATTGATTCCGAGATCCTCTACAAGTTCCGCCGCTGGGTTTATATCCGCTTCGTTGATGTTCAGCTCCTCTACAAGAAGAGTCTTAACTTGGTCGAACATTTCAAACACTCCTTACTTTTATTCATTTATGATATTAACTTCTGACCCGAAAGTCATTCGTGGGTCGAATTTTGACAAGTCAATTTTCCGAATAACGCCACACTACATATTATAAATGTTCCGATTTAATATGTCAAGGTTTTTTTGGCACAAAATTCAAAAATTTACTTGAAAATATTATATTAATATTGTATAATATAAAGTGACATAGTCCTGCGGCTTTGAGTACTGGCTGGGGATTATACTGTACGTTGACAAATAGAATTTTATTTTTCTTGGAAGGAGAAAAAAATCATGAAAACATCTGTAACATCCTACAGCTTCGGCGGATACTTCAACGAAAACTCCCTCGGATACCTTGGAATCATAAACAAGGCGGCTGAGATGGGCTTTGACGGAATCGAGTTCACCGACGGCGGCTACATGGAAGAAAATGACGCAGCTCTGAAAATCAAGGAGAGATGTGCAGAGTGCGGCATTGCTCCCGTGGCTCTCGCAGTTGGCGCCAACTTCCTCACGAACGATATTGACACGGAAATCAAGCGGGTCTGCGGCATGGTCGACTTTGCGGCTGCAGCGGGATTCCCCCTCATGAGACACGACGTCTGCTACGGTTATCCGGCTTCCATGAAGCACTCGCGAGGATACGACAATGCCCTCCCGATTATAGCAAAGGGATGCCGCGAGGTAACAAAATACGCTGAGCAGAAGGGCATCAAGACCTGCACCGAAAACCACGGCTACTTCTCACAGGACGCGGCAAGAGTCGAAAAGCTCATCAACACAGTTGCTCACGACAACTTCGGCGCATTGGTGGACTGTGGCAACTTCATGTGCGCTGACGAAGACCCCACCCTTTCCGTTTCAATCATGGCTCCCTACGCGTTCCACGTTCACGCAAAGGACTTCCACCTCAAGTCAGGCATGGAAATCAACCCCGGCGAAGGCTGGTTCAGATCCCGAGGCGGCAACTATCTCCGTGGAGCAATCATCGGACACGGCGACGCAAAGGTTGCACAGAGTCTGAGAACGCTGAAAGGCGCAGGTTATGACGGATATGTCACCGTAGAATTTGAAGGAATGGAAGACAACCTCCGCGGCATAGCTGTGGGACTTTCAAACCTGAAGAGATTCATCGGATAAATAAATCTTAGCAAAGGTCGGAGTACGAAAGGCAGGATTATGGAAAGTAAACGAGAAAATAAACCGGTCAAAAAACAGTCAAAAACAAGGCGGAACCTGATTATCGTAATCATAACAGTGACAGTTCTCGCCGGAATATCGTGGATTATTTCCGCTCATCCTGAAATTTTTGACGTTTTCAGCAAAACCAAAAAGCAGGCTGTCACCTCGATGTATTCAGACAAGCTCTACAGTTATAATTTCTACGATTCGGACTACGACCTCGACGTCACCACCGTTCCCGAGTACATGGAGCTTGACCGTGATGTGCATTACAAAAATGGAAGCGTCACAATTCTTGTACCCGAAGATAAAATGGACAACTACAACGCGGCTGTGCGTTTTTTCGGCGAGTATTTCAAGACCATTGAAGCCGGAGATGTGGAGACGTACAACTCATACTTCACCGACGCGTACTATGAGGAATACGAGCCGTATGTGCTGTTTGCTCCCCAGATGATTTACAACATTGAAGTCGAGCAGCTGACGGAAACACCCAACGACGACCTCTCCACCACCTACACCTTCAACGTGAGTTATATGATCTTCCGCAACGACGGAACTTTCCGCAACGACATGGGAAGCGACGCCTCGAAAAAGCTGTACTACGAGCTGATAGAGGACAAGAACGGTCAGGTCAAAATCAACTACATCACATACTACAAAAGGTCTTAAGTTATGCCCTCACTGACAATTTTAATCAAGCCTGCCTCCGGTCTGTGCAACATGCGGTGCAAATACTGCTTCTACGCCGACGTAAGCGAGCATCGGGAAATAGAATCCTACGGAATAATGACGCAGGACGTGGCCGACTCTCTTGTCCGCCGTGCCTTTGAGTTTTCCGACCGGGACGTCACCTTTGCTTTTCAGGGCGGTGAGCCGACTCTTGCCGGAGTGGAGTACTACAAAAACTTTGTCTCCCTCGTGAAAAAGTACAATGTCAAAAAGATTCCGGTGAGCTATGCCATGCAGACAAACGGATACAGTCTCAGCGACGGGCTATGCGAAATTCTGCGGGACAACCGGTTTCTTCTTGGGGTTTCCCTCGACGGAACAGGTGCGATTCATGACAGCGCACGGGTTGACGTAAATGGAGACGGCACGTTCAGGCGTGTCAGCCAAAGCATTGCCAAGCTGGAAGAATACGGGATCGAATACAACATTCTCTCAGTCGTCACCGACAGCAACGCCAAAAACATCGGCAAAATCTACAACTACTTCCGTTCAAAAAGGTACAGATATGTGCAGTTTATATGTCATGTTGACGGATTCGGGGACGAGGACGGGGAAAGCGTCTATTCCCTGTCACCAAAGAGGTACGCTTCATTTCTGAAAACCGCATTCGGGTACTACTACGACGACTTCAAGTCGGGGAAATACATGAGCGTTCGGGAGTTTGACAATTTTGTCATGCTTGCTCAGGGACGTCCTGCCGAGTGCTGCGGAATGAATGGCTCCTGTCCCGCGAATCTCGTCATTGAAGCCGACGGCGGAGCTTATCCCTGCGACTTCTACGTACTCGACGAGTGGAAATGCGGGAACATTGTGGACAATTCCGTTGAGGAAATCTTTAAGTCGGACAACGCACGCCGGTTCAGAGCACGGTCGTACAGAATCAGCGGCAAGTGTAAAGCTTGCAGATACTTTGCCCTATGCCGTGGAGGATGTGGACGTTACCGCAGGTTTGACGAAAACGGGGACTTGGGCGAGCTGAAATACTGCGAGAGTTACCTCGACTTCTTCTCGTCCTGCGCCGGAAAAATAGCCGAACTAGCCAGACTTTCATCAGTAGTTTACCGTTAATTCGGTGTGACTTTTGACATTCCTGTACCAACCTTCCGCCTGCGAAGGTGACTAGCCAATAAAAATTAAAACCAAACAACAATTTCAGCCGGACTTTTCCTTTTATCGGATCAGGTCGGCTGATTTTGCGTTTACAAATTCCACAAGGTCGGCTGGGCTGATGATAATCTGCACACCACGGCAACCGGCGCTGACGTAAATTTTATCATATAAAGCCGCGGTCTCGTCGATGAAGGTGGGAAACGGCTTCTTCATTCCGATTGGCGAGCAGCCTCCGCGGATGTAGCCGGTCAATGGCAAAAGTTCCTTCACGTGAATCATCTCCACCCTCTTCACCTCAGCGGCGGACGCACATTTTTTCAGGTCCAGCTCGTACGCAACAGGAATGCAGAACACCTCGTGACCTCCTTTTTCGTCCTCGCAGACCAAAGTCTTGAACATGCAGTCCGGGTCGATTTTCAGCATTTCAGCCGCGTGGACTCCGGTCAGGTCGCTCTCGCCCACCTCATATGAGCTTGTTCCGAACTCGATTCCCGCGCTCTCAAGAAGCCGCATTACGTTTGTCTTTTGCATAATAAACCTTCTTCTTTATTTTTTCTTATTATAACTCAAAACACGCAGAAAATCAATCACTTATCAAAGATGATGTAAATTTCGTCGGGAAAAGGCAAAAATATAACCAATCTGTCAATTGATAAATAAAGTTAATGGTGGTAAAATATACGTAATCAAATATTTTTATGCGAGGCCTTGGTATGGTAAAAATTCGCGCATATCTTAAAAAATACTTCATCGACGCAATGGGAGCTATGGCTCTGGGTCTGTTCGCGTCACTGCTCATCGGAACAATATTCAATACCGTTGGAACTTATACAAAAGTCGAATTCTTTTACGAGCTGAACAAATACGCTGCGGCTTCATCGGGAATGGCGATCGGTGCGGCTATCGCTTATTCCTTCAAGGCCGACCCCCTCGTCATCTTTTCCTGCGCCAGCGTGGGTTACGCCGGTTATTCTCTCGGTACTGTAATCGGAGATGCTACAATCACAGCCGGACCTGCGGGTTCGTTTTTCGCGGTAATCGTCGCTGCGGAGCTTGGCATGCTTGTGTCGAAGAAAACCAAGATTGACATTCTCGTCACGCCGTCGGTAACAATCATCTCAGGTGCGCTTGTGGCAAAGCTGCTCTGCCCGGGTATCGCGTACATCATGTACTACCTCGGCCATTTTGTCAACACCGCAACCACATACCAGCCCATTCTCATGGGGATCGCAATCGCCGTAGTCGTCGGAATGGTTCTGACCCTGCCTATTTCCTCGGCTGCACTGTGCGCAATGATTTCAATTTCAGGAATCGCAGGGGGTGCCGCTGCCGTGGGATGCTGCTGTCAGATGGTGGGATTCGCCGCATGCAGCTTCCGTGAGAACAAATGGGGAGGCGTGGTTTCACAGGGACTTGGCACGTCCATGCTCCAGATGGGAAACATATGCCGCCACCCGCAAATCTGGATTGCCCCCACTCTTGCCTCAGCCATATGCGGACCTCTCTCGACGACGGTGTTCGGGCTTCAGTGTACGGGAGTTTCCGCCGGAATGGGAACCTGCGGACTTGTGGGACCTATCGGAATCATCACGGCCTCGGGAACGTCGCCAAAGGTCATCGTTGGGCTGGTTCTGCTGTGCGTGATTCTTCCGGCGGTATTGTCGGTTGTGTTCAACGAGATTTTACGCAAAATCGGCTGGGTCAAGGACGGCTACATGAAAATATAAGCAAAAATTCGCCGGAAGTGAGACAAAAATCCCTCTCCCGACGTTTTTTATATGTTTATAACTTTTCCGTCTTGAATTATTAAATAATTTATGGTATACTTAAGATAATAAGGCTAACCACCTGACAAACACGATCTATTTACATTACACGAAAGGAAAAAGTCATGAACAATCTGACTTACATCGGCAGAAATCACCGGAAATTCGAGACGGTTCTGAACTATTACGCCGCCCGAATGTACAAGACGATTTTCAAGCCGGATGAGGTTTACGGCCTCGAAACAATGGAGCATCTCCGCAAACCTCCGGTGGATGGACTTGAGAAAATTGAGTCCGGCAGAATGTGGGGCGTGGAGTACGGCAACATGTGGCTCTGCTGCGACATAACAGTCCCCGAAGAAGCTGACGGAAAGACACTGTGCGCCATCCCCGAAGCAAACGCCGTTGAAATTTTATGTTTCAGAAATGGTATTCCTGCGGGAATCATCAACTCAAAGAACCGTTTCCTCGGCGGAGAACACAGCGCCATGCTCATTTCAAAGTCAGCGAAAGCCGGAGAGAAGAATTCCCTTGCCTTCGAGTGCTACGCCGGACACACCTGCTTCGGATGCGCACCCTACGAATCCTACATGCGGGATGAGAGCAAGACCGAGGACTTCACGAAAGTGTACAGCGGTATAAAAATCGCGGTCATCGACGACGTGATATGCAAGTTTGTCTTTGACTTGGCGACAGTTTTGCAGCTTGCGAAGCTTCCCGGGGAGAATTACGCGGCAATGACGGCTCACCAGTGCCTTACTGAATCGTTCCCCTACCTGATTCAGGACGTACGCTTTGCCTCCGACGAGGACATTCATGCCTCCTGCGCAAAGATCAGCGAAATTTTAGCTCCTGCTCTCGTAAAGGACGGCGGCGACAGAACAAGAGGATATGTCAACGTAATAGGTCACTCCCACATGGACACCGCATGGCTCTGGCCCGTTTCCGAAACTATACGCAAGTGTGCGAGAACATATTCTCAGGTTCTGAATCTGATGGACATGTACCCGGACTACAAGTTCATTCAATCCTCCGCCCTGCACCTTGACTGGATGCGCGAATACTACCCCGACATTTTCGAGGGAATCAAGAAGAGGGTTGCAGAGGGTAGATATGAGCCAAACGGCGGCGTATGGGTAGAGTGCGACTGCAACATCACCGGCGGCGAGGCTATGGTACGTCAGTTTCTCTACGGGCAGAGATTTACCGAAAAGTGTCTCGGCTACCGCTCCGATGCGTTCTGGCTTCCCGACACCTTCGGCTACAACGGCGCAATCCCGCAAATCATGCAGAAGTCCGGCGTGAAATATTTCATCACCACAAAGATGAGCTGGAACGACCTGAACCGCTTCCCTGCCGACACCTTCATCTGGCGCGGAATTGACGGCAGTGAGGTTCTCTCACACCTGACGAGAATCCAGTGCATACCAAACGTAGATCAGCTCACCAGCCTGATGAACGGCAACTGCGACAAGACCTCCTGCGACATGAAGCTGGCTTCCTACGGTTTCGGTGACGGCGGCGGCGGACCTACCCACGCAATGATGGAATTCAACGAGAGAACAAAGGGACTTCGCGGAATGCCAGTCATAGAGGAAACTACAACCAGCGATTTCATGAAGAAAATCGAAGAAAACGCGGACAAGCTTCCCCTGTACGACGGAGAGCTGTATCTGGAGCTTCACCGTGGTACGCTGACCCAGATGCACGAGGTCAAGAAGCACAACCGCATGGCTGAGGTGGCACTGCACAACTTTGAGCTGTTCAACGTTCTCACAGGCGAGGACGTCAACCCCCGTCGTGACGAGTACTACAAGATTCTTTTGAAAAACCAGTTCCACGACATTCTCCCTGGCACCTGCATCCCCAAGGTTTACGAAATTGAGATTCCCGAAATGGACAGGCTTATCTCCGACGTGAAGGGTGAAACCGAGAAGTACGCCGAAAAGTTCTCCGACAAGGATTCAGACAAGGTGACGCTGTACAACACCCTTTCCTTCGACAGGAGTGACATCACGATGCTTGACGGCGAGGTCGGATTCGAGGGCAGAGTTACCCAGTCCTACACCGACTTCGACGGGAACAAAAAGACCGTTATGGCCGTGAACATTCCCGCTATGTCCTCCCTTGTGCTAACAAAGGCTCCTTACGCGGAAAAGGAAAGCGCGTTCATGGCTGACAGCAATGTACTCGTGACTCCTTACTACAAAGTTACATTTGACGAAAACGGATATATTTCCTCCCTCGTTGACGTGGAAGTGAATCGAGAAGTCAAGAATCCTGCCGGCGAATCCCTTGGCATGCTGTGGATGGGTGAGGACATGCCCGCAAGCTACGACAACTGGGATATCGACGACGACGCTTTCATGAAGCTGAAGCCTATAAAGTCCCTGCTCTCCCGTGAAGTCATCGCCGACGGAAACGTTGAGTACCGCGTGAGAACAAAGTATGCCCTCGGCAAGAAGTCAACCGCCACAATCGACACCGTATTCTACAGCGGAAACCGCCGCATTGACTATGAAGTAAAGTTGGACTGGGCTGAACGTCATGCTCTGCTCAAGGCTGGATTTGACGTAAACGTGCGCTCCGCGTTTGTAAAGAATGAAATACAGTTCGGTCACATAGACCGTCCCACAACCCGCAACAACACCATTGAGGAAGCCAAGTTCGAGGTCTGCAACCACAAGTGGTCCGACATGTCCGAGACTCACTACGGCGTGGCAATCCTCAACGACTGCAAGTACGGTATGTCCACTGACGGATCCAACATGCGGCTCACACTACATAAAGGCGGCACACGTCCCGACCCCTTCACCGACAACGGCTCCCACACCATGACCTACTCCCTCCTGCCGCACAAGGGGCAGTTTGACGCGGAAAGCGTTATCCGTCCGGCATACGAGCTGAACAACGCTCCCGTGGTGATAGACGGCGTGGCTGAAATTGCTCCTCTCTTCACCTTGTCAAACTCCGGAGTCATCTGCGAAGCCGTGAAGAACGCCGAGGATGTGTCTGGTGCGTATGTCCTCCGTCTGTACGAAGCTGAGCGGAACCACACCTCCTGCACATTGAAGCTTAAGGACGCGAAGAAGGTTTACCTCACAAACATGCTCGAGGAAAAGGAATGCGAGCTTGAGGTTGTAAAAGGAGAAGTCAAACTGAGCTTCACTCCCTTTGAAATCAAGACCATACTTGTCGAGAGATAATTTACTTTACAATTTTACACAGAATCAAGGTAGAATCCAATGAAATACAAAACTGAGCTGCACTGTCACAGCAAGGACGCCAGCGGATGCGCCCACGAAACAGCCGAGGGAATCGCGGAGAAATATCTGAAAGCCGGATACACCACGGTTTGCCTGACGAACCACTTTGCTCCCTCAGGCGGGGACGAGGAAAACTGGGAAGCCAAGATTGAAAAGCGTTACCATGCGCTGGATCTGATGAAGCAGGCGGCGGGGGACAGGCTGACCATCCTCATGGGGCTTGAGTTCCGCTTTGTTCAGAATTCAAACGATTATCTGGTCTTCGGATTTGATAAAGATTACTTATTGAACCACCGGGACGTGCTGAAGATGGGAATCCGTAACTTCACGAAAATGGCGCGGGAGGACGGGTTATTCACGATTCACGCGCACCCCTTCCGTTTCGGTATGGTGACGACCCCGCCGGACTGTGTTGACGCAATCGAGGTCTACAACGGTCATCCGGGACACAATTCCAACAACGACATTGCTCTGGCGTGGGCGCAGAAGTACGGGAAGATTACGACCTCCGGCACGGATCACCACGACCCCGACCACATGCCGAGAGGCGGAATTATGACGGACTTCCCCATCACCAGCGAGGCTATGCTGATAGAAACGCTGAAAAGCGGGAATTATGAGCTGATTCGCGAGTGAGGACTGACAACTGCCGCTGACTGAACGGCTCCGTAAAAAAATATAAACCGCAGGACGGTTGATTTACCCGAAGTTCAATTCGGAATCACATTCCTGCGGTCTTTTGTTTCTATAACTTCTCGGCAATCGCCTTAAGGAAGTCGAGGGAGTTCACTTTTTTCTTGTTCTCGAGTTTCGACATAATGTAAAGGTCTCCGGTCATCACGCCGGACTCAATCGTGTCAATGGACGCTTTTTCCAGTCTGTCGGCAAAGTCCACAAGGTCCGGCAGTCCGTCAAGCTCGCCGCGTTTTCTTAAAGCTCCGGTCCACGCGAAAATCGTCGCAACGCTGTTGGTTGAGGTTTCCTCGCACTTCAGGTACTTGTAGTAGTGACGCTGGACTGTTCCGTGTGCGGCTTCGTATTCGTAGGCTCCGTCGGGGGAGACGAGGACGGACGTCATCATAGCAAGGCTTCCATAGGCAGTGGCAACCATGTCGCTCATCACGTCGCCGTCGTAGTTCTTGCACGCCCAGATGTAGCCGCCTTCGCTTCGGATTACCCGTGCAACCGCGTCGTCAATCAGGGTGTAGAAGTACTCGATTCCGGCTTCCTCGAAGGCTGTGCGGTAGTCTTTTTCGTAGATTTCCGCCCAGATGTCTTTGAAGCGGTGGTCGTAGGTCTTGCTGATTGTGTCCTTTGAGGCAAACCACAAGTCCTTTTTTTCGCTGAGGGCATAGTTGAAGCAGCTCCGTGCAAAGCTCTCGATAGATTTGTCGGTGTTGTGGATTCCCTGAATGATTCCATCGGATTTGTCGAAGGTGTGGATTAGCTGGCGTGTTTCGTTACCGTTTTCGTCAGTGACCACAAGTTCGGCTTTGGAGCCTTCTGGGACCTTCATTTCGCTGTTTTTGTAGACGTCACCGTACGCGTGGCGGGCAATGGTGATGGGCTTCGTCCACGTGGGGATGTAGGGCGTGATTCCTTTGACTATAATCGGTGTGCGGAAGACTGTGCCGTCGAGGATTGCACGGATTGTGCCGTTGGGGGACTTCCACATTTCCTTGAGGCTGTACTCGGTCACGCGGGCGGCATTGGGGGTGATTGTGGCGCATTTTACAGCAACACCGTACTTTTTCGCGGCGTTTGCTGAGTCGACTGTGATTTGGTCGTCGGTTTCGTTGCGCTTTTCCAGCCCCAGATCGTAGTATTCGGTTTTCAGGTCCACGTAGGGTTCAATGAGGATATCCTTGATCCATTTCCACAGAACCCGGGTCATTTCGTCGCCGTCCATCTCCACAAGCGGCGTTGTCATCTGTATTTTTGTCATCTATAAACCTCCAAAACAGTTTTGAAAGAATTCCGGTCGGCTGAAAGCCGATGAAAAATGGTTGGTTCCGTTTTTCAAGGAATTCTTTTGCGTGAAATAAGTTCATTTTGCAATAAGTTATACTATATATTTCACGCGCTCCTTTTCATTTTTCAAGCTGGGCTTTCGTGTAGCTGAGCAGTCCGCCGGAGAGAATCACATCCCGCATTCTTTCACTGAGGGTACACTTCACCGGTATTTTCTCGCCCGTCGTCAGATTTTTGACAGCCATACTTCCGCCGTTCACGAAAGCGAACAGTCCGTCAAGCTCAAGGGTATCGCCCTCGGAAATTTTGTCGTAGTCAGACTCGTTCACAAATTCAAGCGGCAGGATTCCGGCGTTGATGAGGTTCTGACGGTGGATTCGGGCGAAGGACTTGACTATAACCGCCTTCACGCCGAGGTAGAGGGGTGCGAGTGCCGCGTGTTCTCTCGACGAACCCTGACCGTAGTTTGCCCCGCCGACGATTATGCTTTTTCCGAGAGTCAGCGCTCTTTCGTGGAAGGTCGGGTCAACCGCAGCGAAGCAGTGCTTTGAAATTTCGGGAATATTTGAGCGGAGGGGGAGAATTTTGGCGCCTGCTGGCATGATGTGGTCGGTGGTGATGTTGTCGCCAACCTTGAGGGAGCATTCGGCGGTGATTTTGTCCTCCAGCGGCTCGGTTTTAGGGTAGCCTTTGATGTTGGGTCCGCGAAGAATTTCCACTTTTCTGCATTCGTCAACGCCAGCCGGAGGGACTATCATATTGTCGTTGATCGTGAATTTTTTAGGAAGGGCAAGGGTTGGCATGTCGTCAAGCTCGCGGGGGTCGCAGAGGTATCCAGTTATGGCTGATGCTGCTGCAACCTCGGGAGAAACGAGATAGACCTGCGCGTCTTTCGTCCCGCTTCTGCCCTCGAAATTGCGGTTGAAAGTCCGCAGTGAAATTCCGCCGGAGTTCGGAGCCTGACCCATTCCGATACAGGGACCACAGGCTGATTCGAGGACCCGGGCGCCGCTTGCGATGATTCTCTCAAGTGCTCCGTTTGCCGCCATCATATCCAGAACCTGTTTTGAGCCGGGGGAGACGGTGAGGGACACGTCGGGGTGTACGGTTTTTCCGCCAAGTATGTACGCCACCTTGAGCATGTCGAGGAGGGACGAGTTTGTGCAGGAGCCGATGCAGACTTGGTCAATTTTTATTTTACCGATGTCGGTGATGGTTTTCACATTGTCAGGGGAGTGGGGACATGCCGCCATTGGCTCAACTTCCGCGAGATTTATGGTGATTTTTTCGTCGTAAACCGCGTCCGGGTCGGCTGAAAGTGGGGTGTAGACCTCCTCCCTGCCCTGCGCCGCCAAAAACTGACGGGTCACTTCGTCCGAGGGAAAGATTGAAGTGGTCGCGCCAAGCTCGGTTCCCATGTTGGTGAGTGTGGCTCTTTCGGGAACGGAGAGGGTTTTCACGCCCTCGCCTGTGTATTCGATGAGTTTGCCCACGCCTCCCTTGACTGACATGATGGAAAGCAGCTTCAGAATCACGTCCTTTGCAGACACCCACCGGGACAGCCTGCCGGTAAGCTCCACGTTTACTATTTTCGGATACGTAATGTAATACGCACCTCCGCCCATTGCCACAGCTACGTCAAGTCCGCCCGCGCCGATTGCAATCATGCCGATTCCGCCTCCTGTGGGGGTGTGGCTGTCCGAACCCAAGAGGGTCTTGCCGGGTACGCCGAACCGCTCGAGATGTACCTGATGGCAGATTCCGTTTCCGGGGCGGGAGTAGTAGATGCCGTGCTTTTTGGCGACTGAGGCGATATAGCGGTGGTCGTCAGCGTTCTCAAAGCCGGACTGGAGGGTGTTGTGGTCGATGTATGCCACGCTCAGCTCGGTTTTGACCCGCTCGATTCCCATTGCTTCAAATTCAATGTGCGCCATTGTTCCCGTCGCGTCCTGCGTCAGGGTCTGGTCGATTCTGATTCCGATTTCACTACCCTTTTCGAATCTGCCGTCAACTGTGTGGGAAGACAAAATTTTCTCCGCAAGCGTAAGTCCCATATTATTTCTCCTATTAAAATTGAATCAAACTAAATCAAAAAATTCATTTAATTCGGCTTTATGATATAATTATACACCGTTTTTGAATAATTGTCAACATGAAATAGCAAATTTATGTGTGTGCAGCGTATTTTTTTCGCATAATCACAACTCGACTGACCAGACGGCACAATTTTTCACAAAATCCGCGTCATGCTCTACAAACAGCATGGTCGGCTGGAACTGTAGAATCAGCTCCTCAATCTGCATTCGTGAAAAAACGTCGATGTAGTTCAGCGGTTCGTCCCAGACAAACAGGTGCGCTCTCTCGCACAGGCTACGGGAAAGCAGGACCTTTTTCTTCTGACCCATGCTCATATCGCTCATGTCCGTCTCAAGCTGTACCCGGGAAAAGTCCATCTTCCGCAGTATCGTCTTGAACAGGCTCTCGTCTATGCCGCAGGTGTTGGCGTAATCGGTGAGGCTTCCGCTCAGTCCCGACGTAATCTGGGGAACGTATGAAATCCTGACGCCGCTTCCAATCTCAAAAACTCCGCTATATTCCACGTTCCCGCCGCAGATGAGCTTGATAATTGTAGATTTTCCGCAGCCGTTTTTGCCGCAGAGTGCGATTCTGTCACCGCGCCGGATTTCAAAGGAGACGTTTTCGCAGGCAAACTTCGGCTCCCCGCCGTCTGCATTTGGGTAGAACAGCGATGCTTTGTCAAACAGAACGAGCCGGTCCGAGTGGTAGTCAAGCATGTGGAGCTTCAGGCTTTCGCTTCTCTCGATATTTTTCAGCAGCGCGGACTTTTCTTCGATTGCTTTTTCAGTCCGGTTCTCGATGACTGTCGCCCGTTTCATCATTTTGCGACTTTTTTCACCGACGTACGCCCGTCTGTCCTTGCTTTTTTCTACCTTTGTGGGGTCGAAGCCGATTTTGGTCCGCTCTGCCCTGTCCGACCATTCCGCTTTCTCCCGTGCTGACTTTTCCAGCCTCTTGATTTCCCGCTTGAGCTTTTCATTTTCCGCTATCTCTTCCCGATCCCGCCGTTCCTTTTCACACATCCAGTCGGAGAAGCTTCCGGACATGATTTCTATATTTGTCTTATTGATTGATAGGGTGTGGTCCGTGCATTTGTCGAGGAAGCTTCTGTCGTGGGAGACGAGAATGAACCCGCTCTTTCGGCTCAGGTATTCGGCTACAACCTCGCGACCGTGTGTGTCAAGGTGGTTTGTCGGCTCGTCAATCAGGAGGTAATTGTTTTCTCCAGCAAAAAGTGAAGACAGCATAACTTTTGTCTTTTCTCCCTCGGACAGGGTGGAGTATTCCTGCCAGAGAACACCCTCGTCAACTTCAAGCTTGTTTAGCTCACGTTTAAGCTGCCACATTTCGCAGTCAGGCCGCAGGCTTTCGATGATGTTCAGCGTTATGTCGTTGGGGTTGTCGATATTCACGGGAAAATAGGTGAACTTAACAGGGGACGTGACTTTACCGCTGTACTCGAGCTTTCCTTCGAGAATGTGCAGAAATGTAGTCTTGCCCCTGCCGTTGCGTCCCGTGAATCCCATCCGCCAGTCCGTATCGAGGATGAGGTTTACGTCCTCGAAGATTTTTTCAAGGCTTCCATCGTAAGAAAACGACAGATTTGTAACTTTTATTTGTGACATATGTTACCTCCGTTTTGCATTTTTATGAAAACAAAAAATCGACCGCAGATTAACTCCGCGACCGACAAAACGGGGGCAAGACAAAGCTACCCAAATGCGCAAGTTAATCCGCAAAAAGGTACAGAAACAAAAGCCACATGCAATTGTACGTACCAATCAGCAGATAATATTGCGCATTCTCTCACTCTCCAACGAGAAGCACCCGCGGGCAAACTCGGCACTTTTTAAGCCAAAATCCTTAGCCATCCCACGACAATTGGGGTTTAACTCCCACAGAAATAAGACTTCCCTAAAATTTATTATATTATATCACAAAATCGTACCAATGTCAAGCGTCAATCAACGATTCTGCTCATCATACTTTATCCTCGGCAAGCTCCAATGATAATGTGCGGCGAGGAAGCGGATCACTATCACCGTCACGCAGCCTATAATCATGGAAGCGTTGTTGCCGAAGAGGTTCCACGTCAGGCAGCAGACCGCCGCACCTACAATGGACGCGCAGGCGTAAATGTGCTTGACGAAAATATACGGCGTTTCCTCAGCCATCATGTCCCGGATCAGGCCCCCGCCAACTCCTGTTATGGTTCCGAGGAACACGGTGAAGAATATGTTGTGTCCGAATCCCTGTGCGTAGACCGCGGAGACTCCGACAACCGTAAAGATTCCCAGTCCAAGGGAGTCGGCGATGAGCAGCATTAAGTCGAGGAAGTGTTTGTGTACCGTTTTGATTTTCAGTGCCGCCAAGGTGAACACCACTACCGACACTCCCAGCGCTGTTGCCGCGTAGATTCCGTTTGAGAACATTGCGGGCGGAAGACGGCCGAGGATTATATCTCGGAAAAGTCCCCCTCCGCAGGCGGTAGTCAGTCCCAAAATACACACGCCGAAGCAGTCCATTGACTTCCTTAGCCCCACGACCGCGCCAGAAATCGCGAATGCAACCGTTCCAATTATCTCAAGAATAAACACAAAATACTGCATATTGAACCTCACTAAGCAGAAATTATATGTGCGTTGTTTTCCAGACAGAATTTTACCACATTAACGACCTTTAGTCAAGTATATTTACAAAATTCACTTGAATCTAAATCTGTTTAATAATATAATATATGCTGAAATTTAAAAATGTTAAGGAGAAACGCGTGAAATATTTATTATAGCTTAAAATCAAGTAAGCTTATTTCACGCTAAAGAATTCTTTTGAAAACGGGACCCACCATTTTCAATCGTCTTTCAGATGACCAGATTTCTTTCATTCCTTGTTATACGCTGTAAAACGGCAGATAGGAGCATTTATGGACAGATACTACGCAGACTACGCGGCACAGAAGGCAGTGGAGCTTCTCTCAATCGACAGCCCGACCGGATTCACGGAAAAGGCGGCGGATTGGGTGAAAAACGAGTTTGCTTCTCTCGGGTTTGACGCGAAAATCACCACAAAGGGCGGAGTTCTTGTCGACCTCGGCGGTGAGGATGAGACTGACGCGCTTCTTCTCGAGGCTCACACGGACACACTCGGGGGCATGGTTGCCGAAATCAAGGGAAGCGGACGGCTGAGACTCACAAATCTCGGCGGAATGAGAGCTGAGAACGCGGAAACGGAAAACTGCCGAGTCTACACCCGTGACGGAAAGGTTTACGAGGGTACGTTCCAGCTATGCAACGCATCGGTTCACGTAAACGGAAATTACGGCAGCACCAACCGTAGCTTTGCCACGACAGAAGTAGTGCTTGACGAGGACGTAAACAGTGCTGACGACGTCCGCGCTCTCGGGATTCAGGTTGGCGACATTGTGGCGTTCGACCCGCGAACAAAAATCACGGAAAAGGGCTACATCAAGAGCCGGTTCCTCGATGACAAGCTCTCAGTTGGCATTCTTTTGGGATTCGCGCATTATATAAAGAAGAAAAATGTCACCCTTCCCCGTCGGGTTTATGTTCACGTCACGGTTTACGAGGAAGTGGGTCACGGTGGAGCTGGTTCGGTTCCCGCTGGCGTGACGGAAGCAATCTCGGTTGACATGGGCTGTGTTGGCGACGGACTTGACTGCACGGAAAAGAACGTCTCCATATGCGTGAAGGACAGCGGCGGTCCCTACTCCTACAGCGTTGTGGGCAAGCTCATTGAAGCCGCGAAGGCAGAGGAAGCCGACTACGTCCTCGACGTTTACCCCTACTACGGCTCGGACGTTGAAGCCACACTCAACGCAGGAAGCGACATCCGTCACGGCTTGATTGGCGCGGGAGTTTACGCAAGTCACGGCTACGAACGTTCCCATGTGGACGGGGTTTACAATACGCTGAAGGTTCTCAAGGGATACCTTAATGTCTGATGAACTACGGCAGTGTTGTCAGGGCAGAGTTTGTCGACAGACCCAACAGGTTTGTGGCGAACGTCATCCTCGGGAGCGAGCGTACTGCGGTTCACGTGAAGAACACGGGCAGGTGCGGCGAGCTTCTTGTTCCGGGAGCTGAGATTTATCTCGAGGACTGCGTGAACTCCATCGGGCGGAAGTACAGGTATGATTTGATTGCGGTGAACAAAGGCGGAATTCTCATCAATATGGACTCACAGTCCCCAAACAAGGCGGTGCATGAGGCGATTTTGAACGGCAGCTTGGTTTTCCCGGGATTTGCTGACCTCGATGAAGTGAAGCCGGAGAAGGTTTACGGTGACTCGCGGTTTGATTTTTACCTGAGTAGCAAGTCCGGCGGCGAGGGGTTCTGCGAGGTCAAGGGCGTTACTTTGGAACAGGACGGTGTTGTCTCATTTCCGGACGCACCCACCGAGCGGGGAATCAAGCACCTGTGCGAGCTGGTGAGGGCTAAAGAAGAAGGATATTCCGCGTTTATGCTGTTTGTTGTACAGCTGTCCGGCGCGCGGTACTTCACCCCAAACGACGAGCGTCATCGGGAATTCGGGCAGACTTTGCGTTACGCGGCTTCACATGGGGTTGAGGTGATTGCACGGGAATGCGTCGTCACGCCTGAGTCCATGGTGCTTGCGGGGGAGATTCCCGTTAAACTATAGTTACATAAAAATAAGCGTCACTGTAACATTACTGTTTCGGCGGCGCTTTTATGTTATTTTATACCCCTCTCGCGGTTGAATTTTATCACCCTTGGGCACATTTTCGGGCAGTATTTTATCTCACCAATTGAGCGGACATAGGCAAGGGTCTTTTCTTCTCCTTCTTCCGCCAGCATTTTCAGCCACTTCCGGAGAATACACGACGTACACGGGTGCATGAGGCTTTCCTCGTAGGAGCGTTTTGTCATGTAATCGTAGGGCGTGGAGTCGGTGTATTCATCCCCTTTGTAGATGTGTGAAGCGGCGATTCTGTCGCAGAAGGACTCCTTCAGGTAGGTCAGCGGCATTGGAATCGGGACATAGGCGCGGGAGTTTTTGTTTATGTCGTACCAGTATTCGAAGTGGTGCTTGTTCCTGCCCCGGTGGTGCATCCATGCAGAGGAGTAACCCTCGACCTCACGCGCGCGCTCGATTGGACTTCTCTTTCCGTCCTCGTAGTGCATTATTCCCGGAATCAGCTCCTCCGGGGAGAACTTCGACAAGTCGTGAACCAATCCTCGGAAGGGAATTCCTACCTTAAAGCAGTATTTCATCACGAGATTTCTGTGTTTGATTACGGTTTGTATATGCTTAAAGTTCACTTTATGACCTCGTTTGTTACAGATTTCTACATAATACTATACCATATAATCTAAAGAATTGCAAGTGAAAATTTATGTATAATTTTATTTTTCGGTAAATTACTTTACATTGTTGCAATTTTCGTTCCACTGTGATATAATAAACAGGCGCGGAGGTACCTTTTGGTTCAAACCGGAAACAGGTGTGAATCCTGTACGAGCCCGTCACCGTGTTCACGTAAATCAAGGCAGGCGCAAAGTCGGAACCGCAGCCGATTAAAGCCATTGGATTCGCTTTGAATCTGAGAAGGCGCGCCTGTTCGTGTAAGTCGGGATACCTGCCTCATCTGTCTTATTCAGCCGCGAGCTCCGGTGTCCGCTTATGAGAATTTCGCAAAGTGGGAATAAGACGGCGCAAAACAAAATTTTATTTTTACAGGAGACAAAAAATGAAACGTTCAAAAAAAGGCTTTTTAAGAATTGCCGCACTTTTGACGCTGATTGCGGTTATGGCGTTCACCTTCCTGTCCTGCGGTGCAAAGGAAGAGGAATCCAACGGTGCGGAAATCAAAATTACCGTTGAAGTCGTCGACAAGGACGGCAACTCAAAGGAGTACGAGATCACGACGGAAAATACAACCTTGGCCGACGCTCTTCTCGAGGCTGAGCTGGTTGAGGGAACCACCGACGAGTACGGGCTTTACATCACCACAGTTGACGGCATGGTTGCGGACTACAGCGTTGACCAGTCCTACTGGGCTATTTCCAAGGACGGCGAGATGCTCATGACTGGCGCGTCCTCAACAAACATAGCTGACGGCGAGCATTATGAGCTTACCTACACCAAAACCAACTGATGAAATCCCACTTAAGTATCAGAAGAATGATAATCTTCGCCATGCTGGGAGCAATGATGTTCGTGGCTAAAATCGCCTTTGAAGCCCTGCCGAATATTCATCCGCTGGGAATGATTATCATGGTGATGACCGTTGTCTACCGGGCGCAGGCGTTGATTCCAATATACCTGTTCGTGTTCATCTCCGGACTGTACTACGGGTTCCAGCTCTGGTGGATTCCTTACCTCTACATATGGGCAATTCTCTGGGCGGCAACCATGCTGATTCCGCGTGATATTCCAAGAAAAGCGGCGTTGATTGTTTATCCGGTGGTCTGCGGGATGTTCGGGCTTCTCTACGGCACCCTTTACGCTCCGGCTCAGGCGCTGCTGTTCCACTACGATTTCGCAACGACCCTGAAGTGGATTGGAACTGGACTCCCCTTCGACGCGGCTCACGGACTAGGCAACCTCGGAATGGGGCTTCTCGTCTACCCGGTTTCGCAGGTTCTTCTGAAGCTTGAAAAAAACGCAAAAGCATAAAAAATCAGCGGCTGTGAGCAAAATCATGACCGCTGTTTCTTTATTTATTTTTTCTTTTTGCTTTTGATGATGATTACCGTGATGATAAAGAACAAAAGAACCGCCGCTGATACGCATAGAAGTCCTATTACCATTGTAAAAGTGTCGCTGGTGGCAGGTGCAGGAACCGTTTCACTTGCGAAAACCGCGGTGGTCATAATTAAAATGCACATTAAAGATAAAAGCAGGCTTATGTATTTGCGCATGTACTTGCTCCTCCCTTGGAATACATAAATTCTATTTGTATTTTATCACACTATTACGGAAAAAGCAATAGATTTTGAATTTTTTTCGAAAAAAAGCCCGCCGGACGAATAATTCAATCAAGCGAGCGTTATTCTTTTTTATTTTGCGGCTTTTTACGCTTCTCTGTCGAGTCTTGAGTTGCGGAAGTAGAGTGCTACGTCTATCGAAATCATTACAAAGTTCAACATGTAGAAGAAGAAGCTGAGTCCGAAGAGGAGGTTGACTTCAACTCCGTCCGCTATCTGTATGATTTTGCGAACGATTCCGCATATGTAGCCGAGGAGCAGGAACACCTCAAAGAAGAGGCTCTTGCCCTTTGCCGTGCGGGAAATCAGGGATTTGCGGATTGAAATAGGCCACGAAAGTCCAAAACAGAATATAGTCAGAGCTTCCAGAAGGTCCGTTATCATTGCTGTTGTCATGGGAAAACTGCCTTTCTGATTTTGTTAGATTCTGTTGCTCCGTCTTGTGTAGTCGGGGAGCAGCTTGGGGGATACGGTATCGTCTTCGATTCCGGCGTTCTTTCTCTCAGCGGCGAACTTGTCGAGGTGCTCGAGAGTCAGCTTGCCGACTGTAACGTTCTTTGACTTTTCCGACGCGTGCTTTCCGGCGTTTCTGCCGAATACGATAACGTCGAGAAGGGAGTTGCCCATGAGTCTGTTTCTGCCGTGGATTCCGCCTACTACTTCACCGGCCGCGAAGAGGTTTTCAACTCCCGTCATGCCGTCGGAGGTTATGTCGAGACCGCCGTTCTGGTAGTGGAGGGTGGGGTAAACGAGAATCGGCTCTTTTCTGATGTCGATGCCATACTTGCCGAACATTCTCATCATGGCGGGGATTCTCTTCTCGATTGTTCCCTCACCGCCCTTTATTTCAATCATGGGAGTGTCAAGCCATACGCCAACTCCCTGTGCGGTCTGTACACCGTTTCCTCTCGCGGTGCATTCGCGGATGATGGACGCGGCTGATACGTCACGGGTTTCCAGCGGGTGCATGAAGACCTCGCCGTTTACATTGACCAGCTTTGCGCCCAGTGAGCGGACCTTTTCCGTAACAAGTGCGCCAAAAATCTGCTCGGGATATGCGGCACCTGTGGGATGGTACTGGAGTGTGTCCGCGTAAAGGAGCTTTGCGCCGACTCTGTAGCCGAGGATGAGTCCGTCAGCCGTTGCGCCGTAGTGGTTGGACGTGGGGAATCCCTGATAATGGAGACGTCCAGCGCCGCCGGTTGCGAGGATTACGGTCTTAGCTCTCGCCACCATAAGCTCACGTGTTTCCATGTTCATGAGGACAGCACCCGCGCAATTTCCGTTTTCGTCCAGAATCAGTTCTATAGCTGAGGTGAAGTCAACTACCGGAATACCCCGGTTGATTACCTCATCGCGGAGGGTTCTCATGATTTCAGCTCCGGAATAGTCCTTTGCGGCGTGCATTCTCTTTCTGGATGTACCGCCGCCGTGAGTCGTAATCATGGTTCCGTCGGGAGCCTTGTCGAACTCAACGCCGAGACTGCTGAGCCACTGGATTGCCTCAGGGGCTTCGTTTACTAATTTGTAGAGAAGCTCGGGCTTAGCCGCGAAATGTCCGCCGCCGAATGCGTCAATGTAGTGGATTGCGGGGCTGTCGTTGGGCTTATCCGCCGCCTGAATACCGCCCTCTGCCATCATTGTGTTTGCGTCCCCTATACGAAGCTTTGTCACAATCATGACCTTTGCGCTGTTGTTGTCAGCCTCGATTGCAGCAGACGCACCCGCACCGCCACCGCCAATGATGAGAACGTCAACGTCGTAGTCAACCTTGTCGAGGTCCACCTTCGCGGGGGTGATTCTGGAGTTCGCCTGAAGGAGTACCGCCAGCTCATGGGGTACTTTTTCGCCCGCGTTTACTCCGATTTTCAGTGTGCTGAACTCGGATTTCTTATAGTCGGGGTGATAGGTTTCAAGGAGCGCGTCCTTTTCCTCGGCGGTCATTCTGCGGGGTTCGAGAACTGTGTTGGCTTCGCGCGCAGCTTCCACCTTTTTCATGGATTCATACATACTGCCTGTGTACATTTTTCCTGCGCTCCTCTCTTATTTCTCAATTTCTCTATTATTATAGAGCTCTTTCATTTCTTCAATGGGCTTCTGCATAAGGCTCTCGAGTAGCTCCTCGAATGTGCCGTCCTTGATTTCCTTGACTCTGTTGTTCAGGTGTTCACAGTCGGGCGCGAGGTATTTGCCGTTGAGTCTGCGGGAGAGCATGGCAACCTGCGGGTGTGAAATTCCGGCGGGGCAGCGGGATGAGCATACGCCGCACATTACGCAGTCGAAGGATTCCTCGGCACATTTCGCGAAATCCCCTCTCTGGGCATACGCAATGTACTGCATTACGTTAAGCCCCTGTGTGCAGGACTTTGTGCATGCGTTGCATCCGATGCAGGAGTAAACCTCGGGGTAGAGCTGCATCATTACGGCTTCCGAGGGCTTGATTTTCTCCATGTCATAGACCTGCTTAACCAGTGGGAAGAAAGGAAGCGTCGCTATGTACATGTTCTCTTCTACTTTTGTCTGGCAGGCAAGGCACACTTTAAGCTCGCTGTTTCCTTTAATTCTGTAAATTGTAGCGCAGGCTCCGCAGAAACCGTTGCGGCATCCGCATCCCCGCACAAGCTGATAGCCGGCGTATTCCATTGCTCCCATTATGGTAAGTCTGGAAGGAACTTCATACTGCTTGCCCATCAGAAATACATGAACCATGTTTTCCATATATTTTCTCCAATAATATTACGTTCAAATATAAACGGATTTTATCAATATTCGTCCGGAAGCTCATCAAGCTGGTCGAAGCGGAACACGGGTCCGTCCTTGCAGACGTATTTTGAGCCGATATTGCATCTGCCGCATTTGCCCACGCCGCACTTCATCCGCAGCTCCATTGTGGTGTAAATCTGCGTCTTCTTGAAGCCCAGCTCCATGAGGTTCTGCAGAGTGAACTTGATCATAACCGGAGGTCCGCATACGAGAACGGTTTTCTTGATGTCGGGCTCCAGCTCCTTGACGTAGTTGGGAACAAATCCCACGTGACCGTCCCAGCCTTCCTGAGCGCGGTCGATTGTCAGGTTCACTTCAACTCCGTCGTCAGCCATCCATTCGTCGATGATTTCGTGGTAGTCAACGAGGTCGTCCTTTGAGCGGGAGCCGTAGATCACCTGAACCTTGCCGTAGTTTTCGCGGTTTGCACGGACGTAGTTGATTACGGAACGGAGAGGTGCAAGACCGATACCGCCGGCGATGAAGAGCAGATCCTTTCCCTTCAGGTCCCCTTCAACCGGGAAGGGCTTGCCGTAGGGACCGCGGATTGTCACCTGCTGACCAACGTCCATCATGTGGAGCCATTCGGTGAGGCAGCCGCATTTTTTGATGGAAAACTCCATGTAGTCCTTGTTCGTGGGGGAGGAGGTAATAGAGAACATAGCCTCGCCTACTCCGGGAATTGACAGCATTGCGCACTGACCGGGCATATGCTCAAAGGGCTTCTTTCCGTCGGGAGTCAGCACTCTGAAGGTTTTTACGTCGGGCGTGTCGATTCTTATGTCGGTAACGACGCCGAGATAGGGAATCAAAGTTTCAGTCATTGTTTGTCGTCCTCCTTTGAGGAAAGAATTTTCATAACCTTAACTATATTCATGTGAATCGGGCATGAAGCGAGACATCTTCCGCAGCCTACGCAGCCGAATATTTCCCCGTTGTTTTCCGGAAAATACACCAGCTTGTGCATGAATCTCTGGCGGAAGCGTTCCTTCTGGGTGAGTCTGGGGTTGCTGCCCGCCATTTTGGTGAAATCGGAGTACATGCAGCTGTCCCAGCACCTGAATCTCTTGATTCCGTGACCGGTATCGTAGTCGCGGATGTCGTAGCACTGGCAGGTGGGGCATACGAATGTGCAGGTTCCGCAGCC
>CAZULC010000023.1:0-18652 GCA_964621165.1 uncultured Ruminococcus sp.
TCATTCAGTTGAGATCGCCTCTCGCCTGACGACTCGCTTATTATACCACATCTTAGAAAAAGTGCGAAAAAATGTATTTATTTATCTTGAATTTCTTGACATGATTATATAATTATGATATTATTAAGAAGAAATGTCGGAAATGACATAGCATTCGCGAATTATATTGAACATAAGATAATCAAAGAGAAATATTCTTCCGACGCGGTTCTCGGCGAAATCAAAATAAAGGGCATGGATTTCAAAACACAAATATCCAGAAGCACACTGTACAGTTATATCGACAAAGGTATTTTCTTTGAACTCTCAAACAAGCACCTGCCCGTAAAGAAAAACAAGAAAGAAAAGAAAAGCAGAGAGAAACCGAAAAGGGCACCTGCGGGAAAGAGCATAGAAAAACGCCCTGCGGAAATCACAGAGCGTTCTTCATTCGGTCATTGGAAGATGGACTGCGTGGAAGGGGCTAAAGGCACGAAGAAAACTCTGCTCGTTCTCACAGAGCGTTTTACACGTTGCGAAATTATCAGAATCATGCCGGATAAAACAATGGCAAGTGTGGTTGAAGCATTGAACGTAATCTAGAGAATGTACGGCACTGAAATGTTCAGAAAGGTATTCAAGACAATTACGGTTGACAACGGTTCTGAATTTTCCGACTACAGCGGAATTGAGAGAAGCTTCTCCGGCGGCGCGAGAACGTCGGTTTACTATTGCCACCCCTATAGCTCATACGAGAGAGGGTCGAACGAAAACGCCAACAAGCTCATCCGTCGGCATTATCCAAAAGGTTGCAGTTTTGAAAAAGTATCGGCTTCTGATATTGCAGAGCTTGAAAATTGGATAAACCATTATCCGCGAGGAATTTTCGGATTTCACTGTTCGGCAGAGCATTTTGAAGCCTGCTTGAAGGCAATTTGAACGAAAAAATCAGTGAAAATTTGAGAATTTTTAATTTTTTTGCAGTTTTTCGCACTTACCTCTTGACATTTCACAAATTTCTTCATCAAAATTTAACTTGACTTTACTAGAAAACCATTTTATAATTAAGCACATCAACATCAATTATTCTCAACAATCCTGTCACAACGAAAGGAGACCGAATTATTGCGAAAGACTATACCGTAAGCTTGGACAGCTTACAAAGAACAAGGTGATATGGAGGCAAAAAAAACCAAATGTGGCTTCCCTGCTTGAAAATCAATCACAAAAAATAACTTCAAAGGCAATGTGGCTTTTGGGTGTGATGGGATGATATACCCGCAAGAAATCGCGCCGCACGTGAAGAGTATCGCTTCTTTTATTGTTTCCAAAAAAACGATCTGTTGAGAGAGCACTCCGCTAATGCCTTGGAAAGAATCGAAATAGCGGATTACGGTCTTATCGCTCCATATTTTGAAGAACTGTTTCTTTTGGCAAAGGACGGCTGCCCAAATGTGCGTCTGAGCTTTATCTGGGCTTCCAAAAATATTGCGACCAATACGCCGGAGGTTTACGAAGAGCATATACCCATTTTCGCTGAGCTGCTTGACGACAAAAATGAAAGAGTCAGAATTCAAGCTCCGGAGATGTTCCGCGTTTTGGAAAAGAGAAAGCCGGTGTTTATGCAGCCATACTTGGAAAAGCTGGACTACGTGGCGTCCCACGACGAGGTCAGCACCGTTCTCATTCACGCCAGAGGAGCGATTAAAGCGGCATTATCGGGTACACACGCTGAAAAATGACGGCAGAGTGGGGAGAGTTGATATATGACAAACTCCATCCGTTCATAGCCAAGCAGATTTTTTCCGACTTTTTTGGATATCAACATACGAATGTTGTCATCTTTGTCATCGGTTTCTTCATTCAAAGGGTATTCCAGTAATGATATGTCTGCCAGCCACGGTTCAGTTATAAAGATTGTCGATTCTCCCCTTGAGACAGGTGATGGAGTTAGATTATGACATTCCATGTTTTCTTCCTTTTATGTTTGATATATTGTTGGTGTATCGATGTTCCTTGTTTCTCCTACTCACATCATACCGTCACATACTGAGCAGATTACTTTTTCCGTCGGATGACCTTCCCACTGGTGGCGTTTCGCTATGCTGTAGTCGTACATTCTATGGTCAGGTAAATTCCATGTGGGCTTTGGAGTGTAAGAACCGTCGTTTTTCAGCTTTTCTATATCCTCTGGGTGTTTTGTGGCAAAAATCAGGCTCATTGAAAAATCAGACATGATTTTATAAAACGCAAAAGGCGGCATCTGCGACATCCATATGTCCATGCATCATAAGGGTTTTTGTAATCCTTCCGGTAAATATCCATGAGTACCCTGTCAAAGTTCTGTCTCAATCTGCCTGTTATTTTCTCCACCGATGGTCCGAGGTTCAGCCTCAAGCGGTAGGTGCCAAGGGAGTGGATGGCGAGTTCTATGTTATTTTTTTCGTAATTGAGGTTGACCGACGGATACAAGCCGACAGCAAAGCGGATTCTCCCGCCACAGAAGTCAGGCACCGACTACACATATAGGTAGTGGTAGTTCGGGTAGGTTTCATCGACGACACTGCGGTAGTTCATCAGGACGGGGTGTCAATGCCGGTGTATGTGACTTCAGGGGAGTCGAGCAGGAGGAAGGCCTGGTTGATAAAGCAGTTTTCTATATCATAAATATGGCTCACTCCGATGGTTTTACACAAACCGAATATGCTTTCGTATTTCTTATAGGTGCTTAAAAACTCATAGTATTTTGAGTAAATACAGCATATGTCGGAGTCGGAGTGGTTTCCCTTTTCCGTACAGGCATCCTTCTCTATTTCCTCGCAGCATAGTTTTTTCGTGATTTAGTCAAGTTCTGCAAGTGTCAGCCTTTCCAGCTGGGGTTGATTTTTCGGAAGAAACAGCCTTTCCAGTTCCTCCCGGGATGTGTTGTCGTACACATTATCCCTCCACATTTTATTATGCTTTGGATATAGTATACATTGTTCTACAGAAAGTGTCAAGGGAGTCAGCGAAAGCGGCAGGTGAACCTTATCACCATAAGCAAATTACACAAAAAGTCCCCATTGCGGAGGTGTGTTTATATCACATTTCACGCAAAGGGGATTTGTTCATATTACTTTTCCGGTTTTTCGCAGTGCCTGCCATGGAAGGAAGGCTTGTTCGGTGCAAGTGATGTCCAGTGGTCGGACAGCTTTTCGAGGAGTCCTGCGAGGGTCTGGGTTTCCTCATCGGTCAGAACCGTGAACAGCTCTCCCGCCTGATCCTGAGTTATGCCGCCGAGGTCAGCCGCACCTACTGCATGGTGGAGGTACTTCATCACAAGCTGCTGCTCCTTCTTCTCGAAGACAAGCCGCGGTGTGCGTTCGTGATGCTCGTGATGCTCATGGTCGTGTTCATGGTGTTCGTGGTCGTGTTCGTGGTCATACTCATGGCGCTCATGGTCATGCTCGTGATGCTCGTGGTCGTGTTCGTGGTCATACTCATGGCACTCATGGTCATGCTCGTGATGCTCGTGGTCGTGATGTTCATGGTCGTGTTCGTGGTGTTCATGATTGTGCTCGCGTCCGTTTTCTTCGGGGAGCTTGCCGGTTTTGGCATATTCTTCGCCGCGTCCGCAGTGTGGTGAGGTAAGCTCGCACTCTCTCGGGCAGATTGGGCAGTTCTTTTCTTCTGTGTTGTTGGTGTTGGTGGTGTTATTCATTTATATTACTCCTTTGATTATTGTAGTTGTTTTATCAGGTTACGAATCCGGCGTACTGGGTCATGTACAGTTCATAGTATTTGCCTTTTTGCCGGAGTAAACCGTCGTGGCTGCCGCTTTCCACAATCTGCCCGTGATCCATGACGACTATGACGTCCGAGTCGCGTATGGTGGAGAGGCGGTGAGCGATGACTATACTTGTGCGGTTTTTCATAACGAGCTGCATTGCGTCCTGTATTGCCTTTTCGGTTCGCGTGTCTACGTTTGATGTGGCTTCGTCAAGAATCAGTATTTTGGGATCGGCGATGAACGCACGGGCGATGGCGAGGAGCTGTCTCTGTCCTTGGCTGATGTACTCGCCGGAGTTTGACAGAACCGTATCATAGCCCTGCTGAAGGGTTTTCATCATATCCCCGCACCGGCTCATTTCCATTGCTTCCTGCATCTGCTCATCCGTTGCTTCCTCACGACCATATTTCAGGTTACGCCGTACTGTGTCGGAGAACAGAACCGTGTCCTGCAATACGATTGCCACTTTTTTCCTCAGGTTGTCACGGGAAACCTCGGTGATGTCCTGATTGTTGATCATGATTTTACCGCTGTCAATGTCGTAGAACCGCATGAGAAGGTTTACTATTGTGGTTTTGCCGCTTCCCGTGGCTCCGACGAGCGCTACCTTTTTACCTGACGGAACGGTGAGGGTGAAGTCACGAATAATCTGATGCCCGGGGTCATAGGAGAAGTTCACATTTTTGAAGTCAACGGTCATGTCGCGGCTGACTTTAAGCTCACCTCCGGCTTTATCCTCGTTTATCTCGTCAAGAACAGTGAACACGCGCTCCGCACCGGCTATTGCAGTTTGAAGCTGACCGTAAATCTGTGCGATTTCGTTAATCGGCCGGCCGAATTGCTTGGCGTAGACTATGAACGCGGAGATAACGCCCACGGAAATGAGTCCGTTTATGGAGAAATATCCGCCGAACGCCGCTATGATGACAAAGCCTATGTTGCCGATGCAGTTCATGATGGGTCCCATGACTCCTGAGAAAACGTCGGTTTTGATTCCGGCTTTGGTCAGGGAGTCAGCAGTGTCGCAGAAGCTGTCGGTGGTGACGCTCTGGTGATTGTATGCTACAACTGTGCGATAGCCGGAAATCATCTCTTCAACCGTTCCGTTGAGCTGACCGAGGAGGGTCTGGCGTTTACGGGAGAATTTTCTCACCTTGCCGGAGAGTATTTTTGTGGCGAGTATAGTCAGAAGAACCGTCGCACAGCTTAGAAGTGCAAGCTGCCAGCAGTACCACAGCATGATCGCCACGGTGCCGATGATTGTCAGAACTCCCGAAAACAGAGACGGCAGGGACTGGGAGACGGTTGTGGAAATGTTCTCGATGTCGTTGGTCATGCGGCTCATTACGTCACCGTGGGAGTGGGTGTCGAGGTAGCGGATGGGAAGATCCACTATTTTGCCGAACAGCTCCTCACGCATACGCTTGACTATTCTCTGGCTGAGGTTTGCGCTGAGAAGTCCCTGCAGGAGCTGGCTTCCGCTGTAGAGGATGTACACCGCCAGCATGAACGCCACGGTTTTCGCAAGGCTGTAAGTTCCTACTCCGGCGATGGAGTCGATGGCTTTACTTTGGAGGCTGGGGGCGTAAACTCCGCACACCGTTCCGAACACGACTACCGCAAGCATGAGAATCACGATTTTCTTCTCATGGGCGAAGTAGGTAAAAATCCGTTTAAGTGTCGCTCCTACGTTTTCCGCGTGTTCCACCTCTCCGAAGCGTTCGTGACGGTTCATGCCCGGGATGTTGCGCTCGGCTAACTTCTGTTCATTCTGCGTGCTCATAATTTTCATCCCCTTCCCCGTTCTGTGAGTGATAAATGTCCTGATATGCAGCGCAGGTCTTCATAAGCTCGTCATGGGAGCCGCATGCCGCTATTTTGCCGTTTTCGAGCACTACTATTCTGTCAGCTCTGCGTACCGAAGCAATTCTCTGGGCTACAATGATTTTTGTGCTTTGCGGATTTTCCCTCTCGATAGCTTTGTACAGGTCGGCTTCGGTTTTCAGGTCAAGTGCGCTGGTGGAGTCGTCGAATATCAGGATTTCCGCGTTCTTCACCACGGCTCTCGCTATTGAAACACGCTGCTTCTGGCCGCCGGAGAGGCTTGTTCCGCGTTCTGCCACAACTGTATTATAGCTGTCCGGAGTGGATGAGATGAATCCGTCAGCCTGAGCCGTCACGGCAGCTTTTTTGATTTCGTCAGAGCTTGCGCTGGGATTGCCCCATAAGATGTTTTCGCCAATTGTGGTACTGAACAGCTCACTCTTTTGCAGAACCACAGCCACCTTGTCGCGTAGGGAGATTTGGTTGTACTCCCGCACGTCAACGCCGTCAACAAGAACCGCGCCCTCGGTCACGTCGTAGAATCTTGGAATCAGGCTGATGAGAGATGTTTTGCCGCAGCCGGTGGTTCCCATGATTGCCACGGTCTCGCCTCGATGTACAGAGAAGCTGAGGTCGTCGAGAACCTTATGGCTGGCTCCCGGATATGAGAAGGATACGTTTTTGAACTCAATCTCGCCATACGACTCTGTTTTGCCGTCGAAAGCTCCGTCCTTCAGCTCGGGTTCGCTGTCGAGGATTTCACGAACTCTCTTCCATGACACGATACCGCGGGAGATATTCTGGAACAGCATAACAAGCATGAGGATTCCGTTGAGAAGCTGAGTCGTGTAGGTGATGGCTGCCATGATGTCGCCGGGGGACGTTGCTCCGCTGTTTACCTCAAAAGAGCCTACCATTAATATAATCGCTACCACAACGTACATCAGCGCGTTGATTATGGGGTTCATGAAGGCGAAGATGACGAGAACCTGCAGCTGGGTCTTGATGAGCTCGTCGTTTGCCTTGCCGAACCGCAGCTTTTCGTAAATCTCGCGGACGCATGCCTTAATCATTCGGATTCCCGACACGTCCTCCTGCATGATTGAATTGATTCGGTCAAGCTGGGACTGAAGCGAGGAGAACATGGGGTTCGCCTTTGCCATGCAGAATGCCAGACAGCCCACGATGAACGGGAACGCGCACAGCACAATCAGGCCGAAGGTGTGGTTCAGGCGGAACATGCAAAACATGCTGCCGAACATGAGCATTGACGTGCGTATCATGCCGCGCACAAACTGGGACACGAAGTTCTGCACCTGCGTAATGTCGTTGGTCACGTGGGTCACAAGGGAGCCTGTGCTGAATTTGTCAAGCTGCGGGAAGGAGAAGGTCATGATCCGTCGGAAGCAGTCCTTGCGGATTTCGTTGCCGATATTCTGACCGGACATATGTACAAAAACATTGTTCATTGATCCGCAGAATCCGCCGAAGAGAACCAGACCTATCATCTGCAGACCCAGCTTCCATATGAGTCCGAGGTCGCCTACGCCTCCGTTTGACAGTCCGAGAACGCCGTCGTCAACAATCTGTCCCATGATTCCCGGCTGAATTAAGTCCATGGAGACCTCGCCGAACATGAACAGCCCGGCAAGTATGGCGAAGAATAGATATTTTTTAATGTATTTCCACATAATCAGCCGTTCTCTCCTTCGCGGAGCTTTTGTTCATGGTGACTGTGTTCGCCCGGTCCGTGATGTTCGCGATTTTCGCAGTGTCCGTGATGTCCATGATGTCCACATTCGTCGTGACTGCTGCCGTCTTCCCGAAAATTAACGCGCCAGTCCTTGTTCAGCTTTTCGAAAAGCGACAGCAGCTCATCTTTTTCGTCACTGGTCAGGCAGGAAAACATGCGCTCGTGGCGTTGCTTCCGGGTCTCACGTGCTTCCCTTGCCGCCGCTTTTCCCAATTCCGTAAGTTCAACGTTCACACCACGCCTGTCAGCTTCGCTTTGGGTGCGCACAACATAGCCTGAGGCTTCCAGCTTGGCGATGACTTCGCTTGCGGACCCGGGCTTGATTTCCAGTCTCCGCGTCAGGATATTCTGAGCCGTGCTTCCCCCAAGTTCGTCAAGAATCATAAGAATACGCTTCTGACTTCCCTTTCCCTCATACATCGAGCGCATGACGTGGCTCAAATCCCGAAGGTTTATGATGAGCTTATCATTTATGTCGGAAGCTCTGTAGTGTTCCTCGTGCCATTTGATGTGGCTGTCGTTGGTTGGATCTATCATATAGCACTTTCCTTTTGATATTGTTTCGGTACCTTTATAATTATATCACACTCTCCCGGGATTGTCAAGGTACCTAAAGATTTTTTTGATATTTTTTTATAAATCAAGTGCCACAATGCTTTGAGGAATACAATACATCTGAAATATTACAATAGGACTTATTTCAACCAAAACAAACAGCCCGATATCGGTCGGATTCCTTTATCAGGCTGTTTGTTTTATTGTAAATCCGCATCGTCAGGCTTCAAAGCTGTCGAAAAATTCATCTTTCATCTCAACAAGCATATCCATGCCTTTTTCTCCCATGAACGGGATGTGAGACGCACGCTGTGTTTTTGAGATGAACGGTGCGCTGACTTGTGTGAAGTAGTTTTTCTCACGGCAGAACATGCTCATCTCGTCGCTTCCGAGACACCACTGACCTTTGAGTGACTTCCACAGTTCTATTCTTTCCTTCTCCTTTGGCATATGCTTCACCTGAGGATCCGGCGAGTCAACAGCCTTCATGGAGTGACTGCACACGGCGTTTTCAACGGTTATATCCATCTCGTCAAGCGCCTGACGGAAGCCGAGGATTGTGTCGTAGTCCCCCTGAATCGAGGCTTTGCGCTTTTTGCGTCCCATCATGCCCATACCCATCGGTCCGCCCATGGGAGTCAGTCTTCTCGACTTATCCTTCAGTCTTGCGGTGAGTGCCGGATTCACTTCCATGCCGATTTGTGCCAATATTTTATTCAGCCACTCGAGGGTTCCGGTATAGCCATATGGCAAAGCGTAAATATAAGGCGTGCCGCATTTTTCTTTGAGTATTTCCGCGGCTTCAACGGCTTCGGTGCGCAAAACAAGGTTCAGCTCGGCTCCACCCATGCGGCGGACATCGGAAATATCGCATTCAAGTCCCATGACGCAGCCGCACTCATACCCGAAAGCTTCACGCATGAGGTTTTTGATTTCCCACACGTCCGAGCGGATTCTGTAGGACCCGGCAGAGGCGCCGAGAATGTTGTAAGTCTTGGGTTTGGGTTCACTCTTTTCGGCAATTTCACGGGCAAGCATGCGGTAGACTGAGCGAAGTCCGTAGGTGTAGTCCCCGCGGAATCCGCCTTCCTCGAACGAAATAAGTCTCGCGCTGACCTTTTCCTGCATGTAGTGGCAGACTCCGGCGATGTCCGTCCCGATTACCGCAATGACCGCCGCAGCCACGACGAAAATCACCTCTGGATGATAGGCTTCGTCAAGCTCGAGTATGGCGTTCTCAAGCCTCGTAACGTCGCCCATTACAACGTCGTCCTCGCTTATGTGGGTGGTGAACAGTGACCGTCCAAGCTCAAGCCCCAGACTGGAGTAAAATCCGCCGCCAAAGTGTGTGGTTCCGGCTGGTCCGTACTCGAGAACAACGGCATTTCCGATTGGCATCAGGGACCAGATTATGGACATGCGGTCGGACGGGGTGGGATAGAATCTGCAAAGGCTCATTTTCTCATACCTCCCATGTATTTGTGTGAAGCCGGATTTTTATATAGCTCCGACTCCTTATCAGCCGTGAGTAAGGCGTCAAGCACAACCCCGCAGGTCTCGAAGCCGAGAATATTGTAAGCGTTCAGCATCTGAACCGTGGCGATTTTATTCTTTTTCAGCTCCATCTGATTCCCCGCGCCGATGTTGAAGTCCGGATGGAAAATCGGGTAGAGACAGCCGATGGCTCTGATGTTGGCTGAGCGGGTCACATATGGATCGCAGTATTTCAGGATATTTTCCCGGAACGCGGCGCTGTCCTCGTCGAGGTCGGATATTTGCAGAAGCAGCGGCTTGACGTCCAGTTTTGACGCGAGGAAGCTGTGCAGCTCGTAGTTGCATAAGGCGGTGTTTCCGCTGATGTAGGTCTTTCCGGCGAGTGACTCTCTTGCCGACGACGTTCTTTCGTTCATCTCCGTGTGCTTTTCTTCAAGCTCCAGCGGCAGAGTTTTTCCGAGAACCGAGAACAGCCGGCGGTAGCAGTCCATTATTCTGTCCGGGTCGGAGTAACGCTCGAACACAACGTAGGGCGTGCTGAATTTTTCCTTCATTTTTTCAGCCAGAGGAAGTCCGACGGGATGTACCACGATATTGCATCTTGCCTTAGGGGCTGTTCGAATATCCTCAGCCGAGGCTTTTCCGGGAAGCATCAGTCCCACTCCGACTCCGGCTTCACTCAAATAACGGTAGACCTCGGTTTTTGTGAAGTCCCCCAGCCGAAGCCCGAGAACGTTCACGGAGTTGGTAACTTCCTGCTCTTCCATTGCGTCAATGCTGCCGTCAAGGGTGTGCTCGATTCCGGGGAGGTGGTCGTCGGTTTTGAAGTTCTCCGCGTGAACCACAATCACCGGAATACCGTATTGCTCACTGTAGCCCGCAGCCATGGCGTCAATGTCGTCGCCCGTCACCTCAACCACGCAGGTAGTCACAAGGTACACCACCTTTGGCTTGTATTCCTCGGTCAGCTCAGCGAACGCCTCGTCCATCTTTTCCTGACAACCGAAGGTCACGTCATGCTGATCGAGCACTACCGACACAATATGGCAGCCGCTCGCCTTCATTGTTCCACCGGATGTGGCAAGCTGGGTGTAGTAAGCACATTCGTCTGGTCCCACAACCACCATAACCGAGTCGTCGATTTCCTTTATGGTTAGCATCGCACCCATAAGCGGGCAGTGGTATCCCGGGAAAAGCGCGTATGACAGGGGCTTCACATGCTTCATGCTGTCGGCTTCGCTTAGCCGTATCAGGCTGTTTTTCATTTTGATTCCGTCAAGTGCCATTTTTACTCCTATTTTTTCACGCGAGCTGTCTGTAGGCGATAATGGGCTTTTCCCTTCCCGGGAGCTTTACTATATCGCAGTCCACATTGTAGACCTCACGCATCATTTCCTTCGTGATTACTTCCTCAGGCGTACCCTCGGCGTATTTGCGTCCGTTTTTGATTACGATAATCCTGTCGCTGACCTCCATTGCGTGAGCAAGATCGTGGAGAACCATGACCACTCCCACGCCGGTTTTACGGTTGAGATCCTTTACCATCTGCATTGTCTCAATCTGGTGGGACACGTCGAGGTAGGTAGTCGGCTCGTCGAGAAACAGTATCTCCGGCTGCTGAGCGAGAACCGTTGCAATCCACACGCGCTGAGTCTCGCCTCCCGAGATCTCGTGAATAGATTTATCCCTGAGGTGGTATGTATTCGTCGCCTTCATGGCATCCTCGATGATTTTTTCGTCCTCCGCTGTCATATGTGAGAGGAAGCCGAGGTGGGGCATGCGTCCGTAACTCACCAGTTCCTTCACGAGAAAGTCAGCGGGAGCCGAGTGAATCTGGGGCAGGACTCCGACCTTCCGTGCAAGTTCCTTCGGCGCGTAGTCGAGAAGATTCAGGTTTCCCACGTAGACCGAGCCTTTCTGGAACCGGATAAGCCGTGTGAGCGCTTTGAGAACCGTGGATTTGCCCGAGCCATTGGGTCCGATAATGCTTGTGATTTTGCCCTTTTCTATGGTGATGTTGAAGTCCGAGACGATGACTCTCTCACCGTAGCCGATTTGCAGATTTGTACCCTTAACCTCCATTGAATTTTCCTCTCTTTCTAAGCATGTAAAGGAAGAACGGACCGCCGCAGACCGACATGACGATGCCCACGGGTATTTCCATGCCGGGAACGATTGTGCGTCCGATTGTGTCAGCCACAAGCAGGGTCACGCTTCCGAGGAGGATTGAAGTTGGCATCATGACCTTGTAGTCCGAGCCGACAAGCATACGGGAGATGTGAGGCACCACAAGTCCGACAAAGCTTATCATTCCCACCACTGACACGGTTGCCGCCGCTAAAAACGCTGACACAGCCGACAGTGCGATTCTCGCTCCGTTAACCCGTATACCGAGATTTTTTGCCATCTCGTCTCCAAGCTGAAGAGCATTTGCGTGGCGTGTGCAGAGGAGCGCCAAAACCAAGCCCACTACCGAATAGGCGAGAATCGTACCAACGTGGGTCCACGACATTCCCGCGAGGCTGCCGTTCATGAAGGCGAGGACTCCCGTCAGGTTGTCGCTGTTCATGAGCTGGAGCAGTGAGTTGTACGCGCCGAGAACCGAGTTGATTGCGACTCCGGCTAAGATGATCCGCACTGGGTTCACGCCGTCCTTCCACGCGAGGGCATAAATCAGAACGCACGCCAGAGCCGCTCCCACGAAGGCAAACATTGGCAGTGCTGTGGTCATGTTGGGGAAGATAAGCAGCACCGTGATTGCCGCGGTTCCCGCACCAGCCGACACGCCGATTGATCCCGGGTCAGCGAGGGGATTTCGCATGACAGCCTGAAGCAAAGCTCCCGCAGCCGACAGACAAGCGCCAACAAGGATTGCTAGAATCACCCGGGGCAGCCGCAGGTTCATGATGATGGTTCGGGTCACGCTCATCTCCGGTGACAGCTCGGCTTCATTTGTGAAAATCGAGTGGAATATTTCCGTCACCGAAAACTTCACGCTTCCGATGTTAACAGCAGCTATGGACAGCACTACAATCAGCACGGCAAGCACAATCCAGAGAAGTCCCACGTGCAAAAGCTTTACGCTTCCACGGTTTTCTTTAAGTCGTTTCGCCATGATTTATTCCGCAATGAAGTCGCTGACTATGCCGATGAGGTTTTCGAGGGAGTCAACGTAGTAAATTCCATAGGTTGCGATGTACTCCACGCCGAGGCAGAGGATGCAGTCGTTCTGCACAGCCGTCATTGTGTTCCAATACTCGGGATTTGCGTCGATTATTTCGTCCATTACCCCCTCAACGTCATCAGCTGTACCCATGCCTACAACTACAAGGACGTCGGGCTGGGTAACAAGAGCGGTCTCGTAGTCAATCTCGAACATGGAAGCGGCCGCTGTTTCATCGGAGACATTGTTGAAGCCAAGCATACGCATCATAGAGCCGAGAGTTCCGTTCGAGGTCTGACCGTAAACCAAGCCGACTCCACCTACCTGAAGCACCATTATGTTTTTGTCAGAATAAGTCTTTGCCAGTTCCGCGCACTGGGCTTCGATATCCTCAAAGCTCTGCTTCAGCTCCTCGCCCTTTTTGGTGCTTTCATCATCAACCGAGAAGGCATCGATTAAGCAAAGTGCTTCTTCCTTGACGGTTTCATAAGCAACGCCGTGTCCGGCAGCCTGATAGTACACGTTGATTCCCAATCCCTCGAGGGTTACACCGTGGGAGTCAGCAAAGGAGGTGGAGAGGATTACCAAGTCCGGATTCAAGGCAATCACGTCCTCGATGTTGAACTCGTCGCTCATCAGGCTCTTGAGGATTGTTATGTCCGGATTTTCCTCGGCAATGTGAGCGGTGGCTGAGGACGAGGGCATTGCGATAATTGACGCGCCCATTTCGTACAGCGTAGTCGCGGGAGCCGTAGAAGCGCAGACTATGCGGGTGGGAACCTCGTCCAGCACCAGAGTTTCAAAGCCCTGATCGGTCATGCTGTCGGGGTATCCGAGAGTAAACTTTTCATCTTCTTTTACGTTTACTTCGTTTTCGGAGTTCTCTTTTCCTCCGGTTTCCTTGTCCTCCCCGTTGTCAGAAGAATTGCAGGCAGCCATGCTGAACAACATAGCGGCGGTTAAAAGCATTGCGAGTAGTTTTTTCATGATATTTTCCTTCCTTATAATTATATTATTTTTTGTCTATTCACGAGCCATGATCTTCTCAGCCAGCTCACGGTAAACCGACTTCATCTCTGACTCGGCAAGACATTCGAACACGGTTCCGCCTTGGTTTTCGGCTTCCTGAATTTCAGTGGAACGGGGGATGTACTGTATCATGGTGGTGCCGATTTCCTTTAGGGCTTCGTTGACGATTTCCACCTCGTTTTCGATGTTCTTCGCGTTGAGTATCAGACCCTGTAATTTCGCGTAGCCACGTTTGCCGAAGTTGCGGATTGCGGCGGCTATGTTGTTTGCGGCGTACAGCGACATCATCTCGCCTGATGAGACAACGTAAACGTCCTTTGCGTAGCCGTCACGGATGGGCATTGCGAATCCTCCGCACACCACGTCGCCCAATACGTCGTATATTACAATGTCCGGCTGGTAGGTTTCGAATGCCTGCAAATCCGCCAGTTTCTCAAAGGCTGAGATGATACCCCGTCCTGCACAACCCACACCGGGAGTAGGACCGCCGGATTCAACGCAGTACACCCCGCCGTGGCCCTTGAATACAATATCTCCAAGAGTCAGCTCATCGCCTTTCTGTCGTATCTGCTCAAGCACTGTGGGGATGCGCTTCCCTTTCATCAGGTTTTTCGTCGAGTCCGCTTTGGGGTCACAGCCAATCTGCATCACCCTATAGCCTTTTTCAGCCAGAGCCGCAGACAGATTCGACGTTGTGGTTGACTTTCCGATTCCGCCTTTTCCGTATATAGCAATTTTCTTCATTTACGTCAGTACCTCCTATATGGTTAGCGGTTGCTAACTATTTTGGCTTAAAAAACAGCTCATCAGCCGTACTTAGTCAGTATACCATATATTTCCGCTGACATCAATTCCCAAAAAGAGAATTTCCACTCCAAAAAGACAGAATTTATTATAGCAATGCCACGACGCAGGTTTATGCGGGGAAACTTTCATTGGTCAAGGCTCGTGAAACAGCTTGTTTTTTCTGTACTGTGCGGGAGTTACGCCAATTATGCTCCGGAAGGTTGACGAGAACTTGCTGTCGTTTTCATATCCGAACTCATAAGCGATATCCGAAATTTTCCTGTCCGTCGCGAGAAGCTCATCCGCGGCTCTTCTGATTCGCTGTGAACGAAGATATGCGATTGGCGGGAGATCGTAAACTGCCCGGAAGCTGTATTTCACCTGGGAGACGGAAACGTGGAACTCATCCGCAATTGCCGCAAGAGTTATATCGTCACGGATGTGGTTGTCCATCCAGCGGCATATGTCCTTGGCAAGACGCACCTGACTTTCGGAAAAGCTGTGTTTTTTGAGAATCTTCTCATCCGGCTCAAGCTCCGAAAGGAACAGGAGCAGCTCCAGCACTTTTACCCGAAAATAACCGGTTCTACAGCGGGTTTTATTGTCATACAATTCCGAAAAAATATGCTCGATTGAAGCAAGCTGGCGAAGGGCGAAAAACGGCTTCCCGTGGGGCAGAAATTTATTCGCAATCTCAGCCGGTCGCACGTCTATTCCGTCGAGACAGACTGACAGGTTTTCCGGCGCTTTGGCGAGGTTTATCCGAACGATTATGCCGTGATAATGCCTGGTGGGGTAGTTTTCCTCACGGACTCTGTCGTCAAGGCGGTGGATTGCCACGTCTCCGGGGGTCAGGTAATAATATTCTTTCCCAACCTGCTGCTCAAGTCTTCCCTCCCGGCAGTGATCTATTTCAATGACAGGCTCGCTCTGCCGGACAGGTACGTTTTTGGTTATTTTTGCATCATGGACACTGTTGTAGAGCAAGTCGATGCCGGGAAATACATGACAGCCTGTGACGGTTGACACGGAGTCAGATACGGTGGATTCTTGGATGGTCTTCATTTATTTTAATCCTTGCTTTTGATGTTTTTTAAGTTAGCTTCCGCTAACCATATATCAGTATACTATATTATTTCAGAAAAATCAAGCGGAATCAGCATTTTTTTCATGATGAATTTCAGCATATGCGAGGGACTCTGCGATTTATTTTCGTTATAATTTTTATTTTTTCGGCTGAGCGGCAGGATGCATGAAAAAAACCGTCACAGTCAGACGCGGCGGTTTTATTATTCTTTTCTACTTTGCCTTACGCACGTTTTTCAGTTCGTTCCACATCTTTTTCCTTTTCAGAAGCAAGGCGCGGACTGCTCTGTAAACTACATAAAACGGAATCGCACATTCGTGCTTATAACAGAACGTTGAATTTCCACGGAACCATGCCATGTCGGGAAAGATTCTTCGCAGAACATAGTTCACTTTTGTCCGGCTTCGTATTGAGTCTTCGTCTTTCTGCATCATATGAAGCTGGATTTCGACTCTTTGTCCAGCGTTTCCGTAGGTTCCTGAGCCGATTATGTAATTGAGAAAACTTCTCTGCTCGTCAGTCAGCTACTCAAATGAGTCCATGTCAGGGGTGGAAAAGAGTATGAACGCCAGTTCTCTTGACATTTGTTCAAACTCAGTCAGCTCAAGCTTCTCAAGCTTCGGCTTTATGTAGTCCCAGTCGAGAGATTTGCTTTTTGCGTTGTTGTACACATAGAAGTCCATGAGAGTTCGAATTCCCGCGCCTGCGGCTTTGTGGTGCTTGCGGACGTGTACTGTTATGTAAACGCAAAAATTCTCTTCGCGGAACCTCAGCCGGCAGCCTTCATCCTGTACAAGCCGCTGTTTTACATCTTTGTAGTATTCATACCAAATATGATAGTGGCATTCGCCGAAAAGTGCGCGGTGCAGCTCAAAATTATCGATCGGCGCCTTATAATATGAGTCATGAACCGCCGAGACCGAACTTTTACGCTCATACCCCCGCTTTTCCATAAATGCCTGCATTTTTTCCTGACCGTCCGGATTCACAAGAATATCATAATCTGACATATGCCGCATGCCGCATCTCGGATACAGTTCCTTGATCAGCATTCCCTTAAGCGGTATATACCATATTCCCTGCGACTCCATGTAATCCGTGGTTTTTTTGCATTCTTCGTCCATGAGAATGATTTTCGCATGGATTTATTTTTTTCGTCAGTCCACTTCTTCGCGAGAGCCGGATCCATTTTTGATAAGGCGTTTGTGATTCAAGAGCCATGCAGGCAGTGGATGTCATCGAATGCTTTTTGGCAAGCCGGTACAGGAACGCCCAATCGCAGTTTTCAAGCAGACTTTCGTCCGTTTTTTGATTGTGCAGTGCGCAGGACGACAGGTATACAAGCTCCTGTGCGGTTTTTATTTGGTCTTCATTCATGGCGTTTTCCCTTCAATTTTTTGTTCCGCGGCGGATCAACGCTTTTGCCTTTAGTACTGCCATACACGGATAGTACAGCGCACACCATATTCTGACGTACAGGCGGTATCCCGGGTCGGTCACTGAATATGTCTTGCCGTCCCGTACAAATCCAGTCAGAACCCCGATTATCTGGCTCGGTTATACCAAATTCCAGATTGTACCGATTGTCCCCGCAGATTACGTAGTCGTTTTCCCTGACCTTCACAATACAGTGCAGGACATACTGACCGCTGTCACGTTTGTAGAATGGTACGTCGTACTTTTTCAGTCTTCCGGCAGGGCGTTCTATTATCAAAAGATCCCGTCGTTCACGCAGCAGCGGCTTCATACTGTCGCCTACATTTGTGTAGAACAGTTTACCGTGCCTTTCAAGCTCCTCTTCAAAGGTGGATTTATTCATCAAGCGCACCGATTGAGCGAAGTTTTGCGAGGATTTTTTCCACGTCCGCCGAGATTACTTCCCGCGGTGCGTCGTTTTTTTCACCATGGCGTCCACTATTGCTTCACTGGTGGTTTCCTATTTCAGGCAGTCCACTATGAAAGCGGCTGTTTTGTTTGAGCGGATGATTCCGGAGAATTTTGCGTCTCCGACTGCTACCATTACATGCTCTCCGTCGGTTTGTTTGATTATGAATCCTTCTTTCAGCTTCATTTCAAGTCCTCCATTGCCGTCTTGCGGCTTACAAGTTGTAGTGAAAGAATTCCCACTCGGCAGCGCGCCGATATTGTTGGGTTGTTTTTCAGGGAATTTTTACGTAAAAATTATTCAATGCAGATTACGTTTTCTTTTCTGACATTGCTCTGTATACTGTATCGGCGGCTTCACGCTCCATGTTGCACTGCATGCGGTACAGCGGCACCGAATCCCCGAGTCTGTCTACCAGCTCAAGCGTTTTCAGCATGCCGGCGGTGTTTTATGGCCTGTATGCCTGCTGAACAAGCATGGGATAAGCCTCTCTTTTGGTTATTTTTGTTATTTTGTTTTCCTTGCCGCGTTCGAGGATGCAGACTGTTTTGAGGAGGACGGCTGTATTGCTGCTCAGGCGGTGTTTTCCGTCCTATGGAGTACCGTAGGATATTACCTTGTCGTTTTCAATCCGAAGCAGGGGTTTGTCGTCGTTTACCATAACCGCGCGTGAAGTGAAGACTTCCCTCCAGAGTCTTGTGTGGGTGCTTTTGCCCGTACCGGATTTCGCGGTGAACATATATTCCTCTCCGTCGACAGCGACAACCGAGCCGTGAAGCAGGAGTATTTTGTCATTGAGAAGTGTTTCCGCGATTTTACGGTAAACCGAAAGTGACTCAAGATAACCGTCGTGGAAAGTGTGCGGCGTGCGTCCCTCCACTTCATCTTCGTGGGCGGACTTTTCGGCTTCGTCGGCGATATCTTCGGGTGTTGTTATCAACTCGAACTCAGGCACAGCGTCAGTGAGGTAGCCGCGGCAGAGTGCAAGTGTATACAGGTGTATTGTGGTCACGGCGATAATATGCCCCGCCAGATTTACAGTGAAGTTTGGCATGGTTTCTCCTCAATATGCACAGCCCGCAGACAGTGTGGATCCATCTGCGGACGTTCGTCGAGGTTAGATTATTTGGGTGGGGTTAGAAAATTTCCTCAAACGCATTTTTTGCGCCATCATCAATACCACTTTTGGTGATGTATTATATTCAGAATTATCAACTGTAAGTTCAGTATTTTCAACGTAATACTGTTCATATGATGCGACAAGTCCGGAATTAATTATTTTAACGTGAGTTCGACGAAAAATAAAAGGAAAACCCTCGCAAAGTATG
>CAZULC010000024.1:0-18561 GCA_964621165.1 uncultured Ruminococcus sp.
CCTCTGTAGCTCAGTTGGTAGAGCAGGGGATTGAAAATTCCCGTGTCGTTGGTTCGATTCCGATCGGAGGCATATGTGCGGATTTAGCTCATTTGGTAGAGCGCAACCTTGCCAAGGTTGAGGTGGCGGGTCCGAGCCCCGTAATCCGCTTAAGGATGATAGTTCGAGTTTAGCTTGAGCTTCATCCTTTTTTTATGCTGTTGAATCCGCACCCAAAAGAAAACCTGCCTGATAATCATACCAGGCAGGGAAGTGTATTTACTTTAAAATGGGCTTACCTGTTGAACTTGCTAATCATCTTGCTGTAGAGTTCAATCAGCTTGCGGATTATTTCCTCTCGGTCGGAGTTGACGGTGATAATCGTTGACATTGTGGAATTATGTATGTCATTCAAATTGGGAGGATTGGCACCGCAGGCAGTTACAGCGTTTGTTGATTCGTTGATTGAGTTTTAGACCAATTTCAGCTCGTGTGAATCCAGAAGCTGCGTACGGATGAGCTTGAGTTCTTTAAAAATCTCGACATCCGTGAGCTTTCCGGTAGTCACGCAATTTTCAACAGCCTCGTCGTTTATATCATTCTTTAAAATAATGTTTTCGTTCATTTTGTTATTGTCCTCCTGATAGACATATATATCCGGCGGACACGGAACACTGCCGTAATCGGCAAGAACTATTGTATTGTCGTCAATAAACCGTGCCCTGCCTTTCATTACAAGACCCTGCGCACGATGTGAGTACGTTGTCCCTATCTTCTTATGTTCAGCGTCAAGTACCTTTATCGGCTTTTTTTCATAACCGACAACCTTTCGTACTTTGTTTTCGTTTGAATGGAGCAGAGTCATCTGTGATTGGGCCTCAGGGGCTGCGGGTGCCCTCCCGTATACGGCGAATTTTATTTTCCTCGTATCTTAGAAATTCATGAAAGAATCTCCGTCCGTCCTGCTCGGTTAAAGTATAACACAATTTTTTTCTTCCTTTCAAGATATAATTTATACTTTTTGCCGAAAAGACCATGATAAATTAAAAAAATTAAACCCATCTGTCCTATTTCCCACATTTAACAGCTGGATTCTGGCATATATTTATACAATATAGCCCTTTACAATTATGTCGTAATTTGGTATAATAGAATTATGAAAAATCACAATAATAAAGCGGTGATATAATGGAAGAAAATATCAAAGAAAACAAAATGGGCTACATGCCGGTGGGAAGACTCATCCTCACCATGTCACTGCCCATGATTATTGCAATGCTGGTTCAGGCGTGCTACAACGTTGTCGACAGCATTTACATCTCCAGGTACAGCGACGCGGCACTCTCGGCAGTCTCCTATGCTTTCCCGGCTCAGAACCTGATGATTGGATGTGCCACGGGTCTTGGAGTGGGTGTGAATGCCATGCTGTCAAAGTCTCTCGGCGAGAAGAACTACAGCCGTGCAAACAGGTGCGCTGGAAACGGAATCCTGCTCGGAGCCTGCGCCTACGTTATTTTTTTGCTGTTCGGTCTGTTTTTCGCCGGAAGCTTCATCTCATTCCAGACAAATACTCCTGAGGTTATCGAAGCCGGACGGGAGTACCTGTCAATCTGCTGCGTTTTCTCATTCGGCGTGTTCGGCGAAATCATCTTCGAGCGGATAATTCAGGCGACTGGCCGGACGATTCTCACCATGTTCACACAGGGCATAGGAGCGGTCGTCAACATTGTTCTGGACCCCATTTTCATCTTCGGCTACTTCGGACTTCCGGCAATGGGAGCGGCAGGAGCGGCAATCGCAACGGTCATCGGTCAGATTATCGCGGCAGTTGTGGCGGTTCTGCTCAACCATTTTAAAAATGTCGAGGTCAAAATCACCCGCGACTCCTTCACTCCCGACGCATACGTAATCGGCAGAATCTTGGCGATAGGCGTGCCGTCAATTGTCATGGTAGGTGTGGGTTCGGTCATGACTACGGGTATGAACAAAATTCTCAATCGTTTCTCGGACATGGCGGTGTCGGTGTTCGGCGTGTACTTCAAGCTCCAGAGCTTCGTCTTCATGCCCATCTTCGGCCTGAACAACGGCGTAATTCCGGTCATAGCCTTCAATTACGGCGCGAGACACAGAAAACGCCTTACCTCAGCTATAAAGGTCGCATGCGTGATAGCAGTGTGCTTCATGGCAGTGGGAATATTAATCATGCAGCTTTTCCCGTCACAGGTACTAATGCTCTTTGACGCCAGCGAGGATATGCTTGCAATAGGAGTTCCCGCACTGCGTATAATCAGCATCAGCTACGTTTTCGCGGGAATCAGCGTAGCTCTTGGCTCAGTATTCCAAGCTCTCGGACGGAGTATTTACTCTACAATAGTCTCCGTTGCACGCCAGCTTCTGATTCTGCTTCCGGTGGCGTACCTATTCTCCCTCAGCGGAAACGTAAATCTCGTGTGGTGGGCGTTCCCCATAGCCGAGCTGATGTCAATCGCAGTAACGCTTGTGCTGTACGTGATAATCTACAAAAAAGTAATCAGCAAGATCCCGGAATGAGGATTACAATAAAATAAAAAAACGCGGCTTGAGTCAAATCTTGCCACGTTATTTTTATCTAAAATCATCCTTTGTTGTAGCTGCCGAGATACACAAACTCCTCGCACAAATCCCCGATGGTGGTCATCAGCTTCGCAAACCGCTCCGAGTAAACCTGCGTCTCAAAGTCGATGAAGAACCGGAACTCGAAGTCGCGCCCCTCAATAGGACGGGAAATCAGGCTGGTCATGTTCACACCCAGCGCCGAGAACCGGGACAGAACCTTGTACAGCGCACCGGGTTCGTTTTTGAGGGTCAGCATAACCGTGCTCTTGTCCGCACCCGGATAGATTCGCGGCTCCTTCGTCAGGCAAATGAAGCGGGTGTAGTTGTTCTGGTTGTCGTGGATGTCCTTCGCCAGCGGAACAAGGTTATAAATCGCCGCGCAGTCACGGGAAGCAATCGCCGCAATGTCAAGCCTGCACGATTCGCTGACGTACTTTGCCGCCGCCGCAGTGTTCGCGAAATACGTGATTTTCACCCCCGTCTGCTTCTCAAGGAACTTTGCGCACTGGTGAATCGCCTGCTCATGGGACACGATTTCTTTGATGGAGTCCATTGTCGCGCCGGGATTTGCGAGAAGGGAATGCTCCACCTTCAGCCTTACCGAACGACATATGTAGATCCCGCAGTCCTCAAGCAGCTCATATACTCCGCCTACGACTCCGGCAGTGCTGTTTTCGATTGGCAGGACCCCGAACTCGGTGTAGCCTGTCTTGACCGCACGCACAACGTCGGAAAATCCCTTTACAAAGTTGATGTCCGGCGTGAGGAACAGCTTCCGTGCCGCAGCCGATGAATAAGCCCCGTCGATACCCTGACAAGCCACCGACGCGGATTCCGGGAACAGCTTGGGCGTATTGTCGATGGCGGAGGTGATTTTGTCGTAAAGCGCGCTCTTCGGACGCACAAGGTCGGCTTCGTAGTCCCGGGTCAGCTCAAACAAAAGGGAGTACAGCTGAGCCGCATATGAACCCAGCTCCCCGGCCTTTTCCGAAACTGAGGCGAGCTTGTTCTTTTCCCGCAGTGCGTCGTAAACCGGAAGCCCCTTTGCCTTTTTGTATTCCCCGATTTCAGCCGCCGCCGCCATTCTGTCGCGAAAAGCCGAAATAAGCCGCTCATCCGCCGAATCTATTTTTTCCCTGAGGGAAGCAAGTGTGTCTTTTTCCGCCATAACGTAGAATCCTCCTGAAAATAAAAAATGAAACTTTGTAATTCATTATAATATATCAGATAAAGTTTGTGTGAATATGAACGCGGGGTTAAATCAATATGAACGCAACGCCAATTGTGAATATATTGTAAATTATACAGGAAATCTTGCAGATTGAGGAAATATTATGCTAAAATGAATAAAAATGATAAAGGAGATAAGCGGAAGCTCTACTTCACTCGTCGTGGAAGCTCTTCCGGCTTAAACTAAAGAAATGCTCATAACACCCGCGGGGGTTCCCCTCATGAAAAAAATAATACTTGACACGGACATAGGTCCCGACTGCGACGACTGCGGCGCACTTGCAATTCTCGACAGATTCCATGTGAGCGGCAGGGCTGAGCTTCTCGGTGTGACCCACTGCACATCCGACATTTACGGCGCTTACACCATTAAATCCATTAACCGCTGGTTCGGAATAGACGTCCCCATAGGACAGACTGAACGTCAGAGTTTCCTCGACGGCGGGAACATGCGTAAGTACACCCTTCCAATCGGAAAAACACAGCGGGATGGGTTCGGAGAAGCGAAATTTGAGCCAGCTGTGCCTCTTCTGCGCAGGCTTCTTGCCGCAAACACTGGAGTGACCCTCGTCTTCATCGGTCCACTTAATAATCTGGCGGAGCTTCTTGAGTCTCTTGGTGACGATATCTCACCTCTGTCCGGCGTGGAGCTTGTGAAAAGTTCAGTCGACGAGATAATAATAATGGGCGGAAATTTCAAAGACCCGGGCATACCTGAGTTCAACATACAGTGCGACGTCCACGCGGCTCAGACTGCGGTTGAAAAATCCCCCGTTCCCCTCGTTTTCTGCGGATTTGAAGCGGGTGAGCGTGTCATGACCGGAGATAGCCTGTTGTGCTGTCCCGTCGATTACCCGGTGAAGCAGGCCTACGGGTACTACACAAACGGAAAGCCGCGACCGTCATGGGATCTCGTCACGGTTTACTACGCCCTCACTTCGGACTCGCCGGAATGGAAAGTCAGCGGGGAAGTGCGGGTGGATTTTGACGACGCAGGCCGGACATCAGTTGAGGAAGGATCCGGTTCGGTGTACGTTTCCCACCGGAATGAAAAAAAACTCGCGGCAGAGCTTGAGCGGATAATCAGCCTGAGATAAAAATAAACGGAGCGTGAAAATAATCATGACTCCGTTTTTTGCTTTATATGGCTGAAATGTCGGCATAACGTCACTCAAAAATCCCGCGGGTCAGTTCTTCCGCTGTTATTCTGTACATGCCGCCGCATATCCGCCTGAGGGAAGCACACACTTCGTCCGGTGTGAAAACGCATCCCGCCAGCGCAGACTCAAGCACGCCTGAATCAACCGACGAAAAAAAGTCTCCGGAAAAAGCGGCTTCGCGGATGACGCCGTCCTTTACGGTGTAGCTGACGTTGACCGAACCGCCGGACAGGTGCAGTGTCTTCTCAATCTCAAACTTTGGTGAAGACGCATAAATCGCACGCGCATCCGCAAATTTATTCTGCGCAATTTCACGAATGCGGCTGTCGTCTTCATCCGTTATGCGGTACTCGCCGTCGGTCAGAGCTGATTTCAATCTGCCGGCAAACTCGACAACCGTCATGGGGCTGGGAAGATAATCATGTATGTTTCCCACCCGCTCACGGACGGAAGAGATGGCTTTGGTGGTAATTTTGTACGGATTCGGCGTTGTGGCACGTGCAAGCTCGTCAAGGTCCGTCTCAAACAGCAGGGAACCGTGATGCACAGTCATGCCGTCAAGCCGGTATTGCGTGTTTCCGCTGACCTTTTTTCCGCCGATTGTGACGTCGTTCCGTCCGGTGAGAGCCGCGTCAACCCCCAGCGAACGCAGAAATTCCACTACAGGGTCGACAAAACAGCGAAAATCAATCTCGATTCCCTGACTTTTGGTGATGTAGGTGAACTGCCAGCTGCCCATGTCCGTGTAAATCGTGCCGCCGCCGGACAAACGCCTGATAACCCGAATCCCCCGCTCACGGGCGTATTTTCCGTCAATTTCCTCGAGCGTGTTCTGGAATCGGCCAATCATCAGCGTTGGAGTCGTACGCCACAGCATGAAAATGTTGCTGGGCAACCGCTTTTCCCGGGCGAAATAGTACTCCGCACCAAAATTGTAGAAGCAGTCGGTGGATTTTGTGTCAATGTAGAGCATTGTATTACCATCTCATATATTGAATTTACCTTGATTTGACTAGGTCGAAAGCTTCTGCCGCGTGAAATGAACTGCGGGCAAGTGGCGAGCTTATGACGTATGCGATTCCGGCGTTTTCGGCTACACTTTTGTAGTGCGCAAATTCCTCCGGGGTGACGTACCGCTTAAGAGGAGTGTGATTCTTTGACGGCTGTAGATATTGGCTCAGGACCAGAATATCAACTCCCGCGGCGCACAAATCCTCGATGGTTGAGCGGATTTCAGCTTCAGTTTCGCCAAGTCCCAGCATCATGCTGGTTTTTACGACGGAACAGCCGTATTTCTTCGCTCGACGCAGGACCTCGAGGGAACGGTTGTAGTCCGAGCCTGGAAGTATGCTTCCGTACAGCGACGGTACGGTCTCGATGTTGTGTCCCATCACGTCCGGCTTTTCCGCCATGACTGAGGCAAGACTTTTTTCGCTTCCCTTGAAGTCGGATATAAGCACCTCGACTGTAGAACCGGAGCATTTTTCTCTCACCCTGCGTATTACTGCCGCAAAGAGGGAAGAGCCTCCGTCGGGCAAATCGTCCCGGGTCACGCAGGTCACGACAACATGCTTGAGTCCAAGCTCAGCTGCGGCAGACGCGATTCTGTCAGCTTCGTCGTAATCCACTGAACTCGAAAAATCGCCTGCTTTGCCCTGTGGAATGCCGCAGAATTGACAGTTTCGGGTGCATTTGTTCCCGAGAATCATAAAAGTCGCGGTCTTTTTCCGCCAGCATTCGCCTAAATTGGGACAGCCCGCGCCGGTGCAGACCGTATTCAGTCCAAGACTCGCCATAACTTTTGCAACCTCTTCGCTGAGGGCATTGTACCGCACCCTGAGCCAATCCGGCTTTTTCAACCCTTCGGTTCTGACGTCCGCGCGGTTTTTTGAGTCCGTCCCAGTAACGCCACTGTTTTCACTCATACGGTTTCCGCCTTTGCCAGAGTCTGACCGGACTTGATTTCATCCCCTTCTTCCGCATCAAGCGAGAGGATTTTCATTGCCGACTCAGCTTCGATTTCGGTAACAACCTTGTCGCTCTCTACTTCGTACAGCACGTCTCCTGCGCCGACCAAGTCCCCTTCCGAGACATGCCATGCGCATAAAACTCCGCAGGAGCTGGATTTGAGGTCGGGCATTTTTATTTCTATAATCATATTAAAACAGTTCCTCTAATATTAAATTTGCCTCGCGACGGCTTATGCTCCCATCAAGTGAACCGTAAACCGACGACGGAGTCATCCTCTTTCCCACAAGCAGACCGTCGTATTTTGAAGCCGAGACGATAATCCCGCGCTCCACTGTCAGGCTGATGCTTCCCGAAAAGGTACACCTCGGCGACATTCCCCAGACCCACTCGAAGGAGCGGTATTTTTCGGCTAACTTTTCTATATCGGATGTGGCAAAGTCCGGTACCGACGCCGCACCGCCGCATAATATTCTGCCGAAGGATGACGCAAACTCCTCCGCTGAATCAAAGCAAGTGTATTCCTTGAAGTTTGCCACCTCTGAATGGACGCTTTTTACCCCGCGGGAGTTGTATCCGGTGCGATTTTTCGAGGTCAGCCGGTGAAGCATGTCGAGGTCCGAGTCGAACAGCAGGGTTCCGTGACATAAAATCCGGTTTTTCTTCACAATCTGCGCGCATCCGCTGATTTTTCTGCCGCTGTCACTGAGTACAATTTCCGCAACACGCCCCATTTTCGCGGGGATTCCAAGCCGGCACAGCGCGTCAATCACGGGAGTCAGGCTCAGCTCGTATGAGGACGACATGCCGCTTTTGTCCATGATGAGGGAAAAACATACCCCGCCCCTGTCATGGTAAACACAGCCGCCGCCGCTTCCACGCCGGAACACACCCACACCAGCTTTTTCGCAGGCAAGAGCGGAGGTTTCCTCGTAAATGTTCTGGAATTTCCCCACCACCACCGCCGGTTCGCTCTGCCAAAGAAGAAGAAAGTCGCCGGATGACTGCCCGAGATAGTATTCCTCCACTGCAAGATTGACCGCCGGATCGCGGGAATGGGTCTTGATTAACGTCATATGCCTGCTCCTGTACGGTCGAATTTCACTCTACCCTTGTGGGATTGCCTGATGCTAAATTAACGCTCGATATATTTTAAAGCTGACTCCACCCTCGTGGGATTGCGATATGCCACAGCTTCAGAAATGCCGAAAAACCTGTCGGGTTTTCCCAACAATATTTAGCCGGATAATTTCAAAGCTGACTCCACCCTCGTGGAATGGCGATAAGACACAGCTTCAGAAATGCCGAGATAACCTGCCGGGGTTTCCCGGCCCCGGTTAATCAGGATTGCGTTCGCCTAAAATTGTACGGTATTTCTGATAAAAGCTTTCGTAGTAGTTTCCGTCGAGGGCGTCGCGGATTTTCTGCATCAGGTCGTTGTAGAAGTATAAATTGTGCAGTACCGCCAGTCGCATGCCAAGCGCTTCCTTCGCCTTGATCAGGTGCCGGATGTATGCACGGGAGAAGTGACGGCAGGCTGGACAGCCGCAGTTTTCGTCAATGGGACGGGAGTCAGTCATGTACTTCTCGTTGAGCAGGTTCATCTTGCCGTTCCACGTGAACAGATTGCCGTGACGGGCGTTGCGGGATGGCATTACGCAGTCGAAAAAGTCAACTCCACGATGCACACCTTCAACTATGTTCTGCGGCGTTCCAACTCCCATGAGGTAACGGGGCTTGTCCTTTGGTATGTACGGCTCAACGGATTCGATTATGCGGTACATTTCTTCGGTTTCCTCACCTACGGCAAGCCCGCCGATTGCATAGCCTGCCACGTCAATCTCACGAATCTGCTCCATGTGGTGTATCCGAATGTCGGCGTAGGTGCTTCCCTGATTTATGCCGAACAACATTTGCTGCGGGTTGACAGTATCCTCAAGCTGATTCAGCCGGTCAAGCTCAGCACGGCACCTCTCAAGCCAGCGGGCGGTTCTGTCGCATGAATTTTTCACGTAGTGGTATTCGGCAGGGTTCTCGATGCACTCGTCAAACGCCATCGCTATGGTTGAGCCGAGATTTGACTGAATCTGCATGGACTGCTCCGGACCCATGAAAATCCGCCGTCCGTCTATGTGTGAGGCAAAATACACGCCTTCTTCCTTGATTTTCCGCAGGGGAGCCAGAGAGAACACCTGGAATCCGCCGCTGTCAGTGAGAATTGGCTTCTTCCATCCCGTGAATTTGTGCAGTCCTCCCTGATCGTGGACAAGTCTGTCTCCGGGACGCAGGTGCAGGTGGTATGTGTTAGATAGCATGACCTGACAGTTCACGTCCTCAAGGTCGAAAGCGGACACGCCGCCCTTTATCGCACCGCATGTCGCCACGTTCATGAACACCGGAGTCTCGATTGTGCCGTGCGGGGTGACGAACTTTCCCCGTCTTGCACAGCTCTGCGGGTCGGTTTTCTCAAGTATAAACATTATTTCTACCTCGTTTGTTGATTTGTTTGATTGTTTTCCCCTGTTTACAGTCGGGTTTTGAATGATTCTTTGCTGAATCTTATATTAATATAATACCATATTGCTGATGAAATACAGATGGCGCATAAATTAATTTAATTGAGACGGGCAAACTGACGGTCGATTGAGGACTTTTTTATCTCAAAGGCCACTGGTCTGCCGTGAGGACAGGTTCGTATTACTCCGCCGCCGTTCTGTGGTTTGACGAGAAGCCTGTCGCATATCCATTTGATGTGAGCCATGTCGTAAATCCGGCCTCCCTTGATTGCCGCTTTGCATGAAGCCTGCCACAGACGGGTCTCGAAAAATCCGGTGGAAGCTGACTCGACGCTGGCGGTGGATTCGGACAGACGGGTCACAAGGGTGGAGAACAGCTCGCTTGCGGCCGCGATTTCAAGATCAACCGGTATGGCTGTTATGTTCAGTGCAAATGAAGCCGCGCTTTTCTGCTCGAACGTATAATCATATCCCAGCGCGCGGATTTTTTCCTCGTATTCGCCGAGAGCCTCGATTTCCGCCGGTAGCAGGGTAAGCTCAATCGGTGCGAGAAGCATCTGACTGCCGCGCCCGCCGTCCTTTCCGTTCATGCGTGCGTGCATTTTCCGGCAAAGCTCGTCGAAGATTATTCTCTCGTGAGCCGCGTGCTTGTCTATCATCAGAAGAATCTCGCCTATCTGCACAATGACGTAACAGTTGAACGCCTCGCCTATGATGAAGTACTCCGGCACGTCATTTATGTCGAAGCTGTCGATAGCCTCATATGGATTGGAGCCTGACTTAGCTCCCGCCGGTATGGACTGACCTGCCTGATTCACCTGAGCTGACCTGCCCGTACTCTGCTGATTTGCCGGGAAGTCTGTAAGTTCTATATCTGTAGTTATTGTCGGCTGGACCGGTGGGTTGGCCTGAGTCTTCTGATTCGGCTGAGGTGCGTTTTCGTTTGCGCGAGACTTCTCACGGTCCCCTATGTGAAGACTGCGGATTGCGTCGGTCACCGTTACCTGCTCGGCTTTTGGCTGGGGTCTGTCAAGTGGAATCGGGGACGTGCGTATCTGCTCCGGTGAAAATCCCGTTGGATTGACGGTGACTCTCGCCTGACTTTCTATGTACTTGTCCCGCCAGTCGCTGACGTGAACCTGCTTTTCCGGAAAGGCTGAGTCCTCTGCCGTGACGTTTGTACGCGGGTACTTTGCCGCACGTGCCGCATATGGTGACAGCTGTGAAGTCCGGATTGATATGTCCTCCTCCGCCTTTTCCACAGCCTGAGCCTTTGTAAGAGTCAGCTCCGGTCTCACTGCGGCGGCTTCGAGAGCTGACAAAACTGCATAATAGACCGCGTCGAATATGATTTTTTCGTTGGCAAACTTCACTTCCAGCTTGGCCGGATGCACGTTTACATCAACCGCCGCCGGATTTAATTCAATGTTAAGCACGCAGAAAGGGAAGCGGTCGTGGGGAATTTTCGACTGGTACGCCTGCTCGATTGCTGCTGAGGCAGTCTTCGACTTGATGTACCGCCCGTTGATGAAGAAATTCTCCGTGTTCCTGTTGGGTCTGTGCAGATCCGGCTCGGATACAAACCCGCTGATCCTGATTCCGTTTTCGCTCCGGTCGGTTTTCAGGGAGCGTTTGGCGGTGTCCCTGCCGTAGAGCGCCCAGATTGTCTCCCGCAGATCCCCGCTTCCCGACGTCATGAACTTGATTTCCCCGTCGGAGATGAACTTGAAACAGATTTCCGCGTGAGACAGCGCGATTTTCTCCACCACCGCTCCGATTGCGATGGCTTCCGTGGAGTCCTTTTTCAGAAACTTCCTCCGCGCCGGAACGTTAAAGAATAAATCCTCTACAATAATCGTAGTTCCTTCCCGGCATCCCGTGTCAGTGACGGTGACGTTTCTGCCCCCTTCGGACTCGAGCAAAGCACCCATTTTCTCTCCCGCCTGTTTGGAGTAAATCCTCATACGGGATACTGCGGCAATTGCGGCAAGAGCTTCACCGCGAAAGCCCAGCGTCGTAATGGAGCCGAGATCCGCAGCGGTTTTGATTTTGCTTGTGGAGTGGCGGGTGATTGCCGGACGCAGGTCTTCCTTTTCCATGCCGCAGCCGTTGTCTTCCACCCGGATGAAGGAAACTCCGCCCCGCTGAATCTCAAGGGTAATCCGTGTGGCCTTTGCGTCGATTGCGTTCTCAAGCAGCTCCTTCACGGCGGAAGCGGGACGGTCAACCACCTCTCCTGCGGCAATAAGGTTCGCCACTTCAAAGCTGAGTAAATTTATTTTTCCCATATTATGTAAGTTCTATTGTAAAATTTTACCAATTACACATAATTACAGCATCTTTTTCAGGTCGTATATCAGGTTCAGAGCTTCTATCGGGGTCAGGGTGTTGATGTCCGTGGTTCTGATTTTCTCCGCTATCTGCTCGTTTATCATGTCCCCGAAGCTCATTGACGCCACTTCCTGCTGGGGCTGTTTTGCGCTCTTTTGAGTGGGTTTTGCCAATGCTCTGCTGGAATCTTCCTTTTTTCCTTCAAGAGCAGCCAAAATCTCCCGCGCCCTCTTTGTCACCTCACCTGGAACGCCGGCAAGACGCGCAACTTCGATTCCGTAGCTGTCGTCTGTCGGGCCCTTCACGATTTTACGCAGGAAAGTCACGTCCTCGCCACGCTTTTTCGCGGCCACATTGTAGTTCACGATTCCCGCGATTTCCCCTTCAAGGGACGTCAGTTCGTGGTAGTGTGTGGCAAACATGGTCTTCGCGCCTACTTTCCGCCCAACGGTGTACTCAGCCACAGCACGGGCAATGCTCATTCCGTCGTAGGTCGAGGTTCCACGTCCGATTTCGTCGTATACTATAAAGCTGCGTGACGTAGCGTTGTTCAAAATATACGCTACTTCCCGCATTTCCAGCATAAAGGTTGACTGACCTGACGCCAAGTCATCCGACGCTCCCACACGGGTGAACAGCTTGTCCACGATTCCTATTCTCGCACTCGACGCCGGAACAAAGGAACCTAACTGCGCCATGAGGATTATGAGAGCCGTCTGCCGCATGTAGGTGGACTTTCCCGCCATGTTGGGTCCTGTGATGAGCATGAGCCGGTTGTCTCCCCGGTCGAGATAAGCGTCGTTTGGAACAAAATACGCGTCGTCCACGAATTTCTCCACCACCGGATGACGACCATTCTTTATGTCAATCACATCCCCACAGTCGATTTCTGGACAAACGTAGTTGTTCTGGGAAGCCGTTTCCGCAAGGGAGAGGAACACGTCCAGCTCCGCTATAGCCGAAGCACACCCCCGAATCCGCACTTCCTGACGGTTGACCGCCTCTCTGACCTCCACGAACAGGTCGTACTCCAGTGACTTCACCTTGTCCTCAGCGCCGAGAATCGTGGCCTCGATTTCCTTCAGCTCGTCCGTGACATACCGCTCCTTGTCTGACAGGGTCTGCTTCCTCACGTAATTCTCGGGGACCTTGTCGCAGGCGGATTTCGGAACCTCGAGATAGTACCCGAAGACCCGGTTGTAGCCGATTTTCAGCTTGGGAATGCCGGTTTTCTCCCGTTCCTCCGCCTCAGCTGTCTGAATCCATCCCTTGCCGTTTGTCATAACGTAGCGCAAATGGTCCACGTCGGCGTTGTAGCCTTCTTTTATGATGCCCCCGTCACGTATGGTGAACGGCGGATTTTCGTCGATTGCCGAATCGATAATCGTCAGCACATCCTTTAATTCGTCCAAACCGTCGTAAATGTCAGCGAGAGCCCCGCTTTTGCTTACGCTGAGCATGACCCGCAGATCCGGAATCACCTCCGCTGTCTGAGCAATCGCCCGCAAATCCCGCGCTCCCGCCGTTCCGTATGATACCTTCGTGATCAGCCGTTCCAGATCTAAAACCTGCCCCAATTTCTCCCGCAAATCCTCCCGCAGCATGAAGTTGTCGCATAACTCTCCTACAGCCTGCTGCCGCTTCAAAATATCCGTGACGTTTGTCAGAGGATGCTCGATCCACTGCTTCAGAAGTCTCGCACCCATCGAGGTTTGGGTTTTGTCAAGCACCCATAGCAGCGACCCCCGCTTTTCCTTTGACAGCATGGTCTCGCACAGTTCAAGGTTCCGGCGGGTGGACAAATCCATCAAAAGATACGCCGCCGAGTCGTAGAAGGTCAGCTTTTTCAGGTAGGAAATGTCGGTCTTCTGTGTGTCTTTTATGTATTTCAGCGCGGCACCCACGGCAATAACGGACGCGCGAGGCTCGCCTGAAATGGTGTCCGCCGAAAACTGCTCTTCCACCGCAATGATGTTCTCGTCCGGGTCAAAGAAGTTCGTCGCCGATTCGTTGACCAAGGCTTCGTTGCGCTTTTTCAGAAATTCAGCTGTCTTCGGCAGGGACTTGAGGGAAGTGTTCATGAGAATCTCACGCGGGTTGTAGGTTGACAGCTCGCTGATGAGGTCGTCTTCTGCAAGCCGGTCACGGAAGGATGTCGCGGCTATGTAAGCCGTTGAAATATCGGCAAAGCATACGCCTATTGAGTCACGGTCGTAGTAAATCGCCGCAAGGTAGTTGTTCTGCTTTTCGTTGAGCAGATCCGTCTCAATCAGCGTACCCGGTGTGATTATGCGTATGACCTCGCGTTTGACCAGCCCCTTCGCCGATTTCGGATCCTCCATCTGTTCGCATATAGCGACCTTGTAACCTTTTTCGATGAGCTTGCCGATGTAGCCCTCACAGGCGTGGTAGGGAATCCCGCACATAGGAGCACGTTCATCCTCGCCGCAGTCTTTTCCCGTCAGTGTGAGGTCAAGCTCAGCGGACACAAGCTGTGCGTCCTCGTAGAACATCTCGTAAAAGTCGCCGAGACGGTAGAATAAAATATAATCCGCGTATTGATTCTTGATTTCAAAATACTGCTGCATCATGGGAGTCATAAGTCACACCTGCGTTAAGTAAGCCCTGAATCAGAGCGTTCTTAGAAATTCCTTCATTCATATATATGTCTTCGGGAAGCGCAGTCCGCCGCCCGTCAAAACAAACCTCAGCCTCTCGAAGCACAGTCGCTGTGACAGCTTGAGCAGTCATGGGCGCAGGGACGGGAACCCGTAATCTGGTACTGCAGTTCCGAGTAAACTTCTCTGGAGAGGGCCTCAAACGCACCCTTCGCTTCCATGTAAGCCGTATAAACCGGATGAGTCGTAATTTTCACGTAAAGGTCGTCAATCCTGTCCTGCACAGCCTTTTTGAATTCCTCCGACTGTCCCTCACCGCCGTATGCGTCAGCTAAAATATTCTGCTGGGTATTGTACTCCCCGATAAGCGAGGTCAGCTCCTCCGAGTGCTCGTATTCGTCGATTGCGGCAACAACAGTCGTATTGCGAGGGTCCGCCTTGATTAACGCACCCAGAGCCGCAATAGTTTCCTTCATTTCCTTCGTGAGAATCTCTTCCATTTTATATAAGCCTTTCTTTATCTAAAATTAAATTATATCCGAAGATTATTATTTCACCAGCTCACCCGTGAGACAGAACGTCTCCACCTTCGTCACCTTCACGTCGACAAACTGCCCAATCAGCTCCCGACCACCCTTGAAGTGAATCGGACGAACGCAGTCACCGCGTCCTGTAAGCATGTCCGGATCGGTTTTGCTCACGTCCTCAGCCAGCACACGAACCACCCGCCCATCAAACCGCGCGTTTCTCTCGTCGGAGATTTTGTTCTGGAGCGCCAGCATTCTCTCAAACCGCTCCGTTGAGACCTCGTGCGGTACTTGATTCTTCATTTCCGCCGCCGGAGTCCCCTGTCTGGGTGAGTAAATGAAGGAGAAAATCATGTCGTACCGCACCCGTTCAAGCACATCCATCGTTGCCGCAAAGTCCTCCTCCGTCTCACCGGGGAAGCCCACGATTATGTCCGACGTTATCGAAACGTCCGGTATCAAATCACGAAGCCGCGCAATTTTCTCAAGATACTCGTTCCGGGAGTACTTACGGTGCATTTCGGCGAGAACCCGGTCCGAACCCGACTGGATCGGCAGATGGAAGTGCTTCACGATTTTCTCTTCCTCAGCCATCGCCCGCATGAGCTTTTCCGACGCGTCCTTAGGGTGGCTTGTCATGAACCGCAGCCGGAAATTCCCAGGAAGCGCGCAAATCCGCCTCATTAGGTCCGCAATGTCGCACCCGTCCCCGCCCTTATATGAATTAACGTTTTGCCCAAGCAGCGTAATGTCCCGCGCACCGTCGGAGATCAGCTTTCTTGCTTCCTCAACCACGTCATCTGCTGAGCGGCTTCTCTCACGTCCTCTTGTGTAGGGGACAATACAGTATGAGCAAAAGTTGTTGCATCCGTACATTATTGACAGCCACGCCATGTGGGAGGAAGCGCGGTAAATCGGCACACCCTCGTTGATCTTCCACTCCCCGCTCATGACGAAAGCACGCCTGCCGCCGGAGATCGCTCCCCAAACCAGCTCGGGAAGCCGATGAATCGCCGCAGGGTCAAAGGTGAAGCTGACGTAAGGGTAGCTCATTTTAAGCTTGTCCGCCCGTGACTTCTGAGCAGGCATGCATCCGCCCACGCCTATTATTGTCTCCGGACGCGCGTCCTTTATGTGCTTGTACTGCCCGATTATCGAGAGCGCTTTCTTTTCCGCGTGTTCTCTGACCGCGCATGTATTCACGAGAATCAAATCCGCTTCCTCAGGAGTACCGGCCTTGTCGTAGCCCATGAGAGCACATAACCCCGCAAGCCGCTCGCTGTCCGCTTCATTCTGCTGGCACCCGAAGGTCTGGATGAAAAACTTCTTCCCCGCACCGCCGATTTTTTCCCGAACCCTGTACGCAAAGTTCATCTGTCCCGAAACTTCCGGGTCGGAGGGGGCGTCAAAATCAATATAATTGCAATAGTTTTTGTCTGACATATTTTATTCTTATACAATCATTTTTTCTCTTCAAATTTTCCACCGTCAAGTCCGGGAGTGGTGATGACCTCGCCGTCGGTGGTGACGAATACCGCTTCGAAGGAGATTTTGCCCGAGTTGTAGAACTCCAGCGCCTTGTCCTTGCCCATGACGAAAAGTGCCGTGGAAAGTGCGTCAGCTGCAGCCCCGTTTGATGAAATCACCGCAGCTGAGTGCAGTCCGGAATCCGCCGGAGTTCCTGTTTTCGGGTCGAGAATGTGGTGGTAGCGCACGCCGTCGTAATCGAAGTATCTTTCATAATCGCCGGAGACTGATACAAAGCCGGAGCTGAGGTAGACGTATCCCATGACCCCGTCCGTGTCTATCGGGTCGCGGAGCCCTATCTTGTACTCGTCCCCACCGGGCTTCTTACCGAAAACACCCACGTTTCCACCGAGGGACACCATGCCGTATTCTATTTCTGTCGTGTCAAGGTATTCGAGCAGATCCTGAGCCGCGATTCCCTTGCCGATTCCGCCGAAGTCGAATTTCAGCGCAATGTCATTTTTCGTCAGACGGGAGCCTGAAAGCTTGTACTTGTCCCGTCCGCTGTGACTGAGCGCCATGTCAATTTCGTACTGCTCCGGCGGGGTAGTCCTGCCTCCTGTGACGTTCCACAGTTCAGTCAGGTTGCCGAGTGTGTAGTCGAACGCGCCGTCGGTCAGGTCCGCGAGAGCTTCGGAAGTGGTAATGGCGGACAGCAGAATCTCGTTTTCCACCTCAGAGGTGTGAATTTCAAGATTCAGTGCGTAAGCCGCGCTGTTTTTGCTGTGACAGGAAATCGCACCGTCTACGGTTTTTATGATTTCCTCGCACTCAGCCGCCACCGAGTCGAGATATTCTTTTTCCAGCACACCGCCGTCCGCCGTCTCCAGCCCGAATTTAAGCGTGATGTATGTGTCCATGGTGAAATAGTTGTAAATGGCGTATTCGTCGGAATTTGCACTTCCGCATGAAACACAAGAGATAAATGTAACCATGCACAGAACCGCCGCGAAAATTCGCCTGATGCTTTTCATATTCCTGCTCCTTGTAGAGTAATGTTAATTTTATATAAAATCCACTGCATATTTCAGTGACATCCGCCGTGATATTAGGATTTTTTGTAAATCACATCCGGCAGAAGCGTCAGAATCAGCCCGTTCGCGCATCCGTATATCAGCGAAGCCAAAACCAGCGAGGGGGTGTAGTACAGCACGGCTTCCCCCATGAGAAGATACGCCGCCGCAAGCTGTCCCATGTTGTGGGCAAACGCACATCCCACCGAAATTCCGAAGAAGCTGAAATGAACTGCGGCCTCGGAACGCGAAAAAAACCACAGCACAAGGCACGACAAAGCTCCGCCGAACAGTGAGAACAGGGCAGTCGACCAGCTTCCGAACAGCAGAAGAGTCACGAGAATCCGCCCCAGATTCACGACAGCCGCATCTTTCGCAGAACACCGGAAAGCACAGGCGCAGATTGCCGCGTTTGACAGTCCGGCCTTGAATCCGGGAAGAGGAAGAGCGGCAGTCAGGGGAAAAACTGACTCGAGGTAGGACAAAATCAACGCCGCACCGAGAAAAGCCGAGTCAGCCGCCGCACGCTTGATTCGCTCATCCGATGATATAGTCCGCTTCATTGGCGACGTCCTCCCCCACGATTGTAACGCTGACCCGCCCGGGAATGCACACGATACTCTCTCCGACAGATGTAATGCGTCCGCTTTTTTTGCAAATCCCATCAGGACATCCGGCTTCGACAATTGCGGCTGAGCTTTCCTTTATCTCCAGCACGTAGTCGATTCCGTTTGAGGTGAAGTGAAATTCCCCGTCCGCTCCGAGAGGGTATGTGCTTTCCCAGCCGTCAGCCGACAGCAGAACCGACTCCCCGTGACTGCCGGACGACATTAAGGCCGCCGAAACAATAGTCAGCAGGATTAATGTAACAAAGAGAACAACGTCGGGCAGGGTGATTTTTCGGGACGGCATGGCAACAACTTCCCAAGAACATAATTATACTTCTATATTATACACGAAAAAAGCGGAAAAGTAAATAGAAAAACGAAATATCCCATGCTTTCGCGAAAAAAACAGCGGATTTGAGAAAAATATTGAATAATGTATATGCTAAAATGATATAACCCCACCAACAACAAAACAGGAAGTCCCCCCAA
>CAZULC010000025.1:0-17647 GCA_964621165.1 uncultured Ruminococcus sp.
ATATGGAGATTACGATATAACACTATACTGCATTGAGGGAAAAGAAGGCTGGACAGTTCCTGAGTGGACATACAGTGGAATAACATACAAAACTGCATATTTTGATCCAGACACACTTGACGTCAGTGTTGTGGCTGAAGGTACGACAGAAACAGGTATATCTTGGTCATTAGATATCAATGGTGTATTGACATTCAACGGCACGGGAATTTTAGACGATTTACTTACTTCATATGATTATCCATTGTGGAATTATCGGCATTTGATTCAGAAAGTTGTCGTATCCGAAGGTATTACTGAGATTAACGAAACATTTATGAATTTTGAAGCAATGCATACTGCTATTCTGCCGGATTCACTTTCGTCTATAGGTGATGATGCATTTTCAGGTTGTTATAATCTGAAAACGATAAATATTCCTGAGTTACATCAATAGGTAATAATGCATTTTTTAAGTGTTCTTCGTTGAAAGAATTAATTCTTCCCGATAATATTTTAACTATTGGTGAATGGGCGTTTGCAAATTGTGAAAAATTAGAATCTGTTTCATTACCAAAGGGTCTGACGAAAATCAGTGAATGGATGTTTTCAGGCTGCGATGCGTTGAAATCCATTATTATTCCCGAAAATGTTGTTCCTGTTGGCGAAGCAGCGTTCTATGACAGCAATGAGTTCAATGATGTTTATTTTAAGGGCGCTGCTCCTTCCGAGTGGGGAGAGAGTGTATTCGGCTATAAAATAATCATATCCTATACTACATCACCGGAAAATCAGGCAGGACTTCGCCTACTTGGACAGCACCTGACGGAACGGTATACAACACTGCTGCATGGGAAGGATAATGTTCATCTGAACTCAGGAGAGCACACGACAAATGATATATTTTCGAACATTTCGCCTTAACTTGATCTTTCCATTTTTGTCAAGCATAATCATTGCCGAAAAGGCAAAGCCGCAATATCACAGAAATCCAGACAATATCATAACATGACTTAATATATCATTCGCACAAATCGGCTGAAAATCAAAGAAAACCAGCGGGAATTCATATCGAGCTTCCGCAGATTTTTTATATACATAAGCCATACCATGCAATGAAGAAAAACATACCCACCCGGTAAAACCTGCTGTGCTAACTTCCGCATGTTTCTATATTACTCCTGCCCCTCATCCCATCTTCAATTATCTCATTTCTCCCCCAAAAAATTTTTCCCTCCCCTCTTGACAAATCCGCTGGAATGAGGTATAATATAGCAGTGCTATATAACATCGTTATACCGGAGGAATACTTATGTCTGGCTCTACCCTCGGGTTAATTCACGCCGCGGCTATGGCTGAGTTCATGGAAAAGGGATTCAAGTCCGCGTCTCTGCGGAATATCGTGAAAACCGCCGGAGTCACAACGGGTGCGTTCTACGGCTACTACGACAGCAAGGAAGCCTTGTTTGAGGCACTGGTGGGGACGCAGTACAGCCATGTCATGGACAGCTACCGTCAGGCTCACGCGGATTTTGTCGCTCTGCCAACGGAAGAACAGCCTGTGCAGATGGGGAAAATCTCCGGCGGCTGCATGGAGGAAATGCTCGTCTATATGCAGGCTCACCGAGATGAAATGCACCTGATCCTGCTTCACTCCGACGGAACCCGCTTCTCCTCTATGATTGACGAAATGGTGGAAATCGAGCTTGAGGCTACCCATGAATACTACAAGGTCCTCGAACAGCTTGGCAGACCCGTGCCGGATATCGACGAAAAGCTTGAGCATATCCTCATCACTGGTATGTTCAACGCGTACTTCGAGATCATCATCCACGATATGCCGCAGGACGACGCACGTCTGTTTCTCCGCGAGCTGAACGATTTCTACACCGCCGGCTGGATGAAAATTATGGGGCAGTGACGCTCCGTAATTTTTTAGGCAAGAGTTAGCCTCAGCTAACCAAATTCAACGGATAACCGAAGACCTGACGCCGCCCTGCTTCAAGACAGCTCTGTGGAAACAATGCAAGACAATCCGCGGGGAATCCGAACCGCACATGGCTGAACGTCTTCTTTATCATATTTCACTTTAAAAGGAGGGATTAGCTTGAAGAAGCAATCGAATCTGAATCGGCTTTTGAGCTATGCCGGAAGGAGAAAAATCCTGACCTACCTCTCGTGGGTCCTGTCGGCGTTGAGCGCAATTGCCGCACTTGTGCCATTCTGGTACATATGGAGAATACTGCGTGAGGTCATAGAGTACGCGCCGGACTTTGCAAACGCCGTACACATCACACAATACGGCTGGATGGCTGTGCTGAGTTCCGTTCTGTCCGTGATAATCTACATCGCCGGACTCATGTGCTCCCATCTTTCGGCTTTCCGCATCGCCACAAACATGCGAATCAGCCTGACCCACCACATAGCCGCTCTTCCTCTTGGAAAAATCGAGCAGTTCGGGAGCGGCAAGCTTCGCCGTACCATATCCGAGACGACCGGAGCCGCCGAGACCTACCTCGCACATCAGCTGCCGGACAAATGGAGAGCGATAGCCACAACCGTCGGGCTTCTTGCACTGCTTTTGATATTCGACTGGCGGCTGGGACTTTTAAGCCTGATTCCCGTAGCCCTTGGATTTGCCGTTATGACAAAGATGACGGGGAAGGACATGCAGGAGAAAATGACGGAATACCAGAACGCCCTGTCGGATATGTCAAACGAGGCGGTGGAGTACGTGCGGGGAATCCCAGTGGTGAAGACCTTCGGCCAGACCGTTTTTTCCTTCAAGAAGTTCAAGAAAACTATTGACAATTACGAAAAGTGGACGATTGCCTACACCATAAGCCTTCGCGGGCCCATGATTCTGTACACCCTTGCAATCAACAGCGTGTTTGCGTTTCTGATTCTCGGCGCGTTTGTCTTTTTCTCCGGCGGCGTGACGGACGAATTTCTTCTGAACCTGCTCTTCTACATCATCATAACCCCCGTGATTTCCCTGACCCTGACGAAAATCATGTACATGAGCGAGAACGTGATGATTGTGGATGACGCTCTCGGCAGAATCGACAAGGTTCTCGAAACCGAGCCATTGAGCGAGCCTGAAAATTCTCATCTCCCGCGGGATTCGTCAGTGGAGCTGGAAAACGTCACCTTCAGCTACGACGGGGAGAAAAATGCCCTCAGCGGCGTCTCACTGAAAATCAACTCCGGCGAGACCGTGGCATTCGTGGGACCCTCAGGCGGCGGAAAAACCACCCTCGCCAGCCTTGTATCAAGATTCTTCGACCCGCAGCAGGGACGCGTGAAAATCGGCGGAGTTGACGTGAAGAGTGTGGGCAAGCGGGATCTGGCGGACGCAGTCTCATTTGTTTTCCAAGACAGCCGGCTGATAAAGGGTACAATCCTCGACAATGTACGACTGGGCAGACCGTACGCCGATGAAAAAGAAGTCATGTCCGCGTTACGGGAGGCACAGTGCATGGACATCGTGGAGAAGTTTCCTGATGGCGTGAACACTGTAATCGGCTCATCAGGCGTGTACCTGTCCGGCGGGGAACAGCAGAGAATCGCCATCGCGCGTGCGCTTTTGAAGGATTCGCCGATCATCATCCTTGACGAAGCCACGGCCTTTGCCGACCCGGACAACGAAGCGAAGGTTCAGCAGGCCTTTGACAGACTGGCTGAGGGCAGAACGGTCATCATGATCGCCCACCGCCTGTCGACAGTTGCCAACGCGGACAAAATTTTCGTTTTGGACAACGGAAGCATATGTGAAAGCGGAAAATTCGACGAGCTTGTAGAGTCCGGCGGGCTGTTTTGCAAAATGTGGCGGGACTATCAGCGTTCCGTCAAATGGAAAGTAGCAAAGGAGGCGTGATTATGACTGAAAAATTAAAAAGAAGGTTCGCTCTGTCCGAAAAAGGCGCGGCGGACATGATAAAGGGAAGCGTTTTCTGCGCTTTGCAGAATATTGCGTTCATGTTTCCCGTTGGACTGCTGTACATGCTCGTCAGTGATATGCAGGCCGGCAGCCTGAGCCGAAGTAAAATTCCGCTTTACGTTGTTGGATGCCTGCTCTGCGCCGTTTTGATTGTTATTGCCACAAAATTCCAGTACGACGGGACGTACCTCGTCACATATGTGGAGTCGGGCGTGCGGCGAGTGAGCTTAGCGGAGAAGCTGAGGAAAATCCCGCTGTCGTTTTTCTCGAAAAAGGATTTGGCTGACCTGACCTCGGCAATCATGAACGACTGCGCCGTGCTTGAGTCAACCCAGTCCCACTTTGTCTCACCCCTAATCGGCTCGGTCATCTCAACGGTGATAATAGCGGCCGCGTGCCTGATTTATGACTGGAGAATGGCTTTGTCGGCGCTGTGGGTTCTCCCCGTAGCGTTTGCCATAGTCGGATTTGCGGCCCGTGTTCAGCACGGACTTGCGAAAAAATCCTCTGCCGCGAAGATTGCCTGCGAGGACGGGATTCAGGAGTGCGTCGAAGCCATGAACGACCTGCGCTCAAACAACGCCGAGGACAGATACCTTGCCGGACTGGACAAAAAAATCCGTGCGGTGGAGACGAGAGCCATAATATCCGAGTTCGGTACCGCAGCTTTTGTGGTGTCGGCCGGACTGATTCTCCGCCTTGGAATCGCCACGACAGCCCTGACCGGCTCATATCTGCTGATTAATGGACGGCTCGACATTTTCACGTTCTTCATGTTCCTGCTCGTTGTCTCCCGCCTTTATGACCCCCTCGAAGGCGCGCTACAGAATCTGGCGGCAATTATCGCCACGGACAGCAAAATCCGCCGCATGAACGAAATCATGGATCACCCAATTCAGGAGGGGAGCGATACCTTGACAAACGTCGGCTGTGACATAACCTTCGACCACGTGGGATTTGCCTACAACGGCGGCGAAAACGTCCTCAGAGATGTATCTTTCACGGCACGTCAGGGTGAAGTCACGGCTCTTGTGGGACCCTCCGGCGGAGGGAAAACCACGGTGTCCCGTCTGGCGGCCCGCTTCTGGGATATCGACAAGGGTAAAATAACCGTCGGCGGCATGGATGTGTCAAAAATCGACCCGGAAAAGCTGATGTCGCTGTATTCAATTGTGTTCCAGGACGTGACTCTCTTCGACAACACCATAATGGAAAACATACGCATCGGCAGAATGGACGCTACGGATGAAGAAGTTCTTGCGGCTGCACACCTTGCCAATGTGGACGAGTTCGCGGAGAAGCTTCCTGACGGCTGGAGCAGCACAATCGGCGAAAACGGTTGTGAGCTGTCCGGAGGTGAGAGGCAGAGAATCTCGATCGCACGTGCGTTTTTGAAGGACGCGCCCATAATCCTCCTCGACGAAGCCACCTCTTCCCTTGACGTGGAGAACGAGACCTCGATTCAGACGGCGCTGTCCCGACTCATAAGAAACAAAACCGTGCTGGTAATCGCTCACAGAATGAGGACGGTTGCGGGAGCTGACAAAATCGTGTACCTTTCTGGCGGGGTTGTTGCGGAACAGGGCAGTCCGGAGGAACTTTACGCGAAAAACGGCGAGTACGCCCGCTCGGTCAGACTGCAAAAGGAAGCCCAGAACTGGACCATCAGGTGATATAAGCCGGGTTAATCGGAATATACGGAAGCGATAATAAAATTCAATCAAATAGCGAAAATATAGTGGAGTTCCCCCGAAAGCATGGCATAAATCCTGCGTCGCACGCCATACCGGGGGATTTTTCGCCTGAAAAAATCTTTGAACATACTGTGAAATGTATATGCTAAAATGACAAACCCCCACCAAAAAAACAGGAAATTCCCCAAAAATATGGTATAATATAGATCTTGAACAGGAACGCGACACGGCGGCTCAGAAAGGATGAGTTCGCAGCGATTCCAATCGGCATGGTATCAAAATTTCTGCAATACAATAGAATAATTTCTTAATTGTGGCAAAACCGTTGAAAAACGGCGACGCAAAGCTATGGGGTCTAACGAGAACGAAAACGGTTCTTCATTGACAGCCCGGCCGCCTGCTTAATGAAGCTGATAGAGGATCGAACGATATAGGCTTATCCGCAATAGTTTGTGTGCGTCATTTATTCCAAAATTCTGGTGTAAATGATGTTTTCTTTTTCTCGCAGGAGCTAATTAAGCTTTAAAAATCAAAAGTTTAATTCCGAAATTTTAATCTAACTTTTATTTCGGCAAACCCGTCGAAAGGCGGTGACGCAAAGCTTGAGGTCTAAAGGCGCAAGCACATGATAGCTCGGTTACCTACTTTAATTTTTTAAGTTGAGTCACTCGATACCGGGTGATAAGTGAGCACTATATAATGTAGTGCTGATTATGAAAGTGTGGATTATATGTAAAACTTAATCAAATCTTTATTCGCAGCAGTTGTAACAGTTGTTATCATGAGCACCTCTTCCGTTCTCGCAGACAGCCCTATCGAAGCAAGTTCCAGAAGGTTATCGACAATCACGACGCTACAGTTGACGTATCCGAGTTCAACATGACCTGCGACGAAATTATCGTCGCATACCTCGATTTCCTCGCACAGAGCCCTGAAAGCTTCTATGTTGAAAACACCGCAAAGGCTCTCGCAATTACCTACACAATGGACGCTAACACCGCCAACAAGCAGAACGCTGAAATCAACGCTGTTATGGCAAAGATCGCAGACGCTACAAACGGCATGTCCGCATCCGAAAAGGTTGAATACGTTCACGATTACCTCATCGCAAATGTTTCCTACGTTACAACCTACACCGCAAGATCCCTCCACGACGCACTCGTAAACGGTTCCGCTGTATGCGAAGGCTACACAAAAGCATTCCAGTTCATCATGGAATACCTCGGCGTAAGCTGCAAGACAGTTACCGGCAAGGCTATGAACCACGCTTGGAATGTTGTAGTAATCGACGGCGTTGAGTACCACGTAGACGTGACTTGGGACGACCCGATCGTAAACGGCGCGAACACCAACACAACTCCCACATACGATTTCTTCATGAAGACAACATCCGAACTCAGCGAACACTATGGTTTCTGATAAATCCGGCACAATCGGAATGAAGCTAAATTAGATAAAATTAATAAAAATTGAGCTTGATATAAATCAAACCCAGAGTCGGGAATGGCAATGTTCATTCAGGCTTCGGGTTTATTTTTGACCTGTCCCAATAGAATTTTTCCACGCTCAGTTGAGTCCCGTCTCTTTTGCGGTTATTGTAAAGCCGGCGATGCCGCAGTATAATATAATCAGCAGCTGCGAATAAAATTTTTGGAGGACATATGAATCTTTTAATCGGCGAAAAAATCAAAAAACTGCGCCTTGAGCGGGGCCTGACTCAGGAAGAAATGGCGGCGCATCTTGGAATATCGTTTCAGTCGGTATCGAAGTGGGAGAGAAGTGACGGCTACCCGGACATCACCATGCTTCCGGCTCTGGCGAGGTATTTCGGGGTAAGCACGGACGAACTTCTCGGCATGAGTGAAATTGCGATGCGCGAGGAGTACGACAAAATCAACCGCCTGTGGGACGAAAACAACAAAGCCGGACTTCACCGGGAAAACGTGGAACTCATGCGGCAGTATCTCAGGGATTTCCCCAACGACGCACTGCTTCTTGTACAACTGTCAACTTCGCTCGAAAAGCTGGACGGGTCGGAAAAGGAAAAGCGCGAGCATTTGCGTGAGTCAATCGCAATTCAGGAGCAGATTCTGAACTACGGCGAGGATTCGGAGGTGCGCGGGGCGACAATGTACAACATCTGCTTTGCCTACCTGAAAAACGGGGAGCCCGAAAAGGCGCTGGAACAGGCGAAAAAGCTCCCGAACCTGTACAAAGCCCGGGAAAACGCCCTTGTGTACCTGCTCGACGGCGACGAAAAGCACAGGACGGCAAAGGAAGCTCTGACTCCGCTGGCGTGGGCTGTGGTTCATCACATGACGGCGCTGTACGAAACCGAGGGGAAAGCCGACTTTTTGACACGTGCCGAGGCGATTGTGGACCTGCTTTTCCCTGACGGAGAGGGAGACTGGTTTGTTCAGTCAATGCGGGAGAACCTGAGACGCAGACCTTCAACAGCAGATTGACGCAAATGGGGAGTAATCCGAGGTTTTTTCAAAAAGGCCCGAATATGGGGATATTAAAAAAATCACATCAAACCATAACTCCCTCATCAAATCATGAAAAAGCAAAAAACGACAGGGCTTTACCATATCGTTTTTTTGTTCGGCTCAGCGGGCGAAAATTTCCTTGATTGTCTCCTCGTCTCCCCAGCCGTAGGGAACCGTTGATGAGGGCGTGTTGGCGCTGTAGTTGTACCTGTCCCCTCCCGCAAGGCATCTCCTCGACGGCATCTGAACCCACCCCTCAGGATAGCGGGCGTTCACCCAGTCCCAGATGTAGTTGAGGAAGTACTTCCGGTATTCGGGCGTGCATTTCGAGAACCAGGTGATTTCGTCGTATCCCCATGCATAGGGTGAGTTCACGTCGGGTTTACCGGGGGCGGCTGAACGTCCGAAGTTGTCAAATTCTACAATAAACGGCCGACAGAGTCCGTCTTTTTCGTTGAACATGGAGTCGAGGTACCCTTCCTCGCACACGCATTCCATTGGTTTTTCGGGAATTTCTTTGAGCCTGATGGGGAAGGCGTTGTAGTCGAACACGCTCTCGTCCTGCCTCAGCCAGCCCAAGGTGTGCGCGTCAATCAGAACGCAGTGGCGGCGTGCGTGAACCTTTGCATAAGCGCGGATTTTTGCAATAACCTTTTTCCAGCAGGCAAAGTCGGGGTCGCGCCGTCCGATGAGACACACCTGACCCAAATGCACTGCCTCACATCCGCAGTCTATGTATGACGTGGCCCGGTAGTAGAACCACATCTGTGACTCGGTTTTCGTGATGTCGGGAGTTGCGCTGTCTTTCGGACCCCAGCGGTATGGCTTCTCGTCGCCGAAAACCATGTCGTCATAGGAGAAGCACCGTTTTTCCGGAGTCAGTCCGAAGTCCTCGAAGACATAAGCCGGAACCGGAGTTGAGTTTACGAACTTTTTGTAGACGCACTCGAACACACAGGCCTGAAAGATGAACTCCGGATCGGCTTCGTGAGCTATAGCAAGCCTCTTTTTGGTGAACGCGAAGTTTTCGCTGTCGGGTACACTGTCAGCCCAGACGTAGGCCGCACGCCCGATGAATTTCGCTCCCTCGTTTTTCAGCATGCGTATGTCGTCCTCGAAGGTTCCGCTGTACCGGTCGTTGTCGTATCCCAGCCCGATGTGGGTGACGGCGCGTGAGAGGTAGCTGTTCAGCACATCCCGGCTCATTTCTCCGTCAAAGGTGAAGTTTTTTGCCATAAATTTCCTTTCATTTCGGTTTTCTACTGACTTATATTATAAACCAAAATTAAAAAATAGTCAATATCAGGATAGAAAAAAATTAATAAGAATTCATGATAAGTATACAATTTTAAGCTATAATATATAAAAAGAATTTGTGAGAACTATGCAATATTTAAAAATGTCCTGTTTGAAGGAAATTTTGTCCACTCCGACCTTAAAAAATATTTCACTGAAAGGATTTCGAGATGAAAAAGAAAACTTCAATGAACCCGATTATCACGGGGATTTACACGGCCGACCCGTCAGCTCACGTATGGGACGACGGCAGAATCTACATCTACGCTTCCCACGACATGGACCCCGCCCGTGGATGCGATTTGATGGACCACTACCACGTCTATTCCTCCGCTGACATGGCAAACTGGCGTGACGAAGGCGAGATTCTCTGCTCCGATGACGTTGGGTGGGGACGTCCCGAAGGCGGATTCATGTGGGCGCCGGACTGCGCTTACAGAAACGGCAGGTACTACTTCTACTACCCACACCCCAGCGAGACAAGGTGGAACGACACATGGAAAATCGGCGTGGCGGTCAGCGACAAACCCAACCGGGGATTCAGGGATCTGGGCTATATAGAGGGGCTTGGCGGATTCGGACTCATTGACCCTTGCGTATTCATTGACTTTGACGGACGGGTCTACATGTACTGCGGCGGTGCGGCTCACTGCGTCGGGTGCGAGATGAACGACGACATGGTGTCACTCAAAACTCCGCCGGTTGACATGGTGGGGCTGGAGGATTTCCACGAGGCCACATGGGTATTCCGCCGCGGAGACATATACTACCTGACCTACTCCGACAACCTTGAAGGCAGGAACCGGCTGAGATACGCCACGTCAGAGACTCCCCTCGGACCTTGGACTTACCGCGGAATCTACCTTGACCCCACGGACTGCGACACAAGCCACGGCTCGGTTGTTGAGTTTAAGGGACAGTGGTACCAGTTCTACCACAACTGTAATATTTCCCACAGGGGCAACCTGCGTTCGGTCTGCGTGGACAAGCTGTACTTCGACGAAAACGGACTTATAAAGCTCATTGAGCAGACAAAAACCGGAGTTGAAGCGGTGGAGTGCGAGCCTGAGCCGGATTGTGAGACTGTCTCCGTTGTGAAAACGGTAAAGCTCGGCGAAAACGACGTGAGCGAATACAAATTCTACAGCGGTCGGGATTCCCGCGTGCAGATCAGTGTGTCGGCGGAAGAGAAGGATCACTGCAGGGTAAGGCTGTTCGTAAACGGCGAGGACAAGTCCCTGCTGAACATAGTCGGCGGAGAGGGAAGCGTGACCTACGACTTCAAGTCCGGCGAAAACTCGCTGAAAATCTCATCTCACCAGTGCGGCGTTACCCTGACAAGCGTGAAGCTGGAGTTTCTCGACTGATACAAATGAAAAAGCTGCCCTTTTGTCGGTCATGCGGCTGACTTTGAGGCAGTTTTGGTTTATAAACGTCCTTTTTTGACAAGGCCTGCTGTCAGGATGGCTGAAAAAATCAAAGCCGCGGCGGCAATGGAAATCCACACGGGCGAGAATACCCACAGCCATGACCAGTTGACGGCGTTTGTCAGTTCCAAAATGATGAAGGTAATTGTCAGAATCGTAACTATGCCGAACGGGCATTTTCTCTTTCTTTTCATGATGTTCCCCCTTCACGGATATGCTGACTTTATTGTATCATGGGGTGGGTGATTGTCAAGTGGATTTGCTTATGAATGTGTTAATTTATATTGAATAATACTTATTGAAGCTCAAGCTCTTCTATCTCGGCGAGATTCGTTATTTTCACAGCGTCGCCGTCTTCCCACTCGGGATTGGGATGAACCACAACACGGTCCTGCTTTCTCATGTAACTTCCGCCGTATGCCGTCATTCCGTCCATCTGCATGAGAACCGATACCTCGCACAGCACAAGATGGCTCTCGTCGTCGAAAAGTCCCCGCTCATCACGGACAACGTACACGCAGCTGCTGATTCCCGCCTTTAAGACTGCGCTGTCCGGCACAAACCGGCAGAAGTCCTCCTCGCCGTTGATTTCCATGAATATTACAGTGGAAAGGGTGACTGCAACCCGGTGGCGCATGGATTCGGAGATAATTACTGTCAGGATTGTGCAGACAATGAGAGCCGCCACTATCACTATTGTTACCACATTGAGTATTTTTTTGCTTTTGACATTTTTCCGTCCCCCTTTATTTAAGATTGGAGCTTTCGATTCCGGTGATGAGCACGTCCTTGAAGTGTAAAAACAGCAGAAGCACCGGCAGCATTGCCAGAATCGCACAGACAAAGGAGACTCCTAATTCGGCGTTATTGATGTTCGCCATGAATATTGACAGGGGGGATTTCAGGGAATCTTTCAGGAATACCAGCGGCTGCTCTACTATATTCCATGTGTCGATAAAGTTCAGAATCACCAGCGAAGCCACGCCGGACTTGGAGTAGGGGATTACAATACGGAAGAGAATCTGCACCTGATTTGCCCCGTCCGGCTTTGCAGTTTCGAGGATGTTGTTTGGAATGGAGGAGAAAATCTGGGTCAGGAGAATTACGCCAAATGTCGAGAACATTCCCGTGAGAATCAAGCCCGTATATGTGCCGATCAGCCCGAATTTGTTGAGGACCATGTAGTTTGGCACCAGCGTGACCTGAAGCGGCATCATCATTAGAATTACCATGAGGCAGAATATGAGGTTTTTGAAAGGGTAGTTGAATTTAGAAAAGCCGCAGCCCCCGAGGCAGGCCAGCACCACCTGCCCCGCGGTAATAGCACATGCGAGGAATATGGAGTTCCAGAATTTCATCAGGTAGGACGGGGTGGCGAGAAATACCTCGAAGTACCCTTTCAGCGAGGGAGTGCGGGGGAATACGTGGAAGTCCATAACCTTTGGCGTGTCGCTGGTTGACTTTGCGAAGATTGAGCCGTAGCTTGAGACAATTTCGTCCATGTCCATGAATGAGTGGGTCAAGTTGACGATTGAAATTACCACGATAAAAAAACGTGAACGGTTCTATAAGTGTAAATGTTATGCGTGTGGTCTTGACCCGGCTTCCCGCGCCGTCGATTTCAGCCGCCTCGTAGTATTCGGGTGATTGAGTTCAGTGCGGTGAGGAACAGGATTATGTTGTACCCGGCATTTTTCCACAGGTACAGCACCACAAGAACCACAAACGCCGCGCTTGAGTTCATCCAGTTTACCGGGTCGAGATTGAACAGATCCAGTATATGGTTGACCACGCCCGAGTCGCTGAAGATAATCTGGAAGGACAGCACCACTGACGCCACGGGGAGAACCAGCGGAAAGACGAAAACCGTGCGGAAGAAGTTGCAGCCCCGCAGCTTTTTGTAGAGCAGCATGGCGACGGCGAAGGAGAGAATCAGAAATAGGGGCACGGCGACGGCGTGAATTTCAGGGTATTCTTCGCGGCAAGGCGGAAGGTAGCACTGCTCAGCACGTCGGAATAGTTTTTGAACCCCACGAAAACGTCGCTTCCCCGGCTTTGCATGATAGACAGGCGGACCGTGATTCCGAAGGGGATGATTAAAAACACAAGAAGCCCGAGCATCGACGGCAGGCAGAACAAAAATCCCACCAGCGAATCATGTGAGCGCAGGTTTGAGTGATGTTTCATGTTAGTTTACCTCGTTTCAGTCGTCCTTGTACAGCGTGAGCACGTTTATGGGCCGCTCAAAGCAGGTGTCGTAGTCCTTTTCCCCGGTGAAGTAGGGTGTCATTTCGTCACGGATGTAGGCATAAATCTGAACCGAAACAAGAGATGCGTTGTCCACGCTCATCATGACCTCCGAATACTGCTCTACGGCACTGTTGAAGGCCGGATAATCATCTTTGAACAATGAATCCGCGAGATGCTTGTATGTTGAATCCGCTCTTATGGTGCAGTAAGTAATATAACCCAAGCGCCTTCACCCGATTGAAATTCTTCTGACAGCAGTATTTTCATAAATCTGTACGCGTTCAGCTTTGTTTCTTCTTTATAAAATCATTTCTGTGTTAATTCAAATAGGCTTCAAGCGACTCCACAAGGCTGGCGTAACAGCTTTCGTATGTGTCCTCGCCTTCGATGCAGGGAGTCATTTTTTTGTTTACCGTTGCGATATTCTCTGGGACTTCGGCCTTCGGATCATTTGAAGACCTCGCAAAAATGTGCTGCATTGTCGAATCCGGTGACGCCTGAAATTTCAGTGACGGTCAGACCGGTTTATCTCGAGGGAGTTCCTTTACAAAGTTAAAAAGGAAAAACGCAAAAACAGGGGACGAAGTAAGCAGCTCTATAAAAAATCTGACAAAACTTTATCTAAATCTCCATGAGTACGGAAAGAATCTATAATTATGAAGGTTTGATTAAAAGCTTTAGCGCAGCTTTTTTCAAAAAGTGCGTTCTTCGTTCCCTGTACTTAATTTTTCCCTTTAGGTGTTGTCTTTAAGTTCGTAGATGTCTTCCAAGAGCATTTCCATTTTCTTTTCGTATACTTTCTTCATGCGCGCATATACGGAAGAGAAGTTGTTGCTCTTTGATGTGATAATATCACGCAGCAGAGCCTGTGAGCATGAGCCCAAGCTGTATGTGTGGATCCAGCCAAAGTCGATTTTAATGCCGTCCATGGCGATTTCAAGCATTTCGGATGAATCCTTGTCGCGCAGATATTGGCCGTTCAGCACCACATCATAATAAGCCGGTGTCACATAACGGTAGGATTCTGCCGCCATTGCCTCCATCACCGCACTGACCATCGACGGATCCTGTACGGAAATCGGAATACCCACAATTGAATACTGATCATGTACGAATGTATAATAATTGGACTGCACTTCATCCCATTTTGGCAGCGGAATCAGACCGTAGGAGCTTTCCATTTCACGAAGCTGATCAGTGTGCATAATGCGCAGGGGAGAGAAGAGCATCCGATCTTCAGAAAGCATCAGAGCAATTTCGTCCTGTTCTAGATCGCTGTTGTTAGTCGGTGTGTATACAAAATCGGACATATAGGCATTATAAATCTTTTCTATAACTGAAGACATCTTGTCCTCGTCTACATTGAACGTCGGGATATCATTGTCATCCTTGGTACAGATGGAAAGATCAAACGCACTCCAGTATACATCGCAGCCAATATCACCGCCGATGGACATTCCATAAATGTCATTTTTGTCCATCACGCCATTGCCATTGACGTCTTCACTGGCGGAAGCGGCCATTTCCATTTCCTTGTCAAAGGTCCATTTTCCCTCACGAACGAGTTCATACGGATTTTCCAGGCCGTAATTCTCAATCATATTGAGGTTTACATATGTAACAAACGCAAGTTTGATCAACGAGAAGCACAAATCACCCGTTGCAAAGAACGCCACATTGTCAATGGAGCTCTGTTCTGTGTAGTACTGTGACCACCATGGCTGTTCGAGATTGAGGTATTCAGGATAATCACCGAGCAGATTGTAGTAATTATTCTTTATGCCATACTGAACGGTGTCGACTGCGGATCCTACATGCATGCCGTATTCATCAACGCCGGCTGTGACGTTTTTGTTGACCAGACTGTTGGTGTCGGATTCCAATTGATAGTTGATGACGACGCCAAGCCGTTCTTCTACAGTGGTATCGCGGTTGTATACAGCGTCGTTCAGGGTGTCACCGTTAATTTCCTCGACGTACATTTCACCGCTAAACCAGTCCTTACTTCTGGCAAGAATTATTATTTCTTGACCATTGTAGTTTAATTCCGGCAGATCATCCGCGACATCCTCTCTTGATAATTCTGTTTCCTCTACCGTATCAGTGTTATCTGAAGGGGAGGCAGATTCTGTTGGATTGTTTGCGTTGTTGCTCTCAGTTTCCTGCGTGTTTTCTCCACATGAAGTAATGGAGGAAAGCAGTAGGGCTGCAAGAAGCACCATACATACAATGCGTTTCATGGAAAAATTCTCCTTTCATCGTTTTAGGATGTGGGCTAGTGGAAAAGTATAAAAATTACTATTCCCATACCAAATTAACTTGTTATATACCATGTAGTAAATACCTTACTAAACCAGTGTCTTGTTTTATGTGTTTTGCAGTTTTATTGGATGCGAACAATCATAGGGAAATAGAAATTGTAATAGATAACATTAAAATAAGGAGGATATCTAATGTCAAAACACCCTCCTTTTTTATAACTACAACAAAACCGTTCAAAAAGAGAGAAGAAATTTTACTTTCTCTTCTTTGTGATTGCATAGCCAACTGCAGAAACAGCCGCTGTTGCCGCAGCAATTATACCAGCGTCAAAAGTCTGAGGAGCTTCAGTGGGAGTTGCCTCAGCAGGAGCTGCAACTGTCTCGGTCACAGTCTCAACCTCAGGCTCGGTCACAGTCTCAGCCTCAGCTTCAGCTTCAGGCTCAGCCTCGGCCTCAGCTTCAGTAACATTGCTGGTTTCACCGCCGAGTACGAGATTGCCGAATACGGACGGGTTGGTGGAAGCACCATCAGATGCGTCAGCCCAGCCGATGCAGGCGGTTCTGTTGTTGTACTCTGCGTTGTCGTTTGTGGATACTTCAAAACCAATCGTTGTGCCAGGAACCATATCAAGGTCAGCGATAGCCTTAACGTTGAATGCCCACTCTACAAAGTAACCGGTTTCAGAGCCTTCATCGCCGATTACCTTTGTGGCAACGTCGACATACTCGGCATCGTTTACGTCCGTGCCGCTGCCAATCAGAGCTGTTGCATTGGAATCCGTATTGCGCTCACCGTAAGGGGTGATGCCGATCCAGAAATCAGAGGTTACGTCGTAGGATGTAGAAGCGGAGTTTGTAAGGGACATACAGATTTCCGTGGTATCGTAGTTGTAGTTGGCGAGATTCAGGTCTGCGCCCCACAGGGTGGCGTCGTTTACATATTCCAGAATGTAGATGTAGTTGTCGTCGTACAGTGCACGGATTTCAGCTCGAACTCCTGTGTCTGTGCCAGAACGAATGATATCCTGTGTTACAGAAGTAGTGCTATCCCATACGTCATCAACTTCGCCGTCAATTACGGGTGTACCCTTTTCAGCCACAATCGTGTAGTCAGAGTTCGCTGGATTTGCGCCTGCTGTAACTGCCATAGCAGCGAGAAGCAGCGCACTGAGAATGATTGAAAACAGCTTTTTCATCATAATCCTCCAAGTAAATTTATAAGATTTTGTCAACGTCTTTGATGAAAAGAATTTAATACTTTTTATTAAAAACGAAGACTACTATGTTAATTATATCACAAATTCCGGAAAAAGCAATGATTTTGAAATAAATTTTTCAGAAAAACAGTGAAATAGCACAATGACTAATCGGGGGGGTATATTTGTTTTAATTGCACAAATCTGCGCTGACAGTTATGTTTTTGCTAATTATTGTAGGAATCATCGGATGATAACCTGAATCTGGCATTCAGGTATCCAGGTGAGCAGTCGAACAATGTTTTGTTCAGGCGAATTACACAACACATCACTCTGCCTGATGTGGGATTTGACATTGTTGTTCTTGATATGCCGATAATGTTGAGGCTTAAAACTGCGGAACCTTCGCCCGTACAGCCAACAGAAGTTTTTGCATTTCCGTCAACGTCAAAAAATGACGTGTCGGTGGCAGTACTCGATTGTTTTGCCTAAAAAGTTGCCGCACAGTTCACAGGCATACTTTGAGATGACGTTTAGGTTCAAGTATACCAGCGCCAGGAACCCAGTGCATGTTTGCGACATTATCAAAAATCTGTGGTGCTCAACTTTGCTTCATCTCTAACAATGGCACTGAGCGTCTCATAGAACCTGATGAAGTATCAGGCGGTATCCTCAATCTCAGCCTGACTTCAACTACTGCATCATGGCAGACTCTAGCTGAAAACATACTTTAAAAGTTAGTAAGCTGCAGTAAATCTTACTTTGGCTGAAGCTAATAAAATCACGCAGTACTTTTATCGCAAAAAATACCCATCTCATAAAAAAGCATCAAAAACAAAAGATATAAGAAGAAAAGACAAGATATATAGTAGTATTACACAACAGTTTACTACCAATTTACTACTTTTGATAAAAGAGCCTTAGATATGCTGAATCATCTTGTCTTTTCAAAAAACGCAAAACAAAAATAATATTGAAAAACAACGCTTGTACGAAAAATAAGCGTTGTTTTTTTTATGTTCAATTCGAGAGGAGAATTTACAATGTCAAACATACTTTTCAGATAAAGAATGTCCTAAAAACTCTACACCTGCAAATCTGTTCTGCTGCTCATA
>CAZULC010000026.1:0-15877 GCA_964621165.1 uncultured Ruminococcus sp.
CAAAGTTGAGCGGAGCCACGGCAGCGTGGAGGAATTGAACAGGAAGCTGAAGGAATATTTGGAGTGGAGCAACAACAAGACAATGCGCACACTCGGAAGAAAAAGTCCTGTTCAGCTGCTGCGGGAGAAGCTCGCGTGGTGAGTGAGCAAAGGTAGAGTTGGTATTTTTAGGTTTGGGACTTTCTGTAATATGGGTCATATCTATTGACAACACAAAATTGAAATTCACATAAAAATCCCTTGATTATGCGCACGAAATACGATATAATATATATTGAAGTAAATGCGATGATACGATAATGCAAAATGATAAATAATTGACATCACGAAAGGAATTGGATTATGAAAAGCTTTATGGGAAGAAATTTCCTCCTGAATAACGAAACGGGACGGGTGCTGTTTCATAAGTACGCCGAGCACTTGCCGATAATCGACTACCACTGCCACGTCTCACCCAAGGAAATCGCAGAAAACAGGCAGTACTCCAACCTGACCGAGCTGTGGCTCAGCGGCGACCACTACAAATGGCGTGCAATGAGAAGCTGCGGCGTGGAGGAAAAATACATAACCGGCTCGTCCTCCGACTGGGAGAAGTTCAAAGCCTACGCCGACTGTATGCCATACCTCATCGGCAACCCCCTCTACCACTGGACCCACCTTGAGCTTCGCCGCTACTTCGGAATCAACACAATCCTCTCATCTGATACCGCTGAGGAAATCTGGAATCAGACCGCGGAGCAGCTGTCAAGTCCCGCTATGAGCGTAAGGGGACTGATTACAATGTCCCGGGTCAAGCTGCTGTGTACAACCGACGACCCCGCCGACAGCCTTGAGTGGCACAAAAAGCTCGCCGAGGATGACAGTTTTGACACAAAGGTTCTCCCCGCGTTCCGTCCTGACAAATGCTTCAATATAAACAAGCCCGGACTTGCCGAATACTACAAAAAGTTAGGTTCAGCAGCCGGAGTTGAGATAAAGGACGTCGCCAGCCTGAAGGAAGCCCTCGCGTGCCGGATTGACTTCTTCGACGAAATGGGCTGCCGCACCGCCGACCACGGACTTGACGAATTCCCACTTTTCGTAAAGCCAAACGAATATACGGCAAACAAGGCTCTCGAGTGCGCACTTGATTCCGACGGACGGGACGTGACTGCGGAGATGCTGTGCGTTCTCAAGGCGGAAATGCTGACTTTCCTCGCCGGAGAATACAAAAAACGCGGCTGGGTAATGCAGCTCCACGTGGGAGTCTACCGCAACGCCAACCCGCCGATGATGAAAAAGCTGGGACCCGACACAGGCTTTGACACAATAGGCTGCACAAACGTAGTCGGAATAATCGAACTGCTCGCCGGCATGGAAAACCGTGACGCTCTGCCGAGAACCATACTTTACTCAATCGACCCCACCGCAAACGCCGCAATCGGCTCAATGATTGGCTGCTTCCAGACCTCGGAGGACGGCTTCCCCAAGGTTATGCAAGGCTCGGCGTGGTGGTTCAACGATTCCATCGACGGCATACGTGCGCAGATGAAGTCCCTCGCCAACCTCAGCGCGTTTGGCAAATTCAACGGCATGCTCACCGACTCCCGCAGCTTTACCTCCTACCCCCGCCACGAATATTTCAGAAGAATCATGTGCGACATGGTAGGGCAGTGGGTCGAGGACGGACTTTACCCCTTTGAGCCGGAAAACCTCGCCAACCTCATCTGCGATATCTGCTACAACAACACCAAAAACTTCTTCAGGTTTAAAATTTAATCAATATCTAATTTAATCAATCGCCAACAGGTACATGACATGAAATTTTTCGAAAAATACATCGGGGACAAGGGCTTCTACCGCATGCTCGTGATCCTCGTCCTCCCCATAATCGTTCAGCAGGGAATCACAAACTTCGTCAGCCTTCTCGACAACCTCATGGTGGGACGGCTGGGTACAATCCACATGAGTGCGGTCTCTATCGCCAACCAGCTGATATTTGTGTTCAACCTTGCCATTTTCGGCGGTCTGTCCGGCGTCTCCATCTTCGGCACCCAGTTTTTCGGCGTGGGAGACTTCAAGGGAATGCGGGACACCTTCCGTTTCAAGATAATTTTCTCCGTCATCACGGCAGTAATTGCCATCACGGTATTTTTAACCTTCGGCGACGATCTTGTAATGCTGTTTCTCAAAAGTGAAGAGAACACCCCCGAGGAAATCAAGCTTACCCTGAGCCTTGCCCGGGACTACATCAGGGTCGCGGTAATCGGACTCATCCCCTTTGCCATTGTCCAGACATATTCCGGCACCCTGCGTGAAACCGGAGTCACAGTGTCACCCATGATTGCCGGAGTCGCCGCCATTGCGGTAAACCTGCTGTTCAACTACTTCCTGATTTTCGGCAAGTGCGGATTCCCGGAGCTGGGCGTTGCGGGCGCGGCTATCGCCACAGTGATATCGAGATTTGTAGAGCTTATCATCGTTGCTCTTGCAACCCACCTGAGACCCGAGAAATTCCCATTCATCAAAGGAGCATACAGGAGCATTAAGGTTCCGCTGTCCCTGTGCAAAAAAATCGCAGTCACCGGCACGCCCCTGCTTATAAACGAAGTCCTCTGGTCCCTCGGAATGACGTTCATAAACCAGAACTATTCCACCCGGGGACTTGTAGTGGTCGCCGCGACAAACATCACCACGACGGCGTGGAATCTCTTCTGCATCATAATGTTCGCAATGGGCTCGGCTGTGTCAATTCTCGTGGGACAGAAGCTGGGAGCCGGAGACGAGGAAGGGGCGCGGGACATCGACGCAAAGCTCATCTTCATCACACTTGCGTCCCACGTGATCATAGCCTTCCTCATTATCGCCGCCGCCCCGTTCATCCCGCTTCTGTATAAAGTGGAGCCGGAGGTGCAGACCCTCGCCACAAAATGCCTGATGGTAGCCGGAGCGTCCCTGCCAATTCACGCCACTATTCACGTTATCTACTTCACCATCCGCTCGGGAGGCAAGACGTTCATCACCTTCCTGTTCGACTCAGTTTACACATGGGTTGTTCCGGCGATGAGTTCATTGATTCTGTGCAGATTTACCAGTCTCGATATATTGTGGGTCTTTTTTGCTGTGCAGTTTTCCGAAACAATCAAGCTGTTCATCGGAGTACCCATGGTAAAGTCCGGCTTCTGGGCAAAATGCGTCATCAACGACGTGAGGGAGGACAGTAAATGAAGCTGATTTTAAAGCAGAGATTTTTCACATGGTTTGACACCTTCGACATCTACAAACGAGGACAGGGAGGTCGTGTTTACCGTAAAAGGCGAGTTTTCGTGGGGCAAGCTGATGAGGGTTTACGACGCGTCCAGCGAATGTGTGGGAACGCTGAAAGAAAAGGTCATCTCCTTCCTGCCCCGGTTTGAAATATACCTTGGGGACGACTTCGCAGGCACAGTAAAGAAGGGATTCTCCCTCTTCCGTCCGGCTTTCGACGTGGACTACCTCGGTTGGTACGTTGAGGGAAACTTATACGAGTTCGACTACACGGTCTATGACGAGCGTGGGAATGTGGCGGCGGTTGTCGCAAAGGAACTGTTCCGCTTCACTGACGTTTACACAATCGACGTCATGGACATCACCAACGCCCTGAACGCACTGATGCTCGTTCTGGCAATCGACGCGGAGAAGGAAAACAGATAGGGCGGTTGAGTAAATTTAGGGCGGAAGAATTCAAAAAAGCAAAAATCCGACTTTTTCATCGGCTTCAAGCCAAATTTCTTCAGACTATTTGCGGAGGTAAAAAATGGACTGGAACACACTATATGAAGCCTGCGCGTCATGCAGCCGTTGTTCGCTTCATGAGACGAAAAAGAACACGGTCTTCGGCTGCGGAAACAGGGAAGCGTCGCTGATGTTCGTGGGGGAAGCACCGGGTGAGCAGGAGGACTTGCAGGGAATCCCGTTCGTAGGCGCGGCAGGTCAGCTTCTCGACAAATATTTGACAGCTGTAGGAATCGACCGTGAAGAGGTGTACATCGCAAACATTCTGAAATGCCGCCCGCCCCATAACCGGGACCCACTCCCCGAGGAAGCCGACGCGTGCATTGTGTACCTCCGCGAGCAGGTGAAGCTCATACGCCCGAAGATTATAGTCTGCCTGGGACGAATCTCCGCCGCCCGGCTCATCCACCCGGACTATAAAATCACCCGGGAACACGGCGAAATGGTAAAAAAAGGCGCGTTCGTCATGACAGCAGTCTACCACCCGGCGGCACTTCTGCGGGACGCGTCAAAAAAGGAAGATATGTTCAGGGATATGAAAAAAATCAAGTCCTACCTCGACGGGGTGGAGAAAGCGGAATAAAAATGAAAGGACAGCTTCAAAAACTGCCCTTAATAAAATCGTAAGTTTATGTTTAATGAGGTGGATATTATGGCTTCCAGTATAATGCATCTTGCGGTGACGGGTGAGCTTATGAAAAGGCGGGACTTCCGCGACCCAAACCGGCTGAAATTTGGCTCAATTCTGCCTGACGCAGGGGACAGCAGGGTCAGCCACTTCAAAAAGAACATTGACGGAGGGCGGCACATGTACGACTTTGCGGCTTTTCGTAAGATTTTCGGCGGGCTTATGCTCAAAGACGACTTATACCTCGGCTATTATCTTCACCTGATTCAGGATTTATGTTTCCGTCATTTTATATATGACGAATATCATTGGAACCCGTGGAATTCCGGAAACACGGACAGGCTTCACCGGGATTACGAAATCGGGAATTGTTATGTCATACGGAAATATGGTCTCGCTGATAACATTTTTATTCCGGCCGGGTTTGAGGATGAGCCGCTGAACAAAATCTGCCAGTTTGACACGACGGGATTTCAGCGCGTGATGAGCGGGTATTTTACAAGCATTGTGGAAGGGTACGCCTTTTTCTTTACAAATGACATGGCTGAAGAATACATAAGCGAGGCGGCGGAGTTGTGTCTCGGCGAGGTGGACGCGTTGTTTCACGGCGGGAAGCTGATGGACGGTTACGAGAACAGCTGGGACAACACAAAGGGGTAAAAATTCCCGTATTTTATTGTATTCCCCCGTCGGATGTGGTATAATTAAGGCAGGAATTTTTTAATCAGGAGAAAAAAATGGATTTGATTGAGAAAAAGCTGACGAGCGAGCTTATATTTGACGGGAAGGTCGTGCATTTATACCGTGACGTGGTCGAGCTGCCGGACAAAAGTACGTCTGTCAGAGAATACGTGAAGCATCTGGGCGCGGTGTGCGTGGTTCCCGTTACCGATGACGGGTATGTGATTCTTGAGCGGCAGTACCGTTACGCCGTAGGGCAAGTTTTGGTTGAGATTCCCGCGGGAAAGCTGGATTACGCCGGTGAGGACTTCCGTGAGGCGGCTTTGCGGGAGCTTCGTGAAGAGACGGGCGCGGTTCCCCGGGAGCTGATCGACATGGGGGATTACTTCGGGTCTCCGGCAATAATGGGCGAGCAGATTCGGATGTTTCTCGCAAAGGGCTTGAGCTTCGGTGAAACTGACCTTGACGAGGACGAATTCTTGGAGGTGTACCGGCTCCCGCTGAGTGAGGCTGTGGAGATGGTTCTGCGGGGCGAAATTCCCGACGGAAAGACCCAGACGGCGATTCTACGGGCGAACGCTCTGCTGAATAAATAATATTGAAGGAAAAGAAAAGACTGCTGTTTGTCTTCCTTTATCTGGTGACGCGGCAGTCTTTTAAAAATGCTTAAGAGATAATAAATGTTGTGATTGAGTAAGCTTTTGCGGCAGTGGCGACGGTTTTTTCCCCTGAGAAATCAACTTCCCGGCTGACGTCCGCCCACTTTTCGCCCGACTCCCATGAACCGCTGGTTCTGTACGCATGAATATTGCCGCCAACCTTGTCGAACAGGGTCAGGTCCAGCTCGCATTCAAGCATCTCCGGCGTGTCGTTGACGAGGACTATCTTAACTGCCCCCATTTTTGGGTCGTATGCCGCGAGAGTTTTTTCACCGGACTGAACCACAACGTCGCCGGGGTTGATGTACCGCGTGAACTGTCCGAGACCGTAGTATTTCATGGTCAGCTTTAATTCGCCCGAGTCAAAGTCTCCCATTGATACGCCCCACAGCGGCCGGTTGGGGTTGAAAAAGCGTCCGGCGTGGTCAAATATGTTATTTCTATCTTGGAAGCAGTCGATGAGGTTCCACAAAACCCACGCGGCGGGCTGCATTTCGTTCATGTCGAGGATGATCCGCCGTCCGATTCCGATGGCACCGCGCATTGCTCCGGCCTCTGGGAAATCTCCTGCCGGGTCAGCACCACCGTCAACCGGGTCAGCACCACCGTCAACCTCGCTCATCCACAGATTCTTGCCCATGGATGCGGCGAGAGCTTTGACTTCACGTCTCATGCTTCCGGCATATGTGTGGGTGTCGATTCTGCCGAGGGCGGATTTTGCTTCCTCAGTGAGCAGGGGAATGTGGCGCACGCTGTCGTCGATGCTGCTCTCGTCCAGTCCGGCGACCTCAATATCGCAGAGTCCTTCCCTGTCCAGTGCCCGCCTTGTTTCGACGATGACCGACGACGGAACCTTTCCCGGGGTGAATTGGCAGCCCTCCTGCTTGGGGGAGTATGCGGTCCAGCTTGTGATTGACGGCTCGTTAATTGGGGAGTAGCTTTTGACGTTCACGCCGTTTTCCCGCAGGAGTCTTGTCGAGTGTGCGATATATTCGGAAAAGGGGATTATCATGTCCTCCCGCAGATTGTCGCCGCCTCCATCACCGCCGCCCGTGCAGCCGGATTTGGTCATGAAGTACGGCGCGGAGTTGGAGAAAGCTTCGATGTACACGTCCGGATTTTCGGCGATGATTTTTTTCGTTACGTTGAGCTGACGGTAATCGCTCGATATATCGTACTCGATGGACTCGACCCTGCCGTCATCATTCATGGTGAAGCCGCTCCACATTCCGGGGACCATTGAGTCGGACCGTCTGACGTGGTTGTGAGCCGGATCGTCGCCGCCGCCTACGTTGTACCTGCCGATGTCAAGGCTGAGCCCATCCTCAGAGTAGAACGCGCGGACAGCTTTTTCGGTCATGCTCTCGTCACCGCCCACACGGTTCGCCCACCAGCACAGCGCGCTTCCCCAGCCCATGAATACGCCGCCATTGAACGGGGACTTTGCCGCCGGATTTGGTTTTATTATGAATTTGTTGTTTTCCATGATGTTAATATTTTATAACTCGATTCTGTAAGCACGCGTTCCGTGGGGTGGAATTTCAACGTCGATTTTTCCGCTGTATTTGGCTTCCTCTCCACTCCACAGTTCGACTGCGTTGACGTTCACGTCCTCAAGCTCGCATTCCTCGAGGTCGATTGTTGTCTTGACTGAACTTTCGCCACAGTTGAATATTGCGAGGTAATATCCGCCGCCGAGACGGTGGGCCTTCCAGAGAATGACCTCGTTTCCGTCCACGTCTCTTCTGTAAACCTGATGGGCCGAGCGGGATTTTTCGAGCATTTCAAGCACTCTTTCGTTTGTCATAAGGCTCAGGGTGAAGTCGTCGTTGTACACCAAGTCGCCGCCCATCATAAGCGGAGAGCGAAGGATGCACCACAGAGTCATCATTGTGTACTGTTCGTCGTGAGTGAACTTTGTGCGGTTCTTTTTACCGTAATTCTGGCGGATCGCGCCGATTGGAAGCATGTCGCAGTCAGCCCAGTGACCAGCGCCGGTGTTGCAGCACCATTTTTCAGCCCGTTCAAACATATTGTAGAGCAGCGGCCATTTGTCCCAGAAATCGTCAGTAATGCGCCACATATTCGCGGTTTTCTTGTAAATTTCGGCTTTTTCGGGAAGCGCGGGTCCAGGGGAGAGGCTGAGAACCATGTCCCGTCCGCAGTTTTTCAGGCAGTCCGAGAGCAAAATCAGTTCCTTTTCTTCGTGGGGAAGCTCCCGGGCAATATCGTCGCACTTGATGAAGTCAACGCCCCATGACGCGTATAACTCGAAAATGCTTTCGTAGTACTCACGGGCGCCGGGCTTGTTCTGGCAGACTCCGTACATGTCGGTGTTCCATTCGCATATGCTTGAGGTTTTCGCCACCTGACGCGCGGTATAGCCGGTCCCCTTGACGGGGCAGTTTTTGTACACCGCTTGACGTGGGATTCCCCTCATGATGTGGATGCCGAACTTCAGCCCAAGGGAATGGACGTAATCGGCGAGGAGCTTGAATCCGGCTCCGTTTGCGGCTGATGGGAAACGGTTCACAGCAGGCATGAGTCTGCCGTACTCGTCCATTTCAAGGTCGGCAAAGGGGTGGTATTCCTGGCTTTCGGCTGTCGGTTCGTACCACTGTATGTCGACGACAATGTACTCCCAGCCGTATTTCTTTAGATTTTTCGCCATGTACTCGGCGTTGGCTCTGACTGTGGCTTCATTTACAGAAGCTCCATAGCAATCCCAGCTGTTCCAGCCCATGGGCGGATTTTTTGCGGTCATAATTTTTCCTCCGTTGGAATATATGTTAATTTTTTATTGTTCTATGTTTGTGTTAACTCAATCTTCCCAGCCGAACTCCATGTTGGCGAAAATCACCTCCATGCGGCGGTCGTCAAAGTGCTCGTCGAAGAATTCCCACACCGCGCCGGACTTTTCCGTATGGTACACCCTCTGGGACCAGCGGTCAACCGCGCCGAGAGTCAGGATTCCGTCAAATATCAGGAAAACTGTCAGCACCCATGTGAGAGTTTTGCCGAAGCTGTTTGGAATTTTGAGAATCCATTTTGCCACCCGGGGATAGATGTCCTTTATCCAGATAACGCCGAGGATTCCCCAGAAAATCGAGTACAGCAGACAGATTCGCCCGTTTACGTTGAATGGCATGTCGCTGTAATCCCACGAACGGGAGCCGACGAAGACTTCCTGTCCCCATGAGCAGATGTATTCCACCACGCTTCCCACGATCATTCCGCTGAAAAAGGACACGGTTTTCCCGTGATTGCGATATTTGTAAAGTGCGGCTGATATTGCGGCGGCTCCCACTCCGTAGAGCAGGTTGAAGGGTCCGATGACCATACCCGCCCGGCTTTCCACGTAGCCGTTGGTGATGACGCACCACAGAGTCTCGATTACCACGCCAACGAAGCTACCGACGAAACACAAAAGCAGCAGCTTATAAAGGTTCACGCCTCTTGCGAAGTGGTTCTGGCGCTTTTCCTCGAGATCTATGGTTCCGTTTGCCGGCGGATTGAAGCGGTACCACTTCCGGTTCATGCTTTTTTTGATGTCACGGTAGCGATTTTCAAGCTCGTCCTCCATGACCGCGGTTTTCGCGAAGGTCCGGCGCAGGTTGGCATTGGTGCGCTTGAGTGAGTCTATCTCTTCCATGACCGCTGCGTCAACCCCGTTTTTTTCCTTTGATTCGGAAAGTCCCGCGATTTTGTCGTAAAGTTCATCAAGCTCCCCCTGACGTTCTTCCGCGGCAATCTGCAAATCCACGCTGGCTTGCTCAAGCTTTGTCTGGCTCGGAGACAGCATATCATGCTTTTTTACAGCAATTTCGTTTTCTTCAGGCATGAGCACCTCCGGATATTATTCCTCGAAGCGGAAGGTCAGGCGGGTGTATTTGCCAATCAGCTCCTCTCCGGCTTCTACGTCCTTCTTTGATATTACTGAACATTTGCTGTGGGGATAACGGTCAACTATGGCAATTCCGGCAACCCGGACTCCCTCGTTTGAGAGATTTATGCTGCTGGCGTCGGTTCCGCCCCTGTCCATAACTCCGCGCTGATATTTTATCCCGTTGTCCTCAGCGCATTTTATCATTTCGTCCACCAAATATTCATCAAGCATTGCGCTGGGGTCGCCGAGTGTGACGGAAATTCCCTCTCCAACCACGCTTGAGCCAACCAAATCGCATGGGTAGAAGTGGTCGGGGGTCACGTCGACGGAAATTCCGATATCCGGCTTCACCTGTGCAGCGGCGGCAACTGCTCCACGACATCCGACCTCCTCCTGAACGGAGAAAACGTAGTAGACGTCGTTGATTCCGTCGCCGGAGTTCTGCTTTAAGGCTTCGATGAGCAAGTAACAGCCCACCCGGTCGTCGAAGGTTTTCGCGCTGATTTTGTCGTCCTTCAGCTCATAATAAGGTCCGATGAATCCGGCGTAGTCGCCTACCTTGACGTATTTTTCGGTCTCTTCCTTTGTAGTACAACCGATGTCTATGTAGAGCCGTCCGCTGTCATTGTGCGCACTCTCGATGTCGCCGTCACAGCCAACCACGCCGATTATACCGTTCTGGAACACAACTTGGTCATTGTAGAGCGCGGAGGTCCACACCCAGCCAACCCGGCAGACCTTGATCCGTCCGTCACCTTCGATTTTCTTCACCTGCAGTCCTACCTCGTCCATGTGTGCGGAGAGCATGATTCTCTTGCTGTCGCTAGTCTTTTTGCCGTACTTCACCGCGATGATGTTGCCAATGTTGTCCACGTAGGATTTATCTGCGTATCCCTCGATTTCGCGGAGGATGATTTTTCGCACTTCCCTTTCCCGTCCGGCGACGCCCCACGCTTGGGTCAGCTCCTTCAAAAGTTCATAGTTTGCCATATTTATACCTCAGTTATTTTTATTCTTGTTTTTGTTTATGTATTCGACAACCCTGTCGTTCCATTCGCGCAGGCTGAGTCCTCTTTGGGGCAAATAGTGCACCTTTGGCAAAAGTTCCCGCGGAACACAACCCTCGAGTATGCTTTTGTATTGCTCGGGCACAATGCAGGCATACAGATACTCCGAAAGTACAACCTCGTCTTTTACTTTTATGGCGTGATAACCGTCAAAGGTGTGCCCTTTATGCTTGATTATGTCTTTGTACCTGATGTAAAATCGTACGCCCGCATCAAAGTTCCCTTTCAGCAAATCTTCTTCGCTGGGGAAGTTTTCCGACAGTACAACGTAATTCTCCATCAAATGCGTCCCCCAGCCAAACATTATATATTCGTAAAAATCCGGTGGATCCTTCCACTCACAGTTCCTTCGCTCAAACGCGATTTCTTTGCCTGTTTTATTATAGACATTTGTGGCGAAGAGCAGCTTTCCCGAGGTCAGGATTTTCCGAGCGGCGTTGACGTCCGTCGCATGATATACAAATTCCTCAGTGGCATCCTCAAGCGGCGTGATGTATTCGTCTCCTGTGAGTTCATTATAAGCGCTTTTTATCAAAGACAAAATGTAACCCGTTCTAACAGCTTATCTTTAATTCCGCTCCCTGCCGCTTTTCGTAGCACAAAAACGCAAGTATGTTGTTTCCATTCCCAATCATGAATCTGCAGAAATTTACTCAAGCCGAAGCGGTATATTTCATTTTTGATTAACGATTCTCTGCTGTCAACTACTCCAAGAATCATTACTTTTTTCCGTCAGACTTGCCTTTTCTACCCATTTCGTTTGGTTCATCAGCGGGTGGTGCAGGCTTATCGCTCCCGTAGGACATTCCATTACACAGCAGCCGCAGTACCAGCACTCGTCAGGGTAGGCCGCTATGGGGTGGTCCTTGCCGGGTAGCATAACGTCAATCATGCAGACTTCGAGACAGCGGTTGCAGTTTACGCACTTGTCCTTATCAAAGCGAATGGGTACGGCGGGAGGAGTCTTGCGGAAGGTGAAGCTTTTGTTGTCAGTCATTGTCTGCGTCCTCCCTTGATTTAATGTAGTCTTGATTGTATTTTTCGTAGTTTGCCTTGACGTCTCCGGCGTAATCCAGCGGCACTTCACGGCGGATTATACGCTTGCCGTCGTTTTTTATGCAGATGAACGGCTCTTTTGCACCCTCGTCGGCGTCACTGCGGTAGAATTCCAGCTTTTTGCAGCTTCCACGGCGGGCGAGACAGGACTGGAGTATAATCTGCGCAACCGTCAAAATGTCGAATACTTCAAGCAGCCGCATCAGCTCGTGTGGGTTTGCCGCGTAGGCTTCGGGGACAATATCCCGCTGGTAATGCTCGAGAAGCTCCGCGCCTGAGTTTAACTGTTCGTCGCACTTGACCTCGGCACAGTAGTTCTGCATTGCCTTGGAGACCGCCTCGTTCAGCTCCTTCCAGCTTACTCCGTTATCTGAGTCAGCTGACAGCGGAGCATAAACGCGGTTCATCTCGTCGGAAATTTGGTTTTCATCCGGAGTTAAAATTTCGTCCGTGCGGCTCACGTAATCCGCGGCTTTTCGTCCGGCGTAGGAACCTGTGGCGGCAGCGTGTCCGTAGCAGTTTGAGGAAAACAGCGCGTCTCCGCATACAAACAGGCCGTCGAGGTTGGTCATGAGGTTCCAGTCGTTCATGAATCCGCCGGGGAGTCCGAAAAGCTGACGTTCCTGCGGGAGAAATTCCGCGCTCTGCCAGCCCACGCCATAGCATTGGAGGACGTGCTTCTCCGGGTCAAATCCGGCTTCGGTGAAGTTGCGGTAGACGGGGACGTTGGTCTTTCCCTCCTGACCCACCATCATGCCCCAGATTACCTTCCGCTCAAGCTCCGGCATGGAGGACAAATCGGCGTAGAAAGGCAGCTTAAAGCCCATTTTCTTCAGCTCGGAGTATGGCAGGGTTTCGGGTCCGTCGAATTCGTACTTTGCCTGCTCGATGTTGCCGCCCTTGAGGAAGTAATGCTGTCCCTCAGCCGGCTGGAAACGCTCGCTCACTGTTTTAAGGATGTTGCCGTCACGGTCGGCGTAGGGGATTTCCCTACCGTTTGAGTCAATAAGAGTCGCCGGGTACCATGTGTTATGGTTGTTGCCCGTGGAGTATGGCGGGAAGGATCGTCCGCTTGAGGAAAACTCGGCTCTCACGGACTTTTCCATCATGTTGAACTCCGCTCCGGCTCTCCATCCCATTGCGTGACCGTCTCCTATGCAGGACAATGGTCGGAATTCGCACAGTCCCGGGTGAGAGGAGGAAAACAGCCAGATTCTCGCCGGACGTGACATTGCCATTATGACAGCCTTGCCCGTGACAACATAAAATCCGCCGTCTCTTGTGTTGATTCCCGTCGCGCCGATACATTTTCCGCCGATTTTCCCGTTCTCGGTTAAAAGAGACGTGACCATGACCCGGTTGAGAATCTTCACTCCCAGTCGGCGCATTTCCTTCTCCATCGCGGGCTTGAAGGTGGTTCCCCAGATCCGCAGGGTGAAGCGGTTTTTGTAATCGTAAGCGAACATCAGCTTTGTTTTCTCGTCACGGAACTCTGCCCCTGCAAATTCGCCCTCGGTGTCCCGGATTTTGCCGCCCATTTTTTCGATTTCGAGCAGGTTGTCCCAGCCCTCGCGACACTCTATGTAGTGTGATATGGCGTTGTTGTAGCCGTCGTTGTCATCCATCATGGCGGACAACAGCTCTTCCGGAGTCACGCGTGAACATGGGTTTGTGGCGGCGGATTCCCAGTGGTCGCATCCCGAGCCTCCTGCACCGCTTCGTCTGGCGTTTCCCTTTTCGACTAAAATTACGTTTTTCCCTTTTTTCGTCGCGGAGATTGCTGCCATGCACCCGGAAATTCCCCCGCCCAGCACCACGACGTCAGCCGACAGCCTTGTCACCTTTCCCACCCTTGACGGATAGGGGTAGCTAAAACAGTTTTCTTCCATATTATTATTGTTTGGTCTCCTGTAATTATCTTATCGCTTATATAATAGCAGAACCCGACGGATTTTGCAATGGTTAATTTGATTTTTTCAAATTTTAATGGTCGTTATTGACATTGCACGAATTATATCGCATAATATAATTATAGATTTGGGGTATCTCTCGAGGTTCATTATATGGTATTTTATCGCCGCGCTCTTTTTCTATAAGATTTTCGTAATAGTCGGCTTGTTCCTGATGATTGACTTCAGCTACAATTTATATTTGTTAACGAGAATCTGGCGGATTATAGGGCTGTCCGTCCCCCGGCTGATTATTACTGTCGGTTTGTTTTTTGTGTTTTACTTTGTTGCCAGCAGGATTCTGCGGACGGCGGTCATCGGACTGTTTATGTGAATAGAGGTAAATATGAATTTACTTTGTCCGGCGTGAATTGATATGAACGAGAACAGCTTCCGCAAGGACTCACTCGCTCTGGAAACAATCAAGGCTCTGAATCTGCCCAAGCTTCTCTGGATGAAGGAGCTTGACATTCTGCGGTACATCACGGCTGACGTCGAGGTGATCCGCTACCGTCAGGCAATTTTCTCGGAAATTGAACGCTCGCCCGCTCTGTACGATATTTTAAAGTCATTTAAGAAATACATACGGGATTTGAAGGATATGTCCCAGAAGAGGTCGACTATGTCCCAGTCAACGGAGGACGTGCTCTATTCCTTCGCGGAAATCCAGTTTTTCATCAAAGTGATACGCGACATCACGTCCCGCATGGAGGAAATTTCATCAGGGCTTAAATCCCCGGTAATGGTGGAGCTGTACGAAAAGCTGGAGAAAATCATGCAGGACGAGAGCTTCACGAAAATCATTGTGTATGTCGAGAAAATCGCCGGAAAGATGCGGTACGCCAAAAGCGTGACTCTCGGGCTGAACCTTAACGCGAAATTTGAAGTCTACGAAGTCGGTGTGGTATCCATCAACATGGAGCCGCACATTTTAAGTGACTGGTTCGGGACTCCATTCAACAAGGGTAAAGCAAAGGACGACGGGGATAATTTCAAGTGCTTCACCCCGCTGGTCTCCACCGAGAAGTCGAATCACCTCGGCCAAGTCATCTACCGCGTGCTGAACACAGACCTATCCCGCGCCGTACTGAAAGCCCACACCACACTGCTCTCCTAAATCCAAATCACGGTGTCAGCTCTGTACACGATTTATGACTACCTTGACTTTATAATATCCAGCGCGGATTTTACTGGAGCATGAATGAGCGGTTTGTTAAGCTGTGTCTGCCGGAATACAGAAAAGCGTCGGCGGATGAAGCCAAGTTCAACGTGACCCGTCTCATAAATCCGTACCTGCTCGGCAAGGTGGAAATCGGCAAAATCACGCCGAACAATATCGTGTTTGAAGAAAACGAAAAAGGTACTCCTCTGTCAATTTTTGTCATCACGGGACCAAACAGCGGCGGAAAGAGCGTGTACCCGAAATTCATCGGAATCGCCTGTATTTTGGGTCAGCTCGGGTTCCATGTGCCGGCAAGGGAAGCGCATCTTGTACCCTTTGACGGGATTTTCTGCCACTTTCCCACAGAAGGCCCGCAGGAGGAGAGTCGGCTGGTGAGCGAATGCAGGAGGATGCGGGAAATCCTTGACGACATGACCGGGGACTCACTGCTTCATATGGACGAATCCTTTTCGGGAACCAGCGCATCCAAGGGGCCGTGATTGCACTTGAGGTGCTGAAAACAATTCAAGCAAGACTGACAAACTGCTTTTTCGCCACACACCTTCACGAGGTCGCCGGAAATATATCCTATCTGAATCAGAAACGGGCGTGTTTGAAAAGCCTCTCGGCGGAATATAAAGCGGGTGAGCGGACGTATAAAATAGTTGAATCCACACCCGGCGGGAAAAGCTATGGGTATGAGATCGCGAAGAAATACGGCTTGGCGTTCACGGAAGAATAAAGGTGGCTCAGCGTGCGTCAAAGCTGTATGAGATAATCGTATTTCTGTAATTCTACATTATTTCAGAAATAAAAACAAACAAAAAACGCCGAAAATCTTTTGATAATCGACGTTATTTGTTTTTTGCGGATTGATTCCAGCATCAGCTCACGGTCGAGACTTCCCCACTGAGGGAGCTAAAAAAGCGTCGTCGTGGCAGCTCTCCCCTACTAAACTTCAAAAATGCCGTGTTCACCTGCTGGGCAAGACTCCGCGGTATACGAACACCTCACTGAAAAAAATCGGGGTTCTCCG
>CAZULC010000027.1:0-8543 GCA_964621165.1 uncultured Ruminococcus sp.
CTTTGATGTATGAAGTAGACCAGATTTTGATAGTTTTGCCCTACGAGATGGAAGCTTTGGGGATAGACCCCGAGCAGGACTACCGCACTCTCGTTACCTGCACCCCGTACGGAATCAACACGCATAGAATGTTAGTCCGCGGGCCTAGAGTGGAGAACGAAGAAGTCGCGCCGACCGTCAGAGTTACAGCAGACGCGCTCCAGATAGAGCCGGTTATTGTGGCGCCTTTGGTGTCAGTTCCGATGCTGCTGATTCTGCTTATCGTACTATTGATTCCCAAGAGAAAAAATAATGGAGGTGATCCTTTTGAAAAATAAGAAATTTTGGAAAGTAATTCCAATTCTGCTGGCGGCGGTGATGATATTCACAGTCATGCCCACGCAGATTTTCGCCCTTGAAACTGACCACGAATGTAAAACACGGTCAACTACGTTAAGGACGGCACACCCATCCCCGGAGCCGAGTTCCGCCTGTACAAGGTTGCCGAAGCCGATTCCGACGGAAACTACACCCACACCCCCGCTTTTGAGGATTACGGCGGCTGCATACCATCAAAGTCCAACGAACTCGGCGAAAACGACTGGAACGACATTGTGACCGGACTTGAACAGTACGTCCTCGGCAGCACTCCCGCTCCCCTTGACACGGTCAAAACCAACGAAAGCGGAGTCCTGAGCTTCCCGACAAAAGCCGATCTGAAACTGCCCCGGGATATACCTCATCATGGGCGAGACGATTACAATTGACGACAAAATCTACAACATCGAGGCGGTTAACACGTGGTGGTTCAGGAGCAGGTTCCCGGCGGCTACAGCGGCAGCATTTCAAGGGATGAGGTAGTGTACGAAGGCATCCCCGTAATGCGTTTCACGATAACCAACACCTACGATAAAGACACCGAAACAGAGACTGAGACGGAAACTGACACTGAAACCGTCATAGAATCCACGACCGACACCGGCGAGCCTGACGAATTCGACGATATGTACGGCCGTAGCGACAATTCCGACCTCCCCCGTACAGGTCAGCTGTGGTGGCCGATTCCCGTGCTTGCTTTTGGCGGACTGCTTCGCCGCAGAAGAACAGTAAATGAAGAAGAAAGGTAAAACCATGATTCTCGTGGGGGTTGCTGTTGTTGACGGCAGCCCTTTCCCTCACCTGCTGCAACTTCTACGACAGCTATAGAGCCGAGCAGACCGCCGCAGAAGCAAGAGCCAAGCTGAAGCGATAATTCCCACAGAAATCATAATTCCGCCGCCCCTTCCCGGAGAAGAAACCGAAGAAACCGAAGAAACCGAGATGGAAATCACAATCCCGACTACATTTTGAATCCCGAAATGGACATGCCGTCCGCGGAAATCAACGGAGTCGACTACATCGGGATTATAAGCATGCCCTCGATTAAACTGGAGCTTCCGGTTATCAAAAACCTCACGACCGCGCACCTCAAGTTAGCCCCGTGCAGATACTACGGCACCTCCTACAGCGGGAATCTCGTCATAGCCGGACACAACTGCCTGACCCACTTTGGACCTATCTCGAGACTCAAGCAGGGGGACGAAGTCGTCTTCACGGATGTTGACGGGAACGTGTTCGAGTACGCCGTGATTGACAAAGAAATCCTCGCCGGAGATGAGGTGGAAGAGATGATTTCGGACGAGTATGACCTCACGCTTTTCACATGCACCCTCGACGGCGGAAGCAGGATTATATGATACGGTGCGAGAAAATCGACAACGTGGAGCAGGATATATAATAAGGAAGGGAAAATGCGCGTCACCTTCCAGAATTTAACAAAACCGTTTCAACACCCAAGCCGGATCGGTCTTTCTATACCAATCTGTAAAAACAAAAACCCCCGGCATGAAACCTGCACCATTTGCGGGAGCTAAAGATTCGTTGTCGAGGGATTTCTTTAATTTTAAGCTGCAGATGTGACGTGAACACCCGCGGGGGTTTTCCCGCCTTATCTCTTTGAGAACTGGGGTGCGCGACGTGCGGCTTTGAGACCGTACTTCTTTCTTTCCTTCATACGAGGGTCTCTCGTGAGGAAGCCTGCCTTCTTCAGAAGAGGACGGTAGCTGTCGTCAGCTAACAGAAGAGCACGGGATACGCCGTGACGGATTGCGCCTGCCTGTCCGGAAATACCGCCGCCCTGTACGTTTGCAACAATGTCAAACTTGCCGAAGGTGTTGGTAACTCCAAAGGGCTGATTGATGATCAGCTTCAGAGTCTCAAGTCCGAAGTAATCGTCAACGTCGCGTCCGTTGATTGTGATTTTGCCGCTTCCGGGATAGAGTCTTACTCTCGCAACGGAGCTCTTTCTTCTTCCTGTACCATAGAAATAAGGTTTAGCACTTGTGTACATTAATTAATACCTGACCTTTCTTATATTTCGACTTCGTACGGAACAGGTTTCTGAGCCTGCTGCTTGTGTTCAGCGCCTGCGTATACCTTGAGTCTGGTTATAGCCTTGTCGCCGATGGAGTTGTGGGGAAGCATACCCTTAACAGCAAGCTCCATTGCGAACTCGGGCTTTGTAGACATCAGCTTGCGGTAGGAAGTTTCCTTGAGACCGCCGATGTAGCCGGAGTGTGTGCGGTAGAATTTCTGGTCAAGCTTCTTTCCGGTGAGAACAGCCTTGCCGCAGTTGATGATTACGACAAATTCGCCGCAGTCAACGTGGGGCGTGAACTCAGGACGGTGCTTGCCGCGGAGGATGTTTGCGGCTGCAACAGCTGTTTTGCCGAGAGGTTTGCCGGCGGCGTCGATGATGTACCAACCGCGCTGGACAGTCTCGGGCTTTGCCATGTATGTTGGTGAAGTTCTTTCGATGGACATTTCTTTCTCCTTCAATAGAGTATTCTAACATTATTTTTGACAACAGACAGATTATATCACGTTTTCCACCGCTTGTCAAGGGGTATTTTCAAAAAAAATCCGATTATTTTAATTTGGATCCATAAAATCTCACGAATTCTCGCTTTTTTGCCCTTTTCCTGTCACGCGCTTCGTACCCGTGAAAATATTTTCCTCCATATTTAAACGCCGCCCTGACGTTTTTTTACACATCAGCCGTAGATTTTATTATAAATCTGTGCTAAAATATGATTAACAGGATGCGGGAGCTGTCACAGATTAAACTTCCCTGTAAAAACATATTTTGTACTCCCGGGAGGTGAGAACCTATGCCCGACTTCGGAATGCCAACGCTGATCGAACTGCCGGAATTCGAGGACTGCGCAAAACTCTGCCGCGAGTTTGATTTCAACTTTGTAGAGCTGAACATGTGCCTGCCCCAGTACCAGCCGGGGATTATCGACGAGTGCGGATTTCGACGTGCTATGGAAAAATATGGCATTTACATCACAGTCCACCTTGACGACGCCAACACCCCCTGCGACTTCAACCCGAGAATCGCCGAAGCGTATACCGCAACCACCCTCGACGCTATTGATACCGCAAAACGCCTCGCCATTCCCACCCTGACCATGCACCTCTCAGCCGGACCCTACTTCACCCTCCCCGAGCGAAAGGTCTACCTGTTCGAACAGTACCGCGAACTTTACTACAAAAAGCTGACCGAATTCCGCGACAGATGCACCCGAGCCATAGGAGACTTCGACACGAAGATCTGCGTGGAAAACACCTCCGCTTATAACAGCCCAATGGGGGAAGAAAGCCTTGGCCTGCTCCTCGAAAGCCCCGCCTTTGCCCTGACCTTTGACACCGGACACGACGCCTGCCGCGATTTCACCCATAGGAAAATAGTCGAAAAACAAATCGACCGCCTGACCCATATGCACCTCCACGACGCAAAATCCGCCGAAAAACGGGACCATCTTCCCCTCGGAGAAGGAGAGCTTGACCTCGATGAATACCTCGCCTTAGCCGAAGCCCATAACTGCCGGGTTGTAGTCGAAGTGAAAACAATAGCCGGACTTAAAAAATCTCGGGAATGGCTCGCGCAAAAAGCAATGATATAACGCCAACCCGCTTGCACAAAACTGAAAGTTGAGAGAACCAATGAAAAAAATCTATATCGTAACGGGAGCAAACGGATTCCTCGGGAATAATGTCGTCCGACGTTTACTTAAAGCCACAGACGAAAGCGAAACCGAAATCCGCGCGCTGTTTCTCCCGGGGGACAAAATCAACGCCCTCGACGGAGTAAACTGCAGACTTTTTTACGGCGACGTTACAAGAAAGGACTCTCTCAGCGATATTTTTACAACGGACGAACAATCCGGACTCATCATAATCCACTGCGCCGCCGTGGTGTACATCAAGTCGAAATATAACCCGGTGATGTACGATGTAAACGTAAACGGCACAAAAAACATAATCGAATTGTCCCTCGAGAAAAACGCACGCCTCGTCTATGTCAGCAGCGTCCACGCAATAACCGAGCTGGATAACGGACGGACCCAGACCGAAATCCGCGACTTCGACCCCGATCGGGTTGTGGGACAATACGCCAAAAATAAGGTGGAAATGGCAAAATACTTTCTCGAAGCCGCTGAAAAACGGGGACTCAACGCCACAAAGGTTCACCCCTCGGGAATCATAGGCCCAGGCGACTACGGACGAAGCCACATGACCCAGCTCATCACCGACTTCGCACAGGGAAAGCTCAAGGTCTGCGTAAAAGGCGGGTACGACTTCGTTGACGTACGTGACGTGGCCGACGGAATCATCCAAGCCGCAAAAGTCGGGGAGAGAGGCGGGTGCTACATCCTCTCAAACAAGTACACAACGGTAAAAGAACTTCTCGATATAATCAGCGAGGTCGCAGGACGGCCGAAAATCAAAACCGTGCTTCCAATGTGGCTGGCAAAAGCCTTCGCACCCCTTGCGGAAATGTACTACGCCGCACGCCGCCAGCCTCCGCTGTTCACACGGTACTCGCTGTACACACTCTGCTCCAACGCGAATTTCTCAAACGAAAAAGCAAAGCGGGAACTGGGCTTCACCAACCGGGACCTGAAGGAAACCATATCCGACACCGTAAACTGGCTCAGGGAGCAGGGAAGAATTAAGTAAAACTGACAAAAGGAGCGTCATCATGCTGACAAACCACGACTTTCCCATACTCGAGTTCGACGACTGCAAAACCGCCAAAATCAACCCCGCCGGAATACCGGAAAAGCCCTTTCCCGCCGATAAAATGGTGATCACCTTCTTCACGGAGGCGCTGGAAAAGCTGAAATCCGAGGGGAACATTGCCTTCGAGCGAACCGTATCCGGCGAGAATCCGCTTGACGTCTACCGCTTCACTGACGACCCGAACGTGCTTGTTTCCCTCGGTCAGGTGGGATGTCCCGCGTGTGCCGGAAATTTTGACCTGTTCCACGCAATGGGAATCGAAAAATTCATGTTCTGCGGCGGCGGGGGAGTGCTCGACAAAAACATAGCCGTGGGTCAGCTTCTCTTGGTGGAGGGTGCGATACGGGACGAGGGCTTCTCCTACCACTACGTCAAACCGTCGAGATACATCTACACTAACCCCACAACCACTGACAAAATTGCGGCGTACCTTGACGAAAACAACGTTCCATATCTGCGCGGAATCACATGGACCACCGACGCGCTTTTCCGCGAAACTGCCGACAGAATCGAGAGGCGAAGGGCTGAGGGCGCGAAAATCGTTGAAATGGAGCAGGCGGGATGCATCGCGGTGGCTCAGTTCAGGAATTTCACTTACGGCGCACTCATCTACGGAGGGGACGACGTTTCCGGGGACGAGTGGAACATGCGGAAATGGAGAAGCCGGAATGGAATCCGGTACGATTTGGTTCAGCTGTGCCGGAGACTGGTAAAGATAATATAAGCCATATAAAAAGGAAGAAAAATACTGCGGAATATCAGCCGGACTGTCGATAAATCTATGTTAACTACAGCTAAGCAACGACGATTTCACCCGCGGGGTTTTCCCGCAAGGAGGTATACTATGGAACTATTCTACAAAACACCTGCCAAAAACTGGAATGAAGCCCTGCCCCTCGGAAACGGAAGACTGGGGGCAATGGTCTACGGCGACCCGATTCACGAGACAATCCAGCTCAACGAAGAGACTCTGTGGAGCGGCAGATTCGACCCGGAAGCCGACAACCCGGAATGCGCCGAACACCTTGACGAGATGAGAGCGGCAATCTTCTCGGGAAACTACGCCGAAGGGGAACGGCTCGCCAACAAATATCTTGTCTGCCGCGGCCTTGGCTCCCACTACGGTAACGTCACCTCCGACGAACCATACGGAACCTACCAGACCGCCGGCGAGATTCACATCGACTACTTCGAGGAAAGAAATCCGGATGAAATAAAGCCCGCCAATTACAAACGCCTGCTTGACCTTGACGGGGGGCTTTCAAAGGTCTCGTACACCGTCGGCGGAGTGGAGTACAACGCCTACACCTGCACCGCACTGTCGGAAAAGCCCCTTGCCGGAGTTTTCATGCACCGCTTTGTCAGCAGCAGATACGAGAGAATCGCAGCAAAAATCTCCTATTCCCTGAAAGACGGCGAGGTCAGGTACGAAAACGGCGCGATTGTTGCCAAAAAGGTACTTCCCGGCTCACAGGCCTTTGCGGTCTACCTCAAAATAAACATCGACGGCGGCAGAATGAGAATGGACGACGACGGAATTTTCATCTACGACACCATCGGCTTCACCATAATCGGCGACGTGCGCACAACCTACACCAAACCCGCGCCCGACGGCTCAAACTTTCCCTCAAGCGACCCGAACGAAGCCCTTGAGAAATGCCTGCGTTCCGTCAGATCCTGCGCCTCACTGAAGCCCGAGGAAATCTACTCCGAAAGCGCGCAGATCTTCTCGTCATTCATGCAGAGGGTCAAGCTGAACCTGATACGGGACGAATCCGTTGAGAAGCTCCCCACCGACGAGAGACTCAGGAGGGTGAAGAACGGTGAGCGTGACTCGGGCCTGATCCAGCTCTACTTTGCGTACGGCAGGTACCTTCTTGTGGCGTCGTCGTACAACTGTGTTCTCCCCGCGAACCTGCAGGGAATCTGGGCCGACGGATACTCAAACATCTGGTCCTGCGACTACCACATCAATATAAACCTGCAGATGAACTACTGGCTTGCCGAAACCTGCGGACTCCCTGAGCTGACAAAGCCATACTTCGACTATCTCCGGTTCATCTCAGCTCACGGCAGACGTACGGCCAAGGTTCAGTACGGCATGAGCGGCTGGGTTGCCCACACCATCACAAACCCGTGGGGATTCACGGCCCCGGGAGAGGGAGCGTCATGGGGGTCGTTCATGTGCGCCGGAGCGTGGTGCTGCGGGCATATTATGGAGAGATACAATTTTTCAGGAGACGAAAAGTTCTTGAGCGACAACTATGACATAATGAAGTCCGCCTGCGAGTTTTATCTTGACTACCTGACCACCGACCCACGCACGGGATATCTCTGCACTTGTCCGTCAAACTCCCCGGAGAACCGCTTCCTCATAGGAGAGGGAAAATCGGCGGGAATCTGCGCGGGACCCACGATGGACAACGAGATTCTGCGAGAGCTTTTTGAAAATACCGCCCATGCCGCTGAAATTTTAGGCTTTGACTACTGTTTTGCGAAGAAGCTGCGGGAGACTGCCGAAAAAATCAGTCCGATCAAAATAGGAAAGCATGGGCAGATAATGGAGTGGAGCGAGGACTTTGACGAAAACGAACCCGGACACCGTCACGTCTCCCACCTATACGCCCTGCACCCGGGGAATCAGATAAACAGGAGTACTCCCGAACTGATGGAAGCCGCGAAGGTGACTCTTGAGAGAAGGCTCAGCGCCGGAGGAGGCCACACAGGCTGGTCAAGGGCATGGATTACGATGTTCTACAGCCGGCTTGGGATGGGGGATGACTGTCTCATGCACCTATACAGGCTTCTTGCGAACAGCACCCAGTCGAATTTATTTGACACGCATCCGCCGTTTCAGATAGACGGAAACTTTGGAGCGTCGGCGGCTATTGCGGAGATGCTGATCCAGAGCCACAACGGCAGAATCGAGCTGCTTCCCGCGCTTCCCACGGATTCCGAATGGCGTGACGGCTCATACGAAGGCTTACATGCCCGCGGAGGGTACACAGTGGACTGCGTATGGCGTGACGGAAGGGTAGTGAAATTCAAGATAAAGTCGAACCATGACGGCAAAGTAGAAGTAGTGGCCAACGGCAAGTCCTACACCTACGCCGTAACCTCCGACCGAACCACCGTCTGCGAACTTTTATCTTAATGGGAAGCCCCCACGGGCAAACACGGGCAGGTAGCACCTGCAGGCATTCTCGGCGATTCTTCAGCTGAATAGGGGAGACATCCCACGACGCCGCCTCAACAGCTCCCGCAGGTGGGGAAGCCACCACGGGCAAACATGGGCAGGTAGCACCTGCAGGCATTCTCGGCGATTCTTCAGCTGAATAGGGGGAGACATCCCACGACGCCGCCTCAACAGCTCCCGCAGGTGGGGAAGCCCCCACGGGCAAACACGGGCAGGTAGCACCTGCAGGCATTCTCGGCGA
>CAZULC010000027.1:8643-15378 GCA_964621165.1 uncultured Ruminococcus sp.
TTCTTCAGCTGAATAGGGGAGACATCCCACGGCAATATCATTTTACTGTAAAAAAATCGTGCGAACTCCTACAGCAGGGAAGTCTACCCACGCACAATGTTATTTCATCTTATACTACTGTAATCCCACGGCAATACAGCTTTGACTGACGCAAATCCGGCTTAAATTCTACGGCTACTGAAAAAAGGACGGTTATGAAACATAAACTCACGGAAACAATTCTCGCCTTGCTGCTGGTTGTCTCAGGGGCGGCAGCTTTGACCACCCGGGCGGATGATGACCCCGGGCAGATCCCTGACTCCGCGGCAGCCTCGGTTATTGAAGCAAAAGCCGGACATGACTTTGACCAGTCCCAAGGGTCCACCGTGCTTCACTGCAAATCCTTTGCCTCATACGGATACACCGGCGAAGAGAAGGACGTGTTCGCTCCGACGGGGGACGAAATCAAAAACTTTGTCTTCACCTCCCAAAACTGGACTGTTACCGGCAGTGCGGACTCATCCAAAAGACTGGTGAAAAACGGCATCTCCGGCGTGTACATCGAGAGGTACAGCACAATTCCCGTGGAAAATCCCGAGGACATCCCCCTCGAAAACCCCGAGATTCCCCACGAATCAGTGGAGCTGACGATGGATTTGTCCGGCGGGGTTATGGCTGACGAATATCGCACAATCTCCTTCGGCGTGGAGCTTGAGGGAGTATTGGAAGCCGCCGTAACCACCGAAATTTTCTCAGGCAGCAACTCTTCGTTGGCTGAAACCGTGATCAAGGAGGGCTGGAACCTCGTCACTATTGACGCGGGTGATATTTTGGGCGCGTTTTCCCACATCAGAATTTCAGTTGACAGCGAAAGCGGCGGATGCGCGGTCAGAATCACCTCCCCCTTTGCCGAAGTTCAGGCCAATCCGGACTTTGAGACAATCGCCCGCTATTCCACCAACAGTATAACGGATGAAGTCGGAAGGGTGATCCTTGACAGCGGCAGAATCACACCCAGCGGCGGAAGAGCTGCGTTCACGGCGGAGTTCACAACCTTCGACGACTACCCGTCAGAAGAAAACGCCTACCTCGAGTTCAAGGTCAGCGGACTGTACAGCGCAAGCTTCACACTTGGAATCAACTGCAAAAACGCGCCGGACACGCTCTACTCCAAGAGAATTTCCGTGTCTTCCTCCGCCGACTCATCCTCAGGCACCTACATTATCCCCATAGACCCTGCAGATGACATCGAGTCATATGTAATGCAGTTTGACAACGTGAAGTGCGATGCGTCGTTTACGGTTGAGTACGTCCGTTTTCACCGGGAATGCGTAAACCCAATTGAAGCCGAAAGCGGCGTGGGAACTCTCACGAAGCTCACGAAGGACGGCACTGCTGTGACTTTTTCCGGAAGCATGGAGAGGGCGGCTGTGGCTGAGTATTCATCGGGGAAAAACGGCGACGGACTCATTCACTTTTACGCAATCCCCTGCGGTTCCATGGACGACATTGGCTGTGCCTTTGAGATTGGATCCATCAAGCTGACGACCGTATTCAACTATTCTGCTGACATCAGTGTTTACCCCAACGTAGTGGACGGACACATGTTCTTCGCTGGTGTGGCTGACAGGGACGGAAACATAATACCCTTTTCGCGTCCCCGTTTCCCGGACTATGCTTCCGCGACTTCTACGAATACAGAACAGACGTCTTCGGCCGTATCCAGTGTGGGGCTGTACAAGCCGGCTTCCGTCGGGGCTTTCGAGTCAAACGCGTCCCGGGTCATAATCGACGTTCCCCTTGACAAATACATCAAAAAGGGCGGGGGAGTCCTTGTGAACTATACCTCCTACCCTGACAATTACACCGACGGGGCAGACTTGGCAGTGGCTGGCTCATACGAAATCGACCGGGAGCTGCTCGGCGGTCTTGACTCGGAAATCAGCTTCTACATAACCGCAGGAGTTCGGGTGTACCTCCGTCTGTCGTCAGGCTCATTCATAAGCGGACTTACGGAAGAAGATCCGTCCGGTGAGTTTTATCAGCTCTCGTCCTCCTCAGACAGCGGCATGTTTGCGTCCGTCGTGCGGTTTTTTGCCGAGCGCTACCCAAGTCTGACCGGATTTGAGCTTGGATGCGGCGTGAATCTTGTGCCTGCTTCAGCTGTAGAGGACGGCGGAATCACAGCCTACTCCGGGGATCTGGCCTGCACAGTCAGAATATTGTACAACGCCGCCCGTGAGTTTATCGCAGACCCGTACATCATCATCCCCTTTGTGAGCGGTGAGTCTGATTCCGAACCATATGAGGAAAATGCATCGGAAGAGGGCGGAAGTTCAGAAAACGATATAAATGAAAAATCCGGATATGTCTGCGTGCCGCCCGAGGTTCTGACACCGCTTGTGTCCGAGACTTTGCAGAAAATAGGCACGGTCCCGTGGATTTATATGTATACAATTGACGAATGTGAGAACGCGGCGGACAGGACAAACTCTCTCGCTGATCTTCTCACCGAGCTTGACTGTGCCGGAATGAGCGGAATCATGTATTTCTTTGAGCCGGATTCGGCTTACATTTCAAAAAAATTCGCGGAAAACAAAACTCCGGGAGAGCAGTATTCGGCCTATGCCGCGCGGATGTTCGGGGAGCTTCTCGAGACCACAAAAAGCAGCAGTACAAGGGGCGTGTTTTTCTCACTGGAAATGACGGACCTCTCAAATGACCACGAGTTCTACGCGGCTCTAAAGGAAATCGGCGGGCAGGGCGGCACGTCAAGGTACATCTACGACTCCACCGCGTCAGTTTCTCCGGAAAAAAGCTATGCATCCGCGTACACAGCCTATGACTTCACGAAAAAATACTACCCGGACGGATGGATTGCCGGCGGCGGCGTTGGTTCCTGCCTGACAGACTACAGCAAAATCGAGGGCGTGATCGGACGTGTGCTCAGAGCCGAGTTCAGCAGCGGAAGCGACGGATACAAAACCACGGGAGCTGCCGGAATCACCTTATGCCGTCTCGGAAGCACCGTTAACCTGACGGGAGTTGACGCGGCGGTCTTCGAGGCCTCCCTGACCCTTCCAGAGGGAACGAGCGGCGAAACTCTCACCTCCCCGATTATGTCGACTGTGGTGTTCGTCATAGGGTCCGGCGACAACCGGGCGGAATACTACGCTGAGGAAGTGGCGGCTGGACAGTATTACACCTTCACCTGCGACCTTTCCGGATACGAAAAGTCAAGCGAAGTGAACTATATGGGAATCATGGTGTATTCCGACGAGCAGGTGGGGCTTGAGCTGAAGTCGGTTGAGCTGTGCAGTGACAGCCTGTCGTCTGACGAAATAAAATCCCGTCTCAATCCGGTGAACGAGAGCGAAAATCAGGACGGAATCAAGTCAAACCTGCGATTTGTGACAATGGCGGCCTTCACTGTGTTCGTGGGGACAATAGTGACGTTTGTAATACTTGCCCGTTACGAGAGGGAAGAAGAGGAAAAAATCCACATTGAAAAGGGAGAAGAATATGAAAAAAGAAAACGACAGCGTCAGTAAATCAGCAGCGGGAAGCGGGACTGACAAACAGGACGCATCCGAAAAAAACGCGGCTTATTCGGGATTTGACGAAAATATGTTTCCGCTTGACGACAGCCCACAGAATCCGCAAATGAATCCTCGTCCGTTTACAAAATACCGTATTGTGGAGATGGGGCTGTGCGTGGCGGCAATCGTCCTCGGACTTTTGTACCTCTACACTGACGTGGTGAAGCTGGGTTTTCTTCTTCCGGCTTTCTCGGCGGGGATGGCGGTGATTACGGCTCTGCGGTACCTCGACGGACGTGAAGCCGCGTCAAAGAACCAGTCAAACGGCAAAGTCGGCAAAACGGCGGCGTATTTTCCAGCAGTTTTCATGGGATTTCTGACGGCTGTGGTAATAGTTGTGACAATAGCATATTTTACCGGCGCCGCAAGGTAAAGCACAGCCAAATGAAGTCAGCACTGAACGGTATCCTTCAGGAGAAAATGCAGAGTGCTGAATGAAGCTGCGGGTGAATTGTACCCATGTAGCAAATAAATACAATAATTTTATTGAGACTAAATATCAAAGTGTTTCACGTGAAACAAATGTTCATTTACGTTTTTTGAAAATAATATAAAGTCAACGGTAAAGTAAAATACAATATACAACCGTGCGATTATGACAGGAGTGGAAAATGTACAACAATTTATACCCAATGATATACAAACGTAAATCTTTTCACATGTTCCGGGGAGCGGAAAAGCTGAGTTGGGACGAGCTGGAAACCATAAAGAAAAAAATTACCACTTTGATTCCTCTGTCCCCAAGCATCAGGACCGAAATCCGTCTGGCAGGCTCCCTTCCGAAATCGAGCAGCGGCGAGGAGTATACCATACTTTTCTACAGCGAAAAGGCCGTGGGGTACCTCCAGAATATCGGCTACCTCGGCGAACAGCTGGATTTGTATCTGGCTTCGGTGAACATCGGGGCGCTGTGGTGCGGTATGAGCCGTCCTGAATCCCTTGTGACCGAGGAAGGGCTTGAATTCGTCATAATGATGAAAATCGCGAAAATGCCGCCCTCAAAGTTCCGTGGAGGCCTTTTCAGAACCGGTCGGAAACGACCTGAGGAAATCTGGACGGGCGGATTTCTGTCGGATCTCGCGTCTGACGTCCGTCTTGCCCCCAGCTCCATGAATTCCCAGCCGTGGCTCGTAGAGTCGGATGGCGGAAAGCTGACAGTCTACCGGACCGGACCGAAAGGACGTGCGGCAAAGCGTGACCGTACATTTTTCTACAACTCCATCGACATGGGAATTTTCTTCCTTTTTCTGGAAGTCTGCCTGAGCCACGCGGGGTATTCCTACCGCAGGAACCTGAGCTATGACGGCGGTGAAGAGGAAAAAGCAAAGTGCGCCGAGTACTCCATCGGATAAAGCTTCGGCGTACCCGTATTGTATCACGGAATTTTTATCCTGTGCTGACATAATTTTTCCGCGGCTTTGGCGGGGTTTGCGGAGGATTGCGCACCGGTCTGGTTCTGCCGGACTTTACCGCTGATTTGTGGAATATTTCTCCGTGCGGTTTTTCTCAGGCCGGCGGGGATTTTTCATTTGTGAGCGATATTGCCCGCATATCGAACCGGGGGAGAACATAAAATTTAGTGAAAACAAAATCAAGGCGTCGGCGGACGGCGGACAGCGGACTGTCGTGGCATGGGTTCGGCGGCGCTTCCAATACGGGGGTTAAAATGGGAGGAAAAATATTTGCTCAGGCAGTGCGGCTCAAAAAGGGGAAATATGTTCCCGAAGGCTGCGGGGCTTTGGCTGATGTCTGTGACAGAGTCATCAACACACGGGAAGACCTTGAGGCGGCGGCGGAATGCGGTGCGGTTGTTGAAGCCTGTGCTCAGGTGTGCGACTGCTCAAGCTTATGCCTGCATGTGCCGCTTCCGGGGGACGTTCACGGGGTCATACCCAAGCCTGAAGCCGGATTTCTGCCCGACGGGGGTGAGCTTAAGGACATTGCGCTGATCACAAGAGTGGGCAAGCCGGTACAGTTCAAAATTATTGAAATTTACGAGAACGAAAAAGGTCAAACCGTGGCTTCGCTGTCCCGTCGTGCGGCGCAGATCGAGTGTTGGGAGTCGTGCCTGTCCAGTCTTGTTCCCGGGGATATAATTCCCGCGAAAATCACTCACATAGAGCCGTTCGGGGCTTTCGCTGACGTGGGAGGGGGTATCATATCGCTTTTGACTATCGACAGAATCTCCGTCTCCCGCATTTCTTCCCCCTCAGACCGGTTCTCCCTGGGCGACTGCATCGAAACTGTTGTGGCTTCAAACGAAGGCGGCCGGATTTACCTGTCCCACCGGGAGCTTCTCGGAACATGGGAGGAAAACGCCGCCGAATTTTCGCCCGGTCAAACCGTCACGGGAATCATACGCTCGGCTGAAGACTACGGCGTGTTCATCGAGCTGACCCCGAATCTGGCAGGACTTGCGGAAACTTTCGAGGGCGCTGTCCCGGGGGAGCTGTGTTCGGTGTACATCAAAAGCATAATTCCCGAGCGGATGAAGGTGAAGCTGGTTCTCATCGACACCTGCGGCAAAGCAGGACTCACGCCCCTGCGGTACTACGTTGATACGACGAAAGTAAAGCATATATCCCGGTGGCAGTATTCGCCGGACGGGTGCAGGAAGACGGTTGAAACGGTGTTCGACGGCGCGAAAAAGCGGGCAGAAGCGGCTGAGTCGGCGGTGTGTTAAGCGGATTTTGTGAAAACGGGGCTAAAGCTGCGCGGGGTGAGGTTTGGCTGATTCCGGCGTTGTCCGGTACTCAGGTGAGCTTGAGCGGCGTGAATACAGTTTTGCTTGGGATTGGCTGGCGTAGGTTTGTGCGGGGGCTTTGACTGTCCCTGATTTGCGCTTGAGCGGTGGATTTGGCTTGATTTATGGGCGGGGACTGTTTTATCGGGGTGAGTTGACACAAAAAAATCATTGGATTTTACGCAAAAAAATAGAAAATACCTCTTGACAAGCGGGGAGGGGTGTGGTATAATTACAAAGTCGGGTGAGGGGATGCCTCAGGGGATGCCTCAGGGGACGCTTTATGGGGACGACTCATGGAACGCCTCAGGGACGCTTCAAGGTGCGTTCGGGTGCCGCTTATCCCGCCTTGTATACGGAAGCATAGCTCAGCTGGGAGAGCATCTGCCTTACAAGCAGAGGGTCATAGGTTCG
>CAZULC010000028.1:0-15294 GCA_964621165.1 uncultured Ruminococcus sp.
CCGCTGCGGCATTGCATTTTAAGAAAAGGACTGCAAGGTTTTGTTTGCTGAATGAAAGAACAACCCGCTTGACTGAAATCCATACGAAGGAAATCAGCTTGGCGGGCATTTTACTTTTATATAGTTATCGTATAATAGAAATTTTGAAAAATTCACGGAAGCATAACAATGGGCAACACAAGCATAATCGCAAGAAGGCTTGCTGACGGCATGTTCAGTACGGATGGTCCGGAAATGGTGGATATTTCAGAACTGTCGGATTGAGGCTGCTCGCATTGTACGACGACCCGGAAATGGTTGAGTACCTGTTCTAGCTGGGGCAGCTGAGCGCGTTAAGGCAGCCGGGTTCATTACTTCCGACTGGTCGTCCGCATTATCTTGGCACATCGGAAAGAATGATTTTCAGCAAAATTGCGTTTATCGACTACGGATATTTCTACGATACAGACCGGCGGTGGTATTACGTGGAGCCCGCTCCTTTTCGTATAAAGATTCCGCTCATGAACATTTACCATGCGACAATCGGCGGGAAGGAAAATGAGTACGAGTATTTACGGGAGATGCAAAGTAAAATTATCCGGTATATGTTTGGCGATTATGCGGCGGAGGATGAGGCGTTTGCCGCGATGCTGGAAGAAAATGGGATTGATCCTGGTGAAATCATTGCGGAACTGGTCAAAAACGATATGCCACTATATAATCTTTATGACCGCCATGAAAAGATATATTCATACTTTGATGACTGGGTTTTAGCAGTTACGGAAGATAACGGTAAGAAAATCGCAAGGTTTATTCTGAAGCCGAAAGCGGAAAAGCATATTGAGACGATTGAGTGGGTATGATGTGTGAAAATGGGACTGCTCATAAAAGACCGTCAGACAGCGGTAGATGTTCAGGATAAGCTTGAAGAACTGTTCGCTGGAACAACCGAGCAGATGCTTGAGCAGAAATGAACGAACATTGGCTGCGAGAAAAACTCCGTCATAGGCAAGCAGAACTTGGTATAAAGTGTCAGGCGGTCAGCAGCAGAGAGTCGCGATAGCCCGTGCGCTTTTGTTAAATGCGGACGTGATTTTAGCGGACGAACCAACGGGAAACATTGACGAGGACACAGCGGCGGAGATTGCGGCAGTGCTGAAAGAGTGCGCGCATGTGATGGTGAGGTGTGTGGTTTTGGTGACACATTCAGCCGAGCTGGCGAAAGAGGCGGACGTGGTCCTGCGCTGAAAAAGGGGGACGTAGTGCGGGAATAAAGGAAGTCAAGTTTAGTGGGACCGTTGTGGGCATGTTGAAAATGGCAGATTGGTCCATTTGATAACGACAGCATTGATTTAAGAATAAACTTCGACTTTGCGCCGGGGTGGATTATGCCCATCAACCGTGCGCTTGAAAGCCTGAACCCGAAGGTGAAACGGTTCGATATTATCATAATTGACGAGGCGAGCCAGTCGGATATATCGTCCCTCGCAATTCTCTACATGGGAAAAAAGCTGATTATCGTAGGTGACGACAAGCAGGTCAGCCCAATGGCAGTCGGTGTGGAGGTTGACAAAACGAATGCCCTGCAGGAGATGTTTATAAAGGACATAATTCCCAACTACCACCTGTACGACGCGAAAGCCTCGATTTACGATATAGCGAAAACTACATTCCAGCCGCTGATGCTGAGGGAACACTCCCGCTGTGTGCCTGAAATTATCGGGTTCAGCAATATGCTGTCCTACGACTATAAAATCAAGCCCCTGCGTGAATCGGGCAGTTTACTGGTGCCGGCTGTGGTCAACTACCGTGTCAGGGACGGAAAACGCGACGGCTATAAAAACAAACCTCAACGAAGCAAAGGCGATTGCGGCTCTGATTCAGTCGTGCATCGAACAGCCGGAGTACGCCGGAAAAACAATCGGTGTAATATTGCTTTTAGGCGACTAGCAGGTTAAGATGATTCAAAGGCTGATTGAGGAAAACATCGACCGCAACGAGCTTGTGAAAAGGAAAATCCTCTGCGGAAACGCGTCAAACTTCCAGGGAGACGAATGGGGCGTTGTATTTTTGAGCATGGTTGACAGCAGGGAAGGGGACGGTCCCGTCAGACTGCAAAGCACGGACGACATCTGCAAGCTATACAATGTTACCGCAAGCCGTGCGAGAGATCAGCTGTGGGTCGTGGATTCACTGGACTCCGCAAGTGATCTGAAGCCGGGCAACATAAGAAAGACGCTGATTGACTATTCTCTCAACCCGAAGGCGGCGGAAATCCGTCATGTGGAAATCGAGGAAAAGGCGGAATCTCCCTTTGGAGCAAGCGTTGCAAAGCACTCAGCGACCGCGGGCACCATATTGTACGGCAGTAGAAGGTTGGTACTTACCGTATCGACATGGTTGCGGTGTGCGGCAAGAAAACTGTCGCGATTGAATGTGACGGCTAGCGTTACCACAGCGGTGAGGCGAAAATACTGGAGGATATGGAGCGTCAGACTATTCTCGAACGCCTTGGATGGAAGTTAATCTGTATCCGCGGAAGCGAATATTACCGTTACACGGAAAAAAACATTGAACGTGTGGTTGACGAGCCGACGGCGTATGGCATCGAACCAGAGGCAAGCTTGGCTGGTGGACAAAATAGGCGGATGACAAGATAATAACATGGTTCCCCGTGGTGTAATGCTGCGGGGGATCTTGTGTTTGTGGTGATTTTGCCGAGGGAGGGTTATAGATGGTGGTGGAAATGATTTCCAGTTGTGTCCCACGGGGTTGTGGTGGTAGTTGGGGTATTAATTTGGGAAGAATAAGGCTTGCCACAATCATCCATGATGGGTGAAAATGGCAGCGAAAAATTCATGTATGAATTATGGAAAAAATCCCCTCCTTATATATAATGGGTAATTAAGTGGTATCTTCTGGCTTACCGAATGGCATATGGATTTATGCTGGTGCTACATTTGTTTTTGATTGAGTAAAATAGCTGACTTAACGATTGAATTTTACAAGTAAACGTCATTGTCAATAAAAACACCATACACGGTTTAGCGTTAATGACGTAATCAAATCAAGATGAGAAAGGGAAGCATATGACAAGTATATTGAAAACCACAAAATTAATCCGTAGTATGTTTGTACGTGTGAACGGGCAGTGGAAGTATAATCCGGCGGCGGACATTTACCATTGGAACCCAAACGACCGGGCGGTACGGTTTTTCAAGAAGTCTCTGGATTTTATGTTTAACAAGCTTGTCCCGAATGAAATGACGACGTTTTACCTCGAGCGTGCAACGACGGACAAGCCTACGGAGATTGCCAAAGAGTATAATGATGAGCATGAAGTTAAGGTGAACGCTAAGAAGGTTAGTAATAGCCTGTATTACGACAACAAGCGTTTATAGTCACGCTGATTGTAAACCGCAAAAGCGGCGTCTCACGTAAGTGAAAGAGGAATAAGAGGAATAATATGCAGAAAATCTCGCTGAACACGACGGATTGACGAAAATCTATCATTCGCGGTATCATAATTCCAAAATAAGAAACACAACCCCAATCATACATATCAACCACAGCTCCCATTTTTCAACTCCAAGTTAATCTGCCCTTTCCAAACAATACCTTTACTTCATCCGATTTTTCCGTTATAATATACCCAGAAGCAGACGTCGGCTTACTTTTTTACCGGAGGTATGATCATGGAAATGACAATCAACGTAAACATCAAACGGCTTCGTACGGCGAAATCCATCACGCAGGAGCAGCTTTCGGCGGCAATGAACGTTACCTGTGCTGCTGTCAGCAAATGGGAGCGGGGCGAAACCTACCCTGACATCACGTTTTACAACCGCTGGCCTATTTCTTCGGGGTGACGCTGGACGAGCTTATGGGCTACAATCAGGAGAAAATTCAGGCACAAATCGACGAGGCAGTCGCTCTGTGCAGAAAGCATTGGGGGGATGAGCAGGGGCGAGAGATTATCGTCAAGGCTTACCGCGATTTTCCGAATGACTACCTGATAATGCACTGTTACATGTGGAACATTGCCGGAGACTTAGCCGACAACGACCCTGCCGTTCTTTTGGCGCACAAGGAGGAATTCCTTGGAATCTGTGAAAAGCTTCTCGCGGGCTGTACCGATGAAAATCTGCGGCTCAGCGCTTGGAATATGCGGGCAAGGATTCTTCACGCGGAAGGAAGGACTGATGAGGTGCTAGAGATTTACAAAACCAAATTCACTGACTGGTTCGCGACTGGTGGACAAAAGACGGAGCAGCTGTTTGCCAAAGACACGGGCGAATATTATTTTCATGTGCGGAAGAACATGTATGAGCTTACCGATTTCGCGGCGGATAAGCTTGGCAGGACGGTATTTTTTAACCCTTCGCTTTCGCTTGAAGAAAAAACCGAACGCGCCGTTCTCTATGGGGATTTGATGATTTCTGCATTCGAGAAAACCGGCGAGGCGTTCTTCCTCATGCTGGCACGGTCCTTCCTTGGAAGAATGGAAAACGACCTTTACTATCGCGGCGGAACGGACGAACAGGTGACTGCGGTCATGAATAAACATCTGTACGCGGAGAAAAAGACGGAAGAGATGAGGGCGGAAAATGAAGCGTTGGATCGCGCCTTCGACCGTTATGGCGAAAATACAAGAGGAAACATTTTTTAAGCCAATCTTGACTATCGAGTTAACGCAGCAGCTGGCAGGCGGGCAGAGCTTCTGAAAAATCCCGACTACAAGGCTGTACTTGACAAATATTCTTCGTATAAATGATTTCGCTTTTCCCGCGATGTCGATTATATAATAAAAAAGCCAGATACAGTTCGGTTTATAGGATTTAACCCATCAAACCGGACTATATCTGGCTTTATTTTTTAAGTAACAGTGAATCATACTGATCCGCTTATTGTAAAATTATGTCTCTCCTATGGCTTCTCCCGGTAGACGCGGACATAATCCACCACCATGTCGGCGGGAAGGGCATTGATGGATTCCGTCGATCCTGCGCCGCTCCATTCCGCTCCCTCAACAGTCAGCTTCATGTAACCATCCTCGGGGCAGGGAGCGCACTGATCCTCGGTCACACGCCAGCTTTCTTCGCCGTCAATGTAGAAAATATACGCCTCCTCCGTGCGCCATAGTCCGTATGTATGGAACTCGCCGTCGTAGAGGTCTGCGTTGATCATTTCCTTGCCGACGTTTTTGTGGGCATTGCCATAGCCGTCCCAGTGCAGGGCGTGGTTGCATTGATTCCAAGCGTTGCCGATGCTTTCGATAATGTCTATCTCTACGCCGTCAGCTGCGGAACCGTCCTCATTCGACACGTCGCCAACCATCATCCAGAAAGCTCCCCATGTTCCGGGCGCGGTAGGGAATTTAATTGACGCTTCGTAATATGCATAGGATTCCTCAAACTTACCGTTCGTCCGTACAGCCCCCGAATGAAGCTTTTTTTCGTCGCTGTTCCATTCCGCCCGCAGAATCAGGTGTCCTTCGCCGTCAAGATAGGAAAGGTCATTGTCCCATAAATCAATTCCGCCCTGCCTGCTCCACTCCGGACAGCGTTCCCACTTGGTGCTGTCAAGCTCGGTTCCGTCGAAATTGTCCTCAAAGAGCAGATTCGACTCGGGATCAGCTGCAGTCGCCTCGGTTTCCGGCTCAGTCTCGGGTTCCGTTTCAGGTACAGTTTCCGTCTCGGCTTCGGTTTCCGCTACCGTCTCCGGCACTGTCTCAGGCTGCGGATCGTCAGCTTTTTCCGTACATCCGACGCACACGGCGGCACAAAGCAGCAGAACAATAAATATTCGCAGTTTCATAAATGTTCTCCTTTATAAAAAATCAGAAATTACAGCAATCCGCCGGCGGCACGATTTCATTCTTTCCGGCATGAAGGGATTGATAAATCAATGGAATTTATGAGGGAAAATATCTTCATATATATTATATCATAATAACGTAACAGAGTAAATGATTTTTGAAAAAAACTTAGAAAATTTTAGCATGAGTCCGACGGAAAAATAAAAAATGAGGGGAAATTTTGCATAAGCGGTGATAGATAAAACTTCCGTGGCTTTTTCGGAAAAGCTGCCCCTTCGCAAGCGTGCGGTTGTTGAGTCGGTCGATGGTTTTGTAAAATACTGCTGGATTGAGCTGGTGTATTTTAGTGAATTTTGCATTATTACCGCAAGTTCATTGGCCGGAGCAGTCCATGATTCCGATGATGCAATTTTGCTTAGTATGCAGGCTGAAATCATTGCATAAATTGCAGTAAGCACGGTTCATTCCCTATACCTCATTTGTGAATTTTCTGAAATTCTTTTCCCGCCTCATTGCTATTTCTGCGACGTTGTGATAAACTACATTTGAAGAAGTATCCCCACAAAAACGGAGGCGGCTCACATGATGGAATCTAATAAATTAGATCGACTGAACCCACTTGCTGACATTGTATTCAGCTGCATATTCCAGAACATGGACGTCGCACCCGCAATGAAGGAATTGATTAACGCTGTCCTGACTAACGCCGGAGATGAGCCGATCGCCGAAATCGTTGACATGCGCAGTAAGTACCCACAGTTGTCCGAACAGCCTTTTGGAAAAAGCGGCAGACTTGATGTGAAAGCCAAAACAGCGGATGGTTAGCTTGTTGACACAGAAGTACAGTTGTGGGTTGAAGATTACTTTTTAGACCGAGAACTGTTCTACGTTGATAAAATGATGGTTGAGGATCTGAAATCCGGCGAAACATATCAAGATATGCCGAAAACGAGGGTGATCGCGTTCATGGACTTCGTCCTGCGAGATGATAACTCGGACATCGTTCAGCCAATCAAGTTTATGTACACAAAAGAGCCGGTTAGATTGGCTTCGGATAAAATTCGGATTTACAACGTGGAGCTTCCAAAATTCACGGCGGAATATGATTCGATAGAGGATGTCAGCGGAGATACTGAGAAGGAGAACGCACTTCTCCAATGGCTGTATATGCTGACGCATGGTTATAAAAGCGAGGAGGAGATGGAAATGTTGGTAATAAGAGCAGCGGGCATGGAAAAATTTGCAAGTCTGTACCACAAGGCTAACGCGGACCAGAAACTTCGCGATAGATACGAATACCTGATGAGCGTGAAGCTTGACGAAAACTCCAGACTGCGTGCGGCGGACGACAGAGGCAAAGATACACAGGCTAGAGAAACGGCGAAGAACCTTTATAATATGGGAATCAATATTGACCAAATTGTGCAGGCGGTCAACTGCCCCATCGAAGTAATAACGCAATGGCTCAGTTTGACTGCCCCCCAAGATTGAACACACCCACCGGGCAAACCGGACGTAAACACTGAACACTACAAATCAATCAAAAATTTCCTGCTGCCGATGAGGTCATTCAGCTTCATGGAGGCGTTTTTTTTGTTTTCCGGAGATACATCAATACTGCAAACCGCAAAAAAGCAAAATAGTGCAAGAATATCTCATGAAAATTCAAGACAAACCAGTCTAAAAACAATATACTATAATTGTTAAAAAATTGAAAGGACTGATCGATGCCGCACGCGCCAATGCGGACTATTGTGAACGGTAAAACGGCGGAAGACGATAAATTTTAACAGTTTTTGAGGAAATACAGATATGGCATACACAAAAGCTTATATAAGACCGATTATTGATAAGGAATACCCCACCTCCCTTGCGGACAGCGTTCATTTTGCGCTCGGCGTTGACTTGAACCGCATGGAACCCATCAACCAAAATTAAGGAGTCCTGTTCGCGCGGGCTGAGGTTCGCGGGGACAACACCATCGACGGAAGAGGTGCTTTGAATACCGTGATTGTTCCGGCGTGGGAGGAATACATGATTCTGGCAGACTGCGCGGACAAAAACGGAAACGTGATTCCTGGGGTGCGGCTCGGCTGGGTTACGGAGGATTTTGTAAAGTTACGCCCTATGGACGAGGGTGAAATCAGCAGCTTACGGGATGACGCAAACGCCGCGGATGTCGTTGAGGTGCCGGACGAGCTATTGCAGCCCATACGTGACAGATGGGTTCCCCTTCACGCTGAAAATGTGATTCTGCCGCAGAACGTGAAAATAGGCGGCTTGAGTGAGCTTGAGCGGATAAGGGAACGCGTGGTTTACTCGGACGGCTCGGTGGATGAGAAGCCGATTTTCTGGAAGCAGGACATCTTAAAGCAGGCGGGAGAGAACACCTACACCATCGAGGGAAGAATGGAGTCCGTGGGTACGGGCTTTCCTCTGGCTGTCGGCATGGCGGACCCTGTGATTTTCCCGTGGGAAGGAAAATGCTACTTCATCGCCACAAATAACAACACAAACGGCGTCGGCTTGTTCGTCCGCCGGGCTGATACGGTGAAAGGGCTGTTTGAGGATGGCGCGGAGAGCAGCGTTATTCTCGATTACGACGAGGAGCGAGGACTTTGCCAGACCTTCTGGGCGCCGGAGCTTCACCTAATCGGCGGGGAGCTGTACATACTATTTGCGGTCAGCGGCAAGGCGTGGGGACCCCAGTGTCATATGATGCGGCTTAAGACGGGCGGGGACATAATGAAGCCCGATTCTTGGGAGGCCCCCGTGCGTGTGGTTCGCTCAGACGGCAGGTTTCTGACAAACGACGGAATCACCCTCGACATGACCTATCTTTAGGATGGGGAGAGGTCGTATGTGATATGGTCGTACAGATACGGCATCGGCTCGCCGAAGGACACGGGATCCATGCTGCATATCGCCGAAATTGACGAAAACAAGCCGTGGCAGCTTATCTCGGAGCCGCACCTGCTGTCCCGCCCTTTGTTCGGCTGGGAAAACAACAGCGGAACCATAAACAACGAGGGGCCGTACCCGCTTGTGATTGGGGACAAAATTTATCTCGCATACTCCGGCGGCGTGGCTGGGGGAGAATCATACGCGGTGGGGTATCTCTGTGCGGATTCGGGTGCGGATCTCTTGAACGCGGACAACTGGGAAAGGAACCCTCGCCGGTGCTTCATTTTCAGTCGGTTGACGGAATCCTCGGTCCGGGTCACAATTCGTTTTTCCGGGATGAGTGGTGAGAATTATGGTGGTGCATCATGCGCAAGAGTGGGAGAGGTATTGCCGGTGCAGTGCGTACCACCGTGTACATGTGTCGAAGGCGGGGTTTCCAATGCTGAATGTGGGCGGCGAGCGGGATTTGCTGGAGAATATGCAAGCTGTGGCGATGACGTTCCGGATGTTAAGGGCAATATTGTGAAAAATCCGTCCGCATTCCCTTCCCGTGAATCAGGCCGCTCAACCGAAGAACTGCCATTGCCGAAATACAGTAAAATTCTACCATTCCGCCGTCCACCTATGCAGGAATGTGTTATTTCCGGACACGATAATTATAGAATTTACAAAAAAATAACATTATAATATAATCGTACAGTGTTTTCGGTAAATTCACACACTCTGCCGGATGTACGGCTGGAATCACATCAGCTGGAAATTCCATCCAGTTTTCCACATCGTACAAGAGCTGGAGCACGGGTCACGAAAACTACTGGCTGACCTCGCTGATTGAAATTGAAGAGTTCGGGGAGATTGTCAGCTGCCATTGGAAAGAGGTCCGCACGATAATTGAAAAAATTCCCGACTACATAACCGCGCAGGCAGAGTCCATGAAAAACGACGTCGACCTCAACTTTATAAAGTGGAACAAGGTCATAGGTCACAGCCTCTGGCGCATACCTGACGAGCTTGCGGAAATCAAAACCTACGAGGGCAACGTGGACTACTTCATCGACTGGTGGCAGAACCGCTTTGAATGGGTCGACGGTCAGCTCGGATGAATAAAAAATATAAATAAATTTTATAAAGGAGACGAACTATGAAAAAACTCACATTGATTCTGGCGGCAGTCCTTATGGCTTCGGTTTTCGCGTTGTGTTCAAAGGAAGAAGAAGTCAAGACCCCCGAGACCAACGCCCCCGAAACACAAGCCGCAACAACTCCGGCTGAAACAGAACCCGAAACCGAGCCTGAGACCGAGGCTGAAACAGAACCCGAGGTTGAGCCCGTGAAGGCCGAGCTTCCCAAGCAGGGAGAGGTTCCGTGCAACTTTGACGACTCCTATGACCTGTCCGACGACATACTTCACGCGGAATTTTCGCTTGCTGACAGCGCGGGACAGTGGGTTTTAGGTGACGACGGCACGCAGATGTCAAACGAGCTGACAGGGAATTTGCTGACGGAATACAAATACCTCGCCTTCACCTATGACTGCGACGTATGCGACGAGGACTCCACAATCGCGCTTATGTGGAAGTTCGTTCATGAAGACGGAACCAAAAGCGAGATCCTCTGTGACGACTGGCAGGAATTCGGCCCCGAAGGAATGACAACAAACGCCGCTGACTATTCTTCAATGAACGTCTACGGCGAGCAGGGCGTGTTCTACGTAACAACCGAGAGCCTTCTAGCCCATGAAGCATACGTGGAAGGCGACGTCATCAACCAGATCGGTCTTGCGGCCGTGGAATACAGCGGGACATATGTAGAGCTGAACATCACCGGCGCGTACCTGACAAAGTAATAAGCGGAATAACTAAACAGCGAAAGAATTATTTCCGGAACCTCGGCGGTGGTTCTTTGCGGTTAGGGAATATATAATAAGGAAGGAAAAAATCAAAATGAAAAAAATAACTGCCGTGCTGCTGCTCATGGCTATGATGCTGTCGTCATGCTCCGACAAGGAAGCCAATCCGGAAACACAGACTCCGGAGGACAGCGGCGGGACCGAGTCGACTGAAACAAAGGACAACACCCTCGACGACGTTCCCGAGATGAAGTTTGAACGGGATGTCAACATACTCATGCCCAACATTTCTTGGGCAACCAACAATATTTTATCAGGGGAGCTGAACGGGGAGAGGTTGAACGACGCTCAGAACGCCATGAAGCTTGAGATGGAGGACCGGTTCGGCGTGTCAGTCAGCGAAATTTATACAGATGATTTCTTAAGCACGAACTACGTCAACAACCTCGTGACATCGGACGACGATACCTTTGACGTATGCTTTGTTCTCGACATGTACATTTTAGGCTATGTGGGCGGCGGAATGGTCATTCCCTACGATGAGGTTCCATACATCGATCTCGAAAAGCCCTACTGGGACGCCAGCCTGAACAAGTGCGTTACAATAGGGGACGTGTCCTACTTTGCATTCGGAGCCTACGACCTGTCATACTACGACCTGACCCACATTCTGACCTTCAATAAAATCATGATAGACAACTACGGACTCGACAACCCCTATGAGCTGGTGAGGAGCGGTGAGTGGACCTTTGACAAGCTGTACGAGATGGCGCAGACTGCAACCGACGAAATCAACGGAGACGGCCGCATGACCAACGCGGATTCCTACGGCTTTGTAAGTGTTCCCGAACTTCTGGATTGCGGCGGGTGAGCAGTGCATTGCCAAGGACGCGGACGATCTGCCATATTTCAACGTCACGGGAAACGAGCGGTTCCATTCGGTGTTCGAGAGGATGTTCAGCATGATGTGGGACGGCGGAGTCTGGTGCGCCAACACGGAATTCAACAACTTCTACAGCGGTACGGCAAAAATGTTCAGCGATGACCGGGCGTTGTTTGCCTCACAGACCTTCTATTTCCTCGAAGAATTCCGCGACATCGAGAGCGACTTCGGAATTATCCCCTACCCGAAATATGACGCGTCCCAGAGCGACTACTACAGCCGAGTCGAGGGCGGATGCAAGGTGGCGATTGTTCCGGTTACAAACAGAAATCCGGAAAACGCGGGCGCACTGCTTGAAAGTATGGCGTCTTTCGGGTATAATAATATTGTGCCGGAATACTACGAGGTTGCCCTGAAGCGGAGAGATTCACGTGACAGCGAATCCCAGGATATGCTGGACTTGATTTTCGCCAGCCGACGCTACGACCTTGCGGACACCCTGTGGTGCAACGAAATCCGCGACGGAATTTTCACTCCCATGTTCACAAACAATGAGCGGGACCTGACCTCGGAGTTTGCAAAGCGGGAAAAATCCCTGTCAAAAATGATACAGAGAGCAATATCGTCCTTTGCGGAGTAAACCGTACGCAACAGTAAAGCTTCGAGAAAGTGGGAGAAGGCAATGTACACTGACACCTTATATGAAACCGAGGAAAGGCGTGCCAACGCTGATTTTCCCTTTTTCTGCTACCGTATACCTGCGGACTTCACGGCATACCCCCTTGTTCCGGCTCACTGGCACAACGAAACCGAGCTGTTTTATGCGGAAGCGTGCGGCAGGCTGTTTATAAACGACAGAGAATACCGCGTGGACAAGAGCGACGTTTTCTTCATCAATCCAAGGCAGATTCACCGGACCTGCCGGGAAGAGCGCGGGTGTATGCTGCACATTGTATTTGACTTAAGGCTCCTGAAAACCGAGTGCAGAAATCCCGTTAACGAGCTGATTGACAGCATCATCAGTCAAAAAAAGCAGTTCGCGCCGGCTGTGCTTCAGGACACCCCGGCATACGCTGACATTCTCGGCGTGGTGAAGAAAATCATAGACGCAGCCGAGGAGAAAACCATGAGCTTCGGTTATGACAGCTGCCGGATTGCATCCCTTCTGTTCGAGCTTATGGCGACGTGCTACAGGCATGACAGGTTCGAGTGCGTGGACGAGAGAAGTCTCTACGGAATCCGCTATGTGGCTGAAATAAAGGAGTACATCAACGGAAACTATCAGGAAAGCCTGAACGTCGCCTCCCTTGCAAGAAAAATGAACATGTCCGAGAGCTACCTCTACCGCCTGTTCCGTGATTACGCCGGGATTACTCCTATAAATTACATCAACTCCGTCAGACTGAGGACGGCGTATGGTCTGCTCCGATCCGGCAAAAACGTCACGGAAACCGCCGAGGCCGTGGGAATCCCCAACGTAAGCTATTTCATCAAGCTTTTCAAAACCGCCACAGGACAAACGCACCTGAGCTGGATTAAAAACAAAAAGGCTGACATATGAAAAATATCTATACTGTCAATTCAAACGAACAGGCATTAACCCTCACCCTATATGCCAACAAAATCGTCCGCGTGACATATGGCAAATCCCCCGCCGACCTCCCCGACAGCATGATTGTCACCGGCGCACCGCAAGCCGAAGCCCCCTACAAAGCGGAAGAAACCAAGGGAAAACTCACGCTCTGCACCGACTTTATGCGGATAACCATCGATAAACGAACCCTGCAAATCAACTGCGAAAGGTCCGACGGCACTTCTCTTACCCGCGTCTCTGCTCCCTCCCTCGAGGAATACGACATCACCCGCACCGTTGGGGGAAATATCGAAACCCGCCAGACCGTCGACGGCGTTCGCTCATCTCTCAAAGACTCCGCGCAGGAGTTCGTCCGCAAATCAAACCACGGCAGACTCACTTTTGCCTTCTCCGAGGACGAGTCCCTGTTTGGTCTGGGCAGTCACGAGGAGGGTTACGCCAGCCTGAAGGGGCAGTTTGTTCCGCTGTATCAGGAGAACATGCGAATCGCACTGCCCTATTTCGTCTCGTCAAAGGGGCACGCCTGTCTGTTCGACTGTACATCAATGATGACATTTGACGGAGCCGACGGCCGTTAAGGCAGATTCTACTTCGACTCTCTCGACACCATTGACTATTATTTCATCGCCGGGGATGATTTCGACGACGTCTGCCACAGTTACCGCTTCCTCACCGGGGTCACGCCAATGCTGCCGAAGTGGGCGGTGGGCTACATCCAGTCAAAGGAGCGGTATGTCTCGGCGGAAAATCTGCTTGACGTCGCGCGGAAATATCGGGAGCTGCAAATTCCAATCGACGGAATAGTGCAGGACTGGATGTACTGGCCGGGCTGGCTCTGGGGTTACAAAAAATTCGACGAGTCCAGCTACCCCGACCCCTGTGCAATGACGGACGAGTTGCACCGGATGAATTTTCACCTCATTATATCCATCTGGCCCAACATGAGCGGGGATTCAGCGGACAGGCTGGAGTTCCAAAACGCCGGAAAGCTGCTGCGGGACAACTCGGTTTACGACGCGTTTGACAGTGAAGCCCGGGCGTTTTACTGGAAGCAGGCGTACAATCAGCTGTTCCGCTATGGCATCGACGGCTGGTGGTGCGATTCCTCCGAGCCTTTTGACGCGGTATGGCACGGAGAAACACGTCCGCCCCTGCCCGAGCGAATGAAAAAATCCACGGATGAATTCAAAAAATACATAGACGACGGCAAAATCAACGCATATTCTCTCGCTCACTCCCGCGGAATCTACGAGGGACAGCGGCGGAACTCGGACAAGCGCGTGATTAACCTGACCCGCTCGAGCTACCTGGGACAGCATAGGTACGGCACCGTGGTTTGGTCAGGGGACGTGAGCACCACATGGGAGACACTACGGAAGCAGGTTCGCATTGCGCAGAACTACATCGCCTGCGGGGAAGCCTACTGGAACACGGACATCGGCGGCTTTTTCGTGCGCGGCGGCCGTGAATGGTTCCGGGATGGGGACTATAACGAAGGCGTAAACGACCTCGGCTACCGTGAGCTGTACACAAGATGGCTGCAGTTTGCCGGATTCACCCCGCTGATGCGCTCCCACGGCACGGACACACCCCGTGAGGTTTGGCAGTTCGGCGAGAGGGGCACCATGTTCCGGGACGCAATCGAAAACGCGATAAAGCTGCGGTATATGCTTGCGCCGTATTTTTATTCAGTCAATGCGGCGGTCACGTTCGAGGGAAGGATGCCCATAACCCCGTTGGCGCTGGCATTCCCGAAAGACAGAACGGCGCACAAAATCAGCGGCGGGTACATGTACGGGCATGAGTTTCTGGTGTACCCGGTCACGCACCCCACGTATTACGGCATGGAATCCACAAAAATAGAATATCCCGACAGATATATGGATGTGTACCTCCCCGACGGCGGCTGGTATGATTTTTACACGAATCGGTTTTATGAAGGCGGGCGGTTTGTGCGGGTCGAATGCACGATAGAGCGGATTTCGCTGTTCGTCCACGCGGGTGCAATTGTGCCAGTGTCGAAGGTGGCGCAGTATGTGGACGAGGAGAAAGGGGAACTTGAGATTCGCGTGTACCGCGGCGGTGCGGGGAAATTTGTGGTGTATGATGATAAGGGGGACGGGAGTATAGGAGAAAGGTGCGATATAGGTTTATTGGGTAGGCGGGATCTTAAGCGTTCACAGAAAATTCATGCATCACGATTGACTGACGCGGGAATTTATGTTACACTATAGTTAAAATAGGATAAATATACCAACACCGCGAAG
>CAZULC010000029.1:0-10577 GCA_964621165.1 uncultured Ruminococcus sp.
AAGAAGCACTGAGAATGGAATACGCGGCTTACAGCGCACTCGGCGGGAATGACGTAGCAACGCAAATGTATCACCGCATGCTGGATCTGCCGACAGAGCCGTCATGAAAATAAGTCCCATCATCACCACACCTGGCGCGGACAGAGAGATCGAACAAGCCCTCGCGGATATGGAGACAAACCTCCGCGAAATTTACGGACGCGCTAATGAGGAAATCCGCAAAAAAAGTGTAAAATTCTTCGAACAAACCGCAAAGGAAGAAGCGGCAATGAAAGTCAAGGTTGACGCGGGAAAAATCACCGAAGCGCAGTTCAAAGAATGGAAGAAACGCAAGCTCCTGCAGGGCAAGGAATACCAGCAAATGGAGCGACGTGTGCTCACCGAGCTGACCAACGTCAACAAAACCGCTCTCGCCTACATTAATGGGGAGCTGCCGGAACTGTACGTCATTAATTACAACGCCACTGGCACGGCTCTTGTGAACACGGCAAACCGTGCGTTTCGGTTGGGTATATCGTTTGAATTAGTCGATCGGGACACGGTACGGCTTCTGGCGACGGTGGAACAGGACTTACTTCCCTATAAAAAGCTGGATATTCCGAAGGATAGACTGTGGAATAAGAAAAAACTTCAAAGCGAGATTCTGCAGGGTGTGATTCAGGGAGAGAGCGTGGACAAAATCGCCAAGCGACTGCAAAACGTTACCGACATGAATCGCAATTCCGCAATCCGCAATGCTCGCACTATGACCGCCGCCGCTCGAAGCCGGGGACATGTTGAAGCAATGAAGCGCAGTGAGAAAATGGGCATTGTGGCAGAAAAGGAATGGATGGCAACCTCCGGCAGCAGAACCCGTCCAGAACATCAAAAACTGAATGGTCAGACTGCAAAAGTGGACGAGCCTTTCAAGGTGGACGGCTATGAAATCATGTACCCCGGTGATACAACCGCCGCGCCTGAAATGGTGTATAACTGTAGATGCCGTCTTGTAGAACGTTTGATTGGAGTAATTGACCCCGACACGGGATTTTTAAAAAAGTTCAATCTGAAAGAGTAGGCGAGAATGGCAGACCAGATTTATAAGCAGCTTCTCAAAGGCGAAATTGTCCTTGAAGACCAGACTGAGGCGGTAATAGCGAGCTTTAAAAATCGTAAAAAGCAAGCTCTTAACGCAATAAAATCCCAAGCTATAAAGAACGCCGCCGCTCTGACCCCGGTTGTAACGGGAAATCTTAGGCGTTCAATTACGGGAGAGGTCAACGAGGATGAGGATTACGTTATAATCGGCACAAACGTTGAATACGCTCCGTCCGTTGAAATGGGATCGTCGAGAAACAAGCACCCGGCACATATGCTTCAAAAAGCGGCTACTGAGGGCGAATATGTTGCGCAATACAAGCAAATCGTCGAAACGGCATTCGCAAAGGATTGATTTGCAAAAGTCGCCCTAGCATGGTAATATAAAATTGAAGAAAAGGTTCAATGTCCGCAACTGCGGCTAAGGTAAATGTCACTTTCACGGACAGAGCTATACCAAAGGAAGGGTATATAAATGGCACTCACAAGAAAAATGTTGGAAGAACTCGGCATAGAAAAGGAATCAATCGAAAAAATTATTACGGCTCACTCTGAAACCGTCACGGCGTTGAAGAAAGAACGCGATGACGCGCAGGACGAGCTGGAAAATGAAAGAACCGGCGGACAGTGGAAGAAAAAGTATGATGACGAACATGCGGCTTTCGAGCAGTACAAGGACGAGGTTGAATCCAAAGAAACCTACGCGGCAAAAGAAGCAGCATATCGTCAGCTCCTCACGGATTCCGGCGTGGACAGCAAGCGAATTAACACTATCATCCGAGCGGACAAGTCCACTATAGACGGGCTGGAAATCGACAAGGACGGCAAGCTGACCGACGCTGACAGCGTAAAATCCACCATAAAGAAGGATTGGGCAGACTTTATCATCAGTGAGAGAATAGAAGGCCTCGATACTTTCACACCCCCAGATAACACAGGCGGCAAAGCGATGTCAAAGGCAGAGATTTTCAAAATTAAAGATCCCGTTGCAAGACAGAATGCTATTGCCGAAAATTTAAATTTATTTAACAAGGAGTAAATATGGCGGCTCAAGCTAACCTTACAAAAACTGCTGATATTACCTCGGCAGCGAGAGAAATAGACTTTGTTACCCGGTTCGCCCTGAACTGGGAACATCTGAGAGACATTCTTGGTATCATGCGTCCCATCAAGAAAGCACCTGGAACCAAGCTGAAAAGCAAAACTGCAAAGGTAACGTTGCAGTCCGGTACAGTGGCGGAGGGTGAGGAAATTCCTTATAGCAAGGCTACGGTTACCGAGAAGGACTACGAAACAATCACCATCGAGAAGTATGCAAAGGCTGTTACTCTCGAAGCAATCAACGAATACGGCTATGATGTGGCCGTGGCAATGACCGACGATGCTTTCCTTTTTGAGCTTCAGACAAAGGTCACCGACAAATTCTATAAATATTTGAACACCGGCTCTCTTGTTGCGACTGAAACCACATGGCAGAGAGCACTTGCAATGGCAAAGGGCGCGGTGCTGAACAAATTCAAGAATATACATCGCACAGCGACCAACGTCGTCGGCTTCGTAAATGTTCTCGACCTTTATGACTACCTCGGGGACAAGGAAATCACAGTCCAGAACGAATTTGGCTTTCAGTACGTGGAGAATTTCCTTGGCTACAGTATTGTTTTCCTGCTTTCTGACAGCGAAATCGCCCGCGGCAAGGTAATCGCAACACCCGTTGAAAATATCGTGCTGTATTACGTTGACCCATCCACAAGCGACTTTGCTCGTGCAGGATTACAGTACACCACAGACGGAGAGACAAACCTTATCGGCTTCCATGTCGAGGGCGCATACAAGACGGCAGTGTCCGAGTCTTATGCCATCATGGGTATGACCCTGTTTGCCGAATATCTTGACGCTATCGCAGTCTACACCATTAGTGCAGGCGCATAATCGGAGGTAACGTATGAATCTGACGGAACTGTGTGCCCACTGTCGCAACTGGTTTACTCGCCGTGATGATGACCGGCACGTCGGCGAGTTTGAGATAATCGGTGGCTGTATCGATCTTCCCTTCATGGAAATGGGACAGTATTTCCGCATTATCGGCTCGACTTACAACGATGGCGTGTGGCAATACCCGACCAGTGAACTTGTGGACGAGACTTTCTCCGGCGCGGTGTGGGCTATGTCTGTTCCGTCTGGATTCGTACACATGGCAAAAGAAATTGACGAGTGGGAGCAGAAATATGCCGACAGTGTGAACAGTCCATATCTGTCTGAATCCTTCGGTGGTTACAGCTATACAAAGTCCGGCACGGGAGCAAGCACTCCCGGCTGGCAAAGTGTTTTCCGCTCTCGTCTGAACCAATGGAGGAAGCTATGAGTCTGTTGAGCGACGCAATGACCCCTTGCGTATTTATCGACAAACAGCGGGTAGACGACGGCGAGGGTGGAATCATAACACAGTACACTGAATCCGCTGAATTTCTGGCGGCTGTGACCTTTGATTCGTCCATGCAGGCGAGAATCGCAGGACAGTCCGGGGTCACGTCGCTATACACCGTCACCGTCTTGAAAGGTACAGTTATTGAATATCACGATGTATTCAAGCGGCTGTCGGACAGCAAGATTTTTCGCGTAACAAGCGATGGAGACGACAGGCAGACGCCGAAATCCGCTACAATGCAAGTTTTGCAAGTCACCGCGGAAGAATGGAGTCTGACATCATGACAAAAGCGGCGGTGATACACCAGTTTTGGTCATCTTTCGGTATACCGGCATATGAGGAGAACGCAGTTCCTTCCGGCAGTGACGCACCGGACTATCCCTACATCACTTATACTTTCGCTTCGGACAGTCTGGGCGCGGATTTGTCCATGCTTGCCTCGGTGTGGTATCGCTCCACTTCGTGGGTTGCGGCGAACGCAAAAGCCGAGGAAATATCAAAGAAAATCACTCGCGGCGGGATTGTGCTTCCCTGTGACGGCGGCGCGGTTTGGCTCCGACGGGGAAGCCCGTTCAGTCAATCCGTGGGCGACGAAGCAGATGACATGATGCGAAGAAAATACATCAATATTACGGCGGAATATCTCGTTGCTGATTAAAATGGAGGTAAAATTTGAAATATACGAAAATCCCAGAAGATACATTCAAAAAATTACAGCTTAACGCTGGAGTTTTGGCTTCTACGTTTGCTCCCGCGACTGGGGCCATAGAAGACAGCGCGATAATCGGAGCGACAAGTGGTGGCGTGAGTTTTTCGTCGACTCCTACCTTTTCGGACTTTGGTGATGACATAGACAACTGTCCCCGAAATACGAAAGAATTGAAAGTAATTGAAGATTATGAAATAACACTTTCCGGCACGTTTGTAACAGTGGATAAGAATGTAATAAAACGTTTGATTGGCGCGGCTGATGTATCAACGGACACTAACAGCAAAATAACACCACGAATGGATTTAAATGACTCTGATTTCTCTGACCTGTGGTGGATAGGCGACTATTCTGAGGACAATTCGGAATCCACCGGCGGATTTATCGCAATACATATGATGAATACTTTGTCGACGGGCGGATTTGCAATTAAGTCCAATGACAGCGGCAAAGGAACGTTTGACTTTACATTTACATCGCATTATTCACTGACTGCACAGGACACAGTACCTCTTGAGATTTATATAAAGGAGGCAGCATGAAGTTATCCGAATTAAAAGGCAAAGCGGCAATTGTCGCAATTGCGGACATAATCGAGCCGATGGAGGAGTTGACAGAGGACAAAGAAGTCGTTGAGCTTGCAAAGTCTGGCAAAAAACTGAAATTTGTGGCGTATATTCTGAGAAATCACCCGGAAGTGTTTGTAAAAATTCTCGCGGCGTTGAATCAGTCTACACCCGAGGAATTTGCAGACAAAATTACCATCAGCTCATTCCCGGAAATGCTCGCGGAACTTATGCAGGATAGCGACCTGATAAACCTTTTCAAATAACAGGGTCAGGCGGGGGCTGCGAATTCCTCTGGCTCTGTCTCGGAGAGTGCAACGTAAACATAATCAACGGTAAAATGTTTGTACGGTATGCAAAGGCGCGTTATGACGAATTCCGGCGTGCCGAGACATACCGTATTTACGTTACCGACTCGCTAAAAACTTTGATTGGTGCAAATGTACGTTATATCGATCTGTTAAATCAAATCAAAAAAACGCAGAAAGATACTCGAAGCGGTGAAGAAATTGTCGCCGATGTGATAAAACGTGCGGGATTGGTGGTGATGTAAGATTAACTTACTTGATTTATTTGTAAAAATTGGCATTGACGACCAAGCGTCGGACAAACTGCAATCAATCGCCGGAAATGTCGGTAAAACCTTCACGAACGTCGCAAAAGTAGGCATGGAGGCAATCGGTGCGGCTTCTGCGGCTATCGGCGGACTCGCGGTTAAAGCTACGGACAGTTATGCGGACTTCGAACAGCTTGTAGGCGGTGTGGAAACCCTCTTCGGCGCAAGTGCAGATATTATAAAGGATTACGCCGACAACGCCTATGAAACCGCAGGAATGTCTGCAAACACTTACATGGAGACCGTCACTGGCTTTTCTGCAAGCCTTTTACAGGGACTTGAAGGGGACACGGCGGCCGCCGCAGAAGTTGCAAACCAGGCAGTGGTGGACATGTCCGACAACGCCAACAAGATGGGCACAGATGTAGAGCTGATTCAGAATGCTTATCAAGGATTCGCGAAGCAGAACTATACCATGCTGGACAACTTGAAGCTCGGTTACGGCGGTACGGCGGCTGAAATGGCTCGTCTGGTAAATGACAGTGGAGTTTTAGGCGATGCGATTGAAGTCGATGCGAACACAATCAACAGTGTATCTTTCGATAAAATCGTTGAAGCTATCCATGTAGTGCAGGAAAACATGGGCATAGCCGGAACTACAGCAGATGAAGCAGCAGAAACTATTTCCGGTAGTATAGCCTCGATGAAAGCCGCAGGAGAAAACCTTATAACAGGGCTTGCCAATGGGAACGCTGATGTGAAGACTCTTGTCGAGGACTTCGTCGAAACGGCGCAGACTGCCGGGAACAACTTCATCACAGCGTTTGAAACGGCTCTTGACCAAATGCCCGTTCTAATAGATAATATCATCCCTTCGGCTCTCGATTTGATTGTGGAAGCGGCTGAAACGGTCCTCCCAAAAATCGTTGAATCCGGAAGCAAGATAATATCGTCCCTTATTGATGGAATATCCGAAAACAAAGATAAAATTTCGGAAACTGCGGTAAACACAGTTGTATTCCTGCTCGATTCAATCCTCGGCGAGCTTCCAAAGGTGGTTGAAACCGCCGGAAAACTGCTTACATCTCTGGCAAACGGAATCATTGACGCGCTCCCGCAGCTCAGCGAAACCGCAATTGAAACTATAATCACACTTGCGGAAATGCTTCTCGCTCCTTCGTCTATACAAACTTTCAATGAAACCGCTCTCGAGCTGATTATAATGCTTGTAAACGGTTTGGGCGACGCAATACCTCAGCTGATTCTCGCGGCAGAAGAAATAATCCTTGGATTCGTGGAATACATGCTCGACCCGGGAAACATCGGCAAGCTGATGGAAATGTCGGTGGAGCTTGTCGGAGCTATCGCAAACGGGCTTATAAAGTCCGTAGGAACACTCGTGACGGCGGTTCTCGACTTAATCAGCGAGATTCTCTACGCTTTCGGTGATACCGATTGGGGTGAGATTGGCAAAAACATAGTGGATGGATTGCTCAACGGCTTGAAAAAAGCGTGGAGCAGCCTGACGGGATGGTTTTCCAATGCGTGGGACGGGCTTGTAGGCGGAGTAAAAAACCTTCTCGGCATTAACTCTCCGTCCCGGGTTTTCGGTGATATCGGCCAAAATATGGCTCTCGGCGTGGGTGAGGGATGGATGAAAACCTTCGCGGGAATCAAGGATGATATCGATAGCGACATGAATTTTGACTTTTCAACTTCCTCCGCACGAACTTCTCTCCCAGGCATCGGCTTGAACTACAACGACGGCTACGGCGGATTAGCTTCGGGCGGCGGTACGGTGAACGTCACGCAGAATATCTACGCCCAAAAAATGACTCCGTCAGAGGTTTTCACGGAAGCCCAGTATCAATTTAAAAAGGCGGTGTTGTCCGGTGTATAATCTCAGATACATTCCCGAAAACGGGAACGAAATCATTCTCACCTACGACTACGGCTATCTCGTTAAAACGGTTGACGGCGCGACAGGACGATCGGTGAACATCAGCACGGCGCAGGGCTATGAGCAGGTCGGCGAGACGGTTCAAAACACCACACTGGGCGGACAGGTTCTCACGCTTTACGGCAAAATCCCTAATAGGAACACATCCGCGAAGCTGGCTCTTCTCCGTGCATTTCTGCCTTTGACAAAGGGACGGCTCGTATGGGAAGATAAATATTACATGGACGTGTATGTCAAGGACAGTCCCACCGTCACGCAGGAGAAACATTCGGACTTTATTCTTTCTCTTTTCGCACCTTATCCCTACTGGCAGAAGTTAAATGAAAACTACTACGAACTGGGTGGGCTGTCCGGCGGATTCCGCTTCCCGGTGAACTATGCAACGCCGCATAGATTCGCCACATATTCACCCGAAACACAATTTAATGCAGTAAACAACGGTGACAGCGCGGCATACTTTACCTTGACAATCATCTCTGGCGGGGCTGACCTCGTGAATTTTGTCGTAACCAACGTTAAAACACTGAAATTCCTCCGTTTCACGGGAACGCTTCCGGCAGAAACAAAGTTGGAACTATATCGTGATAGCGGTCAGCTGTACATAAAGGCGAACGGAGCCGATGCGTTTGATTTAATCGACGACACATCCGATCTGTTTTCCCTCAACCCCGGTGACAATATACTTTTGTTCACGGCGGAAAGCGGCACGGCTGATGCAAAAATCACGATAACATTCAACGAAACCTTTGCGGGGGTACTGACAAATGGAGTGTAGTATTTATAATCCCACTCTGTTACGAATTGGATTTCTTTCTAACTTCACCTCACTTATCTGGGATGAGAGCTACTCCGGCGCGGGAGATTTCCAGCTCGTGACTCCAAAAACCGCGCACAGCATTCCTCTTCTGACCGTCGGCAACTTCGTGGGAGTCCCATTTTCGGACACGCTCATGCTGATTCAGTCCACCGAAGATAAGGATGGTGAACTGTGGGCGTACGGGTGTGAAGCTAAATGCCTTTTGGCTTCTCGAGTGTACGTGGGTACAATCCGCACCACCGGCAATATCGAGACGGCGCTGAGAAACGCGGTGATAACATCACGCCCGTATGATTTTCTCACTCTCGCGCCGGAGAGAGGACTGCCAGCACAGATAAACTCACAACGTACCTACCCGACAATATTTGATTTAAGTAAAGTTTGGTGTGATTCTGCGGGTTATGGATTCCGACTGATTCACGACAAGACAGCGCACAAGCTGATGTATGATGTTTACGCCGGTGTCGAAAGAACTGGAATAAAATTCGCGGAAAACTATGGCAATCTCTCAAATTTGACTCGGCTGATATCGGAAACCACCTATAAAACAGTGGCATATGTGGGCGGTGGCGGCGAGGGAGATGACCGTGTGTTCGTGACAGCGGGAGACGATACTCTGACTGGGCTTGCAAGGCGCGAGATGTACGTTGATGCTCGAGATTTACAGCAGGAAGAAGGACAGACAGCGGAAGAATATCAAGAATTATTAGTCGCACGTGGGCTTGAAACATTGGAAGAAAACAACCGAAACGTAGAAATTTCCTTTGAAATCAGTTCCGCCGATTTTGGCAAGACGTTTTTCCTCGGCGATACAATCACTTGTGTACTTTCGGAATATGGCATAGCTATGACCGTAAGAATTGCTGAATACAAAAAAGTTTACGAGAACAACGTCGAGCGGACTGAATTAACACTCGGCAATCCCATAACAAGGAGGCTTTAATGGCAATAGTAACATATCCTCTTAATAACATCGACTACACCGCCGAGGACGCAGAAATTTACAATAGTACTCGAACCAGCGGGGTGTATGCCAACACGGACAATCTCGACCTGACCATTACGGCGGCGCGAACTGTGAGTATATCGCCCGGTATGGCTTGGATTAAAAACGATGACTTCAAGGGTAAAGCTGTAGCGGTAAAAAATGCCGTGACCCTGACTTTCGAAGCACCCGACAGCACGCTGAATCGCATTGATCGTATTGTACTGGGCTTTTCGGCCGTGGACAACGCTACCACATTGTATGTAAAACAAGGTTCTCCCGCTTCGTCTCCGTCCGCTCCTGCTCTCACCAAAAGCGTCACAACCTACGAACTGGGCTTGTATGACGTGTACATTCCTGCCGGGCTTGTGTCTCTCAGTCAGTCTAATATCACTGACCAGCGGACGGACGGCACTCTCTGCGGGATCATGAACGATGGCGTGACCCGGGGCGGAACCTATTCGGAAACTATTTCGGCAACGCTGACAGCAACATGGAATACTGCGACCACATCAACCACACCGTCCTCGTCCGTCTGCGACTTTTTCCAAGAAGTCACGGTTTCCGGAATCACGGGGAGCACAAACGGTATAGTGAGTCTGGCTGACGACGCAACAAAAACTCAACGGGAAGCGGCAGCAAACGCTGGGCTTTTCAAACAGTCGCAATCTAACGGAGCAATAACAATCGCAGGAATCGGTGACCAACCCGCCGTTGCAATACCGATAACTATTTTGATAACGAAATAAGGTGAGAATATGGCAATAATTAGCGCATTTCCCGGCAAAGCAAAGCCAAAACTGCAAGCGAAAACAGTGTCACCATCGTCAGCGCAACAGATTATAACACCTGACAGCACGTATGACGGATTGAGTGAGGTGACAGTATACGGCGTTTCAGGCGCATATAGTTATCAAATATATGAAACAACAGCGAAGGGCACACGATATCTCGAGTTTGATAATGTCGATTCAACGATATTGGCTTTGAGCACATTTAGAAAGATTATATTTCGGGCAAATGACATTGTTACAGAGGATCAGAAAGGTGCTATTATTATAGCGACAACAATTAACGATGAGCTCTACAATGAGAATGTTTCAATAAATACTCAAGCATCATGGAATGGAAAATTAGCTTTTGAAGAGGGTGATTATTCTTTTAATTTTGTAGTAAATATTGATTCTTCCGCAAGCAAACTGATAATAGACATGGGCTCCCCAGTCTTCGCTTCTTATATTCCCGACGGCGTCGAATACAAAATGGTCATAATATATGATAGATACTAAAAGTTTAGATGATGAAACATCCCATACTTGTGACTGACCGTCACAAACGGGCAAATTTATTATAACAGGAGTAAAAACATGACTGAGTTTATTTTACCCTATCAGTCCGGCAAGGTAACGCTGACCTCTCCCTATGGCTGGCGAACACTTAACGGACAGCAGGATTATCACAAGGGAATCGACCTGTCCG
>CAZULC010000030.1:0-9278 GCA_964621165.1 uncultured Ruminococcus sp.
TTGCCCCCAAGGACAGAGATATAGCGATGGTGTTCCAGAACTACGCTCTTTATCCTCACATGTCCGTATTCGACAACATGGCATTCGGTCTGAAGCTCCGTAAAACTCCAAAGGAAGAAATCAAGCGCCGCGTTGAAGAAGCTGCCCGCATCCTTGACATTACCCACCTCCTTGACAGAAAACCGAAGGCTCTCTCCGGCGGTCAGAAGCAGCGTGTTGCTCTCGGACGTGCTATCGTGCGTAACCCGAAGGTATTCCTTCTCGACGAGCCTCTTTCCAACCTTGACGCTAAGCTCCGTGCGACGATGAGAACAGAGCTTACCAAGATTCATCAGAGAGTCGGAACAACATTCGTATACGTAACCCACGACCAGACAGAGGCTATGACCATGGCTACACGTATCGTAGTTATGAAGGACGGTCTCATTCAGCAGGTTGATTCTCCTCAGAACCTCTACGATTACCCTGTAAACCTTTTCGTTGCAGGATTCATCGGCACACCTCAGATGAACTTCATCAACTGCGTACTCGAGAAGAAGGGCGAGGATATGTACATCACATTCGGTACAAACTCACTCAAGCTTCCTCCGGAAAAGGCATCCAACCCTGCGCTGAAGGATTACGTTGGCAAGGAAATCGTTGCAGGTATCCGTCCCGAATGTATCCATGAAGACGCTCCTTCCATCAGAGCGATGTCTGATTCCGTTATTGAAACAGACGTTGAAGTTACAGAGCTTATGGGCGCTGAAATCTACCTCTACCTCGTAGCAGAAGAAACATCCATGACAGCCCGCGTTTCCGCTCGTTCGACAGCAAGAGCCGGCGACATCATCAACGTTGCTTTCGATATGTCCAGAGTTCACCTCTTCGACAAGGATACAGAAAGATACATCGTTCACTAATATTAATAGTACTTACAAGTCGTGTGTTGGCTTCAAGCCGATGCACGGCTTTTTTGTTTCTCCCTGTCAAATCAGGTAAAATGTAAAATATTAATGTAGAATAAGAAAATTAAAATTGAATTAAATTTTAAGAAATTTCTGAAAAACTATTGCAAAATTAATTCAAGTGTGGTATGATAAGGTTACAGAGAAAGTTAGAGGACGAAGGGAGCAGACTTATGAAAAAGACATTGAAGCGTCGCATTAAAAGCATGATTTTTATCATCACGGGAGTTTGGGCTTGCCTGATTCTGCCTCTTAAAACATGCGCTGATGACGTGACCGTGGACAAAGCCGAGACTGAAATCGTCACAACAGCACCGATACCGGGAAGTATGACAGCCTACTCTGAAAACAAAGCTGTCCAGACTTACGACGCGGCAATAATTGCCTCAGCCGCCGCACTTGTGGCATTCACCGGACAAAGACTTTCACGGAAAAAGAAATAAAAAAACAACTGAGCCAGTACAAAAACGTATCAGCTCAGTTTTTTTATTGAATTATGAATCCGCAAAAGCGTTTTTTATCTGAAGTACTCCGTCGCAGATTCAAACAGCTTCATGTCGTACTCGCCGGGGACGTTGACGTACAGTCCTTCGTTGTACCGCTCAGTGTGTCCCATTTTGCCGAGAACCCTACCGTCGGGGGATGTGACTCCTTCGATTGCGAGAGCAGAACCGTTGGGGTTGAAGTCTATGTTCATGGTTGCGTTTCCGTCGAGGTCCACGTACTGCGTAGCAATCTGTCCATTCTCTACAAGTGAAGTGAGAACCTTGTCGTTGGCCACAAACTGACCCTCGCCGTGGGAAATCGCCACGTTGTAAACCTCGCCAACGTTGGTGTTAGCCAGCCATGGTGACTTGTTGGAAGCGATTCTCGTGCGAACGATTCTCGACTGGTGACGTCCGATCTTGTTGAAGGTCAGGGTCGGGCAGTTCTCGTCCGTGTCGATGATCTCGCCGTAGGGAACCAGACCTAACTTCACTATCGCCTGGAAGCCGTTGCACACGCCGCACATCAGACCCTCGCGGACCTTCAGGAGCTTGTTCGTCTCTTCCTTGACCGCGCCGTTTCTGAAAAATGCCGTGATAAACTTGCCGCTTCCATCAGGTTCGTCGCCGCCTGAGAATCCGCCGGGAATGAAGATTGCCTGCGCACCACGGACAGCCTTGGCAAAATAATCCACGCTGTCAGCCACATCCTCGGGTGTGATGTTCCGCACCACGATAATTTCCGGCTCAAATCCGGCTTTTGCGAGAGCCTTTGAGGTGTCGTATTCGCAGTTTGTGCCAGGGAATACTGGTATCAGAACCCGCGGACGTGCGAACTTTTCACTTGTCTTTACTCTTGTGTAAGCGGGAGAGGAAATAGTCTCAACCTTCTCGTCGTTGTTCTGTGACTTTGCGTTCTTCGGATAAACTCCCTCGAGTACGCCGTCGTAAGCCGATTTCAGCTCGCTGAGGGACAGCTTTTCGCCATTGCAGCTGATAACGCCGTCATCCGTTACCTCACCGAGAATCCTGCCCACATTTTCGCTTGTCTCAAGGATGAACGAACCGTAAGCGTATGAGAAAATTTCACCGAGGGTTACGTCGTCCGCGTACCTGAATCCAAGACCGTTGCCGATTCCCATCTTGAACACAGCCTCGGCAATTCCGCCGTACGTGGGAGTGTAAGCCGCGCTGACCTTGCCGGACTTGACCAAATCGTGAACTGTAGAGTAAATCTTCAAAAGCGATTCAGCCTTCGGGAGTCCGTTTTCGTCGTATTCGGGGGTGATGATGGCAACTTTGTCTCCGGCTTTCTTGAATTCGGGGGAGATGATGTTCTTGATGTCGTCTGTCGTCACAGCGAAGGAAACCAGCGTCGGGGGGACGTCTAGGGATTCAAAGGAGCCGCTCATGGAGTCCTTGCCGCCGATTGCACCGATTCCAAGGTCCAGCTGAGCCGACAGCGCACCGAGAAGAGCCGACAGCGGCTTGCCCCATCTTTCGGGAGAGGTCTTAGGTTTCTCAAAGAACTCTTGGAAGGTCAGGTAAACATCCTCGAACTTCGCGCCGGTTGCAATGAGCTTCGATACGGACTCAACTACCGCTAAATATGCCGAGTGATAGGGGCTTTTTTCGGCGATAAATGGGTTGTAGCCCCACGCCATGAGGGAAACGGTGGAGGTGTCGTGGTTCTCGATTGAGATTTTCTGCACCATCGCCTGAGAGGGAGTCTCCTGAAATTTTCCGCCGAAGGGCATAATTACGGTACCCGCGCCGATTGTGGAGTCAAACCGCTCGGACAGACCCCGATGTGAGCAGACGTTGAGGTCCCGGACGAGGGCATTATATCCGCCGGCAAAATCAGCGGGAGTTGCCTTGTCGAATTTTTCCGTGTGGGTGGGAGCGACATTGATGTGCTTTTCCGCGCCGTTCGAGTTGAGAAATTCTCTCGACAGGTCTACAATTGTCTTTCCGCGCCACGACATGGTGAGTCTGGGTTCAGCTGTGACCTCAGCTACGATTGTCGCTTCAAGGTTTTCGCTGTGGGCGAGGGAAATGAACTTCTCCGCGTCCTCCTTGGCTATGACCACCGCCATTCTCTCCTGGGATTCGCTGATTGCAAGCTCCGTGCCGTCAAGACCGTCGTATTTCTTCGGAACTTTATCAAGATTAATCTTAAGTCCATCTGCCAGCTCGCCGATAGCCACGGAAACGCCGCCCGCGCCGAAGTCGTTGCACCTCTTGATGAGCAGTGACGCCTCGGGATTGCGGAACAGCCGCTGTAATTTTCTCTCCTCGGGAGCGTTGCCCTTCTGAACTTCTGCTCCGCATGTTTCAAGGGAGTGGAGGTTGTGGGATTTTGACGAGCCTGTAGCGCCGCCGCATCCGTCACGTCCGGTTCTTCCGCCGAGGAGTATTACAAGGTCGCCGGGAATCGGGCTTTCGCGCCGCACATTTTTCTCGGGAGCCGCAGCAATAACCGCGCCGATTTCCATTCTCTTCGCCACATAGCCCGGGTGGTAAATCTCGCTGACCTGACCCGTCGCGAGTCCGATCTGGTTGCCGTAGGAGGAATAACCCGCGGCGGCAGTGGTGACTAACTTCTTCTGAGGGAGCTTGCCCTCGAGAGTTTCCTCAATGGGCTTCACCGGGTTTCCCGCACCGGTCACGCGCATGGCACCGTAAACGTAGGAACGTCCCGACAGCGGGTCACGGATTGCACCGCCGATACAGGTTGCCGCACCGCCGAAGGGTTCGATTTCCGTGGGGTGGTTGTGGGTCTCGTTCTTGAACAGGAGCAGCCATTTTTCGGTTTTTCCGTCAACGTCAACGTCGATTTTCACCGTGCAGGCGTTGATTTCCTCGGATTCGTCCAGCTTCGGGAGCTTACCTTCGGCTTTGAGTTCACGCACGGCAATTGTAGCCACGTCCATAAGGTTGATGGGCTTGGTTCTGCCGAGGGATTTTCTCACGTCAATGTATCTCTGGTAAGCGGCATCGAGGAGGGGATCGTCGAACTTCACGCTGTCAATCGTAGTCAAAAACGTGGTGTGACGGCAGTGGTCGGACCAGTAGGTGTCAATCATTCTGATTTCGGTCAGGGTAGGGCAGCGGTTCTCCGACTTGAAGTAATCGCGGGTGAAACGTAAATCGTCCGCGTCCATTGCCAGACCGTACTTGTCAACAAATGGCTGTAAATCATCCTCGCCCATGTCGCAGAAGCCGTCCAGCACCGCAACGTCATCGGGAACATTGTACACCGACGCGAGGGTTTCTTTTGTCTCAAGTGAGGCTTCCTTTGCTTCAACCGGGTTGATTACGTATTTTTTGATTTTCGCTAGATCCTCTTCACTGATGTCGCCGGAGAGAACGTACACCTTAGCCGTGCGGATTGTGGGACGGTTGCCCTGTGAGATAATCTGGATGCACTGGGAAGCGGAGTCCGCTCTCTGGTCGTACTGTCCGATGTGGTACTCAACCGCGAAAACCGTGTCGCCGTCCTTTACTTCGAGTTCGGAGTAGGTCAAGTCAACCTGCGGCTCGGAGAAAACCGTCTTTTCGGCATATCTGAACAGCTCGGGTGTTATTCCTTCCGCATCGTAGCGGTTGAGAATTCGCACACCCGTCACGGATTTTATGCCGAGGAAGGATGAAATGTCGTTTTTCAGAGCGTCGGCTTCGGTTGTGAGTCCGGGTCTTTTTTCTACATATATTCTATATACCATTTCTATAATCGTACCTTTCTTATCGGTGAAAGATTAACTTCAAGCTTATTCCAGAACAGCAAGCGCGCGTTTTCCTATGTCGTGTCTCATGTACGCACCTTCGAATTTTACGTCCCCTGCCGCATCATATGCGTTTACAACGGCTTCCTTCAAAGTTGGAGCAATGGCGGTAACTCCCAGCACACGACCGCCTCCTGTGACCAGCTTGCCTTCCTTGCTCTTTGCCCCCGCGATGAAGATATCCGCGTTGTGCTTCGGATTTTCGGGAAGGGTAATTTCAAATCCCGTGGGGTACTTCTTGGGGTAGCCGCCAGACGCTAAAATCACACAGCACGCGCTTGCGTCCTTCCACTTAACCTCAACGTCGGCGAGGGTTTCATCGTGTACGGCTTTCATTATTGTAAACAAATCCGACTCGAGAAGGGGAAGCACAACCTGGGTCTCCGGGTCGCCGAAGCGGCAGTTGTACTCTATAACCTTGGGTCCGTCCTTCGTCAGCATGAACTGGAAGTACAGGCATCCCTTGAAGGTGCAGCCCTCCTTGTTCATGGCGTCAATGGTGGGAAGGAAAATCTCCTTCGTGCATCTCCCGGCAACTTCGGGAGTGTAGTAGGGGTTGGGTGCTATCGTGCCCATTCCGCCGGTGTTCAGTCCCGTGTCGTTGTCGCCGGCTCTCTTGTGGTCCATTGATGACACCATGGGAACGAGGGTTTTTCCGTCAGTGAACGCCAGCACGGATACCTCGGGACCTTCGAGATATTCTTCAATCACCACATTGTTTCCGCTCTCGCCGAAAACCTTGTCCTCCATGATTTCGTGAAGAGCCTCGTCAGCTTCCTCACGGGTCATGCAGATCAAAGCCCCCTTGCCGAGAGCCAGACCGTCAGCCTTGATGACCAGCGGAACAGGAGCGGTTTTCACGTATTCCCTCGCCGCGTCAACCGAGCCGAAAACCTCGTAAGATGCCGTTGGGATGCCGTATTTTTTCATCAGATTTTTCGAGAAAACCTTGCTTCCTTCAATCTGAGCCGCAGCCTTCGACGGACCGAAGCAGGGGATCCCTTTCGCCTCGAGAACGTCCACAAGTCCTAAAACCAGCGGGTCGTCGGGAGCCACAACCGCAAAGCCTATGTCGTGAGTGGACGCAAATTCACTTATTCCCTCGATGTCCTTCGCGCCAATCGCAACACATTCGGCTTCAACCATGCCGGCGTTTCCGGGGAGAGCGTAAATCTTGTCAATCTCCCGGCTCTGGGCCAGCTTTTTGATAATCGCGTGCTCACGACCGCCGGAGCCAATTACAATAATATTCATATTATCTACGATACCTTTCTCTTAATGTACAGTACATCAAATTCAATAAAATGTCAGGCAAGACTATACAAAATACACAAATCAATGGTGGAACAGTCTCATTCCAGTGAAGCACATTGCCATGCCGTACTTGTTGCAGGCTTCGATGACGTTTTCGTCACGGATGCTTCCGCCGGGCTCAGCAACATAAGAAACGCCGCTTCTTCTCGCTCTTTCGATGTTGTCGCCGAAGGGGAAGAACGCGTCGGAGGCAAGGGCAACGCCGGTGATTTTCGAGAGATACTCTCGCTTTTCTTCCTTTGTCAGCTCTTCCGGACGGGTGGTGAAGTAATTCTGCCATACACCCTCACCCAAAACGTCCTCGTTCTCGTCGGAAATGTAAACGTCGATGACATTGTCGCGGTCAGGTCTGCCAAGTGTGGGAAGGAAGGAAAGGGCGAGAACCTTAGGATGACGGCGGAGGTGCCAGATGTCTGCCTTGTTTCCGGCAAGACGTGTGCAGTGAATTCTCGACTGCTGACCCGCGCCAACGCCGATAGCCTGTCCGTCAACCGCATAGCAGACGCTGTTGGACTGGGTGTATTTCAGCGTAATCAGAGCCACAATCAAATCGAGCTTTGACTCTTCGGGAATTTCCCTGTTTTCCGTCACAAGATTTGTAAGCGCGTCCGCGCTGACCTTGTAGTTGTTTCTGCCCTGCTCGAAGGTTACGCCGAAAACTTCCTTTGTCTCCTGAACGGCAGGAACATAATCGGCGGCGATTTTTACGATGTTGTAATTGCCTTTTTTCTTGGTTTTCAGAATTTCCAGTGCCTCAGGCTCGTATCCGGGAGCGATAATTCCGTCGGAAACCTCGCGCTTGATGATTTTCGCGGTGGTAACGTCGCACACGTCGGACAGCGCAATCCAGTCTCCGAAAGATGACATGCGGTCCGTGCCTCTTGCTCTTGCATAAGCGCAGGCAAGGGGGGAGTCGTCAAGTCCGTCGATGTCGTCAACAAAGCACATTTTCTTCATGTCCTCGTCCAGCTTGAAGCCGAGAGCGGCAGAGGTTGGTGAAACATGCTTGAATGACGCGGCACAGACGATTCCGGTGGCTTCTTTAAGTTCCTTCACAAGCTGCCATGAGTTGAACGCGTCGAGAAAGTTGATGTAGCCCGGTCTGCCGTTTAGAATCTCGATTGGAAGGTCGGACCCGTCCTTCATGTAAATCTTAGCGGGCTTCTGATTGGGGTTGCAGCCGTATTTTAATTCAAATTCTTTCATTATTATATATCCTTTCGTTTCAGGTAATTATTTCACGTGCTTGTTGATGAGCCTGTCCTCAATTTCCCCTGTTTCCAAATCAACAAATCGGGTGTAGAGGGAAATTTTGTTGCTCTCGTCGAGGTTCTGCCAGATGGAATCCGTGAACTCGTCAAGAGAGTCCGGAACCTCAATCCGCTCAGGCTCGCCGACAAATGTAGGAATCGGGCTTCCATCGGTTACGTATGTGTGGATGAAGTGACCCAGCCCCGCCTTTGATGGATATGAGAAGGTTTCGCGAACGCAGTCCGAGCCTTCCTCGTCAAGGGACTTGAGTATGCTCATCTTGTATTTGAAGTCGCCCTCACCTAAATACAGCGCGCCGGAGATTCGCGGGGTCCAGTTTGGTCCGTCAGGCTCGAATTTTCTTGTGTCAAGAGCGGCTTCAAAGGTGCTTCCGTTTAAGATATAGTCCCGTATTGTGTCGGTCTGGTCGCCGTTTGTTACAATGACGATTTTGCCGAGGTCGCGGATGGGGTAGTAAATTATAAGCGATGGATCCTCTACCTTTGAGGCGTCAAACGGATGGGTTTTCATGTCCCTGCCTTCGGGAATAAACACACGGTTACGGCTGTTTTCGCTCCGACCCATGATGAAGTAGGCAAACGCCGCCCTTTTGCCGTCAGAAGTCTTGCCAATCATGATTCCGCGTCCGACGTAGGGGTTGCCCGCAAGAACATCCTTTATTGATTTGACCTTGTAAACGTTCATATTTACCTCCAGATATCTATCAGTTAGACTTTTCTTCAGCAATGATTTTTGCCGCTTTTTCGCAGGCTTCGGGGAGAATGATCCACTCCGCGTTTTCCATGACCCGACGCTGTAATACCTCGGGAGTGTCGCCGTCCTCGATGTAGACCGCACGCTGGGCGATAATTTTTCCGCCGTCGGGGATGCTGTTGACATAGTGGACCGTGGCTCCCGTCACCTTGACCCCGTAGGACAGAGCCGCCTCGTGGACCTTGAGTCCGTAGTAGCCCTTTCCGCAGAATGATGGAATCAGGGACGGGTGGATGTTGATAATCCGGTTCTCGTACCTGTCAATCACATTCTGGGAGAGAATGGTCAAATATCCCGCGAGAACTATCATGTCAATGCCGTACTTTTCAAGCTCAGAGAGCATTTTTTCCTCGAAATCAACGCCGTCCGCCGCGCACTCTTTCTTTGACACGACCACCGAGGGAATGCCGTGGTTCTTCGCTCTCTCGAGGGCGTAGGCTTCCCGGGAGGATGACAGCACCAGCGTAAACTCGCCGTGGGGGATTTTTCCGGCTTCTGAAGCCTTAAGCAGAGCTTCCAAGTTTGTTCCGCCGCCGGAGACAAATACCGCAATTTTTACTTTTTCCATCACGCCACCGTTATTCGAGGATTACGCCTTCGTCGGACTTTACAACAGTACCGATAACATAAGCGTCCTCGCCGTTGGATTTCAGAATCTCAAGGGACTTCTCCACGTCCTCGGGGGAGACGATAATGCTCATGCCAACGCCCATGTTATAGGT
>CAZULC010000031.1:0-7457 GCA_964621165.1 uncultured Ruminococcus sp.
GAAAAGGCGCAGACAGTTTCGCCCTGGTCAGCAGAGGTCACCTCAGTGACCGCATGTGGCGGCGTTTGGCGAGAAAGCTCTTGTGAATCCGGACGAATGAGGGGTATTTCGCGGCGATGTCGTCATGTTTTCCGTATAAAGCGGCAGTTTCGTTTTTCGTATGCAGAATAACACGGCGAAGATTGCTTTCAAAATACAGAATATCCCGACATGGAAAGCGGTATGTTCTGCGCTCAAATTCGTAGGTGAAATATTTGTCCGACCGGTCGAGCAGTTCCCTCTCGATATCCTTCCAGATAATCGGCAGACCCGCGTCTATCTGGTCCTTCAGCATATACCTGAATGCCTTGACTTCATATCCGGTCTGCATAAATTCTATTTTGCTTGTGATGAAGACGATAAGCACATCATCATCCAGCTCACGTATTTCGCGGGCAAGGGATATTCCGTCTATCCCCGGCATCATTATATCGAGAAAAAGCACGTCGTACCGTTTTTCTGCGGTTATGGCTTCAAGAAGTACAGCGGGGTTTATATAGCCATCGGTTTCTTCGTCTAAAAGAACGCTTCAGATTTTTTCAATATGCGGCGGTTCGTCGTCACATATGGCTATTTTGTATTGCATCAATTCCTCTTTCGTCAAATGCTGAGCGGCGTTAAACGGGAACTTCATAAAGCTTTGTCAGCTTATCCCAAATCCGCTCGAGGTGTTCTCTGATTTTTTCTTTATCTCCGTTTTTGACGGCATTGACAAGGCTGTTGTCGTCCCATCTGATGTTGGTAAGCCAGAAAGCGTCGATTATCGCACGGAGATATGGGATATATGTAAGCTCATCCGGGGTGAAGTCGCGGGTCGAGCGGTAGCCTTTGTAGAACGCAGCGAGGATTTTAGGTCGAACGCTTTGGTTTTTCCCACCGGACTCATTCTCGTAGTCCATGAGCCTTGCTTCAAAGTCAGCCTGCATTACGGCGTCGCAGAAGAGGTTGTTGTCCCCGCAGCGGTTGAAGTCGTAAATTCCAACTTTTCCTTCGGCGGTCAGGTACATGTTGCAGTCGCTTATATCTCCCTGCACGGCGTGTCTCGGTTCGAATTTCAGCGGGGAGAGAATTGTCATGTATTCGTTATATTTGTCCTTGATTTTACAGTAAAGTGGTTTTTCTTCTTCCGGAATGGCGGATTCTGATTCAAGAAAATCGTCGCAGCCGAAAAGGTCATTTCTGCCAAACGGGTCGAAGAGGACTTCATTTTTAACGTGGAGGCTGTGTTTTTCTGCGATATTGTGCGTTTCAGCCAGCAGTCTGCCTGTTTTTTCGGCGATTTCTTCTGTGACGATCTTTATTTCTCCCTCGACAAACTGTTCTACCGTGACGCTTACGTCGTATCCGTTTATTGTGTACCAGCGGGCGAAGTTTCCATTTGATTTATACTGCCGCGGGGTTGCGATTCCGTTGTTCATCAGTGCTTCGGCAAAACGGCTCTGGCTTTCGATAATTTCAAGGGTTACGTCGGCTTCGTTTTTCAGCCTTACCACAACCGGTGGAGTTGATTCAAACTCCGCTTTGACGATGAGCCGTACTTCCTTTGAGTCAGGGTTCCCCTTTTCGTAGTCATAACGCTGAAGTTCGGCGTAGGATTTCAACTTTGAATTGACGTTAAAGTCGGTGAGTATTGTCCGGATGTCTGAGTTGGTGACTGTAAACATGGTCTCTCCTGTTTTGGTTATTATTGCTTTAATTTACGTACTGCATGAATTATCATGTATAATGTTATGATTATCGACAACAGTGTCAAGGCTGAGCCGGTTATGGTGTTCATCATCTGGCGGAATGTGCTGGCATCCCCTCCGAACTGGACGAGCATTGCGCTTTGCAGAGCCATGACGGACATTGCGGCTCCGATTAAACTCACGGCTTTGGACGCGGACAGGATTGGACTGCCTATTTTTCGGTATTTCGAGATATTGACCACCGCCATTATTGCCGAGTAGAAGGTATAGAGTGCCTGCAGGTATATTACGTAGCCGGGGTATGTGTAGTATCGGTTATCGCGGACCATCAGCGCAAGCATTCCGGCTACCGCTGTGTTCAGCAGAAGCATGAGCAGAGCGCACCTAAGATAAGCTTTGTACTCGAACGATATTTTTTCCGTCGGACGCTGGATTTGCTTTGATTTATGTATGCTTCGGCTCAGGGACAGTCTGATCAGGGTCAGGAAAAAAATAGTATCCTGCCATTGCTCCGAACCATACTGATTCATATAGTACAGACGTGATTGTGCGGAATACAACGTACAGCGCGTTCACGGCAAGTCCCTGATAGATGGAAAACTCCCGACGTAAGCTGTTGTCACTCATGTACCGCTGTATCAATCTGCTTTTGCTTATAATCGGTATACTGGAGAAGCTCTCTTTATTTATGGATTTTGCTGCTTGCACGATTTTTATCACAGCGACTGTCAGTGTGTAGGCGGAAATCAGGTACGCGGCGTATGCGAGAGGAGTTTGATTATATTTTTCTGAAAAAGCCATAATAAGCATGACTGCTGAAATCGGAATCAACGTTATTACCGCTGCGTTCGGCGGGGTGAAGATCTTTTTTACCGCGTTCCGGACTTAATCCATAACTGAATCATTCCTGCCATGAGAAATTTACGGAGGTTTTATTTATTATACTACACTTTTATGAATTTTTCCACTTTTGAGCTGACATGAAGAGGAATAATTCCCGTTTTTTACCGCATCAAATATTTTTTCTTCAAACATGGAAATATATAATATTTTTTATATCTTTTTAAAGATTTTCTTCAAAAAATGTTGCTAATGAGCAAGATATCTGATATAATAATCTTATAAAACAAAATCAGAAAAGAGGGCGGGATTATGAGCGAATATGTAATTTATACGGACTCGGGATGCGATATACCGGGTGAAGTTATCAAAGGATGGGGCGCGAAGTACTGCAACTTTACTTTTGTGTTCAATGATTCGGAGAAAATCTATACTCCCGACACACTGCGCGCCGGTGAATTTTATGCCAAAATGCGTGCCGGACTTGTGGCGAAAACCTCAGCTATCTCAAGCGGCGTATTCATGGAGGCATTTGAAGAGGAGCTGAAAAACGGAAGGAATATTCTCTACATTGGCTTTACGTCAACCTTAAGCAGTACCTACAGCTTCGGCAAGGTGGCAGCGGACTCACTGCAGGATAAATATCCGGAGAGGAAGATTATCACGCTTGACTCAAACTGTGCGTCAGGCGGATTCGCGATGCTTGTTTACCTCACCACATTGAAGCAGAAGGAAGGCGCGGACATCGAGGAAGCCGCTCAATATGCCCGGGATATGCGTCCTAATATATCACACTGGTTCACGGTGGACGACCTTGTTTACCTCAAGCGGGGCGGAAGAGTCAGCAGTGCCACGGTGTTTGTGGGCGGTATGCTTGGAATCAAGCCGGTCATGCACCTTGACGACGCGGGTGAGCTGACTGTCGTTTCCAAAGTTCGCGGAAGAAAAACCGCCATCAATGGAGTTGCGGAGAAGTTCGGCGCGACGGCTGTTGATCCTGAGAACGGTCCGGTGTTTATCTCACAGGCTTACTGTCTGGCTGACGCGGAATATCTGAAAAAGCTTCTGTTCGAAAAATACGGCGCTAAGAATGTTGAAATTTACGACCATGGTTCTCTGACAGGCGCACATACGGGTCCGGGAACATTGGCGGCGTTTTTTGTGGGTACCGGAAGATAATTATGGAAGCGGACGTACAGTTGATGGAAGAAATGATTAACACTAAAGAAGTTTTAGAAAATAAAAACAGCGGTCCGGATTTGCTCGATGGAAGTTCCTTCAGGAAAGCTGTACTTGGAGGAGCCGCAAATCTGAGGCATCACGCAGGCGAGGTAAACGACCTTAACGTGTTCCCAGTACCCGACGGCGACACAGGAGACAACATGCGCATGACCATCGAAGGCGGTCTTGACAGCATTATCTCCACTGAGGCGGAATTGTCCCTTGGAGAGGCGGCTTCCAATGTGGCTCACGGAATGCTGATCGGCGCGCGCGGCAACTCCGGTGTGATTTTATCCCAGCTTTTCGACGGAATCGCGGCGGGGCTGAAAAACTGCGACAAAGCTGACGTAATAACCGTGGGTGCGGCTCTTGCTCTTGGAGTGAAGCAGGCTTACCGGGCGGTTCTCACCCCTACTGAGGGAACCATACTTACGGTGGCACGGGAGTCAGTGGAGTACGCCGTCAGTCGTATTGACGAGAACAGCACCCTCGCTTCCCTGTTCGGCGATTTACTCTCAGAAATGGGTGAGTCATTGAAGCGGACTCCGGAGATGCTGGATGTGCTCAAACAGGCTGGTGTGGTTGACAGCGGCGGCGCGGGGTTATACTATATCACTGAGGGCATGGTTATGTCCTTCGGCGGGGATTTATCGACGGTTATTCCTGATTATTCTGCCGAAAACAAAGTCAAAAGCATAACAAGCGGCGGTTCTATAGTGGCGGACTACTCGGCGTTCAATGAGGACAGCGAGATGGTGTACGGCTACTGCACGGAACTGCTTCTACAGTTGCAAAAAAAGAAAGTCGACATTGCGTCCTTCGATATTGGTGTTATACAGGACTTTCTCAACGACGTGGGGGATTCGGTTGTGGCGGTTTTGAACGGCAGCATTGTAAAAATTCACGTCCACACCATGGCTCCTGAGAAGGTGCTTGAATTTTGCCGCAGGTATGGCGAATTTCTCAACGTAAAAATCGAGAACATGACCCTCCAGCACAGCGAAATCGCGGATTACGGCGAAAATCAGGCCGCAGTCAGTGCCGGTACGGATTCCGACAAAAATGAGGCTGCCTTGGGTGGGCGGAAGAGGTACGGCGTGGCGGCTGTCGTCAGCGGAGAGGGGCTTGAGCAGTTGTTTTCCGAGCTTGGCACGGACGTTATTATTCACGGCGGTCAGACCAACAACCCTTCCACGGCGGAATTTCTCGAGGCTTTCGCGAAGATCAATGCCGAGCACATTTTTGTGTTCCCCAACAACAAAAATATAATCCTTACCGCAAATCAGGCGGCGGCGAATTACTCCGGTGCTGAGGTTCATGTTATAAGAAGCCGGGACATCGGAATGGGATACGCGGGACTGTCCTGTGCGGACTTCACTCTCGAAAGTGCTGAGGAGGTTCTCGCCGGAATTGAATCGCCTATGGGCAATGTTGTGACCGGCTTTGTTTCCACGGCTACACGGGACGTTGTAATGGACGGAGTGGAGGTCAAAAAGGATGACTGCATCTGCTTTATCGACAAGCGGCTGGTGGGGGCTGAGAAGGACGCAATTTCGGCGGCGGCGTTATTATGCGGCAGTCTTCTCGACGAGGGCGACAGATTCATGCTCACCATATTCACGGGCAAGGACGCGGACGAGAGCAAAAACAGCGTCTTGGAAGAGATGATTCGGGAAAGGCATCCGGACACTGAGATTTACTTTACTTCCGGCGGTCAGGGTGTGTACGAATACATTGTCATGGCGGAGTAAACTTTACAGAATATGCATTGATTTATCCGCAGCTTGACTATATAATGTTAACTGAAATATCATTTTGAAGGAAGGGTTTTTAGTGAAATACAGGAAAAAGCTGATCCGAGTGATTATTATTGCGGCTGTCGTAATTATTGTGATTTCCGAGATAGTTTCATATCACAACATGACCGAGATTATCGAAGAGCCGGACGGTCCCACTGCAGTGGCTTTCGGGTAAAGTAAATACAGAAAGAGGAAAGTCAGAGGCTCACTTTGACTTTTTCTTTTGTTAATTTTTTTATTCCGAGGAAAATTTCGCTGAAGGATGTTGATTTTACAGCGGTTTTGTTATATAATATAGGTTGAGCAAAATCCATATTATTTGCAAAGGAGACTATTAACATGAGCATTGAATACACACGCGAAGTAGAAGAGATGTGTGTTGTTGCAAAAGGTCCTAAGCACGGTCCTGCTCCGATTCCGGAAGAGGGCAAGTGGGTTCAGGCCTACGAAGTAAAGGATATTTCCGGTTTCACACACGGTGTGGGCTGGTGTGCTCCTCAGCAGGGCGCGTGCAAGCTCTCACTCAACATCAAGGACGGCGTTATCGAGGAAGCTCTCGTTGAAACGATTGGCTGCTCCGGTATGACTCACTCCGCCGCTATGGCTGCCGAGATTCTTCCCGGAAAGACAATCCTTGAGGCTCTCAATACCGACCTTGTATGCGACGCTATCAACACCGCAATGCGTGAGCTTTTCCTCCAGATCGTTTACGGACGTTCACAGTCCGCTTTCTCCGAGGGCGGTCTTAACGTAGGCGCAGGACTTGAGGACCTCGGTAAAGGCACACGCTCCCAGGTCGGCACAATGTATGGCACAAAGGCTAAGGGCGTGCGTTACCTTGAAATGGCTGAAGGCTACGTTACAAGAATGGCTCTCGACGAAAACGACGAGGTTATCGGCTATGAATTCGTATCCCTTGGAAAGATGACCGATTTCATCAAAAAAGGTATGGAACCCAACGAAGCCTACAAGAAGTCTACAGGTACATACGGCAGATTCGACAGCGCGGTTAAGTATATTGACCCGCGCAAGCAGTAATTGAAGGAGGAAGAAAAAATGGCATTATTTGAAGGCTACGAAAGACGCGTTGACAAGATCATGGGTGTTCTTGCCGAATACGGTATTTCCTCCATTGAAGAATGCAAGGATATCACACTTGCAAAAGGCATTGACTGCGACAAAATCGTTCGCGAAACACAGCCTATCTGCTTTGAAAACGCCGTTTGGGCTTACACCATCGGCGCTGCTATCGCTATCAAAAAGGGCTGCACAAAGGCTTCTGACGCCGCTGCCGCTATCGGTATCGGACTCCAGTCCTTCTGCATTCCCGGCTCCGTTGCTGAAAACCGCAAAGTAGGTCTTGGACACGGAAACCTTGGCTCTATGCTTCTCTCCGAAGAAACCGACTGCTTCTGCTTCCTCGCAGGTCACGAATCCTTTGCCGCCGCTGAAGGCGCTATCAAGATTGCCCTCAACGCGAACAAGGTCAGAGTTAAACCCCTCCGCGTTATCCTCAACGGTCTCGGCAAGGACGCGGCTTATATCATTTCCAGAATCAACGGATTTACATATGTAAAGACTGAATTCGACCCCTACACCGAAGAAGTAAAGGTTGTTTCCGAAACTCCCTACTCCGACGGTCCGAGAGCTGACGTAAAGTGCTACGGCGCTGACAATGTTCCCGAAGGCGTTGCTATTATGAAGCTGGAAAACGTCGGTGTATCCATCACCGGCAACTCCACCAACCCCACAAGATTCCAACATCCTGTTGCAGGAACATACAAGAAGTGGTGTGTTGAAAACGGCAAGAAGTACTTTTCCGTTGCTTCCGGCGGCGGTACGGGACGTACTCTCCACCCGGACAACATGG